>NZ_LDOT01000014.1 GCF_001029445.1 Photobacterium aquae
GATAAGCCGGGCGCGGTGGTGAACTGGGAAGACTTAACAGGGACGACCGACAATATGACAACCGGACAACCGCGGGGTATCCGCAACAACAACCCACTAAATATTGAGTTCAGCACCCGCAACAACTGGCGCGGCCAAGTGGGCAGCGATGGCCGTTTTTCCATCTTCGAAGATGACAAATGGGGCTTTCGTGCCGGTGCCAGGATCCTTCGCAGCTACCAAAAACGCGGGATCAACACCATTCACAGCATCGTGCACACGTTTGCACCCAGCCATGAAAACAACAGCGACCATTATGCCGATATGGTGAGCCGTTGGTCAGGGTACGACAAACACGAGATGGTCGATGTTCGCAACGATACCGTGGCCGCCAAGATCATCAAGGCAATGGCACGGATGGAAGTTGGCAAGAAATACGCCTTCAACGAAATCATGGAAGGAGTCGCACTGGCATGACAACCAAAAAAGCCGTCACTACGGTAGCAATCAGCGTCACGGGCATCGTAATCGGTGCCTATACACTCAAATACCTGCGTAAAAAAGGATGGTTATGATTAATTTCAAGGAATCGAGCACCAAAACAGGCCTGATCTTATTGGGCAGCGTTATCGCTGGCGTTTTTACTGGCAATAGCGAGCTGGTCACCGTGACCGTTGGCGAATCCGGTGCCCAAATTGGCGGAGCCATTCCGGCAGTGGCCGCCGCGATCATCGGCGTGTTTGACACGTTGCGCAAAGAAAAAGACTAGGGGACTTGTGTGGACATTTACCAAACCGTACTGGTTGCCGCCGCCACGGGCTTTTGCTCGGCGTTCGGCACCGGGATTGCCATGAAGACCGATATCGCATGGATTAAGAAGATCATCGAGTCGCATGATTCTCGGTTGAGTAAACTTGAAAAGTAAAATATATACAGCCATTAAATTAGTTTTGTGATTTATTGATCAAAAGCACAAAATAGAAAAAAGGATCATTATATCTCATCATTTTAAGTTACTTTTTATGCGCATGTGATAATGTGCAAAACGTATCACATGCGTAAAAAGCAGCTTTCTTTGGTGAGGTATAATGAAAGTTTATTTTTCTGATTTTTTTGATGTTGATGAAGCGTTAATTGATGCTTATGGTGCATTTAATCCATCTCTCCTTAACGACCTTCCTCTCTTTATTGATCCATTTTTGCTCTACATTAATGATGATGATGAACTGAGAAATCTTCATAATGAAGTTATTAATTATGTTGCATTTCTAAAAGAACAGGCGAATGAAAAGGACATCAATAGTGCAGAACTTCAAGCATGGTTTATGTTCCCAGAAGTAAGACAGAATTGGTTTGGATATAGTGAAGTCGGCTGTGGAGGGCATGGCTTAGGTAAAGATTTTGCTGACTCATTAAACAACAATCTTAATACTATATTTATGGATTTTGGTGACGAAACGGTAACAAAAGAAAGCCACCTAGAGAAATTATGCTTAATTAAAGATGGTGTTGGTAAAGATACAATCAGCGATTTTACTACTAATCTGATTAAACAATTTTTGTTAGAGTACACGCAAAAATTTTCCGCTGAAAATATAGATAAGAAATACCTATCAGCTCATATGGTTAAGAAGGTCTATTTTGATTATGACAAGAAGAAGTGGATGCCAAAGGAGTACATTCTTCCAACATATAATGATGATTTTGTCTTATTGACACCAAAAAGTATCCTGACTAAGGATAAAACGTGGATTAATAAGGCTGATTTGCTAAGCAGATTTGATGGTATTGTAGATGCAATGCCCAATCATGAACTCAGAGAAAAAATTAACGATTATTTGTCGAAATGCTTACCAGAGGATTACAAAAATAGTGATTATAAAGAAGCAATCAAATCGACAATTTCAAAATATCCAGAATATATAGATTATTTTATTAAATCTAAAGAAGATGGATATAAAGAGGCAAGGCTTACAAGTGATGTCAAAGTAGCCGATATTGAAAAACTATACATAGAAAATTTAAGAGAAATCTATAGCCAACTTTCAAAAACAGAATTTTATGACATGTCGAATGAAACATTTGATGAGCTTTATATGAAAGCGCAATTGTTTAAGGATGTCATTGAATCTCGTGGTGGATACAAACTTGTTTTTACTAATCAGTCAAAGATTACGAAAGAAGCTGAGTTGAGATTACTTATAAAATTAGTATTTTTAGCTCAAGTTAAGCATAAATATCAGCTAAATTTAAGCGATAGGCTATCATTTAAGTTGGCAAGTAATCCGGTCCTAAAACAAAGCATTGGAAAAAAACTGAAGGAAGAAGAAGGTCTAGATGATAATGATAAATCAATTTTTGCGATAGTTTTTTATTCAGATAAAGAATTTAATCGTGTTACCAATATCTTGAAAGATCTTAGAGCTTCTTTGTCAAAAACATTATTTATGATAGATGCAAGGCCTTCTGAGTAAATAAAAAGCCCGCATTTGCGGGCTTTTTTGTGTCCAAAGGCGAGGGATACTAGGTGGCATTTCGACGTTTGGCGACTTTCTCTTGGTATTTGCGGTAGGCTTTTTTCTTCTCCTTGCTGATCGTTTCGTGCAATGGCGCATTGATGCGGCGGCCGCCACGGAACGGCAGCGGTGTAACCACATTGCTGCGTACTGGGATATAATCCAGTTCGTAGAGGCGTTTCAGGGCATGGTACTCGTCGTTGCGCAGCACCCAGCCGTCCAATTCCTTGGGACTGAAAACGCGATTCTCCGGGGTGATGATGATGCAGCGGCGTTCGCAGACCCGAAAGCCTTGCCAGCGGGTATCGTCGGGGAAATAGCCACGGGCACGGATGATAAGCAGTTTCTCGGCCATCGGGTTGACATTGATTTGGCCGGTTAGCCAGCGTTTGACGGTGATATCTTTCACGTTGAACCAAGCCGCGCCTTCGGAAATAGACTCGAATTGGCGCCAGAACATTCTAACAAACGGTAAATGCAGCATGATAGACCTCACATTTTTCATCACGGTGTTAATGGTTTTTTCGATTGATGCTCCATAGAACAATTGATGATAACGATTGAGCACGTTTGGCATGTCTCACGCTCATAAATTGCCAAATGGACGTGATTATGTGTACAACAGATGCGAACCCCATGAAAACCCAAGTTGCTAACCTTAACGGACTGTTTCCAGAGCTTTTTATCGTAAAAAACGATTAAGTTTCCCGCGTGACCCAGCCAGCCGCTTTTACCCCAAATTCCGACCCCTTAGTGCGCATTATGTACCTTATGTTAAATAGGATTTGCGGAGGTAATATCTAATCTATGGTTTCTATCTTATTGGTTTATAAGTCACTACCCTTGTTTGCATTGGGATTATGAACACGTATCAACGCTATCCAATTTAACCATAATGCGTATTTACCATAAAGTAGATAATTAGCAGTTTAGTAAATCTGACTTCGCAGGCATTGTCAGTTTTTCGAATCTTCAAATTATCTTAAGAAAAACCCCAAGCTTTTGCCTGGGGTTTCTATTGGCTATCGTTAATAACAGGTTTTGACTCAGCCGCCGGCCAATTTTACTGTGTGGCCTTTTTTCTCTAGTGCAGCTTTGATGACATCACGCTTGTCGCCTTGAATCTCGATAGTGCCATCTTTGACAGAACCGCCACAGCCGCAAACTTTTTTAAGCTCTGCCGCCAACAATTTTAGTTCTGTGTCTTCCATGTCTAGGCCCGTAACAATGCAGACGCCTTTGCCTTTACGACCTTTAGTTTGGCGTTGCACGCGGACGATACCATCACCTTGCGGGCGCTTTGGTGCTGGCTTCTCTTCTTTAATGCGTCCAGTCTCCGTTGAGAATACTAAGCGGCTGTTGTCGTTCATCGATAAAATCTCGTTGGTTTTCTTTGATTTGTGAGCAAGGTAATAACTTCAAGGTTCTCATTTGCGTATTACCCATACCCCAATATTATCAATAATAGGTACTGAAACGGAAACAGTTATGATAAGAAACGTCATTTTCGATTTTGGCGCGGTACTTTTGCACTGGAATCCTAGCAAAATCGTAGAATCATTCACCGAAGACACCAATGAGCGGCAAATACTGCTTAACTATGTCATTCATCACCCCGACTGGCTCGCCCTGGATCGCGGTACGATGTTAATGGCTGAAGTTATCCCTCGCTTTGCGCTACGAACTGGAATGTCTGAAGCGAGGATCGGTGATTTTATTGAACATATTCAGTCTACATTAACGATTATTCCTGAAACCGAAACGCTTGTAGATCAAGTTATTGCGTTAGGTTTTGGTACATATTTCCTTACCAATATGAGCAGTGCCTTCTTTGAAAAACTGAATGAACAGCATAGCTTCTATGTCTGGTTCGATGGCGGCTTGGTATCTGGAAAGGAACTCTTGCTAAAACCCGAGCCTGAAATTTTCAAACGTCTGGCTGAGCGTTTTATGTTGAATCCTGAAGAATCTCTGTTTATCGATGATAGCCCTGCAAACATAACTGCCGCGAAACACCTTGGATTCCAGACTTATCTGTTTACAACGCCAACGATTAGCTGTGAAGCTATTCGTAATTTGCTCAATATTAACTAAAATTTATCTTATTCATCGATTGTTCATGTCTAATTTGACACAATACTCATCGTTATAAAAAGCTACCTCAGGAGTTTTCGTGAAGAAATTTATTTTCCCTGCTTTGTTATTGGCTTCCTTGGTTGGTAGTCCACTGTCTTATGCTGACAACGACAGCAATAAGCAACACGCTGAGAAATCCATCGTCGGGCAAGTTGAAACCATCAAAGTTCATGAACTCGGACTGGATTATCTAGCGCGTATTGATACTGGTGCAGCTACAACATCGATCAATGCTAAAGATATCAAAGTGATCGGTGATGAAAGTGACAGTGAAAACATGAGAGATCATCTTGGTCATACTGTTGAGTTTACGTCAGTAAACGAAAAAGGCGAAGAAGCGCGTTATAAAGGGAAAATTGTTAAAGTAAGCAAAATTCGCAATGCTCAGGGGGTTGAGCGCCGTTATGCGGTGAAAATGGATCTTGGCTGGAATGGCCAGCATAAGCGGGTTAATGTAAACCTAAGAGATCGTAGTAAACTCGATTATAAATTGCTGATTGGCCGCAACTGGCTGATGGGTGACTATATTGTTGACGTTGAAAAGTCAGATGATGAAGATTAACTCGTCTATTGTATCTCTAGATGTGTGAACGTGAAGTTGCTGATATGCATTTATGAAAAACGCCCCTATTGGGCGTTTTTTTATGTTATTTGATGATGGCTGCTTACTTGGTTGGCTCTCTCTCCCACCCTATAAAATCGCTTGCATTACATCGACCTAGACTATTGAGTTGATGTGCATGATATAATTAAGAAAACAAACATTTCTCTGAGGTTCGCGAATGGCGAAACAAATCAGCCCTATCTCTGATCCTATATTAAGTGCTCAAAGCCAAGAGCAATTTCAGCGGCGATTAGAAAATGCTGAAACGATGAATGTGCTCACCCGGGGTCAGTATGCAAAAAATACATTAGTGTCATTTACTAATGATTGGAACAATTTCCTGCAATTTTGCATAGAACAACATGTGTCTGTACTGCCTGCAACAGCAGATACTGTGCATCGCTTTATTGAGAAAATGGCTGATTCGCGGAAGCTAGCAAGCCTAAAGCGTTACGTGGTAACCATTTCACTGGTTCACAGGTGCCATTCCCTGCCCGACCCTTGCGCGAAGTCAGAGATACGGTTGGCAATGCGAAAGCAACAAACAGATAAACATAGCGATCAACAAAATGCCGCTGCGTTCCGCGATGAACACCTACAGCAATTACTGAGTGTTTATGATGTTGCGACGAAAGCTAAGGATGTTCGTGACTGTGCGATTTGGGCAGTCATGTTTGAAGGTATGCTCAAGCGTAGCGAATTAGCAGCACTGTGTGTCGATGATCTTTTCATACATGATGATGGGCTTATTGATATTAGTGTAGGCAATCATACAATTGCACTTAGCAACGTGTCGTCAAAGGCCCTACAACGGTGGCTTGTTATCGGTGCCATTTTTGATGATGTTGTATTTCGTCGAATTGACCGTCACGGTAATGTTGGGGACAAGGCGATGGATCACTCTTCTATTTACCGTGTTTTTCGTAGAGCCAGCAGTGAGCTTGGCTTATCAGATAATGAACTATTCTCAGGTCAATCACCACGAGTGGGAGCATCAAAAGATTTGGCCGATGCCGGGTTATCTTTATCTGATATTCAAGAGCAAGGACGATGGAAGAGCCCTGCTATGCCGGCTCAGTACATAGGTAAATCGGATAAGCACGATCAGGAAATTAAGAAGTACGTGAAAGACAAACCTTGGGAGCGCTAATTTTGTAAGGTGCGATGATTGTTTGTTTTAATACTAAATATAAAGTTATAGTGCACTAGGATAATATGACTATTGTTTTCTATTTCTTCATTGATAATTACTGCGGTGAATCCCCCCAATGATCATGGGTAAATCCCGACTCATCTATAGGTTGGGTAATCCGCTCAAACAATTCAATCAAAGGTGATAAATCCCCAAAATACCCTTTTTGATTGGCGTTAACCCATTCATCTAGTTGGATATTTTCCCAGCAGACTTCATAGCCGGCATTAATCGCTAATATTTCAAAAAAGATCCGCTGTACTCTTCCATTTCCCTCTCGAAATGGATGAACGACATTCAGTTCACAGTAATAATGAGCAATACGTTCTATGAATGAACTCAGCGATAAACCTTGCAGGTAATCTTCATTAGCCAGTGCCGTCAGTAATTTATCGGTTTCTTTTTCTATATTCACCCAATGGCAGAACCTTGTCTCCCCTTTGGTAATATCAACCTGCCTGATTTTCCCGGCCCAAGCGTAGAGGTCTTGAAAAAGTGTGTAATGAATTTGTTTGAGGTAATCGAGGCTAAACCGATCAAAATCCGGTACGAAGTGTTCTGCTCGTACTCGGGTAAAGTCTCGCTCAGCCCGTTCGAGCTCCTGCTCGTCATGAATAGCAAGCAGATTTTTGAGTACCGTAGATCCCGGATAACAATCGGGATCGTGTTCAACGCCGTACTTATCGCTCATATTGCTTCTTCAGATTGGCTATCTGTTCAGCTTCAGTATCGCCTTTGACAGTCGCCTGCTCTGCCATAATCTCTATGCCTTCAAGTTTCAAACTGGCTCTATAATTACGAGCCTGCAATTGTTTGAAGCGGGCCTGTTTCTGCTGTTCTGTTAACATTTTAGCCTGTCTAATCGCTCTATGCCGTATTGAGTATACCTAGAAATGAAAAAGCCGGGTATCACACCCGGCTTTTCTATTTTTATGCTTTACATCCCAAGCGAATGGCTTGCTCTAGGAAGGCCTTAAAATCATGGCCATGATGCGCCAGCATCTTAGGGAACATTGAAATCGGTGTCATACCAGGAAAGGTATTGATTTCATTAAGCAAAATTTCACCATCTTCACTCATGAAGAAATCAATACGAGACAGATCCTTAAGCTTCATATGAACAAACGCTTTACGAGCATAGGTTCGCATTGCTTCAATCTCATCCGCTGTCAGATTACCAGCTTCAACGGAAGTTGTAGAAGCACTTGCCGCGCTGTATTTTTCTTCATAGCTGTAGAACTTGTCTTCTGGACAAGATACCTCACCCGGCTTGGTGATCACCAATTCGTCGCCGTACTGGTAGGCCGCAATCTCAAGCTCGCGAGGTTTGATCGCTTTCTCAATCAACACTTGGTCTGAGTATGTAAATGCGTCATCGACAGCCTTTGCCAACTCTGCCTTTTCTGTGACACGGTAACAACCTACAGATGAGCCTTGGCAGGCTGCCTTCACGAACACTTTGCCCCAAGTATCAAAGGCTTCTTCAGCTTGCTGATGAGCCTCTGCACTGTTTTCGCTCAAGAATACGTACGGTGTGTTTGGAATACCTAACGCATCAAACCACAATTTAGTGGTGATTTTGTTGAAGCAGTTTGTGCTGGCTTCAGCACCACAACCTAAATATGGCAAACCCGCCATATCCAAAAACGACTGTAGATCACCAGTCTCGCCAGGGAAACCGTGTACACATGGGATAACGTAATCAACAATGCTGCTATTAGTACCCTGTACCAAGGTGCGATCCAAATTCAATCGACACAACTCACCGTCAGCGTTCATCCATCCCTTATCGTTCATTTCGATACGGGTATAGTGGATACCTTCAATCTCTTGAAGCTGTTGTTCGATGTAGTTGGCGGATACCAATGATACTTCGTGTTCAGCACTACCGCCGCCACACAGGAGTAATACGTGGATTGAGCTCATTATCATCCCTTGTTGTTATTCACTGACTACCGCAGCCAGCTAAATCAATATTTTCTCTATAGTAATAAAAAACTGGGGTTGCTTGCATCTAATATCTAGTTTATTAGTGATTTCTTTCGTCTTTTTGCCACTGATTAGTTTATATATCCATCAATGTAAAAAACCGTGAGACAATAGCTCACGGTTTTAACATGATTTGCCAGAATCGCCGTTAGTAACTACGCCGTTTCGACAGCGAATTGATCTCGGGTTCGATTGGCATAGGCAACCAAAGATAACATGACCGGCACTTCAACCAAGACCCCGACCACGGTAGCCAACGCTGCACCAGAATGTATACCGAACAGACTGATCGCCACGGCGACTGCCAATTCAAAGAAATTAGATGCTCCAATCATCGCACCGGGTGCCGCCACTTTATGCGGCTGCTTCCACTTTTTCATCCACACATAGGTTACAGCAAAAATCAGGTACGTTTGAATAAGAAGCGGAATAGCAATCAGTACAATATCTACAGGGTTAGCAATAATAGTTTCAGCCTGAAAACCAAATAATAAAATCACCGTCCCTACCAGACCAATAATTGAGAAAGGCTTCAATTTCGCTGATAGCGTTCCCAACTTCTGCTGATTACAAACAAAATGACGCGTCATAGCACCGGCGACTAACGGGATCACCACGAACAATGAGACAGATAACAACAGGGTATCCCACGGCACGGTAACATCCGTAACACCAAGCAAGAAAGCAGCAATCGGAGCGAACGCCACGACCATAATCAAGTCATTCAGGGCAACTTGAACAACGGTATAGTTGGCATCGCCTTTAGTTAACTGGCTCCAGACAAAAACCATCGCTGTACAAGGAGCAACGCCTAGCAAAATCATCCCGGCAATATATTGCTCACCGAGATCTGGGGTTATCCAAGGGCCAAATATATAGCGCATGAACAACACCGCCAAAAGTGCCATAGTGAATGGTTTGACCAACCAGTTAATCACTATCGTGACAACTAGCCCTTTAGGCCGCCGGTGAATTTGCTTTATCGATGAAAAATCCACCTGCATCATCATTGGATATATCATCAGCCAAATTAATACCGCGATGACCATGTTGATCTGCGCATATTGCAAGCTACCCAGAAATGAAAATACCTCAGGGAACATCACCCCACCGGTTATACCCAGTAGCATTCCCAAACCAACCCATACGCTCAAAAATCGTTCAAAAACACCCATATTTTGGGCTCCTCTCTCATTTTTAGGGTGCAAGAAGCCAACAAGCACTATCGAAGTTTTAGCGCCTGTTTATCTTCTGCAGTTCTTACCTACAACCTGTTACTGTCAACCAGATTCAGGCAAGGCCACTGTATTCTTGCTAGATGTCACTTTTCACAGCAGTGATCTGCATCGGTTTTTAAATGGCTAGGATGGCATTGCTCTGACGTATCATCGCCACAGCACTCTTCAGTTAGGTAACCTATCAGTTCCATCATTACCGGGATATTGGCCCGATAGCGTTGAAAACGCCCCTGCTGTTCAACCGAGACTAATCCCGCATGAAGCATAGCTTTTAAATGAAAAGACAAAGAGTTAGGCGCAACATCCATCTGTTTCGCCATTTCCCCAGCGACTAAACCGGTTTTTCCTGCCTTCACCAATAACCGCCATGCATCCAAACGTATGCCTGATGATAGTGAATCGAATATTACTGTTGCTTGGTCTCTGTTCATAAGTTCAATATTACAAGAATTATTGAAATGATCAAGGTTGGAACTGAAATTTCCAGAAATATAGAAATTAATTACACAGCAATGACGATAAATGCGTTGTGACAAATACAAAAAAGCACCGCCTTAGCGGTGCTTGTCCTATTCACAATGAACAGTTAATTCATGCGAGTCAGTGTTGGTGAGTTAGATGAGCTGATCTCTTCTAAACTGCGAATAAATGGTCCCGTTTCACGAACGGATTGTGGTAAGGCTTTTAATGCATTACGCGCTTGGTCTTTCGTCGCGAACTGACCATATAGCAAGGTATACCAAGGCGCACCCTTCAGATCCTTCTCATTCATCCATACAGGTTGCCCCAAAGGAAGATTCTTCATATAAGAAACAAATCCTTTATTATGGCTTAAAGCAAGTACCTGAATAGTATAACCAGAGTGCGTTTCAGCCTGCTGTTGTGGTACGGTTTCTACAGGCGTTATAACCTCTTCTTCCGTTACAACCTCTTCAACAACAGTCGATGGTGGTGCTGTCTGCACGATATCTGTATCAACGGCTTCCTGCGAACCAATAATTGCTTCTTGTTGCTCATCACTGTACGTCATTTCTGATGTAGACGACAATAGCTGAGTCTGGTCATCTGAAGCACATCCAGCCAGGACCGCAGCCACAGCGAGTACGGCTATTTTTTTCATTGTTAATCTGCCAAATAAAAACGATTTACCTTCTCGTCCATCCCCACTTTTACTCATAACACCATGTATCACAAGTGATCTCCATACTTGGAAATCAAGACAGGTTTGAACTTACCTTTATATTCCCGAGTCAGTTCAAAAAATACCACAGATGTTTACACTACGGACTCATTGAAATAGCTTGGCAACCTACATTTTGCCGTCACTTTTTAACCCATTCAACCCTAACCTTTATATAGATCAATAACTATCAGCTCATTGTCACAAGAAAACAGCGTAAAATAGGCCAATCATGGTCACCTACTTGGAGAAAACTATGGCCGATCCTCACATTCAGTGCGAATTGGACTTCCTTGATAAACTCACAGTCTTACTCTATCGCTCTGCGCTTACTGCCTCGGCTGGTATCCTCTCAATTTTGGCATGGGAAACCCAAGCCGCGACAACAGCCTTGGTCATTGCAGCGTTACTCGCCACCACCACGGTACATATCTACGACAAACGCTTCCGCTGGCTAATTCTGGGTAGCGCATTGTTTGCTACCTGCTGGCAATTGATGGGCTTATGGTCTCCGCTAGCAATGGGTGCGGCCCTGTTTGCGTTTAGTGCACTGACAATCAAAGAGTACTTCTGCTTCCAGTTAAAGGCTCTGTTAGTGACCCCTGTCGCTTTGGGTGGTTTCTGGTTCTGCTATGTGTTCGACCAACAGCAAATCAGTATCGCTTTCAGCATGACGGGTGCGATTTTGCTGGCGGTTGCTGCCTTTTCAAAATGGCGCATGCCTTTGCATTACGACATCGGTGATAAATCCCGATACCAAATCTAACCGATAAAGGCACGGTCTCCGTGCCTTTTTCTTACCCATGCCGTCCACGATTCATCCCCCGCCTCCGCCTATTCATCTGAAAACAGCGCATGATCACAGCTCCTACACCTGCCTCAGACAGACAAAACAAGAATGGTTACACTGAATTCAGAGAGTTCGAACAGGAAAGGGATAATAACGATGGTAGGCATAGCAAAACTACTTAAACCCAAGTCGATCTGTGTCATCGGCGCATCAGACAACCCGACCCGAGCTGGATATGTCGTGATGCGTAATCTGCTGACCGGCTCTTTCAATGGCCCGATCATGCCAGTGACCCCTAAGTATGATGCTGTTGCTGGCGTTCTGGCTTATCCAACCATTGATAGCCTACCCCGTATCCCAGATCTCGCCATCGTCTGTACCCATGCCCAGCGCAATACTGAGATTATTCGCCAACTTGGCCACAAGGGCGTTAAAGTAGCCATCGTTCTTGCGGCTGGCATGAACCTGATAATCCGAGACGGTAAAACCGAAGAACAGCATATGTTCGAGGCCGCCAGACAATTCGGCATGCGTCTGGTTGGCCCCAATAGCATGGGATTAATTCTGCCTTGGCTCAATGTCAATGCTTCGTTTTCTCCTATTGCAGCCAACCGGGGCAATATCGCGTTTATCTCGCAGTCTGCAGCCGTATGTACAACCATTCTTGACTGGGCACAAAGCAAAAACATCGGCTTTTCAACCTTTTTATCCTTGGGTGATGCATGTGATGTCCATTTTCCCGAGCTACTTGATACCTTGTGCCGCGATAGTAAGACCGAGGCCATTCTGCTTTACGTCGACTCGGTTACCGATGCGCGCCGTTTCATGTCAGCAGCTAGGGCCGCTGCTCGCAACCGCCGTATTCTAGTGGTGAAAAGTGGCCGCACCAAAGCCGGTAGTGCCGCTGCACATTTGCATACAGGGGGCGAACCGGGACTAGATGCCATCTACGATGCCGCCATTCGCCGATCGGGGATGCTTAGGGTCAACGATACCCACGAATTATTTGCCGCTGTTGAAACATTGGCCCACTCCGTACCACTACGAGGTGAGCGTTTGGCGATCCTGACCAACGGTGGTGGACCTGCGATCATGGCTGTCGATACGTTGTCTGACCGCGGCGGGAAACTCGCGACCCTCAGTGCAGAGACCATCGAGAAGCTTTCAGCCGTATTGCCGAGCAGTTGGTCAAAATCCAACCCTATCGATATCATTGGCGATGCCTCAATAGAGCGTTACGAACAAGCCGTAAAAATCCTGCTCGATAGCGACGACTTCGATGCCCTGCTGGTCATGCACTCTCCTTCGGCTATTGCCCATAGCAAAGAGACAGCCGAAAAGTTAGTCGATGTACTCAAACTGCACCCTCGCAGCAAGCGATTCAATATACTAACTAACTGGTCAGGAGAAGGAGCTGCCACAAAAGCCCGGCAAATTTTCACTGCAGCGGGCTATCCGGCCTATCGCACCCCAGAAAGTGCTGTATCAGCCTTCATGCATTTAGTGGAATACCGCCGAAACCAAAAGCAACTCATGGAAACGCCGATATCACACGGAATGATTCAAGCTAATCCACGCCATGTTCACGATGTTGTGAATCATTTACTGGCACAGGGGATCACACAGCTAGAAACCCACGAGGTCAGGCCGGTATTGGAAAGCTATGGTTTTGATACCCTACCAACCTGGATTGCCGATGACCCGGCTGAAGCTGCTCAGATTGCCGAGCAAATTGGCTACCCCGTAGCCGTTAAACTGCGATCACCGGATATTCCCCATAAATCTGCCGTGCATGGTGTGCTGCTTCACCTTCGGACAGCCGAAGAAGTCGCCAATGGCGCACAGGCCATCCTTGATCGAGTATCACTCAACTTTCCAGATGCCAAAATAGACGGCTTATTGGTACAACGGATGGCGCGTCGCACCGGGGCACAGTCGCTGAGAATTTCCGTTCATAATGATCCTACTTTCGGCCCGGTGATCTTACTGGGTGAAGATGGCGCACAATGGGATATCCACAAAGATGCCGCTGTTGGTATCCCACCGTTGAATATGGCGCTGGCTCGCTACATGGTGATCAATGCAATCAAAACAGGGAAAATTCGCCTACGGAACATGCCAGAAGGCCTTGATATTCCTGCCCTGTGCCAATTGCTGGTCAAAATTTCTCAGCTGATTATCGATTGTCCGGAAATAGAAACCTTTGATATCCACCCGCTACTTGCGGCTGGCAAAGAAATGACTGTTATCGATGCCTCGATGACCATTCGTCCTTTTAACCAAGACCCGCATCAACGGCTCGCGATCCGCCCTTATCCCAAAGAGTTCGAAGAGGAGGTCATCTTAAAAGACGGCTCTAGTATCTTGCTTCGGCCTATTTTGCCGGAAGACGAGCCCAAACATGCCGAGTTCGTTTCCAGAGTATCCGTTGATGATCTTTACAAACGCTTCTTCTCTGATGTTGGCGAACTTAAGCATGAGGCACTGGCAAACCTTACCCAAATCGATTACGACCGGGAAATGGCATTTGTTGCAGTAAAACGCACGCCACCAGCCACCAGCATCGATAAAGACAAAGAGGATCAATCAAGCGATGATACTGAAACCATTATCGGGGTAACCCGAGCGCTGTCCGATCCTGATAATATCGACGCTGAATTTGCCATATTGGTTCGCTCCGATCTCAAAGGCATTGGATTGGGACGAATACTGATGACAAAAATCATCAATTACTGCCGCGAACGCGGACTAAAACGGATCACTGGAATGACGATGCCAGCAAACCGCGGGATGATCATGCTAGCCCAAAAAGTCGGTTTTGAAATAGACATCCAAATGGAAGATGGCGTGGTTGAAATGCAACTTCCATTAACTAAGCAAACTGCATCTGATAGTGCTTAATCCGCTAAAAGATCCAATAGGCACCTTATACGAGCCACTATATGCTCTAATCAAACAACGATCTGGGCACTATCATCGTGATGTTAGATCAAGATTACCAAAAGAAAATCTTGCAATGAGAAAAATCAAAGCGTTAAATTCAGAGAATAAACGACGAAGATAATCCTTACTTATCTAAAACTTCTGAATATATGGGTGCTGGAGTCAATAACAATGTCAATTAAAGATGAGTATTATCTTTTTTCAAGTGACTACTCTAAAGTAAATTTTGTTGTGAACATGAATGATAGTCGGAGACTTGGGATCTTACGAGATCAACCGATATCAACAACAATACCGGCTAGTTTCGAATGCAAAAGCCTAACTACGTTTAAACCGATAGAAGCTAAATTCGATATCGCCGCTTTCGGTAAAATCCTCTTTGATATGGATTATGCCAAAGCGTTGGTCGAGCTAGATCTGCATAAGAACTCTCTCGTTCCCGCAAAAATTATAGATAAAGAATATCTGTACCTTCACTGCTATAACATCATTAACATTCTTGATGATGAAGAAGGCTTTGACTTTGATAAACTAAGCGACATTCCCCAAGAAAATAGATTGGTTTTCAGACCATCATTTGAATCCGTCATCATTTTCTTCCATAAGTCTGTTATTGACGCAATTGAAGCTATTAAGACACCCTCTTTTGCAAAATCAATTAAAGTCTCTGATTGGACGTTAGAATCGGAAATGTCATAAAGGTTAATGCATACACCACCGATCAAACAGATTTGGTGGTGTAACTTTTTGTGATGATAATCACAAACCGTTGGACATAGTATAATATATATTCCGTTCAATTTCCGACGTTACCCAAGGTAGTTATCATGTATAAATTTCACCGTTACAAACAGCAACTAGAAAAAATGATAATCATATTACCTTCGGTATTCTTGTCTATTGAAGTGATATCTCAAATACCCAAACCAGTTTCAACACACAATGAAATTTTATTTCTATTAACTCTATTTGCCTTACCTATTGGCTTTAACGTTATATTTAAAAAATTAGTTGAGTTGTTAAATTGGCTTATCAACAACGGGAAAATTGATGGTTAAGGCTTTTATCTTAGCTTAATTCGTACTAGCCCAAAGATCATATAAAACGCCTTTGGGCTACGATTCTCGCCTACATAGAGCTTCTTTCTCAATCGCTTAGACTTATTATTTACTTTATCTCTCTTACTAAATTGAACTGTTTAAATATATCAATGAATACGTTGCTATCCGTAAATGTCCATCTTATCTAACTGATAATAAAGCATATAACAAAGCAATTTCGAGACGTAGACGTAGATAGTAACCCTACGTCAAACAACTTAAAACCGCTCTTTCCACATTGAAGCAATATGTTGAATACACCAACTCTTCGCCTTTCCCATCTGACTTCGATTCCATGCCATTACAATCTCAAGCTCATATACAGGATCATCGCCAATTAGAACGAGCTCTCCATTCTCGATATAAGGCTTGGCATGTTCATACGACATGGTAGCAATACCCACACCGGCTCTTAGCGCTTGTAACTTCTCATGCATAGAACCAACCGTCAGTAGTGGTTGGTCATCAAGAATATTATGGGTTAGCGGCGGTAGATGGCGGGCCGTATCCGCAGCAGCAATACCCCGATATAACTTACGAACGGCAGGATCAAGGGGGTTATCATGTTGATGAATAGGATGGTCTTTGTGTGCAACCCACAACGTATCAAGCTTACCAATGGGTTGAATCTTTACATCTGGAGGAGCAACACTCGGGGCCGGTGCAATCAGAATATCGGCACGATTTTGTGACAGGGCTTCCCAACAACCAGCAAGGATCTCCTCCTGAAAACGCATACGTGTCTTGCTCACTTGACCGAGCTTATCCACCAGCGGCAATAATGTTTCAAACTTAATCAAACCATCATAGGCAATAGTAATGTCCAATTCCCAACCGTGCGCTAATGTACTGGCATCTGCAATCATTTCATCAACGGCTGTCAGCAATAACCTTCCCCGCTCTAGCAACAAAGTACCTGCTTTAGTAAACACAGCCTTGTGGCCGGAGCGATCAAAAATTACCAGATCAAGATCCTGTTCTAGCTTTTGAACCTGATAACTCAACGACGATGGCGCACGCCCCAATTCTTCAGCTGCCGCCGCAAAGCTACCGCGTCGATCAATTGCGTCTAAAACCATCAGGGCTTCGAATGACAACAGTTTATTCACACCATCTCCTTCATATGTCGAATCAGCACCCAAAATTGCTGACCTAACGTTGACCTAAGTATCTCAACCTTCACGATATAATAAAAGTCTCCCACTCTTTCCATTTGTTAATTAGCAACCATACTCACTGAAGGGAGCTACACACTTGGTCAAGGAAAACACCATGACATATTCTGTTATCAAAAAACTATCAAACGTTCTTATCTCGGCATCATCACGATGCAATACCAAATATACAGCCGGGCTCTTACTCTGCGCAGCTATCTCATCGAGCTCTGCCTTCGCGTCAAACTACATCGCAGATACCACAAGTGATGATGCATCAGAAACAATGATAATCCCTATTGAACGTGAATTTTTGCCAGCAGAGAACGAAAGCGACAAACAGATCCGCAAACTACTACAACATGCCCCTGAGCTAGAGATCATAGCTCAACTCAACAACGACGTTATCCACTTTGATCAGGCGGTTACAATTCAGTTCGGTAGTCAAGACGGCCCACTGTATGATCCCCAGCTTAGAGAGATTCAAGTTCCCTATCAGTTCTGGTCTGATGCCGTTAAACTGTTTTCTACTCAATATGAGAAAAACGAAAAACAAGCCATCTACAAAGCAAGTATGGATAGCCTACTCCATACTTTGCTGCACGAGATCGGTCACGCCTATATCGACATCTACAATATTCCTGTCTTGGGCCGTGAAGAAGATGCCGCCGATAATTTCGCTTCCGTGATCCTGCTGCATCATGTCGAAAACGGCGATGATATTGCACTTCATGCCGCACAACTCTTTGCCTTAGAGGACGCGCAAATTGAGCAGTTCGATAACTTGGATTTTATCGATGAACATAGCCTCGATATACAGCGTTACTTCTATACATTGTGCCTGATTTACGGCAGCAACCCAGACAAACACAAAATGCTATTTAAAGAGATCGACCAACAATACAAAGTTGAAAAAGAAGATATATGTCAGGATGAATTTGAGCGTATTCATGAAAATTGGTCTCTTTACCTTGAGCAAAACCAAATAGATGACGAAGCCGATTCAGCCAAACCCTAAACGATAAATCATGAGAAAACGGCCATCTGAGTCATCATTTTACTGGATAATGAACACAAAAAACCTCTGATGGCCTCTAACACATTTTATTCACCAATAAGAATGGATATTCAAAAACTTAGGTGTATTCCCCGTGAATTTTCTTACAAAGGTGATAAGTTAGTCATAAAAATGACTACTAGAGGAATCTTCTAGACAAGTTTATTGCAGGGACTTGATCTGCGCCAAATTTTGCGTATTCAGTATGCACTAGAGTCGTTAGCAGTTTGTTTTATTACATGGAATAGATTTCACAAACCATACAATGCAATGTGAAATCCAGACAAGGATCACAAGATGAAGCACGCGTCGCAATCGCTTACCCAAACGATCAGTTACCTGAAACATTGTAATTCGCAACTAATGACCAACCGTACAGCGCTGCCTACACAGGTTGCCAACCAGTTGATCAACGAAATCATTTCCATTCAGGCTATTGAACTGGAACATGCCAACGAGCAAATAACCCAACTCCAGCGCGAACTCCGGGCCGTCTTGCTAACACTGGAAGCTGCTGCAAATGAAGAGGCTCATGGCGTACTTGCCACCGCTATGCGACGCATCAACCATGAACTGAATATCACCCCGTTCAGCCCAAGCAAACTGGTTGTAAAGAATGCAAAATCCGACCCTGTACTGGCCGGCTAGCGTCAAGATTACCAATAACCCATTCTTAAAATAACAATAGCTCCATAACCTTCTGGAATCAGCCGGTAACGTACTTTCTGTCCTGTCCGTTACCGGCCTTTTTTGCTCGCCGCTATGACATCATCCACTTCCACCAGACGAACAAAGCCAAGAATCCGAATAAATAACTCAGCCCCACAATGGATAACACTTTCATCGGCTTGCTCCACTGAAGCGAAACAGGCAAATCGGCATTAGAAACCAGTTGATAGTTCAGCAAGGCAAAAACAGGCGTCGTCATAAAGGCCATGATCATCGCAAAATCAAGCAATGGCATCAGGGCTGAACTAAAGAACAGAATAATCCCCATTGCCGATACACTCAGAACAACCATCCAACTATTATGCCACTGCCGATTACAGCCTTCTTCATTCCCCCAGAGCAGCGATTGCGCCTCGGCAATCGCCCTGGCATACCCGTCTATCACCGTAATAGTGCTACCGAAAATACAGAAAAAGGCGACGACAGCAATCAAATACCGTGACCACTCACCAATGGTCGTTGCATACATGCTCACGAGCTGATGGGAAAAGCCAATCCCCGATGCCTTTAGCTCCGTACCACTGCCATGGAGTACCAATGCCCCCAAAGACAAGAACACCACCGCCAACACCGCCGTACCAATATAACCGACATTGAAGTCAAACAATGCCGATTGCGGAGTAACCTGATGCAACTTCCGCTGACTTTTCAGCCATAGTGACGTCAAGCAAGATATCTCAATCGGTGCTGGCATCCAGCCATCATCACCACAATAAAGCCAATACTGGCAATAGACCACGCTGAAGGTGCCTGATAGTCAGGCGCCGCCGCAGGGCCATTCATCGCGGCAATAAAGACGGCACTCACAGTGGCGACAACCAATACTGCCATAATCAGTTTAGAGAGCGCATCCAGCGCCTTGTAATGCCCCGCAAACAGTATGGCCAGACAAGCGATAGCCACCACGCAGCTCAATAGCGGCAACGATAAGGTAAACGGTAAAAAATACCCCAGCAGGCTTGCGCTAAACAGCAGCAACGCAGCAGTATTGACGATCCCCGACACCACACTCAGTCCGGTAAACACCCACAAGTAACCGCGCCCCATATTGTCATAACCTTTAATCAAGCTATGACCGGTTCCCATTGTGTATTGCACCCCGGCTCGGAAAAACGGGTATTTGAGCAAGTTCACCACAAGGATTAGGATTGCCAACTGCCACCCATAAATCGCCCCTGCCTTGGTTGACGCAACAAGGTGCGAGCCCCCGACGGCTGCCGTGGCCATCATGATCCCTGGGCCCAGCATTTTTACCAATTGTCCAACTGATAACCGTCTATCCTGCATTGCCTCTGTTGTTGTGCTATCTGTCATAAATACATCCTGTTTTTATCGACTCTCTTTCATCCATGCTGACTTGCACCGATCCCCCGACAAGCTATTTTGTATATTGTCGGCGACAAGTGTGGTGTCATTTCCTTGCTTATTTTTCTCCGTTTTATTGTCTGATGGCAACCAGCGGCAAATCATCCAACAACACGTTATTTCAGTCTGATGTCAATATGCAGACCATCACTCTACATACGAGGCAAAACGTCCTTGGTTATCCAGAAAAAACAAATAAAAAAACAATAAAAAATGAACAAATTCCCATAAACAACCCTTTGATTCTGGCTGGATATTGGCCACCTTAGCCGCACATATTCCGTTTAGGCGGCTATGCTTAACTCAATGGACGAGACATTTTTGGCACGATATACGAAGCAGGACGATAGCCAACTCTTCAATGAATAACCTTCCCGCTCAACCACACAACGCAAACCTTCCGCCACGGCCGCGAATGGGCAAGGCTCGTTGTTTTGTATATGGCTTGGTTTTCCTGTGCGGGCTAATTTTGATCCCCGTCATTTTGCTGCCGCCGTGGCTCGCATCAAAGGGGATCGAAATCAATGCGATATCAGGGGTCAGCATCGGCAAAAAAATTGTCATAGGAGAATTGGGCATCACAATCAACCGTAATGTTCTCACTATCCACCAGCTGACCCTTGAACACTTTGTTGATAAGGAAAGTGCGATATCAGACAGCTCATGGCGACTGGTCTCTCCTAAGATGAGCGTGAGGCTGACTCCTATTGTCCACCATAGCCTCAAACGTCAAGGACTGATACTCAGTCCGCTGGAACTCGAAGATGTGGTATTTAACCTTATTGACCTATCCCCGCCTTATGTATTCAGTGCTCAGGTAGGTTCGGCCTCAATGACTCTGGCCAGCGAATACCACAAACCCAAAAGGCAGCAGATCAGCGATGTCAATTTGGTGCTTACCACCTCGCCCTTTGTCACATTAACCGGCGTGGTTAATCATGCCGAGCTAAACTTGCTCTTCCCGCTAGATATCCAAGGCTACTATTTCCCCGTTAATTTCAACCTAGGACATTTCTCTTTGAGTTGGCAGCCATTCAAGACGCCGCTTGCTGTTCATCTGGCAACGGTAAACCCGCACTGGCCGACACTCGCCCCCGATTTTGTCCAGCAAGGTAAAGATATCTCGCTAACCACGGATCTCAACCGGCCAAGTACCTCGACCCGAATTAGTGCAGATGTGATCGACCTTGATCAGCCAAGCAAGTTACCAGTATTCCTGAATCAGCCCGGTGATGATTATGATGGTCTCCACCTTGGTCAGACAATCGCCAGTTTGGCGCAGCTCCCTTTTCGGCGCCTGAAAGTCAGTCGGTTTACCTATGGACAGCTAATCATCGATTCACGATTAGTGCTGGAAACTCCAAGATTCAGAATGAATAAACCCGATAAACCAGCCAAATTACGTTTGAAAGGAAAAGCACTCGGGCCAGACCCCTATCTGATGGATGTTCTCGTCAAACATACCAAACAACAAGATGCCCATTTCAATGGCACAATGACGGGCCCGAAAGGCAATAGCCTTTCATGCGAAGGCGATATCAACTTCCTCAGCCCGCTACCCAAACACCTACTATGCAACGCTCGTTTAAGAAACAGTGCCGATATCACTGACCGTTTGGGATTAGCCGGTATGCCCAGTGCCCAACTCAAACAACCATTGGCTATCGAAGCTATACAAACACAGTTACTGCTTCGCCCCGGCAGTGCTCACTTGCAATCGAACCAACAAGCTAATCAAACAAACACCCCAAAAGCAGAGCGCAAAACCATCCACCACTTTCGCCGGGTTGAATCAGCCAAATACCAAATCACCCTCAAGATCCCAACCCATATTCCCATTACACTCCGCCAATTGGCACTCTCACACCCGATACTTGCCTCGATGCAATCTGCCCGTCATAACGGACAAGCTCCCAACGATCGGCTTGACACCTTAATCATAAGCAACGATGGCGAACTTCAACTTACAGCCAGCTATCAAACTGAGCATTTCAGTCTCTCGCTCAATGGCACAGGTGAAAAAATCACACTGACGAACGAGACGCATGGCAGCAATCTCGAACTTACAGATACAACTTTTTCCTGTGATTTCCCATTACTCACCACAGACGTCGAAAGCAGACAATGCCAAGCACAGTCGCAGTTACATGCTCAGATAAACTCCCTCTCCGCCACCCCACAAATACAGCTATCCGATATCCAAGCCAAGAGCCGTCTCAATAGCTTGTGGAGGCCATTTATGGCGAGGCTGGAAATGATAGATACCTCTATCAATATTGCTTCCGTGCTATATCACCGCCAAGACCTTAACCTACAAGCATCAAACGTACAGATCGGCAATAAACGGCTACAGTTACGCCAGCATTTCAATAATGAAATCAACCCCAAAAAAGGAAACAGCGATTTAATAGTGACAGCGTCACAAGAAGATCCACTAAAAATACATGCCGCATTTGAAGCCCAACAACTCATTACGCAGGCCGCATCAGAAAAGATAACCAGAAATAGCCCCGTACAAAAATACCAAGGGTTGATCAACGCAGAATTGAGCAAGATAGCGTTAACTCTGGGATCGCAATCGCAGGCGACAATTTTTCAAGCGGCGTACCTCGCCGCAATGAGGGTTAACCTTAACGAACAGCGACTGCCATCTGTCCATGCCAAGGGGCAAATAAAGACAACAGATAACCAACTGGCTATCGACGGGCAATTGACGAACGCCAAAGAAACCCCGCTACTAATTTTCACTGTCAAACACCGGCAGGATCGACCGCAAACAGACATCACGCTACACCGTAACCTAATGCGATTCACTAGCGATAATTCACTCAAGAAACACTACCTACCAGGATTGCCTATTCGCTATGATCTCACCGGCGGTGAAATCAGCCTGGATGCCAGTCTGCGCTACAACAGTAATGGCTGGAATGGCACCATCGGGCTCTTTACCCATGAACTCAGCGGTTACGCCCATGATATCCATTTTGCAGATCTCAATATCTCGGTCACTAGCGCTATTTCCCCCGAGGGAATCCGCTCATTGCATCCTATCAGTCTTCACGCCAGTTACCTCCATGCCGGAATTTTGCTTGAAAACCTCTACGCCGTACTGGAATTTGATTCTGCCAAACCGTTCTATCGCTTGCTCAGAGCCAACGCCTACATGCTTAACGGGTCCGTCAGTACCCATGAGGTCGTCAGCAATAGCCTGTTAACGATCCCAACGGCTTCTCTTGTCGTACATGGATTAAGCTTAGATGCACTAGCAACAGCGATTGATGCCAAAGATATAATGATGACAGGAACACTTGACGGCACGCTGCCGCTAAGTTTTGAAAATGGCTTGCCCGTGATTGAACAAGGCAGACTTCACAGCCGCTACCCAGGCGGGGTACTCAAGTACCGCAAGGGTTCAACGATTGATCAGAATATTGAAGCAGCAAGTGATGACAGCCTACTGGTGGTCAGCAAAATTCTCAAAAATTATAACTACAGCTCGCTTTCGGTTCATCTAGACTATTCTAAAAAAGGACTATTGAATGCTGATGCCTCATTTAAAGGGCACAATCCAGACGTACTTGCGGGTCGTAACGTGAATTTGAACATCAGTATTCAAGAAGATATACCAGCACTACTAAAAACATTGAGCATGATAAATGCCTCTAAGCTGGAAAGCCTTTTTTTAAAGCAGATGGGTGTGGATAAATAGCTGTTGCGCTTACGTTTTTATTGCTAAAGGTTGTACTTCAATGGATATTCAACTGAAAATCACCTTCATACCGTTGCTTTTTGCCATTTTCAGTCTACTGTTCATGGCAGGCATCGTCGGTTGCACGCCTACGGTTCAGGTCGCGACATCTGACAAGCCGATTGAAATTAATCTAAATGTTAAAATTGAACACGAAATCCGCATCAAAGTTGACAAGGAAATCGACGAGCTCTTCAGTGATGATGACGTCTTCTGATCCGGCATGGAGATTGCCATGAAAAAATGCCTGCTTGCAGTCATTGCCCTGCTTATATCCTTCCATGCCTACGCACTCAATTTACAACAGGCCAAAGACCGTGGTTTGGTTGGGGAAACCAATACCGGCCTTATCGCCCCTGTCACATCGCAACCCTCTAACGAGGTTCGGAAATTGGTTGCCGACGTAAACAAGCACCGTAATGAACAGTATAAAAAAATTGCCGTCTCCCACGGGCTTAGCGTCAAAGAAGTCGGCCACCTTGCTCACAAACGCGCAATAGAAAAAACAGCCTCAGGCCATTACTATCAAGATGCATCCGGCAAGTGGCTTCGCAAATAGTCTACATATGACAAATTTGCGCTCTCAGTCCTAATTGTAAATTTCATTTTTATAACTAACTATCACCAACGGCGTGAAAAACAACGTTTGCATTAGTATCCAAACCTACAATCAATACTGTATCAATACCGAATGTCCACGTTAAATACTTACTTGCCCCTGACTTTGTCATACTGACGCAATCTTTATACAAACAAACGGCAGTTTTTTTCCAATGAACGTGAATATTTTATCAATGATATAAAGCATAAAAAGCACTCACAGCAACAACTGTACACATTCAGTTTTAATGAAATCTACTTTCAATAAATCTTAACCCCGGAATCAGTTATTTATAATTTTCCTTAATATTTAGTGTCATTATACTCCCGGCATCTATCTCCCTAATATCAAACTCCAATGCGCGCTATTCACGTTCTCTTATCCAACACCCGTAAATCTGACGGTGTGTTTATTCTTGTTGCCCTACTTTGCTTGCTCCCGATTGTCAGCTCTCCTATCGCGTTAGTACTGGGTTTCACCCTTGCCACCGTGGGGCTTGTACCCTCTCAGTTTAATATTGCAGCCCTGACCAAAAAACTTTTGTCCTACTCTATTATTGGTCTGGGTTTTGGTATCCATCTCAATCAGGCTATTGAAGCCAGCAAACAAGGCTTCGGTTTGATTGTTGCCTCTATTTTCTTCACGCTGATCCTTGGGTTCGTTCTTACCAAAGCATTGGGGATCAACCAGAAAACGGGGCACCTGATCGCCTCAGGCACAGCTATTTGTGGTGGCAGTGCCATCGCTGCCGTTGCACCAGCAATCAATGCTGAAGATGAACAAATCTCACTTGCACTGGCAACGGTGTTCGTACTTAACGCCATCGCCCTGTTCATTTTTCCGGTTATTGGCCATATGCTGGATATGAGCCAGCAGGCATTTGGCACATGGGCCGCCATTGCGATTCACGATACCTCGTCGGTTGTCGGTGCCGCTGGCGCTTATGGTGACGAGGCGCTTAAAACAGCCACGACGCTAAAGCTATCCCGCGCCCTGTGGATCATACCAATCGCCTTTCTCAGCGCGCTGATGTTCAAAGGCGACAGCAAAAAGATCGGCGTCCCTATGTTTATCCTGTTCTACTGTGCTGCTATTTTGGTTGCCCATTTCCTGCCAGCCCTACAACCAGCCTACGACGTGATTTTCAACGCCTCCAAACGGCTATTGGTTGTTTGCCTGTTCCTGATTGGCTCAGGGATCACAGTACAGAAATTGCGTGCAGCCGGCCTTAAACCATTACTGCTCGGCATTCTGTTATGGATTGCCATCGGTAGTTGTTCTCTGGCGTATATCCAAATTGCAGCCTAATACGCCAACCACGTTCCAAACCTACCCACTCCTAAAACAATCCGTTCCCAAAACAATAATGGCCAGCATTTGCTGGCCATCTGTCATTCTGTTTTATATCCAAGTGCTCGCTTCATTGGTCGTTTACGTAATGCGACAACCAATACCAGAAAAAACGCCACCGCGACCAATATGGCACCGTATAAACCATCGCTAAATATCGACGCGACCAACAAAGCCAGCACTATTCCGATCCATACTTGCATACCGTTTCCCATCTCATTGCTATCAATGCATTATGGGAAAAATTACTGCCTACAGAAATTCGCTTTGTCTCTATCTAATCAATAAAGGTTATATACCCAAAAACCTAGCATGCATGTCTTAGCACAGCGATTTTTGCCAGAACAGCGCACTGCCGTTGATATCATCGAGCCGGTAAGGACCAAAACCATGTTTGCGATAAACATGCTGGGCAATGTCATTCCCCTCGAGCACCTCCAGGGTGATACGGCAGCACTGACGCTGGCGAGCATGAGATTCAATTTCGGCCATCAATGCCTCACTGATATTCCGGCCACGAAAAGCCGATGCCACCACAAAATCATGAATGTTAATCAGCGGCTGTCCCTGAAACGTCGAAAATGATTCAAAACAGTTAGCCAAACCGGCAATTTCACCATCAACGTAACACAAGATAGTAAATGCATAGGAACGCTTGCCCAAGGCTTCTATCAAAGACTCGTTGAACGGTTCGCGCTTATCGTCCACCAACTCATCGGCATAGGTATTCATCAATGCCAACATTGCCGAACCATGGGCAGGATTTGCATAGTCTGCCACAACCATCTTCACTTCTGTTGCCTGCTCCATACTGATTCTCCTTTTTAACATCAATATGCCTATCTATGCATTTATGCCAAAATCCCTACGGCGATACAACCCTTGTTATCCTATGGCCAATAAAAAAGCCAACACAAAGAGAACATTGCGTTGGCTTTTGGATAACAAGAATCCACGATAGAAAATTACAGATCCTTCCAGCCATAGGTCTGGACAAACTGCATATAAGCAGCCAGCGCATCATCACGCATCATCAGATCTTTCTCATCGGCATAATTCACGACCTTGACGGCCTTTTTCATGCTCGGTGACGCATCATAAAGCTTATTGGCCAGGCCAGAAGGTACCAATGAATCCTGCTGGGCTGCCAAAACCAGCATCGGGCCTTCAAATAACTCCAAACTCTTATAGTTATTGAGTGATGTTAGCTCGCTGTCGACATCAACCTTTTGTTTCAAATCGAGTTTTTCTCTCAACCATGCCAGATGGTTTTTCTCTTCGGCAAATTCCTCAAAGGTGGTGATCCCGCCTTCCAGAACGAGCGCATCGACATCGTCTCGCTCAGCGGCCATCTTCGATACCCAAAAGCTGCTTACCGCCGTACCATGCAAAATCAAAAATTCATTACGATATTTCTGCCTTGCCGCCTGATACACCATTTCCGAGTCTTCTTTGAGCTGCGTTAATGTCGGCCAATTGCCGTGGCTGTCAATACTGCGGTTTCGTACGGTAATAACATTCAACCCAAGCAAGGCAAACTGACCCAAGATATCAACATCACTTTTCTGATCCCGGTAAGGCGCTCCACCAAAATAAATGACCGTATTCTTACTTCCCTCAACTGACAAGCGAACCCCAGAGGCTCGAATGCCGTCATCAAACCTTATCTTGAACGGTTCAACGCTGTGGATGCTAGCATCAAACCATTGGGCATCTTGATACTGGGTGACATCTAACAGGTAGTTAACCCGGTGGGCCATAATATCTTCACTGTTAATTGATGTGGTACACCCTGACAGGGCGATAGATAAAGCCAACACTGTGGCTGGGAATAATTTGACGGACACACGCATTCCTTTACGCTTAACCCATTGACCAATAAGCAAACAGAGTACCGTAAAGAATATGAGCACTCCATCAATACCTAACTGGTTCTTCGAGTGACAACACTGTATTTCTCCTGTCGTTACATTCGTTTCAACAGCGAGCTATTTGCAGCTCATCAATACGGGTTGTCCAGCGATTAGAACGATAAGCCTGCCGCATATGCCAGTTGGTAGAGCCGATCACTGATGCCGGTTTAATCCCGTTTTTAAAACGTGCATTCATCTGATCAGTTATAGCCATGAGATCCCGGCGCTTCATTTCGGCCAATGCGCTGGTATCAAACATGTCCAGCTGAAAATGATCGTTATTGGCATCAGTCAATTCATCGAGTATTACGCCTATCTTCTGGTATTCGTAACCCGGACGGTATATTTTCGCCAATTGAACCAATGCCGAATCCAAAAACCTATAACTGTCCTGACTTGCACAAGCCAGTGGCACCGCACTACTTATGTTATGCTGGGGCAAATCTTTATACCGGTTCGTACGCAGAAACACACCAACCACCAAGGCTTGGCTTCCCTGCCTACGCAACTTCTCTCCCGCGCGCTGGCAGTGAAAAGCTAAAGCAGCCCGAAGCTCGTCGATTGCACTGATCCCAGATGCAAAACTGCGACTCGACAGGATCTGCTTACGCTTTTCATCAATATCGCCAGGTGAAATACAAGTTAGCCCTTGCAGTTCGAGGACCGTCCTGGCTAATCCGACATTCCATAGCCGCCGCATATCCGCCGCATTTTTCTCAGATAACTGCAACGCATCATTTAGCCCCGTGGAGCGGAGTCTAGCCGCCGTCCTCGCCCCGATCCCCCATATTGACTGAATATCTGTACGAGCTAATAACCAGCGGCATCGATGCTCTGAATCAAGTTGAATGACGCCATTAACCTTTGCTTCATAGCGAGAAGCGGCTTGGCTTGCCAACTTAGCCAACGTCGGCGTAGCTCCAATACCGACTCGTACTGGTAAGCCGATATGCCGCTGAATTGTCTGTTTGATTTCGTGACCATACTGGGTCAGCCCATCGAGCTTAAACCCGTCGAATCGAACAAATGCCTCATCGATAGAATACTGTTCAATGTAAGGCGAAAAACGGTGAAGCTCCTCAATAAAACGGCGGCTCATATCCGCATACAGGGCATAATTAGAACTGCGAACTTCTACCCCCAAACGCCTGGCTTCTCGTTCAATTTTAAACCATGGCGCGCCACGCTGAATTCCCAGCGCCTTTGCCTCATCAGACATCGCCACACAACACCCATCGTTGTTCGACAAAACCACAACCGGTTTGTTCGCTAACTTGGGATCAAACAGTTTCTCGCAAGAGCAATAAAAACTTTTGACATCGACCAATGCCCATACCTGATCACGATACCCGTTCAAATCGGCCATCGTCAGTCCAACAAGTTATGAATATTACGAGTAACTACCCCAAAAATTTCTGAATCTTCAGGCATAGGAAAAGGGTTATAGGCCGGGTTCTCGGCCTTCAGCCACCATGCATTATCTTTTCGAATCAATCTTTTGCATGTGAATTCATCATAGATACGAGCGATAACAATACGCCCAGGCCGAACGGGCTCGACACGGTCCACGACCAGTAAGTCACCGTCATAAATGCCGGCTCCTTCCATTGAATGTCCCGAAGCGCGCAAGCAAAACGTCGCATTAGGATGGCGGATCAAATAACTGTCTAGATCCAACTCCTCCTGATATCCATCCGCAGGGGAAGGAAAACCGCACTTTACAGCATCCAAAAACAGAGGCACCGCACACATGATTTATAACCCTTATAACTGTATTTATATACAGTATAATCATAAGGCGTTACAATAGTCACTTGTTAGGCAAAATTCATCCGTGCACCTGTTTATACACTAAGCAATTTATTGTTTTGGTATGAATTCCTTTCGAGAACGGTCCGATAACGACAGCCCATAATGTTATTCGACTTGATTTCGCACAAAATTGCTGGGATATCCAGCAAACGCACTGATAAATTTGCCTTTTATCACCATATCGCTTTATGAAATTGATATGATAGTCGTTTATATAAAGTGCTGATCACAAGCACTGTAGGGACATTCGGAGAAGAATAATGCAAAAGATTTTTGCGCTTTTGGCCGTGCTATTATTGGCTGGCTGTTCTAACACATATAGTGACAACCAATGCATTGGGGCAATGACAACTCAGGAAGCCTATGGCCACCTGAACCCGAACCGCTTTACTATTCAGGTACTGGCTCTAAGAGAAGAACGCCAAAGGGATGTAAAAAACTACATCCGCTCTATCCACGGCCAACAACCTATTTGGGTTAACTGGAAACGCAGCCAAGGTTACCACTGGTATGCAGTGATCTATGGCGATTTTGCGACAAAAGCTGAAGCACGCTACATGATTGACCAGCTGCCAGCAGATGTTCGCCAACAAGGTCCATTTATCCGCAGTTTTGCCGAAGTGCAAAGTGACAAACAAACAGACGTTTTCCGTCTGCGTTAATATGTCGCGCACCGCGATGCGCATCAAACAGACAAAAAAAGCCGGTTTTTAAACCGGCTTTCTTTTTATCTTTTTCTTATACAACGTATCTTCTGCTATAACGATACGGCAATGGCTATACCCATCAGTAAGTCGCTATCGTGGGGGTTATACCAACGTCTGATGTTCGGAATGATCCAAATCGGTGTCACCCTGTAACGTCATCTTCCGTAGCTCGCGCAACAAAATCACAACCAGCATGATCCCGGTTGCCGCCAAGCCGATCCCCAACCCGGCCCATACTCCGCGCAACCCCATCACACTCATCAGAACCCATGCAGCCGGAAAACCAATCAGCCAGTAACCAATTGCCGTACTGATTGTGGGTGCTTTGACGATTTTCATCCCTCGTAGAATACTAATTGCGGTAAGTTGCCAAGCATCTACCACAAAACACATCGCCACCATAATCATGACACCCGGCAGTTGAGCAACCAGTTCACTGGCCAATGCATCCCCTTCCACATTGAACACCACAGTTAAAAACTCTGGTTTTAAGCTAACCAGTAAACCAAATACGGCACTGGTCACTGTCACCAATACCACACCGAGCTTGGCATAACGCTTGACCATATCAGGCTCTTGACGCCCCATATGCTGGCTCACCAAAATCGAGGCAGCCTGAGATAGGCCGAATGCGATATTCCATGACAGGTTCAAGCACTGCATAGCAATCTGATGAATGGCCAATGACACTGCCCCCAACGTACCGGCCAGCAAGGCTGCCGCTGAAAACAACGCATGCTCAAGCATGGTTGCAATCATGATTGGTACCCCAATAGCCAACAAAGGCAGCAGGATCCCTAACTTGTACTGATCTAAAGCGACAAACGGATTGTAGCGACGGTACTTCGGGCGGGTGAACACCCAATAGCCGTAGCCCACCATGACAATAAACGCTGCCAGTGAAGTGCCATAACCTAGACCAGCAAGCCCCATATTCAAACCAAAGGCAAATAGGTAGCTCAACGGAACATTCAATACCACCGTAGCAACAGACATCACCATCACAGAGCGGGTATCACCGAACGCACTGACCAGACTACGCAGCACCAGCAGCATCAAGGTTGGTAGCATCGACCATTTCAGCGCATCCATATAATCCATCGCTAATACGACAGCTTGTGGATCTTGATCTGCCGCAATCAACAAGTGGTGCATCAGGTAAAACAATGGCTGTAGTGCCAAGGTCAGCAATACGGCAAGTAACACGCCGCTTTTCAGCGAACGGTTGACTTCCGCATCCCCTTTTTCAGGCTGGCTAACACGTTTGCCGTACGCGATAGCTATCAAGTTCGCAACACAACCAACGGTACTGCCAGCAACCGTAAATACGATCGAATAAACCGATGCCCCCAGCCCACCACCAGCGATCGCCATGATGCTCAAACGGGACATCATCCAAACATCGGTAAAAACCAACAATTGGGCAACCAGCTGTGAAATGATAAGAGGCACAGCAAGGCTGATCAATTTTTTCATTATTCACCTACGAACAAGCATGGGGGGATCCCCCCAAGGAAAAAGAAAAATGCCCAACAGAAGTCAAAATATTCAATAAAAGTAAAGTGTTACTGCTGGGAGAAATGTATTAAGGATACCAAAGGCAATACGCCAACATGATCTTGATCACTCTATTGGCTCTTGCATCATGTTTCAAACAACATTTATAGTTCTTTTGCATTCGAAAAACTCATGCAAAGAATCTAATACCCCATTGAACAACTGAAGATTAAGATGAAAAAAAGACATACATTGCTGCCACCATCACTCAATGGCTTGAGGGTCTTCGAATCTGCCGCTCGTCACCTTAGCTTCACCTTGGCCGCAGAGGAACTCAATGTTACCCAAAGCGCGGTTAGTCGACAGATTCGGCAACTCGAAGAAAAGATGGGGTTTCAATTATTTATTCGCCATCACCGCGCATTGGATTTAACCGAGCAAGGAAAGGAGATCGCTCTGATTCTTACCCGCCAGTACAGCGAACTCAATCACACCATTCGTCAGCTTCAGGCTAAAGAAAGTCATACCTTGCGGATCAAAGTCGTGATGAGTTTTGCAGTGCGCTGGTTGATCCCTCGTTTGCATTCATTTAAAGCACGCTACCCTACATTGGACATTAACCTAGAATCCAATATGGGCTACAGCAGCGAAGAGCTAAAACTTGAAAATGATGACTACGATATTGCCATCTATAATGTGCAGCACGAACCCAAAAGCCACTTCCCATTGCATTTCTTGCGCCGGGAGTACCTTGCCCCTGTCTATTCGGAGTTGCTTGCACCACAGCACACCCCGATGACCGTCGAAGATATTCTCCACTACCCGCGGCTGCACCCAAGCCCAGAACAGAGTGACTGGCAAGTCTGGCTATCACGTAACGGCTTGGATCAACATATCAACCAAAATGGTATTACTTTCAATACCCTAGACATGGCTTTGACATCATGCTTTTCGGGACAAGGCGTAACCATCACCGATCTGATGCTGGTGGTCAATGAACTGCGACAAGGCTACCTCCGTCTTCCTGAAGACGCGACCATTGTGACCAACAGTTCATGGGAATATTACTACCGAATAGGCCTTGAAAGTGACGCCGTCACAAGTTTCATTACTTGGATGGAAGAAGAATTGCAGAGCGACCATGCCGTACTAACGGCAATGGCGCATGAACATGGCTGGCAAGTGCTTGAATAAAATAGAAATAAGCGTTAAAGAGCTTCAATGAGTTCAGGGAGCAATTCAAACAGATCCCCCACTAACGCATAATCGGCTATTTCGAATATCGGTGCGTCTGGATCCTTGTTGATCGCTACGATCACCTTTGACTCTTTCATTCCGGCAAGATGCTGAATCGCACCAGATATTCCTATTGCAATATACAAATCCGGGGCGACAATTTTACCTGTTTGCCCTACCTGCAAATCATTCGACACAAAGCCAGCATCGACCGCCGCCCGCGATGCGCCAATAGCCGCCCCCAGTTTATCGGCAAGTTGCTCTATCAAGGCAAAATTTTCTTTGCTGCCAAGTCCTCGGCCACCCGACACGACTACCCGGGCAACTGGCAACTCAGGGCGTTCACTGACGACTGCTTGTCGACCAACTAATCGAGATACCGTATTGGCGATCACAACATCCAACTCGGCTATTTTGGCAAGCGGTTCACACATCTTAGTTGCATCCACATCTGGTGCTTCCACCGGATCAAATGCCGAACTGCGGATCGTCATTACCTTAATCGAATCAAGAGATTGTACCTTCGCCAATGCATTACCTGCATATATCGGCCTAACAACCGTATCCTCTGACTCTATACTTACTACATCTGCCAGCATACCGACATTCAGCAAGGCCGCCGCTCTTGGCAATATATTTTTTCCCGTCGTGGTAGCTGCCGCCAATATGTGACTATACCCCCCCCCAACTTCAGCGATTAGCCCAGCAAGACTCTCTGCGAACGGCTCAGAATAACTTTCATCGTCAGCCAGCAAAACGCTATTGACACCATCTATCCCCCCTGCCTGCCAAGCCACAGAATAACAATGTAAACCGGCCACCAGAATATCTACCGTCTCGGCCACAGACTTTGCCGCCGTAATCGCTTTCAGGGTCTCAATAGATAATGCATGATTATCATGCTCAGCTATGACTAATACCGCCATCAGATCACCTTATCATCATTTTTAAGCCTGTCGATCAACTCACTTACTGAGGCTACAGTTATCCCACCTTGTCTTGCTGGTGGTGGTATTACCCCAATCACCTTTTGGTGACGGTGTAACTCAACACCAAGCACTTGCGGGGTCACCGTTGTTAAGGGTTTCGACTTTGCTTTCATAATATTAGGAAGCGATGCGTACCTCGGTTCATTCAATCTCAAATCCGTACTGATCACAGCAGGCAGAGTCAAGGCTAATGTTTCCAACCCGCCATCAACCTCTCGAGTTACCGTGACAATGTCACTTTCCACTACAACCTTCGAGGCAAATGTCCCTTGTGGTAACCGTGCCAACGCTGCCAGCATCTGAGCAACTTGGTTGTTATCGGTATCTATTGACTGCTTGCCCAGCAATATCAGCTGCGGCTTCTCCTGTTCGATAAGGGCATGGAGCAACTTGGCAACGCTCAATGGCTCCAAATCCGGTTCCGCATCAACATGAATGGCACGATCCGCCCCTAAAGCCAGCGCCGTACGTAATTGCTCTTGGCAAGCGCCGCCACCGATGCACACAACGATAATCTCCGTCACCGCGCCTTGCTGCTTTAGCCTGACAGCCTCCTCAACCGCTATTTCACAAAAGGGATTCATGGTCATTTTCACATTGGCATTATCAATACCTGAACCATCGCTTTTGACTCTGATTTTCACATAAGGATCAACTACACGCTTAATCGCCACCAATACTTTCACACGTCCTTCCTTTGAATGAAGCCCATGATTCTTTGAGCCTAGCCGAGTTTACGTTTACGTCAACTGGACTATATTTTAGCTATATCCCATTCCCTTCTTGCGTAAGATCCAGAGCGAGCACAATTATGCCGACAGAGAGTTCCCGAGAAAGCATAGCGTTTGACGTAGTCATTGTCGGAGCAGGCCCGGCGGGACTATCAGCGGCCTGCTATATCATGCAAATGGCCAATGAGGCCAGTTACCCACTCTCGGTTTGCGTGGTTGAGAAAGGGGCCGAAGTTGGAGCACATATTCTTTCAGGGGCCCTTTTCGAACATCGAGCGCTTGATGAGCTCTTCCCTGACTGGGAACGGCTTGGTGCTCCATTACACACGGCCGTAAATCATGATAAGTTTTGCTATCTCACCAACCGTTTTAACTACCTCAATATTGACCCGAGTTACATCCCTGCCAGTATGGCCAATGACGGTAATTTTGCTATCAGCCTCGGCAGCCTTTGCCGCTGGTTAGCCCAACAAGCCGAAAAACTTGGGGTCCAAATTTTCCCTGGCTTCCCTGCAAGCGAAATTCTCTATAACCCGCAGGGTGCGGTATGCGGCGTGGCAACCCAAGACATGGGACGAGACAAGCACGGTCACCCCAAGCCCAACTTTGAATCAGGCATTGAACTCCACGCCAAATACACCCTGTTTGCCGAAGGGGCTCGTGGGCACCTTGGAAAGCAGCTGATTGAAAAATATCAGCTAGATCACGACAGACAGCCTCAGCACTATGCTTTGGGATTCAAAGAATTATGGGAGATTCCCAGCCACCAACATCTTCCAGGATTGGTCATCCATGGGATGGGCTGGCCTCTTAGCAACACTCACACCGATGGCGGCAGCTTCCTTTATCACCTCGACGACAATCTCGTTAGTGTCGGGCTAATTGTCGATCTCAACTACCGCAATCCCTATCTCAGCCCGTTCGATGAATTCCAGCAAATGAAACAGCACCCTTTGTTCAGTCAATATCTCGCCGGAGGTACGCGTATCGCCTATGGCGCAAGAGCCATTACAAAAGGCGGCCTCGCCTCATTGCCCCGCCAGCAAATGCTGGGAGCGCTATTGATCGGTTGTGATGCGGGTACGTTGAATATGGCAAAAATAAAAGGCAGCCATTGTGCGATGAAATCCGGCATGCTGGCCGCAGAAGCGGTGTTTGATGAATTACACCAAGGCCTGCAGCATACAACCCCGGGGTACGATATCCGCTTTCGCAATTCTTGGTTATACGATGAACTGTACGAAGCACGTAATATAACTGCTGGCATTCACAAATTCGGGCCACTGCTTGGCGGGGCACTGGCGACCCTAGAGCAAACATGGCTCAAAAACCGAATTTCATTATCATTGACAGATAGCCAGCCTGATCACCTAGCCCTTGAACCACTTGCCAAGCACAAACCCATTGAATACCCGAAACCTGACGGCAAACTAAGTTTCGACAAAGCTTCGTCGGTCTATCTTGCCAACGTCCAGCACGAAGAAAACCAACCGTGTCACCTTGTATTAAATGATCCCGCCATTCCGCTCAAACAACACTTGCCACTAAATGGGGAACCGAGCGTGCGTTACTGTCCAGCAGGTGTCTACGAAATCCTCGAGCACAAAGGGAAACCCGCGTTTCAAATCAATGCAGCAAACTGCATCCACTGCAAAACCTGCGATATCAAAGATCCCTCTCAAAATATCAATTGGGTAACACCGGAAGGTGGATGCGGCCCCAACTACCCCAACATGTAACGCATAAAAAAGGCACTGCCGTCTCCAGTAGTGCCTTCATATCTCGATTATATTCGCTTAGCGTGCCCAGCGCGCCTCGCGCCATACCGCTTGATCTTCTGCAGAGAGAAATGTCCAAGCCACAAAACGGGTCAGCTTTTGCCCTTGAGCCATATCAATGGTTTTTACTTCAACCGCTCCGGCTTTCTGCAGTTGTTGGTAAATCCCTTTCAGGTTCTCTTTTTTCGAAACCAAGGTCGTAAACCAGAAGCACTGGCCGGCTTTTTCTCGGCTTTGAGTAATCATGCGCTGAATGAATGCCGCTTCACCGCCAGGGCACCACAGCTCTGCCTTTTGACCACCAAAATTAAGTACCGCTTTGCTATTTGCTTTACCGCGCATCGATTGAAAATCAGCAGGCTTACCCTTAGCACGCATATTTTCTGGTTTACCAAATGCCTGCATCTCTTTTTTCTTGGCATTAGCCGCTAGATTTTTCACCTTGCGCTGACTACCGGCCTCAGCCTCTTCCAACGATGCATGAAACGGCGGGTTACACAGAGTGAAGTCGAACACATCATCATCGTTGATCATACCAGTGAAGATATGATCAGGATTCTTCTGCAAGCGACATTGGATTTGACCACTCAGTACCGGATTGGAATCCGCAATAAACTTGGCAGTTTTCACCGAAACCGAGTCAATATCTGCGGCAACGAAACGCCAACCATAAACGCTACGACCGACAATTGGGTATACACAGTTAGCCCCGGTGCCCACGTCAAGCCCGCGAATATGTTTACCCCTAGGGATCGCACCACCATTAGAATCAGCCAACAGGTCAGCAATATAGTGAATATAATCAGCCCGCCCGGGAATAGGAGGACAAAGGTAACCCTCGGGAATATCCCAAAAATCAACCTGATAGAAATGGCTTAGCAAAGCACGGTTCAGTGTCTTCACGGCCTGCGGATCAGAAAAATTAACGGACAAATCCCCGTAGGCATTTTCAGCAACAAATGGTGCTAAAGCAGGACAGCTTTTGATCAAGGCTGGGAAGTCGTACCGGTCGCGGTGAGGATTTCGAGGATGCAGCCCTTTGCTCTGGGCCTTAACGGGAGTCTTTTTATTCATAGCCTTAATCATAGACGCTGTGACTGTGCCAATGGCGAAAGTGCCGTATCTTACTCTAGCCAACTCTGTACGTCAGCAGCTAAAAGCCATTCTCAGTTGAGAAAACCATCAAATTGCCCGGCCTCACGCGATCACACTGATTATTACATTGGTTTCGTTCTATTTTTAACCAAGGGCACTTCAACACTGCTGTTTGCTTTTATTACATATAGAACACTATTTCATCACGGAATATTTTGTAATAAAATAGGTACTTAGGTAACATTTTGGAGACAATATACTATACATACTCATTATCTTAACTTTACTTATAGGTATTGCCACCTATCGTTAAAGCTTGTTTGAACAGCTGTTTAAGGATGAACCGCCCATGAGCTTACTAAAGAAAATATCTTACTTACTACTGTTCATCCTCACCGTTTCTGGGGGCAACACATTTGCTCGGCAAACCCTCCCTGCCTCTGTTGCCTTTTACTATAACGATATTGATTCCGTACGCGAACTCATCAACTACAAACGGGTTGTTGTCACCCCTGCGCTTATTTCCGACAAACAAATAGCCACCCTACACAAAGCAGGAACAAAGGTTTTCGCCTACCTCAGCGTAGGAGAATATGATGGAGAGATACTCCCCGCGACACTTAAACAACATTCACCGACCTTCAACCAGAACTGGGCTAGCCATGTCATGGATCTCAATGCGCAGCCTTGGCAAGAATATTTGAACCATGAGGCCCAAAAACTCATGGCCAGAGGCTTTGACGGCTTGTTCCTTGATACCCTTGACAGCTATACCCTTTTTGCCAAGCAGGCCGCGCAAAAGCAACAACAGCAACAGGCTCTAACCAATATTCTCAACCAATTTAACCAGTTATCCAGCCGCCCATTGCTGATGCTCAACCGTGGCTTCGAAGTCATCGAGCAATTGCCTTTCAAGCCCTACGCGGTAGTCGCCGAATCGCTCTATCATAGCTACCATCCTCTGGACAACAGCTATCAATCCGTCCCGAAACAAGATACCACATGGCTAAGAAACCGCCTCAACGAAGTCAAAACCCGGGGTATAGAAGCCATTGTCATTGACTACCTACCCGCAGATAACAGAGAAAAACAAAAACAAGCGGCACAGCGTCTTATTGACGAAGGGTATACCCCTTACATTAGTGACGGGATGCTCTATCAATATGGAGTCAGTACCATTGTTCCCGTCGCAAAACGCGTATTAGGCTTTTACGACGGCCAATACGGGAAGATGACGACCTCGGCTTGCCACCGAATGATGGCGATGCCCATCGAGTATTATGGGTATGTCCCTGAATGCCGTGATATCCGAAACTACAATTTCACTAATCATGATCTAAGCGCCTATGCCGCTGTTTTTATATGGCTTGAGGAAGCCAGTTACCAGCGTTATCCGGCGATCAACCGCTGGCTGGCAGAATTGTTAGGTACGAAGCCACTCCTCTTTGTGAATAGCCTGCCCGTAGACGAAACCCTTCTATCCCAACTCGGCATCAAGTCAAATGGCGATTTACAAGGACAAGTACACCAAAGCCAAGGGAAAGATTGGACAAAAGGCTATTATCCAGCAGCCTATAGCCCATTTGAACGGCACCAAGCATGGCAACCTAACGGTCATGGGGTCAGCAGCCTGATCCGCTTTACCGATGAACAAGGCAAAAGCACAACATCGCTGTTCAAAGCACCGTGGGGAGGCGCTGTTTTGTCTCCATTCCCAGTAATGAGCCTTGCCAACGATAGCGAGACTTGGATTATCGATCCCTTTCGGCTAGTCGATGAAACACTCTCTCTGCCACCTATTCCTGCTGCTGATGCGACTACCGAAGGTGGCCTTAGAATTCTGACCAGCCATGTAGATGGGGACGGTTTTCCGTCAAAGGCATGGTTCCCCGGCAAGCCTTACACCGCTGAAGTGTTGTTGGAGCACGTCTTCAAAAAATATCGGATTCCGCAAACCGTCTCGGTCATTGAAGGAGAAGTCGGTTCTCGTGGGCTGTATCCCAAAGAGAGCCACGCAATGGAAAACGTTGCCCGCAATATCTTCAAACTTCCTCATATCGAAGTGGCTTCCCACACTTTTAGCCACCCGTTCTTCTGGGACTTTTCAAAAACAATCAAAACCAAACAGTATGGCGACAACCTCCCGATCCCCGGTTATACCGTCGACTACTACAACGAAATCATCGGCACAGCCGATTACATCAACACCAAGCTGGCTCCGAAAGGCAAAAAGGTAGAATTAATCCTCTGGTCTGGGAAAGCCGACCCAACCGAAGACATTCTCAATATTGCCGAACAAGCCGGCCTGCTCAACGTTAACGGTGGGAATACCTATGTCGTAAAAGGAAACCGCAGCTTTACTCAGGTGTCATCAACTATCGTTTGGTATCCATCCGCCGTGCAGGTATATGCTCCAATCCTGAATGAAAACCTCTATACCAACCTGTGGACGGAACATCACGATGGCTATAACCGCGCTATTGAAACATTCAATATTCTCGGAAGCCCTCGCCGCCTGAAGACAATCGGCATCTACTACCATATGTATTCAGGGGCCTACCCAGCTTCGCTCAAAGGCCTATTGGACGTCTATGATTGGGCTATCCGCCAACCAGCAACACCGCTGTTTCTCAGTGAGTACGCCACCAGAGCCCGAGCCCTTTACGAAACAGGCATAGCCAAAACACTCAATGGGAATTGGCAAATTACATCAACGGGTATAAAGAGCATCCGAGTGCCGACATCCTTGGGCTACCCATCCAGCCAGCAAATTGCCGGATGGAACAAAGGACCCGATGGACACTATTTGATCCTGAGTCAACCTAGATTAGAACTTGCAACTACCGAACAGCCAAACTATTCGGTCCAATTAAAGAGCACCAATGGGCAAGTAAAAAAATGGCAAAACAGTAACGGGCAGATCCAGTGGGCAATCAATTCACACGTCCCTCTCAAGGCCACGCTTTATGCAAAACGTTGTCAACTCGTTTCTGGGGATCACGTCTCTATGACAACGAACAAAGGGCTGGTTACTTTACGCACCAATAAATCTGGGCATTTTTCCGGCACACTTCGTTGCCAGAACGGTGTTTGAATGAGGGGATAGGGATAAGCATGGCTAGAAAGAACAAAAACAAGGCTAACCAAAAACCCAGAGCACGCCTGATCAATAAATTGACGTTGGTCGTATTGACTGCGACCTCACTATGGGCGCTATGGTTGGTCGCGCCTACCAAATCGATGCTTATTCAGCTTATCGCCCGCTCGTCGTCTCCTGAAGTATCGCTGGCCTTTTTACAACAACTCTATGCCAGTGATCCTCAAAACCGCGATATCGTGAAACAACTGGTCGCCAATTACCGTGCAATGGGGGATCTAGAACATGCCAGCGAGCTAATCGAGTCCATCCTCTATAACAGTGATGGCGAAAGGGACTGGGCGGCACTGAAAACCTACCTTAACTTGCTACTGGAGCAAAGCTACACTGATGACCCCATAAAAAAACAACAAGCAACCGAGCAAATCTTGGCCCTGCTGGCACAAATTGACTATATTCCTGATCCAGAGTTAGCGCGGATATACGCCAATACTGCCATTGCTTTTTCCCAGCCTCTAAAAGGTATGGATTTGCTTTCCCCCCATATTCATAGCGGGCAGACAAGCTATCAGGAACTCATCAACCTTGCACTGCAAAGTGAAGACTACACAGCTTCACTGAAATACCAATTGGACGCCTTCCGTGAATTCGACAATATCGAACAGGCCACCGCCCTATTCGACATGTTAATCGCAACAGCGCAACCTGAACTCAGCCGCAATATTATTCTGGCCTATCATGGTAAGTTGCACGATGATCCGTCTTTCCTGCAAGCCTCTATCGATCATTCGCGCCGAATCGGTAACTGGGATGTGACTTTAATTCAGTCTGAACGATTACTGGCTATTGCCCCCTCGATAGACCGTTACGCACGCGCTGCCCAAGATGCCATGTCTATTGGGAATATTTCTGCCGCCGCGCTGTTCCTGCAAAAAGCCATCGCCATAGAACCACGCACATCTGAATACGTGCTGCTTCACGATATCTACCGCTGGCAAGGAGATGTCGACAAAGCCCTAGCTATAAGCATCAAACTTCTCGCACGCCAACCAACAGAAAAACAAATTCGAGATGGTATAGATGAATCCAGAGCTTTGGGGGACATTTACCATGAAGGTATCTTTTATAATCAACTGGCTCTTAGCAACCTCATCCAACCCGCTGAATATAATGCATGGATGAACGCAATAGAAAAAGCCGAGGGTACTGACAAGGCCTTGGCATCAATAAAACGTCTGGCAAACATGCGCCCACGCGACTCGGCATTAATCAGCCATATTGCCCGCTTATATAGCTATCTCGACAATCACTCAGCCGTTGCACGCCAATGGCAAAAACTTCGCCCATTGCGCCGACCCACTCTCAATGAGGCCGAGCGTTTTGCCAACGCCTACATCATGCTCAACGAGCCCAAATTGGCGCTGAATACGCTAACCGCCCCCAATGACTGGATTGACGCCGATGAAGATTACCTTGAAGCCGTTTCATCCCTCGCTTGGGAAACCGGTAACCGACCACTTTCAGAGCAAAGCCAGAACCAACTTGCCACTTTGGCCAGCGATAATTTAGATACCTATCGGTATATCAACTTACTTTCACCGCTGGATGATAGCGGGGTCGAAAAGCTAACCAAGCTCTATCAAAAAACGGGGAATACTGAATTACTCCTTGCCGCTATGCGGGCAAGTACAAAACCCGAATACAAAGACCGACTAATATCGCTGCTACTTTTGGCCAAAGAGCACCCAGAGCTTGATGAGCACCTTGAAATACTGGGGTTCCGGGCCCAGTTGGCTTTGCTCGACAACAAGGATCCGCAAGCCGAAGCACTTTTCAATCAAATATTGAAAATTGACCCAAGCAATGCCTCTGCTGTCAGTAACCTGATTTGGCTGGCGCTTAAACACAATGACAAAGATTCACTCGCCCGCCTATACGACAGTTACAAAGCCCCATTGAGCGGGAACAGTGATTTATGGCTGGCCTTCGCCAGTGCAAGCCAACAATTAGGACGGGGCCACGAAGCGTCGACTTGGTATGAAAAAGTCTTGCAACAAGAAAGCAATGATCCGGCCATTATCTTGAACTACGCTTCCTTACTCGAACAGCAAGGCCAAGCTGAAAAAGCCTACCAACTACGACGCTATGTTTTGACCCAACAAGCAAAAACACTACTCACATTGCCCGGCGGTGACACCAGCTACCGCTCGCTCATCGCCTTGTTTGTTGATGACAAGACCGCTAAAGCCATGAGCACGAGTGCGACCTTAGCGGCCCCTTCCGACTCTCGCATTGCAGAATGGTTCGGTTACTTGCTCGCAGACAACCAGGCTGAACAGCTTCTATTCTGGCAGCAACAAACCGCACTTCGCCAATATCAATTGCCAGACTGGCAGCGGTTATCTTTGGCGTTGCAGCAGAAGGACAAACACAAAGTCGAAGCGATCCTATCCCAATCCCTCAACTTGCCCGAAGCCGACGAGAATGTAGCCCTGCAATTTACAGGTCGCCACCAAGAAGCCTGGCAGCAAGGGCAAGAACTGATCGGAACAATGGCAGACAAGACGGCAGAGAACCAACTTCGCAGGGTCCATGTCTTACAGCACCCCAACAAAACTCACAGCGTTCGAGCACAGCGCGCCGATATCACCCAGTGGGATATCACCCGCTATAGTCTAGATTACTACCGTCCACACTACGATGGTTACTGGCGGCTAGGTACCGACTGGCAACAAGCGGATACACCTGATCTTATCCGCGGTACAGATATTGACGATGAATATCGCCTGCGGGGCAAATACCACTATCAACTCAGCGAAGGATTTTGGAATATCGGCATTGATCTGGCTAACGGCGTCGGCGACCAACGGCTAGGATTCAATGCTGCTTACCAAACGGCTTTGGATGACTATTGGCAGGCTGGCATTGAATTCGGGCTAAACAACCACATAGAAGCCAGCCAGCTACTGGCTATTGCCGGACAAGATACCCGTTTGGGGTTCAACGCAACTTATCAGCCCACCGCCCGCGAAGCCCTGACGATGCAACTGAACTACCACTGGTTAAGCACACGGTTCGGCGATGATATCGGCCACGGCTTCGATATTAATATACGGGCAACAGAACGCCTCTTCTTCGCAGATCCGGAATGGCAGCTCTACGCCGATGCAACGCTGCAAAATATTACCCATGATGATGCCCCCCTATCGGGTTTCAACCAATGGCAGCAAGGACCACAACCATTAACAAGCCAAGACTTTATCGAAAGCAAATATCAACGCGTCGCTATCGGCCAGCGGGTATCGCACGGTGAACCAGGACAACCTGGCGCAACCGTTCCATCCCCTCGCTACTGGTTTGACAGCTCGCTAGGTTACAACATCATCAATTCTCGAGCCGACGTCACTCTCAGTGCCGGCTTAGGATGGCGGATCGTCGGCAACGATGAGCTATACATCACAACAGACTGGCAAAGCCAAGACCGTAACGGAGAAGAGTCACTCCGTTTTAGCGTTGGTTATTACTACAGTTTCTAACAAGGATAACGACCATGAAAAAGCCCTTCCTACTAATCAGTGCCATCACCCTTGCAGCCTGCAGTAGCTACCAGGTTCCCGATAGCCCAACCTTTTCGGCGGGTAAAACTTGGGCGGTCATGCCGATGGAGAACCATTCAAGCACACCGCTTGCGGCAGAAAAAGTAGAACAGATCCTCCGAGCCCAGCTCTATGCTAAGGGAATTAATGCCGTCAGATACCCCGCGATACCAGCCAATGACTTACAAACTATCCTCGATAGCGCCGCCAAGCAGAAAAAAGCCCAGGCTTGGCTTGCCAGCCAACCCATTGATTATGTGATCACCGGCTCAGTAGAAGAATGGCATTACAAAAGCGGTCTCGATGGTGAACCAGCTGTCGGTATTACCCTAGAGGTAAAATCGGCAAAAAGTGGCCAAACTTATTGGCAAGCATCAGGAAGTCGCGGAGGCTGGGGACGTGAGAGCGTCAGTGGAACCGGTCACATTGTCATTGAAGAGCTGCTTGATGGCCTCAATGTTACTCCGAATGCCGACTAACGACATCCCAGAGATTCAAATTGCGGTGATATATGAAACGATTGCTCAACGCCAAAACATTTACCGGCTTCAAAAGAGCCGGGTTAGCATGGCTAGAAACCGTCATTGTCGCGGTACTATCCATTTATATCTGGACTCAGTCTGATTCACTGGCTCACACTTCTACCGAGCACAATTTTTTCTGGCCGCTCTTCGGACCTCTACTGATTTCGCTCCGTTATGGTTTTGCTAAGGGCTTTACCTGTTCGCTGTTTACGACAGCCGGTCTCGCCACAGTCATGAATATTACTGGCTATATAGAATACTATCCCCTGTCCCTTGCCATTGGGACAATCATGGTGGCGATGATTGCCGGGGAATTTCAAGACTACTGGCACAATATCAACCGACGCCACCAGCTTGACCATCAATACATGAGCCAAAAGCTAGAGAGCTTTACCCAGAACTACCATCTGCTCAAAGTTTCACATGACCAGTTAGAACAGCGTACAGCAGGCCAAACCGTCAGCCTACGATCCAGTATTCATGCCTTGCATAAGCTAGCCTCGCAACACGCAGAACACCGAATTGAACACCTCGGCCAACCCTTTTTGAACCTATTGGCTGAAATTGGTGGTATTGAGGTTGCGGGTATCTACAAGATCACTGACGATAAAATAGACAGCATGGCCTATGCGGTTCTCGGGGATCGACATCAACTGGTGAAAGATGACCCCATGCTACAAGACATGCTCCATAGCAAACATTTGCTATCACCAGCCAAGCTAAAGGCCGATCAAATACACAAATCACGCTATCAGCTATGCATCCCTCTGCTTGATACTCACGGCACACTGCAAGCCGCAATTGTTGCCGAAAGCGCCAAATTTTTTATGCTGACTCCGGCCAATGTCGCTTTACTGTCGCTCGTTGCCAACCATGCTGCTGACTTACTGAGTAATCAAATTGTTACGCCAATTCTGCAACCCCACCAAAACGATTTGTTTATGAGTTACCTCAAGCGGGCCAGTTACAACAAACGCCATTACGGCGCAGACAGTTCAGTTGTGGTCTGTATTGACAGTGATGGTACCCACAAGCACGCGCTTGATAACGCTATCGGTTACCGTCGAGGTGCTGACGTCTACTGGTCATGTCGAACCCGCAATAATCAACCGGCACTGGCGGTATTGCTGCCACTGACATCGGTCTATGATGCCCAACTCTATATTAATCGCCTACAAGAACTGCTTAACGCGCAAATCGGCGATGAACAGCACGCCATCGATATTATCGGCCCGCTGTCCATGTCTCAGGACAAGGCCGAAATTCGCACGCTAATGGATGAGCTAGGAGCCTACGATGAAAGTTTGGTTGATACTTCAAACCCTGACGTTTGAAGCCATAAGCTTCTATTTCGTCTTTGAACAGCCAGAAACTCAAGGTATCTGGCTGGTATTTATTGCAAACCATGCCATTGCCTGCGGCAGTTTTACCGCGCTGTGCTGGCTCCTGCTGCCAAGAAAATACAAATCTCCTATTATAGGCTCTTTGAGCTTCTTGTTTTTCTTCAATTTATTTTTACCACTGATTGGAATGATCGGAACATCCTGCTCATTGCTCATCGCCCTTTACCTCCCTCGAGAACAATCCAATGTGACTTGGCAGGAATGCGAAAAATCACCTCTGCCACAACACCCCGGTGATGGTGTCGGTGAAAAATTCGGCGCAGGAGCACTAAGGGAAATCCTTCTGCACAACAGCGAACCTGACCGCAGATTGCTGGCCGTAGCTGCGGTGCGAAACCTCCCCCGTCAACATGCTGTGCCATTGTTACAACTGGCACTCAAAGATCTCACCGATGATGTACGGCTGCTGGCCTATGCTTCGCTCGAAGCTATAGAAACTCAGATCAACGAAACCATTGCACTGTTAAAAAAACAATTCGAGCACAAAGCAACTCAAGTCAAAGCCTATGAAATTGCTCAACAATATTGGGAGTTGTGCTATTTAGGCATTGCCGAAGGCATATTGAAAACCCACTATTTAAAACAAGCTGAATACTATTTGAATGAAGCCAATGACATTAAAGTCACGGCATCGGCAAATTTATTACTCGGCCGAGTGCTTTTATCCCAAGAGCGACCTGAAGATGCCGTTCCCGTCCTAAAGGTTGCAATGGATGGCGGCTTACTGTTGAAACAAGTCGCTCCCTATCTTGCCGAGGCGGCTTACCTTAGTGACGACTACACATTGGCACGCCACTACATCGATTACTTCCCAACCCAGAAAGGTGGACGACTCAGCCAAATCAAGGAGTATTGGAAATGACTTCCCTGTTGCCAGCTTTTTTGAAAAAAAGATTTAGCACAAACCCCATCCCCCCTCGGCAACATGAAAAAGAGGTCGATATCTGTTTGCTGCTTGAAGGGACCTATCCCTATGTTCGAGGCGGCGTATCGAGCTGGGTACATCAAATTATTAGTGGATTACCCGAATTTAATTTTCATATTATTTTCTTGGGCGGACACCCCGATTTTTACGATAAACCCGCTTACGATTTTCGGGAAAATATCGTCGGTTTCGAAATGCATTATATGTTGTCTGATCATGGTCACTTGAAACCATCCCCTCGTTCCGGCGATGAAGATCGGTTCGATGACTGGGGTGACTTTCTCTCCTATTTCCAACAAAATGAACATCCCATCCCCGGCGAGTTACTGCTGCGAGTTTCTGACTATTTGGGCAAGGAAAAGCAACTCTCTCTGGGAGACTTTCTATATAGCCGCGCCTCGTGGAAGGTTCTAATTGAACGCTATCGCGAAACAGCAAATAAACAGTCATTTGTTGATTATTTCTGGACCTACCGGAATATCTACCAACCTCTGTTCATACTGGCACAAATTTCACAAAACTTGCCGCCAGCCAAAGCCTTTCACAGTGTCTCCACCGGCTACGCTGGATTCTTGGGTGCCCTTTGCAAACAGAGGACGAAAAAACCCTTCTTGCTAACCGAACATGGTATCTATACCAAAGAACGAAAAATCGACCTCTCGCAGGCGACGTGGATCAAAGACAGCCATAACACTATTGATATCTCCATGCACAAAGGCATGGGGACAACACGCCAAACATGGATCCGATTTTTCGAGCAAATGGGCCTCTCCGCCTATCATCAGGCGGATGAGATTATTGCGTTGTTCGAGGGCAACCGACAGCGACAGCACACTGATGGCGCCCCTTCGGATCGCACTCAGGTTATCGTCAACGGCATAAACTGCCAGCGGTTTGAAAAGGCTTATGAGCTACGGCCTGAGATCCCGCCCATGGTTGTTGGTCTAGTGGGCCGTGTAGTGCCCATTAAAGACATCAAAACCTTTATTCGTACTATTCGAGGAGCAATTGAGAGCCTCCCAGAACTTGAAGGTTGGATCATCGGCCCTACCGAAGAAGACCCAAATTACGTTCATGAGTGCCAATTGCTGATCGAAAGCCTTGGCTTGCAAGAGAGTGTCAAAATGGTTGGCAGCAAGAATGTAGCCGAAATCATGCCAGAACTTGGGGTGATGATGCTCACATCAATCAGTGAAGCTCAACCTCTGGTTCTTTTGGAAGCCATGGCGGCAGGTATTCCATGTATTGCCACCGAAGTCGGCGCATGCCGGGAAATAATTGACGGGGCCGCAGGTGAAGATGCGGCTCTGGGCTCATGCGGCGAAATCATCCCCATTGCTAGCCCAACCGAAGGGAGCAAGGCTATCATCAAAGTACTGGGGGATGCAGAGGCCTGGAAAACGACCGGAGATATCGGCCGAGTGAGAGTCAATCGTTATTATGATGAGCCAATGATGTACGAGGCTTACCGTAAACTCTACAAGGAGGCAGTCCATGGCCGGGATCGGGTTTGAATTACGGAAAATACTGAAAAAAAACTCATTACTCTCGATGCTGGAAGCCTATGGTCTCGCTGGGCTTATCAGTTCTGGCCCTTGGGTTTTATCCATTCTCGCCTTGCTGGCTATCGGCCTGATCAGTATCGGGGTAGTCTTCCCAACCTATGTGATCGTCCAATTTTTGGTCATTATTACCTACATGATGGCTGGTTCTCTTATCCTCAGCGGTCTATTCCAGCTCTTGCTGACACGTTTCATTTCCGATCTGTTATTTGCCAAAGAGGATCACCGCATTGTACCCAACCTGCTGGGTTCGATGCTGGTGACCAGTAGTTTAGCCGCTCTTTTGGGGATCGCGGTCTTGTCATACTGCGATTCAATTGATCCCGAAGTGAAAATTGCCATTTTCGCCTCCTTTGTTCTGCTCTGTAACCAATGGCTAATCATCATCTTCCTCAGCGGTATGAAAGAATACTATCGAATATTCTTCACCATGATGCTCAGCTATGGGCTTATGGTCACCCTAAGTATCTTCCTTCCACCGTTTGGCCTTCTCGGCCTTATGCTGATTTTCACCTCGTGTCAGGCTTTGATGACTTTCGCCTTCCTTTTCCACATCATCCGAGATTTCCCAGCAGAGCGCCTAGTTAGTTTTGAGTTCCTTAACTTTAAAAAGACCTTCTTCTCACTCATTTTGTGTGGCGTTCTCTATAACTTGGGAGTCTGGCTGGACAAGTTTGTGTTCTGGTTTCGGGATGAAACATCACATCAGGTCGTTGATGTCTTTCGCGCCTCTTATATCTATGATTTGCCGATATTTATCGCCTACCTTGCCATTGTTCCCGGCATGGCGGTATTTATGCTCCGGATGGAAACCGATTTTGCAGATGCCTGCCTGAAATTCTACGATGCGGTGCGAGAAGGAGCGACGCTGGAATCTATTTTTCTGCTAAAGGACAAAATGGTGCTGGCCTGTCAGCAAAGTGTCTATGAAATTTTCAAAGTACAAGGATTGACTCTCGCCTTACTGATCCTCTGGGCCGAAGATATCCTTACTTTCTTGAATATCGATCTATCCTACTTACATTTGCTCTACGTGGATTTAGTGGGGGTTAGTCTGCAAGTTCTAGTCATGTCGATTCTGAATGTAATGTACTACTTGGACAAACGGTACTCTGCGCTGGCACTGACAGTTCTGATGGCAGCGGGCAACCTGATACTGGCTCATGTCAGCATTGACCTTGGCCCTGTGTTCTATGGCTATGGTTTTTCTATCACAATGCTTGTCACAACCATTGTCGGCCTCATAATGCTAGACAACCAATTTGACGACCTTGAATATCAAACTTTTATGCTGCAACGTTCTTAACAGATACCACCAATCAGCTCATCAAGGGATGATGTTCTGATTGGTGGCATCATAAACAGGTGTGTCGTTCAGATATATCTCTTAACCGTAATCTAGTGATACACCTTATTGTGTCTCGCTGTCTCCTGCGGAAGCATTGGGTTTAGCGGTAGTTTTAACGGTAGGCGTCGACATCACCGATGCCATTTTATCAACCAAGTCAATTGGCATCGGGAACACAATTGTCGTCGTTCTTTCATTGGAAATTTCGGTTAGCGTTTGCATATAACGCAGTTGTACCGCGTTAGGTGATTGGTTCAGAACTTCAGCAGCTTCTCGCAGCTTTGCCGACGCTTCCAACTCACCCGTAGCATGAATAACCTTGGCTCGTCGCGAACGCTCTGCTTCAGCCTGACGGGCCAGTGCCCTCACCATACTGTCATCCAGATCTACATGCTTGATTTCCACATTGGCAACTTTGATCCCCCAATTGTCGGTGTGCTGATCCAGTATGCCTTGCAAATCACGATTAAGCTCCTCTCGCTCGGACAACAGCTCATCCAATTCGTGTTGCCCCAATACAGAACGCAATGTTGTCTGAGCCAACTGGCTGGTGGCTTCAAGGTAATTCTCGACATTATTGATGGCCATTTTAGGATCAACAACCCGGAAATACACAACCGCATTGACTTTCACCGAGACATTATCCCGAGTGATCAAATCCTGTGTCGGTACATCCAGTACAATCGTACGCAAATCAACGCGCACCATTTGTTGGATCACCGGCACGATAATGATCAGCCCCGGCCCCTTTACTTCATAAAACCGTCCCAGCAAGAACACCACTGCACGCTCGTATTCGCGCAGCACTTTGAACATACTGACGACCAGCGCCACCACCAATACGATTATTGTTGCAAGAGAATACGTAATCATCGTGTTATTCCTTATTCTTACGTTTACCTGTCGTGTCGAGGACAACATCCAGACTCAGTCCATTGACTTGGGTTACCCGTACCAATTGCCCCTTATCCAGCGCTCCTTCACAATAGGCCTGCCAGACTTCCCCTTCCACCAGCACGCGTCCCATACCGGGAAAGCCACTGACAACCACCGCCTGCTGGCCCAATAACACCTCAACACCTGTTGTTACTGGCTTACGCCGCGTTCGGAGCAGCATCGTCAATATCACAAAGGTAAAGAGCGCTGATACCACCGTCAGGCCAATAATCAACGGCAGAGCTATCTGATAACCCGGGGTCTCGGTATCCATCAACATCACCGACCCCAAGGCAAAGGACACAATCCCACCAAGGCCGAAAATACCAAAACTTGGACTGAAGGCCTCGGCAATCATTAATGCAATACCCAGCAGCAGCAAGCCCAATCCTGCATAGCTGACCGGTAGCATTTGCAGCGAGTACATTGCCAGCAACAGACAAATCCCACCCAACACGCCGGGCAAACCAACCCCGGGGTTATAGAACTCCAGTAACAGCCCATAAATGCCGATCAACATCAATATATACGCGACATTGGGATTGGTGATCACAGATAGCAATTCAAAACGCCAGTCTTGCTCTCGCTCGATATAAGCCACATTTGCCAACTCAATCTTGCTCTCCAAGCCATTAATCACAACTGTTCGCCCATTGGCTTGCTTTACAAGGCTGTCGACATCCGGTGCCAGAAAATCAATAACGTTCTGTTCAAGGGCGCGTTCAGCATCAAGACTGGCCGCTTCCGATACCGCTTTTTCTGCCCACTCTTCATTACGGCCATGAAGTTTGGCCAAACCTCGAATATATGCTTTGGCATCGTTAATTACCTTCTTCTCCATCGCGGTATTTGCCTTCACCTCATCACTCTGCACTTCAGGCTCAGAGCCGGGGTTATCCGCTGACGATTCTGACTCTTTTTCTTTTTCACGCTTTTGGGGAGCAAACGGATTGGAACTGGAATCATCATCCCCACCACCTCCGGGAGACGTCAAAGAAACGGGCGTTGCCGCCCCAAGGTTTGTCCCCGGAGCCATTGATGCAACATGGCTGGCAAGCAAGATATAAGTCCCTGCACTTGCGGCTCTTGCTCCAGCAGGTCCGACCCAAGTAGCTACGGGAATTGGAGAGGTTGTAATCGCACGAATAATATCGCGCATCGATGTGTCTAGACCTCCCGGCGTATCTACCTGAAGGACGATGAATGCTGCCTTCTGTTCGTAAGCTCGCTCAATTTCACGCGAGACATAATCACTAGTTGCTGGACCTATCCCTCCTTCAATACCGATAATCCAAACATCATCAGCAAAAGAAAAAAAACTCATTAGCCATAAACACAGAGCGGAGCAAAAAGCGGAGACTCTCATATCACCCCCTAGCATGCACTCCTTGTTCATCACAATACATGTGCAACAAGGCTTTTATCATTAACATCCTAATTAATAATGATAGTTCATTAATCCTTTCCCTTATGTCTCTGTCTTGCATCCTCAACACCTTGGGCTGTAAATCTGTTAGCGACTCCCCATAAAGACGATACTCATAACAAAACTGATACTTAGCGATATGACAAACAAATGAACAATTAATGACGGTTATACTGAATAAATGGCTACATCGCCGAGCCTTGGACAGATAGATGGGGATGTGGAATGAAGAAAAACAATAAACCAAACTCTAAACGACAACTCTGGTTCATTGGAAGGATAGTTGCCTACCTAATGTTCAGCGTCATAATGGCATCCCAAAGCTTCGCTGAAACCGCGCCAACCAATAAGCCAATAGTCAAGGTCGGCAGCTATAATTGCCCACCATTCGTGATCGAGAGCGAAGAAAAAACCTACAGCGGGCTGAGCGTATTACTGTGGGAGAAAATTGCCCATGAGCTCGATGTGAGCTACGAAATCACCAATCATGGTTTGGGTGAACTTCTTGATGATGTCGCAAATGGCAAAATGCATATCGGGGTATCATGTATTTCCATTACCCCTGAACGAGAAGAACGGCTAGATTTTTCCCATTCATTTTACGAAACTCACCTAGCTATAGCCATAAAACAACAAAGCCATCTCGACACCCTAATCAGTATTTTCACCAATACCAAACTCCTGCTCGTGATCGGTATTGCTTTTCTGGCCGCATCTCTCGTTGGGGGGATTTACTATCTGCTGGAACATAAAATCAATGACAAGCTCTACTCTATGGAATCACGCAAAGCACGTTGGGTGGAGGGCTTCCTCCTCGGATTACTATTCATTACAAAAGGCCCGTTCAACTATTATGAATTTAGAACCCTAACCGGCAGAATATTAACCGTCCTTCTCGCTGTTTTTACGACCTTTTTTATTGCCAGTGTAACAGCCGTTTTGGCCAGCACTTTTACCTTGGGATTACTAAGCAGCGACATTAGGGGGCCTAACGATCTCGCCAACCTCAATGTGGGGGCCAAAGAAACCTCGACGTCTTCCACCTTCCTGACCAACCACAGCATAGTCCATCGGGCATATCCCGATATCGAAGATATGCTGGACGCTCTAGATCGGGATGAAGTCGATGCCATTGTTGCCGATGATGCCGTTCTCAAATACCTCATTAAGAAATCCAAGGAACAAGGCCACTACGAACAGCTCACTGTACTTCCCTATCAATTTGAAAAGCAAAACTACGGGTTAGTGCTCGAAAACAACAGCCCACACCGAGAAAAGCTTAACCGAGCCCTTCTCAAAATAAGGCAAAGCCCTGAGTGGCGCCAAGCCTTGCAGAACTATTTTGCCGAAAAATAACACTGATGCCCAACACCGACCGAATGATCACACTGAACTGTACATGAGATAGAAGATAACTCACTGAAACTAATGTGCTGATCTTTAAAAATAGACATAAAAAAGCGGCCACAGGCGACCGCAAAAGACAAAACAAAATCAGAATATCAGCGCCATTTCAGCAACCGTCCAAGACGTGATGGATGGTATGACCAACAATGGTCAAAAATCGCCATCAGCTCAGGGTTTCCGTATTTTGACAGGTTCACAGCATGGAAGCGGTTGCGGTTTTCTTTTAGCTTGTTGATCCGCTTCATCATCTCATCAGGCTGAGATGGTGCAATAAAGTCAGACAATACCACCAAATCGGCATTCTTGTACTTCTCGCTTAACATCAGCTCGATGGATTGATCCAATACTGGCCCTAAATCTGTCCCTCCATGAAAAGAATAAGAGAGGAAATTAAGCACTTCGCTCAGACCGTCTTGCTTGGTCAACTCATAGGTAATTTGCTGCGTTGAAAACAAAATAACGTAGCAATCACGATCTTCGGCCAAGGCGATTTGCATCAACCCGTAGGCCAGCGCCTTAGCACACTGTTCGGGAAAACCATTCATCGACCCCGATGCATCAATACAGACGATAAATGGCCCTTTATCCTGCTCAACCTGCTTGGTCTGCCGCTTGTAAGCCTTGACCCGGCGCAGCTTGCGTTGCGAGCCCTGAACCCGATAATTCATCAGACGCTTATCCACAAGGTGCTTATAAAACACCACTTCCAATTCAGGATACGCCAAGAACATTGCCTCATTAGGCAAGAGTTTGGAGAGATCATCACTTTCATGGATCCCAACGATATCATCGGTGACATTGTCACTTCGCTCTTCAACCAACTTGAGCTCTTCTGCGCGTACACGTTCCCGGTTCGGATCATCTACCTCATTGGCCATCCGGCCCAACTTTTCAGCAATCTCCTGCAGGCCATTGTTCTTTTTCAAAAAAGCGGCAATTGTCTTTAGAGTCGTAACATCTGATTTGGTCAATGAGGCTTGTGCCATATCCCACAAGCGCCCCGCCCGCTTCTCATCACCCGCCTCGGTCACGCCTTCCATCTGGCGCATAGTTTCAATACGCTGGTACAAATCGGCCAACAACTGCTCTTTATGCTGTTCCAATTCATTGCGTTGGGCGTCGTTCAAGGCCTGGGCTAGATATTGGTACCATTGATTGCAAAAGTAGCTCTGGAACATCGGGTTATGCTTTTGGTGATCTTTTTCAAGCAAACTTTTCGCTTTAAAGTAAAACGCAGAATGCCCCTCAAGCTGTTTCACCACAGTATGGATATGCTGAACAAAATGGTCAGCGTCCCAATGACTGGCTTCTTGGTATAGTTCGATTTCCTGCTGAAACCGCTCTTCAATACTGACCTTGGTTATACGCTGCTGAACCTGACCCCGCCATTTCATAATCTGATCCTTCATCGCATTTTTGATCCCTGGGTTGGATTCAGCAGCCATGATCAACTGCGGTCGTAGCATGAGCTCGTGTACCGCATTATCAATGATGCCCGATTCGGCCAGCATCATTGCTAGATTCATGCTTTCAGATACAGGCATGAGCAGCTCCTAATTACACAAAGTATTCTGACAAGTGATTAATCCTGAACAGGCTCTTGTCCATGTCGAGCTTAAGCTCATTGACCGTATCATTTGCCAATGACAAGCTATGCTCAATCGCACTTGGAATGCTCTCATCAACAAAGGTATGCGGCAACGCTCCATGAAAACTGCTACGAGATATTTTAATATTGTGTTCGGCATCAACGATTTTGTCAGATGCCAATTCAGCACGAGACGCCCAGATTTGCTGCTGAGCCGGACTAATCCCCTTATCACCAGCGATCCCGACCAGTACGGCCCGATTAGCTATATCTTTAATAACAAGACGTAACTTGGCATCAACTTCAAACTGCAATCGGCATAAATGGGTATTTTTGTTGACGAAACCATAGATATCACATTGGCCCGTTTTGATTTTCTTCTCGAATTCGTCACCATCTACATACACCCAGCGACTATCGCCTTTCTCCTGTTCTGATACTGATGGATTCTGCTGAAGCATAACCAACTTGATCATTCGAGGATTATGATTAACGTTGTAACGTCGAGCCCCGCTGAAATCATACTTGTACCATTCTTTGCGCATCATGCTTTCACGGCTGAATGTTACGCACAAATTATTGGCAATATCGTCATTCAACTCATCAAGAATGGTCTGGGCTTCAGTAGCGCAATGTTGGGACTGCTCTTGGTTGAACGCTTTTTGCAGGGCAAACTCATTGATGATTTCACGGATAACATGCCGAGATTCAGGGCTATGCCACATACAATCTTGCAGCAACATCAAATCCAGCGGATTAATTTCATCTCGCCCATTGTAGAATGCGCTTGCCTTGAGCAAACGTACTGACTTTTTCCAACGGCGATCCGAGATATACAATTCACTCTCATGCGCGTCTTGAGACTCCACCTCTCCGGAGCGAGTCTCTATCATTTGCTTGAGCGTATAGATTTTTTCAAAGATCTCTTCCGACAATTTGACATCGTCGATGTGTTGCTGCCAGTTGTTGTATTCTTCATCGGTAATGGCAAGGCCCGGTTCCAGCTCTTGGATCGTCGGCCCTTCCCCCATCAGCATAGACTTGAAGTTTTGCTTTTCCTGAATACGGTTAACGAATACTCGAACTAGCATCCGGTCATAGAGGGCCTCTAGACCGCTATCTTCTTCAGGCAATTCATTCGATGCAGTAATTAACAACCGCATAGGTACAGGCAACACATCCTGACCATTTTTGAAGGTGCGCTCATTCACTACAGTAAGCAGCGTGTTGAGGATCGCCGGCCCCGCTTTCCAAATCTCGTCGAGGAAAACCACCTGCGCCGTTGGCAGATAACCGTCAACTAAACGAACATACTTACCATTGTCTTTCAATTCTTGAATAGAAAGTGGGCCGAACACCTCTTCCGGTGTTGAAAAGCGAGTCATCAAGTAATCGAAAAAACGGCTATTATCGAACGCTTGGATCAAGCGCTTCGCAATCAAACTTTTTGCGATGCCGGGCGGACCAAGCAGGAACACACTTTCACCTGCCAATGCGGCTAGCAAGCATAATTTGATCGTTTCTTCGCGCTCATAAACGCCGTTCGAAAGCGCTTTGATCAGTTTCTGGATCCGTTCAGAAACCAGTGCTTTATTAGGTTGTGCGCTTCTTGCCATTGTCAGCATAATCCGACCTCTTCAATTGCCATATCCCTGTGCCAAAGCACTTAATTCAGGATAGACACAAACTATAACGTGTTACAACGATGTTACCTGAAATAATTTGTAACATCTCTTATATATCAAAGAGAACTCGCAGGCTCTAGATAGAAATCTATGATTCCAATAATGACCTCATCACACATAACCTTTTGTATCAGAAATACTTGTCCTCTATAATCTTGGCTTTATGGATACTTTTGCTAAATCATGATGTTTAGTGCATGTTTTTACTACCTTGCACTGAGTAAAAGAGCGCTTTAATTTGAACTTTAATGAAACTAGGTCCACTACTAACAAACCTCGCACAGCCAACAAAAGTAATACGTCACTATTCAATTATGAGTCAATAAAACCACATTCACCCACCCTGTTACCTATAAAGAAATGACCGAAATTAGACTTCACCTTCTCGTTTTGTAAACACCTTGTATACCTTCACCTCTTTTTGTCATTATGACATACACCTTATAAGCATTAGATGTTGCTATGAACTCACTGTCACAGCTTCCAACCCGACTGACGATCATCGTTTGTATCGGCATTTTGTTATCAGCCCTTGTCCCATCAAATGGCCAGCTTGATATTATTGTTTCACTCCTTACTCTCGTTTTAATTGTGATGCTTCTACGGGAAGATTTCGGGCAAGAGATGCGCAGCTGGATGATGCTGGCTTTAGGCACTTATGCTATTGGGGTGTTGGCTGATATTATTGACGAGATACCAGAGCTCAATAACCACTGGCTTGTCGATTCTACCGATGACATTTTTATGCACATCGGTGTGTTTTTGATTTGCTTCTGCTTTATTAAGCTGATCCACCAGCGGCGAGATCTCATCGGTAAATTACACAGTCAAATTACTCTCGCCAGAAAGCTAGAAAGTAAACTGAGCCGACAAGCCTATGAAGATCACCTCACAGGCCTATTTAATCGACGCGCTTTGTTTCGTCAATTTGACAAAATGGCCATCAACCAACAACGCGGGATATTGGCATATATCGATATCGATAACTTTAAGCATGTTAACGATTATTTTGGCCACAGAAACGGCGACGAAATTCTCTGTGAAATCGCCAAACTTCTTCTGCACACAGCCCCCACGGGCAGTAAGATCTACCGGATAGGCGGTGATGAGTTTGTCGTTCTGCTGCCAAGCGAAGATCCACACCCGTGTCAGATATGGATTAACCAGTTATATGAGATTTCAGACCCACTGCGTACAGAATACCGAATTGATTTGAGCGTCGGCCTCTCACCGTATTACCCGGGTAATCTCAGCGACCCCGATGCGATTTTAGCCAAAGCTGACCGAGCGATGTATCAAGAAAAGCTAAATAAACAACTGACCCCATAATAGCCAATATACCCAGCGCACTCACCGCAATGATAACGAACATGACTAGAGTGCGCTGGTAGACACAAACTAGCTAACAACCGGGTAACGATAAGTACTTCCCCATTCCGTCCATGAACCATCATAAACGGTAAGATTATCGCGACCGGACAACTCTGCAGCCAACGCCAAAATGCAAGCTGTTACACCTGAGCCACAACTAAAAATCAACTGTTGCTGTGGATCACTCAACGCATCAAATCGCTGTTTGATCTGTACTACCGGTAAGAAATAGCCATCTTTGAGTAACTGGCTGGATGGCAAACTTTTTGCCTGTGGCATATGACCACTTCGAACACCGGCTCGCGGTTCTGGTTGCAAACCATAAAAGCGAGCTGCCGGGCGAGCGTCAAATATCTGCGTATGATGATCAGCCAACCGTAACTGTAGCTCATCGCCCCCAATCACCCACTTGGCTTGCAAGGCCGCGGTAAATAATCCTGGCGATGGCAATGTAGACTCACCTGTTTCAATTGCCTCCCCTGCGGCTTCCCATGCCGGTAACCCACCGTCAAGTACCGCCACAGCTGAATGTCCCATAGCCCGAAACATCCACCACACTCGAGGAGCGGAAAAGACCCCTTGGCTATCATAAACAATAATCGTACTGCTGTTGCTAATACCTAATTTGGCAACTTCCGTGGCAAACAATATTTCAGAAGGCAGCATATGGGGCCAAGGCGAATCAGGCTGGGCAATCTTCTTATCAAAATCAAAATACCGAGCGCCGGGTATTCGTTTTATTTTCCATTCTTGTTCCCCGTCGCGTTCAGCCCCTGGCATAAACCAGCTAGCATCCAACACCACAAGATCGGGCTCGGCGAGATGTTCGCTTAACCATGAAACTGATACCAATGGTGAGTTTAATACAAGTGACATTTCGACATCCTTACTTACAGTAAAAATTTATATTTTGCCTTTGCTTCACATTTCCCTCTTAACAACCCTCTAGAAAATACTGATTCAGTTATCATTGCGATAATAGTTACATCAAAGGATTGTTCATGAACCCACTTACATTAGCATTGGCCGCGGGCTCTGTGCTTTTCGTACCCTGCGTTTCTGCATTTAATGCAGGTAGCTTCGCATTTTCCATCGACAACGACGGTATCGTAGGTACTGACCAGAATTATACCAATGGTGTATTTTTCGAATACAACTCTGCATCAACATTATCACTAGAAAATGATGCACCAATCCCCTTTGCTTACATAGCAAACTGGCTTCCACTGGATGAAAACAGGTCTAAAAACTGGAACCTACGACTTGGTCAGCAAATGTGGACCCCTGAGGATATCGAGGCCAATAGCCCCCCTGACGGTGAGCGTCCCTATGCCGGCCTCCTTTTCCTCGAAGGCGGTATCCGACAATTCTCACCACTCTCTGTCGATAAATATAACCTTATGATTGGCACTGTCGGTCCCAATGCCTTTGCCGAAGATACCCAAAAATTCATCCACAGTATTATCGGCTCCGACGATCCGATGGGCTGGGACACCCAAATCGACAATCAACTCGTCTTCAACCTTGGCTACGAAGGGCACCGTCTATTAACTCGAGACAAAGCCTGGGCAATGGACGAGTATGATCTCAGCGGAATAGCCCGAATCAATGCGGGTAATTACCAAAGTGAGTTAGCTGTCGGCGGGGTAATACGCTGGGGGACACAACTCGCCAATAATTTCGGTACAACTGGCTTTACGCCGGGAAAATACGTCGACAGTAGCGTGCTAGCCAACAGTCCAAGCGGCTATTTTGTGTTTACAGGGATAGAAGGACGCTACCGCTTCAACGATATCACTATTGATGGCGACAGGCCGACAACAGCACCAGAAACACATGTCGAAAATTGGCAGGCAACAGCCATTATTGGGGCCGTTTACTATCAACCCTCATGGGGGGTAAGTCTTAGCCTTGCTTCTAGCACGCCTGAATTCGAAGAAGACAAGCACAGTATAAGTACAACAGGCTCTCTCGAACTATTCTGGCGATTCTAACTAGAAAAATCCCCAAGTTTGATCAAACTTGGGGATAGATAATTAAGCGACAACCTGTACCAGAGCAGAGATGCCCATTTGCTCAAATTGCTCTGACTGGGCCATCAGTGCGATTTGATCGGGGCTATAACGCTCACCATCATAAACCACCACAATACTTGTATCACCTGGTTTCAAGAACGTTGTTTCACCGTATTCGGTATAGCGAGTCGCTCCAATACTAATAACCGCTTGCTGCGGATAGCCAGCATTCTCAAGGTGCATTGCAATATGTTCTGTTGGACCAACATCCTGTTGGTTATTCATTCGGTCGACAATCCAATCCAAGAGTTTTTGATGGAAATAGCTATAACCAACAACTGGGCTATCCTCACCGTATTTAGCCATCACCCCATCACGCTTATGGAAGCTGGCAATACGGTAGCTATCCAATGTTCCGCCGGGTTGCAAGTGGTCAAGTGGCAACACCTGAGCCGAGATCCCCTTTGTCGAGGCACCCCAGTTTTTCTTTTCGCTAATCTTCTTTGCGCCCGGTTTACGAATTGAGCAATCGTTATAAGCGGCAAATTGTTTTGGATACAAAGCGACCACTTCACTGCCCGCATACTCTATATCACAGATCAGAGCAACTTCAGGCTCAATCTGCAAGTTATCGGCATCATTTGGCGTCACGATAGTATCTGATGACAGTGGGTAAGCGGCCAAAAATCCCGCTTGCTCAGCCGGAACATAAAACGGAAAAATAGCTTTTGGCTGAACAGCCTCATTAACTTCTACTGCAACAAAATCTTTGTCTTCTCCGGCTTGTTCAAGATGGCCGGCAAAATTTCCCGCAACCCCAAAGCCGATAACGTGCTTATACGCCATATAATGCAACTCTTTGTAATGTAAACAGATGACTTAAATAAACCGCCAGTATAACGTGCTACTTATCGAAATTCGAACTGCAACAACTCACTCTTTGCAGCAGATCACTTTTGGTTCTCACTTATACGCAATAACAAGGCCGTACCCCATCGCTGATGAAAAAATAACCTTTACCACGGTATTTTGCTCAATAAAGCAATTTTTTGATTGGAACGATATAAGAAATTTATTAAGATCCAAATGGAAATAAAACAACGTTCAGTAATTTCAACAGCACCAAGACTAAAAAATATAACCACCAATAAATAGCGAAAAGATATTCAGGATGAAAAAACTCATACTTAGCCCAATCGTGCTTGCCTTAGCATGCACTAGCCTTAACGTCACAGCCTCTACCGAGATTCAGCCTCGCGTATTAAACGGTTCAGAAATTAGTAAAATTAATAACAATCTACTTCCGTGGCAGGCTGCGATGGTCATGCAGTCAGAATTTGACTTTTCTACTCGTTCAGGATGCGGAGCTGTTGTCATCAGCGATACTTGGGCCGTCACGGCTGCCCACTGTATCATTCCTGCTATGACCGACATCCTGATTGCCGGAACCCACCACATTCCTAATGCCAATGGCGATGCCGCCAACATTGACGGCAAATATAAGTTCAACATTATCCGGAAAATCGTCCATCCTAATTTTGATTTGAGCATCAGCGCCAATGACGATATTGCGTTGCTTCAGGTTGACCGGTCAATGATGGAGGTTGCCAAACCAATCAAAGTAGCGACGGCTGACGAGCAGCACCTCGCCAATCAGGCTTTTGACAATACCTGGACACCTTCTGCCTTTTCCAAAGCGAATCTCATTGCATCCGGCTGGGGGGCCTCACAACCATATTTCACTCAACCGGACGAACTCATGGTGGTTAAGCTGGCGGGGATCCCCATCAATAGCTGCAAGCCAACCTACTCTCTTGATGCAAATTCACATTTTGTCTGTGCGGACAGCAACAATCCTGACATCAAAAAAGATGTCTGCCGCGGTGACTCAGGCGGCCCACTGGTATGGCAAAATCCAAACCATGCCAGCGACAGCGATTTCGGTCTGCGGGTAATTGGCGTAACCAGTAATGGCCCTTACTGTGAGCCGAAGAATGCCGGTATGCCACAGGCCCAATACAATGGCCTATATACCGAACTGGCAAGCTATTACCCATGGATTGAGCTAAAAACAGGGTTAGATCTTGCTGCAGTTCCAGCCTCCTCGTTCGATGCTGACCCATTCATCGCCATACCCGACACCAAGCCAGCGGCCAAAAAGAACACCGGCTCATCCGGCGGCGGTAGCATTCCTCTAACGGCTCTGGCTGCGCTCGCTGGCTTGGCTATTTTGCGCCGCAAAAAATAAGCAACCTTATCAATCAGCATGGGATAACCCTGAAAACAAAAAGCTCCCTTACGGGAGCTTTTTTCTATTTAGCGTTCAGTTCGCTGTCATCTTCATCATCGATTGGAATCAAGCGCGTTGATCCACCATGAAACTTCTCGCGCTTGCGCTGCACCAAAGCGAAGAAACCAGGGATAAGGAAAGTACCAGCCAACAGCACGCACAGTAGACCGCCAGTAAGTGATATCCCCAATGAGTTCTGGCTGATATGGCCTGCGCCCGAGGCGAAAATCAACGGCATAATACCGAGAATGAACGACCAAGATGTCATGTTCACCGCACGGAAACGCAATTTACCACCACGCACCGCCGCTTTTTCGATATCCAACTCTTTCTCTTCACGCTCTAACTTGGCAAATTCCACAATCAATATGGCATTCTTCGCGGCAAGCGCGATCAACAACACCAAGCCTATCTGGGCATAGAGATTGAGCGGCGTTCCAGTTATGGCCAAAGCAAGGAACGAACCCAACGTTGCCACAGGCACCACCAATATGATTGCCAGCGGTATACTCCAGCTCTCATACTGCGCAACCATGAACAGATAGATAAAGATCAATGCCAAGGCAAATGCGTAAATCGCCTGATTGCCCGCCTTCACTTCCTGATAGGCCATACCAGTCCATTCAAACTGATAACCTTGCGGCAGCACTTCAGCGGCAACACGTTCCATCGCGGCAATAGCATCTCCGCTCGAGTAACCCGGAGCCGGACTTCCCTGGATTACCGCAGAGCGATACATGTTATAACGCCATGCCACATCCGGTTCGAACACCTGCTCTACCGTCGTTAGGGTACTCAGTGGAATCATCTCTCCCGAGCTAGAACGTACGTGGAAGCGCTCCAAGGTATCAAGGCTATCCCGGTAATCGCTGTCTGCCTGTACCGTTACCCTGAAATTCTTGCCATATAGCGTGAAGTCATTCACGTACATAGAACCGAGGTTACCCTGTAGCGTCTGGAAAATCTCAGTGAGTGGGATCCCCAACTGCTTGGCTTTGACACGGTCAACATCAATATAGAAATGCGGCACGTTGGCACGGAATGTACTGAAGGTAAACTGTATCTCCGGCTGCTGATTCGCCTTCTGGATCACCTCGCCCATCACGTTGGCCAAATCAGTCCGGCTGCGCCCTAGGGTATCTTCGAGCACAAACTCGAACCCCGATGCAGCCCCCATCCCCGGAACAGCTGGCGCCCCCATCGCAAAGACAATCGCCTCGGACAACTCCATCGCGGCGCGGCCGTTAATACGGTTGGCGATAGCAGCCGATGAATGATCGCCATCCATCGCGTTACGTACATCCCACTCCTTGAGTTTGATAAACAATGAAGCACCGTTGGATGCTGCTGCACCGGTCAAGAACGCATAACCATTGGCGACTGTGATACCGTCAATTCCCGGCTCACCTTCCAGAATCGTCTGAAGTTTCTTGGTTGTTTGCTCAGTCCGAGACAACGACGCCGAATCAGGCAACTGAACGTTAACCAGCAAAATACCTTTATCTTCTGTCGGTACAAACGCCGTCGAGGTTGTTTTCGACAAGAAAGTCACGGCACCAACAGCCAAGGCAAAGAACGCCATCAACAAGGCCACCTTACGGACCATGAAGCCAGCAATAGCACCGTATTTAAGCGTCACTTTCTCCAAGCCACGGTTAAATACAGAGAACCAGCGCGATGTATTGTCCCCACCTTGCTTCAGCACCAAAGAACACAGTGCCGGTGAAAGTGTCAATGCATTGATTGATGAGATCACCACCGAAATACAGATGGTCAGCGCAAACTGACGGTACATGATACCGGTGATCCCCGGCAACATAGCCACAGGGAGAAAGACGGCCAATAGCACCAAGGTCGATGTAATGATCGGGCCGGTCACCTCTTTCATTGCCATCAAGGTGGCTTTACGTGGTGTTAGGCTAGGATCTCGCTTCATGATGGTATCGACGTTTTCGATAACCAAAATCGCATCATCCACCACGATACCAATGGCAAGGATCAGGCCAAACAAGGTCACGGTATTAATCGTAAAACCTGTCGCCAGCATGATTGCAAATGTACCGATCAAAGATACCGGGATAGCAACAACCGGAATCAAGGTTGAGCGCATACTGCCCAAAAATAGATAGGTCACGGCAATAACCAACAAAATGGCTTCGATCAGGGTTTTGACCACGCCTTTGATCGACTCTGATACAAACAGCGTTGTATCGTAGCTGGTTTCGTAACTCATCCCTTCAGGAAAGTCTGCACTCATTCGTTCAAGCAGATCCATGACTGCCTGACCACTTTCTAATGCGTTAGCATCAGATTGTAGGTTCAAAGCTACGATTGATGCAGGCTGATTGCGGAATAAGCCATTACCGTCATAGAACTTTTTACCCAGCTCTACACGGGCCACATCCTTGAGGTAAACCATCGAGCCATCGGTATTGGCACGCAGTACCACATGCTCGAACTCTTCAACCGTTTCCAAGCGTCCTTTGGTCACAAGGTTGAACTGCACTTCTTGAGCATTGTTATACGGTGGAGCACCAACCTTACCAGCCGCTACCTGTACGTTCTGCTCTGACAATGCGGCATTGATATCGGATGTGGTCAACCCCAGATTGGCCATTTTCTCTGGATCCAACCAAACCCGCATCGCGTATTCACCGCCACCGATAACATTGACCTCACTGATCCCAGTAACACGGGCCAGCTGATCTTTCACATTCAGATTAATGTAGTTAATCAGGAACTTGTCATCATACTTGCCATCTGGCGAATAGAAGTTCAGTACCATCAATAGATCGGGTGAGCGTTTTTTCACCGTCACGCCCACCATCCGCACTTCAGCTGGAAGTTTGGATTCGATCTGGGCGACACGGTTTTGCACGTTAACCTGTGCCATATCCGGATCAGTACCGATATCAAACGTCACGTTGAGACTATAGGAACCGTCATTGGCACTTTTTGACGACATATAGATCATGTTTTCAACGCCATTGACCGATGCTTCAATTGGATCGGCAATCGCCTCTTCAACAACTTCGGCACTCGCTCCCGAGTAATATGCCGTCACACCAACCGAAGGCGGACTAATTTTCGGATACTCCGCCACCGGCAGATTGAGCAGCGCAATGGCACCGGCCAGAGTAAGTATGATCGAGATAACCAGCGCAAACTTAGGACGCTGGATAAAAAAGCGACTTAACATAATTACCCTTGTGCCTCTTTTTGTTCCAGATTAACCGTCATACCGTTACGGACACGCTGGAGGCCTTTAGTCAGTACTTGATCATCGGCAGTAATGCCTTGTGCGATAATCACTCCGTGTTCAGTCTGTGGGCCAAGAATAACGTTGCGACGCTCTGCAACATTTTCATCTTGCAGTACCATCACAAAATCACCTTCCAAATCACTTTGAACAGCACGTCGTGGAATAACCAAACGCTGAACCGGAGTCTTCTCACGCAAGAAAACCTGTACATGTTGGCCCGGCAACAAGGCTTGATCGGGATTGGCAAAACTTGCGCGCATTGCAATAGTGCCGGTGTTCAAATCAATTCGGTTACCGACAAAATCCACTTCACCAAGTACTGGATACTGCTTGCCGTTGGTCAATGTCATCACAACTTCGACTTCGTTGCGTCCTTTGCCTGAACCATCTAGCGTATCAATCCCAAAGTCCAATCGCTGGCGTTCACTCATGTTAAATGTTGCATGAATGGGGTCTAGGCTAACCAAGGTTGTGAGCACGCCCGAGCTTGGTGAAACCAAGTCACCAATGCTGACTTGACTGTCGCTGATACGACCAGAGAACGGAGCGGTTATTTGGGTATAGGATAAATCGACCTCGGCCGATTTCACCTGCGCTTTAGCCAACTTAAGTTGCGCTTCGGCATTGAGTTTTTCAGCGGTTAGGCGGTCAAACTCGGACTGGCTAATACTGCCTTTTGGCAACAAGTTATTGCCGCGTTCCCAATCCAAGTTTGCCCGCTTAAGCGTTGCCTCAGCCTGTGAAATCGATGCATTGGCACTAGCAAGGCGAGCCTCATAGGCAGCAGGCTCAATTTCAAACAATAACTGGCCTTTTTCAACCCAATCTCCTTCGGTGAATAACCGAGACTTCAGATAGCCTGACACTTGTGCTGTTATGGCGACATCTTCGTACGCCTCAGTTCTACCGACAAATTGCTTGCCTTGCTGGTAATCAATAACTGTCACAGGCTGCGCTGAAACCAACGGGCTCATTCCTGCAGCAGGTCCAGATGCCTTATCCCCACACCCCGTCAGCAAGACTGAACTTACCATGGTTGCGATTATCAGTTTTTTCTTCATATGCCGACCCAAATCAGATGATGTAACAAATAATATTTGTTCTTGTTAATCCCAAACTAATACCATTATCTTTCGCCAATATTTATCTTGAGAGAAATATGGCGCAACTGGCTTTTTTTAGTAGACTAAAAATTACCATTATGCCTTTAATACAAGCTGAACAATGCCCAGTAATAAAAGCAATATACTGGGCTTGTGTATCAAAATGTTTCAAATGATGTATTTGTTTATCTCATTCTCTTCTGAAAATTGAATTAACTTTCAACTCAATCAGTTACATGGATGCATTTATTCCTAAAGGGTATTTATATGGATTATTTCCCAGTTTTCCTGGCAATTAAGGATAAGAAAACAAGCGTAATTGGTGGTGGTGAAGTCGCGTGCCGCAAAGTTGATTTATTACGAAAAGCAGGCGCGAAAATATCTATTATTTCCCCGTCACTTCATCCCTATTTAGCAACACTGGCTAAGACCGGAGCAATTGACTGGATTAACAGTATCTATACACCTGATTTACTCGAGGGAAGCTGGCTGGTATGGGCAACTACAGACAACAGCACGCTGAATCAACAAATTTGTGACGATGCAGCACGCAGAGGCATCTGGGTGAACGTGGTAGACGACAAAGATAAATGCCAGTTTATTACCCCGTCGATCGTCGATCGCAGCCCGATTCAAGTTGCCATATCAAGCGGAGGGGCATCCCCTGTTCTAGTGAGGTATCTACGGGAAAAATTCGAAACAACCCTCCCACAAAACTTAGGCATGATAGCCAATTATGCCGGACAGCAGCGTGACAGGATAAAATTTACTTACAATAGCGTTGATGAGAGAAGACGATTTTGGGAACACTTTTTACGCCACCCACAAGTAGAGGCAGCTAAAGACGAAGCCACACTAGAAACCCTGTTTAAGCTGTTGCTCGACTCCGACTCTATCAGTAACGGAGCTGCCCTCTACCTGATTGAGACCAACCATGATCCTGAACGCCTCAGTCTAAAAGCACTGCGACTGATGCAACAATCCGAAATGGTGCTCTTCCCCGGTGATGCCGATGATATTTTTGTCGATTTATGCCGGCGTGACGCAGAGCGTATGCCATATACTCTCGATAACGTTGCCGAACTAGTGGAAACAACACTGAATGAAAAGTGCCGAATCTGTATCTTAATCGACAAAGCAGAAACAGCATCCGTCATCAGCGCGATAGAAGAAACCGTCACCCTTGAGACTCATGTTGAACACGTCAGCTGCCAATAATCTTTACAGGCGAAAAAAATGCCGCTTTAAGCGGCATTTTTTATAAGTCGTTAACGCTTAGTTCTCTTCGCAGAGTTCGGTATCCGGCTTGTTGAGCGTCTCTTGCAACCACACCCCGCTTGCCTTCATTGCAAAGCCGAACACACCGCCGAGTAACAGCGATGGAACCACTAACTGCCAATCCCCAGCTGCGGCAAATGTCGCACAAGAACCAATAAAAGTACCTGGTATGTAGTTAAGAATATTATGTTTAGCCTGAATGCACATAAAGAACGCCACCACAGCTGTGACAACGTAACCAACAATATCAATGCCAACCCACGTAGACAGGTGAATAATCACCATTGCCCAAAATACGCCACTAAGGTTGGTTGCAATACTCAGCCCTAGGCCTTTCAGACCGTCTTTTGGCGATGCAAAGTAACTCGTGCACCCCAAAAAACCCGCCCAAGACAATAAGCCCAAAGACACGGCTACCCAGCCCCATACACCAGATAGAATCCCCGTTGTGATCGCGATTGCTGCTAACACTGACATGACAGTTCTCAATTACCTTTAAATTGGAAACAGTTTATCGAATCATTAACGGCAGTAAATAGATCAAAATCACCATTTTAATGAAAAAAAAACTAACAACACACCGAATACGTGATAAATAGCACACTAATAGTCATATACAATCAACTACAAAGAATTAATACTGTTCCTCACAATAAACCCAGCGTTTACAGTAATAAACAATCAATCTCAGATAATCTTGCTGTAGCTTGGTCAATAGCGTTTAGTGCATAATATTATGAGTATTCCCCATCCCCCCAAGGAGACTTCATGGGACCATTAATGCTCGATATCGCAGGCTATGAGCTGACAGCTGAAGACCGCGAAATCATTGAACATCCAACGGTTGGTGGCATCATCTTCTTTGCCCGCAACTATCATGATAGAAAACAGCTTAGAGCATTAACTAAGGACATTCGCCAAACCGCCAAGCGGCCTTTACTTATCACCGTGGATCAGGAAGGTGGTCGAGTACAGCGCTTCCGTGACGAGTTCACCTTACTTCCGCCCCCACAGGCATTTGCCGAGAGCCTTAATGGCCTTGAATTGGCACAGGAAGGCGGTTGGCTAATGGCCGCTGAATTACTGGCTATGGACATTGACCTCAGTTTTGCACCGGTTCTTGATCTTGGTTTTGACTGTAAGGCAATTGGCGATCGCGCATTCTCAGATAAACCGGCAACGGTTGCCCGCTATGCCGCGGAATTTATCAAGGGTATGAAGCTTGCTGGAATGGCTGTAACAGGCAAACATTTCCCAGGTCATGGTGGGGTCATTGCCGACTCTCATCTCGAAACACCTTATGATCCTCGTGATATGATCAAAGAGCACGACATGACTGTCTTTAAAGCGTTACTAGAGCAAAACTTGCTTGATGCGATGATGCCAGCCCATGTTGTATTCAATCATTATGACAGTGCTCCAGCTAGTGGTTCTGAATACTGGTTAAAGACCGTGCTGCGGACTGAACTTGGTTTTGATGGGGTGATCTTCTCTGACGATCTCAACATGAAAGGTGCTGACGTACTCGGCAGCTACAGTGAACGAGCGATTGCGGCCCAACAAGCCGGATGCGATATGGTTTTGTTATGTAACAACCGTGAGGGTGCTATTCAGGCTCTTGATGGTTTACCACAAGCCCAAGTAAAACGTCTCGAAACACTACTTAAAAAGCCAACCGGTGAGTATCGTGATCTTATCGCCACTCGAAAATGGCAAGAAACCTCTGAGCGCATTGGCCGCCTAAGCCAAGAATGGAAAGAAAAGCACAGCTAATTTTCCTCCTCTAGGATACAAACGATTCAGGGCAGCTCAGTACTGCCCTTTTTTATCCTCATCTCTTATCTCTGCCTCTCATAACAAATGCAACCTCACTCACATATCAATAAAGCATAAATAAAAGACGTTGATTTCCATAGGAAACTCTCAATATAGTTTAGACACAAGCTGCATACCTATAAAGAGAGTCAGTATGGATACTAATACTCCGCTTCTGAACATCCGCACAATCAAGCCCCGTGACTATGACGAACTTGCTGCACTGATGAACCTTGTATTCAAAGATGTGGGGGGAGCATGGCCGCAAATGACAATCATGGACTTGATCCACCAATTTCCTGATGGCCAGATCTGTATTGAAGATAACGGAAAAATCATAGGTGCAGCCCTAACCATCAAGGTGGAATACAACCGCTTTTCACTCCCACATATCTATACCGATATAATCAATGAACAAAATATCATTCAGCATCAGGCTAACGGTGATGCGCTGTATGGATTAGATGTCTTCGTCCACCCCGATTACCGTGGCCTCCGGCTCGGTCGACGCCTTTACGATGCCCGCAAAGAGCTTTGCCGCAGCAAGAACCTGAAGGCAATATTGGCGGGTGGAAGAATACCTGAATACCACAAGGTTGCCGACGAGCATTCTGTCATCGAATATTTAGAGAAGGTCAAACGTAAAGAGCTGTATGATCCGATTCTCTCTTTTCAACTTGCTAACGACTTTGATGTAAAACGACTGATGCAGCATTACCTACCCGAAGATGAAAAATCATGTGGTTATGCAACATTACTGGAGTGGAACAACGTTTTTTACGAAGAAGAAACCCCTTCAATTCTGGATGTTGATAAAACAGAAGTACGCTTAGGGATTGTTCAGTGGCAAATGCGCAAGATGGTCTCCGTTGACGACTTAATCGATCAGGCCGAATTCTTCATATCATCACTTTCCAACTATCAGGCGGACTTTGCCCTACTACCTGAATTTTTCAATGCCCCACTCATGGGCTTGAAGCCAAACCACAACTCTGTCGATGCTATTCGCTTCCTCAGCGAGTTTACCGATGAAATCAAACAGCGTTTTTCGCAGCTTGCCGTCACTTACAATATCAATATTATTGCCGGTAGTATGCCGCTGTTAGAAGAGGGACACCTCTATAACGTCTCTTACTTGCTTCACCGTGATGGCAGTATTGATGAACAATACAAACTTCATATCACACCGCACGAAAAACGAGACTGGGTGATAGATGGCGGCGAAAAGGTTCAAGTCTTTGAAACAGATGCAGGTCGTGTCGGCATCCTTGTTTGCTATGATGCTGAATTTCCCGAGCTCGGCAGAATGTTGGCAGAACAAGGCGTCCAAATTATTTTTGTTCCCTTTTGGACTGATACCAAAAACGGATATCTCCGAGTCAGGCTGTGCGCCCAAGCCAGAGCCATTGAAAACGAATGTTATGTTGCTATCGGCGGCAGTGTTGGCAACCTGCCTAGAGTAGATAATGTTGATATTCAATACGCGCAGTCAGCTGTCTTTTCACCGGCTGATATCTACTTCCCCCATGATGCAATTATTGCTGAGGCCAGCCCTAATACTGAAATGATTATTTTCGCAGATGTCGAATTAGATAAACTAAAATACCTCAACACCGAAGGTTCTGTTACAAATCTTCGTCATCGACGATTAGATCTCTATGGCCAATTCACAAAAGCGGCAATAGAATAACTCGAGACATCAAGTATAAGGGCAAGTTATCTTGCCCTTATACCAACACCACAGCACAAGGTGATGACGCAACTATAGATTTACAATAATAAGCGAAATCCCGAAACTCCATTGGTTTACCAAAATAAAAGCCCTGTTGTAACACTACCCCACGATTGGCAAGATATGTAGACTGCTCACACGTTTCTACACCTTCCGCAATCATCTCCATTCCGGCTTCCTTGCCAAAAGCAATAATCGAATCAAGCAGCGATAATTTAATATCCGATGTACCGATAGTTTCAACAAACATTTTGTCTATCTTCAAGCTGCGGATATTCAATTGTTGTATATAGCTAAATCCACCATAGCCTGTACCGGCATCATCAAGTTTTACGTCAATGCCCTGATCTCGTAGTTGCTCAATCACATTAGAGGCCATCGCCAAATCAGTAAATCGCTTACGCTCAGTCACTTCGAATGCAATCTGATCAGGCGAAATATTACTTTCTTCAAGTAATGCCAGCGCGCGCTTCATGACATCGGGATGCTCCAGCTGATCTGGGACAATATTTATACTGATAACCTGTCTGGTTTCTTGCCAATTTAATTTATCCATTTCACGAGCAGCTCTCGAGAGCAACTGTTCAGTAATAGGAAATATTTGTCCGCTCTTTTCAACATAGGGTATAAATTCCATTGGTGATATCATATCACATCCCGGTCGCTGCCAACGGGCAAGCATTTCACACCCATAGAGTGAGTTATTTGAGACATTGACAATCGGCTGGTAATAAGGAATAAACTCTTTTCTTGCCAACCCCTGCTCAACTAATGAATGAAGAGATAAGCGTCGAGTTAAAAACAACCTATAGGTCGCCACAAATATCATGCCAAATGTTGCACCTAATAATAACAATGGCAGAATTGCAGCTTGCTCATAGTGATTCATCAATCTTGGGCTTACATATATATCCACCCTCAAACCATTATCATAAGTTGAACTCAATAATGGTTCCTGCTCCAATAGACTCGCATCACCACGAAAAAATGAAATATTTGAATTTTCAGTAGACGTGAGTCTCGTTAAAACACAATCATCACAATATATATTTCTTAAACTATCAACAATCAATGGCTCAAGATATACAAACATTGAACCTAAATGATTTTTCCATTCAGCAACTATTATTTGCTGCTTATCATTTAATTCATTGACTACCCACAGCGATATATTTTTATTGACGTTATTAACGAGTGGTTTCATCGCTCTATCGCTTTCAATAGTATCAAAGCTAGAACATTTGATCCCATTTTTAAGCTGTAGTGATATGCGGCGAATCATATAATCACTGTAGCTTATTTGTTCTAAGTAATGTTGATCGTCTTCACTGCAGTCGAACCGAAACTTTTCACTAAGTGCATAGAGAGAATCAGGGTACCGCTCTACTCGATTGGAATAAGTCGACAAGAGTTCTTGGGCATCGTATTTTAACATTGTAGAAATGTAAGTACGAGAAGCAATCCCCGTGAACATCAACGCAAACGATGCGCATAACGTAATAACAACTACGAAAAACAAATAACCGTTAGGCTGACACTGCTTAGCCAGTCCATTGTGATTTGATGTTTGTCGTTCTAAAATCAGCCTCATACTACCAACAAGCCCAGCATCCTACGCTAACAAGATTCGCTATTGCTCCAACATCTGGGCGCAACTTGCTATCCCGTTGAATTACCTTAAGAAATTAACAGCAAAAACCACTAATGACCACAAGCATATTCAACAATATTGGTATTGATTTAAAACTATTGACCTAGATCACAACAAACGTACAGACATGCGGAATAGTAAACTGTAGTAACCGATTACATTATTATCGGTTACTACCATGCAATAAATGCCTTTCAGCACATTTAAAGAGACTTGCTTGAATAATCAATACCTTTACAGCATTTCTTCTCACGAAGAACGACGTAAGCACCACCGATAATAAAAGCAATGACTAGCAACGTTTCCATCATTACAGTAAACCTTTGAAAAATTAAAAATAAGGGGTTGTCCAAGGTCTAAAAAATGCCTCTAAACGGCACTTAGAAGCAATTTTTAGACAGGAATAAGATACCGTAATTTGCCCTAAAATGCACGCTGGAGTTATTTTTTTGTGAAAAACAGAACAAATTTACTGAATAATTAATGACATTCCCATAATTCGATAAAATCATCAGGTAAACTCGGAAAAACCGTCACATTGTATTACTTTCTCTCCATCCCCCGTCAATCACCACTTGTGATATCAAGGATTTCCGACTCTGTTCCCTTCTTTGCAAAAACGTTCATCTCACTTAACAATCAATTATCAAGCGCATCAATAACCACTGAAACATGGCAACAACTTATGATAGATACTCGAGATTTAACAGACTAACAACGTTAACCCGCACAACGGATCTCGACAGTATTTCCCTCTGGATCATTGATATACAATGAACGGCCAAAACCGCCAGCACCATACCTAACGGTAAACTCTCCAACTTCTATTCCACCAGCCTCCAAACATCGGCAAATCTCGACTTCCTCCAATGGCTTTATTTGAAGACAGAAATGATCCATATTGTTACCTTGATGAGTGGGGGCTCCTCCACCTTTCCTGCCCAGATTGCTCTCCACATCAACCAAGTCGATCAAGGCGTTCCCTGCTCTCAGTTGTGTCAAACCTAATGCTTTCTCTGTTTCGCGCTCTATCTGACAACCCAGCACTTGAACATAAAATTCAAGCATCTCAGTGAGCCGGGTTGTGCGTAGAACAATATGATCAATACCTGTTGCTTCTATCACTGGATAACTACCTAGAGACAAACTCCTCATTAAAATTTAGTCGCTCATCTCACTTATACCCAAATTATCAAAGGTGGAAACAGCGTGGGCATTGAGATAAAAATCGTGCAGATAACATAAAACCCAGTACAATGCTGACCGCTTTTATATCCACCGCACCAGCAGGCACAAAGATTGAAACTCAGTAAACGTCTAAAACAAATCGAATCAATGGTGACTTCAGACTATAGCCATATCTGGGATTGCTGTTGCGATCACGGCCACCTAGGTACCGCCCTCCTTACCCGTAACGCTGCTCAGTATATTCACTTTGTTGATATCGTCCCTGAACTTATCGAGACTCTTGAAAACAAGCTACAGCATTTTCATGAAGATTCTGAAACACATTGGGAAGCTCTGTGTCAGGATGTTTCTACTTTGCCACTCAGCCGCTACAAAGGCCGCCAACTCATTATCATTGCCGGCGTTGGTGGGGATCTCATGACAAAATTTATTGAGGACTTGCATTTACACCACCCAAAAGTGGATGTCGACTTTTTACTGTGCCCTGTTCATCATCAATTCACGTTAAGGAATAAGCTCAATTCATTGGGTTTTAGTTGCAAACAAGAAGCATTGGTCGAGGACAACCAACGTTTTTATGAAGTAATGTTGGTATCTCCCCCTAGAACAGACCGGGATATTGATAAATTATCGGCTGTCAGCCTTGTAGGCGAATCATTCTGGCTGTCCGCAATACCAGAAGAAGATACCATTGCACAAAAATACCTCACAAAGACACTGGCTCATTATCAGCGAATCCAGCAAGGCAAGAAGGTAGACGTACAGCATATTATTGATGCTTACAATGCAGTAACCATATCATGAAGTAACTAGGTAAAATTAGGCCGCGGCCCATGCAGCGGCCAATGGAGAAGCGACCCTTTTATTTCTTGCTACCACGATATGGAAGCAATGAGCAATCACAAGGTATCGTTGGTGAATCACAATAGTTTGTTGGAATACAATCTATGACATCGGGTTGGCAGTAGCAATCACAGGTTTCTAAACAATTACGCCAACGACGCTTTCTTTTTTCTTTTCTATCATTCTGGCTCTCGATCAAATAAACCGTTCTACAATCTTGAAACCGCTTTCTAGCCAAAGGCAAGCTTTTCACTACACCATGCTCAATGACTAATTTACGGATCGCTTCCGAACAAGAATCCCCTTGACGATAATATGCATGGGCACATCGGTACCCTTTATACGGCGATATATAGCGCTGATAAAAACGAATTAATACGACTACCGCACGACGCATCCGTCATTCCTCATCTAAAGACAATACTTACTAAAAATTTTGCGGAAATACTATCATAAAAAGACATAACTTTACTTACGTCGTCTCCATTCCCGCAATAAAAAAAGCCCACCTCCAATTACACCACTCACAATGCATATTTGATGGAGCTGCGAAATACTCACAACACCATGCAGAAAATTCAGTGTTCCAAATGGATACAACAAATTCACATCAACGTGCATAACACTATCAATCAATACATGACTAAATGTGCCAATAAAGGCAGTGATGAACGCAATTTTCCAAGATATGGGGGCATAGCAATCCCAGCGCATGATTCTTAACCCTAACTCTCCCAAGGGTTTTCCTGTTATTGCCGCAATGATAGCAATAACTGCCGCCCCCAATAGAGAATGAGATGTACCATGCAACTCACCGTTGTACCCAAGCATCACCAGCAATGGCTGAATATCGATAAGAATTTGCGACCACCCGAAAACAGTCACAGAAAATGTTCGCCCTAGTGCCGCTTTCATGACCAGGCTTGGTCCCATATGTAACGGTGTAAACGGCATGACCTCATCCTAGTTCACATCTGAAATTCATTGTGCGCTAGAATACCAAGAAAGAAGTCCTTAACCTTGCCACCTTATTAATTTTGCGAGTGATGTAGAGTTAAGATGAACTTTATACATAATTTACAGCTTAGATAACTATTTTTAAAATATAACTTATACCTATCACTGTAAGCTATTGATTAAAATTAGTATAGGATAATAATAAACAACTAGCAGATTTTATATAACTGGTTATTCTACATTAAAAATGCTAATTCCGTTGTCGAGTATTTAAACAAACTAGAGTGATTAATTATTTACTACGATGGCATTACTAGTATGAAAAAAGGGAGAAGCAATGCTTCTCCCCCTATTTTCAAGCAGCGATATAACTTACAACCAACGTGCCTGGCCGGTAAATGATACCGATAGCCAAGCATCACCGAGTTGCTCAGACAAAGATTCCCAGAGCACTTGACGTACCTGATCCTGACGCTTAGTCGTCCAGAAATTATCATCTCTAACTAAGATATTCACCTCAAGATCATACTGACGACCAGTTTTCGCCAAATGATGGGTATAATCCTCAAAGTGATATTGTTTCGATAGTTTTTCAATCACACGATCAACATTTTCCTGAACATCATCTTGTGGTGCCACCAACAAGACTTCTTTCAAGTTGCGTCGTAACACGCTAATCGGCAATACAGCAGCTGCTAGTGATAGTGTTGAAACCAAAATTGGGTCCACATAGCGGTTCCACTGCGAATAACCAAATTGATCCATGATCATGACAAGAACAAAACCAACCAGGATTGCTGCACTCAGAATACCATCGATCAACCACTCCTGAGAGTCGACTCTCACAAGCTCAGACTGCTCGCTTTTCGCAATATGAATTTCAGTAAAATATATCGCAAAGCTACAGAAGGTCGATAGCACCGCGTAGATCATGGCGTGCTCTAGCACAATTTCATGACCTCCGCTGACAATGGTTTGCACACCATTGATAAACGCCAAGATACAGGTAATGAGGATGAGCAAGCCATTGACCACGTTAATTAACGGTTCAAGGTGCGCATATCCAAATTGGAAATATTCATCATCAGGTTTTGAGACGAGATAAGCGGTATACAGGCTCAAGCCAGTCATACCCATACTCAACAATGAAAACATGCCGTCAAGCAGAATCGCATCGGATCCGACATACAATCCGTAGCCAACGCCCAAGCTAGTCAGTAGTACCGTACCGGCAAGGGACATCTTAAGGGCCATGCGCTCTTTACTAATTTTACGGCTAGTAGCCATAATTTCCTCCTGTTATTACTCTATTTGCAATTTCAATTGCGGTTATTTACAACTTGCACATCAAGTGCAAACCTATAATGCAACACATACGTTACATATATACTACTATCACAGCTCACGAAGATGAACAAGTTCGTGGCTGTCATCATGCTGATCGATCAGACTAATTTTTCAGAACATTTTCATCAAGCCAGCGCGAAAAAGCACTGGCTTGCAAACCTGAATGCAATGCCGATTGCTGCTTTCCTTTCTTGAACGCAAGCACACTTGGTACCCCACGCAAACGGAAACGCTGTGTCAGTTGCTGATGTTTGGTCGCATTTATCCGAATAAAGCGTATTTTTTCACTACGCTGCTTCGCCATTTTTTCCACGACTGGCTTGAAGGCTTTACAAGGTGCACAATTGTCTGACCAAAATATGGCGACAACAGGTCGAGGTGACTGTGTCATTGCAAGAAACGTTTGAGCGTCTACATCAACGACAGTGCCATCAATCGCCATTTTTTGGCAAGACGGGCATAATGGGGAGTTTGATAACGAATTGACTGTAAACGAATTACGTTGATTACAGTGCGGGCAAACAAGAATAAAATTAGACATAAATCACACATTAGAAAGGCTAAAATATATACCTAATCACCTTGTAAAAGCAATCAACAAATCTCGTTATATCACCAAATATGAACGACTAGTGTATATCATCGCTTTTCCGCTCTGTCTCTCGGCGATCCTCAACGCTCATGGTGCGTTCTTTTGTAATTGTAGTCGCTCAATATCACTATAAAAATTAAGCATTTTTGCGCGACTTACACTGTACTCAAAACCAGACCCATCACAGAAATTACTCTGGTTGTGCAGTTCCGGACTCTTAAGACGGAGAAAACTGCATGTCGCATACTGTTCACAAGCCAGATCCCTCTCTTGGGCCAACTTGCCCCAATAAGTTGTAAAGTGCTGCAATGCAAACTCAAGCTGTTCGTAATTTTCAGCACTGAGCTCTGTTCGAAGCAGCGCCAGCTCTTTTTGTCGTTCACTCATAAACTCATCAAACGATGCCGTCAATGACTTTACCCCTGACCCCGTATAGCACTTGTCCTCAACATAAATATCGCGCTGACTACTTATCCCCGCTCCCTCCTCTTGCGAAGTACAAGCCGCAACAAAAAATAACAAACCAACAGCACTGCAATACTTCATGGCATATTCCAAACTTTGTTATATAGATTTAGTGGTAGATACCAAACCATGCCTGACCGTATTAAGAAGTATGCGCAACCCGCTCTACAATTTCGCGTTATCATCTGCGGTTCTTAATCCTGACACAACGCTACATGTTATGAGATGAAAGACCACGATGCAGGGTGTACCGAAATGTTTACTCCCCAATCAACACCCACCACAAGCGAACATTAACATTCTGATTACAATTAAAACTATCAAGTAATCCAGCAACGCCCTTCTCACAACCCGATTTCTCGCCGGTTTACTGACAATTTGCTGTCCGCCTCATTTGAGGCAGCTAAAAAAGGAGCGAGTGATGAATGTACAAGCCATGCCGATGCATCGCTTCATCGATCATCGAGGTTCATTAGTACAGCCACTACCTAGTTGGGCTGACTTGGCTACCTTAAGAGATTTTTACCGCGACATGGTACTAACCCGTGCCTACGATCTTAAAGCCGTCGCCTTACAACGAACAGGTAAACTAGGAACCTACCCATCACACCTTGGTTCTGAAGCTATTGGTATATCAATTGGCCACGCCCTGCTGGCCTCTGACGTCTTCATCCCCTATTACCGGGATCTTCCCGCCATGTGGAAGCGAGGAATCGGAATGGAAAAAAACCTCCAATATTGGGGAGGTGATGAACGTGGCAGTGATTTTTCTACCAACGGTAGCCTAAGCCGAGACTTACCGTTTTGCGTTCCAATCGCCACTCAGTGTACCCATGCGGTTGGTGTAGCAGCAGCGCTTAAAATACAAGGGTACCATCAAGCAGCACTAGTAACCTGTGGTGACGGCGCGACATCAAAAGGTGACTTCCTCGAGTCACTCAACTGTGCCGGTGCATGGAACATTCCGCTGGTTTTCGTCATAAACAACAACCAATGGGCCATCTCTGTCCCCCGCTCTCTTCAGTGCGGGGCTGAACTGCTCTCCGACAAAGCCGAAGGGGCCGGTATCGAAGGCATCACCGTTGACGGCAATGATGTCGTGGCGATGTACGATGTGATCAAAGACAAATTGCACAAGGCACGTATTGGCAAAGGAGCCACCCTGATCGAAGCCATAAGCTATCGCTTAAGCGACCATACGACTGCCGATGATGCATCTCGCTACCGAAGCGATGATGAGCTGAAACAAGCATGGGATTACGAGCCTCTCACCCGTCTGCGAACGTTTTTAACCCAGCACTCAGCATGGAGCGACAAAGAACAGAATGAATGGGACGAGCATTGTAAACAGCAGATTCAAGCCGCCGTCGACAAATATCAATCTATGACCCCCCAGCCGCCTGAAGCGGCCTTCGACACATTGTTTGAAACACTGGATGATGATCTGCAACGTCAGCGTGACATGATTATCAACAAAGCGATGCGGATGCAAGGAGAGCACTATGGCTAATATAACCTTGCTTGATGCTGTGAACCTTGCTCTACACCATGAGATGCAGCATGACTCAAACGTTGTCGTTCTCGGTGAGGATGTAGGCGATAACGGTGGTGTATTTCGTGCAACGGCAGGGTTAAAAGAAAAATTTGGTTGCAAACGGGTTATTGATACCCCCCTCGCAGAAGCCTTAATTGGTGGTATCGCAGTCGGAATGGCATCGCAAGGACTACGCCCCGTTGCTGAATTCCAATTTCAGGGGTTCGTCTTCCCTGCAATGGAGCACTTGGTTTGCCACGCTGCCCGAATCCGCAACCGAACCCGTGGCCGCCTGACCTGCCCCGCTGTCTTCCGCGCGCCTTTTGGCGGGGGAATTCACGCACCAGAGCACCACTCGGAGAGTGTTGAAGCGTTATTTGCTCATATTCCAGGAATAAAAGTCGTCATTCCATCTTCACCTCGCCGTGCTTATGGGCTACTTCTCGCCGCCATTCGAAGTAATGACCCAATCATGTTTTTCGAGCCAAAGCGCATCTATCGTACAGTCAAATCCGATGTAACCGATGACGGCTGTGCTTTGCCACTCGATCGTTGTTTTACCCTACGCCAAGGACGCGACCTAACCTTGGTAACATGGGGAGCTTGCGTCGTTGAATCATTACAAGCCGCAGAAACCCTTGCCTTGAACGGTATCGAAGTGGAAGTCATCGACTTAGCGACTATCAAGCCAATCGATATGGCAAGTATTATTCATTCACTCAACAAAACCGGACGCATACTGGTGGTACACGAAGCCTGCCAGACCTGTGGTATTGGCGCTGAAATCCTTGCGCGAATATCCGAACAAGCTATGTGCTTACTCAAAGCCCCGCCTAAACGGGTCACCGGATCAGATACCATCATGCCGTACTACCGCAACGAAGACTATTTCATGATTCAACCTGATGATATCGTTGCAGCTGCCCGTGAACTTGTGGAGGGATGGAAATGAAATCTTTTTTACTACCCGACCTGGGTGAAGGGCTCGCCGAATCAGAAATTGTCAAATGGCATGTCAATATTGGCGATGTCGTTGAAACTGACCAAGTTGTAGTTACCCTTGAAACCGACAAGGCCACCGTTGAAGTACCCGCTCCCTACAGTGGCACCATTATCAATCGTCACGGTAATGAAGGGGATATCATCGGCATCGGCAGCCTGCTGCTTGAAATCGAAGAAAATCAGTCGTCGTACACCCCACCACCAACAACAGAGCACAGTACACAATCATCAGCAGCAACCGTGGTCGGTAATGTATCCAGCCAGACCCACGATATCAACGTCGACGAATTCTGGCTCGGTCACCATGCCGAAAAACCAGAGAATCACCCTCAGCTCACGGCCATGCCATCGGCTCGAATCCTAGCTAAAAAACTCGGCGTCAAACTTGAAGTCATAAAAGGCTCAGGGCCTGACGGGGTTATCACCGACCAAGACATCTACCAAGCCTGCAGCCAACAGCCCCCCGGTACAGAAGTTCTGAAAGGGGCCAGACGCAGTATGGTGGACACCATGTCCTCATCTCACCAGCAAGTCGCTAACGTCACCCTCACCGAAGAAGCGTATTTAGAAAACTGGCACAATAATGAAGACATCACATGCCGGCTGATACAAGCCGTTGTGTCAGCCTGCCAGCAGGAACCTGCCCTCAATGCTTGGTTCGATGCGGAAACCCTGACCCGCTGCGTCCATACAACAGTAAATATAGGCATCGCCGTCGACAGCAAGCACGGACTCTATGTACCCGTACTTAGGCATGCTGACCAGCAATCTTCCGGCAGTATCCGCGAATGGCTCGACAAAACCATCCTCGGCATTAGAGAACGCAAAATAGAGCGAGAACAACTTCAACATGCCACCATTACCCTATCCAACTTCGGGGCTATCGGTGGAATTTTCGCCACCCCTGTCGTTAGCCCACCGCAGGTCGCCATTATTGGCGCGGGAAGAATTATTGAAAGGGTGGTAATGCGAAACGGCACAGTGCAAGCCATCAACGTCCTGCCATTGTCTATCACGTTTGATCATCGAGCCTGCACAGGAGGAGAAGCAGCCCGTTTCGTCACCGCCCTCGCCCGCCATCTCGAACAAGCTGATGGCAATTTTTAATTATTGAAAGTAACCGCTCAATAACCAAATAAAAAAATGCCAGTCTTACGACTGGCATTTTTTTCGCTAATTGATCATAACCCTACAGCATTAATCGTCGGCGCTTGGATCAACTGGCTTTTTCTTCTTAGGCATAAAGACATTGTCGCCCACAGCCATATTCTGGTAGAAACGTTTATCCATACGCTTCTTCGGCTTGTCTGCGCCTTGCTTCTGCTTCTTGTCAACAGGCTTCTTCGTTGTTGGCTTCTTCTTGTGGAATTGCTTCTTAGGCGCAGGTTTCAGCCCCTTGAACTTACCTTCCAGCCCTTCGATTGTCGTGAAACTAATCTGCTGCTGCAAGAAAGCCTCCACATTCTTGAAGCTCTTCCAGTCTTTTGGACCAACAAGCGAGAATGCATCGCCCTTGTTCCCGGCACGACCTGTACGGCCTACACGGTGTACATATTCTTCAGCATGCTTTGGCATATCGAAGTTAATTACATGCGATACCTTGCTGATATCCAAGCCGCGAGAAGCAATATCCGTTGTCACCAGAATCTTATGACAATCACGCTCAAACTGACTCATGATATTGTTACGCTGAGTCTGGTTCATATCACCACTGAGTGCCACTGCCTTAAGCTTACGCTCATTCAGTAAGTTGGTCAGACGATCAGTATCAGCACGGGTAGCCGTGAAGATAATCATCTGATCATACTCTTCAGTTTCGATAATCTTATCCAGCAGAGCCTGCTTGTGATCTAGGTGATCACACAGAATAAAACGCTGGGTAATATCTGTATGCTCTTCTGCTGAATGGCCAACCGAAATGCGTTTAGGCTCCTTCAGCATATCAGACGCGATGCTGACGACATCCTGATGATCCAGAGTCGCCGAAAACATCATAGTCTGGCGGCGGCGATGAGACGCTGCCTCATGAATACGGCGCAACTGAGCTTCAAAACCAAGATCAAGCATACGGTCAGCTTCATCCAGAATCAGCATTTCAAGCCCATCAAGACTTGTACTACGGTGTTCCAAATGGTCAGCAAGACGGCCAGGGGTTGCAATCACAAACATCGGGTCATTGCGTAGTGCCTTAACCTGATCGTTAAAGTTCTCACCACCTACAATCAGTGTGCCGTCATATGGCGTGCCGGCATTCAATGTACGTAGCTGGGCAAAAACTTGCTTTGCCAGTTCACGAGTAGGCGTCAATACCACTACGCGAGGGTCGCGGCGAGTAAATGGTTTGCTGCGGTACATGCGCTGCATCGCTGGCAGCAAAAATGCCAAAGTTTTACCGGAGCCAGTTTTCGACGATGCCAATATGTCTTTGCCCAGAATCCCTACTGGAATCGCAGTTTGTTGAATTTCAGTTGGTTTCTCAAACGCCAAATGGTGAAGTTTTTTGATCAGGCGTTGGTCTAATCCAAGATCGTTAAATAGCAAAATCGTGCTCCGGTCAGATGCTCTTTGCGAGCGGGTATCGTACTTTCGATTGAGTGTGACCACGAACATAACCTGCCGTGATTTGAGTCACACATCACTAAATTTGTTTAGCAGAGAATTATACCATAAATCTTTAATCTGACACGCTATATTGACCATCAAGCCTGCGGATTCTATCAGGTCACCTCAATATGCTGGCTCCAAAGTGCACTGAATTATAATCAATAACAAGTCTGTGACCGGTTTTGCATCCTATGACGAATTACTTGATCATTGATGAAAATTATAATAAAACAGTGTTCATTAAATTTATAAGCGACATAGCTTTGGCCAATAGGCTTGCTCCTAAATTGAGCCAAATAAGATCGAAAAGGATATTGCCATGCGTACACCATCAAACCACCTCTTCCCTTGCACTCTGGGGGGATTTATTGCTGCTATCATTGTCTGGTCAGGCATCAACCCAGCGTTTCAGGCGGTTTGGATCGCTGAAATCATACCTGTTGCAGCAATTTTCCTACTATTGGTTGTTACCTACCCTAAATTTCGCTTTTCAAATATGGCTTATGGCCTAATGTCTGTCTGGCTGATTATGCATGCCATCGGAGCCCATTATACCTTTGCTAACGTCCCCTTCGATTGGTTCAATGGTTTCTTCGATTCAGGCCGAAACCACTTCGACCGTGTCGCCCATTATTCTATCGGGTTCTATGCTTTCCCTATTGCGGAGTTATTAACCAGAAAACGACACTGTAACCCTGTCTTAGCATCTTTTGTTGGCTTGACCAGCATCATGGCCGTCGCTGCCGGGTATGAAATTATTGAGTGGTGGTATGCGGTGTTAGAAGGTGGCGATGCCGGTATTGAATTCCTTGGTAGCCAAGGCGATATCTGGGATGCACAAAAAGACATGCTAGCTGATACACTCGGCGCTATCACAAGTTTAAGTCTCTTCGCAATAACCAAGCCTTACCATTTGACTGAGTAACTTATTTTACAGTTATATATTCAAAATGCAGAATTTAGAGTGGGTCCAATGTATTCAATAAAAAAGACCGAACAGATAGTATTCCTGCTAAAGGTACTGTTCTTCGATTGAAATACATTGGCTCGCTTTAATTACACGATCCTTTACAATCAAAAATATTTAATTACAAGGGTACTATTGACAGGTAATTATCCTTCCCGCATATTCGAGAACACATTTAAATAATGAATAATAGAACGGTACCATCATGTTTAAAAGACTTGCATCAGAAGCGCTGGGCCTGAGTGATATTGGTCGCATTGTATCGCCAGCCGATTACGATAAAGTAGACGCAGACGATTATATTTTCCACGAAGACAATGAAAAAATTTTCTTTTTGATCAAATCAAAAAAAGATGAATATTGCTTTACCAACCGTGCTCTTATCCATGTTGATGGCGAATTAGCAATAAGCTCAAAGCGTGTATTGAAACGCTATGAATATGCTTTCAATCAGTTTTCTTCTGTCTTGCTAGAAACAGCTGGTACTATCGACCTTGACGCCGAAATCAAGTTTAACGTTGGTGAGACATATTTCTCGATCGATGTTGACAAGCAACAGATTGAACAACTAAAGGATTTGTATAAAGCCTTATTCGAAATTTCTCACTTACAGATCATTAACTCAGATCGCTTAAAAGATTCATTCCGTTCACTTGAAATAGCATCTGAATCCGTTGGGCGAATTACATCACAATCAACGGTTTCAGCTGAATTTGAGAAAATAACGCATTTCGCAGCACAGTATATGGAATCATCGAAAGAAAAGTATATTCGCGAAGATTTTTCCGAGATATTCGAAAAATATATCAACAATTAAAATATAATCTCAAAAATAAAGCCCTGCATCATCTAGCTGGGCTTTTTGTTTAAATAGCGTACTATAAATCAGGATAACCATCAGGGTTTGATGACTGCCAACGCCAAGTGTCTGCTGTCATATCATCAATAGTTCGTGTCGCTTGCCAATGAAGTTCTTCTTTCGCTTTTGCAGGATCAGCCCAACACTCAGCTATGTCACCTGGACGGCGAGATACAACTTGATAGGCAACCTCAACCCCTGCGGCTTTTGAGAATGCATCAATCATCTGTAAGACACTAAAACCATTTCCGGTACCCAAATTATAGATATGCAGACCCGCTTCGCTGCCTTTATGGGTTAGCGCCGCTAAATGACCATCAGCAAGATCCAACACATGAATATAGTCTCGGACACCCGTTCCATCTACCGTTGGATAATCATCGCCAAAAACAGATAAGAACTCACGGCGCCCTACTGCAACTTGGGAAATAAATGGCATCAGATTATTCGGAATACCTTGCGGGTCCTCTCCCATCAAACCAGACTGGTGTGACCCAACAGGATTAAAATAACGCAGCAGAGTAATGCTCATTTCCGGATAAGCATGCTGAATGTCCGTCAGACACTCTTCCACCATCAGTTTACTGCGGCCATACGGATTAGTTGCACTCGTCGGAAAATCTTCCTTGATCGGAACTGAGGCAGGATCACCATAGACAGTCGCTGACGAGCTGAATATCAAGCTACCTACACCAGCAGCGCGCATAGCCTCTACCAGTACCAATGTGCCATGCACATTATTGTCGTAGTATTCCAGCGGCTTCTCAACTGACTCACCCACCGCTTTCAAACCTGCAAAATGAATGACGGCATCAATTTTGTTTTCGGCAAATACCTTATCAAGGAATGTACGATCGCGTATATCACCTTCATAAAAAGCAGGGCTCACCCCCGTTAGCATCTCGATACGCGATAATACTGACTTTTTACTGTTATAAAGGTTGTCCAAAATAATCGGAGTCATGCCCGCCTCGATCATCTGAACACAGGTATGACTACCAATGTATCCCATACCACCAGTAACTAACACACGCATGTATCTCTCCTATCAAATCGCTTGTAGTCAAACGATAGCATATCTAAGTAACTCACTATAATATAGGAGCAATATACTCAAGCCCCCTCAAAAATCCAGCCCAAAGTCTTTTCAGTGAAATTTTTCTTATACAAATCTTATATAGGGCAATCCCAGCACAGTTGACCGCCAATGTACAAAAAACAAGCTAACTAGGCCAATGATGAAAGTTGAACATTAAAAAACTCTATACATCACAAAACTGCTCATTACATTTTTTTCATGAAAAAATTAGACATAGCCCACCCTCTACTTTAAGCTACGCCTCAAAATGCATGAAGTTGCGTACAAATGGAATAAAACGAAAGGGATAAACACTATGACGGTGATTTTTAGAAGTGATCAACTCCGTTCTGAAAACCTCGCCCACATGGAACTCGGTGCAGAAACACTAAGGCAACAACTACAAACTCTATTCCCCATTTCTGCAGTTGTTACCCTGATTATCGCCTTCGCGATTTTTGTTACCGAAAGCGCACTTGCACCAACTGCTATTACACTGATCGGAACTGGGCTTTCCATTACACTTCACTACCTAAACCTTCGCCGTAAAAATCCTTATCTGTTAATTTGGGTATTCATTGCTTTTACCTCTTTTACTTGCATTTACGATTTCTACATTCAATCAACTAATTTAGTTTCCCATACCGTTGCTCTGACTATTCCTCTTTTGTGCTTCTTCGCTCTTCGCCATCAACTAGCATGCTGGTATAGCCTACTATTTGGACTGGTATATATCGTAATGAGTGCCAGCGAAATGGCGAGCAAACAGCACCAAATTACAGAAACGCTGCAAAATCTGAGTGCCTACATCATGGTTGTTGTCATGGCCTATCTACTTGCCCAACACCGCAACGACGCTATCAAACAGGTCCAGCAAGCATCAACCACTGACTTTCTGACCGGTCTTCTTAATCGACAGGGCATGGAAGCAGCCTACCAACAGCAGGCCTATCGCAGTAACCGCTACTTAAAAGATCTCACTATGCTCTCACTTGAGATCGACGGGCTCAAAAATATCAACGACAGATACGGGTTGGAAGCTGGCGATAATGTTCTGATTATGGTCGCGAAGCGCCTTAAGCAACTCTCGAATACAGGTGACTACCTTGCAAGAGTTGGAGGTGGTGAATTCTGCATACTACAACCTGAAACCTCGTTGGATGAAGCCGAACAAAATGCACTCAACTTAAAATCCCACATAGCGGCTTGCCAACTGCATCTTGATAACGGGCAGACAATTTCAGTGACGGTAAGCATCGGCTTAACCCAAGTTGAATACCAAATGTTCAGTTTAGACTACATCAAAGTCGATTCAGCCCGACAGCGGGCGAAAAATTGGGGACGAGATCAGATAGCAATAAGCTAACTTTATAATACTTAAATAAAATCCGGTATATTACGAAAACAAACTATCTCCAAATTAGCTCAGGTGTAGGATCTACAATGACGCAGCGAACATTATGCCAATGGAAATGCTTTAGTGTTGAACAATCAGAGCATCAGCTTCCTGATGGACGGCATATCGAATTCACTACCGTTAAACACCCGGGAGCCGTGATCGTTTTACCTATAACCAATCAAGGTGATCTTGTCATGGTAAAACAGTACCGCCCCGCTATTGGCAAATGGATTCTTGAATTCCCGGCAGGGACTCTGGAGCCAAATGAAGATATTCTGACATGTGCCCAACGCGAACTCGCAGAAGAAGCCCAACTGCAAGCTCGTGACTGGCAAGCTATGGGCGACTTATTTCCCGTACCAGGTTTTTGTGATGAAGTGCAGCATGTCTACCTTGCCAGAGGATTGTCACCGGCAAACGGCGAATTAGACGAAGACGAAATCATAGAAGTGGTTACGCTAACCCCTCAGGCCTTCATAAGCAACGTCGCCGATGGTAAAATCAACGATGCAAAGACGCTGGCAACATTCCTAAAAGCGCAGGCGTCAGGTTATTTATAACGAAACGAATGAATATTACTTACTGAACTGGCAGCTCGATGGATAAACTATTTACATATCTCAATAAATTCGCAGCTATTATGGCTATGCTGATGTTTATCATCGGTGGCGGTATGGCACTGTTCGTGTTTTTCTTCGCCCCCTAGCATCATATTCAGCCATGAAAATCTCATTACTCTCGTTGCAACGAGAGATACAGCGGCTACATTCGCATCCCTCCATCTACTTCAAGTACCCGTCCGGTAAAGTAGTCGCTTTTTAAAATAAATTTCACCGCTTCTGCTACCTCAGACGGTTTACCTATTCGCCCTAATGGGATCATTGCCTGCAATCTCTCGATGGCTTCTGGCTTCAACTGTTTGGCCATTGAGGTATCAATCACACCAGGGGCAATAGCTGCAGCTCTTATTCCGTAACGCGCCAATTCTTTTGCCCAACACACCGCCATCGTAGCAACTGCTGCCTTGGAGGCGGCATAATTACTCTGTCCGGCATTACCCGCTCGGGCAATACTGGAAATATTAATGATCGCCCCCTCGCAATCAGCTTGGATCATCTGCAATGCCGCCTCTCTTCCGCACAGAAACGTTCCTGTACAATTGACTGCCATCACATTCTGAAATTGACTCAACGGCATTTTTTCAATGTCGTCACCCTTGGCTTTAACCAACATGCCATCATGTAATATACCTGCATTGTTGATTAAGCCATTCAGTCGTCCGAAATCCCCCATGATCTGCTCGAACACTGCTTCCACTTGATTCTCATCGGTGACGTTTACCTGATATATAAGCGCTTTGGCACTGAGCATATGGCACTGACGCTGGGTTGCAGCCAACCCTTCAGGATCGATATCAAGCAAGGCTAAGTCAGCACCGGCTCGCGCCAAACAAATTGCTATCATTTGCCCCAACCCTTGACCTGCCCCGGTTATTGCTATGGTTGACTGTCTAATATCCATCCGTCATTCCCCCATCATCACTGCGGCTTACTGCTTCGAGTTATCACTCCGGCGCCGATAAAACTCAAACAAGCTCGAAAAGTCCAGCAACTCGTTACTGGCTGCATTATGGAAGGCATACAAATTTCGCGCCAATGTCCCCATAGGGATCGGGGACTGGCTTTCAACAGCAGCATCGAGTCCCAGCCCCAAATCTTTTAACATCAATTTTGCCATAAACCCCGGTTGATATTGCTGTGACGCAGGCACATTCGCCATCACCCCAGGACAAGGATTATAACGGTCAAGTACCCAATTTTGCCCCGAACTCTGCTGCATGATTTCAGACACAATCTGCGGATCCAACCCATTATCAATAGCAAGGCTCAATGCTTCGCAAACCCCTGCCATCTGAATACCAAGCATAAGATTGTTGCAAATTTTGGCCATCTGGCCATCTCCCGCCTTGCCTGCATGCAGTATTGATTTACCGATCAATTTGAGAACAAGCCCTGCGCGCTGGAAATTGGCATCACTTCCCCCGACGATAAACGTCAATGTACCGGCTTTCGCTCCCGCCACACCGCCAGATACCGGTGCATCGACAAAATCAACTCCCTTACTCGCCGCTTGAATTGCCACCAGCCGAGCCGAAGCAGGGTCGATTGTGGATGAATCAATAAAAAGCGTACCGCTATCGGCCATATTCAGGATACCAAGTCCACCATCATGATCCCCCAAATACACCGCTCTGACCTGTTCGCCGGCCGGTAACATGGTAATCACAGTATCGACGCCTGATACGACTTGTTGCAACGCACCAACAACCTCAGCCCCTTCGTCAGCAAGATCCGATGCGGCATCGGCAACGACATCATAAACCTTAACCTGACATCCGGCTCGTAGCAGATTCAATGCCATAGGGTGGCCCATATTACCCACCCCGATAAACCCAATTTTCATGATTAACCTCCTTTACGCCCCCAAATACTCGGCTTAATACGCGCTGAGTATTCCGTGAGTATGGATTGCCTCGAGATGTTGAAGCGGATGTTCATTGTCTGCCCATAAAGGCGTAAATAAGCGATCAATCAAAGATTCATCGACTTGTTCAACGGTTGCAAACTTCCATTGAGGCTGACCTGTCTTCTCGATAAGCCGAGCTTTGACCCCTTGGTGAAACTCACCAAGTAAACCGCAACGCACCGATATGGTCAGCTCCAATCTAAAACAATCCGCCATTGTTTCATGGCGATATTGCCTAATCTGACGATAACAGATATGGGCCGAAATCGGGCTCCCTGATGACAGGGCCGACTGGGCACGTTGCAACCATGAGGGAGCCACATTTGGCTTTGTACCAAGTGAAGCAATTCCCTGACAAACCTCAGCCAGACTCCCGTACTGGCACACTTGCTGGATCTCGGTAAGATAAGGCAATAGCTGACTACAGGGGTGTTCAGCCAACGTCTGATGCCCCAAACTAGCCAGCACTTGATCAACCAACACTTCTGCCTCGGCACCTAACCAGTCAGCTTGCTGCAAACAAGAAATGAACCTTAGCTTGTCCTTTGACGCGACAACATGATCTGCCATACCGATCGCAAGTGCATCACTGGCATTTAGCGTCGCACCGGTGAGCCCGAGAAACAGACCTACCCCCTGGGGTAATTGATTCAAAAACCACGTCCCCCCTACATCGGGATATAAGCCAATATTGATTTCCGGCATGGCTAATTGGCTTTGCGGCGTCATCACTCGATGGCTAGCTCCGATGTAAAGCCCCATTCCGCCGCCCATCACAATACCATCGCCCCAAACAATGATAGGCTTTGGATAGGTATGAATCAGATAGTCAGTGGTATATTCAAGCGAGAAATAATCCGTCAAAAAGCCTGTTGCCTGACAACCGAGCAACGGCACATCATGTGACGTTGTCACATCATCTTGCACCGAATCCATCACTCGGTACATGCTCCGTACGTCACCTCCTGCGCAGAAGGCCTTACTACCTGAGCTATGGAGAAACACACATGCAATACCTTCATCATGCTGCCAGTGCACCAAAGCCTCGTAGAGTTGCTGTAGCATCGGATAGCTTAATGCATTCAACGACGATGGGTTATCCAGCTCTGCCATTCCTATCTTGCAACCGTCGCGGCAAACCAACTCTGAAATATTGACCTTCCCAGCCCCTTCCATAATGACTCCTAAACGGTAATCGTGAATATTATTGATTTTTCCAAACTGGTGGACGTTTTTCGAGAAAAGCATTAACGCCTTCGCTTTGGTCTACGGTATCGAACAAATGCATAAACAGTTCACGTTCCTTGACCAACGCATGGCACATCGGCGCCGTTCGCGTGTACTGAATCAACTGTTTGCATGCTGCAACCGAGCTTGGTGACTGATTTGCAACAGAGCGGGCCATAGATAGCGCGACATCCAAACTCTGACCGCAGGCTACGACTTCTTCAGCAAGGCCAATATCCACAGCCTGTGACGCTGTCACTCTTTCACCACACAGTATCATCCGCTTTGCCCACCCCTCACCGACAAGCCGAGTTAGGTTTTGCGTTCCCCCTGCGCAAGGAAGCAAGCCAACTTTTGCTTCAGGTAACGCCAACTCGGCGTGAGCTTCAACCACCCGAATATCGCAGGCCATAGCAGCCTCCAGGCCGCCCCCCATCGCATACCCGTTCACCGCCGCGATGGATACCCCCCGAAATGCAGATAGAGTTTCAAAAGCCTCGCCAAAACACTTTGCCATATTAAATGCCGTTGCTTTGTCTCCGTCGGCAAACAGTTTCAAATCCGCCCCTGCGGAAAAAAACTTCTCCCCCTGACCGGTCAAGACCAAAGCATAAATATCCGGATCCGAATCCAATTTTCGTACACTATCTCGCAATTCAATCAAGCTGCTTTCAGTCCAGGTATTGGCTGGTGGATTGACTATCGTAAGTATGGCTAGATGCTTTTCAATATCGCACTGAATCGTTGACGAACCATTCATATAGCCCCCATATTGGATGTGTTATTTCAGTGCAGATCAGCACTGTCTTCGAGCACCCGACGCGCAATGATCAAGCGCATTATCTCATTGGTGCCTTCCAGTATTTGATGAACCCTGACATCCCGAAAATGGCGCTCAAGGGGATATTCACGGATATAGCCATAACCACCAAAGAGCTGTAATGCCTGATCGCAAACCTTAAAACCGATATCCGTCGCCATCCGTTTCGCCATCGCACAATATGCCGTCATCTCGGGATCTTCGTGGTCTAACTTGAAAGCGGCATAGCGTACCAACTGGCGTGCAGCCACAAGCTCGGTAGCCATATCGGCCAACTTAAACTGCACTGACTGAAATTGTGCCAGAGGATGGCCGAACTGATGGCGCTCCACCACATAGCGACGAGCTTCATTTAGGGCCTGTTGTGCTGTTCCTAACGAACACGCGGCAATATTAATCCGGCCACCATCCAATCCCTGCATTGCAAATCGAAAACCATCGCCTTCATTACCCAACAGACAATGGTCGGGAACTCGTACCTGATCAAACGAGATAGATCGGGTCGGTTGACTATTCCACCCCATTTTCGGCTCTTTTCGACCATAGCTGATACCTTCAGCTTGGGCCGGCACAACAAATGCTGAAATACCTTTCGCACCACCTTTATGGGTACGAGCCATAACAATCAATACATCGGTTTCACCAGCCCCGGAAATAAATGCCTTGGCACCATTAATTACATATCCATCACCATCATGATCAGCCCTCGTCAACAATGAGGCAGCATCCGAACCTGCATTGGCTTCCGTCAGGCAATAAGAGCCTAACCATTCACCGATGACTAACTTGGCGCAATATTCAGCCTTTACCTGATCGGTTCCAAACTGGGCTATCATCCAACTCACCATGTTATGTATCGTCATATAGGCTGTAGTTGATGTACACCCCATCGCAAGCTGTTCAAAAATAATGGATGAATCAAGCCGACTTAAACCAAGCCCCCCTTGAGCCTCTGGCACATAAAGCCCCATGAATCCCATATCAGCCGCCTTACGCAGAACCGCTTTGGGAAAAACCTGCAATTCATCCCACGTTGCGGCCTGTGGTGCGAGATGCTCATCGGAAAATTGTCGAGCAGCATCAATAAAAGCCCGCTGCTGTTCGTTCAATTCAAAATCCATCACATGCCCCCATATTTACCCTGCAAACCATACATGCCACTGGCGTACTGGTAGTTAACGCAGATGAATAGTCATATTCGGGCCAGACGGTATATCCTGATCGAACCAGCGTGCCGTGACGGTTTTAGTTTCCGTATAAAAGCGCACCGCCTGCTTTCCGTATGCATGGAGATCACCATAAAAACTACCCCGCCACCCGGTAAACGAGAAAAACGGCAACGGTACCGGTATTGGCACGTTCACTCCGACCTGACCAACCTGAACCTGATGTTGGAACTGACGTGCTGCTGCCCCGCTACCGGTAAATATAGATGTTCCGTTGCCATATGGATTGCGGTTTATGAGCTCAATCGCCTCAGTCAAACTGTCTACTTCCAGACAAACCAATACCGGGCCAAATATCTCCTCCCGGTAAATAGACATTGAGGGTTCAACACCACTAAACAAGGTTGGTCCAACCCAATGACCATCGGGATACCCATCAACGGCACAATGGCTTCCGTCAATTTCACAAATCGCCCCTTGGGCGATTCCCTCTTTAATTAACGCAAGCACCCGCGCCTTGGCCGCGGCACTAATCAACGGCCCATAAGCAGCCTGCTCATCATCCGAAGCTCCGGGGCGGACATGTGACATCCCCGCCCTTAATGCTGGAAGCACCGTCTTTGCACTACCGACCAATACCACCACGGAGATCGCCATGCACCGCTGTCCCGCCGCCCCCACCGCCGACCCGACAAGGTGACTGACAACTTGCTCCATATTGGCATCGGGCATCACAACCATGTGGTTCTTTGCCCCTGCAAATGCCTGCACTCGCTTTCCGCTACCGGTGCCAGTCTGGTAAATATAGCGAGCAACGGGAGCAGAGCCGACAAACGACACAGTACGAATGTCAGGAGCGCTCAGCAGCATATCGACTTGCTCTTTGCCCCCGTGCACAATTTGCAGCACGCCCTTGGGTGCTCCGGCCAACTCAAACAACTCGGCAAGGCGTATCGCAGTCAAAGGCACTTGCTCGGAAGGTTTCAGGACAAAAGTATTACCTGCGGCTATCGCCATCGGAAACATCCAAAGCGGAATCATGGCAGGAAAGTTGAACGGCGTGATCCCGCAACACACCCCCAATGGCTGAATTAATGAATAGGTATCAATATCAGGGGCAACATTCTCAACCGTCTCTCCCATCATTAAGCTAGCGATATTGGCAGCCTGTTCAACCACCTCTATCCCACGCCATACATCGCCTTTAGCATCGGCAGCGTTCTTGCCGGTTTCGCTGGAAATCAACTGCGCCAATTCATCATGATGTTGCTTGAGAAGATGCTGATAACTCAACATCAAGCGGGCTCTTTCCGGAACCGGCACTTCACGCCATGATTGAAATGCCTCACCGGCACTGGTGATTGCCAAGGCCACTTCCTGCTCAGTCGCCAACGGCACTTTTGCTATCTCGACATTGGTTGCAGGATCAGTAACAGGTAACCAATGGCTGGTCGACGAAGATCTGAACACGCCATCGATATACAGGGGTACGCTTGGTAGGCTTTTAAGCTTGTTCATGATGACTCCTCTGGGATGCTCTCCCAGCTCAAAGACTAGGGAATCTCAATAGCAATAGCGGTTGCTTCTCCGCCACCGATACAGCATGCAGCAACGCCCCGCACGGGCCGGTTATCAATATGCCGCTGCCTGCGCAAACGATGGAGCAAGGTAACCAAAATGCGCGCACCACTCGCACCGATAGGATGCCCCAAGGCACACGCGCCACCATCAGAATTGACCCGCTCAGGATCAAGCCCCAACCCTTTGATGGCTAACAACGTAACAACGGCAAATGCCTCGTTAATTTCCCAACTATCAATCTCCGCCTCCCGCCAATTGAGCTGTTCCAATAAACGACGAATAGCGAATTCAGGGGCTGTAATAAATTCTGCAGGCGCTTGAGCATGGGTAGCATGACCTCGAATCACGGCCAAAGGTACAATGCCTGCGGCCTGTGCCATTTCTGAGTCCATTACCACCAATGCTGCCGCACCGTCTGAAATCGCACTTGAGTTCGCCGCCGTCACGGAGCCTTTAGGGGAAAAAGCAGGTTTTAAGTGGGGGATTTTTTCGATATTGATGCTGGAAGGATGCTGATCAGCAATGATTTGCTTATCGCCATGACGATCACTGACGATTACCGGAACAATTTCATCACTGAACCACCCCATCTCCTGGGCCTGCTTGGCTCGCTCTGTCGATTTCACGGCCCATTTGTCCATACTATGCCGGCTTATACCCTCTCGATCCGCGATTTGCTGGGCGTAAACGCCCATCAAATGCCCGTCATAGGCATCCTCCAACCCATCCAAAAACATGTGATCGAGCAATTGGCTATGCCCCAAACGCAACCCATGCCGGGCATTAAGTTGCAAGTACGGCGCATTGGTCATGCTTTCCATGCCCCCAGCAACAATACATTGCCGCCCGAGCAGTACACCGTCGTACGCCTGCATCACCGCTTTCATGCCAGATCCGCACACTTTATTGACAACGCTACACCCGACTGATTCCGAAATCCCAGCAGCCAGTGCTGCTTGCCGAGCTGGTGCCTGCCCGCAACCGGCACTGAGCACAAGCCCCATAATGACCTCATCGATATTAATCTGACTATCCGCCATATCGGCAAGACATCCAGCAATGGCAACACTACCGAGCTGAGGGGCAGGCTGACTGGCCAAGTTGCCCTGAAAACTACCAATAGGTGTTCGTTTAGCTGCAACAATCCAGACTTCTCTATTCATCAGCTTGTCCCCATCCTCATTTTTTGCCGGATCAATAGCCGTAATTCGATAGCTAATCCAACGCTGCTTGCACCAGCTTGACGTTTACGTAAGCATAGCACTAACATTTACGTTAACGTAAAGAAACAAGGCGACAACATCCAAAGGGGTACGCAGTGGAAACCTTCAAGATCAGCGAGCTCGCCAAGGAATTTGATATCACAACACGAAGTATCCGCTTCTACGAAGATGTCGGCCTGCTTCAGCCACAACGCAAGGGAAATACCCGGGTTTACCAACGCCGCGATAAAGTTCGGCTCAGGTTGATCTTGCGAGGCAAGCGGCTTGGGTTTTCATTGGCTGAAATCCGCGAGTTATTTGACCTGTACGATACCCAACAGAGCCAGCACCAACTGAGTAAAATGTTGAGTATTATCGACGATAAAGAAGCTCTACTCCGCCGCCAAATGGAAGATATCAATATTGTCATGCACGAACTTCAAACGGCCCGGAAACGATGCCAGCGGGCACTGAACACTCAATCACCGCTAGGCTAGAGGCTAAATAAACACAGCGAGTTTATATCGCAGCTTGGGGGATGCCATGATTGACCATTTCAAACCACTCAATTTCGGCCTTGATAGCACGTTAGAAATACTCAGGGAGCAAATTAGCAGCTTTGCCAGTCATACTATTGCCCCCGTTGCCAACGCTATTGACCAAAGTAATGAATTTCCCCGCCAGTTATGGCCCAAACTGGGAGAAATGGGACTCCTCGGCGTCACGGTAACCGAACAATATGGTGGCGCAGGCATGGGATATCTTGCCCACGTTATAGCCATGGAAGAAATAAGCCGCGCATCCGCCTCTGTCGGACTGAGTTACGGGGCCCACTCCAACCTCTGTGTCAATCAGATCTTCCGCCACGGCACCGAAGAACAAAAAACAAAATACCTACCAGCATTGATTAGCGGGGAGCATGTTGGTGCACTTGCAATGAGTGAGCCCAATGCCGGCTCGGATGTCGTGAGTATGCAATTACGGGCGGAACAATCCTCAGAAGGGTTTGTCCTAAATGGCAACAAAATGTGGATAACCAACGGACCGGACGCCGATACCCTGATTGTCTATGCGAAAACGGATCCAACCCAAGGATCGCACGGAATTTCGGCATTTATTATTGAACGTCATTTCGCAGGATTCAGCCACGCCCAAAAGCTCGACAAGCTAGGGATGCGCGGTTCAAATACCTGCGAATTAGTGTTCGACCAATGCCTCGTTCCAAGATCCAATCTACTGGGAGAGCTAAATCAAGGCATTCAAGTACTGATGAGTGGTCTTGATTATGAAAGAGTGGTACTCGCGGCAGGCCCTCTTGGGATCATGCGCGCCTGCATGGACATTGTCATCCCCTATGTTCACGAACGTAAGCAGTTCGGCCAACCTATCGGTGAATTTCAGCTAATTCAAGCGAAACTGGCGGATATGTATACCCGAAGCAATGCTGCACGCGCCTATGTCTACACCGTTGCAGCAGCCTGTGACCGTGGTGACCAAACCCGTAAAGACGCCGCTGGCGCCATTCTCTATGCCGCCGAACTCGCCACTCAGGTCGCGCTGGAGACCATCCAAATCCTCGGGGGCAATGGCTACATTAATGACTATCCGGCCGGACGCCTACTTCGCGACGCAAAACTATACGAAATAGGGGCTGGCACTTCAGAAATTCGCCGGATGCTAATCGGTCGCGAACTCTTCGAAGAATCATCACGATAGGACTGGCCATATGACAATAATTCAAACGAGCGTTAACAGGGACGACAAATTTTTCCAAGATAACTATCAGCAACTTTCACACCTTGTCGATGAACTCCATACCCATATCGAGAGCATCAAGCAAGGCGGCGGAGCTTCTGCAATAGAAAAACAACGCGCTAAAGGAAAATTGCCAGTTCGAGAACGCATTGAACTCCTGCTTGATGATGGTTGCTCACTGCTTGAAATCGGTCAGTTTGCCGCCTGGCAAGTTTATGATGAAGACATTGTTTGTGCGGGCGTGGTGACAGGTATCGGCCAAGTAGAGGGGGTCAACTGCATGATCATCGCCAATGATCCTGCGGTAAAAGGAGGAACATATTTCCCGCTCACGGTAAAAAAACACCTGAGGGCCCAAGAAATTGCCCAGCGTTGCCACCTCCCATGTATTTATCTCGTCGACTCAGGCGGGGCCAACCTTCCCCACCAAGCCGATGTATTCCCCGACCGAGATCATTTCGGCCGTATTTTCTATAACCAAGCCCGAATGTCGGCAATTGGCATCCCGCAGCTCGCCGTCGTGATGGGCTCGTGCACCGCTGGTGGCGCATATGTCCCCGCAATGGCCGATGTTTCAATCATCATCAAGGAACAAGGCACCATTTTTCTTGCAGGTCCTCCCCTCGTTAAGGCCGCCACAGGCGAGCAGGTCACCGCGGAGGATCTTGGCGGAGCTTACGTTCACTGCAAAACATCCGGTGTAGCCGACTACTATGCCAACGGCGAACAGCATGCTCTGCAACTAACCCGTCAGGCACTAAAAAGCTGCGCGCTTCCCAAGAGCCTCACCCCAGATACAAACAGCCTCCCTCCCCGCTATCCTCTTGATGATCTCTTTGGCATTGCCGGCACTGACCTGCGCAAGCCCATCAGCATCCGTGAAGTGATCGCCCGCATTGTCGACGATTCCGATTTTGATGAATTCAAATCACTGTATGGCACGTCACTTGTGTGTGGTTTTGCAACACTCTTTGGCCAAACGATAGGCATCGTTGCCAACAACGGCATCCTTTTTTCTGAATCAGCCCAAAAAGGCTGCCACTTCATTGAATTATGTTGCAAACGGAAAATCCCGCTGCTTTTTTTGCAGAACATTACCGGCTTTATGGTAGGCAAGAAGTTCGAAGCAGAAGGCATCGCCAAACATGGGGCCAAAATGGTCATGGCCGTCGCCTGCGCTGATGTACCGAAATTCACGGTGATCATAGGGGGCTCATACGGTGCGGGCAATTACGGTATGTGCGGTCGCGCCTATAGCCCAACGATGATGTGGATGTGGCCCAATGCACGCATATCCGTTATGGGCGGTGAACAGGCAGCCAGCGTATTAGCACAGGTAAACCGCGAGAACCTCAAGCAACAAGGGGTCGACTGGCCAGCTGCCGACGAAGAGCAATTCAAACAACCGATCCGAGACTTATACGAAGCTCAAGGCTCACCCTATTTTGCCAGCGCCCGCCTTTGGGATGACGGTATTATCGATCCAAGAGCCACCCGAGATGTCGTAGGCCAAGCCCTTTTTGCCAGCTTGCAGATCCCCATCCCCGACAGCACATTTGGTATTTTTCGCATGTAAATGGAGTTTTTTATGCCCGCGCTACCATCGACACTGACTCACTTTCATCCTACTGAAGATGCCCCCGTACTGGCATACCTAGACCCTCACGGGGTTGCCACACTGATCCTTAACCGCCCGGAAAAACGAAATGCCTTCGATGCGGAGATGATCGTGGGAATGCAACATTACCTTGAGATATTTGCATCCTATGATGAGCTACGCCTATTAATATTCAAAGCTCAGGGCAACCACTTCTCTGCTGGCGCTGATCTCAACTGGATGAGAAGCATGGCTGATAATAGTTACCCAGAAAACCTCGATGACGCGCGGCAACTTGCCGAACTCATGCATCAATTGGATACCTTTCCCGTACCTACGATTATCACCGTGCAAGGTTTCGCCATAGGAGGAGCGGTCGGTATTATCTGTTGCTGCGATATTGCCCTTGGTGATGAAAGCTGCCGACTGGCACTTAGCGAAGTAAAAGTCGGTTTGATCCCCGCCACTATCATGCCTTACGTAAACCGAACGCTCGGCCAAAGGCAGACTCGACGCTACAGCTTAACGGCTGAATGGATCTCGGCGAAAAAAGCCGAGGAATTGGGGCTCTTCCACCAAATAACAGCAACGCCAGAAGAACGAGAGAATTCGCTAGCCTCGCTTAAACAAAAATTAATGCAAAACAGTCCACAAGCACTGCGTGCCGTTAAACAACTCTGTGCCTATAACTATGCTCACCCACTCGACGATTCTCTCAGGCAGCATACCAGTGATCTCATCGCACAAATTCGTACCTCGCCAGAAGGACAAGAAGGACTTGCCGCCTTTCTGGAGCAACGAGACCCAAATTGGAGAGCCCAATGACGCCCCCCTCTGAACGTATATACCACGGGCATCTGCCCGGCAAGCTGCCAACACGGGTGAAAATTGTTGAGGTTGGCCCTCGCGATGGCTTGCAAAACGAGCAGAATGTTGCAACCGAGGCCAAGCTGGCGTTAATTAACCGCCTATCAGATAGCGGTTTAAAGCACATTGAAACCGGCGCTTTTGTATCTGCGAAGCGGGTGCCACAAATGGCAGACTCACTATCCGTTTTCCATGCCATTAAGCGTCACCCTAATGTCATTTATTCCGCCCTGACCCCAAACATACAGGGCTTTGAAATCGCTCTGGCAGCCAAGGCCTGTGAAGTGGCCGTATTTACCTCTGCATCAGAAGGGTTTTGCCAAAACAACATTCATTGCTCGGTCAATGAAAGCCTAAAACGGTTTGAATCCGTCCTCGCCTTGGCCAAATTGCATGGATTACCCGTTAGGGGCTATGTGTCCTGTGTCTTGGAGTGTCCTTTCGATGGCCCTACCTCACCACAAAACGTGACGAATCTTGCCCGCTCTTTGCTGGATATGGGGTGCTACGAAATATCACTGGGAGATACGATTGGCCGGGGAACACCTCTTCAAGTAGCCCGCCTACTCGACGATGTATCAAAAAAGGTCGATCCAGCTAGGCTTGCAGTTCATTTTCATAATACTTGGGGACAGGCGTTACCTAACATCTATCAAGCCCTTCTAATGGGAATAACAACCATCGATAGTAGCATTGCCGGTTTGGGGGGGTGCCCTTACGCCCCTGGGGCAAGTGGCAACGTAGCAACTGAAGATGTTATTTATTTGTGTGAACAGATGGGGGTTGAGACTGGCGTGGATTTACAAAAGGCCGCAAGTGCTGGTTGGATGATATGTGATGCTCTGGGAATATCACCACGCTCAAACGTTTCTTTAGCACTTCGCAGCCAAAATTAAGTTACGAGCGACTCTCACGTTGCTCTGCTTCTAACTCACTCACCGCCAACCACATTTTCTGTTCACGCTCGAGCGCTCGATCCAAATTACTTTTGCCGCCCTCGACGCTCAGCTGATCCATCGGCCCAATATAACTTTCTGCATGGCAATTAAAGAGTGTTCGGAACTCTTCAATTGTCGGCAAGCAACTATTATCATCTTCAAACGCGTCAAAGATATCGGACACTTTGCCAGACAGGTCCCGTTTAATACCATCAATATCCCCGTTTCCCATCACTTTTCTCCTTTGATGTTAGCATCCTGATCAGCCTAGCTCACTCACAATGCGGTAACTCAAAAATGCAAAGTATTTGTATCATTTTTGATAATGACTAAGAGAAACTTATTCACCCTATAGCACTTTTGTCGCTCAATTAGGATTTGAATCTTAAATTAGAACTTATTGCTGCCATTTTTTCCGTTTATTTACCGATGGCTATACTTAGATTCAGGTTACTTGATAATGATAATTGAACTTAATCCTTAATCGGGTAATTGGGCTACTATTTCGCAAAGACACAAAATAAGCACATCTGGAGGCAATAATAATATGGTAACCGCGTTGCCTTGCTATCGTCACTGTCGAAATCTTGCTGCATTCAGATATTACAGCCTTAGCTTAATTTACGGCGTTATTGCCTATATCCCCACCACCCAAGCAAACAGCGAGGCACCACTAACTGAAAAAGCCCTTCAGGCAACTGAAGAAAATGAGCAAATCATTCATTCTCTCGACCCCAATGATGAGGAATTCGAAATTATTGAATGGATAGATGTAACCCAAGAATCTATCTCCGACACCATTCATGATTACAGTACAGAAGTTGATCATTACCTTGGCAAAGAAGACGATGAACAACCTATGCGCAATGGCAGTTATTTAAAAATCAAGTTTAAGCCCCGTTACAGCCATCGTGAATACTTTGACGGTGACGCGAGCATCAAGCTCAAAATCGACCTTCCCCATACCGAACGCAATTGGAAGCTCATTTTTGATACTGATCCTGATGATTTCGACCGCTTGGAAGACAAACAACGTGGAATAAGTGCAAGCAGCGATAGTAGCCTTAGCGGTACTGTGGGAGGCGTTCGCTTACAAGGACGCAAACTAGGACGGTGGAAAACCAACTTTGATGCCGGTATAAAAATTAGATTGCCGCTCGACCCTTTCGTACGAGCAGATCTAAGACGGGTTGATCGCCTAAGCAGCAATTGGACCAGTAGGATCAAACAAGAAATATTTTACTACCATGAGAAAGGTCCCGGCACACTAACCGAACTGGATTTTTACTTTGCACAACACACAGACCCTTCGACCATACTCAAGCTCAGCAGCAGTGCTCAATTCCTAGATACCGACAACAACTGGGAATTCGTTTACCAAACGGAACTCTTTGATCGAATTGACGATAGAAACCTCATGCAATATACCCTCGGGGTCAGTGCCGATTCTCGCCCTAACTATTCGATTACCAATGCCTGGGCCTCTATGACATGGCGAAACCGGCTTTACAAAGATTGGCTCTATATTGCAGTCAGCCCGGAACTCAACTTTCAAGACAAATTCAATTACCGTATCAACCCCGGAATTATGTTTGAACTAGAGCTATTTTTCATGGCTCAAGGCGGCATTGATCGACTCGCAAGAAAAATCCCCACCCCTGATTAATTACTCACGGCAGAGTATTCCTTATGCACATCCCTTAATTTAGAAACACGAGTTGGATCACACAATATTAATATGCATATTGTCGATAATTATCTAAACTTAGTATATGCTTCAGGTTGCATCAATTGGAATGATGATTAACATTAAAGGAAACGGGGACACTATGGACCAAGCAGACACACTACGTCATTTTTTTGCTCGTCAAGAGTCCAGAAACCACTTGGAACGCTGCATTGAAGAAGTAAGAGATAGCATAAGGGACGGCAATTTCACGCTCTTAAACTACCAACTTAACGAGCTAGAAAAAGCCCAGCTAGACTTTGAATCTTTTGAAGAATAATGCACGATACTCTACTCGACATCACGAGCATTTGCCTTTCTCACCACGGGCTAATACCCCATAGCAATAACAAAGTGCAAGTGATGTCGAATAGTATCTTCGGCTTATTGAAGAGCTATGCAGAAGAGCAACTTTTCGCTGAATAAGTCTTCGCTACAAGCATATACTCCAAGTCCTTCCAATCACGGCTTTTCTCTACTCATAGCCTGCTTTGTTGAAACCAATAACTGGTCAAAAAAGTCACCTACATCATCTCTGTTTAGCCAATCAGGCTTAAACCGAAAGTGCTGCCAATGCTCTAAACGCTCCCATGTCGAATGCAATGGTGGTGTATGCAGATAAAGTAGAACAATCAGACCACACTTAATCGCACTGATAAACGGATTTCGCGGCGAAAACACTTTCATAGCCGTACCAAAGGATTTCTTAATTCGTCGATTGGCCAAGTCAACACTGTACAGTTCATCTAACAGTAAATGGACCAAGCCACCAGCAAACAGAAATAAACCTGACAGCCAAGAAGTCGTATCGCTATAGCCCAATAACGAAATCACCCAAACCACTAACAGTCCTGCTAACGCAATGAATGTTAATGAATGGCAGCATCCCCTATGTACCGTAATTTTCTCCAGAACCGACTTGAAATTATAACGGATGGTCAGATAACAAAAGATGCTGTACACAATCAACTCCAGCATCGACACCAATTTGTATATATGCCCAACAAAACTAAACGTGAGCATTCCGCCAAGCAATCGAAATAGTGTCGCCATTGATGTTGAATTATCCGAATCAACATCTGGCAATAAACCACCAATCGTACCCAACAATATGAGCCATAACGCAGTAACCGGGACGACATGTCCCGCCGACAATAACGCGGTTGCCGCTATACTACTGGTAAGCGCGGCAGTTCCTAGATGGGTTTTAAAATTAGCCACATCAACATCTCTACCTCAGTGAAGAGCTTACCTTTACTATATGGTATTACTGCCTTCACTAAGTTCTCAAAACTGGATATATAACCAGTATTATGTATGAAATATAATGAACTTCAATAAAATCCCATTTTCACGGCGTTACGGCTATTCAATCGATTATTATTTAGGCACATTTTAAGCTTCGATAATATTTGCACCAACCTCATACTCGGTATTAGCTGCAAAATAGAAAGGATTCCCTGACAACACATCCCATGGGCAATTCAACATCCCCAAACAACGTCAAAGGGAAAAATAGTCGTAAGGGCTATAACACTACCTGCTATTAAGCCAGCCTATCCGCCCCCCAAACTGGAAAATTATAAGTATTAATATCATCAATTTGCGTTAGACTTATAGCATTATATAGCCCTGTTAACGCGGAAAACGCCATGGAAGCCGAACAACTCGAAATCTTAAACTTCATCAGCCAATATCCTCCTTTTGACGACTTGCCTGACGAAAAGCTAAAAGAAGTCGCACTAAATACTGAAGTGGCCTACTACCGAGCCGATACGACAATTTTGAATTTTGGCGATGCTATACACGATCTATTCATGATAAGAAGCGGCATTGTTGAAATCTATCGACGTAAAGGCGAACTTTATAACCGAATAGACAAAGGAAATCTTTTTGGTCAGATGGGCCTGCTTATGAACAACAAAGTTCGTATGCCCGCAAAAGCGATTGAAGACACGCTCGTTTACTGCATCCCTGAAAGCATATTCACAATGCTATGTGATGAATTTGACAGTTTTGCTGACTTTATGGAAGTTGAAGAAAGTGCGAGACTTCGCAACGCGATCTCTACTCACTCTGAAGAAAATGACCTGACAACATCCAAAGCGCGTCATATCCTCACACGCGATCCTGTCACGTTAGAATCCACAGCGACTATTCAGCAAGCGGCTACCTTGATGACCGAGGAAAATGTCTCCGCCCTGCTCATCATCAACCCTGAATACGACGAGAACGACGATGATAATGACAGGCTTGTCGGCATCCTGACCGACAGGGATCTCTGCACCCGAGTCTTGGCTCTGGGTATTGATACCAACTTGTTGGTCTCCGACGTGATGAGCTCCGATGTCATTTCGCTCGATTATAACGCCTATGTCTTCGAAGCCATGCTAACCATGCTGCGCTATAACGTACACCACCTGCCTATCTTAAAAAACAAAATCCCAATTGGGATTATTGGCCTGACGGATATCGTTCGTTACGAGTCTCAAAACAGCTTGTTGCTGGTCAGCTCGATCTTCCAACAACAAACAGTCGAAGAGCTCAAATCACTCTCTGAGAATGTCAAAGACTGTTTTGTACGTATGGTTAACGAAGATGCCAATGCCCATATGATTGGTAGCGCCATGTCAGTGATTGGCCGGAGCTTCAAACAACGACTCGCAGAGCTTGCCGAAGAGGAACTTGGGCCAGCACCAATCCCTTACTGCCTCGTTGCCATGGGTTCTATGGCTCGCGATGAGCAACTAATCGTGACTGATCAAGATAACGCCCTCATTTTAGACAATAGTTACGACGAAGAGCGCCACGGCGAATACTTCTCAAAATTCGCCACATTTGTCAGTGATGGGCTCGCGGCCTGTGGCTATAGCTACTGTGATGGTGAAATCATGGCGACTAACCCTCAATGGCGTAAAACTCGTGCTGATTGGGAAGAGTGCTTTGCCGATTGGATTGATGACCCCAACCCACAGCGACTTCTTAATAGCTCGATCTTCTTCGATCTCGATGGTGTCTATGGCCGCCAAAAATGGGCAGAGCAACTCAATAGCTTCATCGTACGACGGGCCCGGAAAAACAACCGTTTTCTAGCCTGTCTTGCTCGCAATGCCATTAATCGCACGCCGCCACTTGGCTTCTTCAAAGACTTCGTGATGGAAAAAGATGGCCGTCACAACAACTCGATCAACCTTAAACGACGCGGAACCGCACCACTGGCGGACTTAATCCGAGTTCATGCGCTTGCTGTCGGGTCACGGTCACAAAACTCATTTGAACGCCTTGATGACATTATTGACGCAGGCATTCTCCCTAAAGGCCGCGGTCAAGATTTACGTGATGCGATGGAATTAATCTACACGGTTAGGATCCGTCACCAAGCCCTAGACATTGAAGCCGGTATCGAAGCCGATAACAGTATTGAGCCCGAGAATATGTCTGATTTCGAACGCCGAAATCTAAAAGCAGCATTCCAAATTCTCAGCAACGCACAAAACTTCATTAAATTCCGCTATCAAGGAAACCGATGATGATGACGTTACTCCACAAAACGTCGAATTCACTTATCGACACCAGCCATACACCCAATTGGCCCCAGCGCTTGGCGACATTGGGGGAAGAGGCCAGTGATGAGCGTCTCAAGTCATTTTACGCAACAGCCAGTGTATTACCTGACACGCCATTAAAAGATGTCCCATTCGTTGCCCTTGATTTTGAAACAACCGGATTAGATCCACATTCGGATGAAATCATTAGTATCGGATTGGTACCCTTTAGCTTATCGCGTATTCATTGCCGGGGCTCTGCGCACTGGGTTGTAAACCCTAACCGGCCACTTAATGAAGAATCTGTAATTATTCATGGCATAACCGATTCCGATGTCGAAAAGGCACCGGAATTACTGAAAGTAATAGAACAGGTACTTGCCGCATTGGCCGGAAAAATCGTCGTCGTACACTATCGAAATATCGAACGGGAGTTCATGAATCAGGCGCTGCTGACTCGACTGGGCGAAGGCATCCAATTTCCGGTCGTCGATACACTCGCAATTGAAGCGGGGGTACAGCAAAAAATGTTCGGAGGCTTCTTCAATCGACTCAAAGGAAAAAAACCGGGTTCTGTACGCCTAGGGCGAGCGCGTGAACGCTACAACCTGCCGGCCTACCAACCACACCACGCACTAACCGATGCACTCGCAACAGCAGAGCTACTACAGGCACAAATTGCCTATCATTACTCACCTGAAACACCAATCTCTGAAATTTGGCTATAACGCCTCTATTCACTTCCTAAGCTACCTTAGATACAAACGGTCAAGGTAGCTTAGGATATGTTTTGCCTCGTATATATCGAGGTTATTTTGACCGATACAATCAAACCACCAGTGGTTAGCACACTAAACACATTAAATTATTTATTAAATAAAGCACATAAAAGCAAAATACAGCCACCACAAAAATCTAAAATAAAACTCACCTTGCCACCGCTCACAATCCCAGTACAGATTTTCAGCAAACAAGCAGCATTTGGCTTAGAGATAGGCAGTTCAAAACAACACAGCAACATACTCAGCACCAAACCATGCCTATATTCATATAGTGAATATTTGATTTTTTATTTTTGGATCAGTGCAATAAGAAACAACATGCCTCATTTCACACTCTTCAGTTTATTTTGAGTCAAGTAAAACACAACACAATAATTACAGCACAAATCATTCGTGTTTTATGGGTTTTTATTTTAAAAGATAAAATCCATTAATATATTTACAATCATAATTTTAGATATAATATTCACAACTTCTTTGCGCTACGGCATGAGCAGACCCCATTATGTTTGCTAAATTAGACGTCACTTCGACGACAAACTTGCACCTGTCACATACAGTCATCAGTAGCTCGAAAACCCTTTTCTTATCATTTTCACGTTCTTAAGGAGATAATTCGTGAGCAATGACAACAATGGTGGTATCCAAAGACCTGACGGCAAAGTCAGGCCTATTGATACCGACTATCAAATTGGCCAAGACAATATCGCCCTGAAAGTTGGTCCATTTGGTTTAGATATCCACAACCGCGTTTTTGCCATCTCAGGGTTAACAATCATCCTCTTTGTTATCCTCACTCTCACCTTCCGTGAACAAGTCGAGCCCTTCTTTGCCAACCTGCGTAACTGGCTCGCTTCTAATATGGATTGGTTCTTCCTCTCTGCAGGTAACATTTTTGTTATCGTCTGCCTCACACTCATTGTTACACCACTAGGGCGAGTACGTATCGGTGGTACAGAAGCCCAGCCAGATTACACCTACGCAGGATGGCTAGCCATGCTATTCGCAGCTGGCATGGGTATCGGTCTTGTGTTCTTCGGTGTGTCTGAGCCGATGTCCCACTTCAGCGCCTCTTTAAACGGCGTAACCGTAGAGAACGGCGTACGTACCGACTGGGCTCCGCTTGGTGGCGCTCAAGGTGATATCGATGCTTCCTCTGCGCTAGGTATGGCAGCAACCATTTACCATTGGGCACTCCACCCTTGGTCTATCTACGCCTTGCTTGCATTGGGACTGGCTATTTTCTCGTTTAACAAAGGCCTTCCTTTGACAATGCGCTCTATCTTCTATCCCCTTTTCGGCGAACGTATCTGGGGTTGGATTGGCCATGTCATCGATATTCTTGCTATTGTTGCAACCGTTTTTGGTCTGGCAACCTCGCTAGGTTATGGCGCATCTCAAGCCGCGACAGGGCTGAACTTCCTGTTCGGCATTCCAATGACCACAACAACTCAAGTTGTTCTGATCATTGTGATCACCGCTCTAGCACTGCTTTCTGTCGTTGCGGGTCTTGATGGTGGTGTTAAACGCCTGTCTGAAATCAATATGGGCTTGGCAGCACTGCTGTTGCTTTTCGTTATCGTTGTTGGCCCGACCCTTGCCATTTTCACTGGCTTTTTCGAAAACATCTATGCTTATGTAGTCAATATTCCAGCACTTTCTGTACCATTTGGTCGTGAAGATGTTAATTACTCTCAGGGATGGACTGCATTTTACTGGGCGTGGTGGATTTCATGGTCGCCATTTGTAGGTATGTTTATCGCCCGTGTCTCTCGTGGCCGTACTGTTCGTGAATTCATCATCTGCGTTATTCTGATCCCATCTACCGTATGTGTATTTTGGATGACAGCCTTCGGTGGCACTGCGATCAGTCAGTATGTAAACGATGGTTACCAAGCAGTCTTTGATGCTGACCTACCGCTCAAACTATTCGCAATGCTTGATGTATTACCACTAGCACAGATTACATCTGTCATTGGTATCTTCCTTGTTGTTGTTTTCTTCATTACTTCTGCTGATTCCGGCTCACTGGTTATCGATACTATTGCAGCCGGCGGTAAAGTCGATGCACCAACACCACAACGTGTTTTCTGGTGTACCTTTGAAGGCCTAGTGGCTATTGCCCTAATGCTAGGTGGTGGTTTGGCCGCGGCGCAGGCAATGGCTGTTACCACAGGTTTGCCATTCACAGTGGTACTCCTAGTCGCAACGGTCTCACTGATCAAAGGCTTGATGAGCGAACCGCGCCCTAAGAAGTCTTCACTAAAGCGTGCTCCGCAATAAGGTTCTAACGACTTTTGCTACAAGCACATACAAAAAACCACTGCCAGCTGGCAGTGGTTTTTTTATCTCTCTAGTTCAGACTCTACTCGCGATACTTCTCTGTGCTAAAGCCCAGAATCAAGCTGACGCACATTAACAAAAGAATAAACACGAATGGTAAAGCCGTTGAAATTGCCCCAGCCTGCAATGCTTCAATTGCCTCGGTGCCGCCGACATACAGTAGTACTGCCGCAACAGCCCCTTCAATCGTGGCCCAAAATACTCGCTGTGGCATTGGTGAATCAATCTTACCGCCAGCGGTAATATTGTCGATCACCAAGGAGCCTGAATCTGATGATGTAATAAAGAAAACCATTACCAGCACAATGGCAATAACCGAAAGAGTGGCACTCATAGGCAAAGATTCAAACATTTCGAACATCGCAAGTGGCACTGAAGTCAAACCATCTTGGCCTAGCACACCCACTTTGTGAATCACCTGATCTATTGCCTGACCGCCAAAAACAGACATCCAGATTGTGGTAATAATTGTCGGAACAATCAACACAGCAATCAAAAACTCACGTACGGTACGCCCTTTCGAGACACGGGCGATAAACATACCTACAAATGGTGACCATGACACCCACCATGCCCAGTAGAATACCGTCCAACCATGCAACCATGCCTGATCTTCACGGCCATGAGGGTTACTCAATGCAAAAAAGTTTTTCGCATAACCTGCCACGGTTGTTGGAATTGTCCCCATAGAAACGGCAAAACCCACTCCGGCAACAAAGACTAACAACGCCAGAGCCACCAGCATATTGAGATTACTCAGTAGCTTAACACCACCATCAATGCCTCGCGCTACCGAAATAATCGCCAATAAGGTAACAAAAACGATCACCCCAACCTGCAACCCAATACCGCCAGAAATACCGAAGACATGCTCGATACCGCTTGCAGCCTGCTGAGCACCTAACCCCAACGAGGTCGCAAGACCGAATAGCGTTGCCAACACGGCAAAGATATCGATAACATGGCCCGGCCAACCCCAGACACGATCGCCGAGCATTGGGTAAAATATTGAACGGATAGAAAGCGGCAAGCCTTTATTGTAAGCAAAAAAAGCAAGGGACAGAGCAACCACACCGTAAATCGCCCAAGGGTGCAAGCCCCAATGGTACATGGTTGCACCTAATGCCAACTCACGCGCTTCTGGCGTAAAAGGAGTGACATTCAGAGGCGTTTCATACCATCCGGTATAATATGCGACAGGCTCGGCAACACTCCAAAACATCAGGCCAATGCCCATACCAGCGGCAAACAACATTGCCAACCAAGACATTCTGGAGTAATCCGCTTCAGCGTCCTTACCGCCGATACGGATCTTACCAAACGGTGAAACAATCAAAGCCAGGCAAAACACCACAAAAATGTTGCCAGACCAAATAAACAGCGAATCAAAACTATTGATAATACTATTTTTAATGCCATCTAACGCCGTCTTAGCCGTGACAGGGTCACTCACCAACGCAGCAATCAAAAACAGCAGTATCAGGCCGGCACTGGTTCCAAACACCGGGTTATGAACATCAAACCCCCACTTCTGAATATTATCCTGGCCTACTGTGTAGTCCGTATTATCAATACTGTACTTATCTATACCACTCATCTTCTCATCCTTCTTGATAGACGAATGCCATGCAAAAACATTATCTGACAGAGCGAAATCTACCTTTCATTTCGAACGGCCAGATAATGACTCGACATGGCTCGCAACAAGAATACTTAGCCCTGTAATCATTAAATCAATGTACAGATCAAACCATTTCCTGCTCACTTCTGTCAAGTTTACTTGAAAATCAACACATAATGTCTATTTTTTGTACCACGAAGAGGTTAATCCGGGTGAATACGTGGATATTTCAATCACACCAATTGCTTCGGACGCAAAACATTTTACTTGAGATAACCATCGCTCGCTGGCATCGGTGACACCTACTTATCGCTCCCATCCATACAGGCAGCGATAAGAAAATATGGCACGTTTTAGTTTGTTGCGTTATCTCAAATAGGAGGAATGATGGGGGATAAAAGATGAGTATTAACAAAGCCTATCTAATGTGACTTTTACCTGCGGCATAACCTTGCTGATAGCCATGTTCTAGCTTCGCGAAATCCGTTGTCAACCGTCCAACAGCAAACGTTTTTGGCGGCACAATGACTGTTACCTTGCAATCAACTGGCGGACTTTCAATAAAAGCCATTGCCTGATTATAAATTTCCGCTCGTTTTAGCATCGCATTAGCCAAGACGGGATGCTCTTTGAATAATTTATTTACGACCCAAGCACTACGGTACTCAGGTTTTCGATAGCCTTCAGGGCGAGATAAAATCACCGTGATTTCCCTCGCCCCCATCTCATAGGCTTTGATAACAGGGATCGAGTCCGCAACTCCCCCATCAGTCATACTCTGACCATTTATTTGAGGATACCCCCGGTAGGCCAAAGGGACAGAACACGATGCCTTTAATAAGTCATTGAGGTTATCAGGTGTTGCCCGGGTATAAATGGGCTCTCCGGTATTGATATCCGTCGTAACGACATAAAGCGGGGTTGGCTGGGACTGAAAAGACGAGATATCGTAAGGCAGTTCGCGTAACGTGATCTCCCACAACCAGTCCAGATCTATCCAGTGGCCGCCTTTCATATAGCGGATAAAATCAATGAACTCAGGTCGACAGGAATAATCTGTAATGACCTTGTATGTCCGCTTAGGCTGCCGAGACAACCATGAAGCAAGGCTAGTTGAACCCGCTGAGACACCAAGACAAAAATCAAACGGTTGATAGCCCTGAGCAAGGTAGCTATCAAGTACCCCTGCAGAAAAAATCCCGCGCATTGCACCGCCTTCAACAACCAATGCTGATTTCTGTTTCTCTGTACTCACGTTTGCTCCCTCTGTTTTCGGTCATCTCTAGTCATATAAACTATCAGACCACAAACGAGTCAGCTATAGGTAACAGTCATATTATTTCAAGCCATTGTTACTCTTTTGAATAGCGCCCTACTGGGCGCTCAGTAAACACTATTTTTTCTTATTTGATTGCCTCCACTTTTTCGTGAACCCACGCGCAGACAAAGTAAATTCATTCAGTGATAAATTCTCAACTTTTACAGTATTACTCGTGATGAACTGATTAATAATGTAATCCTGATCACGACGCTCACGAGAATAGGCTGCAATATACTTTTTACTAGAGTATTTATATGATTTACAAAACTCTTCCATATATACTATTTTACCGTTTACCCGATAAGGAACGGTTCTTACGTGGCCATCCAACTGCGGGGCGAAAGTCATTGTACTTGCATTGCAAGAGTTTACCATTTTACCGCCAGATGTATCCGTCTGAGTAAAAATAAGGTTTCGCTGACCAAATGGTGTCGTTCCGATTTTCACATTCAGGGTTGTCGTATCATTCCCGTAATGCTTTGTGTCTTGTGCGTACCCATCTTTATGAAAATTGTAATGATGGGGATTTGGCTCTACAGCATAGCCCGATGTAGAGGTAGAAAAAAGCACGGCTGCAACTAGCATATAATTAACATTCATTCTTATACTGATCTATTGCCTACTGTTATATTGGGTTTAATTATGAACGAATAACTCTATCAGTTAAAACAATTTCACTATCATAAGAAAATTCATTTTCGGTATTATTCAAACACTATGCCGCACGATTCAAAACGGTACTGGGGATTCTGATATTGCTCATTATCCGCTTTGTAGTATTCTCGAGGCATCACACTATCTAGCCCTTTCGACTTAAGACACTGCCACTCATCACGAGTTATCACGACATATGACAGCGCCCTGTCCAATATTTCACCAATTCTCTCAACAGTTAATCGATCGTCTCGCACCAGAGCCTTGAGTTGACCCTCAATAACCCCTAACGGCAAATAAAGCTCGCGAACAAGATGCTTCAACGGCTCTTTCTTTGAAACCGCACTCAATTTGCATACGGCAACTGAACAAGGCGCATAAGAAAAAATCTGTCGCCAATCGGGTTTATTATGGCGCGTTACCAAGCCATGTTGATAACAGTAATAGGCCTCAAAATACTGCCGCAAAGAATGGAAGCGTTCCGCATAAACTTCCAAATAGATATGCTGTAACTCAATACCCGCATGAAATGCATATTCGGCTGACTGCGAGTTGTCACCTTGATAGCCCACTATACTCTCCGTTTTATCGTTCAATTTCCGAGAGATTACTCAGCACTTAACAAGAGATCAATTCAATCCAGTGCCTTCGTCGCAGCTTGGGCAAAGAACCAACAATACAGGACTCTCTTATTACTCAAAACAAACTCTCTTGAAATTTAAACGTATCTTCTTAGGTCTATTAACTCAAATGACCAAATTGCAGGAATACCTATGATCATAAAGAAAAAGGCCAAGTGGCAACTAGCCGAAAGCGATGCAACCCCTGAATCTGTCTACCACCAACGACGTGATATTCTCAAAAAGCTCGGAATAACATTGGCTGCACTCCCCCTCGCAGGGCAAGTTAATGCCGGTTTGTTCGACAGCTTCGGAAAGAACGCTGAAACCCCGGATCGACGACGCACCCTAGCGGGAAAATCTTCATCCTATTCAAACCCACAGCTTTCGCTGACTCCTGAAGACAAGATTCTAAAATATAACAACTTCTATGAATTTGGCACCGACAAGTCTGATCCCGCAGCTCGAGCGCAGAACTTCAAAACCAATCCTTGGAATATTGAAATCAAAGGATTAGTACGTAATCCGTTCACGCTGGGCTATGAAGATCTCTTCAAGCGTTTCACCATTGAAGAACGGATCTATCGGTTACGTTGCGTCGAGGCTTGGTCAATGAATATTCCATGGCTGGGGTTTCCCCTCGCGGCTCTAATCAAGGCAGCCAGCCCTACTAGCTCAGCAAAATACGTCGCCTTCGAGACACTCTATGACCCCGACCAAATGCCCGGGCAGGCGTCGCGGCGACTAGGTGGCGGCATCGACTACCCGTACGTAGAAGGACTTCGCCTTGATGAGGCGATGCACCCACTTACGTTGCTGTCAGTTGGTCTTTACGGCAAGACGCTTGCTCCTCAAAACGGCGCCCCCATTCGCCTTGTTGTTCCTTGGAAATATGGTTTCAAGAGCATCAAATCAATTGTAAAAATCACCCTAACGGACAAAATGCCGCCAACCACATGGAACATTCTGGCCCCACAAGAATATGGATTCTATGCCAACGTCAACCCGAAGGTTGACCATCCTCGCTGGAGCCAAGCCAGCGAACGATTTATCGGTGAGGGAAATCTTTTCAGCAGCCGTCGCCAACCAACCAAAATGTTCAACGGCTATGAAGCACAAGTCGCCGGTCTTTATCGCGGTATGGATCTGACAAGGAATTACTGATGCACGATATCAATACAAACAAGACGGGCCATGTTTCTCGGCCTCATCCCAAACGTCGCATATTGACACTCAAGCCTATTCATATTCGGGCTATAAAGGCATTAATCCACCTTGTCTCATTATGGTTCGCCGCCTTACTCATCTGGAATACGCTGGAAGGCAACTTCGGCGCCGATCCAATACAAGGCTTAAGCCACTTTACCGGTTTAGCAGCCCTTAACACATTGTTTATCACACTGGCGGTATCACCATTTGCTCGTTGGTTAAAACAAGGACAGCTTGTCAAAGTACGAAGAGTATTGGGCCTTTACAGCTTTGCTTGGGCCGTCTTGCATCTGGCCGTCTACATTGCCCTAGACCTCAATTTTCAATGGACACTCATTGCCGATGAAATCGTCTCTCGCCCCTACTTATCCTTAGGGGCTGTTTGCTGGCTGGTTCTATTTGCTTTGGCCATAACATCCAGCCATAAAATCCAACGAACAATGGGAAGGTACTGGCAGCAGCTCCACAACTGGGTCTATTTGGCCCTCATTCTGGCTCCCATTCATTACCTATGGTCAGTCAAGTCAGGGCTTATTGAACCTGTCATTTACTTAGTTGTTTCCATTGCTCTTTTAGCGATGCGATATCACACATTTCGTCGCTGGTTTGCACAGTTTGCGACCGCACATCCGCGCTCATAAAACACAGCTTGTATTTTAGATGGCCTAAGCCCCCTAACCAGCTGAAATATCGTAGAAGTTAAGACTTTTTCTGGTACGATATAACTTTCGGCGGCGGTATATACAGGCTCCAACGAGAGACGTTGAAGCCTGCAGTGATCTTTAATGGGGCAACTTTTGGTTGGCGATTATATTTTCAGCAGCATTGAGCGATTTCAATTAGATTGCCTGCAGCTATGCGAACAGCATTATCCAACGGTTCACAACCGAGGTATGCGTGAAAATCATTTGGGAAAAGCCCTTAGCCGACGCATTATTGCCACCCTCAATGACAAAGGGATCCCTGCGTTACTCGAACAATGCCAGTCAGATGAGCAATTGCCCCAGCCTATTTTCAGAATCCATAACAATGAACTAACCATTTGGATTATTGCCCAGCGCCTGCTCAGTGCCAACCTTGCGCGTCGCAAAGCATTTGTTCAAACCATTATCGATACCTGTCAAAAAATGGATGCCCAGCAACCCAATTATCTGGTTGTGGTCGCTGACCATTGGTTTGACCGAAGCAAAGCCAGTAAAGAAATTCTTGGCTGGTGGTTAGGTTGCCTGCCGGACAATATCGAGCCATACAACAAAGATGGTGTCCGTCTACTGATGCCAGAACACGGTATCCAGCAACAATTCGAGGCATTAGGCTATCCTCTGAACGGTAGCTATAAAACATATCATCCACTCAAGAAAGACGGCTGTAGAACGATTCACAAATACATTTTACTCTCGGCCTTCTTTGAGTTTCCTCAGCAGTGATAACGATATCATGAGTTCTCCGCAGCCTTATCCCGATCCAGTATTGGAATCCACCGAACATGAATTTATCGGTCACACAGGGGCTGCCGATACCCCCAACGAGCAACATGCTGCGCATTTGTCATTGAAAAATGACTCCCTCATCCGCCTGTTCATTCGCTACACCTTACCAACCATTGCCGCCATGCTCATCACCGGTATCTATGTTGCCATCGATGGCATGTTCATAGGCCACTATATTGGCGAAGACGGCCTTGCCGGGATCATGCTTGGCTATCCCGTAGGTTCAGTACTGTACGCCCTAGGGGCGCTCATTGGCATGGGGGCGTCTGCACTTGTCTCAATCAAACTGGGAGAAAATAAAACCCAGCAGGCAAAACGCATTGTCGGCAATGCCTTTTCGCTCTGCCTAATCATCTCATTGATAACCAGTATACTAGGAATGGCATTTAGCGAATCGATCCTGATATGGCTCGGTGCCAAGGGGAAAATACTCGAAATGGGTAGAGACTACCTCTTTTGGTATTTTGCATTAGGCACCTTTGCCATTATCTCACTGGCCTTTTCTTCACTCCTCAGAAACGACGGCCAACCTAACCGCGTCACAGCCATTATGATTTTCGGCGGGATACTCAATATTGTCCTCGACTGGCTTTTTATCGTGGTATTACCTTGGGCACTCACCGGGGCGGCCATTGCAACCATGCTCTCGCAACTCGTCACCGCCCTACTGTGCCTACAACATTTTTTCTCGGCAAAAACCGAATTGCGCATAACTCGGCAAAGTATGGCATTGCATTGGGATACTGTTTGTCAAATATGCAAACTCGGCTTTTCCAGCCTGCTGATGTATCTCTACCTTTCTGTTGTTCTGACGTTGCACAACAAGGCGTTCCTGTGGGTCGGCAACGCCATCCACGTTGCAGCCTACAGCATAGTGAGCTACACCGAGGCTTTCTTCTACCTGATCTTTGAAGGTATCGCTTTGGGTATTCAGCCCATTACCAGTTACAACACCGGAGCTGGTGAATATCACCGAGTGCGACAAACCCGAAATTTAGCCTTTGCGGTAACCTTGCTCATCGCTCTTTTGGGGGTCAGCATGATTTACAGTTTCCCAGAGTGGATGGTCTATCTTTTTGCCGGGCACAACCCGTCACTAGAGCCGGTCACGGTACAAGGAGCCCAGTTATATTTCTGGGGACTGCCAATGGAAGGGTTACTGCTTGTCGGGGCGACCTATTTCCAATCAGTCAATCGAGGCAAAGAGGCTGCGATGCTCTCTGGCGGCAAACTCGTGCTTATCACCCTGTTTATCTTCTCCTTGGCACATTTTTTTGGTATCCAAGGGGTTTGGCTGGCGCTACCTATATGCAGCAGTGCCCTAACCTTATGGATGTTTCATCGCCTGCGCAAAAAGTGACGGGGATAACGTAATGATCAAAAAATGCGGCCATTACAAACATTACGTCATGATTCTGGATAGCAAAATTATAATGTAACGCCCTAAAAGCAAACCTTTGCGTGATTTTTATCACATAACTAAACCCAAGTTTACAATACTAATTTTCAATACAAACGCATCAGGTATTATCCGCTCAGTTTCTACAAAGAGCGGTGATATTCATGTTCAAAAAAACCTTGCTTGCTGTGTCTATGACGGCAGCTTGCCTAGCAAGTGCTTCCTCCCTGGCGGCTGAAAAAGTTGACCTTCTGATCAAAAATGCCACGGTTCTTACAATGGACCAAGACAAGACCGTATACGACAATGGTCTAGTGGCAGTTAGGGACAATAAAATCTTCGCAGTCACCGATGGTTCTGATCTGGCCGAATACAAGGCTAAACAAACCATCGATGCTGATGGCGATATCGTCATGCCAGGTTTGATCAACACCCATACCCATGTCTCTATGACTGTATTCCGCTCAATGGCTGATGATGTGCCCGATCGCCTGCATCGCTACATCTTCCCGCTAGAAAAGAAACTGGTATCTCGTGATATGGTGCGTATCGGCGCACAACTTGGTAACGTTGAGATGGTCAAAGGCGGGGTAACGACCTACGCCGATATGTACTACTTCGAAGATGAAGTCGCTAAAACGGTTGATCAAATTGGGATGCGTGCCGTACTGGGTGAAACCGTCATCAAATTCCCGGTTGCCGATGCTGCCAATGCCGAAGAAGGTATTATGTATGCCGTCAACTTCATTGAAGAATACAAAAACCATCCTCGTATCACCCCGGCATTTGCCCCGCACGCCCCCTACACCAACACCACTGAAACACTGCAGACCATCACCAAGCTATCACTGCAATACGATGTGCCGGTAATGATTCACCTAGCAGAATCCAAGCGTGAAAACCAAGTGATCGCAGAGCGCAGTGGTGGCAAGAGCCCTGTCGAATATATGGCGCAGATCGGCGCTCTGACACCGAACCTTGTCGGTGCACACGTTATCAACGTCAGTGACAGCGATATCGAGCTGTTGAAAAAACATGATGTCGGTATCGCACACAATATGAGTGCCAATATCAAATCAGCCAAAGGGGTATCACCAGCACTAAAGATGTTTGATGATGGCTTACGTATCGGCTTGGGTACCGACGGGCCGATGTCAGGCAACACCATTTCAACCATTGATGAATTCAATCAGGTTGCAAAGGTTCACAAACTGGTCAACAAAGACCGAGCGGCAATGCCACCGATTAAAGTCATCGAAATGGCAACCATGGGTGCGGCACGTGCGCTACATATGGAAGACAAAATCGGCTCACTAGAAACCGGTAAACTGGCTGATATCATCGTCGTAGATACCAAAGCGCCTAACATGGTTCCGGTCTACAACCCATATTCGGCACTTGTGTATTCAGCCTATGCGGCCAACGTGAAACATACGATTGTTGACGGCAAAGTGCTGATGCAAGACCGTAACATGCTAACTGTAGACGAAACGGCCATTCGCAACGAGGCTCTTAAATTTGCCGATACTGTACGAAAAACAGTCGTAGAAAGCGGTGAAATTGTTCAATAACTACTGCTAAACCATGCTCAAAAACAGCAGCCTATTTGGCTGCTGTTTTTTATTGGCATACAAAAGACATGGTTGATAACGATATTGATTCTCATTATTATCCTGATGATTGGAATATACAAAATCAGGAGAATATCTATGTCATTTTCATTTCCAGCCCTCCCCTATGCCTACGACGCCCTCGAGCCCTACATTGATGCGAAAACAATGGAAATCCATTACGACCGTCATCATCGAACCTATTTTAATAAATTCTCTGAAGCCATCGAAAACAGTGACTACGCAAATGAAAGCTTAGAAGCACTGTTTGCCAACGTATCAAAATTACCTACTGCAATTCGCAACCACGGCGGTGGCTTCTACAATCACAACCTTTACTGGGCATGCATGTCACCCAATGGCAGTCCATTCCCGGGAGGGCTTCTGGCAGAATCCATCCACTGCCACTTCGGCAGCTTTGAGGACTTCAAACACCAGTTCAGCGAAGCCGCTGCCAACCATTTTGGATCAGGGTTCATCTGGCTAATCGTTACTGAAGGCCGGCTTGAAATAACGACCACCAGTAACCAAGACAACCCGCTCATGGACGTTGCCGACAAACAAGGTATCCCCATTCTAGCTCTCGATGTCTGGGAACATGCCTATTACATCAACTACCAAAACAAACGCCCAGACTACATTGCGGCATGGTGGAATGTGGTGGATTGGCAGCAAGTCGAACAACACTATATCGACAGCCTTCATACCCAATGATTACGGAGAAGAAAACGCGATGAACACATCACGGTGGGAGCAACATACTTTGCTGGCTGATAATGCCGTTAAAAGTAACGACTTTCTAATGGCGGTTGTGCATTACCAACTGGCTCTAGCTGAATCTCAGCAGCTTGAACCACTAAGTTTCCAAACAGAAGAGCTGGAAGATTTACTCACTATAAAAGTCATGTCATGCCACAATCTAGCGAATTTTTGGCAACAACAAGGCGATGTCGAATACGAACTCAAATACCTACAATTGGCATCTGAGCAAATTATGACACTGATCCCCCAATGCCCTAGAGCACATTGCGAGAGTTTCATGTCATCACTGGGCTGTTGCAAGTCAGCATTGATCGCTTTTTTAAAACGGCACCCAAACCCGATAGTGGCCAAACAGGTTGAAAATATGAGTCTCACTAATCAATGCGAGCTCATTGCCAAATTTAAATTGCATTGAACGTGGTACGCAGATGTAGAGGAAAAAAGTCCTATACAATGAATGCTCTTAAGCCGCCATTGAATAGGACTCTCGTCCTTTATGTTTGTCTTTTCTTACAAAACTCCCCTTACCTTTTTTAGATTTTACAACTCGCGTTCTAAAGAGCGAACTGGTTACAACTGCTTTCAAAGCATTGTCTCTCACTGTACCGCGGCCCGTTTCTGTCTCTATCACCGGAGTTGATGACAACACCTTTCCGTCATCATCTATTTGCGCATATTGCTTACGTTTCTTAGCCATATAATCCAACCTTTTTGATTTATATTTAACCATCTCGCCCATAATGCTGACGATAAAGGTCTAGAAAGTAAAGAACAAATTCACGAGCAAATTTTGTTTCACAATTAGCTAGCAATACGATACCGGTCTTTGTATAACGATTAAATACCATTTCGGTACGAAACCCTCGCACCCAACCACCGTGATGAACAAACCCTGGCTGATTGGCATATTCAAAAGTTCGCCAGCCTAATGCATAGTACACATTGCTCAACTTAGCGCGATAACGATACTGATTAGCCCTTATATGAGGCTTATGCATAATCTCAAGCAAATCGGGCCGCAGTACACTCGGGTAATAACCAAACTGGGCGAGCATCCACTTTGCTAGATCTTGCGCACTCGCATTGACACCCGCGGCGGCGGGGACACGGTAATAATAAGGAGCCGGTTTCACTGCAGCACAACCATCTTTAACCCTGACATGTGGCGAGGCCCGATTCTCCGCCTCCTTATACCCCTCGATGCCAAAAGAGGCCTGATCCATTTTCAACGGAACAAAAATATGCTCTTTGACGAACGTGGGATAATCTTTACCCGATGCCAGAGCCAACATATCAGCAGAAAAATTGTAAACAATGTTCTGGTAACCATAACACTGGCCCGGCGAACAGACGAAATTGACCCTATCAAGCATTGCCAGTATCCGGCTGTAGCTGACATTGTCCTCCAGCAAATCAGAATATGCCTGAGGAACTAAACCTGTTGTATGCGACAAGACATGCCGAAGAGTAACATCCTTCCCTAACTCTGGCTCGCTAAACACAATATCATCCAGATAAGGGACAACATGGGTATCCCATTCAATCAACTTGTCGTTGACCAAAATCGACACCGCCCCAGAAGCAAATGTCTTCGATATCGAAGCCAATGGAAAAACCGTCGCCGAGTTGACCCTCTCCTTCCCCCCCCGCTTCCGGACACCATAACCACGTAGCAACCGAATCTCGCCATTAATGACAACAGCCAAGGATGCACCGGGTAACCCGAGCTTTACGGCTTGTTTTACATATTGATCTAGCTCTATAGCAATGTCATCGTTAGGCGCGGCTACAGCTGCTGACACACAGAGCAATATAGCCATACAACCGACAAGCCAGCCCCTCATGTTGACTACCACCTCACTAAGTGCAACAGGATAAGCCTAGCTCTTTCCGCTTGGAGCTTTGGCTCTTTAGTGAGACGATCCCCCTAACAACCTCGCTGTAGACTCAATATCTTAGCGTTATGAATTACATCTATTTCATCACGATATTATGCTGGCATTTATACTGAGAATTTTTTGCATCCTTCAATAAAATACTATTTTTTAGCTTTTGAACATTGAGCTAATTAATAGTACATATGTACGCTGAATTGCTATTGAGAAATATTCCAGAGCACAACTGTAAGCTAAAACTATTAATCATCGACAATTTCTACTCCTAAAAAGAACCCTTCAACAATCAGAGCTAGATTTTTTGCACTAATCCAGCAACAACACTAACCAACTGATATAAAAAGACAATCACTCATCTGACCACTATCACAACGAGATCTGGAACACATTTTGTCTTTTCAATTTAAAATTAAACGTTACAATATATCGCCTTGATATCGCTTACAGCGTTTTTTTAAGAAGGTCACCAGCATGAAAGTTGTCGATTTTATTAAGCAAAGACGTGAAGAATTTTCCCGGCATTCCTTTGACTTAAAGGAGCTACTATCTCCTTCTTTACGTGAACACTGGCTTGATTTTGTTACAAAAACAAACAAATCAAAAATCGTACAGCTTGCTGGCAGTCACGCTACTGCATCCAATGATGACGCTGTTGTGCAGACCTCCGAAACAACCAGCCATTTAGCGGCTATAAATAAAGAAAAACAAGTGAATACTGCAGAAATTCAAAATACACCAGTACAGACTCCGGCTGCAGTCGCTGCCATGAAGCCAGAAGCTGAAGTACTCTACCAAGAACTCACCGACACGCTGGGCCAAATCATTCACACCGGCGATTGGCTGCTTGTCGATCAAGGGCGCATCAATCAGTTTGCTGATGTCACAGAAGACCACCAATGGATCCATACTGATCCAAATAGAGCCGCTGAAGAGTCCCCGTTTAAAACGACAGTAGCACACGGTTTTTTGACCCTATCACTGCTATCTGTACTTACTGACAGTGTTGACCCATCAAAGCAAAAATTCCCGACAGCTAAAATGACCGTGAATATGGGGTTTAACAAAATTCGTTTCCCATACCCTGTTAAATCAGGAAATCGTATTCGCGCGACTACCAGTATTCTAGCGGTAACCCCTGTTAAACGTGGTCTAGAAATTGTTCAAGAACTTAGGGTTGAAATCGAAGGCGTACGCCGCCCAGGCTGTGTAGCAGAATCGGTTATTCAATTACACTTCTAATCCGCCGTGATATCATTGGCCGCTCTCTAAAGAGTGGCCAATCACTACCATGACGCTGTAGTTCACATTTCCCATCATACTGCCCCACCAAATTACATATTTACTGAAACTGCCTCGTATTTTACAGGCGAAAAAAATAATACTATTTTGCACCTTCGAAGATAAGTCCTAGTTTTTAGGCCATGTACTCTTTGTCGGTTCTCTATACAATGCCATCCCAACGAATACGCTCTTTTACTATTAGTCAAATAGCTGCACTTGTAACTCTAGCTCTTAGCCCATTTAGCGCCGCCCACAGCCAGACAATTTCTGGTATTAACTTGATGCATGCTACAGGCATGGATCAACACAAAATGGCACGATTTTTAGAGCATTCACCAAGCATCAAAGAATTCTATGTCAGCGAAAAACTTGACGGTATTCGAGCTATTTGGACAGGCACCTCTCTCGTCACCCGCCAAGGCAATACAATCTCGGCACCAGACTGGTTTATTGCCGCACTCCCAAAAGATATTATGCTAGAAGGTGAATTATGGGCAGGACGAGGACAGTTTCAACAAGTCACACGAACCGTATTAGACAAATATCCAAATTCAAACCAATGGCTCAACATCAAATTCATGTTATTTGATATGCCAAATGTTCAAGGGCCTTTTTCCCATCGTCTTTCTTTATTAAAAGAACATGCGAAGACATTAAACCAACCTTTCATTGAAGTAGCCACCCAACGTGAGCTTGGCAGTATAACCGAATTAGAGAGATGGCATAAAAATGTGATCGCTCTAGGTGGGGAAGGACTAATGCTGCATAACAAAAACAATTTCTATACAGCAGGTAAAAGCCCTGCATTGATGAAGTTTAAACACCATAACGATAACGAAGCCATTGTTATTGGCTATGAGCCTGGCAATGGAAAATACAAAGGTATGATGGGGGCAATTTGGGTAATCACTAGCGACAATATCAAATTTAAGATTGGCACTGGATTTTCAGACGACGATCGGCAAAACCCGCCTCCGCTCGGTAGTTTTATCCAATACCGTCATAACGGGTTCACTAACAGCGGCATACCTAGATTTGCCCGATATGTACGATTGCGGCCTAGCCCTGATAGCTAAATACAACTCACGCCTAAACATTATTTATCACCACTCACAGCCAAAAGGATATAAAACACACCCATCAATACTCACTGTAACGCTATTATTACTTGCTTGAGGTATTCTTTCCTGCCTGTCTAAGCAGTTTTTTTCTGGTTAGCGTTTGTTGCTTCTCTGTCAACGCATCATATTCCTTTTGATCAATAATGATGCCTTGTTCTTCCAATGCAAATAGCCTCTCCCATTCCAACTCCACGAGTGCCATTTCTTTTTCTATTTTTTCATACTCGATATCGACACTCTTCTCATTATCAATGGCATCACTTTGGCCAGACACTGACAATAACAACCCTAACAATAATAGTTTATATTTCATGCATTCCTCAAAACGTATCCTGTCAATATACTCTCACTCAAAGGCAAAGCTCTGTTTTCATCGAACATTCTACAAACAAAGTATCCTACGCCTTAATGGAACAGGTATTTAAAATACAAGACTGATGGTTTCCATTCAGTTATTAACAATATATTTTTGCCATTTTTCGAGATGTTTCATAAAAAATCAAATAGCAATGAAACATAACAACAGCTTTCGCCTTAAAACATTACTGGCATTGAAATAAACAATAAAATTTTCTTTACCTATAAAAAAAGCCGCCTAATTAATTAGGCGGCTACATTTGAATTCAGCAGAGTTAAACCATTACAACTTGTATCGATGTACCTCGACTTCTAATTGATTGGCCAACACTTTTAACGTTTCTGCCTGCTGTGCCGCAGCAATGGCTTCATCTGCCATTTGATTCGCGACCTCTTGTACCCCTTCAGTATTGCGACTAATTTCAGCCGTTACACTGGACTGCTCTTCGGCAGCAGACGCGATTTGCGTTGCCATATCACTGATCACATTAATCTGCTCGGCAATAGACGTAATACTACTTCCTGCCGCATCAACATCCGTCACGCTGGTTTGTGCCAACCTGTGGCTCTCACCCATTGCTGATACAGCTTGCTGAGTTGTGGATTGCAGCGTTTCAATCATCGCTTGAATCTCTTCCGTTGAGACATGCGTTCGCTGTGACAACACACGTACCTCATCAGCAACGACTGCAAAACCCCGGCCTTGCTCACCGGCTCGCGCAGCTTCAATGGCAGCATTCAACGCTAATAAGTTTGTTTGCTCGGCGATATCCCGGATCGTTGATAGAATCGTACTAATTTTAAGAGCATGCTCTTTGAGTTCACCAATGATCCCCGATGCACTATTGACTTCGTTAGCAAGATTACCAATCGAATTTTGGCTCTGACTAGCTTGACGATGCCCCTCTCCTGCCATCGATACGGCTTCTTCTGCTGTCTTTGCCGTATTTTCCGCATTACCGGCAATTTCCTGCGTAGCACTTGCCATCTCGGTCACGGCTGTGGCAACCATCGTAATTTCATCTTGTTGTTGGCGAATATTGTGAGTCCGTTGAACCGTTGCCTCCGCTGCAACTTCTGCACTTTTATTCAACTCAACAGCAATGTCCCGCAACTTGCTCGCCATCGCATGTTGGCGCTCAACAAACTGATTAAAATTCGCAGCCAACTTACCGACTTCATCTTGTGTTTTCGTTTCAATGCGTACGGTCAAATCACCCTCACCATTGGCAATATCCGCCAATGCATCAGATACATGGTTAAGCTCGCGAAGCTGCCGGTTAACCAACCAACCAACAAATACGCAGGCAACAGCAAGGATCATCAACCCAATCAAAGTAATATCAAATACCACGTCAGCTAATGGCGCTTCCAGCACAGACTTGTCCATCACCATCAACAGCGCCCAGCCAGAATCGGGAACTGCCTGTATCTCTACAGCACGTTCGCGGCCATCAAACTGAGAGAAGAAAAAGCCTTTTCCGCTAATCGCCTGTTGTAATTGACCCATCGACAAACCCAGATCGCTAATTGGCTTGAGCTCCATTTTTTCGTTTGGGTGCGCAACAATGACCTGATTATCCATATCTACCAACACCGCATAACCATCTCCCTGTACCGGAATGGTCAGCACATCCTTCATCAGATCCCCCAGAGCCAAATCAACACCGACAACCCCGCGCACAGCCCCATTACTCATCACAGGCTCAGCGAGGGTCACTACCAATGTTTGCATGGTATGACTCATATATGGAGCAGTGACAATGTCACGCCTAGCCTGCTGCGCAGACTGATACCAACCCCGGGTACGAGGATCATAACCAGCACGGTTCAATGACGGATCATGACGATACATTTCACCTTGCGCATTACCGTAAAATGCCAAACTGAAATTACCTGATACCAAAGTCTGCTTTAGGTGAGTAACAACATTTTGCGTATTCTTTTCTGTTATCGTATTGACCGTGGCCGTTACAGCATCACGCTTTGCATTAAGCCAATCACCAATCCCCTTCGTCACCGCAACAGAAGTATTTGTCGATTCACTTTCAATCGCTTTCCAAAGCTGATCTTTCATCGATAAATAAGAAAAAGCGCCCAATGCGACTACGGTTATAGAAATCGCAGCAAAACTCGACAACAATAGTTTTAATTTTAATGTGAATTGCATAATCTTCCCTTGCTCAAAAAACGAGTAAAAAGATTATACGTAATTCAAATACAGACAAATAGCTATAATTTACAGTGTTATCAATAATTGATTTTCCGAGTTAAGCCTCCATTTATTCACTCTCGGTTCATCTTCGACTGATTAGACTAGGTAACATGAATAGGAATCAGATTATCATCACAGCCCTGTTGCTATTGTTTTCCTCACTAAGTTTCGCCGCTGTCGAGCTAGAAATAGAGGAAGATCATGACGACGTTATGCATGCCGTGGAGCAAGGTCTAATCCAGCCTTACTCTTCACTGCAGGAAACCGTCGCGCGACAATTGCATGGACGCATCATCAAAGTTGAGCTGGAGGAAGATGACGGCATTTGGGTCTATGAACTCAAATTGCTCGCACCTGATAACCGTATTATCCGTGTTGAGTACGAAGCCAAATCGCTCTCTATGATTGAGATTAAAGGCCGCGGTTTAGAAAACATCATAAAGGTAGAACAATGAAAGTGCTCGTCGTCGAAGACGAAATGACATTAGGCAACCAAATTGTTGCCGGACTAGAACAAAGCGGCTGGGTAGCAGAGCTATCCTGCGATGGTATCGATGCACTGTATCGTGCCACTTCTGAATCATGGGATGCCATCGTGCTTGATCTGGGCCTACCAAAACTAGATGGCCTTACCGTGCTTCGTGGCATACGTGATGAAAAAGTCGCCTGTCCTGTCATTATACTCAGCGCACGTACAGAACTGACCCAACGGGTAGAAGGCCTGAATGCTGGGGCTGATGACTACTTAACAAAACCGTTTCAGATGGTAGAACTCGTAGCTCGACTTCGCGCGCAAGTACGCCGTTCAACAGGCAACGCATCCCCTATCATTCAGGTAGGTGGTCTTAGCCTCGACACCCGCTCGTCAAATGTGAGTTACAACGGCACGCCGGTTGATCTTACCGCGCTCGAATTCAAAGTATTGTCATATATGATGCACAATGCCGAAAAAGTGATTTCGCGTACAGAATTGGTCGAGCATATCTACAAACAAGACTTTGACCGCGATTCAAATACCATTGAGGTCTTCATTGGCCGCATCCGTCGAAAAATTGGTACTAACGTTATCAAAACCGTTCGGGGTCTAGGGTATCGTATCAATGGCGATTAAGTCACCGGCAAAACCACTTCCAAGCCTTCGCAGCCGCTTGCTTATTGCCGCGGCTGTTTGGCTTTTGGCTATTGCTCTCGCAGCAGGGTATCTTGTTCCCCAGTTCATCAAAAGCTATCTTGTCGACCAAGAAAAACAACAGCTTTATATCTATATGGATGAACTAACCGCTCAAACCGAAGTTGATAGCAACGGTAAACTAATTCAGCCCCGCATTCTCTCAAATCCCCGCTTTCAGCAACCCTATAGCGGATTATACTGGACGCTAAAAGTCACCGATCAAGAGCTGAGATCTCGTTCGTTATGGGATACCCGCATTACCGGTAACGAGAAAAAAGGCTTTCATGGCCCGAATAACCAATCTTTGCTAGTGATCTCTCGTCAGTTTTACCTTCCTGAGATCGACGAACCGGTTCAATTAAGCATTGCTGCTAACCAAGATCATTTATTGCATACCATCACCAAACTAACCCACGGCTTGTGGTTAATGCTTGCGACTATGGTTGGAGGTATCCTGTTACTGATTTGGGCTCAAGTCTCTTGGTCGCTTTGGCCGCTCAAGAAACTACAAGCCCGTCTCAAAGATGTCCGTGAGGGCAATGCCACTGAGCTAACTGGCAACTACCCTGCTGAGATTCGCCCGGTCGTAGATGATCTCAACGCCTTATTATTTCATTATCAAGAACTGCTTGATCGTGCCAGAAATCACGCGGGGAACTTGTCGCATGCGCTAAAGACCCCAATCGCGATACTCAACAACGAAGTCGCAAATTTACCCGAGTCGCAACAACAAAAACTCTCTCCGCTATTGCAGCAATTGCAACAGCATATTGATTATCACTTAGGCCGAGCAAGAATGGCTGGGGCAGCCAATATCCTCGCAGCCAAAACAACACCTTCTGCGCGTGTAGATGCCATTTCTATGGCGATGGATAAAGTCTATGCCAGCAGAGAAGTCATTTTAGTTAACGAACTAGACAGCGATTTGGCAGTAGCTGTAGAAAAGCGGGATCTCGATGAGATCATCGGCAACGTGATCGAGAATGGATACAAATGGTCAAATAGCCTAATCCGCGTACATTTGGCCGATGAGACCCCCCGTACCCTCGCTATCATCGTGGAAGATGATGGTCCTGGAATTCCTGTCGATAATTTTGATTCTGTACTAAAACGGGGCGTACGGCTTGATGAAACAACGCCAGGTACTGGCCTAGGGCTAAATATCGCCAGCGAATTGGCACACAGCTACAGAGGTAAATTGACTCTGGGCAAGAGCGCCCTTGGTGGATTAAAAGTCACTTTGACTTTACCTAAGCCTCGTCAATAGTCTTTCGCGCGGATATCAATCGATATCCGCGAGGAAAGCTGCCACAACAGCCTCCATCTGTATTGGATCTTCTCACCGAAACAAATAACGACAAACAAGTTTTATATATACTCTCGTTGCTTAACAAGCTTGGAGGCTCTCAAGAAGGCCATAACATCAAGTTGACTATTCTAACTACCACTCCCAGAACAAAAACACTAACGCCAAGCTGATACCACCTATATTCACCGGCCAACATCCCTACCCGCTGGTAGAACATCTTGGCAATACCAGACCAATCACGGGTACGGTGACCGTAAAGATAGATCCCACGTCCCAACATAGACAAACCTACTGCCACCAACACATACTCCGTCACCATCAAGCCAATCTGCAACACGGCGTGTCCTCCCTATATCTTGAAGCACCGCAAAATATTTAATCTATCATCACGACGCGGCACGGGTATATTAGACTTAGGTAGGTGAAAAAATACGGCTGAATCAAGCAATCTGTGTGCTTATTCAATGTGTTTGGTGTAGAATCCCGCCCCCGGAAAAATCTCACGAAGGTATCGAGGCGACATGCAATTACTCGAAGCAAAACTACAAAAAATTGACCGTCATAACTATCGCAGCTATTCGAGCCTGCGCGGTGAATACCACTTCGTTGACTTCGATTTCTTCATCGACATCACACAGTCCGATCCCTATGCCCCAGCGTCGCGCGTTCGTGCCCGTCGCAAGTGGTCTCTCACTGACCTCGAATGGTTAAAAGACCAGTCTGCCGACTATCAACGTGCAGCCCGAGATTTTATTGCTCGCTACTTCAATGAATTGGCGCAGCAAATCAATGAAATTCAAATTGATCGTCCAGGCCAAACCGTTCTTGACCGTACCGCCGTTGTTTTTGATGACGATGCTATCGAGCTGCGTTTTCGCATCAACTTGCCGTCTGACGGCCGTACGATCATTGCAAAGAAAACAGCCAACCTGTTCGTACATACCATGCCTAAGGTTATTCGTCGTGCAACCATCGCGCGCGAGCTACCTATTGACGAACTGAAGCGTCACTGTGAAGCCATTGAAGACCAAGTATCCCTGCGTAAGCAACTTGCCGATAAAGGGCTTATGGCATTTATCGCAGACGGCAGTATCCTGCCGCGTCTTGCTGGTAATAGCGATCTTCCTCTTCCGGAAGCACTACCGTTTACCAGCCCAGACAATCTCGCTGTAGAGCTTCAAGCACCACATCGCGGTACCATTCGCGGTATGGGTGTACCAACAGGTATCACAATGATTGTTGGTGGTGGCTTCCACGGTAAGTCGACCCTGCTCAACGCGATCGAAAGTTCGGTTTACGACCATATTCCTGGTGATGGCCGTGAATATATCGTTACCGATGAGAATGCCGCTAAGATCCGTGCCGAAGATGGCCGTTGTGTACACAATGTTGACCTTTCCCCGTATATCAGCAATTTGCCGATGGGTAAGGACACCAACATGTTCTCCACTCAAAATGCTTCAGGTTCAACGTCACAGGCGTCATGGCTGCAGGAATCTATCGAAGCAGGCGCTAAAGCCCTGTTAATTGATGAAGACACCTCTGCAACCAACTTTATGATCCGCGACGAGCGCATGCAGGCTCTAATTGCCAAAGATGATGAGCCAATCACACCGCTTGTTGACCGGATCTCACTGCTACGTGATCAGCTTGGTATTTCAATTCTGCTTGTTATGGGCGGTTCTGGTGACTACTTGGACGTTGCCGATACTGTTATCCAAATGCATAACTACGAAGCCATCGATGTAACAGAAAAAGCGAAGCAGGTTGTTGAATCTCACCCTACCCGCCGTCAACTTGAAGGCAGTAGCGCCATTGAGCAGCCACGTACCCGCAAACTCAACTGCGCAGGATTGAAAGCCATGCTTGAAGACGGCAAATTCCGTATTCAGGTAAAAGACAAATCTTCTCTGCGTTTTGGCCGTGAGTTTATCGATCTACAAGCCCTTGAGCAGGTTGCCGATTCTAGCCAACTACACGCAATTGGTTGGCTATGGTTCCAACTTGCACAACAAAAAGGCTGGGAAAAGGCACCAAGCAAAACCTTCTCCCGTATGCTGTGCAACGATGAATGGTTCCGCTCTATGCCAAACTACGGCGATATAGCTAAACCTCGTGTTCTCGAAGTCATGGCGGTTCTTAACCGTATGCGATGCGCTGAGTTCAAATAAACGATACAAAAAAGAGCACGCAATGCGTGCTCTTTTTTATTGGCTCGTAAACAGGAAATGTAAAACCAATCACCGTAAGTAACTAGTCATAAATAATGGTTGAACAAACTAGAATGATTCATTATTTACAACAATTGGTATTCCTGATTATGACTTTCGCTGAAACTGAATCATCAAACGTTTAAGCCCTTCCAAACGTTCCACCAACAAACGGGTACTTTCAACCGACTGGTCACTGGTGTGCGCATTATCGGCCGCCAAGGCATTAATCGCATCGACATTACGGGAAATATCCATACTCACCCCCACTTGCTCTTCTACAGCAGCAGCAATCTGATGGCTATTGTCGGTCACCTGATCCAGAACCCGATTGATCGCCTCAAGCTGCTCGCCCATCATTTCCGCCTGATTGCGGCAATGGTTCGATTGCTCACCACCGCGCTCAACAGCTGCCACGGCCTGCCCTGCAATTTGTTGAAGACGGGCGATCATCGTCTGGATTTCACCGGTTGATGCTTGCGTCTTCTGCGCCAACGAGCGCACCTCGTCTGCAACCACCGCAAACCCACGTCCGGCTTCACCTGCTCGCGCGGCTTCAATCGCAGCATTGAGTGCCAGCAAATTAGTTTGATCGGCAATAGAACCGATCACATCCAGAATACCTTCAATTTGACGGCTACTATCCGACAGTGCATTGATAACTTCCTTGGATGCATCTAGCTCCTGATACAGGCGATTCACCGAGTCAATCGTTTCATCCACTCGACTTTGTCCATCTGCAGCCAGTTGTTGGGCATGACTGGTCATCGCCGAGGTACTGGCGGCACTCTCTGCCACCTCTTTGACTGAGGCGGCCATCTGGCCAATCGCAACGCTGACTTCTTCTGTCGCCAATGTTTGATGATGCAGGTTTGACTTCACATTTTGCGATTGGGCAAATTGATCCTCAGCCGAAAGCAAAATATCACCCGCAGTCTCACTGGCTCGACCGACAATTGCTCGCAATTCTGATTGGCGCATTTTCAAAGCCAGTTCCACAGGCGAATAATCGTCATATTTACCGGTATAGATGGGCTCCATGGTCGGGTTATGGTAAGCATCTTGTGCCAATAAACGGAGCTGACTCATCCGCTGCTGGGCATGAATTTGCAGAGCCAACGCTCCCCCCAATGCCACGACGCCCAAACCTGTTGGCCAATCGAAACCTTGTGTAAGACCACCAGCGACCACGCCAACCAGACCGGCACCAATCAAGCCCAGCAGAACACGTCCTTGAGACCAACGCCAACGAATAGAGGTTTGGCTGTCCATTTGACGATAAGCTTGTTCAGCCCTTTCAACCGTCGCCTTTTCCGGTCGACTACGTACAGACTGATATTCGATGACCTGACCTTTACCATCTGTTATTGGCGTGACAAAGGCAGAAACCCAATAATAACCGCCATCTTTGCAACGGTTTTTAACCAGTCCCATCCAGCTCTTGCCTGACTTGATATATTGCCATAGCTGGCCAAATGCCTTCTTCGGCATATCTGGATGGCGAACAATATTATGTGGATGCCCAATGAGTTCTTCTGCATCATAGCCCGCCACTTCACAAAATGACTCATTTGCATAAGTCACATGGCTATGGGGATCCGTTGTCGATATAAGGTTGTAAGAATCAGGATAATCCCTCTCCTGTCCTTGGCTTGAATTTAGCTGTTTTGAAATTTTGGTCATAATAGCCACTTTATTTTTTTGTATTTTTACACTACTGCAAAGTGCATCAAGTCAACGGTATATACCTAATACAACATTCCGTAGCAGTGTTTTATGCCAATAGCCATTATGACAGGGAAAACAACTTATTTATTGATTTTTAATAGTAAAAAAGGAATCAACATCAACGTTTGATTCCTTTTTGAGCTGATTTAGCCAAATTTATATACATCAAGCCGGTTGTGCATATGCCTCTAACTTATCAAGTAACACCTCTTTTTTGAACGGTTTTGCTACGTAATCATCCATTCCCACCTCATAGCATTTATTGATATCAGCGTCCAAAACACTGGCTGTCAAAGCAATAATAGGCGTTGACGGGCAGTCATTCTCTGCCTCAAATGCCCGAATCTGCTCTGTTGCTGTAAAACCGTCCATGACAGGCATCATGCAATCCATCAATATGGCGCTGTAGTTTTTATTTTGCTTGAACAGGTCAACCGCCTCTTGCCCATTGTTAGCAATATCGAAAGTGAAGCCGGCCTTTTTCAAAAATAGCGAAGCGACTTTCTGATTAACGGCATTATCTTCGACAATCAATACCCGATCTTTGCTACTTGCCTTTACATCAACCGTCGCCGGAATAGGAACCACTTTACTGCTGTCACGTTTGGCAAGAGCCTTAGTCATCGCCTTAACAAAGCGCTTGCCCATTAATGGATAAGTTAAAATACCATCAACATTATTACCAAAGTCATATTGCTCATCCCGATGGCTAACCACGAGCACCACAGGCACGTCAGGGAGTATTTTTTCAATCACTTTGATATGGTCCAATGTTTTCCCTAGCGCCTGCTGGCAATAAACAACCACATCAATATCAGATGGATTTCTTTGTGATAAAGTCTCCATAGAACCTTGACTATACCCAAGCCCCCACTGTTCGCACTCGTCTTTGATCACCGCCCCATAGTGGCCACTTTCATCAAGAAGCAACACTTTACGCTGTGTGAAATTCTCAACAACGGGCTTAACCGGAGTAACTACATCAACATCAATTGTGAAATAAAATCGGCTGCCTATCCCCTTCTCAGATTGAAGCTTGATTTCCCCGCCCATCAACTCCACCAATTGACGGCAAATCGCCAGCCCTAATCCTGTACCGCCAAATTGACGGGTTATCGAGCCATCCTCTTGAGTAAATGGCGCAAACACCTGACTCTGTTTATCCTTGGCAATACCGATCCCGGTATCAACAACGGCTAAAGTCAACCGGGCCTGCCCATTATCAAGAGATTGATAATCAACCTCTATAGATACCGCCCCTCGCTGGGTGAACTTCACCGCATTGGAAATAAGATTCATCAATACCTGCCGTAAGCGATATTCATCCTGCATAACCAAATACGGCACAGAAGGCGATAGGTTCACCTGCAAGTCCAACCCACTGGTCGCCGCTTTGGCCAAAACAATCGTCATGGTGTCATAGGCAATTTCAGCAACATTACACTCATTAGGGGCCAATACCAGATTCCCGGACTCGATCTTTGATAAATCCAAAATATCATTAATCAGCAATAACAAGGTTTGTGATGAAGTCTCTATCGTTTGAAGATATTCCGCTTGTGATGGGGTTAAATCTGTTTCTGCCAAAATCCCCGACATCCCAATAATCCCGTTTAGCGGGGTACGGATTTCATGTGACATGTTGGCTAAAAACGAACTTTTGGCTACGTTGGCTTTTTCTGCCTCATCTTTTGCCGCAATCAGGTTAGCCTGGCTTTGAATGCGCTCATCGATCAAATGATTAAGCTTGCGGCTAAACTGAGTAAATTCATCATTACCGTCAACAAGAACCTTGGCGTCCTCTTCTGCGCTGTCTTTCAAGCGCCCCATCGCCTTCAGCACGCGATCAAGATACGAACCAATACGTTGAATAACATTGGTACCAAGGCACAAGATCACAACTAATGAAGCCACAATCACTGACAGATAGAACCAAATCAATGTTGTCGCAGCCTGTGAGGACTCCGTAATATCACTTGCGAGTTGGCGGCTGATCTCATTGACAACACTCTGTAACAGAACAAACCGCTCATTAAGTGTTGTGATCATATTCGGATCGGCCATTCTATCCATATCACCAGCAAAAATAGCTTCTCTATACTGGTAACTGGCAGTAAATACCGGATTGGAAAACGTCTCGCTGAGCAATTCAATCTGGGCGGGAGTGGCATCAATGGTGAGGTAACGTTCGATGATCAGTTGCTGGTTACCAATGAGAGTATCCAGTTGATCCTGATATTCTTCAACCAGTTCAGGGAAATGACTGATTAGCTGTATATACCAGTTCTCCTGTTGAGCCCATAATTGAAGCCATTGCAACTGGTACAAAATCGAGACTTTCTGCTCGATTTCTGGATCAGAAATAGACTGCCTCGCCCGCTCCAACGCGATCAAATTCTGGCTAATGATGTCATACCCCCAATCGGACCAATCATTGATATCTGCAGGCTCCATCGCACCAACATCACCAATAAGCTCATTCATCTCATCGGTCACGCCCACCAGCGGGTTCTGCGATTGTTGTGAGAATGCGCTATTCAGTGATTCAGAGAAGCGTGTTATTGCGCCAGCCGATACGACTGCTGCGCTGGTTTGCTCTCCGGCCAGTACACTCTCCTTGAGTGTATGTACCGACATCGCAAAATTTGAATTGGCTTTGAGAAGCTCAATCCTGCTATTCAAGGTGCTCAGTGTATTCACCTTGCTATATAGATGTGACAGCTCCATCCCAACAAAAACTGCCGAAAAAGCCAATGGCAGCACCACGAGCAACATCAATCTCATCTTGATGGAGAATCGATTTAAAATCCCCATTATCGCTCCTTGATCAAAGTTTATGATTTGTCCAGTTGTAGTAACATTATTGTCTACTAGTATTTATAGCAGGATTAACAAGCAGCAATGGGTTTTTCATGGTCAATGGATTGAGATATAAATACTTTTTATCATTCCCCATACTCTCTTTATGTCTTGCTCTTATATTACCCGTCACGGCATTTGGCTCTGAGAAAGACAATAACAAAGAGGTTGAATTTGCCGTCTTTTCATTTAACGAAGCTCTCCCGTCGCTAAGCAAAAGCAAAGCGCGAATGCTCTACAAAGGGAAAACTAAAAAGCTTAATGGCAGCGTAAAGATTGTCTTGGTGGATTTACCAGAGCACTCTATTCACCGGGAAGAGTTTTATAATATGTTACTAGGTAAATCCGTCACCCAAATGAACGGTTACTGGGCTAGCCAGTCCTTTTCCGGCAAAGGGAAACCACCCGAAGAACTCAGCAGCGACGACATCAAAGAAATCATTGAATGGCTCAACAAGAACCCTAACGGTATTGCTTATGCACCAATCAGTGCCGTGCCAGAAAATGCCAATATTCTAATTACTGTATTACAAGGAGAGTAGCAGTATGAGAAAACTAACCTTACTTTCATTACCGCTGCTCGTTTACCCCTTGTCTGGATACAGTGCCATCGATCTTACTGATTCATTTTCGATTAGCGGGTTTGGTTCAACCTCTGTAACCAAGTCTGACAACAGCACCGAACTATTTGTCCACCGAGAAATTACCGACCACACCTGCTATGACTGCGATACCCTATTTGGCCTTCAGGCCGACTGGGATATAACAGAAACCCTCAATGCGTCTGTACAGGTTGTAAAACGCCCTCAGGATCACTGGTCCAGCCCAGAGCTGGAATGGGCTTATGTGGGTTATGATGCCGATACCCTTAACTTTAAGGCTGGCCGTGTCAGAATCCCGCTATTTCTTCTATCGGAATACTATTACGTTGGGCAGGCTTATACATTCGCCCGCCCACCACAGGAAGTCTATGACAGCTTGTTGGGATTCAACTATTACGATGGAGCCAGCATCACCTGGCAAACGGACATGGGAGATGAAGCCGTTCTGAGCCTCAATCCATTTTACGGATTTGGCATTAGTAACACGACTTACTACGGTAATGAGCAGATCACTATCGACTCTGACTACATTACTGGTATTTCTGCGGAAATCAGTGGCTTTAACTACCGCATTCATGCAGCTTATATTAATACTCGCTATACCATGAGCAGTAGCACCCCAGATGAAGACCAAGAACTCAACATTTTTAGTCTTGGTAGTGAATATTCCTGGAACAACTGGCAATTTTTCGCTGAAGTACAAACAGACGAAATCCAAACCAACTGGAATACCAGTGCCGCCTACCACTGGAATGACTTTACGCCTTATCTCGTTTATGGCGAAAGTCATCATCGCCGTAAAAGCAGCAGTGTAACCGCCGGCATTCGCTATGACCTCACCTACAAGATCTCGCTGAATGCAGAATGGCAAGGTATCTATATGTCACAAAGCGACTACGATAAATTCCAAACAGGGCAATTTGTGATGCCCCCCAAAGCACTTGGCGAAGACAAAGATGCCCAAGTCTTCACATTGATGCTTAACTTTGTCTTCTAGAGCGTTCGAGTTCTTAATACATGCAAAAACACGGCCCCGAGGTTATCCTCAGGGCCGTGTTGTCTCAATCACATCCAGTTTACTGGATCATAATATTCGCAATCATAGCAGATAGGATGCTAACTAGCGTTGAGCCATACAGCAAACGCAAGCCGAAACGTGCAACCATGTTACCTTTCTCTTCGTTAACACCTTTAACCGCACCGGCAATAATACCGATAGAGCTAAAGTTTGCGAAAGAAACCAAGAAGATAGACAGTGTACCGATAGTCTCTGTCGACAGTGTCGCCATCTTATCCTGCATCGCCATCATTGCTACAAACTCGTTAGATACCAGTTTAGTTGCCATAATGCTGCCGGCTTGAAGAGCTTCGCTGGCTGGTACGCCCATTAGCCATGCCACAGGGTAGAACAGGTAACCAATTGTATCTTGGAAACTAATACCGAATGCAGATACAAACGCTTGGTTAATCATAGCAATCAAAGAGATAAAACCAACTAGCATAGCAGCAACGATAACCGCAACTTTAAAGCCTGTCAGGATGTACTCACCTAGCATTTCAAAAAACGTTAGTTTCTCTTCACCGCCGCTTTTAACGAGATCGTCAAAGTCCATTTCAGCATCATAATCATAAGGGTTAATGATCGACAGGATGATGAAGGTACTAAACATATTCAGGAATAGCGCTGCTACAACGTATTTAGGCTCGATAAGCTGCATATATGAACCAACAATCGACATAGAAACCGTCGACATTGCTGTAGCTGCCAAGGTGTACATGCGGCGCTCTGACATCTTACCCAGAATATCTTTATAGGTAATAAAGTTCTCAGACTGGCCAACCATCAATGCACTAATCGCATTAAAGGACTCCAATTTACCCATACCATTGACTTTAGATAGCACGAAACCAATAAACTGGATAACAACTGGCAGCACTTTGATGTGTTGCAAGATACCGATCAACGCAGAGATGAAGACAATCGGCATCAATACCTGCATAAAGAAGTCAAACTGGCCGACGTTAACTAGGCCACCGAACACAAAGTTAGTCCCTTCCGCAGCAAATGCCATCAAACTTGCAAAAGCATCAGAGAAGTTTTTGACGATACCTGTACCGACTGATGAACCAAGAAGAAAGTAAGCAATACCCATTTCAATCGCAAGCAATTGAATAATATAGCGAATTTTTATGCTCTTTCTGTCTTTGCTGACAATCAAAGCCAATGCAGCCACAACAACTAGGCCGAGAATAAAATGTAGGTAAGACATGTAAACGAACTCATAGGTGATTCAACTCAATTTATTCGTGCATGTTCCAATATTTATTTCATCATTAAAGTGATATGGATCTCATTTGCCCTATTGGTATATTTATTAGCCACCAGAATAAAACCGGAAAATAATATTCATATACCTTAAAAGCAACAAATCAGGACAAGTTACAACCAGCAAGGGTGCGGATTGTGCAAATATGGGATTGCAACCACTAAAATTGCAATCTCACTCTCATAAAACGCAACGTAAGAAATGAAAATGATTTAAGTTAAAAATGACCGTTCTTCAGCATCCAAAATCAAAACTTTGACCTGTATCACACGAACAGTCATCTTAAAATTCCTATCAAATAACGTTGCCTATCTCAGTTATTCGTTTCGAGACGAAAAATGTACCCCAAGGCAATATACAACTGTTGTCATTTCACCAGAAAGGCTGCACCAAACACACCCGCACTGTCCCCTAGTTTTGGCTTCACCAACTGCGTATTCAGCACTGGATTAAACAGATGCGGTAAAATTGCATCTTTACCATGGTTATAAATTCCACCAATATTGCCGACCCCGCCTCCGATAACAATGACATCGGGGTCAATCACATTGATAACCTGCGCAACGGCCTGACCAAAATATGAATACAGGCGCTCTAATGTAACAAGAGCTGCCTTCTCCCCCTGCTCTGCTCGCTGGACAATCTCTTTCAACGTGACATTGTCACCATGATGGTCACCTAGCTCCTCAACCAGTGACCGATAATAGCGCTCAAGCCCCTTACCTGAGAGCACCGTCTCTACACAACCCTGCTTGCCGCAATAGCACTCATCCCCTCCCGGCAACAGCACATTGTGTCCCCACTCACCAGCAATACCATGACAGCCATACAGCGCCTTACCATTCACCACAATCCCGGAACCCACGCCGGTGCCCATAATGATTCCGAACACAATCTCGGCATCTGGCTTTACATCATGAACAGCCCCTAAACGCGTTTCAGCCAATGCAAAGCAATTAGCATCATTGGCAAGAGCAACCTTAACACCCAGTACTGAAGCAAGATCACGGTCAAAAGCCTGCCCATTAAGATACGTCGAGTTACAGTTCTTCATCACGCCTGTGGCAGGGTCAAGCGTGCCCGGCGTTCCAAACCCAATGGCACAGGGATACTCGCCAACTTCTTGAGCACATTCATCAATCAACTGTTTGATTCGCTGCAGTACACTCTGGTATCCCTTTTCCTGCTCGGTTGCAATACGCTTGCGCAACACACAGCTATCATCATGGTATGCCAGCACCGCACACTCAATTTTGGTGCCACCAATATCAACACCCCAATAATACTTACTCATCATTACTCCCTTTCTCTTATCAGCGCCACGATCACGAAAACGGCAAAATCAGCCATACTTAAAACCAAACTGATAGGATAAATGATAAATCTTTTGGCTCTGTCACTGTATTGTTGCCTGTCAATTTCGGAGATAATCCCATGTTTTTGAAAGAATCACGCACCGGCGATTTAGTGGATGTCATAGACATGTCTTCACTGATCAACCCCTTCTCAACTCATGTCACCGTGCAGTACCAATCGGGAGAAGACCTTGCTGACCCCGTTGCCATCGACAAACAACAACTCGCCTTCCCGTCAGGGGAAGAGCTGCCCGAATGTTGGATAAACGGATATTACCGTCACGGCAATTAAAAAAGCCGGCACTTCCTACAGTGCCGGCTTTTATACCCAAAACAAAAATAACAGGCTTAAGCTACACCTTAAGCTATGCCGATAGATCCACCGCTGCAACTGATTGGCTGATCTGCGTTGTCAAACGTGACACCCCTTCAGCCAGTGCCCTTACCTGCGCATCATACCCAGACTCAGCCAACGGTACCCGAATGGAAAATGGCTCACGCCGAACCACATTTCCAGCCGCGTCGGTTAGCGTCCATTGGCCGCTGACATACGCCAAGCCATTATAGTGCCCATTGAATTGACTTACCTTTAGCTCGAGCTGAGGAAGTTGTCCGGCACGCAACAACGGCGATAGTTCGTTGAACCAATATCGCGATTGCTTATGGCGTAACTCGTTCGTCACCAAGCGGGTCAATTGCTGAGAAAGCCCTTCTGCCCACAAGTTCTGCTGGGCTTGAACAACTTCAGTATCGCTAATTTGATAAACCAACCCCGTACCGGCAAGGTGTTCGGCTACAGCAACAGGACGCACAACCACCACCGGCTGAGAGTTATTAACCATTGTCGCTGTCATCGCTGTGTCCGGTAGCGGCAGCAGATAGGTTTTCGGTACTGATTCTGTCGAGCTGCATCCCATAAGCAATGTCGTCAAAACCAGTGCAACTGGCATTATTTTGTTCATTATTTCTGACCTCCCGCTGGGATTGGATCTGCAGCCTTCTCGCTAGTGAAAATCAACGAGTTTGGCTTGGTATTTAACTGACGCAGAACAGGTTGTAACTCAACCATCACCTGCTCAAACTCAGCAAGAGCCTGTTCAAGATTCTGGTAAGGTGCAGCATTTGGCCCATAACCATCCAGTGTGTCTTGGATTTTCTGCAGACTTTCCCGTACCTCACCAGGTATCGCCTGAGTATCCTTTGCTGCTAACAATCCCTTAAGCTCTTTCGCTACAGACTCGGCAGCACGCAACGTTTGCTGCGATGTCTGCAAGGTTGTATTCAACGTTTCTAGCGTATCCTCAACCGGTAAATTATTAATTTTCTTCAAGATAGATGTAATATCACGCTGAATCTGCGCGAAACCGCCGGCTTTGGTTGGGAATACCGCATAACCATCAAACTCCTTCTGCTTCGGCATTTTTTCTTCTGGATAAACATCCAAATCCACCAGCAGAGCACCCGTTAGCAAGTTGCCTGTTTTCAATGTAGCCCGCAAACCATGCTGGAACTCACTGGTCATACTCGCCTTTAGCGCCTCAAGCGTAATGTTATCCGAATGGTCCCAAACCCGACCAAGCTCAATACGAACCAATACAGGAATATGCTTATTGGTAAAGCCATGGCCATAAGAAGGAAGTTTCAGCGGCACTTTCTGTACCGTACCAATACGAATCCCCTTATATTCTACCGGCGCACCAGGCTGTAAGCCTCGCACTGACTCCTCGAACATCATCACGTATTCAAGGTACTCGTCAAAGAAACGCTCACGCACCAGTTTAAGGTTGTTATACAGACGGAACTTAGAATAATCCTTCGTGATCAACTCACCAGGATCACGCCCTTTCGGTACACGGAAGCTCACACCACCGGTGATCAACGATTCAATCGAACCAATTTTAAGGTTGAAGCCTTCAGCAGACATCTGCAAATCCACGCCTGACGTCAACCAGAAACGGGTACGTTTACGGATAAGGCTATCGTAAGGTTCAAAAATAAACAGCTGATAATGAGCCTTCTTGGTTGCCGTATCAAATGTCGTTTTTTCAACGCGGCCAACAGTGAAACCTTCATAGAGAACCGGATCACCGACCCCTAGCTTACCCGCTTCGTTATGCGTCAGAATCAAGCGAAGCCCCTTAGCATCAGGCGGGGCAACTGGCGGTACATCCAGCACCTCAAAATCAAATTTCGCTACATCAGAGCGTCCTGGCTGCAATTGGATATAGGCCCCCGAAAGCAAGGTATCGAGACCGGATACCCCCGACTTACCGATACGCGGTTTCACCACCCAGAAAAGCGTGTCGTCTTTTAACATCCGAGCGGCATCTTTGTTCATTTGTGCCGTGACTTCGATCGAGCTGTAATCTTCGTTCAAGACAACCTTGGTAACGACCCCCACTTTCACATTCAGGGCTTTAATCTCAGTCTTTCCGACCTCAATCCCCTCGGCAGTCTCCATCTTAAGTGTGATCTGTGGCCCTTGCGCTGTCATATACTGGAACAGCATCCATATTCCTATCCCCACAGCAATTAAAGGCACGAGCCAAATTGACGAAACCTGCTTGATCGCTTGGGTTTTCGCACTAGTTGAAGGTTTTTCAGTCATAAACGTTATTCTCTTTATGCTTATTGGGTTCTGCCACAGCTACCAATGCCTCCTTGGGCCAAAAAACGCGAGGGTCAAACGCCATCGCGGACAGCATGGTCAACAACACAACAGCAGCAAACGACAATGCTGCCGGTCCCGGATAAATAGCCATCAAATTGTGCAACTGAACCAGCGCAACCAAAATAGCCACCACAAAAATATCGATCATCGACCAGCGGCCGATAAATTCGGTAATTCGGTATATTTTCAAGCGCTGTATTGCTTTGCGCTCATCCTCAAATGTCTCCTTCTGGGCGTAGAAGTAGAGCCAAGTCAGGGCAAATATCTTAGCTAGCGGGATAACAATGCTCGCAAAGAAAATCACCGCCGCAATCGGATAAGACTTTAATTGCCACAGCAGTACAACACCTTCCAAAATCGTCGAACCTTCTTTACTTCCCAAACTCACGGTATACATCATGGGGTACAAATTGGCTGGCAAGAAAAAGATGGCAGCAGCAAGCAGCAACGCCCACGATCTCTGCAGCATCTGTCTAGGATGATAACTATGGAGCTTGCCATGACAACGGATACAACGCCCTGTATCGTTTTCGGGCGGATTAAGCTGGGCGCAAATATGACAACTGACATGGTTGTGGGTTAAGTGTGAATCACCAGGTTTCACGCCAGTGACTGGCACAAATGGTAAAAACTGTAACCACAGCCAAGTTCGATCAGCCATTGATACACACTTCACCAGCAACAAGGTATAGACACAAAACGCCCAGAAAGACATTCCCAAACCAATATCGGCAAGCGAAGCAATCTTGATCAAGCTGACCAAGACTCCTATCAAAAACACATCGACCATCAACCATGGCTCAATACGAATCATAAGGCGGCATAATCGTTTTTCAAAAGGCCGAATAGGTATGCTGTCACTATGTCGCAAATGCTGCCCGGCACGGTAATACAAATACAAAACCATACTCAGGTAGCCAGCAGGCAAAATAATGACCGTCAATAATAACAGCAACGCCAGCGCCGTATATTCAAACACCTCTAGCATCACCGCAGCATGCATCAAGGTGATCTCTTGAGTGATCCCCTGTACACTGAATGACATAAACGGGAAGCTAACACTGGCAACCAACATCACCAAGCAGGCTAGACCATAAGACATTGGACGCTGATAAGGCTGGGCAATGTGCTGTAACAAGGTATGCCCACAGCGAGGGCACGTTGCTTTTTTCCCCTCATCCAACGCAGGTAGGTCTACAACAAGGCCACACTCCTCGCAGCCAACCAATGCGGTACTTTTTTGCTGTTCTGCCATGAATAACCTTAACACTCTCTATCTTGTCACCACTGAGTACTTAACTGTATCCATCTACTAGTATAGAAATAAATACTTCTCAATGGGTTGAAGCTGACTCAAACCTCGAACACCGTGCAAAATACCGCATTAATTAACGCCTAACCATAAAATTTATTTATCAACATAATAAAAACACAACAAAAACGCCTCATTTTTGAGAGGCGTTTACGTCAAAAACAACTAACTAACATTAGATTATAGGACTAAGTTAGCGTCAAAAATGATAACCGTAGTACAAGATCGCATATAACAAACCTATTATTTAGCTCTAATATCAGTCAGATAGCAATTTCTCGGTTTTAGCTGCACAGATAAAGTCATTTCGATGCAAGCCTCCAATCGCATGGGTCCACCAGCAAACCGTCACCTTGCCCCATTCCAACGTAATAGTGGGATGGTGAAATTCAGCCTCGGCCAATTCTGCAACCTGATCGGCAAACGCCCATGCCTGCTTGAAATTTTTGAATCGGTAACATTTCTCCAGCTGATCGATTCCGTCCCTGCGTTCCATTTTCCAAAAAGGTAAATCAGCAAGCAACACCTCAGCTTCGCTGCTGGTTACAGCAGGTGCGCCAACCTGGCAGGCTTCACATTTAAGTTGATGTAAATCAGACATAGTTCCCCGCTTGTTGTTCATCCTTATTTCTAGGTGGGTGGAGCGGAACATGCAAACCTGCCGCTCGCGCCTTGCTTACCATGCTCATCATATCTTGCTGTGCCAACTCATAGAGTTGGGCGATATCATCAAGAATAAAATAGACCGGCTGCATAACATCAATACGGTAAGGCGTTCGCATCATATCCACTGGATCGAACGGCTTATACCTCGGCGAGCCAGACAACAAAATACTTTCCGCTGTATCACCAGACAATAACGGCCGCCCCCCGAGCGCATACAGCGTCTCCCCCGGTGAGGACAAAATACCACCGCCATAAATCCTCAACCCATCAGGTTGCTTAAGCAAACCAAATTCAACGCTGAACCAGTACAGGCGAGCCAAATACACCCTTTCCGACGCGCTAGCCTGATAGCCCAATTGGCCGTATTTCTGGGTAAAGGCAGCAAAAGCCGGGTTAGTCAGCATCGCGCAATGCCCGAAGACCTCATGGAAGAAATCCGGCTCCTGTAAATAATCAAACTCAGCCCGGGTACGCAAAAACGTCGCCACCGGAAACTGCTTACGGGAAAGCAGTGAGAAAAAACGGTCAAAATTAATCAGGGCCGGCACCGCTACGCACTCCCAGCCTGTCGCCTTTTTCAGCACCTGATTAATCTCATGCAACTGGGGAACCCGCTGCGTAGGCAACGTTAGCATTGCCAAACCATCAATATAAGCCTGACACGCTCGCCCCTGAATACATGCCAACTGCCGAGTCACCAAATCACGCCAGATGCCATCCTCTTCACTCTCCCAAATGATATGCCCCTGCGGATCGGGCTTCTTAGACACATACTTTTGCTTACCCATAATATGACTTCCACTCTGTTCTGCCTCACCCTGGCCCTCTAACTACACTATTGTTTTGATCCTTCGGGCAAAGCCCTGTCATTTAATTATTAGTTATTCGCTTGGGTTGGCATGGCATTATTACGGATAAGAATCGCCAACGATGTAACATTTACTTTACATACATTCAGTGCAACCATGACCCCATATTGAGAATGCTCGCACCCAACAACTTTTCTCATGTAAAGAAATACGCACAATAAGCATTGACTATCCAACCCCAAAAAGTTGCTGGGATCCCTGCCCTCAACCAGAGTTATCAATACACCAGTAACATCCAAGGACATGTTTGCGACAAAAGCATGGCTCACTGAAAAAAGATACGGAGGGATAACCATGCGCCAATGGTTTCAATTTCCGATTCAAGAAGGGATTACGTCTCGGCAAGCTCACTGCGATCTTCCAGAAGGAACCTATGAGAGAGAGTGCGGTAAAGAGGGATTTTTTGGCCCGGCCAGCCACATGTACCACAGCCACCCGCCAACAGGCTGGATATCATGGGAAGGCCCACTTCGGCCAAGAGCCATTGATACAAACAAAATTACTGACACCGGTCATTCCCCGTGGGATGGTCCGCTAATTCTGTACAACAACAATATAAAATTGCGGATCTGGCACTGCACACAACCCATGAGCCACCTTGCCCGCAATGGTGACGGCGACGAAATACTTTTTGTGCACCAAGGAAACGGCGATCTATTTTGTGACTACGGCCATTTGCACTTTACTGACGGCGATTATCTGGTGATTCCCCGAGCCACAAGCTGGCGAATCACTCCCACAAGCCCCATTACTTTGCTGTGTATCGAAGCCACCAACAGTAGTTACCAGATGGCCGAACGCGGCATCGTAGGCCAGCACGCGATATACGATACAGGGGTACTTGAGTATGCGCGAATCAATGACGCTTTCCTCGAGCAACAAAACGATAGCCAGCACTGGCAAGTCAAGCTAAAGGCTCGCCACCATATCAACACCATCACTTACCCTTTCAATCCCCTTGACGCACAGGGCTGGAAGGGGCATCTAACCGCCTTCAAACTCAACTGGCGAGATATCCGCCCCCTGATGAGCCACCGTTGCCATCTTCCACCTTCGGCCCATACGACTTTTGTTGCCGATGGATTTATTATTTGCACCTTTGTCCCCCGGCCCATCGAATCGGATCCCGGCGCACTCAAAGTCCCTTTCTTTCACAACAATGATGACTATGACGAAGTTCTGTTCTACCACCGAGGCAATTTTTTCAGTCGCGATAACATCGAAGCCGGCATGATCACCCATCACCCGTGCGGCTTTTCTCACGGCCCACACCCCAAAGCACTGGCAACCAGCCAAAACAACCCGAAAACAGAAACCGATGAGGTAGCCGTCATGATAGATACCCGCTGGCCATTGGAAGTCGCCTCACTGCCCGACGGGGCAGAAAATACCGACTATGTCTATTCTTGGAAATAACAGTGTACTTGGCAGCAACGCAAACTGAATAAATCAACTGCTCACTACATTAGGTTCTTGCCTTGAATTTACAATGTAAACAAGGAGTCGAATGTGAAACTCGCATCTCTTAACCATGGGCGAGATGGCCAATTGATTGTCGTCTCCCATGATCTAACTCAGGCAGCACACGCCCATGATATCGCGCCGACATTACAGTTCGCGCTAGATAACTGGGTACAGGTAGAAGCAGATCTAGCCCATCTCTACCGCAACCTCAATGACGGCATTGCCGAACACACATTCGCATTCAACCCCGCCCACTGTGCCAGCCCTCTTCCTCGGGCATACCAATGGGCAGATGGTAGTGCCTACGTCAACCATGTCGAACTCGTCCGCAAAGCTCGCGGCGCTGATATGCCAGAAAGCTTCTGGACCGATCCTCTCATTTACCAGGGCATGTCAGATGCATTTTTGTGCCCGACGGATCCCATCTCCATTCCTGACGCCAGCTGGGGGATCGACTTTGAAGGTGAGATTGCGATAATCACAGACGATATTGCAATGGGTACCCGCACCGAAGAAGTCCACGGTCACATCAAACTCATTATGCTGGTCAACGACGTTTCACTGCGTAACCTGATCCCGGCTGAATTAGGCAAAGGCTTTGGCTTTTTCCAGTCAAAACCCGCTTCGTCCTTCTCGCCCGTTGCCGTCACACCCGACGAATTGGGCGAAAACTGGCACGACTTCAAGCTACACCGGCCCTTGACTGTCCACCATAACGATCAACTGTTCGGTGAACCCGATGCAGGGATCGATATGACCTTCAACTTTGCCGAGCTTATTCAGCATATTGCAAAGTCGCGTCCAATCAGTGCGGGAAGCATCATTGGTTCGGGTACGGTATCCAACAAAGACCGAAGCAAAGGATCATGCTGTATTGCTGAGCGGAGGATGATTGAAACCCTAGAGCAAGGCCAACCGCAAACACCGTTTATGCAATTTGGCGATACGGTTCGTATCGAAATGTTCGATCAGGACGGCCACTCTATTTTCGGCGCGATCGAACAGCAAGTGGTGAAATACCAGCACGAATACGCGCAGAATGATCTTAACCGCCATCAGCCCGGCCATCATTGAATCCACACGAAGATGGAAACACTATCGCGCTTTCACTATGAGGGGAGAAATTGATCACATGCTGACTCTGTTTGACTATTACCGCTCATCCGCATCCTACCGGGTACGCATCGCCCTTAACCTCAAAGGGATCGATTACAAGCGGCACGCAATCTCGCTACTGGATAATGCACAGCAACAAACAGACTACATACAGCGCAACCCCAGTGGCTTGGTGCCCGCCCTACTATTAGCCTCTGACAATACATCCTCCTCATCCTGCAATCCGGATGCATTGTTAGGGCAATCTCTGGCTATTATCGAGTACCTCGATGAAATCTATCCACAGCCGAATCTTCTTCCTCTCACTCCATTGGAAAAAGCGCAGTGTCGAGAAATAGCCCTGACTATTGCGTGCGACATCCACCCCCTTAATAACTTACGGGTACTCCAGTACCTAAGCCAACAAGAAAAGAAATCAACGAATACCGCTGACTCACTGGAGCGCGAAAACTTTAAACGAGAGTGGTATCACCATTGGCTTAAAACGGGGTTCGACACCGTTGAGCAACTCGTCTTACGGTATCCGGGACCGTTTTGCGTCGGTGAAACCCCGACTATCGCTGATATTTGCCTCATCCCCCAAATCTACAATGCGAAGCGATTCAATTTTGACATCACACCGTATGAACGGATAACCCGTATTAACACCCAGTGCTCAACCCTCTCCGCCTTTTGCAAGGCTCATCCCGACCACCAGCAACGGTCGTACTGATGCACACTCGCCTTTACCACAGAAGGATCTCACCGCTATGCCCACACACACGAACCCACCTAAGCAGGCAGCCATTTCATCTCCACCAACCATCATGTGGATGCCCGACAGAGCTCGGGTAGAAAACAGCCTGCTTTATCAATTCATGGCCACTATCAGCAAAAAACAAAACACCGTGTTCCATGACTACAATCAACTACATCAGTGGAGTATTGAAAACAGCGAAACCTTCTGGGCAATGCTGTGGGACTTTTGCAAAATACAGGGCGATTACTCTCCCCCAGCCTCATTCTGTCCCCCCCAAAGCCTGACACCGGCCAAAGATACCCAGTGGTTTCCGCATTGCCGCCTCAACTATGCAGAGAATTTACTCGCCCATTGGCGCGAACAAGCGGCTGCTGATGCGATCATCTTTCATAGCGAAGGCGCGCACGATCACCGCCGGCACCTCAGCTGGCAGCAGTTATACCGCCAGACCTCGCAGCTAGTACAATATTTGAAAAATAAAGGGATCAGACAAGGCGACGTCGTTGCTGGCTACCTGCCCAATATTCCCGAAACGGTTATCGCAATGCTTGCCACATCGGCAATCGGGGCAATTTGGACCTCAACATCACCGGATTTCGGTAGTGACAGCGTCATCGAGCGCTTCGGTCAAACCCGGCCAAAACTCCTCTTCTATGCAGATGGCTATATCTATAACAACAAACGGCATCATTACGACGATAAGGTTTCGGCAATTTGCAAACAGCTTCCCAGCTTACAAGATACCGTCCGTATCACCTATATCGGTTCAGGAAACAACGACACACCACCCGATAAGCCAAGACAATCACCTTACCAGCACACAACATGGCAGCAAATACTGGCAGATCACCCACCAAGCACCATCGTGTTCGAACCTGTCCCGTTTAACCATCCCCTGTCTATCCTCTACTCGTCAGGAACAACCGGCAAACCCAAATGCATCGTTCACAGCGTTGGCGGAACCTTGCTCAACCACCTCAAAGAACATAAGTTACACTGTGACGTAAAAGCAGGTGACACTGTTTTCTACTTTACGACCTGTGGCTGGATGATGTGGAACTGGCTGGTATCAGCTCTGGCCTCAGGGGCCACCATCGTACTTTATGATGGTTCACCGTTTTCCCCTTCAGCCAATATACTGTGGGATATTGCCGAGAACGAAAACATCACGCTGTTTGGTACTTCCGCCAAATATCTCGAAACACTGGAAAAGCGGTCATTCAGGCCAATCGATACATACTCGCTCCCGCACCTGCGTACGCTCTGCTCGACGGGTTCGGTGCTCTCTCCCGAGCAATTCGACTACGTCTACCAATCAATCCGCCATGATATCCAACTCGCCTCGATTTCTGGCGGAACTGATATCTGCGGTTGCTTTGCTATAGGCAATCCAATTAGCCCTGTATACCGTGGAGAGTGCCAAGGGCGAGCTCTAGCAATGGATGTGCAAGTTTATGACAGTGACGGCATTCAGCTACAGGAGCAACAAGGTGAATTGGTGTGCACAAACAGCTTTCCCAACCAGCCCGTGGGTTTTCTGGGGGACAATGACGGCAGCCGATATCACAAGGCATATTGGTCTGAATATCCAGGAGTCTGGCACCATGGTGACTATGTCGCCCTCAGCCCTACTGGCGGCATGACATTTTCCGGGCGTTCGGATACGGTTCTTAACCCCGGCGGGATCAGGCTGGGCACGGCTGAGATTTACCGACAGGTTAATCCACTCGAGGCCATTCAGGACAGCCTAGTGATCGGCCAGAAAACAGACAACGACATCCGGGTGGTGTTGTTCGTGCAACTGGCCGATGGTTATACCCTTACCGACCAGCTAAAGCTCCAGATCCAAGAACGCATTCGTACGGGTTGCTCACCCAGACATACCCCTGAGATCATATTGGAAGTCCCTGATATACCCCGTACTAAATCAGGCAAATTGGTGGAATTAGCCGTAAAGAATATAGTTCATAATCAACCCGTTAATAATCTCGGAGCCATCGCCAACCCGCACGCGCTGGAGGCGTTCAAAAATCGACCTGAGCTACTTACCACGCGCACAGAGTAAAAGCAGAAGCCGTCCTAAAATGGTATGATAACGACAAAGATCAGCTAAATAACCGAATTTATGAAACGTATACCAACCAATATCATCACCGGCTTTCTTGGTGCCGGTAAAACGACCTCCATCCTCTCGTTGCTGGCCCGCAAGCCGGAAAACGAAAAATGGGCCATTTTGATCAATGAATTTGGCAATGTCGGGGTTGATGGCGCCATGCTTGACCAACAAGGAGCCATCGTTAAAGAAGTACCGGGCGGATGCATGTGCTGCGTTGCAGGCTTGCCGATGTCAGTGGGAATCAATGCACTTTTGGCACAAAAACCCGATCGCCTGCTGCTTGAGCCGACAGGCCTTGGCCACCCCAAAGAAATCATTGCCAAGATGACCTCCGAGGCGTACAGCCAATATGTTGATCTCAAAGCGACCATTACCTTGGTGGATCCTCGTCATTTCTCCGATACGCTTTATACCGAAAACCAAAACTTCCAAGATCAAATTGAACTTGCCGATGTGGTTGTCGCCAACAAAGTCGATCAATGTGTTGATTACGATATCTTTGCCTTTGAAACCTATGTTGAACAGCTAGAACCCAAAAAAGCCCTTATCGGACAGGTAGAGCAAGGTAAATTGGAACTTGACTGGCTCGATATCGAACGTAGCGGCCGCCATGCCAAACATAGTCACCACCACCATCATCACGGCGAAGAACAAGCAACCCCGCTACCGGGTTTCGAGTTAGCCCCCGGCCAACAATTCGTCCGCAAAGAAAACAGCGGTCAGGGATACCATAGCTGCGGGTGGTTTTTTGACGCCGAGCTCAACTTTGATTTTTCCAAACTGTTTACTCTTTTCTCTAACCTCTCGGCCGAACGCGTCAAAGCGGTGGTAAATACCGAACGCGGCTGTTTCGCCTTCAACGTGGTCAATCGTGTCGTCACAGTTAACGAGCTGACGCTCGAAGGCTTTGAGTCTCGAATTGAAGTTATTGACAAAGATCGCCTGCCATACGACGAGCTTGAATCCATCCTTAGCACTATCGCAGGTGTACAAACCGATAAATAGTTGTAACATAAATGTGAGAATCGCATTCTGCTTTGTCCCTTTGGGCAATCCGAGTGCCTGTAAGACATTGGCACTTGTTACACGATTACAGTGTCCCATTGAGCCGGATAACATCCTCCGGCTTTTGTTACGCAAGGAGCAACTATGCTGAACCCTGCAACCGCTCAGGCAGTTATCGATCACGCCCTATTTCTGGGCGCTGACTTTGCCGAGCTCTTTGTTGAGCACCATCAATCCAGCTCACTAGAACTCATCTCTGGCGATATCGACAAAATTAATTCAGGTATCGATTTTGGTATCGGTATCCGTTTGTTCTTTGGTCATAAAGTCCTTTACGGCTATACCAATAGCACCGACCAAGAAGAACTCAAGCGAGTCACCAGCCTACTGGCCGCCAAAGACAAACGCGATCAAATCATTCAGGCTGGTGCGCTGAACCTAGCTCGCCACAATAACCTTCACCCATGCCAACAAGCACTAAGCCAACACCCTCGGCTCGATGACAAAATCGCCTTCCTACGGGCCTGTGACACAGCGGCAAGGGCTGAGCATGAGAAAATCAACCAATTCATCGGCCGGATCCTCCAGCGCGAACAGCAAATAGAGATATTCAATTCAACCGGCTTGCACATCGGCGATACCCGCCATTACACGCGTATCGCTGCAACAACTATTGCCCAAGACGGTACCGAACAAGCGACAGGCTTCGAAGCACCTGGCGCTCTGTGCGGTTGGGAGTTCAATACCCGGCTTGATCCGAAAGAACTCGGCAGTACCGTTGCCAAGCAGGCGATGACCAAACTATATGCTAGCAACTGCCCGTCAGGAGAAATGCCGGTTGTGATCGGCAACGGATTTGGCGGCGTTATCTTCCACGAAGCCTGCGGACACCTGCTTGAAACTACCTCTGTAGCTAAAAAAGCCTCGGTATTCCATGACAAAATGGGCGAGATGATTGCCCACCCAGCCGTCAGTGCCGTTGACGACGGTACAATGGCCAACGAATGGGGCTCGATCAACATTGACGACGAGGGAATGGAGACACAACGGACCCAGCTGATCAAAGACGGCAAACTCACCAGCTTTATGGTTGACCATATGGGCGGCCTGAAGACAGGGTTTGCGCGTACCGGCTCTGGCCGACGTGAATCATACAAATTTGCTCCTACCTCACGTATGCGCAATACCTTCATTGAGCCCGGCGACAGCAGCCTTGATGAGATGATTGCCAGTGTTGAAAAAGGGATTTTCGCCAAGAAGATGGGTGGCGGCTCTGTTCAGCCAGGTACCGGTGAATTCAACTTTGCTGTACAGGAAGCCTACTTGATTGAAAATGGCAAAGTCACAACCCCGCTTAAAACCGCCACCCTTATCAGCACCGGTCCTAAAGTCCTAAAAGAAATCTCGATGGTCGGTACTGATTTCGCCCTTGCGGCGGGCATGTGTGGCTCCGTCAGCGGCTCGGTGCCGACCACCGTTGGCCAGCCGGCGCTCAAAGTAGACAACATTCTCGTTGGAGGTGGAAACTAATGGCCGATTCACAACATTTAAAAAACGCCATCGCGCAAGTGCTTGAGCGTGTCTCGGCCGCAGGCGCGCAAGCAGATGTCATCGCAAGCCGCAGCCAAAATTTCTCGCTAAAAGCTAACGCCGGTGAGCTTGATGAATACAAAGTAACATCCGGTCAGGTTATCGGTGTACGCGTTGTCAAAGATGAACGGATCGCAACCAGCTATTCTGAGTCTCTGGATCCTAGCAGCTTAGACTTAATGGTTGAGCATGCATTGACCAATGCCAAATTCACTAAGCAAGATTCACATCAAGCTATTCGCTGTGAGAACAGCACGCTGACGACCGAATACCCTGAGATTAATCAGCCTGATACCACGAGCGTTGATGACAAAATTGCACTGGCACTCTCGTTGGAGCAAGGTGTTGTATCAAAACCGCATGCCAAATCTGCCCCTTACAACGGCTTTGCCGAATCTGAGAGCGAGGTTTTTCTTGCCAACAGCTTAGGTAGCTTGTGCTCGCATCAAGAGCGCTCTACCTCATGCTACGCCTTCACCTTATACGAAGATGATGGCAAGCAATCAATGTTTGGTGGTATTTCAGCCGGACGCCATTTCAATGAGCTCGATCCTGACTATTGCATCAACTATGGCTATGAAATGGCAGCAGCACTGCTTGAAGGTCAGCCGATTGCCACGGGACAGTACAGTGTCATTTTTGATCTGAGTAATCTCAGCAGCCTGTTTGGCGCATTCGGGATGTGTTTCTCTGGGCAGTCAGCAATGAAAGGCGTCAACCCGTGGCGAGACAAGCTACAACAGTGTGTTGCCAGCCCACTGCTAACTATCACTGACACCGCTTATGTACAAGGCGGCTCTGCAATCAAAGCGTTTGACAGCGAAGGCTACGCAACGCGCGATACAGTCTTGATTGGTGAAGGTCAGCTCCAGAGCCTACTTCATAACAGTCACACTGCGGCTTACTTTGGCATTGCCAATACCGCCAACGCCTCTCGCTCGGCCAAAAGTGGATTGGGTGTTGGTTCGCGCCATACCGTGATTGCACCGGGCCATAGCTCAAATGCTGAACTCACAGCAGGGGAATACCTAGAGCTCGTCGAGCTGCAAGGTGTCCATTCCGGCGCGGATGCCATTAGCGGTGATTTCTCGTTTGGGGCTAGTGGCTTCTTGTGCCGTGATGGTAAACGCATTCAACCCGTCCGTGGTATTACCGTTGCGGGTAATTTCTATCAACTGGTAAAAGAGATCGATGCGATGGGCACAACACTTCACCACGATCACTCGCGTGATTTCTTTGCCCCAACCATCCGATTCAGCCGACTGAGTATTGCTGGCAAATAAGCAACGTATCGCTAAATAATCGCGACGCACCTAAGCGCAGGTACAATGTTACCTGCGCTTTTTGCATATCAAAACAGGCAACATAAATCACAAAATGCCTACATATATAACTACTCCAACACGGAAAATTAGAGGCAGGACAAGAATAAAGTACCAAAAAGTAAGAAATTTGCAGTAAATTGACTCAATTGAACCCTTCTCCTCTTCCCAATTCGCCTTGTAAGATTTAGACTGACAACCAAAACAGACTGCCATGCATCTGTTTATATACACAAAGGAGAAATTATATGAAACGTTCAGCAATGCTTTTCGCAGGTCTAGTTCTTAGTGCATCTCTAATGGGTTGTTCAAACTCTCAAGAAGCAGAGCAACTAAGCCAACTAACTAACAAAGTTGACGCACTGACTGATCAAGTTGCTGCAATGCAAGTTCAACAAGACAACATCGCTGGTGCTGTTAACGAAACAAGCGCAGCAGCTGATGCAGCATACCAAGAAGCTATGCGTGCAAACCAGCGCATCGACAACGTTGCAACTTCATACCGCAAATAATAACGTTTTCTTAAGCGAGATTATTTGAAAAAAGCGGGTCATTATTGATCCGCTTTTTTGATCACACTAAATACAAAAAAACAGCCAGCCCACTTGTCATACACCCCACCCAAGCTATTCGTTGGCCGCGCTCAAATTGCGGAGACTTAAACACTTGGTAACCCAGGCATAGAACCAAGACAAGCTCCACTAAGACCTGTACCGGAAACAAAACCATACCGAAAATACGTCCCCAGCCCGCTATCATAAGAAAAGCAATAAACACCATATGATTGAGCGTAAGGCTATGGATTGTCTTTGTCATGCATATACCCAACCGCTTATTCCTAGCTAATATCCATCATCATAAGTAAGTCAGTGATCTGTTCTTTACTGCGATTGGTGTAAGTATATACGTTGATTTTTACTGCCTAGGTAATAATTACGACTGATTCTTATATAGCCCAATGACCTCCAGAGAGAGGATGGATAGCGATTTCAGCGTATGCCATGAAAATACTTGAAGAATGGCACCCCATTCAAGGGCTGATGGCTCAGAAGTGATGTGAGAGATATTATCAATATGAACTAAAACAATATACTCAAGCTACCTCAGTAGCTTGAGTATGAGCTCATTTAGGCTGAATGGTAGGCTTCTTGTTCACCGCCTTGCAAGATTACCTCGTCACCCTGAATAACCAAGCCAAAGCCATGCTCTTCATCCCAAGCACATTCAAAACTAACACCCACAACATTCTTTTCTGGGTTATGCAATACGAACTTGGAAATTTGCATCAATTTGAAAATATCCCCTGAGTTCATATCTTCTTCGCTTACTTCACCCACATTGGTCTCCCATGTTGGGCTCTCTTCGTCAAAGACATCCATGAACTCAGATTCCTCAAGGAGCTCTTCATAGTTCTCATTCACATAATTACAAACCAATGAATAGAGACGTTCTTCATTCTCGGCAAACCATGCCACCATGCTATCAACAATGGCAAGATTTTCGCGCGTGCAGAAATCAATATTTCCATACGCCTTAAATTCATGCCAACCATTCAGTTCTGTTTTACCTACGTGAAGATCTGAGTCTTCACTCCATTTAATGATATTGATAGCTTTCATAATAACCCCGTAAAAATGAGAACTATATTAGAACAAAGAGACTGGGTAAAGATTAATGCAACTATCAGTCATCATTTGATGAAATAAAATCTTACAAGCAAGTACTGGTGATTTTTAATCATAACTGTTCAAATTATTCGATGAAGATGTTCTAACAGCCTGCGTTATCTTTTAGGGGGAGTCCCCTACAATACAATTATGCATGACGACATAGCGATGGACACATGTTCACAAAAAACACATCACCCAAAATATATGACCCTCTCTCCATTATCCTGCACTGGCTGACAGCCCTTAGCGTGTTAGGCCTGTTTATCCTTGGCCTATGGATGGTCGATTTAAACTACTACTCACAGTGGTACAAACCCGCACCGTATTGGCACAAATCTGTTGGCCTATGCTTGGCTGGGATCACCTTATTCCGGCTATTTTGGAAAATCATCACCCCTCACCCAGCAATAGAAGGCAAACGCTGGGAAAAGCAAGCCGCCAAAATCGCTCACGGTTTGATCTATATCCTAATGATCTGCATTTTTACTTCAGGATACCTCATATCAACTGCCGACGGCCGTTCCATCGACGTTTTCGGCTGGTTTGCAGTACCCGCCCTCGGTGAACTATTTACTCACCAAGCTGACATCGCCGGTGAAATTCATTTCTACCTAGCCTGGACATTAATCATCTTAGCGGCCGTGCATGCCCTCGCAGCCCTAAAGCACCATTTTATAAACAAGGACAATACATTAAAAAAAATGTTAGGAGTAAAGTCATGAAAAAAAGCCTCATCGCCCTTTCCCTATTGGCTACAGCCTCATTTGCCGCCCACGGCGCAGACTATATAATCGATACAGAAGGTGCACACGCCTCTATCAACTTCAAAGTCGAGCACCTTGGCTACAGTTTTATCAAAGGCCGCTTCAACACCTTTAACGGTAATTTCAGCTACGATCCCAAAAACATTGCAGACTCCAGCGTCAAGGTCAACGTGGAAACCATGAGCCTAGACAGCAACCATGCCGAACGAGACAAGCATTTGCGTAGCGATGATTTCCTAGACACCAAGAAATATGGAACGGCGACATTCACCTCAACCAAAGTAGAACCCAAAGAAAACGGCGAAATGCTAATATACGGTGACCTGACCTTACATGGCAAAACCAAACCACTCATCATTGATGCACAGTTTATTGGTGAAGGGAAAGATCCTTGGGGAGGATACCGGGCAGGATTTACCGGCACAGCCCGTATTGAATTCGCCGACTATGATATAAAAGTCATGGGCTCCTCAAGCTATGCCGATATCGAATTGCACGTTGAAGGCATACGCCAATAGGCAAAATCGCTTACTTTTGAATCCGGCCAAGGCCGGATTTTTCATTTTTGCTCAAAAATAAAGCGAACGGATCAATTCGTTACTCAATGTAATAGATTGAAACATGAACCCTCGGCTAGGATGTTTGTCATAAGAACAATGCAGAAATCATGTGCTGCTATTTCACGAGAAGGTAAATCATGACTCCACAAGAAAAAGAACTGATCCAGAACGTTGCTAACAAACTGAAGCAAAGCCCAAACAAATCAAAAGATGCTGATGCTGAGCAACTGATCAAGAATGAAATCGCAGCGCAAGACGATGCGGTATACAAGCTAACTCAAGCCGTGCTAGTACAAGAACTGGCCCTTAAAGAACTTAAGCAGAAAAACGAATACCTTGAGCAAAGCGTTGATCACTACAAATCAGAATCTGAGCGTGGTGCTTTCAGCCGCATGATGGGTGGCAACCGTCCGGCTCCAATGCCACCACAGCCAACTCAGCAACCAAGTGCATTCGGTAGCTTCATGCAAACTGCTGCCAGTGTAGCAGTAGGTATGGTGGCCGGTAACATGATCAGCAATGCTCTGTTTGGTGATGACCACGCAGCCCCAGAAGCGACCGTGGCCGATGCGGCAACAGACGCACCTGCAGATGCGGCGACAGATACCGCTCAAGCCGATACAGCGCCAGCAACTGATGATGCACTAGCATCTACAGACACCGCTGACAATGCCTCTGGCGGCTTCCTGGATGACTCTTCGAGCTTTGCTTCTGACTACACCAGCGGTACAGGTGGTTTTGGTGATGCTGGCTTTGGCGACTCAGGCTTTGGTAGCGACGGTTTCGATGATAGCTTTGCCAACAATTCGGGCTTCGGCAGCGACGACAGCTTCTTTGGCGGTGGCGATAGCTTCGGTGGTGACGACTTCGGCGGTTTTGGCGACGAAGACGTTTAATCATCTCGACTAACAACATAGAGGGTACCTTATCGGTACCCTTTTTTTATTTCGCACAAAATCAATCCCCTGCCCAGCTCAACTCTTGAAAGCGTCGCGATGACGTACAAACCATTAACTGTATGCATACACAGTTATAATGAAGTCGCTAAAAATGGCCAGCATTGACCTACTAATAAAGAGACCAAAAATGCTCGCTATCCCCATAACAAATAAAGATAAGACATTGATATCAATGTAATTTAATACTTCCTCTTGGTATTAACGAGGTCTCATTAATACCGAATGCTCGCTTTGCGCGAGCGAAAAACAGCCATTAAGCAACGATGACTTTATGCAACCTATTGACTTATAAGGATACTGATAAGAAAATCATGCGCAATTAAGCGTGTATTAGGCTGGGGAAAGCGAGCATGCTGTTTAATACACTGTTATAAATCATAGGAGTATTACGTTGGATTTGGAAAACAATGATTTGAAAGTTGCACTAGATTATAGGCAACAACTGCAGGAAAAATCTCACAAGGACGTTATTGTTAGTGATTCTGTACTTGAAGGGCTAAAAGCTCATCTAGATTTAGTTTTTCCTAATAAAAAGGAAGAAGATCAATTTGCCATTGATGCACTAAGAAAGCTTCTATCTGAAATCCATGGTTCTGAATATGAAATAACGACTGTAGCAATTAAGGAAGCAATTCAAGCTGCCGGCATTGATGAAAATAGCCCTTTAATTGGTTTGTTAACTACTATTGAAACTAGTGATTATGACGACTTTGGAACCGCCTTTTTTTCTCAAACGTATTCTAAATCCATAACCCAAGCGTGTAATGAATTAGGTTATAACCTCCGAAGTGGGTTTACTATTGGTGTTGTTGACCGTTCAGGTTTGCAGGCGGAACAAGCACCAGTGTGGATGACAGAAGCAAGCGTCATAAATATTACGACTGAGCTGCTCATTGTTATTAATCGCCTATCGAAGTTGTTAGCTAAAAGTATGGCATTTGATATGGTAGAGGGAAGTCAGTATCAACTATCGTCTAGCATTGATAAATATAAAAAAAAGTTACTAGAAGATCCTTCTCTTCAACGTGAATGGAGTATGTTCTTTGCGGAGTGTGGTTATAATCCACATAGACCACCGAAGGGAGAGAGAGTCTCTTTGAGCAATGATTATGACCAAAGCTGTTTTGTTGATTTTAGCGATTCAATTCTCTATTTCATCTTAGGTCACGAATGTGGGCATCATATAGCAGAGCACTCATTAGGAGGTATTGCTGGTGCTGATTCCCTAGGAGATACCGAGGAATATAAAGAAGAAAAAGAAGCTGACATGTTGGGCTGTCATATCGCAATGCATATGGGAAACAATCCGAGTGAACCGAACTGGTTTTCAGCTATTAATCTTGGTGCAACGTGTATTTTAAAAGTAACGGAATTAATACAGAGAAGTAATCATATTCTCAAAAAGGGGGAAGAAACTGTCGATTTTCAAGTGAACTCTGCTCATCCTCCACTAGAAGAGAGACTCGAACTAATAAAATGGTTTGTAGGGTTATATTATGATCATGGTCCTGCCGAAGCGGTTATCTTAAAAATGCACCGTATTATGATTGAGTTATTGGAGTTTATTTGGGGTAATGTCAGTGTGTTTATCCAAGATTTACATACCAAAGGTCATAGACCTGAGGCTTCAGACAATCAATGGTTACCTGATTTATAACACATATGAGCCT
>NZ_LDOT01000015.1 GCF_001029445.1 Photobacterium aquae
TATCAAGGCAATCAAGGTGACCCTTTACACTTGGCATTTTTGGTATAGAGTTCGGTGCGCTCTGCTGGTTCAGTGTGGGGCACCTTATTGCAGGCGTTATGTACTAAGAAGAAAATGAAAGAATTAAGTTTAATTTTACGACAAGCAACTAATCAAATTGATCAGAATTACTTCCACTTGAACATTGATGGGGGAGATCCGGTTTATAGAGAACGGGTCTATTGCTACGAGTTATACCATCAAATGAGATTAAAGTGGCCGCCCAGAACGGAGTACTATTTGAATGGAGAGATAGATAAGGCTGCTCATCCAATTTTAAAGTCTCTTAAATCTGATCATATAAAGCCTGATTTATTGGTACACAAACCGGGTTACATGTCAGGAAACCATGCAATTATTGAGGTTAAACACCAAAATGCTCAACCCAGAGGAATAATAAAAGACTTGGAGTCTCTGTCTGTATTTCTGAATGTTGTAGGTTATGAGCGAGCTATATATCTTGTGTATGGCTATGATATTGATCCTGTTAAGTTTAGTTCTAAGATTGCTCATTACTCTCGGGCAGTTAAAAAGTTAGGGTGTATAGAACTTTGGTACCATATGTCAGATTCGAGTGAAGCATTTCATTATTGCACTCTATTGGCACGTACATAACAAACGACTATGGCGTCAATAGCTAATTTCTGGCTATGTTTTCGTTCCACATGACGCCATCTCGAATCATCGAATTTAAGATCACAACCATTTTCCTTACACACGCAATAATGGCGACTTTTTTCGGTTTCCCAGCATCTAAAAGTCGCTGGTAAGTAGCTTTAAAAACAGGGTTACACTGCATCGCAGACATCATAGCCATGTAGAGCAAATAAACAAGACACCCATACTTTTGTACTTTCCTGCCTTGTATTCTAGGCTTCCTTTTACACGGATGAAAAAGGGAGCTAGCAATCATGCCCAAGGCAAGGAAAACACAAGTGAGTCTAACCGATACGCCCTATTACCATTGCGTATCGCGTTGTGAGAAGAACCTTTCTTTGTGGAAAAGATCCGTTAACGGGGAAGTGTTTCGAGCATCGACGTGCTTGGGTGGAGCAACGGCTATTGTTTCTTGCCAAGGTATTTGCGATTGATATTTGTGCGTATGCCGTTATGAGTAATCACACGCATGTTGTTTTGCATGTGGATGCTGAACAAGCTAAGAATTGGTCGCAGGAAGAGGTGCTCACTCGTTGGCATCAGTTGTGTAAAGGGCATTATCTTTCACGTACCTGGCTGGATGAAGGGCTACGAAGCCAGATGGACAAGGCACAGTTGCGGGTCGTTGAACGGCTCACAGAAGAGTGGCGTGAGCGGTTATACGATATGAGCTGGTTTATGCGGTTGCTTAATGAACCAATAGCTCGTCAAGCCAATCAAGAAGATGGTTGTACAGGACGTTTTTGGGAAGGGCGGTTTAAATCTCAAGCCTTATTGGATGAAGCGGCCTTGGCTGCTTGTATGGCTTACGTTGATTTGAATCCCGTTCGAGCAGGAATAGCGAAAACGCCAGAGACCTCAGAGTATACCAGCATTAAAAAACGTACAAATGCAGCAAAAACGGGATATCAACCGACAATGTTATTGCCCTTTGTCGGCAATCCTCGCGATAACATGCCCAAGGGGTTGCCTTTTGTATTTACCGATTATTTGTTGCTTGTCGATGAAACGGGGCGTGTCATCCGTGATGGCAAGAAAGGATATATCTCAGCAAAAGCTCGCAATGTTGTTTTACGTTTAGGTTTGAGCGAAGAGAACTGGCTGGAATTAACTCGTCATTTGGAACACAACTTTTCTGGCGCGATAGGCAAAGAGCATTTGCTTCGCGAGTATCACCATCATATCGGTCAGCGGCGCCCCCAAGGGCTGAGTGCATGTAGGCGGCTGTTGAGCGTGGCCTGATAAACTTACAAACTTCATCATAAAGAAGATATCTATACCTTTGCTCGAGATATTGTTTTGTGGATCAGGGGGTTGCCATTGGTATCCTCGCCGTGGATACTGAAGGAATGTTTGGCTAAATCAATGCCATAAATAGAAAGTGACATGGTGGCCTCCGAACGTTTTCTTACACAGACTCACCAAGTGTGGCAGAGTTTGGATGAGGGGGAGTCCATGTCATTCGTTAACTCGTAAATGTCAGTTTGCACTGAAACTATGGCATGGAATACTTAAATATCAAACTTAATTGTTACATACTTTCTTGCTTTCAATCCCACTAATTGTTTTAAAGTTCATGTTTTTGTTGGGTAAAGAAGTTAATTTCAATAAGGTTAACTATCTTTACTATTGATGATGTTAACCATGAAAAAACTGATATTAATTATTTGTTTGATGTTACCTTGTGTAGCCTTTGCTAGTAATAATCAACTACATTTATCAAAAGGCCTCAATGTAAACTATGATGAACCAAAATCTTTGGTTCATTCTGGTGACTTGCTCATATTTAAGTATGATGATTGGTATTTTTCACATGAATTAGTAGATGCTAAAAATTATTATCAGCCGGTTGATCTAACTGATGTTGATGTGGATTTTTTTCAATCATTGTTTTTCATTGAGAAAAGAAAGCAGTTGCCCGAATGGTTGAGTTTAATTTCATCTGAATTGTCAAGTTCGTTTGGAATTAAAAATGATAATAAAGACGTGAAAAAATTAGATCAGATGACAGTTTTGGGTGCTTACTCTAACGAATATGGTCAAGGTAATATTTTTATTATAGATGGTTCTCAAATTCACCATATAAACATCAATGGTTTAGAAGCAAATTATAAAAATGTTTTCAATTCAATTATGAGTAAATAAGATGAGTCTAACTACTACAGAGCAGAATGATTTACGAACTTTTCTAGTTAAAATTTATGGCCCTCAAGCTAATGAGTGGCCAGTTAATGATGAGATGTTTAATCTTACATATAAGTTGTTGTCTGAATCAAAGAAATGTTCAGATGTAATGGATTTAGTACCTAGGCCTATGCCCATTGGTGCAAACCCAGCTAAATGGTTGGCAAAAGAAGTTCGTAGTATGATACTTAGACAAATAAAAGAACGAAAAGGACATTACGCGATATGTGTAAAATCTACATCATTACGAATGAAAAATGAGTTTAACCTGAAAGCTGCTGGACTTTAGGCGAATAGGCGAATAAACAAGACACCCATACTTTTGGGTGACGATCCCGAACTCAGCCATGACGGCCCAGATCTGGTTAAAGAGTGCAGTGCGTTCATGACCCCAGTTGTTGCGGGCCCGGTGGAGCATCAATATAGATTGTTGCTCGGCGGATTTGATTTTAACGAAGCGCGTTGAAGGACGGGTGACAGCCACACAAATGGCAACCGCATCATTGAGGTCATTCTTGGCACTCGTTATGAAAGGCGGCACATATTTGGAGGCCATGATCTTGGCAGTATGGCCGAGCTTGGTTAATTTCTGCGCCCAGTAATGGGAACTGCCGCAGGCTTCCATTCCGACAATGACAAGCGGCAAGTTAACAAAGAATATGAGTACTTTTGCTCGAGATATTGTTTTGTGGATCAGGGTGTTGCCATTGGCATCCTTGCCGTGGATACTGAAGGAATATTTAGCTAAATCAATGCCATAGATAGAAAGTGACATGGCGGCCTCCGAACGTTTTCTTACTTAGACTCACTAAGTGTGGCAGAGTCTTGATGAGGGGGAGTCCATGTCATTCGTTAGGTAAATGGAGGAACAATGAGTTCGAGGGTAATTGAAGTTGTAGACTATCGACCTTCATGGGCCAATGAATTTAGCGATGAAAAGGTGTTGCTAGAATCGGCCTTGAATTCAGCTAATGTAGTGGCAATTCATCACATTGGTAGTACTTCAGTCAAAGGTCTTTGTGCGAAACCAATCATCGATATTCTTGTTGAAGTGAAATCACTAGAAGAATTGGACAAGAACAATAATCTGATGGAGTCGCTTGGGTATGAAGTTAAAGGTGAATTTGGTATAGCAGGTAGGCGTTATTTTCAAAAAGGTGGCATACAAAGAAGTCACCAAGTACATGCTTTTTTAGTTGGGTCTCCAGAAGCAAATAGGCATATTGCATTTCGTGACTACTTGATTCAATTTCCAGAAATAGCGTTGCATTATGGTAATTTGAAGCGAGAAGGTGCTTCAATTTGTAACAACGATATTGGTGTATATTGCAATCATAAAGACAGTTTTATAAAGGAGCATGAGGCAAACGCACTACGCTGGAGATTTACCTAACAAACGACTATGGCGTCAATAGCTAATTTCTGGCTATGTTTTCGTTCCACATGACGCCATCTCGAATCATCGAATTTAAGATCACAACCATCTTTCTTACACACGCAATAATGGCGACTTTTTTCGGTTTTCCTGCATCTAAAAGTCGCTGGTAAGTAGCTTTAAAAACAGGGTTACACTGCATCGCAGACATCATAGCCATGTAGAGCACGGTGCGTACTTGTGCTCGTCCCCCCTGAATGACTCGCTTGCCTTTATAGCGTCCACTTTCTCGATTGATGGGGGCAACGCCAATGAGTGCAGCGGCTTGTTTGTTGGTAATAAGCCCAAGCTCAGGAACGTTGCTAATGATGGATGCAGCTGCGACTTTTCCGATGCCAGGAACGCTCTGCAGAAGACGATTTTTGTTTTGATACTCAGGGCATGATTCAATAAGAAATAGGATTTTTTGCTCAGTTTTTTCTATCTGATTTTTAAAGGTCGTGAGCACAGGTTTGATGGTGCTCACAAGATGTTTGGGAAGTGATTGTAATCGGTTTTTCTCCATGGTTTGCATGGTCAGCAGTTGATGACGGCGAGCGACTAAATCACTCATTAAACGCATATTTTCAGGTTTCAGTTGCGTCAGATTAGGTTGAATGGCCTCGCTATAGTGAGCAATGAGTCTAGCATCTAATTTGTCTGTTTTAGCTCGCTGACCAATGGCTCCGGCGAACCGTTTTATATGTATGGGGTTAGCAATAACAAAGGGAAGTTTTGCTTCTGAACAAGCAATGATGAACGGCATTTCAAGACGTCCAGTTGCTTCGACAACAACGCGCTGTGGGACATATTGTTTGATTGTTTTGATGGCCTCTTTGATACCTTTCTCGTCGTTGTTAACAGTAAAAAAGATATCAAGTGGGCGAATGAAAATGTCTAGTTGTGACTTACCTGTATCAACACCGACATGAATGTTTTGATGTGTGCTTGTATGCATAATAAGCTAACTCTTGCTTGCGAAATGCGGGTTCGAGACCCAGTCGACTATTCGAGGTTGATGCTTGGAGTCCTATGCGGCGTTCATGTTTGTTATCGGTCTCTCGACAGAGGAGCCAGCGTTCAAACGAACTACCGCATAAGATGCTTTAGTTGCAGCTAAAGCTTGGGTCTCACGTTACCCAAATGACAAGCTTATTATCCATACAAGCATTTAAGAGTGATTCGCCACGCTTGGCATTTTTGGTTTGGGTCAAGTTCAGTGATTACGGTGTTAAAATTGAGTTTAGTGGTCGCGTGGCTCACACCTTAATGCGGCTACATGGACTCCCCCGGTTGTCAACAACAGCTGCCGATAAGATAAGGTTTGGGACTGCCGCTCTACATTCGGTCTGTTTATTGGCTTATTTGCCATGACCCTGATGACACTACGCGGTTGCGGTTCCTCATTCGTTAGAAGGCATCTGACGTGCCCGCCGCATTATCAGGTTTTCCCGCAAGTGGTCTTAACCTTATTTCATCATTGGCTATTGCATTGACCCGGTGAAGGTGTATTGCTCTTACGCTTGGTGATTAAACAGCGACTTGGTATTCCGTATCATTGCGCAGTAGCGACCAGATAATACGGGCGTTCTTGGCCGCAAGTGCCACAATCGCCCGTTTTAGGCCCCGCCTCTCGACAAGCCCTTTGCACCAGAGACTGAGGCGATCGGTCTTGTTGCCGATATTGGTAATGGCGGCACGAGCACCGTGAACCAGTAACGTTCTTAGGTATTTATCGCCTTTTTTGGTGATCCGCCCGAGCCTCGGTTTACCGCCGGTGGAATACTGGGTAGGCACTAACTCAAGCCAAGCGGCAAAGTCACGGCCTTTGTCGAACTGCTCGCCCTTGCCGATGCTGGCGATAACGACCGTCGCCGTAATTGGTCCAACACCTGCAACCTTCATGATTTTTTGTGCATTGTTGCTGTGGTTTACCAACATATCAAAGCAGCGTTCTTGGTCAGCAATGCGTTGGTTGATAGAGAGCAGGTGATCATAGCAGTCAGCTAAGATTGCACGGGCTAAATCCGGTAGCTGATTCTCGGCGTCTTCCAGTACGTGTCCGATATTTGCTTGCAGTGCATGGCGGCCTTTGGGGGCGATGATACCGAACTCAGCCATGACAGCCCGGATCTGGTTAAGGAGTGCTGTGCGTTCGTGAACCCAGTTATCGCGGGCCCGGTGGAGCATCAATATGGATTGTTGCTCGGCGGATTTGATTTTAACGAAGCGTGTTGAAGGACGGGTGACAGCCACACAAATGGCAACCGCATCATTGAGGTCGTTCTTGGCACCCGTCCTGAAAGGCGCCACATATTTAGAGGCCATGATTTTGGCGGTATGCCCGAGCTTGGTTAATTCCCGCGCCCAGTAATGGGAACTACCACAGGCCTCCATTCCGACAATGGCAGGCGGCAAATTGGCAAAGAATGTGAGTACTTTTGCTCGAGATATTGTTTTGTGGATCAGGGTGTTGCCATTGGTATCCTCGCCGTGGATACTGAAGGAATGTTTGGCTAAATCAATGCTATAAATAGAAAGTGACATGGTGGCCTCCGAACGTTTTCTTACTCAGACTCACCAAGTGTGGCAGAGTCTTGATGAGGGGATGTCCATGTCATTCGTTAGAACTAGGGAGAGTTTTGTGCCATTGAAGGATTATTCTGAGGAAGAAGATTATTATTCTCAAGGTTTCGAAAAGACCGGAGTTGTTTCGGTATGGATTGGTTTACTTGATGACGCTTGGAATTCAGAAGATATTGATGTTTTACAGGATCTGTGTGGTGTCGGCTACTACGACTTAAGCAATCAAGAGAGTGAGTGCTTCGACTATCAGCTGGTGCCAATTTCTAAGTTGCTTGGCAATCTTTCTTATTCAGGTTCATTTTCATCCGAGGTAATGAAAGTGGCTGAGTCAAAGGCTCTACAAGAAGCTAGGTGGGCTGTTCAGCAATACGACTTTGCATATAATCCAAGCAAGGTTCGCCGCAGTATTGCTAGCGATCCAAAATTCATTGGAGTGTTCAGCTATGAAATCTAGCGCGTCATTGGTTATAACAAGGTCAGGCAAGGCTACACAAAAAACGCGTGCTTGCTGCCAGCGTTATGTGTCAACGCAAAAAAACACAAATTAGTATGAGTAATATCTAAGGAGAGATATTGTGGAGTGGTCAGTTTTAATACTATTTGTGTTGTTGATATTCATCGGCCACAGAGAATTATCTGCGATGAAGTACAAGCATAAATTATTGGAACGCAAGATAGATTTCTTACTTGAATGTTCTGGGGTGTCATTAGATAAACACTTTGCTGTGCCAGTTCAGGTATTAGATGCTGTCAAATCAGGTAACAAGCTAAAAGCGCTCCGGCTTTATCGAGAGGAAACTGGTGCTTCTTTAGCTGATGCTCGAAAAGTCATCGAAGAACTCTGGCCAGACACATAACACATATGAGTCTTCGGGGTATCAAGGAAAATAAACAAGACACCCATACTTTTGGGTGATGATCCCGAACTCAGCCATGACGGCCCAGATCTGGTTAAGGAGTGCTGTGCGTTCGTGAACCCAGTTATCGCGGGCTCGGTAGAGCATCAATATGGATTGTTGCTCGGCGGATTTGATTTTAACGAAGCGTGTTGAAGGACGGGTGACAGCCACACAAATGGCAACCGCATCATTGAGGTCGTTTTTGGCACCCGTCCTGAAAGGCGCCACATATTTGGAGGCCATGATCTTGGCAGTATGGCCGAGCTTGGTTAATTCCCGCGCCCAGTAATGGGAACAACCACAGGCTTCCATTCCGACAATGGCAGGCGGCAAATTGGCAAAGAATGTGAGTACTTTTGCTCGAGATATTGTTTTGTGGATCAGGGTGTTGCCATTGGCATCCTCGCCGTGGATACTGAAGGAATGTTTGGCTAAATCAATGCCATAGATAGAAAGTAACATGGCAGCCTCCGAACGTTTTCTTACTCAGACTCACCAAGTGTGGAAGAGTCTGGATGAGGGGGGAGTCCATGTCATTCGTTATAACTCTTTTGTCAGTTTCATTGTTGCACCTTTGATCTTGAAGTGATTCAAGAACAATTAACTTGTTGTTAGTATGGTTGCTTATTTTGTGAGACCTTTTCGTTCAAACAATTGACGGGGAGGTTTTTCAGTGGCAGCACGTCCTAGCTTACTAAAAATGAAAGTGGCTTTTGCAAAGGTTAACCGAGATGTATCGGACGTTGGTACAATAATTGGTGGTAGAGTGAATCACAATATCAATGTGCTAACACCAGAGCAGGGCGTTTTGAAAATGCATGTGCAATTCGGATGTCATATGCACTTAATTATGCTGGTTTTAAGGTTCCTTACATTAAAAATAAAACTGTATCTGGTGGACAGGGAAATTGGTATATCTACAGAGTAAGGGATTTGATCAGCTTCTTGCATCAAAAGTTTGGTGATCCTGAGGTTGTAATTGAAAATCCCAATGCAAATAAGTTGGCTGCCTACAAAGGCATATTGGTCGTTGATGTGGATACTTGGCTAGATGCATCAGGGCATGCAAGTATTTGGACTGGCTCAAGATGTACGGATAGTTGTTACTTCCCACAAGCAAAGAAGGCGTACTTATGGAAACTAGAAGATTAGTCAGCACTATATTTGTTGCAACTTTTAGCGTGGGATTAAGCGCAAGTCCATTGAGCACTCAAAGTGATGAGCAGTTATTTAAAAAATATGCGCTTTCTTCTTGTATTGCGACTTATTACAAGGGCTCCGATGTGGCCAAAGATGCGGTAACGGCAATGCAAGGCTACAGAGAGTTTTCTAATTTGCCTTTGGATGCATTTTTTGAGCTCAGTGAATTATTGAGCAATGAGAATATTGATTCTTATAAATCAAAAAGTGGTAGTTCAATAGAATTGGCATATTGTTTAGACTTCGCTAACTCAGAAGAAGTTCATAAGCTATTAACTAAGGCAAAATCAGAGTTATAACAAACTACTATGGCGTCAATAGCTAATTTCTGGCTATGTTTTCGTTCCACATGACGCCATCTCGAAGTATCGCATTTAGGATTACAACCATCTTTCTAACACTCGCAATAATGGCAACTTTTTTCTGTTTCCCTGCATCTAAAATCGCTGGTAAGTGGCTTTAAAAACAGGGTTATATTGCATCGCAGACCTCATGGCTATGTAGAGTACGGTGCGTACTTGTGATCGCCCCCCCCTGAATGACTCGCTTACCTTTATAGCACCCATATTCTCGATTGATGGGGGCAACACTAATGAGTGCAGCGACTTTTTCCGATGCCAGGAACGCGTTGCAGAAGACGATTTTCGTCATAAACAAGATATTCAAACCTTTGTCCTCGTTATAAAAGGCGTTACATATTTGAACGCCATGATCTTGGCGGTATGGTCAATCTTGGTTAATTCTCGCGCTCAGTAATGAGTGCCACCACAGTTCGTGATATTGTCTGTTGATCGAGATCTTGCCTGTGGATAACGCCGGATGAACATCAATAAGAGACGAACTATAAACAAGAAAAAACAGACAGATGGCTATAGAAAGCTTTCAGATTATGCTCAATTAAGCTATGAAGCTCGGCATCGCCTCTTCTATACAAAGCGTACTATAAGGAACGCTAAAGAAGCGCGTATATTGAAGTGGGGGCAAAAAGCGGCAAGCTATAGGCTTCAGCTTATCTATTACATTGGGGGCGTCGTTTCTTTCATGACTTGGCCAGCATCAGGTATAGGGTTTGTGACTGTGCTTGGTTACATCGGGTTAGGGTATGTGTTTTACCGTTATATACGTATGACGTGGTCTTATGAGGAACGTATTACTTATGAAAGGGAGTATCCGGTAAAAACAATAACAGAAGTGCATAGAGAATTAGTGCGTGATGGCTTAATGACCAGTTTATTTTCTATTGTAATGACACTGATGATGTTTGCTTTGGTTAATGTATGGAAGACGTTGGTATAAGCCATAGCCATGCCGCTCTTACCGTTATCTGCATGACGGATCATTTCACAATTAAACCAGTCAGATCTAGCTAAATGTTCAAGCCACGAATCATTTTTTGTGGCTGATAGAACATTGGTTTTTCATATGTTGATGTAAGATTGAGCCAAAATGTCACCGTTATGCTTACTGAGCTTAACGGGGAGATACGGTGGGCGAGAGATGTCGGGCCTATTTTTATTTGATGCCAATGTTGATGAGGTTTAAATGGATTATCTTCTGTTGATATTAGGCTTTGTCCTGTTGATTTCAGGGGCAGATGGACTGGTCAAAGGAGCATCTCGGCTAGCAACTAATTTCGGGATCCCCAGTTTGGTGATTGGGTTGACTGTTGTTGCATTCGGTACAAGTGCCCCAGAATTGGCTGTCAGTATTAACTCGGCGCTATCTAACAAAACCGAGCTGGCAATTGCAAACGTCGTGGGTAGTAACATTTTCAATGTGTTGTTTATTCTTGGCTTGGCAGCGGTAATAACACCGTTGAGCATATCAAAACAGTTAATACGCCAGGATGTACCTATTATGGTGCTTGTCACGGGGCTGGTTTTTTACATGGCGACGGACGGGCTGCTGAGCGTATGGGATTGTGGGATTTTGGTTATTCTGCTACTTGTTTATACCGTTTTTCTCTTTGTCCAAGGGAGGCAAGCAGAAGCTCGGGAGAATGATACTAGCGCCGATGAATTAGCCTCGATAACGACGGGGCGATTTCCAACATGGCAAAATATATTGTGGCTTATTGTTGGTTTCACATTTCTGGTTCTCGGCGCCAACTTACTGGTAGAGAGTGCGGTGAATATTGCCAGACAACTTGGCGCAAGCGAAGCCGTGATTGGGTTAACTATTTTAGCTGTGGGTACCTCTCTGCCAGAGGTTGTGACATCCATAGTGGCAAGCGTTAAAGGCCAGCGAGATATTGCGGTGGGCAATGTTGTTGGGAGTAATACATTTAACTTGTTGGCCGTGCTTGGTATCTCCGGCTTGTTTAGTGGGCAAGGGCTAACAGGGGATGTACAGCTGGTTGAACAGGATTTGCCCATTATGCTGGCTGTGGCGTTTTTGTGCTTGCCGCTTATGTTTACGGGGGCGGTGCTCAGCCGTTTAGAGGGCACTCTGTTTTTTGGATTATATCTCTTATATAGCGCTTTTTTGATTGGCAGTGTCAAGGCGGCTAGCTGGTTAGATCCATTATTGTTTGTAGCCTGGAACGTTATTTTCCCGATCACGCTGGCTGTTGTTGTTGTTACCTTATTGAGGGACTGGTGGGATAAAAAGCATAAAAAGGCGAACAGTCAGATCCATTGATGATCATTGTGTCGTTTTTTGAGGACGAATAGTGCAAGCGGATACGGGGTTACTGATAGTGGTGACAGAAAAGCGGATGTCCGTGTAGGTAAGGAAGTAACGAATAAGGTGCAGTGTAGGGTGAGAAATCATGAGTATTAACGTTAAGTGGATTGATAAGTGCCATTTTAAAGCAACAACAAAAGACGGTTTTAGCGTGGATATTGATGCTGACAATCGTGTCGCGCCATGCCCCACGGAGGCGTTGCTGTATGCATTGGGAGCGTGTAGTGCTACGGATGTCGTTTTGCTTCTTCAAGAAAAAGGTGCTGAGTTACAGAGCCTGGAAAACAATGTAACCCATACGCTGACAGAGGGTGAGCCGCGATTATATCAATCCGCCAACCTTCACTTTGTGGTCAAAGGTAAGGGATTCACTGAATCCGATGTACTTGCAGCAGCCGAAGAAGCGATTTCAAAACATTGCCATGTCTGCTTAATGTTGCAGCCTCAAATAGATATCCGCTGTACGGTTGAAATCATATAGGGTGTCGATGTGATTTGTTATGCGCTATAGGAGTAAAAAATATAATGGATCAAGTTAAAAAGGATGAATTGGTAAATGCGTTAGTAAGTGCTGCCATTCCAAGCATTGAAAACTTTTTCAGGAATCATTCTGACGAAAAATTCTTTGGCTTTGCGGTCGAGATACTTGCCGAGGAAGGTTATTTTCACGTAGGTGCTTGCTCTGAGGAGTCTTTTCAATCAACCATAGATTCCTATTCTAAGCTTGGCGAATCAATGGAAGATATCATGGGGGATGAAATTCGTTGGAATAACCAAGAATGGCAATACTTTGATCTAAATTATGATTGTAATATTTGGCAAGAGAAATGGCAGTTTATGCTGGAGACACTCAATAAATATAAAGAGTATATGGGTAGCTTAACTGATTCGGAGTGGAATTTAGCTCAACGGGATTTTAGTGCATTGTTTCAAAGTGCCGGTGAGGAGGCTTATCGTCAAATAATTGATTCAGGGGTGCTAAATGGTGTAACAAAAACACATGATTTTAGAACCTGGGTTTTCGAGCATCACGATGTTTTTTAATGAGTATGAAGAATAACTGAGACAGTTATGGTTTGTCGTTCAGCCGATTTGATTTTGGCAAAGCGCGTAGAAGCACGAGTGATTACCTTTGCTATCCTAGCCGTAGATACTAAAGAAGTGTTTAGTAAGATCAATGTTATAGATAGAAATTAATATGGTGGCCCCCGAACGTTTTCTTACTTAGACTCACCAAGTGTGGCAAAGTTTGGATGAGGGGGAGTCCATGTCATTCGTTATGACTCAATATGGATATTGGTCGCAATAGAGTGTTATTGTGATTTTTGAGCAGGTTCGGTTTTGTTATTCTGAGGGAAAATTTCACTATATCTGGCGCTAAAATGCTGAAAACCTACTTGTCTAACACCAAAACTCTTCTGTTCGAGTTCATTAAATACTATCTGGCTGCGATATTGGTTATCGGTCTTAATGGTGAGCTATTTAACATAGCCATGAGATATTGGTCAGAAAATCAAATGTCTTTTTATGGTGACGGCTTGTGGCAAATTACACTGTTTTTAGCATTTTTCGTTACTTGCTATGTAATGTTCAATAAGTACTGTCCTGAATAGGCGTAAATTGCGTCAAGCGGAAGTGGTGATATGGATGCGAGTGCCAGCTTCCTAACGTATTCTTACTCAGAGTCATCAAGTGTGGCTGAGTCCATGCCATTCGTTATGTACAACATGGAGGTGTTTAGATGATTAGGAAAGCAAGGCTAAGTGATTGCCTTGATTTAGCAGCTTTGTCACTACAGGTTTGGTTGCATACATATGCAGCCCAAGGGGTGCGTGCAAAGATTTCGCATTATGCACTGTCGACCTTTACAGAACACCACTTCCAGCAGCTTTTAAACAACCCTACCTGCCAAATATGGGTTTACATACAAGAAGAGCATCTTGTTGGCTTTATCACTGTTGATTTCGATTCTTCATTTAATAATGAAGATTATGGATATGAAGTCACAACATTATATGTATCTGAGCATTTTCATGGGCGGGGTGTTGGTAGACAATTGCTTGATAAAATTAAAGTTCAACATGGGGCATCATTTTGGTTGTCCACTTGGGTCAAGAACCGCAAAGCTATCGATTTTTATCGAAACCTAGGTTTCAAACTTGTTGGAAAATTAAATTTTGAGCTTGAGGGAGAGTTGCATGAAAATCATGTGTTTTCATACACAAGTTGAACTGGTGTATGTGACTGCATAATGAAGTTGTAATTAGAAAATCAAAATAATAAAAAATCATATCATCTTTAAATTCATGATATTAATAAATTATTAAACCATCAGCCACCTTTATAACAGATATAAAGAAGTAATTACCATCAGGGCTGTCGGGGATTGGGATAAATCCACTTGATATATTATAATGGGAAGTCTCACAGCTTCAATGAGTAGAAAATTTGCAAATGTTGCAAAAAGCTTAGAGCTTGATATTGTTTATGGATCAATATCTTGCTTTTAGGGTTTTTACAATAGATACTGGCCTATGTCTAGCAATATCAATGTTATAAGAAGAGTGATATAGCGCCTCTAATGTATTCTTACCCAGATTCATAAGGGGTGACAGAGTATGGAAGATAAAGAAAGTCCATATCATATGTTAGAGACGCGATAGAATAAATATTGGAGGAAAATTGAAGATTAGAACAAGAGATGACCTTATCGATTTTGTGAACCACGGAAATAAGGTGGAATATATCTTTTTCTGGGGGCACCAAGAAAAAGACAGCCAGATAACAAAGAGCTGTTTTAGCCAGTGGTATGATTCGAAGTTTGAAGAAGATGGCAATGAATTTATCTCGGCTGAGCATTACATGATGTATCACAAGGCTAAGTTGTTTGGTGATAAGAAAGCATGTGAAAAAGTTCTTTGTGCTAGTAATCCGAGAGAAGCTAAAGCTGTTGGTCGAGAAGTAATAGGTTTCGAAGAAAAAGTATGGAATGAGAAGCGATTCGAGATTGTAGTCAATGCTAATTTAGCAAAGTTCACTCAAAACTCAGAACTAAAGGCATTTTTGCTAAATACTGGTAATCGAATCTTAGTTGAAGCTAGTCCAGTAGATAAAATATGGGGCATTGGTTTAGCTCAAGATAATCCAGCATCAGAAATGCCAAATACATGGACAGGTCTTAATCTTTTAGGGTTTGCTCTCATGGAGGTGAGAGATATGATTAAGCATCATAATTAGAATGAAATAGTGAAATTTTAAATAATAATACAAGGAGTGTTATATGAAATCTGAACTTTGGTATGATTGTCCAAAATGTAATAATCATAGAGAGTTAAAAATCAAACAAGTTATAACGTTAGAAAAGTTTAATAAAGTTATTTGTTCATCATGTGGGGAAAATTTGTTATTAGATGATGAAGGTATTCAAATAGCACAAAAACGTTATAAAGATTTTGAAAGTTTATTACCATATCAATTAGGTTTTTCAAGTGTAATATTAACATCTACACTAATGCACTTTTCAGGTCTTATGCCAACGGAAGGTTTATTTTCTGGTTGTTTTATTGGGGTTTGTATATTTTTGAAGCTAATTTTAATTAAATTCAATGGATTGAATTTAACTTTTAAGCATTAATTAAAGCATTAATGTCAATGTGAAGTTGTGGGGGGGGGGGTAATAGTCTTGGTTATTCGGTAGACGAGATGAATTATGCGATATTATAGCAAGTGATTATGAAGGCCTTGAAATGAAAATGTTTATACTAAATGTTTGGTTTTTTGTAGTCTTCATTCTCTCTTTTGGGATTGTATATGATCCTCAAGGTCCTGATGCAGTTATTCTAATATGCATAATTAATGTTTTATTTGGTTTTGAGTTGCAGACCAGTAAAACAAAAGTCAACAAAATGTCTAGAAGAAAAATAGCATTATCACTTTTAATTGTTATGATAACAGTATCCTTTTTGTTTGTTTTATCCGTTTTTCTTGAACATGCATTTAATGCTGATATTGGAATGAGATTAGTTGGATGTCTCTATCTAACTATGGCCGTTTATATTTATATCAAAGGATTTATAGCGCTGCGAACATAATAGGATGGGTTTATGAATAAGTTAGAATTGAAAATATTTATACCACTTACTTAGCATCTGTTTTAGTATGAAGACTATAGAGAACGGAGTTAATCTACAGATGAATACGATAGTTGTCCGTAGGGCTGAATTTGAAGATATTACAAATATAAATCAGATTGAAAAACGTGCTGGAAATGCTTTCTCATCGATGCCCATGGATTTTTTATGCTCTTTGCCTCAAGAAATACCATTGCATAGTTACGGGTTTTATGAAAAAAAGATTCGTTCAAATGAACTTTTTGTTGCCGAGATTGAAAATAAAGTTGTTGGCTTTATATGTATAAGCAACATAAACGAAGAATCGGCGATTCATGTTTCAGAGTTTGCGGTCGATTATACATATCAAAAACGAAGGATCGGATTTCAGTTAATAAACGTTGTTATTGAACTAGCCAAGAAAAAGCATAAGAGTATTACTTTAACTACTTTTTCTAATGTTCCGTGGAATGCTCCATTTTACGAAAAGCTAGGGTTCGTAACAATAGATAAGAGTCAACTGAATGAACGTCTTGTTCTATTATTAGCTCAAGAATCTGAAATGGGCCTACCCAAAGAGTATCGTTGTGCTATGCGTTTATGGGTTAGCTAGATGCACAATGATGAATAATGACTTACAGTATGGGCAAGAACTGGCTGGGTAGTGTGATCGACGCATTACGTATGTGTCAGTTGTTCATGATAAAGCCACTGGCTTGAGCACTTAACGCACAGCTCAAAACAGCAAATAGGGACACTTTTTCCTGCCAACAATTAGCGATACTGACTCCATATTCAAATATGGGGTCAATAATGCTCATCAATCAACCCATCACACTTCGTTCTGTAATACGGTTAAATCCCGTTAGAGTTATATTTACCTGGCTTATGGTGCTGGTTGAAAATGTATTCATGATTCTGATACCGCTGTTTATTGGCTTTGCCATTGATGGCGTACTCAAGCAGAACATGCAACCGCTGCTGGTATTTGCCGTGATCTTATTGATGCTGGTGGTGATCGGAGTTGGACGCCGATTCTATGACACCCGTGTATATGGCGATATCAGAGTCACATTAGCCAATGTGGTTGAGCGTAATTTACGAGATGCATCGGTGTCGGTTAAAGATGCTCGCTTGAGTATGTCACGCGAGCTGGTGGACTTTCTTGAGGAAGACTTACCATCGTTGATCACCGCAACTGTTCAGTTGGTGGCGACCGTGATCATTTTGGCGACATTTCATATCAAACTGGCATTGTGTGTATTAGCTGCGGGCTTTGGCATGCTGCTGATTTATGCATTTTTTCACCAATCATTTACCCGTCTGAATGGCGCACTCAACGACCAACTCGAAGAGCAGGTACGTGTGCTTAGTGGTCACGCTTTTGCCGCAATTCGTACCCACTTTGAGCAACTCAAACGCTGTGAAATTAAATTATCAGACACCGAAGCGTTGGTATTTGGGCTGATCTTCATCATTTTATTTGCCGCAGTTCTAACCAATTTATGGATGGTAGGCAGCCTGCATGATCCTACTGTCGGTAAGGTATTTTCAATTGTTACCTATTCGCTGGAGTTTGTTGAAACAGCTGTGATGCTGCCTATTACCTTGCAAACGTTGTCGCGACTGACAGAAATTAGCCAACGTTTAAATCAAAGCCCCGCTCATCAAGTTGCCGAGGAGAATTCGTATGAAAATTAAAAAAATCATCGCAATATTAGCCGGTTGTGGGGCAATTTTCGCGGCATTAGTGGCTGTTGACGTGCTTGCACCTCAGCCAGTGCCTTTACAAGAGCGGTCTAAGCACACCGCGCCAGTATCTGTGTTAGAGGTTACCCCCGCCAGTCATGATTCTCGGCTGACACTACTGGCTATTACTACTGCACGTTGGCCGATTCAACTGAAAGCATCAAGCAGCGCACAACTCTCTTGGCTTAACCTGGATGTTGAGCCCGGCGTGTTGGTGAAAAAAGGTACGCTGTTGGCAAAACTTGATACCAGTGCGCTGGAATCTGAACTGGCGTTGGCAAATAGTAGTGTCAAACAGGCCGAACTAAACCTGCAACAAGTCCGGCATGAACAAACGGTTGCGCTGAAAATGTTATCGGCGAAAAAGAGTTCATCGTTTGCTCGTAGAGAGCCACAAGTCACGGCAGCAAAAGCAGAATTAACTCATGCGAAGCAGGCTTACGCCAGTGCGGCAAAATTATTAGCGGAAGCACGAATTGTTGCACCATTTGACGCGGTGATTATGCGTCGTCATATCAGCCCCGGTGAGTGGTTGGAAGCAGGGCAGGTGGCATTTGAACTGGCCGCCAGTGACTCTTTAGACGTTGAATTGCCTGTTTCTGAGTTGAATTGGTCTCAGGTTCAGTCGGCACTTATTTACCCTGAGATTAATGTCGTAAATCGTGATGGCAGCGAGTGGCCAGCACAAGTGCGCTATGTGGCACCACAGGCAGATCCAGTCACGCGTCAGCGACAAGTAGTGTTATCTGTTCCTGAGCCTTACCAAAGAGAACCCCGCTTACTGCCTAACCAGCAGGTAAAGGTGATCGTCAGTTTGGGGCAGCAGCCAGAGATAGTGACATTACCAATGAGCGCAATCACTCGTGATGGCTATGTCTGGACACTCGATGAACAAAGTCGGCTACAAAAAGAGTGGGTTGCGTTAGTGGGGCAAACCCAAGATCAGGTTTATGCGCGCTTTGAGCAAAACAGTAAGCAACCTCGTCAGGTTGTAATATATCCGTTGCTCTCTATGTTGCCTGGTAAGCAAGTTTCTCCTCAGTCTGTTGATGTATTGGTAGCCAAACAGGAGGTGAACCAATGAGCTGGTTGACGAAATGGTTTATCAACAATTCGGTTGGTGCCAACTTATTGATGTTAGCCATCATTGCCAGTGGGGTAATGGCCTTTAGTCAGTTGCGGGTGGAATCGTTTCCGCAAATAGCCCCTTCGTCAGTGGTGATCACTGTCGAGTATCCGGGCGGCACAGCCAAGCAAATTGATGAAAGCGTCACGCAACGAATAGAAGAGTCAATCAGTGGTATTGCTGGTATCAAGCAGGTAACCAGTCAGTCAAGTGCCGGTATGTCGAGAGTTGTGGTTCGTAAAACCAGCAGCACAGATCTCAATAAGTTGTTGGATGATGTCCGTAACCGTGTCAATGCAATTAACGGTTTTCCTGCTCAAGCGGAAAAGCCAAAAGTGGTCAGAAATGAATTTACCAATCTTGCCGCGTTTGTGGTGGTATCAGGGCATCGTAGTGATGAAGAATTGCAACCCGTTGCGCGTCACGTTGAGCAAGCACTCAGAAACAACCCTAGAATTTCGAACGTCTCCAACTGGGGTAGCCGTAAACCCCAGTTGATTATTGAGCCTAACCCAGCAGAGTTGAAAGAGCTGGGCTTAAGTCTAGAAGATGTCGCAAACATGATTGGCGAGATGTCGTTAGAATCACGTACTGGGGAGCTGATCAGTGACAAAGGTCGAATGGTTATTCGTGGAGATGGCTACGCCGATGACCTGCAGAAACTAAGTCGACTAGCGATTGTTTCTCGTCCGTCGGGAACTGTGTATCTGGGCGACATTGCGACATTGAGCCGAGGGTATGAGCGTAGCGGGTCAATTGTTCGTAATAATGGCATCAATGCAATTGCTTTGCTGATCAGTACCAGTCAAACAGATAACTTACTCAAGGTAAGCGACGCCATTGAAGAAACGCTTGCAGAGCAGAGAAGAATACTGCCAGCAGACATCGAGTTAAATACCATGGCAGATATGGCTCCTTACATTGAAGAACAATTATTTAGACTGGGAGACAATGCGTGGCAGGGGCTCTTAATTGTGGTGGTGTTGCTAGGCATTTTTCTTGATGTGAAACTGGCGTTCTGGGTTTCAGTCGGTATTCCTGTGGCCATTGCTGGCACATTGGGTGCAATGCAACTGACCAATTACAGCATCAATGACATCACACTGTTTGGTTTTATTCTGGTACTGGGCATTTTGGTTGATGATGCCGTGGTGGTCGGTGAAGCGATTTATGAGCAGCGTGATAAACAAAGTGATGGACGGACAGCGGCATGGCTCGGTGTGCATTCTGTTTCGGTCGCGACGGTATTTGGTGTGTTGACTACGATTGCCGCCTTTTCTCCCATGTTATGGATAAATAACGATTTTGCCAAAATATTAGCGGGCTTTTCTGCCGTAGTCATTTTTGCACTGGTTTTCTCATTAATCGAGAGTAAATTCATTTTGCCTTCGCATCTTGCTCAGTTGGCGGTAAATAAACCGAGCAACGGCCTATTTGCGCGTGTTCAATCAGCTGCTCAAGGGGGGCTAGAGTGGCTTAATATCCGTGTTTATAAACCGACATTGGAAAAAGTACTGGATTATAAACTGGCCTCGTTACTGGGTTTTGTCGCCATGATTGTTCTGGCTTATGGGATGTGGGCGACGGGAACCATTCGCAGTGCAATTTTCCCTGAAATACCGGGGCGCTATATTTCCGCCAAAGTTGAGTTAGAAGACGGTGCGCCACTGCCTTTGAAAAGCAAAGCGCTGGCTCAAATTGAACACGCCATGGAAAAGGTTGAAGAAACTTTGATGCAAGACTATCCATTAACGCAGTCTCCTGTGGTTAACTTGCTTGCGTGGTCTGACGGTTATGGGGAAGTGGAAGTCACCGCTGAATTAACCAGTGAAGCCTTGGGTATTCTGCCGGGTAATTTGCTAACAGATAACTGGCGAAAAGAAACCGGTGTGATTGAAGGCGCTTATTCCGTGCAGTTTAGCGCTGCCGAAGCGCCAGCTGGTGAAACCTATATATCTGTTTCGTCCAGTGATCGCGCACTGGCTAAGCGTGTCAGCAGTCAATTGGCACAAAAGCTGGCTGCTTTGCCTGGGGTGGCAGACGTTTACGATAACGGTAAAAACGGGCAACCACAGGTACGGTTAGTGCTCAATGAATATGGTCAGCAATTGGGGCTGACGCAAGTGCGCTTGGCGCAGCTTGCGGGCGAGGCGTTTGGTGAACGTGAAGTCTACCGTCTGCTTGAGCAGGGACAAGAAACAAAAGTACTGTTGCAATACCCAAGGTCTGAGCGAAAAACTCTCGCACAACTTGAGCAAACCATAGTGCTATTGGCTGATGGAAAAAGTGTGCTGTTAGGAGATATTGCAGAATTTAGACACGAGCAGGAGCCTCAGGTGCTTCATAGGCGCGACCGCGCACAAGTTGTGAATCTTTACTGGAAGCAAAACCGTGATATTCAGGCTCCAGAGCAAATAATGGCGCAACTTGAGCCAGAAATTGAGCGTTTGCATCTTGAGTATCCGGGCGTACAGATTAAAGCAGGCGGCGAATTTGAAGAAATTGGCGAGGTGTCTGATGGTTTTGGTTCGGCAATGATTTTGACCATGTTGCTGATTTACATCTTGCTAGCGGTTCCGCTTAAGTCGTATTGGCAACCGTTTATTATTATGGCAGTGATCCCGTTTGGTTTTGCTGGCGCAATTTTTGGTCACTATTTGATGGGGTTACCGATAAGCTTGTTGTCCATGTTTGGCATGATGGCGATGACAGGCATTGTCATCAATGACTCCCTAGTACTGATAACGCGTTTTAATACGGAGTACCGCAGTGGTATGCCGTTGAAACAGGCATTAGTGACGGCGGGAACAAGTCGCCTGCGGGCAATATTCCTGACGACCATCACTACGGTATGTGGCCTGTTACCCTTGCTGAGCGAAACAGCCGAGCAGGCACAGTATTTAAAGCCTGCTGCAGTATCACTGGTGTTTGGGGAGTTGTTTGCCACCACGGTAACACTGCTGTTAATTCCGGTATTACTTGGTATGACAAGTCGGAAAGCGCCAAAGTTAGTTGACGATATACTCGCTCTGAATCCTGCCTGTTAAATCACGAGGAGTAAATAGGCAGGGTAATAGATTGGGGATATTGATTTTATTCAGCTGGCAGGGGATAGTGATTTTATTGTCCCTTGAGATGTATGTTATGTCTGACGTCGAGAAAACTGCATTTAAGTTAGTTCCGGAACTGGCTCTGCTGGATCCATTGCCGGAACATTTACGAAAACGTTTTGTTAATGCGCTGCAAGTCATGCATGAAGATCTCGCAGAGCATAAATCATGGGAGCAAATCGCGAACGACAGTGCAATTTCGCCTTATCATTTTCATCGCCAGTTTAGTGAATTGTTTAACGAAACCCCTGGGCATTATCTTAATCGCTTACGTTTGCAAGTGGCAGTGAACTTGCTGCTCAGTGATGGTGAGTGGCATGTAATAGACATAGCTCAATACTGTGGCTTTTCGTCATCTCAAGCTTTGGGAAAGGCGTTAAAGCGAGAGTTAGGGTTAACAGCGAAGCAAATTCGAAAAATGGGGCATGCATCTACCCCTCGTGAAACTGGGGATTTTATCACTAAACTCGCCCATCCCGGCGTACAGCAAACAATCGAAGATAAACTGGCAGGGGAAATGCCAACTGAATTGATTTGGTATCCCCAAAGAGGGGTGAAAAAAATCCATCTTGATGATCCAGATTGGGATGCGGTGTTTAACCTTTACGGTAAAAAATCCACGCGTCTGCTAGGTGCGACTCCAATTCATCATTTAGATAGGCAGTGGCAGGCGATTGAAACATGCATTGGCGACTGGCAGGTTGGTAAGGCGCTTTACGATTTCACCATCCCTGAAGGAAATTACCTGTGCGCCGAAGTGTATCTAAAATCAGATATTGCTTACAGCGCCGCACTGGATGCATTGTTTGCTATTGCAAAGCAGCAGGTACTAAAGATTGATCAACAGGGCTATTTGGTAGAAATGGTTCGCGACATTGAAATGACATCAACTGGAGGCGTAGTTTTGTCATTCCAATTGCCTGTTGTTTGATTGTCTTCGTGATATTTTAAGGGTATGCAATGAAATACTTAAATATATTCAACATATTTGCGATTATTGCGCTAGTAGTCGATTTATTACTGCAAGGATATATGCTCGGATACTATTTGACAGAGGTGGATAATCAAAATCGCTCAGAAGCATTATTTGGTATAGCGATGTTTGCTGTTATGTCTCTTTGGGTTGTTGCTCCTGCATTGGTAACCGGATCCCTAACTCGTGGAAGTTACGCTAAAACAAGTCATTTTTTGCTGATACTGTGTGTTGTTCAATTGATGATAATTTTAATTATGTGGTTGATTTGAAATATAATGTAAGTAGAGGATAGTACTTGTCGTTTGTCATTTAACGTGGTAATTGAATCTATCAATTATCATAATTGCTTTAATTTTTTATGTGGTTTCAAGTCTAAGAGCATTTACGTCGCAAAATTCAAATAAAAAAAGGTATCACTGGATAGAGTTAAAAATAGTTGTAAAATTCAAACCTGTTACTATAGAGAGTGATGTTAAGTGATTGAACTTAGAAAATCAAAAGTAGAAGAAGCAAGTTTATTCTTTGCAATGGAGAGGACTGAAGAGGCAATAGGCTTTGTTATACCGTATTCACTGAAGAAACACAGAGAACTAATTGAAAGTGATGAAGTTATTTATTTATCTATATTTTATGATGATAAGCTATCAGGGTTTATGATATTGCATCAGGAAAATGATCAAGTCGTGGAGTTTAGGCGGATTGTCATTTCTGCAACGGGATATGGATTAGGGCAGCTAGCAATAAAAGCGATGGAGCAATATTGCTTTCAGTATTTAGATTGTTCCAGAGTTTGGTTGGATGTGTTTGAATCCAATTTGCGTGGGTTACATATTTATAAAAAATTAGGTTACAAAATTTTCCAAAATACCAGACATAATGGTGTGCAATTGCTTATGATGGAAAAGAAAAGGTCGCAATTTGAGCTTGGTTAACAGTGAAGGAGTAGGGGGGATGGTGTTAATTAATAATATGAATACTCTAATAAAGTTATCATTATGTACAATTATGATATTATATATTTCTTACGAGCCATCAACCGGTGCTTCTTATATGATGTCATTAAGCGTAATTGGTTGGTTCTTACTTTTTTCTATAGTGTTTTTAGTTTCAAATGTCATCAAAGGGATCTATTACAGAATCAAAGGTAAGCCATTTTATTTTTCTTCTTTGATACCATCATTATATGTCTTAATCATATCTGCTATCGGGGGAAATCATCTTAATGATTTAAATCAATCAGCCATAGAGTATCTTTGGAGTGAAGCAGAAAAGATACAATTGCAATGTGTCAGTGAAGGACAATGTCCGATCTCTCCTGATGGATGGGTTAAAAGAAACAACGCATATAAATATGACTATGTCTATAATAATACGGTCTTTATGATGTCATACTCAGCGACAAAAAATGACTTCAATATGTATATTTATTATGTTCTAGATGATCGTTATTATTTGAATGGTGGCGTTGAGCACCTTGTTTCTAGAGGTCGTCGTGTCATTTCTTTTCCGGTCACTGATGGTTGTTCATAATAGACAATGCTATTATCAATGGTGTATCATTATTTTTTTATCTAACTTTATCTAAGGACAGAGAGTTAAAGCTTCTGCTTATCATTATGTAATACCTGAATCGTAAGCACATTGTTCATGCATAATCACCCATGTTTTTGGGAGGTTTTATGCTGTATTAAATTTGTTTAGGTTCATAATATAATGATTAGATATAAGTATCCTCGCACACCACATTTGCCTTGGTCCCCTGGGGCAACCAGTGATGATATTCGCTGCATTGATACCAACATGTTTGTTGGGCGGCGAGTTGTAGTTACTGAAAAAATGGATGGTGAAAATTCCACCCTTTATCGTGATTTCGTACATGCGCGATCATTAGACAGCATTAATCACCCTTCGCGTGATTGGCTGAAATGCTTTCATGCAATGATAGGTTATGACATACCCATTGGTTGGCGGGTTTGTGGTGAAAATATGTATGCACGGCACTCAATCTGTTATTCGGCATTAAAAAGCTATTTTTATGGTTTTTCTATTTGGGATGACAACAACCAATGCCTGAGTTGGGCCGATACTTTGACCTGGTTTGATCTACTCGGTATTACTTCACCTCCTGTCATCTATCGTGGTATTTGGGATGAAGAGGTAATCCGGCAGTTTCAGCTTGATACCAAGCATGTAGAAGGCTACGTCGTTCGTCTCGAAGACAGTTTCTATTTCGATGATTTTCGCATGTCAGTCGCGAAGTGGGTACGAAAGAACCATGTTCAGACAGAAACGCACTGGATGCATAAAGTCATTGTGCCGAATGGATTATGCGATATAGAGGGGGCATCGAAATGAATAAATGGTTAGCTGATCTAGCGCGCGATGGCGAACCGTGTATTGATGAATGTGTGACTATGCTTGGGGCGTTTTTTGAGATGCTTAATGAATTGCAAGATACGCCACAAGATCCGCAATGGCATGCTGAAGGCAATGTTTATATACATACCGGTATGGTGCTAGATGCGCTATATACGGTATTGCGGGGTGACGCATCACATATTCGGGGTGAGCGTCGTCAGGCATTGATCCTTGCGGCTTTGCTGCATGACATTGCCAAGCCGGGGCAGACAAAAGAAACCGAAATTAATGGAACTATGCGGATAGTCAGTCCAAGACATGAAGAAGCGGGGCGCTCCTATCTAGCGTTTAAGTTCATGGATTTACCCTTGCCATTCTCGGTTGTGTGGACGGTACTCGGTTTGGTTGGTGAGCATCATATGCCCAAACGACTGGTTATTAAAAATGCATCGAGGGGAGAGTACCTTTCTTTGTCCCGGCGGGTAGATACCGAGTTGCTTTTTTGGCTTGAAGTTGCTGACATGAAAGGGCGAATTTGCCCGGATAAGAGCCTGCAACTGCAATATCTCGATGAGTTTCAGATGTTTGCACAGGAATATGGCGTGTGGGGTGAAATGTATTTTCCTAAGTCGCTTGAAGCGTTGTTAGATACAGAATCCGAGAAGGCACGTCGCTATATTCAAGTTCAAGCTATAGCGCAAATGCAAAATGATACGATTGTGCAAGAGGAAGAAGCCATTGCTCGTAGCTTTAGCCATAAAGACAACTATGCCCATTTAGTGCTTTTATGCGGGCCGAGTGGGAGTGGTAAATCAACGTATGTTTCGCGGCACTTGTCTGATTATGTGGTTATCTCCCTTGATGAGATTCGAGCAGAGGTGAATGGTAATCGCAGCAATCAGAAATCTGCAGGGCAGGTAATGAGCTTAGCCAAAGAACGACTGAAGGTATGTTTGCGAAATAAACAAAATGTAGTTTGGGATGCAACCAATGTGCGAGAAGATTTCAGAAAGATCATCGCCGATTTTGGTCGTGATTATAACGCATTGATTACGCTGGTGGTTTTCTTAAATAGCGAGAAAACGCTATTGGCAAATAATGCAACTCGTTCCTTTCCTGTCCCCGTTGATGTGTTACAAAAACAAATTTACACTTATCAATTCCCGCTAGTTCATGAGGCGCATGAATATATAGTCGTTGGTGAAAAAGGGAGAATTATGATGGATTTGTCTTCATAGTGGGTCATGGTATTTAATGGGAGGGATGTATCTTGCATCCCCCCATAACGAGCAGAACAGGGATGTGAGTTTTACTCGTTATGAGGAGGAGATAGATTTTCTAAGAGTTAAGATGCAATTCGGTTGTTGCGAACAAGCGCTCTACGGATGTTTTTGCACATTTTTCCGAACCTCGCCAATTCATCGAAAGTTGGCGGCAATCCGCGATTGATTTGGTGCTCCCAGTAGGTCAATTCGGAATCTACCATTTCCATTAGCTTCTTGGGGCAACCGATGCAACTGTTGTCTGGGCCACATACAAAAGTATCAGATTGATATAGCGGGAAGTCTTGTTTAACCGCATCAATAATTTGCTGCATGGCCGTGATTCTGTCTGGCTTTTTGCTCACAAGATAAGCTCCTAAAGAAGTTCAAGCGAGCATTATAGGTTTTATGGATTACAATACCAGACCGAAAAAGAGTAATTTATCATTAAGAGATTGAATAGTAGCTAAATCAAAAAGATACGCTGATTATCTATTCAACCCACCGATCAAGGAGGGGTTATGGTATGTGTGATATTTGTTTCGGATAGATGATTTCTGTGTGGGCGTCAATCGAATGTGACTCTACCTCACAAAATGACAAAGAAAAATCGGTATGAATCCATAAATAAGCCGTATCTCTGGAAAAATTGCGAGTATTTTGTAAACCTAGAGTTATTGAACGCCACTTTAATAATGATGAAAGAATGCTGTGCGTGGGGGCCGCAAAGAAAATAGCTTGTGTTTTCTTTTGGTCTATCGATGTTAGTTTAAAGGCATAATCAAAACAAAATATTAATTGAAAACTCGATGAGTAAGAAAACAATAGATTGCTCTCTGTGAAGAGTAACTGGCGTATATTATTTGTTTTTATGGAGATAATTTGGAGTAATTAATGGAAAAAGTTAATCATTTTGGAAAGGTTGTGCTCAGTCAAGAGCAGATTAAACGTGGTGTAGAGATCGTTGCCGAGAAACTGAATAAGACATTTTTTGATGATGAAGTTGTTATTATATCAGTTGTTCCTGGTGGAATCCTGTTTACGGCAGATCTTGTTCGTGAATTGAAATTTGATGTCAATATGGATTATATTGCTTGTCATCATACACCGGGGGTAAGCGAGAATAATTCACCTATTATCTATCATCAAGATATTAACATTAAGGGTAAGCATGTCATCCTTGTCGATGATGCAATTGAGACGGGTGGCACAATGAAGCGAGTTGCACTTTTTGTAGTGTCTGAGTTTGATGCCAAATCCGTTTCTATTGCGACATTATTTGTCAAACCTAGTCGAGTTGAAATACCAGTGATGCAGTATTATGCCTACGAAATGGAAAATGATGATATGTTAATCGGCTATGGCTTATCTTGGAATAATAAATATCAAAATATTCCTTTTGTTTCGACATTGGTAAAATAGAACCGTTAAATAGTTATTTATCAAGTGCTGATATCTTGGAGGATAGTGGTGAGAGTAAAAAAGTGGTTGAATTTATTGGTGATATTTATTTTCACAGGAAGTGTTTCGGCTTATGAATCTAACTCGGAACATTGTGAGTTGACAGTTGAAGATGCTGTTAATGCTCATAGGGGATTTATGCAATACCAATTAGGTGTGTTTTCTGGTAAATATTCAGGCGGTGTTTATACGGATCCTGTTCCTGAAAAGAAAGGTTATGAATTTATAATTGATGGGAATGAAGTATGGTTTGACCGGGATTCTAATGGCCACCATGAGATGGCTTTTTTAGTTGAAGATAACCAGCTTACCTACATTGCTTGTATTGGCAAAGTGGCGACTATTATTGATGCATCGTATGAATATCGATCATATTTGGGAAAGAATAAATCGGCCTTAAATAAGGTATTTGATAAGTCCATTTAATGGATATAGCAGCCTTTGGTTGAAGGCTGCAAAGAGACAGAGGTTATGCGCGGTGTTGTCTAATAGATAATGCCTTGTCGAGGCTTAGCTAAAGATGAGCTTCAGCGTTCGGCATGGTAGATGAGTAAGGCCATATCCGTCACCATGTCCCCAATGGGTGTTTCGTTAAAGCGTTGCGTTTTACCATCAATGACGGAATATGTTTTCTTATTAGCGTCGCTTATCCTTGATACATCATGACAGGTACTCGACATCCGAAAGTTGCAGTTTTCCATCATGGATTCAGTCGTAAAGTAGGTGGCATGAATAGCAATGTCATTGCGTTGGTCATTTTTAGTATGAATAACAGCAATTTGAGCTATACCATCAATTTTACCATCATTAGCGAGCAGGTTGTTTATAACATTCTGATATTGCTCGTTAAATGTTGATTCATTAGTGCTGACAAATAGATACGAATCAAAGCCTATTTTTTCTAATTGCTTACCAAGCTGGGTAGCAAATGTTTTTCCTGCCTCGTGCATAAATCCATTCGCGGCAGGATTGTTGTCATATGTAGAGTTCAGTCCATCACCTGCAATGATCAATAGCCGTTTGCCTTTTATATTGTCACTGTGTGTACTAGAACAGCCAAACAAGCCTGATATTATCAGTGCTATTAATATATTTCGTATTATTGTCGCTTTATGCATCTATGAGTTTCTCTGGTTAGGTTCTGCTTCATGGTATGAGACATATTGCTGTATAGCTATGTCGAACAAGGCTGAAGTAATGTGTTGGAGTAAAAACTGAGTTTGCGAATAGTACATTATTTTTTAACAGAATAAACCTTTATACTGAAGCTATCTTAGAATGTCGGATCTAGAGACAGTTGAATAATTTCTAGTCATTTATACAAAGGATATTTTTTGCGACGATTACATCGAGGTTCAAAAAGAAAGGTTATCATTCATCCAATTGATATGAGTTTAGAATCTAAGCCTTCTAAGATCACCGTGAAATGGCTTGAGGATGACTCTGAAACCATCGGCTGTCATCAAGGGCTAACATTCAGAGAGTCAATGCAGTTTGTCGAAGATTTTAATTGGGGGCTTTATGATGGTCAGGGTTGCTCAGAGCTGACATTGTATAAAGGTGATGATAACGATAATTTTATGGCTTTTCATATTACCCAACTGGGGAGGGATACATTTAGTATAAATTTACAGGTAGTGCATAAAGCTCAACGCAAGTATATTTGGAGCAAATCAAAAGTAATAGCAAATTTAGGTACCTGCTCGAAAAGTGAACTGACTAGGGTTCTGAAGCCGTTAGGAAACTATAGTGTCAGCCGCCTTTTCAAACGTTACTTGCCAGAGACCATCGATATTCGGTTAAAATTGTTACTGCTCTTTGTTGTTTTTAGCATGGTGAGCTTGTTCTGGTTCGATTCATCTAATTTATTGCTCAGCCCAACATATGATTACTACTTATATAATAAACATATAGTGGTGTTCTCTATTTTTGCCGCTTTGTTGATTACTTTTCGTATACGGCATGTATTAAATATGACGGCCAAGGACATACTGCCTTGTATTGGCGTAGGTAGCCTGCTAATGATGTTTTTTGTTTATATGCTGGCTTTGCTTCCTATTGCTCCCGTGCATTATTTCTTTTCAGTGCCAGCGACACAAATCGAACAAGTCTCTGATTTAGGCTCATCCTACTATGGGTCTGGTAAGGGGAGCTGTAGAGGGCGGGTGTGGTTGCGTTCGGCAGGTAAGTTGCAGCGAGAAAGAGTGCTGTGCCACGTGCCAGAGCCTTTGTGGCGTCAGCTCAAAATCGGCGATCGGCTTTGGTTGCAAGGTGAGCAATCGCCAGTGGCGTTTTCACCTGATAAAATGGCGCTTATTTATCAACTGAATAATCAATAAAGTGCCGTTAGTCTCCCAGTAAGACGGCTACTGAAACAATAGAGATAATGTAATGTATGACACTATGCTGGATTTGATTCATTTCGATCAAACCTTGATCTTGCCAAAGTACGACTATGAGCTTTTGGAAAGAGAGGGTTACCATGTGCTTTTGCTCTACCGTGGTGCCACACGTTGCCGCCCATATCTTCATTTTCGCCCGCTTAATTTGAGCGAGCGCTATACCGAATATGATTTTTCTGAACTGTTGTTTGAGTGCTATGAAGGACACCTTGAAGTTCTGTCGTATTCTGTCACCGAAACAACTGACACGATAACGATTCAAACGCGTTATGCCCTGCGTAATGATGATCCTCTTGGTAAGTTGAATGGGTTGCAATTTAGCTATTATCAAGAGATTTGGGGCGATGAGAGCGATCCTGTTTTTCATTATCAAGTGGAAAATGCGATGTATGCTGAATTTGATACCTCTATTCCAAACAGACCACTTGCGCTGGAGTTGAATGGAACATTATCAGGGGAAGCGGTGAAAGTGCCATTAGTTGGTTCTTATTTATGTCCAACTGAATGATATTGTCAATAGAGTCAATAAGTAGTATCACGAGCTGAACTCTATATTGACTCTTTTATTTTAGTATCAAAATAAAACTGTGAGAGTATAAAAAATAGCCTGTAACTATTAAGAATATCATTCTCTTTTTTGGTGTATTCCCTTCCAATATTATTAACTGACACCCTGTACGTAGGCGAAAAAACTCGCACAAAATATCTTTTTCTTTATTTTTATTTCGGTTTACAAAATAAAGGAAAAACACATGAAATGGAAAGCATCTGCCATTGCGCTTGCTGTAAGCGCATTGTGCTCTTCACCGGTTTTTGCATTGTCGCAGCAGTCTCTTAATCAGTATGGCGACAGCGTTGCGTTGTCGTACACCGTGGTTGATAACACGCAGGATGAGTGGCGCACTTTCCGAGCGAAAATCTCGTTGAATAACCAAGGCGCGACGGCTCTGCCTGCATCTGGGTGGGCAATTTGGTTTAGCCATATCCGTAAAATCCCAACGGTATATAGTGATCAGTTTGTGATCACTCATATCAACGGCGACATTTTCAAGCTTGAACCGACAGCCGCTTTCAAAGGACTTCCTGCAGGACAGAGTTTAGATTTTGAGTTTGATGGTTCGGACTGGCAGGCTGCCAGAACCGATATCATGCCTAACTGGTATTTTGTCTCTGACCATGAAGGTGCAACCGTCACAGCCTTGATTCAAAACACCAGTAACCGAGTAAACGGAAAGGTACCTGTTAAGCCGCAAGATGAATTGGCATTTGTGTCGGACTTTACAAATGCTAAGCAGTGGAAGCGTTACGATGCTCCAAGCCTGCGTGATGCCTACGATCCATTTACCGCAGAGCAGCGCTTTGAGCGTAATGCCAACTTGTCTCATCTTGAGAACGTAGTGGGTGTGGTTCCTGCTCCTGCTGAGATGAGCGTTGGTAATGGTAGCGTTACGCTGGATTCAGATTGGGTGGTGGTTTACGACGCGGGTTATGAACAAGAAGCGGCCTATCTTGCAGAGCAGCTAGGTATTACGGCAGCACCATGGTCACCGACGGCGGCGAAAGTGATCAAAATGGGCTGGGGGCAGGTTAACCTCAATAGTCGCTCTTTATGGAGCGAGGCTTATAAGCTGAATGTCGATCCGGCGCAGGGGAATATCAAGATTGCAGCAGCTGATGCGGCAGGCGCTTTCTATGCTGCCCAGTCACTGCTTCAGTTAGTGGATAATGGCGTGGTTCCTGCTGTGCAGATTACAGATGCTCCGCGTTTTGACTATCGTGGTTTTTCTCTTGATTCATCACGTAACTTCCGCGACAAGGAAACGGTTCTTCGCCTCCTTGACCAGATGGCTCGCTTTAAGCTCAATAAGCTTCACTTACGTTTGGCGGATGATGAAGGTTGGCGTATTGAGATAGCGTCATTACCTGAGCTAACAGAGATCGGTTCGCATCGTTGTTATGATCCTGAAGAGCGCCGTTGCCTGTTGCCTTTCTTGGGAGCCGGTCCAGATGGGACACCTGAGTCTAATGGTTATTATACGGCGGCTGATTACCGCGAAATTTTGGCCTATGCCAAAGCGCGTAATATTGAAGTGATTCCTGAGTTGGATATGCCGGGTCACGCCCATGCTGCCGTTAAGGCAATGGAGGCTCGTTACCATCGTTTAATGGCTGAGAATCAGCCTGAAGCTGCGGCAGAATTCTTGTTGACCGACTTTGAAGACAAGTCTGATTATCTTTCTGTTCAAATGTTTAAAGATAACGCCATGAATATTTGCATGGAGTCTACCTTTAGCTTTGTTGATAAAGTGACTGGTGAACTCGCAGCTCTGCACCAAGGGATCCAGCCTCTTAAAACATTCCATTTCGGTGGTGATGAAGTGGCGGGGGCATGGAAGAATTCGCCTGCTTGCCAAACTTTCTTCGCCAACAACGACAAAGGGATCACCTCTCCTGATCAACTCAGCCAGTACTTCGTTGAGCGCGTAGCGGCAATTACGGCAAATCATGGCCTCAATCTCGGCGGTTGGGAAGATGGTTTGATGCATAACGGTAAGGTGTACCCACGTGCAGCAATGGCAAATGCGATGGTTCGAGGTAACGCTTGGCAAAATATCTGGGAGTGGGGGGTTGGTGATCGGGCCTATAACCTTGCTAACAATGGCTTTAAAGTCATTTATAACCATGCCACTCATTTCTACTTTGACCACCCATATGAGCCAGATCCTAATGAGCGTGGTTATTACTGGGCGCCACGTTATACAGATACCCGCAAGACGTTTGGCTATATGCCTGATGACGTATTTGCAAATGCCGACTTTACTCGTGCTGGTGCACCAATAACGAAAGAGGAAGTGGTAGCCTCTGCAGGTGTGAAGAAGTTAGAACGTCCTGAAAACGTAGCGGGTCTGCAAAGTTCATTGTGGGCGGAAACCGTTCGTACCAGTGAGCAGTTTGAAGGTATGGTGTTCCCTCGTATTATTGCGATGGCAGAGCGAGCATGGCATACAGCAGAATGGGAAGCGAATGATGCCCAAAGCAAACCGCTTGATCAGGCAACGCGAGATGCCGATTATAACCGTTTTGCAAACTTGTTGGGGCAGCGTCTGTTTGATGAGTTAGAAGCCGATGGTATTGATTTTAATCTACCTGTCCCGGGGGCAAAAATAGAGCAGGGTATCTTGAATGCCAACTCTCCATTCCCAGGTTTGGCTATTGAATATTCAGATGACAATGGTGCTAATTGGCAAGTATTTGATGGTGCTAATCCACCGGCGGTTTCTGGCAATGTGCTCGTTAGAACGGTTTCTGGTGAACGTACAAGCCGTATAGCAACAGTAAAATAACAACGTAAGTTGGCTAGTTAGACCCGGCTCAGGCCGGGTCTTTTTTATTGTTAAAGCTTCATGATGAGGTAATGGAGACACAAAAATCACATTTTCATCCAGATATGACTGAATTTGGTATATCCCTTTCCGTTGTATGTGAGGTAGAGCCTTGAAGATGATAACGAGGTATGAATACTTGAATATTCAACGATTAAGAGGGAATGCATGATGTCCAAATATCAATTTTTCTGCAAACCAGATTCGAATCGAAGAGAGTTTACGTATCTGGATATGGATGGCGACACTTTCATTGACGAAAAACGGCAGCTTATTGCCATAGGCTTTGAGGTCGAAGGTGATGTGATTTATGCCGACTCACCGCAAGAGGCGATTGATAAATTCCAGTCGAACTTCAGTGCTCCGCTAGAGGATTATTCTAATTCCCATGTTGCTGGTGGCATAGCCACGTTCGTGATTGAGGCTGTAAAAACACTGCGGAATAGTGCTAAAAAATAGGGGCGTGAGTTTTCCGCAAGGGATGTTTTTCATTACTGCAACTTTGCGGAAAATAATATTTTTCCATCTGTAAATATAGTTAATTAAAAAACACTATAATCTTAATGTTGCTTCTAGTTTGACGTTTATTTTTTTGTTTGATTTGGATTTGTTGTGATTTTTTAAATAAAAAGTCGGTTGGACAATCTGATTTGGCTATTATTTTACACTGATTTTCTAACTTTCAGTTTTTCTCGTCTAACATCCTCTCTTGTTGATGTTCAAGGGGTATCTTTTCCCCTTTTTTTCGTTTTTATTTCACTGCAAGCACGGTTCATTGTTGAGAAAAACAGGCATTTTATGTCATACAAATCAGGCGTTTGCTGGAAAAATAACCTGAAATTCATGTGAAAAAGCCCTCATACACGCTTCGGCTGGGAAAAAACTGAATCAATGCCACAAAAATGAGATAAGACTCATACGATTTTAGATGTTTCATAGTTAAATACAGAAAAATCAGGAGGTCATAGGTGTTGACATCTTGTTTTTCTTACATCGAGTCAATGTTTGCGATCTCTTTGTGAGAGCTTAGATTCCAGATATGGATGATTTGCGAGTAAAAACGGAGCAGTGTTGCTTTGGCATTGCCTAGGATAGTGGGCTACATGAAATGGTTTGACAGCTATTACTGAGGGGAATACCCGTCAGTAACAAAAAAACAGTGGCGAATGGTTTATCAATGATATGTGAAGTCAATTTGTGTGGATTGATAGACAATCGATGAAATTAAAAGTTGTTGAACCATTGTTCCTGCTATCGAATCCGTCACGCTGAACTGCAGAGCATGATTTTGCAAAGGATGGCATGAATCATAAATGCCAACTATTGCACGCGTCTTTAATAACGAATTAATTTATCTGAAAAGATAAATAAATAATAGAAGAGCTAAACCTTGATTAAATTAAATAAAATAACAATCGCACTTGCTGGTGTGATGTTTAGTGGTTATTTGCATGCTGCAGATGCGAACGCATCTGGTGTTGTTACTTTTGTTCCTGGTGAAACAAAAGTTCAGAATGGCGAGATGGTTTCTTACAACGGTGAGTGTTTTATTGCTCAAAACAATCCTGGTGTATGGGAAACGCCAAACGCAAGTTCATGGTTCTGGACTGTGGCAGAGTGTTCCGGTGAACCAGGCCCAGGTCCTGAGCCTGAACCTAATCCAGATCCTGAGCCAGAGCCAGAGCCAGAACCAGAGCCTGGTCCAAATCCAAACCCTGATCTAGGCGATGTGATTCCATTCATCCCAGGTCAAACGCAGGTGAGCAATGGCGATGTTGTGTCTTACAACGATCAGTGTTTCATCGCGAAGAACAACCCTGGTGTTTGGGAAACGCCAAGCGCAAGCTCTTGGTTCTGGGAACTGACCGAATGTTCAGACGAACCGGGCCCAGGTCCTGGTCCAAACCCGGATCCAGAGCCAACTGAGCTGTCTGTACTGTCTCCAGTTGCTGGTCAGGTAGTGAACGCGAACGACGTGGTTGCGATCAATGCAAGCGTTGATGGCGAATTGGCAGCAAAAGTGGAATTCTGGGCAAACAACCAGAAGCTATCTGTAAAAGTTGTTAACCAGAACCAAACCACTTACACGCAAAACTGGACACCAGTGGAAGCGGGTAGTGCGACAATCAACGTGATTGTACTGGACAAGAACGGCCAGAAACTTGAGCAGCAATCTGTATCTGTAACCGTAAAAGAAGAAGTGACAGAAGACTTCACCGCACCAGTAGTGAAATTCATCACACCAGCTAACGGCACAACCGTTAACGAAAAAGACACTGTGTCTATTTCTGTTAATGCAACAGACGTGGATAACGATCTGAAGAAAGTCGTTGTTAAAGCTGACAACCAGCAGATCTGTACGTTTGATGCAGCGACGACTGATAAGTTCGCGTGTGACTGGCAGCCAACCAAGACTGGCGACATCACACTGAACGCTATCGCGACCGATGCGCAGAACCTAACGTCATCAGCGCGTGTGAAAATCACCGTTGAGCAAGACGTGGTAGAGCCGCCGGTTGAGCCACCAGTGACTCCACCAGGTGCGCTATGTGAAGAGTTCAATGTTTACCCAGACTGGACGCGTGGCGACCATGCAGGTGGCGGTGACATTATGGTTCACAACAATATTGCTTACTCTGCAATTTACTGGACACAGTCTGTACCAGGCAGCGATGCGTCATGGGCTCTTCACCTGAACTGTGATGGCTCTGAACCAGGTACGGCACCACTACTGTCTCTACAAAACCCGATGGATCCAATCCGTCTGGAAGTGGCAGGTTGGCCAAACACGTTTGTTGTTGCAAGCCCATCTACAACGGCTCCTGCGACACTGACTATCGATACGATCAACAGCGATGCGCTGGCGAACGTAGACAAGCTAACGCGTGCGTTTGTGTCTATCATCAAGCAGGCTGAGCAAGCAGGTACAGCATCAATCATTATCAACAGCGATGTGCTTGATCTGGCTACCAACGATAAAGGCGCAGCATTGGGCACTGTATCAGTGAAAGAAGCGCTAACAAGCGCCGTTGAAAGCACGGGCAGCAAGATTGACCTAGATGCTATCAATGCACTGAGCAACGATGTGAAAGGCTGGGCACAAGCACACAACCTGATCATCACTACGCTAGCACCAGAAGCGACGTTCGGTTGGTCTCTAAGCATCGGTGAGTTTGCTTACGATACACATTCTGGCCGTCAGTCGGTATGGGATGAAGCGTCAGTATTTACAGCAGACTTACTAGATAGCTTTGAACTGTACAAAGCCGATGCAGCGAACAAAGCGGACTTCGTTGTGTTTACTAAGTCAGGCACAACTGAAGCGCTGAACAGCGAGCAGTGGCACAACGCCCTAGAGTACGTGAAGCAAGTAACTGACTACGTGAAGTCACCAGCAATGCTGGCAAACATGCCAACAGCGCAAACGTCTGGCTACTTCATGGGTGACGCGGCAGGTAAACCTCAGCTACGTAAAGCGGCTTACAGCAACGTATTCGCGATTATGTTCGATACAGACTCTTCTGAACTAACGAATAAGATCGACGGTTACCAGAACGCGAAAGTGCCTCTTTACTACGTAGGTGAAGAGCTAGAGAAAGGCTCTCTGACTAGCATTGAAGCGCTGAACCAGCAGCTAGCAGCGGCTGAGAATGCGATGGATAACGAAGCGTTCCTATACGAAACTCCACAGTCACAGTGGGTTCCGTCAACAGTATACAAGTGGAATGACTTCCTGGACGGCTTGAATGCAATGCACAACATCGGTGTTGCAGGCAACAAGTTCTGGTTGATGAACGAAGGCGTGGATGATGAAACAAACATCAAATACGCAAAAGTCGCGATTGCTGCGTTCCTAGCACAAAGTATGCAGGAAACAATCCGTTACAACGCGTGTGACGAGAACAACTGGTCTGAAGTGAAATACGGCGCGCCAGCGGATTACCCGATGACGGCAAGCTGTGGTCAGCTAGGTCAGAAGTACGCAGACTACGGTGTAAACCCAGTGTCTGGTTTGGATCACGCTTACTCTTGTCCTCGTGACAACAAGATGGAAGTGAGCGCACTGACGCACGCGAAATGGTACGGCGCACCGGCTCCTGTATTCGCAGCACCAAATGCAGTACTGGAAGAGCGTGGCCTGTTAGTGAACGGCGCGGTAGGTCGTTGGACCAACAACGGTCACTGTAATGGCGGTCCAAATGAAACCGTGGATACGTCTAAGCAGGTTTGGGAACGCGAAGACTGTAAAGTTTATGAAGGCCAGAAAGCCGGTAGCTTCATTTGGGACGGCAGCAGCCAGGAAAGTGTTGAAGGTTGTGGCTGGTGGGGCCGTGGTGTAATCCAGACTACAGGTCGTCAGAACTTCGGTACGCTGAACCACTACCTAGGTCGTTCACACGTTGACCCAGAAACCATCGGTAAGACCATTGACGGTGTAACGGTTGAAGCGCCACCAGCGAACCCGCTGTACGCAGAACTTGATTTCTGTTCAAACCCAGGCTTGATCTGTAGCTCTGAAGAGAACAAAGAAATTAAGTGGATTGCAGGTCTGTTCTACTGGGTAACATCAGTACAGGCTTACAACGATGAAGGTGGTCAGTACGCGGATTGGAACTACTACAACGAAATCAAGAAGTACGTTGATAGCGGTCTGAAAGGCTCTCAGTTCATCGATGACGTTTCTGGTATCGTTAACCGTGGTTGTCCAGACCTGACGTGTTCAACCGGTGATGTTCACAACGTGAAAGAGCGTCGTGAGAACTTTAAACTGGTTCTACAGAAACTAGGTCTAGATCCTCAATAAGGATAAGACAGGCTAATACGTCTTTACTGATCATTGGCTAAGACAAGAGAAGAACCCCGCCAAGTGCGGGGTTCTTTTTTTGTCTTTTTTATTCGCTTGAACAATGAGTTGTTGTGCGTATTAGGGGCATGCAGGCATCAGCGTATGGGCAAAATACAGACGCGATTCAGGCCTGATTTCCATTTTTCGTACCCCGTTCCTTTTATTTTTGTGGGGTTAGTTCAAGGAAAAATGCATACCTCTCACGGATTGTGTTGACCTCACTTATATTCCTGATAAATATCGCTAATAGCAATTTGGATAATAATGAAAAAGACATACATTGCTTGCTTGATCCCAGCCTTGCTCGCGGCAGGATCAGCGTTTGCCACTCCATCGTCGGCAACAGACATTCACTATTTCAGCCAGAAAGCTTTGCCGTCTGATACACAAGGCCGCCTGCTGGGTAGTGTGAACATGGCGCAGAGTATCATCATACCGACCGTGCATCAGGTGCAGGATGATCGCCAACCGCATTTGGTTGCGCTACGTAAAACCCTGGTGATTTTTGAGCCGCAGGATGAGGCTTTTTCACTGACGACCCCAATCACGCTTACGGCGAAAAACAGCCAGGGTGAGGTTGTGCATCAGCGCGTGATGTCACTGCCAAGCCAACTGCCAAAAGTGGCGGGTCAGCTTGATGATCTGAATATCATTATTGAAAAACCTACCCAGTTTGATCACAGAGTGACAGGGAATGGCCCGCTGGGCAGTATTGCCGATGCGCAAGGTCAGGCTGCATTTGCACAGCTACTGACTGAACACGATACCATTCAAGTAGAAACGGCGGATGGCAGCTGGGCGCAGAACTTTATTTTGCCGGAAGGGGAAGCGTTTCACGGTAAGCGTGTGACGTTTACCTCTTATGCAGGCTATAACTCGTTTATCACCTATTCAACCGGTACCGATACGATCAGTGCAGGGAATGAATTTACCTATAAAAACCAGAATGGTAAGTGGTTTGCTCAATCGGACATTGATATTAAAAACGTTGCGTACAGCGATAAAGCGTACACCACGATTTTGCCAGCAGAAGCGGTACAGCCAGGTTTGACCCTGACGTTTGCGACCGAAGACGGGCAGGAAGGGGTATTGAATGCCGTGAAAATCGGGGCAAGTACTCATTTTGTATTGAATGCGGTCGATATCGGTTTGCTGACACCACCACGTGAGCAGTTTGCCTTTGTTCATGATCGCGAGTTGCAACGCCAGTATTTCCAGAATTTGCAAATCAGTAAGTTGACTGTCAACCCGTATGAGCCGATCTACTTTGCCGAAGTGATGCTGCCTAATGGCCGTCTGCTGCAGGACTACGATCCAAGTAAAGCGGATGGTTATGGCAGTGACTCTCATTACTGGGTGGCCCGTGAGTTGGTGTCTGCGGGTATCAACAGCGCGAACTACGGGGTGAACTCATCGTCAGTACGCCCTCATGCCGCATGGAATATCAACAACCCGTACCATGCTGCGCAGGTGACGGTGAATATGTCTGTCGGTAAGTATACTGATGGCAACATCGTACACGGTATGTTGGGTTCGTATGCGGGCGTCGCGTCTGTTGCTAACTCCACGGGCAATGAATTCAGCCATGAAATCGGCCATGAACTCGGCGCGGGCTCGCATTACTTGGGCGGTTTCTTGGGGGCGGTCCATAACCGCTCGACCGAGCGTAACTCCGCGTGGGGTTGGGATGAAAAACACAACAACTTCCTGCCGAACTTTACCAAGGCTATTACGAACACGCCGATGTGTTACGAAGGTCAGTGTGCAGAGCCGTTTGCTGGGCATGGGTTTGGTACCGGTACCATGTCGGGCGGTTGGCCGATGTATCCGCAGCATAATGCTTATACCTTGCACGTACCGTATGAGTTAAGTGTGTTTCAGGATTTCATGACCCAGAAAGCGAACTTTGATTTGGCCTCACCAACCGGTTTCAGTAAGTGGAACTCAGACTTGCAGCAAATGGAGCCGTGGGAAAATCGAGTAGCCGATGATCTGGCCTTTGAAATTAAGCAGATTGCCGATAACAACTCGTTGCATCTCTTTGGCCCTGAAAGCACCGAACTGCATACGATTTACAGCCAGTTTGATGCGATTCGCTTTAGCTTGGGTAATGGCGATTGGGCGCGTGATTTGTACTTGCTGGATGATGCGGCGTTTGAAGGCAAAGTGGCCCAGTTCCAATCATGGGCCGGCTGGACGGCTTACGTACATGTGAACGGAACAACGCGCGCGCTGAAGACAAACGAAAAATTTGCGTACCAGTTTACCAACGGTGCATGGGTGGAAGTGGAGAGCGATGTGCTGGACAAGACCATCGCACTGATACCGACCAAGCAAGGCGTGCCAGTCACTACGCTTGTCGGCTACTACGATCCGGAAAACACCTTGCCGAGCTACATCTACCCAGCACTGCATGGTGCATACGGTTCGGTATATAACGACGAGTTTTCGCCGTCATCGTGCCAGTTGTCGGTGAAAACACGAGAAGCGGGGACGTTGACATACAACTTGTACAATCGCCGTTTGACTGATGGCATGATGAACCGTTTCCACATTAACGTTGAAACCGCACTACAGCCTTATGAAGCAGAGGTGATGTGTGAGGGTGAAGTGCTCGATATGGCAGCGTTGGATGCGCCGAAGCAATCACTGTCTGCTACGGTGATCACCACACAAGCGGGTGAAGCACCGACGATTCAGGGCATTGACGATGTACTGATTGCCCAAGGCGAGGCGTTTGATCCGCTGGCGGGTGTAACCGCACAGGATGACTTTGATGGCGATGTGACCGCGTCGTTAGTGGTCGAAGGACAGGTCGATAACCAGAAAGCCGGTGTCTACACCTTGACCTACAAGGCTTACGACAGTGCGCAAAGTGAAACCGTGGTAATCCGTACCGTTGAAGTGTTCAGTGAAAAGCCGGTATTGGCGGGTATTGAGGATGTCACGGTGGATCTGGGCACCGCGTTTGATGCGATGAACGGTGTGTCTGCTCACGATGCAGAAGACGGGGATTTGTCGGCTGTGGTGTTGGTTTCTGGCAATGTGGATGTCAACAATGCAGGCACATATGTGCTGGTGTATCAGGTGACAGACAGTGCAGGCCAGACAGTGACAGCAGAACGTACGGTGACCGTGGAAGGGTGTGAGAACATGTGGTCGGCGCAGGCCATTTATGTCGCGGGTGATCACGTGTCGCACAATGGTGCAGTATGGCTAGCAGGCTGGTGGACGCAAGGTGAAGAGCCGGGCACTACCGGTGAGTGGGGTGTATGGAAGAAAGTGGCAGATAATGGTTGTTCTGCACCCAAGCCTGAAATCACCCCGCCACTACCGGGTGAATACCCAGCCTATCAGGCGGGTACGGCCTATCAAGAAGGCGATATCGTAAAGGGGACGGATAACCACCTGTACCAGTGTAAGCCATGGCCAAACTCAGGCTGGTGTGCGAGTGCCGCCTATGCGCCGGGTACCAGTGCTTACTGGCAAGATGCGTGGACTAAGCTGTAAGCCGATGGGCTGCTAGAACATACAACGAGAAAGACCAAAAGCGGTGTGAAGACACCGCTTTTTTTATTTCGGACCAGTGAGACTCCTGCGCAATTATTGGATGCTATTTGATGCGTTACGTGACCGGTGGTTAGTTGGCTAACGCGATGAAATAAGAGTGTTGATTTGCTGCGGGTGGATGCAAAATCTGACGGGAAGTTTGTCGATGATTTCTCCATCACACTGAAAATATTCGTTGGTGCTATCACTGACTGCGACACTGGGTGTTTGTTGATAGAAGGCTGCGGGGTGTTGGTTGATTTTCCCGTTCAACAAATAGGGCGTGCTGATAATCCTGTGCCAAAAGGGGATGTCCGTAATCGAAAGCACATCCAGTAAACCGTCATGGCTATTTGCCATTGGGGCAAACCGCATACCCGACCCTCCATATTGTCCGATACAAACCATGGTAATGAGGGCCTTATGGCGCTTGGTGATCTTGCTGGCTGCATGGCCATCCCCGCCTGTTAGCGGTGCTAACGTTAGGGTCATTGTATTCGCAGTATAACGATAGAGTGATTTGAATAAGGTGAGATAATAGCGAAGGGATTTGCCTCCGGCGGCCCCCATTTGTTGAATAATATGGCTATCTAGCCCAGTGCCCGCAATATTGAGAAATGCGTGGTGCGAAGCATACGCTTTACCATATTGAGCAATGCCGACATCGTGGGGGGCTTGGCTGGCATTGAGGAAAAAGCTAAGCCATTTATTGGGGGAGTGGGGAATATGATGAAACCTTGCCCAGTCATTTCCCGTTCCCCAGGGTACAACACTTAGGGTGACGTTATTGAGCGGAAGTTTGCTTTGAAATACCCCTTGCAAGATATCATTTACAGTGCCATCGCCACCGACTGCGATAAAGTTACGAATCCCCGCATTTGCTCGCGAACAGGCTAATGCCCTTGCTTGAGAGGATGATGTTGTTATTGCGTGCTCGAACGTCACTGAATGCGATTTCAGCCGTTGATACAAGTCAGGCCATTGACGCGCGGCTCTGCCGCCGCCGGCATGGGGGTTGATGATAAAGCACCATGGACTGCTTACCGCTTTATTCACTTTGATTATATTTGCTTTTGAATTCACTTACGTAACCACTATCTTGCCGGACATGGCAGTGGGTGACAAGATGGCTCTTGAGTGTTTTTCGGGCTCGTTGCAAGCGCGATTTCACAGCAGGCAGTGAGAGTTGTTGCTGATGGGCATATTCTGCCTGTGGCATGCCTTGTAGATCGCATTTTTCGATGATGTCTCTTTCGCTTGCTCCGAGTTTGAGCATCACCCGCGGTAGGCATTTTTGCATCTGGACAATTGGTTCACTATGCAGTGAGTCGTCAGCGATGGTTTCGTCGATACTTTCGGATTCCACTTGTTTTCGCAGCGTATCGATATAATGGTTTTTAACCATTTTGAATAACCAGGATTTACTGTCATCCAGATGGCAGAATTGCTTATTGTTGCGCATGGCCTTGATGAAAACATCCTGCATGATGTCTTCGACGACTTGTGGATCGCCGGTGCGTTTGAGTAGCCAGCGGGCGATTTGCTTTTCGTGCAGTTGCCAGGCATTGAGCAAGCATTTCATGGTAGCTGTATCCGTTCTTGAGGTGCTTCGTTATGTCTTGTTCTGAAATTAAAATATAACCCCAAGAGGGCTCTTTCTTAGGGTTATATATCACAAATGTTGCCGTTAGGCTGGTTTGTTAACTTTGCAGTAGTTCAGTTACCCGATCTGGCGTTGGGACCGAACCGGTATGCTTGACTTCGCCATCGATAGCAACCCCTGGCGTGCTCATGATCCCAGCCAGCATGATTTGTTCGAGATCAGTAACTTTTTCAATGGCAACCTCTAGCCCTAAAGCCTTCGCCGTATCTTCAAAGCGCTTCATTGTTTCGTTGCAGTTATGGCAGCCAGAACCATAGATTTTGATAGATTTCATGGGAGATACTCCTAATAAAAGTAATTGAATAGCCAGCCGGTAATAGAGATGGCGACAAATAAATAGCCGATGACAAGGGCCAACAAGCGGTAGCGCATGACCTGTTTGAGCATCATGAATTCCGGTAAGCTGACGGCGACGGCACTCATGCAAAATGCCAGTGTTGTCCCAAGGGGGACTCCTTTAGCAATTAGGCTAGCCATTACAGGGACGATCCCTGTGGCATTGGTATACATCGGGATTGCGATTAGCGATGCAATGGGGACGGTCCACCATTGGCCTGCCGATAAATGTTCGTTAAACCATTGTGCAGGAATATAGCCGTGGATAAATGCCCCGATCCCCACACCGATGATGACCCATTTCCAGATCCGCTTGAAAATAGTCTGCATTTCAGATTTGGCAAATTGATGCCGTTCAGACCATGTTAGCGAATGGGTATTTGAGTCTTGGGATGGGTTGATGCTCGATCCGTTATCGGTTTGGTAGATTTTGGCCAAGAAGGGCTGCAGCCAGCGGTGCCCCTGAACTAAATCAACCAGCAAGCCTGCGCACATGCCTAGTGTGATGCCGATGGCAATATACATGAGGGTAAATTTAATGCCGAGAATACTGCCGAGCATGATCACGACAACTTCATTGATGAGCGGTGAGGTGATCAGAAAGGCCATGGTGATCCCTACCGGGATTCTGGCTGAGATAAATCCCATGAAAAGCGGGATTGAGCTGCAAGAGCAGAATGGGGTAATTGCACCGAATAACGAACCGAGGAAGTAGCCAGTTCCCCTGTGCTTACCTTGCAGGAATGATCGAACTCGCTCGACATTGAGCGCCGCACGTATAAAGGCTATGAAGTAAATTAATACGGCAAGTAGTACCAGTATTTTGGTGGTATCTTCAATAAAAAAATGAAGGCCAGTCCCTAACGGGGTATCGGGAGAAAGTCCGAGCTGTTTGTATACCAGCCAATCGGCAAGGTGGGTGAAACTATCGAGCATGGTGCTTTTCGCTATAAAAATGGTGACTGTTACCTAACACGTAACAGCGGCGGAAAAGATGCATTTTTTTTGAGTTTTATGGCTACATGGCGAAAGTTAGCCTTGGTGGGGACGATGGGCGTAATGCTTGTTGTATGGTGGGGGGCAGTGCAAGATAGGCTTTGAACGACTCTCAATGTATTTGGGATACATTGAGAGTCGTTATCTTAATGTCGTTAGTATTCTGTCAAACTCGTTAACGATGGACCTTTAATATAACCACATGCTGACGTATATTTGGTTTCAGCTAGTTCCATTTTATCTGCGTACTTTCTGTCCATTACATAATTGGATTTAACATCGCTCTCTAGCTCTTTGACTAAATGATATAGTGTGACGAGGTAGTTATCATAGAGATGCTTGGAAATTTTACGGTCACTATGGTTATAGTTAATCGGATCGTAAGTATCTCGTAGAGCTGTATAAGATGGGGTGAATTGGCTCTGCTTCCAATTATTGAATGCCCTTTCAGTGACGTTATATTTGTATGTGACACCAACTGCATAAATAAGTGGTTGGATTTCATAATACATCTTTCCGGCCAGCTCGCAATCGCTAAGATTTCGGAATTTTTTGAGCTTACCGTCTAATGAGATACCGACCAGAGACTTTATTTTGTCTAGGTCTTTTGGGGTCAAGTCAATGGTAGTACTTGATATTTTAATATAATTTACAGCTTTGGCATCATCTGTTTTTGGTGCTGCCAGCTGTGCCGATAGCATCACTTTCATGTGATTTGAATCTTGCTCAAGAATGAAAAAGTGAAGCCGAGAATCACTGTCTTTTGAAAGGGTAAAGCGACCCTTTTGGTCGTAAAGACTTCCGGTAAAGTTCGGATTATTGTTTTTGATGTTAGCGATGTCTATTCCACTTGCGATGTCACGAAATGCTGAGTGGTTTAGGGTCATGAACAAGCACTGGTCATTGTCATTTTCTTTACATAGCTGGAAAGTAGCAGCAGTTTCCTTATTAAGGAGAAATCCCCCATAGATATCTTTTAGTTTATAGGTCGTGTTATCGATGGGTTGAGCATGTGCTAGAGATGAAAATGCGGACAGAACACAGACAGTTCCTAGTAAGGATCGAAGATTCATTGTTTTTCCACTTGTAAAAAAGGCTATTTTAAACAAATTTGTCAGTAATCCAATTGAAAAAATACAATTTATGCCAATAGGTTATGTTGACGTGCAATTTGGCAGAGTGTGCAGTTCTCTTATCAAGGTGCCTTGTTGTCGGATATAATGCCGGCCTTTTTATTTCCCAGTTTGGAAAGGTTAACAATTGGTTGGTACTTATAAATTTACGATCGCAGGGGCGATGGCAATTTTGCTGTGGAGCGCTATTGTCGGGTTGGTGAGAAGTGTTGCTGAGCAATTGGGGCCAATTGGTGGGGCCGCCATGATTTACAGTATCAGTGCGGTATTCTTGGTGATTTTTGTTGGTGTGCCACGACCAAAAGTGTTTCCTTTACGCTACTTGTTGGTTGGTGGCGGTTTGTTCGTGAGTTATGAGATATGCCTTTCCTTGGCTCTGGGGATGGCAAATAGTCGGACTCAGGCGGTGGAAATGGGGTTGATAAACTACCTGTGGCCATCATTGACGGTTTTAATGGCAGTGGTTACAAGCAGCAAGCCTGTCAGTAAGTTGGTCTATCCGGCGATTGCCTTATCGTTTTTTGGCGTTGCATGGACAGTGAGCGGTGATGGGGGCTTGTCGCTGACGCAAATGGCAGTAAATGTCGCGGATAATCCGGCCAGCTACATCATGGCGTTTGTCGGGGCATTTATTTGGGCTTTCTATTGTAATATTACTAAGAGATTGGCCGACGGTAAGAACGCGATTACCTGGTTTTTTATCGCAACGGCGATAGCTCTTTGGGTCAAGTATGGCATTAGCAGCGAGTCGGCTTTGGTCTTTACTTCGCAGGCGGTTAAGGACTGCTTGTTGGCAGGTGTTGTGATCGGCAGTGGTTACGCATTGTGGAATATAGGGATCATTGGCGGCAACATGATGTTACTGGCAACGTTGTCGTATTTTACACCGTTGCTTTCTACCTTTTTTTCGGCGTTTATTTTGGATATTACGCTTACCGCACAGTTTTGGCAGGGGGTGACGATGGTGACTTTTGCCTCGCTGGTCTGTTGGTGGTTGACGCGTGAGAAGAAGGCTCGCCAAGATTAAATGGTAATGATGCCACTGTCGAAGTGGCATCTCTTTTAGGCTGGGCAGCATGCTTGGAATTCTGTGCGTTGATGCTGCCGTTCCTAGTAGATGTCATCAAATTTAGACAGCGTCAGCTCTTTGTTGCTATTGCATACTGATGTGTATTTCTTTTCGGCTTTTTTGATTGTTGCCTCTATATCGTATGTTGAATTAATGTCGTATTTGGCCTTATTTTCTAATCCGCTTACCAACGTACCTAATGCAACAAGGTAATCGTCATAGACTAATCGTGAAATTGTTCGATTATGTTGATAGTTAATCGGATCATAAATGCCTCTAAGAGCTTTGTATTTCGGTTTGAACGTTTTCTTTCGCCAATCATAATAGGTACTTGGTCCGACACTGAATGTGGCAATGAAACCAGCCGTATGCATGAGAGGTTGAACTTCATCATATAGTTTGCTGGCAAAATCGCAGTCACTGAGCTCCTGGTACTTATTTTCACCACCATTTAATGATATTCCAAGAAGAGACTTTAAATGATGAAGATCTTTTTGGGGAAGGGTGATGATATTGGGCGAAAGTTGAATGTAGTTAACGGTATCGTTGGTATCCTTTTTAGATGCCGCTAATTTTGCCGACACCTCGATTTTCAAACTATCGAGGCTTTGTTCAATCACGGCGATCTTCAATGCAGAGTCGTTATCTTTTGAGAGCGTATAGCTTTTGTTTTGAAGATAACTACTAGCAACAAAATTTTTGTTATTGTCCTTGATGTTAGTTATATCTATACCACTTACGACATCCAGTAATGCAGAGTGGTTGAGGGTGACATAATAACATTTTTCATTATCATTCTCTTTGCAGAGCATGAGCGTGGCAGCGACTTCTTTATTCAGGAGAAAGCCACCATAAATATCCTTGAGTGTATAAGCGCCCTCTGTCTGTGGTTGAGCTGATATTCCAGATGCAAACGTGGAGAGGAGGACACAGAAAGCTCCTGACAGTGTTCGTATATTCATTGTCTTTCCAATGCGAATGAAGAATGCCTTATGTTAACAAAAATATTAACAATGGTGTTGAAAATTAACTGAATTTATTCCCATGGAGATTTGATATCCCGATGGGAATAAATATTTGTGGTGATAAATCATATTCCGTCAAGATTTATCGCGGTGATTTTTTTTAGTCGCTCGCGATCGCAGAGATAAGCAGAGTCAAATTCGGCGCTATTGATCTGGTTAATGCTATCGACGAGTTTGACGGAGGTAATATCATAGCGAACAAGGTTGGCCATTCCATGAACCATCCCTCCGAGCGCGATGAGATAATCATCATGGACGATTTTTGAGGCTTGTCGATTTTGATGATAATGGATCGGGTCATAAAGCTCGCGCAGGGCTTGATATCGTGGCATAAAGCTTTTCTCACGCCATGCATAGTATTCGGTCTGGCTCGCCGTTGGCGTCATAAAACGCATTGCTTCAGCCATAAGGGGGGCGGTTTGTGAATAGATCTGGTTGGCTAACTCACAGTCGTTCAGTTCGCTGAATTTTTGTTCTTTGCCGTCCAACGAAACACCTAATAGGGATTTCAGTTTATGGATATCCTCTTGGTAAATCGTGAAAGTGCTGGTGGGGAGCCGGACAAAAGTCGTGACTTCATCTGGTTTTGTTTTCGGTGTTGCCAACTGTATCAGTATTTTTACTTTCATGTAGTCGTCGTTTTGTTCGACCACAGAGAGAATTAGGCCAGAATCTTGTTCTTTGGATAGCTTAAACCGCATTGATCTTAGCTGTGCGGTGGCAACTAGGTTGGGGTTGTTATCGCGGCGATTTTGGATACTGAAACCACTTAGTAAGTCCAAAAAAGAGGAGTGGTTAAGTGTAATGAAATAACACTGAGTGGCGTCTTCTTTCTGGCATAGGTTTATGGTGGCGCCCAGTTGTTTGTTTTGTAAAAAGCCACCGTAGAGATCTTGTACTTTATAGATATTGTCTACGAGGGGTTCAGCAGGTTGGGCATAACTACTGGTCGCGAGTAGAATTCCTATTGCTCCTAATAAGGTTCGCAAAGTCATAGGGTATCCGAGAGGCAAAAAAGGCATTGTAACAAAATCGTTCCGATGTTACCTCTTGAGTATTGATTAAAATTCAATGATTTGATCTGGGGATTGTCTATCTAATAGACTGTATGGATATCTAAGGAGAGATGCAGAATGGATATATGCAAGATAAAACATGTTGTGTTTGATGTCGGGAATGTCATTGTTCGTTGGTCGCCGATAGAGATTGTTCGTCTTACTTTTGGTGAACAGCCTCAAGATGAGGCTGAACAGTTGGCGAGTTGTATTTTTCAGAGTGACATCTGGCTTGAACTGAATAAAGGGCTGCTGAGTGCGCAACAAGCAAAAATAAGATACGAGCAAGAGTTGGGGCTTTCGGCAAGGGATTGTGAGCAATTATTTTATTACATCATGCATACCCAGTTGCTTATTTTTGGCACGGTTGATCTTATCAAGCGCCTAAAAAGTGCAGGCTATCGTGTCTATGCGCTGACAGATAACGTGGTCGAAATTGTCGAGCACCTAAAATCAACCTATGATTTTTGGCCGTTATTTGATGGTGCGGTCGTTTCGGCTGACTTGGGTTTGTTGAAACCCCAGCTGGAAATCTATCAGTCGTTGCTCTCTTGCTATCAGCTAGATGGTGATGAATCTGTATTTATTGATGATATGGCGCGAAATGTTGAAGGAGCGAAACTAGCGGGTATGTCAGCCATTCAATTTGAAAATGCTGCCCAGTGTGAACAGGCGTTGCGGTTCCTTGGTTTGTCATTTCCAGCACACTCAGATGAAAGTTAGATCTGAAACAGGCATTCATTATTGAATGCCTGTTTCAGCGACATTGCGGTCTCTGCGATATTGGTTTATTTGATCCAAATTTGCTTGGCATTCACAAATTCTCTGATGCCGTGAGGCCCCAGTTCCCGGCCGTAACCGGATCGCTTGATCCCTCCGCTGGGCAGGCGAGGATCCGTTTTGACAATACCGTTGACGGCAACTTGGCCGGATTCAAGGTGTTCTGCGAAGTAGCTGGCTTTTGTGCTGTCTTGCGTCCAGATCGTAGCTCCAAGACCATATGGGGTGGCATTGGCTAGCCGTAGCGCTTCTTCGGTATTGTCGACGCGGCAGACAACCATGACTGGGCCAAAGATTTCCTCGTTCATTGCGCAGCTGTCTTCCGCGACATTGGTCAGCAAGGTCACCGGATAGAAAAAGCCATCGCTGTCGGGCATGTCACCACCCAATAGGCAGTGTGCGCCATGCTGGATAGTTTCGATGACTTGCCGGTGGAGGTTATCGCGAAGATCGGCGCGGGCGATGGGGCCGATATCTGTGTCGGGGTCATTGGGATCACCGACTTTGAGCGCAGCAAGACGGGTATAGATCTTGTCGACAAACTCATCATAGGCTGGTGCTTCGACAATAATGCGCTTGGCGGCGATACATGATTGCCCCGCATTGATAATCCGTGACAGGGTCGCGGTATCTGCGGCCTGATCCAAATCGGCATCAGCAAGAATTATGCATGGATCTGATCCGCCCAATTCCAATACGGCGTGTTTTATCTCGCTGGCTGCTGTTGCTGCTACAAGGCTGCCTGCTGACGCCGATCCGGTAAAGGATACCGCCTGAATTGCTGGGTGACGAATGGCGAACTCGACGTTTTCATTGGCAATGGGCAGGTTGACGATAATTCCGTGTGGCGCACCGGCTTTTTCGAAAGTGTGGATGATGGTTTCGGCACAGCCCTGTACATGGGGATCGTGTTTCATTACACAGGTATTGCCCGCCATAAGGGTTGGGGCAATATAACGAAAGGCAACCCATAACGGGGCGTTCCATGGCAAGATACCTAGGATCGGGCCAAGAGGTTGGTAGTGGACATAGCTTTGGGTGGCATCGGAAGGGAGGATGTCATCTGCAAGGTATTGTGCGGCATGTTCAGCATAATGCTCAATGCACCAAGCGGATTTTTCTACTTCGGGGGCGGCTTCTTTTACCGGTTTGCCCATTTCATCCGTCATCAGCTGGCCGATGGTGAGCTTGTCAGTTCGCAGCTGTGTGGCCACCTTGCGTAGAATATTTGCGCGATCCTGATACGAAAGCCTGCGCCAGTGCTCAAATGCCTGCTGAGCCTTATCGATAACCTGCGGTATCTCACTTTTGTCTAGTGTTGGATATTCATGAAGGAGCTGGCCTGTCGTGGGATTAATGGTTTTCAACATTCTCTCCTCCCTGCTGTCTGTCAGTACGCTCAGTGGTTGCGTCGCTTTTGTTAATTGGACTTTCATGGGGGGGGTTGCCGAGGCTTTCGCCCGTCGAGTCAGGATTGATAAGGCTGATATTGTTTTCTGCATCTGTTGTTGAATTGACGTTCGAGCGGCTGGGGTGGACAACAAAGTCCCTGTCTAGGGTAAAGAATGATTCAATCCCGTTATCTGTGACATAGATGGTATCGGATATGCCGCACGTTTTGGTTCCGTCGACACCCCACATCCAAGGGATAATATGGAAGGTCATTCCTTGTTTTAAAATCGCAGAATCACCTTGCTTCAAGCTACAGATATAGCCTTCATCCCAACTAGGGGGAAAGGCGATGCCAATCGAGTAGCCTGAGCGTGAGATAAGTCTGGCCCCGACATCATTATGGGAAATAATATTGCGTACCAGATTGTCGACATCCGAGACGGTCATACCGGGCTGGACGTAGCTGTGCAGAGTATCCAGCGCTGTTTTCATCAGCTCTTGTGCTTTGTGCATGGAGTCGGTGAGTTCGCCATTGATGACAGTACGCATCATGGCGGTATGGTAGCGTCGAAAGCATCCTCCGACTTCGAGAAATACATGTTCGCCGGGTTGGATTATCCGACCTTCCCATGTGGCGTGGCCGATCATGGTTCGAGGACCGGCTGTCACATAGGGCATTACAGCAGGGGCTTCGCCGCCCGCCTTGAACATGGCGGCGCTAATTTCCGCCGCGATGTCATTTTCGCTCACGCCCTCAACCGCCGCTGCTAGACCCGCCTTCATACCGGCCTCGGTGGCAATCGCGGCTTTGCGCATAATGTCGAGCTCGGCTGGCGATTTGCAGATCCGGCCTTCTTCGACAATCCCAAAACAATCTAGCAGCTTGGCATCAACCAAGGTGGTGTGGATGAAATCCTGTTGGTAGGCGGGGAAAAAGTAGCTATTTCGTTCATAGCCAATACGTTTGTTGGCCAAGTTGAATTCACGTAGGGTCTCAACCAGCATCTGGATGGCATCGCCCGTATCAGGATAGGGGCGGGTGTGCTCTACCCATGTCCTTGCTGTGACGTTGGATTCTTCCATCGCTCTGGTGATCATGATCGGCTCTTGCTCTAGCGGTACGATGAGAGCCTGAAAGAACGAGTAGCCTGATGTCTGGTAATCAGTGAGGTACATGATGTTTTCGGGATCCGTGATAACAACCGCATCCATGCAGCGCTCTTCGATTCGTCGCCGGAGGGCGTCAAGCCTTGCTTGGTATTCTTCCGGGGGGAAGGTCATATCGTCTCTGGAAATCATTTGGCACCCTCCTTGGTTTTTTCGATCGCCTCGATGACAATAGCCATTCCCGTATCAAGATCACTATCCTCAATGGTCAGCGGGGGGATAAGCTTGATTACGCGTCCACCGGTTCCACAGGCTCCGAGTAACAAACCGAGGTTGAAGCAGTGTGCGACCACCTGCTTGGCCTGTTCGCCGTCGGCCAGATCGATGCCTATCATCATTCCTTTGCCTCGTACCTGTATTTTCGGGTCATTAGCCAGTTGGGTTAGATGTTTTATCATTCGTGCCCCTTTGCGTTGTACATCTTGGAGAAAGCCAGGGTCTTCGAAGTACCTAAGGGCTTCTGTTCCGGCAACGAAAGAGAGGTTTTGGCCGCGGAATGTGCCTGTGTGTTCGCCGGGGGACCAGTGATCATCCCATTCAGGTTTGACCAAGTTCATGGCAAGCGGCGTACCTAGCCCGCCGAGCCCTTTGGCAAGGCAGACGATGTCTGGATCAATTCCGTATTCGTCAAAACTGAAAAATGTTCCCGTACGGCCCATACCCGCCTGAATATCATCGATAATCAGCAGTGCCCCTAGCTCTTTGGCCAGTTGTTGAAGCGCCAATAGCCATTCTTTATCGGCGACATTAACCCCGCCTTCGGCTTGAACGACTTCAACCATGAAAGCTGCAGGCTTTTCCAAGCCGGATGACGAATCATGGTACTGGGCCCTGAGTCGATCCAGTTGAGCTTTACCGCAGCCGAGTTGACAACCAAGGCATGGCGATTCGCAGCCAAAAGGCTGGTGGATAACATGATTTAGGGGAACACCCGCCGCACCGCGGAAGTAGCTATTGGCGGTGGCAGCCAGTGAGCCCAGTGTCATGCCGTGAAAGGCATGGTGGAAGGCGACAATGGTTTGCCGCTGGGTAACACGGCGAGCAAGTTTCATGGCGGCTTCAACGGCGTTAGTGCCGGTCGGCCCGACAAATTGCATTTTGTGGGACATGTTTCGTGGCGAAAGTACTACCTCGACAAATTTTTCCATAAACAGGCGTTTGGCACTGGTACTCATATCTAGGCTGTGGAGAACACCGTTGTTCTGGATATATTCAATCACTGCCTGTGTCATCTTTTTATTGTTGTGGCCAAAATTCAAAACGCCGGCCCCGGCGAAAAAATCGATATACTCGCGGCCGTTCTCGTCGGTTTGGCGGGCGTTGTAGGCTGTGGTAAATACAGTCGGGTAAATCCGGCAATAGCCACGTAGGTTTGATTCGCGTTGTTCAAATATACTCATTCTCCGCTCCTTATCTGTCGCGCAGGTATATATCTGGCAAGATGGCTCATTCACTGTCTCTGTCGGGGGAGACCTTAATGACAAGACGTGTCTACTAGTTGGTGAGCAGCTACGGCTCAGTTGGCATTTGGGTGCGGAGACATAAAGGTAGGATTGCAAAGGCTAACCAAGCCTGATTTGGGGCGGAATATAACGATGTGGGCTGTGAGTCTCATAGGCGATCCCTCGAATAGAAAGTAGGACTCAGTCACAGGCGTAATATTTATCTACTACATAGGAGTATCAGATGGATACTAGCTATTTAAAGCTGGCACAGAGTTGATATCTTTGCAAATAACCCATGAATATCACCGTTGCTGTATTTAAATATGATGGATGATGAGCATACGGCTTTTGCCTAATGATTATTTTAACTCTTTGACCTTAATGTTCTTGCTGCTGCGATGTGCAGAAAATAATGATTTTTTTACGGCTGTTATGCCAATGGTTGCTCATTTTCATTCCTTTCAGAATTATGGATGAGACATTTTTTTGATTGGTTGATATTTAAAAGAACGATATTTGTTTTATTTCAAATTCTTAAGTGGTAGTTTTCTTCTTCTTTCATCAAGCTTAATAGGCATTTGCTGTGCGGTATTTTTCGCTTTTTCCTTTGGTTGCGGCTTTGATTGGCAGCCCGGATCTTATTGCCGATCCTCTTACTGATTTCCAAAATGAATTACAACACCCTACGTTAAGTGCAGAAAAACGATTGGCGTTGGCTGAGTCGATTACTGAGCATACGGCGTGGAGTGCTGCAATGTTGGCCCAGTATTACTATACGGGCGAAGGGTTAAATGCCCCCGACAAAGATCGCGCATTGGCAATGTTTGAACTGAGCGCCCAGCTAGGGGATGCCTATTCGGCCTACAGTGCTTTCTTGGGCCATGTTCAGGGATGGGCCAGTCAGTCTGATCCGGCGAAGGCCTCACCGTATTTGTGGCAAGCTGCCAAAGCTGATATTAGGCAATCACGTCTTTATCTGGCCGATGGTTACCGAACGGGTAACTATGGATTGCCAGTGAGTGTACAGGCTGCTATGCAGTGGGCATATTCGGCAGAAGTTCCGCCCGAAATGCATCTTGACATGTGTGTGCAAGAAGACCCGCTTTACCAGAGCCGGCATTGCGTAACGGACTGGATAGAGCCGGCTGCCGAGCAGGGTAACCCTGTTGCCAGTTACTTGATGGGAATGCAGGCGTTGCATGGTATCGGTATGTTCCAGCCTGATCCTAAGATGGCCGAAACGTGGTTTAGCAAGGCTGGCGATTATGGTCCCGCATTATTTGCCCGTGGTGATGCTCTTTATGCGGAGCAAGGCGGAAGCTTTTTTACCGATGACGATCGTAAAGAGATGGAAAGGCTATTGCTTGCTGCCGCGCAAGCTGGTGAACCGCAAGCGTTTACTGAGCTGGCATATGTTCAGATGGATAAAGGAGACACCGAGTCGGCCTTGGAGCTGCTGAATCAGGCTGATGTTATCGGTGCGTGTAATAGTGCATGTAAATATCAGTTATCCCTGTTGCTGGAAAAAAGTGATCCTCAAAAGGCTGCCCGCTATTTAGAGAATGCCGCAAATGAAGGTGATGCAAATGCCTTGCTAGAGAGTGCCCTTAAGCAAGACCCTAATTTGCCCGATACCCGTGCCAAAATTTACTACTCCGCTATATTCGGGAATGTAACGGCAATGCTTTGGTTGCAAGATAGAGCCGTTGAGGCAGGGGACAAGGAACGTGCACTTATTTGGCGGAGGGAAGCGGCTGCTTTTCAGGACCAATTGAGTCAGCATGTCTTGTCGAGGGGCGATGACCAGAGTGGGGAATATGAGTCTTTTCGGTACTGGGATACTCGTTACCTCAGTTTCTATCAGTTTGATGAAGAAATAAATATTTTGGCAGACAGTGGTCGACCAGAGGCGAGAAAAGAGATCATTGAATATATTCGTCATCGTGGCCAGAAGATGAAGAAGCGCTATATAGAATTGCTCTCCAAACAGGATGATCCTAATTATTATCTGGCGCATAACCGCCAGTTCGAAAAGATGTACCGAGTTCGCTCGCGCGCTATGTCTCTATCACCATGGTGGGTAGATAATGTATCACCGAATAGACCTCAAAAGGTGGCTTTTAGTCGTGATGAGAATTCAGTGCCTGAGCAGTTTGAAGATGGCCGGGTGCAGTTAGATGGAGCTTGGAACCCACCAGAGATGCTGCCGTTTAAGTTGTTAGCTAATAATCTGGCTGTGCAGCAAAGTCATTGCGGCTATTTGTTCAGCCGGGAGACGGGTGATAACTTGTTTATTCACTACTTGAAGGGGGGATGTCGACCGGATCCTGTGATTCAGGAACACCTCCAAGTGGAAGGAGCACAAAAGCTCGTTCATAACGATGTGGCATCCGCAGCCTTGTTGTATGACGGTAGTGTTGTTACTTGGGGCGGGGCAATGGCGGGTGGCTCGCCGATTTTGGCGGCCTCTAACTTTGAAGATTCGGCCTACTCGAATTTGGACGATGAACTCAAAGTTTACCGTCGTTTACAAGGCAATATAATTGATATCGCCCCGGTTCAGAGCCATTTTCTAGCGTTGGAAAATACAGGTAACATCTTGCTTTGGGGGCCGTTGGCCTATTATTTTGATCATGAAATAAAAGGTGATTACCAGTTATTGGCTGCCAGCCCTGACAGTGACCGTTTTTGTGCTTTGCGACGTAATGGCGATGTGCACTGCTGGAGTTTGGGGGAAGGCCCAGCATTGCGTATTGAAGCCAATAGTATGGTGAGCCTAGCAAAAGTCGAGGATACCTTTGATACTTTTGCGATGCTTGACGAGCAGGGGCAGCTTACGCTGAAGTCGATGGTTATGCAGCAGGATACTGACGATTTACTACCGACATTGGATAAAAAGCAGCGCTGGAAAAAATTGGATCAGGTAATTGTTTTTGGTCACTTGCGTACATTGTTGGTGGATACTAACGATAAGCCTTATTATTTTAAGCAGAATAACGGTAAGTTAGAGCTGAAACCATTAAATACGGCCTCTCGAAATATATTGTTGGCGACATCACCAGAAACCGCTCGATTTATTTAGTTACTCGATTTACTTAGTCAATGGCTATCCAATCCCCCCATCATTTGGGGGGATGTTGTATTAGGGGGCGATTGCGGTCGCGTAACTCGACATATTGTGATGAGTGAGAGGGGCTTTGTTTTTTTATTTTTTATATTTATGCAATAACGCCAGTGGGATATGACAGTAGTCGTTAGGATGTAGGGTGAGCCGATCTTGGTGTTCATCATCACTTTTCACATAATTGGAGAGTGGTTTCACTTCAACAGCAATGGCGGGCGACGACACTGAATTTGCTTCTAAAGCGGCAATATAACATGCTGCTTGTTCAAGATGATGTGGATACTTGCTATATACGCCAGTACGGTACTTTTCACCGATATCCTCGCCTTGTTGATTGATGCTGTATGGATCGATAATTTCAAAGAAGTAGCCCATCAATTCGGTTACTGAAACTTGTTTGGGATCGAATACAGTGCGTACACATTCGGCGTACCCATCGTACTTACCTTGGGTGGTATGGGCTGTCCCGTTGGCTCGTCCGGCTTCTGTTGCGATAACGCCTGGTAGGTGGCGCATATATTCTTGAACGCCCCACAGGCAACCACCTGCAAAATAGATTTCTTCCACACTTATTCTCCGGATAGCGATGCAAACATCGGGCTTGATGGCACTGAGGGGTGACAGTAACGCTGAAAAAGAATGAAAGTCAAATTTGGGGTAGGGGAGTACGAAATGAAACAGGCAGGACAGACCTGCCTGTGGAAGGGCATGTCGGAGTTACATCACCTTTTGGACCAAGATAGCTTCCTTAGCCACGACCTTATCCTGATAGATCACTTCGAACAGCCACTTGCCTTCAACTAACTCCCAATTTTCGGTGAATTGCCACATCGCCAAATTGTAGTCGTTGAGGTACATATTATCGCCCCAGCTACTGACGGTAAAAGGCTTGCCACCATTGGGTGGGGTGATAGTCGGGTGGGTCACACGAACCGTGATGGCGAACTGGCGAGGCAGTTGTTTTTTGCCATCAGCATTTTGGGGCAAGCGTACCGAGTACTGCATGCCGACATAGTCACCGATATCAGCCAGAACCAAGGCTGGGCCTACGACTTCAAACCGCCCGTTGTGTTGGGAGATAAAACCTGCCCCTAGTACTTCAATTTCAGGGTTTTCTGCGGGCGCGACAGCATGGTGTTGTGCCCACGGTGTATTGTCAGCAGACAGCGTATTGCGGTTGAAGTCGATAGGTAGCTTGATGGTTTCCAATGGGTTGTTGAACAGCACAATGGATTCTGGATTGGTGAGTGAACTAAGATCCAGCTGGGTTAACTGGTTGTGATTCAGGCTGATTGTTTTCAGGTTATCGGCCGTGCCGAGGTTGACGCTGGACAGCTTGTTCTGGCCGGCATGGAGCTCAGTCAAGGCGCTGACGGTACTTGTATCAAGTGCGGTAAGGTTGTTCTTCTGCACATTGATATAACGTAGGGATGCGCTTGTAGGTAACGTGATGCTGTCGAGGGTGTTGTTTGACGCTCGAAGATCCAACAGTTTTGGATTATGGCTAAGATCCAGTGCCTGCAATTCACCGGTTGTCACATTGAGTGAGCGCAAGTGTGGATTATGACTGAGATCCAGCTCTGTGAGGTGATGGCGGCTGATCCCAAGATCTTTTAACGCAGTATTGCCCGAAACATCCAATGCCGAAATTGGATTTTTGTAGGCATACATTGCGGTGAGTTGGTCTAGCCCTTTCAGGTTCACCGATGTGATTTTATTATCGTCGATGTTAAGTCGTTTCAGGCGCAAATTGTTTGAAACGTCTATTTCGGTTAAATCATTATTGCCCACCATAAGCGCTTCAAGCAGAGGATTGTGGGAAACATCCACGCTGGTCAGCCTAGCATTAGACAAAAAGAGCTTTGTGAGCTGGTGGTTGTGCGATACATCAATGTCCGTGATCGGGTTATCAGACAGTACCAGTTCTTGTAGGTTTTGGTTAGCCGAGGTATCGATAGATTTAATGCGGTTGTTGCTAAGACGCAGTATTTGCAAATTAGGCATCAGGCGAATTTCATCTACCGAATGAATACCCCAGCTACTACAGTCAAGTTGGGTAATATCAGTCAGATCTTTGGCGTTACTGTGAGATATACACTGGGCAAAAGTAGGATCAGTGAACTCGATATCGGAAATAAATGATGGGGAATGCGGAGTCTGGGCGCTGCTACAGCCTTGCAGTAGTGCTGGAATCAGGGCGACAAGGCTTGAGTTTAATAATGGGCGTTTCATTTTTAATTTTTGTTTTAGCAGGAGCAATTTTGGGCGCTGGCTCTCTGATAAGAAGCCAACATGCCCAATCATCTACGCAATGCTAAATTTAACCTATTGTTTTTAGCAAATTGATAAGAGAGTTATTCGCTTCTTATCTCAATAAACAAGCGGGGTATTATTCATTCACCGCTTTAGAATCATGCTTTTTGCTTGAGGCTTTTGAAGCCACTTTATCTTTAGGCGTTAATTCAACCACTGGTTTCTGTTCTGCTGGGTGAGTGCTACCGAAGAACTTACCACCGCGTTCAATGCTCAAATTGTCACTGTAAATAGTGCCAGATACGACCCCTTTCTCTAGGATTTCAATCGTATTGGCATAGCAAGTCCCTTCAACATTACCGTTGACTACGATTTTGTCGGCATAGATTTCGCCTTTCACTTGACCCGTATTGCTGACTACCAGGTTTTTCTCAATACGAAGTTTGCCTTCAATAACGCCATCAACCTGAATATCGCAAGTTAGTTGGAGTTCGCCAGTGATATCGCATCCCTTTGCGATGACAGTTGTAGTTGCATGCTGACTCGCTGTTCCACCTTGTTTATTAAAGATGCCCATTTAATTTTCCTCTCTTTTTCGAAAATATGTTCAAAATTATCCACGCCCCAGTCAACAAAAGAGCTAGGGTTCAGCGCTCGGCCCACGAAGCGAATTTCATAATGTAAATGCGGCCCTGATGACAGTCCGGAATTGCCCGAATAACCAATTAGTTCGCCTTTGTTTACAAAGTCACCGCTGCGAACAGCGAACTTTTGCAGATGGGAGTATGAGGATGTGAACCCGAAAGAGTGCTGAAGCCGCAAAAAGTTACCTGACCCTTTGTTGCTTGGTCGTACAGTTTCAACTACGCCATCCGCAGGTGCATAAATCGGCGTTCCGATATTTACGGCAAAATCGAGTCCTCGGTGCATACGCTTTTCACGTGTAATTGGGTGTATGCGCACGCCGTACAATGATGAACGCCTTGCATCTTTGACCGGGGAGCCGTTTGGTAGACTATCGAGAATTGTTAACCTGACAGCTGAGTTTATTGCAGCAACATCAAGACGTACTTCCAGTCGTGTATCTGCATCGGTGCTGACGCCAAGTAAAGATTCAAGTTCCCCCAAACGGTCGGAAACCGTACTTAAACGTAACTCTCGCTCATCCAAATCACTTTCTAGATCGGATTTAAGTAGTTTGAGTGCGTCAAGCTCTTCATTCATAGAAGAGGACTGTTTTTCCAGCTCTTCTTGTTTTACTTTGGCGAAATCGACCTCATTTACCAGGTACCACATGGTGCCGCCGGTCAGTAACGATGCGATAACGACGATAGAGCACGCCCAACGCAAACCGTTTTGCGATTTTCTTCCTAAGCTAAACTGTCTAGAACCGTTTATCGAGGATACCGAAATTGTGATACGTTCCTTCATGGCACTACATTTATAAGCAAGTTTCTTAAACACAAGGCGACCGTTTGCGTGTTTTCCTTAAGGCAGATCTCGAGTTGTTTTCTGCAATGTTGAAATATTGCTTATGCTGAAGCAGGCTGTAACAGCGTCATATTTTTGTCAGGGATGGATAAGTAGATCAAATATAGTCTAATGCTTTGACTTTAAATGGAATTGGTAAGAGAGTTATTAAGAATAATGGCTTTCAGCGAGATGTAGAGAATGTTGGGGTTGCTTGGCGTTGTAGTTGTTAATGTGTTATTGGCATTGGCCTGTTTTCTTTGTGTTGGTCTCTGGGGCCTTGGTGTTCCTGGGGTAATAAATTATCAATCGCTTTATTTTTGGTTGTGGTTGTCGGCCGGGATGATACTTGGCTGTTATTTTTTATTTTCTCTTTCTTTGTCTTGGTGTGGTATTTCTGCTTTGTTTGCAGCTAATGATGGACAATCATTGTCTGTATCCGAATTATATATTCGTACAGTGGTAGGTCTCGGTGTGTTTGTTGTACTTGAGGCGATAGTTTATAAAATGATCAAGGTTTTCACATCATGATTTTACGGTGTTAGGGGCGGTGTTGAGTTCGATGAGGGCGATAATGAAAAAAATAGCAATATTGTTTTTTAGTATCATCATGCTGGTTGGTTGCAGTAAACCACTGCCTAGTGATAAGTGGTCTTATATCGGGGAGTGGGTCAGTGATGATATGTATTTGTTGATCCTTCCTGATGGCTCTGTGTCTTACGAGCGAGTAAAAGAGGGGGCAAGCACGTCAATAAATGCGCCGTTGCAAGAATTTATCGGTGACGACTTTACGGTTGGTTTTGGCTTTTTGAATACCAAGTTTATTGTTTACTCTCCGCCTTATGAATCTGGTGGTGAGTGGTTCATGGTGGTTGACGGTGTCAAGTTAGTTAAGGTTGATGGCTAGATGGTGATTAACCACCGCGATATGGCACTGGCGGCGTGATTCTGTTCTGGATAGGCATTGACTGACGGGGATAGTGTGCGGGGATGCGAAATTACTTTGGAATAACCCGCATAGTACGAATCAGTTTGGGGTATGATGGACAATTGCGTTTATTGTAGATAGCCATGAATATACCAGTCAAAAATGAAACACCCTCTGAGGTTTTATGCTCTAACTGTAAGGCTTGCTGTTGTCGGTTAGAAGTGATGCTGATTTCTGATACCGGTGTGCCAGAAGAACACATCAAGCGTGATCAGTGGGGGGGAGAAACCATGCTCAGGTTGTCAGATGGGTGGTGCTCGGCGTTAGACCGCGAGACTTTCATGTGTACCATTTATGAAAATCGCCCGTGGATATGCCGCGAGTTTGAAATGGGCTCATACGAGTGCCGTGATGAGCGTGCTGAATTTTTATAGGTTCAGCCAGTAAGTCACATGTAGTGGCCCAATTACCCAAGAGTTTCCGTGTTTATTATCGGAAATGTCAGCTCGGGTATGAGCCACTATAAGTGATGCTTTTGGTTTTTACTTAATAGTGACTTTTTCGATCACAATGGCTTCGCGCGGAACATCGTCGTGGCCGTGTTTTGATGTGGTTTTTGCTCGGCCAATTTTCTTCACAACATCCATACCCGCCGTTACTTTACCAAATACCGCATAGCCCCAGCCATCGTTGGTGGTTGCGGTAAAATCCAAGAAACTGTTGTTTGCCAAGTTAATGAAAAACTGTGCTGTTGCAGAGTGCGGGGCATCAGTACGCGCCATCGCAATAGAGCCGATAACGTTCTTTAGGCCACGGTTGGCTTCATTTACGATAGGATCGTGAGTTGGCTTTTCTGTCATATCAGCAGTATGGCCACCGCCTTGGATCATGAAGCCCTTAATGACACGATGGAAAATGGTGCCTTCATAGAAGCCTTCTTGACAATATTTGATAAAGTTCTTTGATGTGACAGGGGCTTTGTCCATGTCCAGTTCAATTTCGATATCGCCAAAGTTAGTGGTAAAAATAATCATATTGCAATGACACCGTTAAGAGGGATGAATTAAGCGGTGCAGTATACGCAAACCAATGAAAAAAGCGACGGCTATAAAAAAGCTGCTCATAGTGAGCAGCTTTTGGAGAGTATCGGATTAGCAAGGCATCAGCCGCACTTGGAATCACCGCAGTTAAGACAGGTTTGGCAACCGTCTTTGATGATGACCGATTTATTGTGACACTTATAGCAAAGCGTCGCGCTTGGTGGGAAGTTGCCGGTCTCTTCTTCTTTAGCTTCTTCCTGCTGAGCGGCAAGTTCGGCTTTCTTGGCGTCAAGAAATGCCTGCTGGTGTTCGTCAACTTCAGGTTTGCCCAGCATGCCGATTTCAGTGAGGTGCTGTTCGATAACATTGCCGATCTCAGCAATCAGCGAAGGCACATACTTGCCTTTGTTCCAGTAACCACCGCGTGGGTCGAAGACTGAGCGTAGCTCTTCAACAAGGAAGGTACAGTCACCACCTTTGCGGAATACCGCAGACATAATACGGGTGAGGGCGACGATCCACTGATAGTGCTCTAGGCTCTTGGAGTTGATGAATACCTCGAACGGGCGGCGAGTTTCATACTCGGTACCTTCATTAAGCACAACGTCGTTGATGGTAATGAACAGCGAGTGCTCTGAGATGTGCTCAGGTGTTTTTAACTTATAGGTTGTACCCAGCAATTTTTCGGGACGCTGGATATCTTCGTGCATTTGCTCGACTTTTACCTCTGGCTGGGCCGGAGCTGCCTGAGGGGGCTGTTCTTTGCTTTTTACGCTGAAGGCGACAATCTTGCTGTCAATTTTCTTAGCCATGTTTTAAAACCTATCTCGCTTAAAATTTACCGTAGTAGCCTTCTTTTAGGGCATCGTAGAGGTTGGCGGCAGAGTGCATTTCGCCGTCGTATTCGATCTCCTCATTACCCTTGGCTTCAATGGTTGTACCGTCTTCCAGCGTGAACACATAGGTTGTGTTCTCCAAATCTTTTTCTTTAACTAGCACGCCTTGGAACACTTCCGGGTTGAAACGGAATGTAGTGCAGCCTTTCAGGCCTTTGTCGTAGGCATCCATATAGATGTCTTTGAAGTCTTCGAACGGGAAGTCGGTCGGTACGTTGGCTGTTTTTGAGATTGACGAGTCAATCCAGCGTTGTGCCGCGGCTTGCACCTCGACGTGTTGGCTAGGGGTAATATCATCGGCAGTGATGAAGTATTCCGGTAGCTGGCACTCGGCATCGGTGGTGTATGGCATAGCTTTTTGGTTGATCAGCTCACGGTAGGCTAATAGCTCGAAGCTGTATACATCGACACTCTCTTTGGATTTCTTACCCGGTACGATAACGTTACGGGTGTAGTGATGGGCAAAGCTAGGTTCAATCCCGTTACTGGCATTATTGGCCAGAGACAGCGAAATCGTCCCCGTAGGGGCAATGGAACTGTGGTGGGTGAATCGCCCGCCGTGTTCGGCCAGTTGTGCAACGAGCTCTGGTTCGATCTCGGCGACCTGCTGCATGTAACGGCTATATTTGGCGTGCAGCACTTTGCCTTTCACCTTGTCACCAATTTTGATGCCGTCTTGGGCCATTTCCGGGCGCAGGCGCAGCATCTTGGCAGTGATCTCGAACTCTTCGTCCATGATCGGCGCGATGCCTTTTTCCTTGGCAAGACTTAGAGATTCTTTCCAGCCGGTTAATGCCATTTCCTGAGCGACTTGCTCGGTGAAAGCGACAGATGTCGCGCTGCCGTATTTGTGCTTGAGCATGGTGATGGTTGAGCCCAGACCCAAAAAGCCCATGCCATGGCGTCGTTTGTTGATGATTTCGTGGCGTTGCTTTTCAAGCGGCAGCTGGTTGATTTCTACCACGTTGTCGAGCATCCGGGTAAAGATAGCGACAACGCGACGGAATGCCTCCCAGTCGAAACGGGCTTCATCGGTAAATGGATCGCGAACAAACTTGGTTAGATTCACCGAGCCCAGCAAACATGCGCCATATGGCGGAAGTGGCTGCTCACCGCATGGGTTGGTTGCGCGGATTTCTTCGCAGAACCAGTTGTTGTTCATTTGGTTGACTTTGTCGATCAGGATAAACCCGGGTTCAGCGTAGTCGTAGGTAGACGTCATGATGACGTTCCATAGGTTGCGGGCAGGCAAAGTGCGGTAAACCTTGCACGCAACACGGCCTTCACTGTCTTCAACCAGATTTTCCTTAGTTGGCCAGTCGGCCCAGACAATGCTGGCGTCATTATCCAGATCGAGTTTGTCCTGTTTGGCTTCCTTTGCCGTGATCGGGAAAATTAATTGCCACTCTTGATCGTTTTTAACGGCTTCAATGAAATCTTCGGTGATCAGTAGTGATAGGTTGAATTGACGCAAGCGGCCATCTTCTCGCTTGGCGCGAATGAAGTCGATGATATCGGGATGGCGGATATCCATGGTACCCATTTGTGCCCCGCGGCGACCGCCCGCAGACGAGACGGTAAAGCACATCTTGTCATAGATATCCATGAAAGAGAGCGGGCCAGAGGTATATGCCCCGGCTCCCGATACGAAAGCACCGCGAGGGCGTAGTGTCGAGAAATCGTAACCGATACCGCAGCCGGCTTTAAGAGTCAGGCCTGCCTCATGGACTTTGTTCAGGATGTCATCCATCGAGTCATCGATAGTACCGGAAACAGTACAGTTGATGGTAGAGGTAGCCGGTTTGTGCTCAAAGGCACCCGCATTGGATGTAATACGGCCTGCGGGGATTGCACCGTTACGCAGTGCCCACAGGAATTCATTATACCAGTGATCTTTGGCGTTTTTTTGTTCTAGGTCTGCCAATGCACGGGCAACGCGTTTGAAGGTATCGTCAAGCGTGATATCAATAGCTTCTCCATGCTTTGATTTAAGACGATATTTGCTGTCCCAGATTTCCATAGAGGTTGGCTGGTAAGCAATATCAGATGCTTGAGATACGTTCGAAGCCGTTGGGGTTTTCGCCATTATGAATGCACCTTAATGTTGTCGTGTTGTATTGCCGCCGCCGACAGCAGACAGAAAAGCCAAGCTGGTTACAACATGTCTACTTGTTGAGCAAGAAGTTGAGCGGTGGCAGCAAGGCGCTGATCAAACCACTAACCATGATGATCTTCAAGTCTTGACATGGTGATATTCTGACAATGTAACGATTTGGTAATAGCAACATATTTGATAGACGAAATAGTTGTATGACTTGCATCTTTTCGCCATGTGGACGTTGGATGCTTGTGTCAGCATCGGTATTTGAGGTGCGGGTATTGTTTTGTAAATACTGTGATGCGGAGCTGAATGGAAAAAAAAGCAGCTAGAATTAGCTGCTTTTTGAAGGGATGAAACAACGCGATTATTTGTTGTCGATGAGGTAGCGAATAGTGGTAGCAATCTCTTCAACACTTTCGTGCTTGTCGCTTTGAATCATGTACTTACCTTTAACGATAAATACTGGTACGGACGTTACACGGGCATTGTTTTCAAACTCGTTGGCAGTTTTCATCAGGTTGTAGACGGTTTGCTGCTCAGTTTCTGTAAGATCAAACGGGCTCTTGATGTTGTACTTACTGAAAATCTCTTTGATTTTGGCTTCGCGCTGGGTGGCATCTAAGCCCTCAGAACCGCCTTGAATAAAGGCAAACAGATCTTCTTTGATTTCAGGTGATGGCTTGCCGTCCATCTGGAAAGCCGCGGTATAGAACATATAAGCAGCGATTTGCGCACTCTCATTGAAGGTCACGTGCATTTGCTCGACGTCTGTTTTCGCCAACTCTTTTAGTGTCGGCAGTACCTGCTCCATATTACGACAGTGGCCGCAACCGAGCGAAAAGACCTCAATGACATCGGCCACGTTTTCTGTCGGAGTAGGAACAACGGTGTACTGTTCGCCTTCTTTTGGCACATTGCTATCGGAGCAACCGCCAAGCAGGGCGGCAACAAGAGTCAGGGGCGCAAGGAAAGTTAGTAATTTTTTCATCATTCTCATCATGATAAGTCTAAAAGTTCAAGTATGGACGATAAACCTAGTTATGTTGTCATGCCAAATCAAATTTTCAGATGCTAGCGATGCAGTTTCTGAATCAGAAGCGCATCTTTGGCATTTTTCTAATGATGAATGAGCGATTTTAGCTGCTTATTTGTGCGAATAAACGGGTAATCGACAGTGGCTTTGATTTTGTTGGGGAGGGGGACAATCGCGACTTGGCTCGCCATTTAAGTTTCAGTAAGATGGTCGGTTTCGTTGTGAAACAGCGGCTACGGGCTGCGCTCTAACTTAATCCCCGGAGGGAAAATGTTTATCGGCTTTGATTATGGAACGGCGAATTGCTCGGTGGCTGTGATGGAGCAAGGGCAGCCTCGTCACTTGCAGCTTGAAGGTAACAATACCATGATACCTTCCACGTTGTGCGCGCCGACGCGTGAGGCGGTGAGCGAATACCTATTTAAGTTCATGGGGGTTAAGCCAACGGATCAACTTGGCGAGCAAGTGCTGCGCCGGGCAATTGCGGCTAACCGTGATGAAGACATTGAATTGGCAAAAGGCGATATGCTATTTGGCCAGGCCGCGTTGGATTTGTACTTGAGCGATCCGGAAGAGGTGTATTACGTTAAGTCGCCTAAATCTTTCTTGGGAGCCAATGGATTACATGAAGTGCAGATCAGCTTTTTTGAAGATCTGGTCACAGCCATGATGTCTAATATTAAAACTCAGGCAGAGGGTGCGCTTCAACAGTCTATTGAACACACCATGATTGGTCGCCCTATTAACTTTCAGGGTTCTGGTGGTGAAAGGGCGAATGAGCAAGCCGAATCGATTCTGCGCCGTTCGGCGGTAAGGGCGGGTTTTAAGTCGGTTGAGTTTCAGTTTGAGCCGGTTGCTGCCGGGTTGGAGTTTGAGAGTACGCTGACAGAAGATAAAACGGTGCTGGTGGTTGATATCGGTGGTGGTACGACTGACTGTTCGATGATTCAAATGGGGCCAAGCTGGTTTAAGCGAATTGATCGCCAGTCAAGCCTATTGGGTCATAGTGGTTTGCGTGTCGGCGGTAATGATTTGGATATCCATCTGGCCTTTCGCCAATTAATGCCTGAATTGGGGTTTGGGACTCAGACCCAAAAGGGGATTGATATGCCCATTAGTCAGTTCTGGAATCCGATTGCCATTAATAATGTGGTTGCACAAGGTGACTTCTACGCGAATGCCAACCTTGCGGTACTTGACCAGTTGCGCCGTGACGCGGCACAGCCTGAGAAGCTGGCGCGATTGATTAAGGTTTACCACGAAAAGCTGGGTTATCAATTGGTACGCAAAGCCGAAGAGTGCAAGATAGCGCTCTCTGAGCGAACAGCGCAGCAAGTTACATTGCATGAGCTGGCAGATGCACTGTCGGTGGATATTTCGCAGTCGGAGATGGCAGCAGCGATCGAGTCGCCACGGGTTCAGATCAGCCAACTTATTACCGAGGCGGTGGAGCAAAGCGGGGTGCGCCCTGATATGGTCTACATGACTGGCGGTACAGCAAAGTCTCCGGTGCTGCGTGAGACGGTTGAAGCGCTGCTACCAGGTATTCCTGTTGTTAGTGGTAGCTATTTTGGTTCAGTGACTGCTGGTCTAGCTCGTTGGGCTGAGGTCGCATTTAAGTAGTGACGTTATAGTCTAATGATCCCAAGGTTTCGATGAATTGACTGGGGTCGCTAACGATAATGCTGAATGGGGCTCAAAGAGAGCCCCTTTTTTGTTTGCATTTTGGATGTTAGCGAGGAAATTATGGTTTTTTCGCCCATGCACTACACCAACCTTTGGCGTTTACGGCTTTGCCTGGGAAGATGGCGCATGGTCGCCATTCTTTACCATCTTCACCTTGGATGAGTGCGCAGTTCGCACAATTTTTTTCTGCATCTGGTGATTCATGGACATATTGAAGCGCTTTTGCTTGCGGGTCATCCTCACTTAATTGTGGAAGCTCTGCCGCATGAACGGGCTGAGTTAACAGTGTTTTTCCGGCTGTCATCCCAATCAGGCTCGCGAGGGATAGTTTGAGGAATGTTCTGCGGTTCTTATTGTCTTTCATTATTACTTCCTTTTAGTGTCATGACATTGCTTGAATGTATTGTTTTTATCTGGGTATCTTCCCATGATCGATTTTAGTCAAACTATTTGTTATCTACCGTTTGTGTTTACGTTGGCTCAATTCTGGGCGATCAGTTTATGCATCGATAGATATAGCAATATTCCGACATTGATGTTTTTTATTGGCTTGTGAAATATTTCAGAATAAAGCGTCAAAACTAGATGTTTTTATCATTTCGTATTAGTGATCTAAGGCAGGGTTTTGCTGTTTGGGTTCAAGCGGTGCTTGAAACACGCGTGTTACAAGCGCATTATCGCCCCGCACGAAGAAACCATAGGTATATGAAATGACGGATTTATTTTTGATTGATATAGACGGCGCGCTGGTTGAATCTAAAGCGCTTGAGCTGGAGTGCTATTTTCGTGCGGTAGAAGAGGTACTCGGGATAACAGTGGATATCGATCGCAGCCAATTCAAACATTCAACGGATGCTGGCGTGTTGGATGAACTGCTCACTCGTTACCAGACAGCAGGAAATCGCATGCTTAATCACCGCAAGGTTGAGCAACGCTATTTGGCATTGATGAATGAAGCATTGGCCATCACCCCGGAGAAGGTGAAAGTTGCTCCGGGCGTACATGATTTTCTTGCCAATATTGCACCAAGTGAAGATTGTTACTTAGCTATCGCTACATCTGGTTGGGAATCTGCGGCTAGAGTTAAGCTGCGCGCAGTTGGTTTGGATATTAGTACCTTTACGTTTGCCACATCGTCAGATGCGATGAGCCGAACAGAGATCATGGCATTGGCAGCTTTTCGTGCCAAGCAAGATAGCGGCTTGACGTTTGAACGTTGCATTGTGTTGGGCGAGGGGGCACAAAACCGCGATGCGTCGAAAGAGCTGGGTTACGAATATATTGAAATTGGCGGTAGCGATATTAATCAGTCTCATTTGCCAAACTTGTCACATTTCAAGCAAGTATACTCTGAATTAACCGTGCATTGATGGTGAGCTGAAAATACACACGAGATGCACTGATTTTATTTCAGACAACACGAGATCATAATAGGCAAATGGTGAGCGAGAGTGTGAAAGCGCTTCCAGTTTATGGGTGATGACACGGCTCGCTTCCGAGAAATCGATATAGTCACAGGACATATTTATTCATAGATCGGCCAATATCGCTATGCGCGCTCGCCACTTACTGTTTTCTGCTATTGCTGGTTGTTGTTCTGTTTTTTTTGCTGGGCAAGTGACTGCCGCCCAGGAAGATGTTCCATATTGTCATCGCTATATGGATTTCAACTTCCCTGATTACATGGCACTGTGGAACTATGATGATCCGCAGACTACCGCGACGACTTTCTTTGCGATGTTAGATATGGCTGCCGTCAGTGTCGATAAGACATTTTTCAGCGAGCTACTGAGCCAAATTGCCCGTACTTACGTGATGCGCAATGACTTTACTCAGGCCGAGTATTATCTTGCTCAGGCCAAGGCATTTTTGGGCAATGCAGAGCCTCGTGCCGAGGTGTATTACATGCGCGAAAAAGCGCGTATGTTAGCGGCTCAACATGATCGCGAAGGTGCGAAAACACTTCTGGTTGAGGCTTGGACATTGGCAGAGAAAGAACGATACGACCAGTTGGTTCTTGAAACGGCTCTGGATTTAGCTGATGATACTTGGGTGAATCTTCCTGAGCAGGAAAAGCAGCAATGGTTGGAAAAAGCTCGCCAGACCGCTGCAACCACACAAGACGAACGAACCAAGCGCTGGATGCTGGAAAACCCGTCAAGATTGCAATAATTCAAAGGCGCTGATAATCAGCGCCTTTTTTGATCCTCTTCGCTTTTGATGTCATTTCTAAAATCTTCCACAACATGACCGTTATTCTGTGGCACTGTTTATATTTTTGAGTGGTTAGATAGTAGTGTCTAGTATATTTATGTTACTTGTATTTGTGGTTTGTAGCCCAATTGCGCCGGTAGCTGCCAGAAGGGTTTAACCAACATGGATGAAGTAGGAGTTGTTGCACTATGAACAATCAGCAATGGATTTATGATTGGTTTAATAAGGTCTGGGCACAGGCTGACTTAAGTGTGCTGACACAACTGGCCGCAGAACCGTTGAATTTTCACCTACCTGGCGGGAAAATCTACCCGTTATCCCATACTGACTACCTGAATTTTGTTTCTATTTGGTGCCAGCGCTTTCGTGATGTTGCATTTCGTATTGTCGATGTGGTGCAAGAGGGCCATAAGACGGTGGTAATTTATGAGTGCGAGGCAACTTACAGTGGTGGTTGGGCTCGTATTCCGGCAAAGAAGCAGAAAGTGCACATGACCGGGATGCTGTATTTTGTACAGCAGGAAGATGGGAAAATCTGTGATTGCAGGCTTGAAGACAGTAGTTTCGATCTTTACCAGCAGTTAACGCGCTATCTTGATTAAAAAAGCCCCACACCGTTATGGAGTGGGGCTTTGTGCTATTTGCTACTGGCTATTAGAAGCGAGTCGAGCTGCTAGGCTGTTTGCATGTTCGTGTTGTCTGAGCGAAGTTGCTCAAAGTACTGGCGCGTTTCGCTAACAACCACATCACGAAGCAAGATCAGGCCGATCAGATTCGGAATCGCCATTAGGCCGTTGACGATATCGGCAATGAGCCAAATCATATCCAGCTTCATGAACGCACCACCGGCAATCAATGCAAGGAAGAACAGCTTGTAAGGCAAAATAGCCTTTACACCGAATAGGTAGGTAATGCAGCGTTCACCGTAGTAGTTCCAGCCCAAAATGGTGGTAAAGGCGAAGAACATTAGACCGACGGTAACTAGGATTGGGCCAAGGCTTGACTCAAGACCAGAGGCAAAAGCATAGCTCGTCATGGCAGCACCGGCGAGATCACCTTGCCAAGCTCCTGTAACCACCAATGTCAGACCTGTCATGGTACAGATGATAATGGTATCGAAGAAGGTACCTGTCATCGAGATCAAGCCTTGACGTACGCATGAGTCGGTTTTTGCGGCTGCGGCGGCCATTGGAGCACTGCCCAGACCTGATTCGTTAGAGAATACACCTCGCGCAATACCAGACTGGATAGCCAGCATAATACCCGCACCGACAAAGCCGCCAGTTGCAGCATGGCCGGTAAAGGCAGAGCTGATCACTGTATTAATGGCAGCCGGAATAGCGCTGTATTGTGCTCCCAATACCATGACACAGGCAAAGATGTAGAAGAGAGCCATGAATGGCACCACTTTACTGGCTACAGCTGCGATTGACTTCACGCCACCGAGGGTAACGGTTGCAACCAAGCCAGTGAGTACAACAACTGTAATTTCGCGAGAAATACCAAATGACAGTTGTGCGGCATCCACGATCGCATTTGCCTGAGGGAATGTACCGATACCGAAACAGGCTACGCCCAGTGCAAAGATGGCAAACAGTTTTGCTAGCCATTTTTGGCCGGCACCATTTTGCAGGTAGTACATAGGACCACCGATCATCTGGCCGTTGGCATCAGTTTCGCGGTATTTTACGGCAAGCAGGCATTCTGCATACTTTGTTGCCATACCAAACAGGGCAGCAAGCCACATCCAGAATAGGGCACCCGGGCCACCGAGTTTAATTGCTGTAGCAACACCGACAATATTACCTGTACCGATGGTGGCAGAAAGGGCTGTGCAGAGAGCTGCAAAACTAGAAACATCACCACGGGATTTGCTTTTGTTTTCGTCATCTTTGAACAGGTAACGTAACGCAAGCGGTAAGTAGCGGATCTGGATAACACCCAGACGGAACGTCAGGTAAGCACCAGTACCAACAAGTAGAATCAGGAGCGGGGGACCCCAAACAAGGTTATCAATAGTTTGTAGAAAGTTATAAAACGGATTCATTCTCTTTACCTTTAAACATCAAAGTAAGAGATAAAGAACAACAGATCTCTACCGTTGTCGGCTGTAACAGAAGTTAAGGGTACTTCATACTGTTGTCTTATATCTCCTCTGTCCTTTTGCCTGAGAGTTTCACCCTGTGATAACACGGGGTTTGCTCCTTCGGCGCCCGATTTAACGGATCTCTCCAGAGGCTCCTCCAACAACAGTCCATACCTTGTTGAACACAATGTTCAAAAAGGTGCCTGAAAGATTTACTGCTATTGCCCGGACAGACCCGGACGGGATAGGCAGCTTACTTCTTCGGCGGGCGGTGTTTCTCTTATTTGGGTTACCCCAAAAAGTGAGACTTGCCACTCTCCTGCTGTCTTCATAGGAACACGAACAGGGCTAGTGTAAAGGATAAAAATGAGATTGTCCTCAAATTTATGCTGGCTAAATTTAAATATTTAGTGCAATTATTCCGCACTTGCGATCTGAACCGTATCTTTTGTACGAATTTGCAGCAACTTCTAGTGTAATAGAGTCGTTGGTTGGTAGAAAACATAGAGATGAGGAATACGTCGGTGCGAGGCTTACCTATGCCACAAGTTCAAATACATGCCTGTTGAAATGAGCATTGTGGTGGCAGTGAGGAGGCATCTCGGTTCTTGTGATTGTTTTGATGCGACAAGATTATTAGTAACAAGACACATATAAAGTTGTTGAATACTCAGCATCACTTCTAATACCCTTCTTTTTATAGAATATTAAAGAATAAAAAATTTTTTTATATTCCATTGAATTGTCTGTTAGTGCTGTTTTTTTGCCGCAAATAAATGAAATAAATCGCTGAATTAGTGGTATTAGCAGATATATATACTTTGAGTGCATCACAACTGCAACAGTTTGGCTATCTGGATTTATTTGGGTTTATAGGTATTAATTACTGGTGAGTCGTCACTTTTTTGACTGTTTTGTTAAGCAAGTGGCTGCGAGCAACAAGGATCGTTCAAGTATATCTATTAATACGTAATACAGAAGGTAGATGCTTGTGATTTGGGTGAGTTGTAGTCATTTCGATAAGTTGGCAGAAGCAAAGGAAAACTTGAAGCTGTCCCATGATGTGGTTGACGTTTCACCTTTTGAATTACTGTCGACGATGACCGGGCAGGAATTGATCTTTCTTGAGGTGATAGATTCCACCTCTAATGGATTTGAATTGCTTCGCTCGGTAAAGAGCCGGTTTCCACAAACAAAAGTCGTTGTGGTTTACCATAATTTGGATGCTGATTTGGCGCTTAATGTACTGCGTGCCGGAGGGGAAGATGTGATAGCGGCATCTGCGAGCAAGCCTGAAATCGATGAGTGTTTCAGCCGACTGCATACTCATACGATCAGGCCGGAACCCGTGCAAGGTTTCGAGCAACGTGAAGTGTCAATTCGTCCGGCTCTAAAAATTATCGATGAGAATATCAGTGCTCCCCTTAGAGAAGAAGATCTGGCTAATGCCTGCCATTATTCCCCAACGTATTTCTCTCGTTTGTTTCATAGCGTCATGGGGGTAACCCTGAAGCAGTATATCATCAAGAAACGACTCGATTTGGCTTGTGGCTTGTTGAGCTCGGATAAAGAGAAGATTTCCCATATTGCTCACTCGGCGGGGTTTAAAGATGTCTCCTATTTTTCGCGGGTATTTAAGAAGCATATGGGATGTTCTCCCGGTGAATTCAGAATGCGGAAGTTGAACCTTCATGCGCCTTGATGACAACGGATGTGTATTATTTAGAAAGTATGGATTGATCTCAAAAGACGCAAAGGTTCCGATATGATTGGGCATTATTAGTACCAAATACCTCACAGATGTTACATCGCGGGACCTCATAGTTGGTTTTGCAGGTAAGGGGGCTGCTAAGGTGTACAGATACGTCGGGTAGTCTCGAGTAGGAGAATATCTGCGTTGGAAGAGATAATAATCTTACGGCTGGATGCTAAAGCATTCAGCTGCTGTGTCTGTTGTGCAATATAAGGATGATTGGGTGATGGAGCCACTAATGGAAAAGGACGTGATCAGTGCAGAGCAAAAGCTTAAGGCATCGATGATTGCTTCTGATGTTGCGCTGCTTGATGAATTGCTCTCTGATGACCTCGTTTTTATTAATTACTTCGGGTATCGGCTTACTAAGCAAGACGACATAGAGGCTCACCGATCTGGCCTGTTGTCTATTGAGTCGATAGTGTTTAGTGATCTGCAGATAAAACCCCATGGAGATTGCGCTATGGTTTACGTCAATGCTGAAATCAAAGGGCAATATGATGGGGTAAAGGCCAATGGTTGCTTTGCGTTTACCCGGCTTTGGCAGAAGCTGGGCCAAAATTTACAAGTCGTGTCCGCGCATTCGACGCTTCTGTCCAAGCTCCCTTAGGCGAGGGGGCTAGCGCGTTCCTCGCATATTGAATCCTTGTGGTGCTTGGTACAAATTTATATCTAGTTAGTCATTTTGTTAGCCTATTCAATATCCTGCCAAGCAGGTAGTATTAGCTATTGAGCAAAAGTTGTGCTCGTAGGTAAAGTTAAGGATATATGAATGAAACAGGCCCCAATCAAAGATGAAATTACATTTGATGATTTCGCAAAAATTGATATTCGCGTCGGGACGATTCAAGAAGTTAGCGAAGTGGCTAAATCAGATAAGCTAATGAAGCTGACTGTTGATTTTGGCGATCACACTCGAACTATTCTAGCGGGTATTAAACAAGAGCGAGAAAATCCGAAAGAAATAGAAGGTAAGCAGGCTCTGTTCGTTGTTAATTTGCCTGAGAGAAAGATGGCCGGGGAGATCTCTCAGGGAATGCTGTTTGATATTGGCTATGAAGATAAGTTGCAGCCATGCTTAGCATGTCCAGAAACAGCGATGCCAAATGGTGCAAGGGCGGGGTAATAAAATAAGGCGTGACTTATTTTATAGTTATGGCGGTATTGGGCGAATAAATTGTCGGCCTGATACCGTCCTCTCTTCCTCTCTTCCTCTCTTCTTTTCTGCCTCTCATTCTATCATTTTATCCATATTATTGGCTCTTAACGGGCTTTTGCTAACAAGATATTGTTTTGTTCATCATGGTTTTACATTTAGTATGCACAGCTTTGGGTGAGTTTATCTTTCTTACAAAAGGTTATAAATGAAAAAGCTGGTGATGGCCTTTGGTGTACTCGTTGTTTTGGGTGCAGGTGCTTACAATTTGGTGACGAAGGTTAATTTAAATACAGAGATAGAAATAGGCACAGTTGTTGATTCTTTTAATGGTGTCGACGTCTATTTCAATGGTGGGGTTAATCATGTGCTGGAGCGAAATGTTTCTGTGGATGGTTATAATCTCGGTTTGAAATATCAATGTGTCGAGTTTGTTAAACGCTATTACTATGAGCTATTTCAACACAAAATGCCTGACAGTTATGGGCACGCCAAAGATTTTTTTGATGCGGATGTCATTTCTGGAAGCGTTAATCTAAAGCGAGGATTGCTTCAGTTTACCAATGGACAGGGTGAGCTACCTCAAGTGAGTGATATTCTGGTTTATCAGCCAACGCTATATAACCCATACGGGCATGTTGCAATTGTGGCCCATGTCGATTTGGAAGGACAAAAAGTCGAAATCATTCAGCAGAACCCAGGGCCATTTTCTGAATCCAGAGAAGTCTATGCGATTGCTAAGAACGATGATGGCTATTTTATCGATCATCGGCCTATCCTAGGTTGGTTGCGTAAAATGTCAGGGGTGTAGTCGCAAGGTGATTGTTGCGGGTGCTGTCGGAAATGATACTGTGGTGAAATAATCGTTAAGAAATTTCGTCATTGGCCGATATATCTGAAGAGACACATTTAGTGAGTTCGCATTGGCCGTTTTTTATGCAGTTCGCCCTGAGCCGTAAGTGATTTTCCGCAGTATGGATTTTAATTCGCATGACCACTTTTCATGACATTTTAGGTACCAATAGTTCAACACCGATTGAAGAGGTGAAGCGACAGTACAAGTTGCTCTGTAGCCGAAATCATCCTGATAAAGGTGGTTCTAACGCATTGATGCAATTGGTTGTTAACGCTTATGAACAGGTCATTGCCGGAAAAGGGGATGGTGATGCTCTACAAAAAGTGGCTGCTGCAACAGCGGCTCCTCAGGGGCAAGGTCAAGATAACAATGAGCTTTGGCAGAAGCGTTGCAAATTGCTGGAGCTGAAATATACCCAGTGTATGCATGAGAAAAAGCAGCTAGAGGCGAAATTGCAAACCATGGCCGGTGAGCTTGAGGCTGCTCGTCGGCAGGTTGAGTCAAGCAGCCCAAAGAAGGGGGCTAGCGATGGTGAGCTGCAGACGTTGCGCAATGAAAACAGACGCTTGCAAAGTCAGGTGTCCTCTTTGAATGCTGAGCTTGCTGAGTGTAACGCTACGATGCGGATGGGGAATGAGTTTAAGACTGATGAAGACACTAAGCAGACAGAGAACAAAGAGAACAACCGAGAACCTCGACGAGACTCAGCAGCTAAACGAAAAGTATTTGTAGTGTTGGTCGTGTTGCTGGTGGTTAGTGCTTTGGGCTTTTTGAATAAAGACACCTTGTCAGCATGGTTATTCCCATCTCCTGAGTCAAATCAAGAAAAACCGTTGGTAAAAGTAGAGCCTAATCCCGAGGATCTCGCGCGTGAGTTAGCCGAACGGCAGAGATTGGCTGCCAAGAAAGTGGTTGAAAAACCGATTGAGCCTCGTATTCGCCTTGCTAATTCAGTTGGGGTATGGACATTGGCTGAGTTTGAAAATGTGTCGAAGCCGTACATCAGTGTAAGAAGTGAAGATGGTTCGTATATTGTTAAGAGTTGTACGGAAGACTTTAAGTATTATAAAAGTATGACTCGTCGCTCAAGCCGGATGCCATCGAATTTGATTTTTGAACGCCGTGATAGGCATTTTGAAATTTATGGTATTCCTTATGGCAACGGGGCCGCGGCATCAAATTGGACTAACAGTAAGAGTTTGATGGTGAACAACGAATATTTTGCCAATACGGATTTTGAAGCCGTTTATTACGAGCTACAAATGGCGTGTATGTAACTTGTTTGGTTAGCTATTCACATGAAAAGGACGGGTCCCCCCCGTCCTTTTTTATGAGCGGTGATCGGAGCTATCAGCTAGGTTGCTCAACAGTGTTGGCACATGATCGCCAAGGTTTGAATGTTATTGCCAACCGGAACGCCCCGGGGACGAAATAGAATGAAATGATGGTGGTCAGTAATGTTCCTCCGGCGATGGTAATGGCAAAGGGGGGCCAAAAGCCACCGCCAGCAAGAATGAGAGGCAGAAAGCCACCAACGGTTGTGATAGTTGTTGATGTAATATGCCGAGTACAACTCATTACCGCATCGACAATCGCCTCGATATCACCGTGACATGCTCGAGGGCTCGCCTTGAGTTCGGCCAAAATGACAATCGCTGCGTTGATTGCCAAGCCCACGAGACCCAACAGGGCGATAATAACGGTAAAGCCAAACGGGTAGTTGAAGAGCCCGACGGAAAACAGGCCAAGCCCGGCCGCCAAAAAGCCAACGGTAAAGATGATGCCGCTGAGCCTGAAAGAGTTGAATGCCAGCACAACGACCATGAGAAGCAAAGTGAAGACCATGGTGAGATTGGCCATGAGATTAGAGACTGACTCATTGCGCTCTTCCGATTCCCCGCCAAATTCGATGCTGTACCCTGCGGGTAACGTACGTCGATAGTCTACGAGCCGCGTTTCGAAATGATCCAATGCGGTTTGTGGTAATACGCCAGCCCGGAGATAGCCTTCAATCACATTAACTCGTTGCCCATTTCGGTGAGGTATGGCTCCACGGCTAGGTGATAGGCTCAGATCGGCCAGAGCAAATACCGGAAGGCCGATAAGGCTTTGATCAGAGATGACAGGCAGGGGAAGGCTGCTCAGGTGAGTCATATTCTCCCTCTGCTTGTCACCGACTCGGACTCGTACGGGGATCGATTCACTGGCCTCGATCAGGCTGCCGTTTAGCCTTCCTGTAAACGAGGCTTGCAGCAGATCCGCTACGCCACTGAGACTCAGGCCGCTGAGTTGACTGGCTTCTTCATTGACGTTGACCCATATCTTGGGGGTGCCGGGCTGAAGAGTCTCTCGGGTGTGGGTGACATTGGGGGTTTCCGCCATGATAAGCCGGATATCTTCGCCAATGGCTTTGAGCCGATCAAGGTTGGGGCCGGACAAGCGAACCTCAAGCGGTGCATTGAATGGTGGACCTTGTTCAAGTTTTCGTACCAGAACTTGGGCTTCAGGGAGTATTTGATCAAATTGTTGTTGTAATTTAGGGATTAACGCACTGGCTGCGTTGAAGTTGCTGACTTTTACCATGGCTTGGGCGAAATAGGCAGCGCCTTGCTGACGGCTGACCATGTTGTAATAAAACGATGGGAAATTGCTACCAACAATCCAATTTAGCTGCTCTACCTCTGGGTATTGCGCCATGATTGCATCAATCTTCTGGGTTGTTTGTGCCGTTGCGTAAATACTGGATTGGGGAGCAAGGAATACCTGCAGTTCAAACATATCCCGATCCGACGGCGGGAAAAATTGTTCGGTAAGTTGTCCTGCCCCCCAGAATCCCGTAATGGGAAGAAGGCAGACGAGCGCAGTTGATTTAACACGGTGGCGAATAGCAAGGGCAATACTCTTGGCAAAGAGTGTGCTCAGAGCAGGTATTGTTATGCCGGTATTATACCATTGGCTGTTTTGCTTCTCTGCTGGCGTTCCCCGTTGGGAAGGGGCGGGGAGTATACGGGAAGCGAAGCTGGCGATAATGGTATGGGAGATGATATAGGAGCCAATGAGTGAGAAGCAGACCGTGATTGCGATTGCTCCAACAAATTCCCCTGCAGGTCCTGGCATCAGGAATATTGGGGCGAAGGCCAGTACCGTGGTCAGGGTTGATCCTAGAAGTGGGATCCAGAGATGGTTAACCGATTTTATAGCGGATTCCAGTTTACCGTGACCTTGCTGGCGGTGCGACTGGATGCTGTCGACCATGACAATGGCATTATCGACCATGATGCCCAACGCGACAATCAGTCCGGTAATTGACATTTGGTTGATTGGTAATCCGGTGAACTTCATCATAGCCAAGGTGACAAGGCTGGTGAGCGGAAGGGATAGAGCTACCAGCAAGGCTGATCTGAATCCGAGGGTGAGCAATAGGACCACAAGGATAATAGAGAACCCCATAACTAGATTGGCATTAAGTTCCGATAGTCTCGATGCCGTGTACCCTTGTTGCTCAAAAATCGTATCGAGTTGGATATTGGCGGGTATTTCGGCTTGGTAGTTGGCCATAAATTGGTGGATACGAGCTGTCCATTGGTCAACACGCAATTCCGGCTGCATCCGGACCGCAACAATGACGGCGGGTTTGCCATTGACAAAGGCCAGCTCGGCAGGTGGTGTCGCCATAGTCCGGCTCACCTGTGCAATATCTTCAAGCCGGATTTGGTAACCGTTGCTATCAATGGCTACGGGGACTTTGCGAACGCGATCCAGTGAGTCAAGGGAGTCGGCTACCTCAAGAGTAAAGCGGGTCGTGCCATTGACCAACTCCCCGGCGGCGTTCTTGGCATCTGCGGCACCAATGGATTGCGAGAGCGATAATGCTGAACGGCCCAATGCACTGGTTGCTGCCGGGTCGAGTCTTACTAGAATTTCTTCATCAGGCAGCCCATAACTATCGACAAACTCTACGCCGCTTTGTACACGTAGGCGGTTGGCGAGCTCAATGGCGTAGCGTCGCAGGATAAGCAGATCAGGCTCGGACGTGTCATTCCAGGTTAATGCCGTAATCATAGTGAATGCATAACCGTGATCGCTATCTAGCTCAGGTGTTGAGCTTCCTTGCGGTAGTACTGGTTCAACGTCAGTGAGTTTATCGCGTACCCGGGACCATATCGGATCGGCGTCTGTGACGGTATCGATCAATTCAAGCTGGATAACCGATATTCCCGGACGAGAGACCGATTCAATCAGTTTTATTTCATCTAACTGGCGTAACTTGTTTTCTATCTTTTCCGTTATCAATGCCTCGACACGTTCTGCTGTGGCCCCAGGGAAATGGGTGATAACACTGGCAAAACGGTTATGGATAATTGGGTCTTCTGCCCTAGGTAGCGAGCTTAGCGAAGAGAAGCCCGCAACAATGAGAAAGACAGCGGCAAGTACCATGAGCCGGGTATTGCTCAGAATAGCGTGCATTTTCATCATTCTGCCTTATTCTCAGCCGCTGTGATAGGGTGGGGTAATTCAGTTCGATCGGGATGATGAATCAGTGATACCGGTGGCGTTACGATAGGGGTTACCTGTTGGCCGGGGACAAGTCGGTGGAGGCCGCTGGCGACGATGAGGTCACCACTTGCAATGGCCCCTGTTATAAATGCATTGTCATTATTGGCATAGAGAACCTGAATGGAGCGCCGTTCGATACGTTGCTCGTTATTATTGTCTTTATTAACGATAAAGACATTCCATACCCCTCGGAGACCATCTGTCATCGCCGATAATGGGATCCAATAGCCTGTCGAGTTATGGCGATCATTAAATTGAAGGTAAGCCAGCTCGCCATCAATAGCCTGAACATCCTCAGGCAGAGCAAATCGGAGTTTTACCGTTCGTGAACCCAGATCAACACGAGCTCCCGGGTTAAGTAATGTGACAGGGTAACTAGACTGGCCGATTCTGATCACCCAATTTCCGTCAGTGACAAGTTTTGCCAGCTGTTTGGCAGGAATACCGATATGAGCTTCTTTGTTTGTTGAAGCGAGCAGGGTGACTGTCGGTGAGCCGGTGCCAACGACATCTCCCTTCGAGACATACCTTGCGCTGACAGTGCCATCATAGGGGGCATATACCGTTGATTTGTCACGCTGAAGCTGATTGGCCGCCAGTGATGCATCAAGCTGGCGTAGGTTTGCCTTGAGGGCATTACGCTGGCTGCTGAGATTGTCAATTTCAGCATCGGCACTGAACCCTTTTGTTTTGAGCGCATTCTGCCGCTTTAGATTGGCTTCGATGAGTACCAACTGGGCTTTTATCTGGGCTTTCTGTGCTCGTAATTGATCGGCCTGTGTGAGTAATAACTGGGTATCAAGCCTGACGATAGGTTCTCCGGCTTTGATGTTGTCGCCGACATCAACAAACAGTTGTGCGATTTTTCCACCGAGCTCTACCCCGAGGTTTGCTTGCTGCCCCGCTTGCACCATTCCAACATACTCGCGTTGAACAGTGTAAGAATCGGAAGACGTGAGGCTAAAGGTCTGGATCGCGGGATGTGGATCGGTTGTGGCTTGATGTGTACGATCCGAAGAGGAGCTATTACAGCCAGTGACAGTATACGATAATATTGATAATACAATCACTTGTGCGGCTTTGCATACCTTTAGCCTGTTCATTGAGTATGTCCCTGAGATGATGTTGTTGTTGATGTAGGCGATATGGTCTACGTTTAAAAAATAATCCAATAAAACTAGACTGTCTAGTTTGATTGTATTAAAAACGTTTCATTAATTCGATAAAGGTTACTACGTGTTAAATTCAAGAAGTGCGCAGAAGCGCCAACAAATTTTAGATGCGGCCTCAGAATTATTTGGCGAGCAGGGGTATGGAATCAGTATGGATGCCATCGCCAATAAGGCTAAAGTATCTAAGCAAACGGTATATGCTCATTTCAAAACGAAAGATGAACTGTTTGATACCTGTATTCGGGCAAGTTGTGCGGCTAATAAGATTGATACAACATTGGTTGATGATTGTCGCTCACCAGAAGATGTTTTATTTGATTTTGCCTGTCGTTTTCAATCTATGTTGTTATCAGATGAAGCGAGATATACATACCGAACTGCAGTCAGCCAAAGTGAGACGCATCCTGAACTTGCCAAGGTGTATATTAATGCCGGCCCGCAATATACGGCGGATATGGTGGCTGAATATTGTCAGATTTTGGTTGAACGAGGTGTATTACAGCCAGAGATGGATTGCCAGCAGGCGGCATTTCAGTTGTTACTGATGCTGCACGGTCGTTCAGTGTATTGGGCCTATCTCGGCCAGGATGCGGAAGAGGATACCGCTCAACGCTATGCGTACCTGCGCTCGAGTGTTGAGTTGTTTCTGAAGGGGTACATGGTCAGATCCTGACAATCTTAATTGCGAGATTAACTATTCATAGGGCTGTGGATGATAGAAAAGGACAAATGAGTAAGATAAATAACTGCTATCTTTAAATCGGATATACTCGTGGGCCTTGTCAGGGGGTGTTATGCAGAAAAGACCGTCCCGATTTACTTTTATTTGTTTGGTTATCTTAACTTTTTTTGTTTCAAGTGCGAGCGTCGCAGCGAGTCGGTTGAGTGAAATTATTGATCGTGGCACCTTGCGTGTAGGTACAACGGGTGACTGGCAACCTATGACGATGCGAGACCCTGCCACAAATTTTTACCGCGGGTTTGATATTGATGTCACCACAGAGTTGGCCAAAGATCTCGGTGTTACCGTTGAGTATGTGCCGACAACATGGAAAACCTTGGTCAATGGTATTATTACTAACAAATATGATATGACCGGGAGTGCATCGCTGAATATGCAGCGGGCCAAGGTGGCGGGATATAGCGATACGTATTTTTACTTGGCGTTTGTGCCAGTCATTAAAAAGAGTAATCAGAGTCGTTTTCGCAAGTGGTCTGATTTCAATAGCAAGTCAGTGGTGCTGACGTCTGTACCGGGAACGGTGCAGCATATGATTATCAGCGAGCTGCTGCCTAATGCTCGTCAGCACAGCACCGATAATCCAACACTGGTCAAACAGTACTTGTTAGATAACAAGACAACGGCCATTGTTACTTCCAATATCGAGGCCGCTATACTTGTTAGCCGTTATCCTGAACTAGCGATTGCGAGGGTAGATGGTATGCGCCGTCCGTCCCCAGTGGCGATGATTCTTCCTAAAGAGGATCAGGTGTGGATTAACTATGTTAATCACTGGATTGAGCTAAAAAGGACACAAGGTTTCTTTGATCGTATTGCAAAAAAATGGGGGTTGGCACGCCTTGAGGTTAAGTAGCCATCGCTTGGTGTATTTTGATGTGGGCAGGGATTGCTGTTAGTTGCTGAAAACGACACAATAGAAAAGTAAGTCGTAATATATTAGCAAAGGAAAAACATGGATTTATCTGCATATAAAGGCATTATTTTTGATATGGACGGAACATTGGTGGATTCAATGCCGGCCCATTTGGATGCATGGGAAAAGACCTGCGCAATCCACGAGATTCCGTTTGATCGCGAGTGGATGTATAGCTTAGGCGGTAAGCCGAGTTTTCGCATTGCAGAGGAAATTAATAGTTATTTCCAGCAGAATTTCGATGTACAGCGATTAGCCCGAACAAAATATGCCTTTTATGAGCAAATCGAACATAAGGGTGATGTTATCACATCGACCTATCAAATCCTGCTCGATAACAAGGACAGCAAAAAGATAGCCGTAGGCACAGGATCTCGAATGATACATGCCGAGCCATTATTGGCCGAAACGGGTATTTTGTCTTTGCTAGATGCTTTGGTCACGGCCGATGACGTAGAGAAGCATAAGCCTAATCCTGATACCTTTTTAGAGGCAGCTCGCCGTCTTGGTCTGCAACCGGAAGAATGTGTGGTATTTGAAGATACGCCAATGGGCGTGCAGGCAGCCTCAGCGGCTGGTATGGATTGCTATTTTGTCAAAGATGGCGAGATCATCGAGCTTATAGCGGCTTCACGTTAACAGGCTCAAAATATACATGCATGGTAGCGCAGGCGACTGATTGCTTGAGCAACCTTATCGAGAAGGGTATGCTTGCCGTCCGATTCAAGCATACCCTGATGACATCATGAAAAAATCCTCAAAGCACCATTCTTCAGAATCAAATCATCGTTCCCTTGGCAATGAGCAATTCGGCATGTCTGAAACGCGGTTTTGGATCCAGCGATTAAGCAAGACTGCGGTACGGGCGTTTCATATTTTGGGGATTGCGGGTAGCGCTGGTGGCATTTTCTATGGTGTGGATAAAACACTATGGCTGCATTGGTGGATAATGGCGATGGTCACGGGGTGCCTTATGGTGATCTTTGAGATTCGTCAGTCGCGCTTGTGGCTGATTCAGCTCAAAGGCGTCTTGACCTTCGTAAAATTGGCGATGATTGCAAGTTTTGCCTTGGTACCGCAATGGAAGCCTGAACTGTTTATTTTCGTATTACTGATGTCGGTTGTTATCGCCCATGGCCCGGCTGGCTTGCGCCATTATTCGATCTGGCACCGACGTCGGATTGAAGATGGTAAGGGCAAGAAAAAGCCTATGAACGGGTAAAATTCTTCTGTAATGGCACGATCAGTTTTCTGTGACTAGACTCAATGTATTGATAACAAAAATAAGTTGGGGTGTCTGTGAAGAATCTGCTGAGTATTTTGTTATTGCCATTATTTGCCGTTGGTTGTAGTAAATCGGTTGATGAGCGGGCAGACGAGTATGTAGAGGCGAGTTTCACGCTGTGTGGGGCAAAAGTGCAATCCTACTCGCTGGGGGATGATGGAAAGATCCGAATTGTTTGTGAAAATGACAGCTACTTTTTGGTAAAAGATCAAGGAACCCTCGCTTATATGCAAGAGTTAAATGGCGCGTATTGCCAAGGCAAGGGATTCAATGCGTTTCACGAACGTAAGAGCTATTACACTTTTATTTGTAGTGGCGATAAAAGCTTTAATGTCCCGAAATAGTCGCGGGTAGGCTGAGTAAATGAGCCAATAAACAAGTCAAAAAAAGAGGCTAAATGCCTCTTTTTTAGTTTTACAAGGGAGCGTTTACTCTTCTCGATAGCCAGGGGCTAGGCAGGCACTGGTTACTTGGTAGAGCGCCTGAGGATTTGCTAGGGCAAGCTGGTAACCGACAGTGTGGTGGAGGCTGCCATCTTGGCTGCAATCGACCTCCCACTTGCGTAGCAGGTAGCCAGCAAGTGCCGCCCGTGCTTCAATAATCTTTTTGCCATTTTTCATTTCAAAATCAAGCTCTATGGCTTCTGGATTGTTCTGTTTTGGGTGTGGAATCAATTCCAGTTCAATAAACTTTTGCCATTGTCTATCTGACTCAATGCGTTCGTGGCTTTGTGGAGAATCCTCCAGTAAGAGGGCAGAGATAACGCGGTTGCACACAACATCCATAAACTGGTTGTTTTTTCGATCGAAAGAGCGCACATGCCAGCGGTTGCCAGAGTTAACCAAACTGTGTGGTGCAATCACACGTGTGCTTTTGCCGCTGGAGGTTGAGAAATACGCAATTTCAATGAGCTTGTTACGGTAAATCCCTTCGCATAGCGCTGCCATGATAGGCGTGCGAGGTACAGTCAGGGACTTAGGCGATTCGCAGCTGATAGGAAAATCCTGATGACCAGAGAAGCCATCACCATAACCAAGGGCGATAGTTGCCAATGTTTTGCTGAGGTCGAGCTCGAACAGTGGCGTGAACTCTGGCTGCTTGTAATACTTTTTTGATCGCATATCAAGCTTGAGGTTATTGGGGATAATTTCTTTGTACAGTGCAAAGTCGCGGGTTGTGGCTGCATGACCTACTGCAAACCGATCAATGAGATCTTTCCGTGTGACTTCGCCAAGAAAGTAGAGCGCAAAATCAATGAACGCCAAGCGCTCGCGCTGGGCAGAGCCAATGCTGTTGAGTTTCAGTTCTTTTTCTTTGTCGTTAGCCGCATTCTGCTGGTCGGTTTGTAAAGTCATGTTTATTTATCCAGTAGTTTTATGTGCCTAATATATACCGAAAATAAGTAGTTGCAACCCCCAATTTGTTATCATCTCTATCAATGAGACTCTTAACGAGTATACCTAAGTGACGCTACAAAGCAGAATTTCACCTGATTGTGTGTATTTACTATGGCGAACCGAGTGAATCTCGGGTGTTTTGTGAGAGTTTTGATAAGTTGTTAGAAATGCAGTTAAAAGGCCTAAAAGATGGCGGTGCTCACCTTGATATATAGGATGATGGAAAATCTTTTGTAAGTGATCTGATTTATAGTGGAGATTGTGATGCCGTTTGTGGTGTGCTGGGCCTATCATTAGGTGGGGAAGAGCTTTGAGTGAGTTATTGCCTTTAAACTGACAACAAGGGAGTGTTTGTTATCAGCCAGCTTTGTATTGTTGATTTGGTGCAGTCTAAACAGTGGTTATCGGCAACGATAAGGGATTCGCTGCGGCAGATTGTATGTGCGAGTTTTTTACAGATAGACGCCGATGAGTATTTAGCCAAATACTTTGACGATCCTGCACCGTACCAAAAACGGTTACGGCTATACCTGCATCATGAAAAAGTAGTTGGGTATTGCCTGCTGTCTTTTACGGATATAGACAATTGCACCGTTATCAAAGCGTCAGCAGCTTTTTTGCCTAATTATCGTCAAGGAAGCAATACGTTTGCTTTTTCCTTGAAGGAAAGCGTGAAATGTTGGCTTAAGCGCCCGTGGCGCAAACACTATTATGCTGACACTATGCTAAGTCCTGCTATGTATCGTGCGATCGCCAAGAATACGGCAATCATCTGGCCGCATTTTGCCCTCCAGGCGCCCGTCGATCTTTTTGCTCAGTTTAATCCTGATGGCATTGAGTGCGAAAAAAACCATCTTCGTTGTTTAGCCGCAGTCGACAGAAAGAGTAATTACAGTGCGCAAGAGTTAGCGATGTTGCGCAGCAGTGATAAGCCCGAAATTCGTTATTATTGTGAACTCAATCCCCACTTTGATCGTGGTACAGCACTCTTTGTTATTATTCCCGTACATTTTTATCAGCTAGTACGCACGTTTTTGAAAAAAATAAAGTGGTGATGGGAATAGTTGGAAGGGGAAGAAATGATAAGGCAAGGATCTTTCTCCGAATTGGATGAAGACATTTTTTCGAGAAGTTATCTTGTTACTCTGGGGGGACTATTTGCCGTTATCTCGGTATTTGTAGTTAGCCTTTTAGATTCGTCACAACATATAGAATATGTGATTATGTCGGCCATCATATCACTTGGTCTGATCTGTATTTGTGTTGGCGTATTTTGTTCTTCGCAAAAAGTTAAGGCATTTGCTGAAAGCGCTTCAAAGCACGAAGTGTGTGTGGTGATACTTTTTCTTTCAATGCCTTTATATTGGATCTGGACAAAATTAAGACGTATGACATCGAGGTAGGCGTGCAGTATCAAGAAATCAAGACAAGTGACGTACCGTTGCCGCTATTGTTGGAGGCAGACCCGTCAGAGGCGAGCATTAATACCTATCTTAAAGACTCATGGTGTTTTGCTGCGATATATGGTGGGCGGGTTGTTGGCGTTTGTGTGGCAACCTTGAAAGACGAGGGTATTGCTGAAATTGTGAATGTTTCCGTTTATCCCGATTTTCAACAAAAGGGGATTGGATCGGATATGCTGCGTTTTGCCCTGGCTCAGCTAGCGACAAAAAATGTAAAACGTGTCGAGCTGGGGACGGGAACCTTTGGGTATCAACTTACGTATTATCAACGTTTAGGGTTTCGGGTTGATGCCGTAGTCAAAGACTATTTTATTGAGCATTATCCTAAGCCTATTTTTGAACATGGTATTCAACATCAGGATATGTTGCGTCTCTACCGGGATCTATAAGTTGGCTACTTAGCCGATAGTAACCGTGCTGCTACAGACTATTATTCCCCCACAATCAATAGAGTGAGTGGAGTGTGCGGCTTCTTTGCCTTCAAATAATACCAAAGGAGAGCCTTCTTTAATTTTCCTGGGATGGGGCGGGTTATCTGGTTTTGCGTGAGGGAATAGTGGATCACTTTTGCGTGCCGCAGGTAAACCGTCAACAAAGACCGTAGCGGCTCCAGTCATAATTTTTGTTGGATGAAATCCATCATGCTGGGGCCGAGATCGCCTACTTTTGCCGCATTGCCCATTATTATTCCCTCATTACCCATACGCCTTCAAGACAGGATGGATTGGTGCTTTCACAAATTAGCCTACATGCTAGTGGTAGATAAAATGCTAGCAAGTACTTCAAGGTCTGTATTTCTTTTGGCTTCCAATTTCGACGGGTATTTCTGGTTTATTTGCATCCTACCCGCGATGTTGGTCACGATGATTTCTTAACGGTGAGCATAAACAGCCTCAAGCTGTTTCTGGGCGGTTTCCAAAGAACAGAGTAGTTGTTCTACTTCATTGAATTGGCCGGCAATGACGGCCGCACGTACTTTACCTTGGTAGCGTTTGACACGATCAACACAGGCTTTGCGAGAAAAGAGTTTTTTAAGAGTCTTTGTCTGGGTCATAACGGCTCTCTCAGTGCTTCAAATAATGGTTTGTTGTGTGATTGTCCTATTTGTACCACGTAAAATCCGGAGAAATTTCAGGGTAATGTCAAATTCAGAAGGGATATAGTGTTGAAATTGCGCGGTTTGTGAGGTTTATTTTGCTGTTAAAGAGCCATTGTTACCTTGGTTTTATGAGCTAATTCAGATTTTTATTGAGTTGAATGGCTGGGCGAGTAGAATCGAATCAATGTCGATTAAGTAGTAGTGACTCATGAAAGCAGCAATAAATACCCTTTATGAACAGAAGCTCGCAGAGCTAAAAGCACAAATAGAGGCAGATAAGCTGCCTGTCGCCCTGACTATTGTCACTGTTGGTGATGATCCTGCCAGTAAAGTATATGTTCGCAATAAGCTCCGTTTGTTTGAAGAGCTAGGCCTTCCTTGCCATCATATCGTGATGCCTGAGGTTGGGACAATGCAGTCTGATCTCGATGTCCTTGCCGCTAATGCCACTCATCCAATTCTATTCCAACTACCGTTACCAAATGGTTTGGTTGCGCCTGATTTGCCAGCCAAGGTTGACGTTGATGGTTTCGGCAGTGAAGCGCTTGGTTTGTTGGTCCTTGGCCACGCACCAGTGCTGCCGTGCACAGTTCAGGCGGCCATCGATATTATCGAATCGCATTGTGGCGAGAATGCTTTTTCAGGATTGAAAGTGGCAGTGGTTGGTCGTAGTAATATTGTCGGCAAACCTTTGGTGATTGAGCTGATTAACCGCCAGAGTACCGTGTCGAGTTTTAATAGTCGCTCGGATATGGCAGCCGTTGACTGGAGCAGTTTTGACGTTGTTGTTGTTGCAACGGGCTACCACGGAACGCTTAATAGCGATCAATTTGTTGAAGGCCAACTGATTATCGATGTGGGTATCAACCGTATCGAAGGTAAGCTGGTGGGGGATATTCACCACCATAATGAACAGACTACTGCCGCTATTACCCCAGTGCCGGGTGGCGTTGGTCGTTTGACATGCCTGAACGTACTGGGTAATGCCGTGAAACTTGCAGCGTTATAATGTAGCCAGTGAGGGTAATCAAGAGTATTGAATCGCCATCTCTAAGCGACGAGATACTTTTGTATGACTGTTTGCATGAGCCAGAGTAGGGGAAACCTTGCTCTGGCTTTATTGTTTTTGTTAATTACGGCTGTTGCAGAACTCTTTATCAAGCGCCCACGATGGGTGCTTTTTTATGAATTGTATAAATTCTCAGCCATTTTATTGGCAATACGTTCAAACTCGGTAAGTTCTTCAGGGGTTATGCCTTGGGTCATTTGCTCGATGAGCTGCGTATCAATATTTGCCATCTGCTTGATGATTTCATTGCCGGCTGGTGTGAGTAGCAAGCGTTGGCTGCGTTTGTCTTCTGGGTTAGGGGCTTTGGTGATCAGTGATTGATCAAGCAGAGTGTTGAGCAGGCGTGTTACCTGAGCTTTGTCGCGATTCAGAAACGAAGCGATATCGACCGCGGAGCAGTTGGATTTTCGATGGATAATTTTCATTACCCTCACATGCATTGGAGTGATATTAAGCTCAAGATTTTCAACATGATCGTGAAGTTTTCGTTTTATAAGGTGAACCAGATGATGCATCGATTCCATTGATTTTGTTTCTTTCATGATATTTACCTGCTGATAAATTGGTTGACATTATCAACCAAGTCAATATAGTTGACATTATCAACCTTATTCATGGGTATTTCAAGTGATGGATAAGGTTATGAAGAAGCTGGCCTAGGTAGATACTTTTGGTCGAGAAGCTTCTAATCAATAGGAATCAGAGGTCGAAGATGAAAACGAGCACTAAAAAATCACGCGGGTATCGCATTACCATTGAAAATATGGATACAGAGAATCCAAAAAGTATGCAGCTTGATGTAGAAGATCGAGAGGATATTTTTGCAATTGTTGAAAAGCTCAAGCAGGGTAGTGGGCTGGATGAAAAATCAGCAACCCAAATGGGGATCGGCTTGCGTCTGCTTGGGCCACTCATGATGCAGAACCGTAAGCATCCATTGTTTACCGACTTTATGCCTCACTTCAAAACATTCATGCTTAATCTGAAGAAAAAAGTCAAAGGAGGCGTTGAGCAGTAGGTTTGAAGTTTGTAAGCATGAAAGAGGTAATATAAATCCTTTTTTAGAATAAAACTGTTGATTATTCATTGAAATAGGCGCTTAATCTCGCAGGTTGTAACAAAATGTAAATGGTGAAAACATGGAAAATTCGTCTTCAAAGGGTACGGCATTGTCAACAATGGCGATTTCGGTAGTTGCGTTCTCCGTTGTCGCGTTGCCGAATACCGCGATGGCATGGAACTACCAAGGCCATGTGGCAGTAGGGGAGATCGCCTATCAAAACCTTAATGATACCGCTCGCCATCAAGTAGACATACTTGCTGAGAAAGCGTATGAATCATTGCCTGCTGATGTACAGAAGAAGATGGACAGCTTCGAAGGTGCGAGCCGTTTTGCTGCCTTGGCGATGGTGCCTGATATGATTCGCAAGCAGCCCGCTTCCGAGGTATGGGAAGAGATGGGAGAAACGATTCCTGCCCCGCTTAACCAGTGGGACGAGAAGCAAACGGGTCAGTGGCATTATATTAATCTGACGTATCCCGCGACAAGCCAGTGTAACTTTGTTAAAGAGCCTAATATTCGCCAGGTTGGTACCTACCTTTATAGTGAATTTCAGCAACAACCTCAGGCGGCTAGCTTGATGTTTTTAAGCCATATTGCCGGTGACTCCCATCAGCCAATGCACTCTGTGGCCTATAGTCTTAGTAAGTGGCGTTGTAAGAGTGATTTTGGCGGTAACTTGTATACGCTGGATGTGCCGGAGAAAGATCTTCACCATTTATGGGATAGTGGAATGGGGCTGTTGGAAAAGCCACATAATATTCATGAATTTGCCGCTTCTCTTCAAGAAGCGTATCCGCGTGCTGACATGATGCTGGGTGATACGGGTGATGTGTCGCTATGGGTGGAAGAAAGCTATGATCTTGCCGATTTTGCCTACCAGCCTAAGATCGATAGCAAACCGTCCCAAGCCTATATTGAGCAGGGGCAGGAGAAGATTAAGCAACGTCTTGCTAAGGCCGGCTATCGTCTTGCCGATGAGCTCAATACGGTGTTCCCACAACAGTAATTCAGGCTGTTTTTGATTAGCGAATAAAAAAGCACAACATATCGTTGTGCTTTTTTGTTGGTGGCGAAATTGTTAGCCATCAAGACCAAGCAATTCACTTACATCGCTGCCAGCTTCGATCATTCGGCGCTCTTGGTTTAGCTTGAACCAGTGTAGAGGCTTACCGTTCGCTGCTTCGTAAGTCATGGTCTTGCCGGATACTGCTAGCCATGACCCTTCAGGAATACCGATCACTGATTGGTGAGGGTTCACAATGAGGTATTCCTCAATACGCTCATCACGGGTTTCACCGTTGTGGCCTTCAATGGTTGCATCAATGTAATGCGCATTGATTTGGAAGGGCACCAAGTTCAGCGATGGCGTGATTGCCGCGCTAACAATGCACATATCGTTTGTTGTGCGAATGGTTGGCGCGCTGATTACGGCACCGGCGCTCCAGCCAACATATGGAACCCCACGATTGGCGATAGCATGTTGAATAGGGCCAATAAGGCCGAGATCATGAAGGGTTTTATTCAATACCCAGGTGTTACCGCCACTGCATACGATAGCATCGGCCTCACGGATAGCTTTCACAGGATCTTCCGCACGGTGCAAGCCGGTAACATTCACATCAAGATGGCTTAGCGTATCTGCGACCATAGCGGTACGATCATCATGGCTGCTACGGATAACGGCGTAAGGAATAACAACCACGTTTTTCACTTGTTTGCGAGTGAATAGTTCAGTGATTGCTGGAAGAGCAAATTCCATCACTTTGTCATTGCCTGCAATTTTACCGTTGCTAAGAAGTAAGAGATCCATCATTTACACTCTGTTTTATTGAAGAGCAAACATGGTATAGCAATCAGTTGCATCAAAGTTTGAACGGGAGCACAAAAAACTTGCTGTGTAATAATTATTTGAATTTTGTGGCGGTTATGGCAATAAAATTCAAGACAATGCATTGAAATATAACTATTTATAAGTTTTATATTTTGCCATGGATGTTGCGGGGGAAGGGAATGCCCAAGTTGTTGGTCTGAACGGTATATTCGTAACTCGTTGGGCACCTTTTACCTATTATTTTGCTGATGGCTTGAGGATTTCACCGAGGTAGCGAACGACATGGGCTGCATCTTGTGCCGTCGTGTTGATCTTTTTAATGATGGCTTCTGCTTTCTGAGGGTCGTCAGCCAATGCCAATTCGATTTTTTTGATCATCGCATGGGCATGTTCTAGCTTCTGTTTGCAGTCTTCAAACAAGTTATTGAGAAGCGATAGCTCTACAGCCCCACCTTTGAGAAATAACTCGGCAGCGATGCGGTAGACAGTATGAAATTTGGTGGCAGTATCTTTTTGGGAAGGGTCGCTCTCTTTTGCCCAGTCGTCAGCCCAGCCTTTGAAAATAATCGCAATTTGTGGGTTAGGGATAAGGTTTACTTGTTGCATTAGGTATCCTTCGGCGTTAAGGCAAATTGAGTGTGGTTGCAGTCTAAACGAGAGCGGCGGTGGGATAAAGCTATCACTTCTCTATGGCGCTCGAAGTGGGTAAAAAATGATCATCAATCGCTTTCTTGACGTACTTGCAGTGTCTTAATAGGTTTGCTCAGTAGGGCAAGGCAGGAGGGAAAATGCATAATAGTGTGGATATGAACAAGAGGTGGCTGCCGCGATGTGGTGCGGCTCTGTGGGCCAGTTTGATGATACTGAGTGTTTTTGTTAGCAAGGCGGCATGGGGGAGTGACGGGAAGAGTTCCGACTGCCCGTTATTGCTCCAGCATTCTTTCACGCAGCTAAATTCGTCGAAGCAATTGGATATGTGTGGGCTGTTTAAGGGGAAAGTACTGCTGATTGTTAATACGGCCAGCCAATGTGGCTTTACGCCGCAATATAAACAATTGGAAGCCTTGCATCAGGCTTATAGCAGTCGTGGATTTGCTGTTATTGGTTTTCCGTCGAATGATTTTCGCCAAGATCGAGGAAGTGAAGCAGACACGGCTAAAGTGTGTTATCTGGATTACGGTGTAACATTTCCGATGGCGGGTAGAACGGCTGTAACAGGTTCGCAGGCTAATCCTGTCTTCAAGCAATTGGCTGCGGAATCAGGAGTTGAACCCAATTGGAATTTTTTCAAGTACTTAATCGATCGCAAAGGCAATGTGGTTGCTGTATTTGCTAGTAGAACACAGCCGACAGATGCGTTGCTTACAGGGCAATTAGAGCAGTTGTTGCGGTAATACTATGAGGAATACGAAAAAGGGCTTTGGATATCCAAAGCCCTTTGTTTGTTATAGGCGGTAGCGCTTATTTAGCTGCACGCTCAAAAGTAACCACTTCGTAGCTCAGAGGCTTAAGAGTCGGTTTTTGATCGGCAATATAGTCAATAACAGCTTGTGCATCTGTATTACAGCGAGTGTTGGCTGCTTTACAGTTAGGTGCCTGACCTTCGTAACGGACTTTGTATTTACCGTTCACTTCATCGATCTTCTGCACTGGGAAGCCTGTGATTTTGCCATTTACGTAAGCAAGGTCAACACGGTCTGATGAGTCTTTCTGCGCGTTGTACAGTGCCGTCCAGCCATCGTTACCTGTCGCATTGTAGTTGTTGATCGCAACATTGTAGATCTTGTTGTCGTCAATTGGCGTCCATACTGGGTTGGCTTCTGTACCAGTCATCACTTCAACAAAATCCACTTTACCGGCTTTGTGTGGTGTGGTTTCTGTGTACTGGTAACGGATGTGCCCGCCGTATGGGAATTTACCTGCGTGAGCGCCTTCTGGTAGGGTTGCAGTAATCGTCTCTTGGATCAGAGACTTCACAACTGAACCTTTCAACGGTACGACAGACATGAAGTTTGAGAAAGGCAGCATTTCTAGCGAAACATTACCTTCACGGTATTCACCAGCTTCAAAGTTGGTACGAATACCACCAGCGCCGATTAGCGAGAAGTCCACTTTCATGCCTGTCGCTGCTTGTACGGCAGGGGTATTTGCCCAGTAGTATTGGCCTTCAGCGATAATAGTTGCTACATCAGAACCATGTTTGTCTGTACCACGGTCACCCGGACGGCGCTCGTGGTTAATCTCTACTGGCACCTGAGAAATAACTTTGCCGTATGCCTTAACAACCGCTGGCTTGTACTTGCTGTCGATGAGCTGGCGCATAGCGGCTTCTTCCGCTGTGATCGCAATATTCTCTTCGCCTTCGACAAAGTCAACAACGGCAGCTGTTTCTTCAGCGTTGAATTTGCTGCTGGCTTCGCGCATTGGTGAGTGGAAGTATTCATCGTTGGTCAGCAGCGTGTTAAGGCCTGCACAGTTGCTAACATTGCCTTTGCTGTCGAAAGTAACATCTAGTTGGCCGATAGCTTGTGCATATTCACCAGCCTGGACAACACAGGTTTGGCTCTGGCCATTCGGGTTATTGACCATTTGTGCATAGATGCCGGCATTGTCGTGGCCGATGTTGGTGAAATCGCCCAATAGGGTATGCGAGTGGCCGCCAACAATAAGGTCGATACCATTTACCTTAGAGGCGACATCCAAATCAACTGCATTGCCGATATGGGTTAGGGCGATGATGTTGTTGATGCCTTTTGACTTCAGGAAGTCGACAGTCTGCTGGGAAGAGGTCACCATGTCTTCGAATTCGACCTTGCCAGTGTTTGGTGCAAGGTTTGGCATATCATCAAGGGCAATACCGAAAACGGCAACGATGTCTTTGTCTTTAGGAAGGTTATTGAGGTCGTTGACTTGAACTTTGTTGTTACCGTCGAATGCGAAAACAATATAAGGCTTGAGGTTTGCTTGGTCTTTCAGGTCAGGATCGTTGCTGGTGTCGATGTTAGCAGCTAGAACAGGGAAGTTGATGTCACTAATGAAGGCGTTGAGCTTGGCATTGTTGAGGTCGAACTCATGGTTACCAAGCGCCATTGCATCAAGTCCCATGCGGCTTAGCAATTCGGCATTCATTGCGCCTTCGTTAATTTTGAAGTAAGCGCTGCCTTGCCATGCGTCACCACCATGAAGGAACAAGAAGCTGCGGTTTTCATCGGCGGCGGCTTTCTTGTATTCCTCAGCCATGGTCTGTAGTCGAGGGTAACCACCAAATTCGTTATATACCAAGGTATCGTTGGCCTTGAAGCTTGACTTCACCGGATCAAAGTTAGAGTGGGTGTCGTTGATATGGGCAACGGTAAGGGTAAAACTATCATCGGTAGCGAAAGGAGACTGCGCACAACCAGTTAGGGCCATGGCTACGGACAATGCTACTAGAGGCTTTGAAATGTTCATTATTTTACCTTGGGCTTGACCTGTTGGACCTTCTTCCTGTCACAGCGAAAAAGGACACAGTGTCATTTTTATAGTGTGATAAACCGGGTTTACCAGTGAAAAAGCCAGAGATATATGAGGCGGGGGGACTATATCCGAGATGATTTTTACAGGCAATTGCAAAAAAACAAAACTGAGATCACTATTATATTATTCGGTTGCGCAAACGATTGGTTTTCGTTTTTTATAACTTATTGAGAGAAAAAGACTTTCAATATCATCGTCTTTAAACATCACTTTTTATATCGTGGATATTCCCTTGTCTCTGGGCAATCAGAAAACATGTAACTGGTGTATTTTTCAACACGTCACTGGTTGTAAAATGGGCAGTGACAGAGCTGGGAAAAATTTCCTGTGAAATTTAGATCTGAGTAGACTTGGAAATTGACGCATATTTGCCCTGTTTCAGGAAAAACCGTAAGTGGACTTTGTTTTGATAAAAATTAGATTAAATTCAGCGATAAGTGATGCTTTTGCGGTATAGATTGTTGCGCTTGTGTGGCGATTTTTGTCATTCATCATTAATGAATTGCTCTTTCATGTGTCAGGTAAGGGAATGATCACAAATTAATAATGGGAAAAATGTATTCCCTTGCATCATTTTGTCATGAATGGAAAAATTTCCCACATAGAGTGCTGGGCGGGAATTAATACCCACGACGTCGGAGTGGCAGCTCCAGCCAAGAACAGGAAAGTTATGGCCGTCTATGAGGAGGAAAGCGACTCTTAGTAGGCTGAAAATGCGAATGGATGTGTAATGAATAAGCAAGAGTTCATCAATGCAGTTAATCGGTTTGATTCACATACGGATGCTGAAAAACGGATAGCCCAGTATTTTATGGATCACTATACTGTTTTGCCCTTTGCCAAAATTGATGAGCTGTGCAGGCAGATCGGAATAGGCAAGGCTACCTTGGGACGTTTTCTTCAACGGTTGGGTTTCTCAGGTTTTATCCAATTCAAAAAGCAAGTTACCGAGGATTTAACCCAAACGTTAACGACGCCTATCGAGCGCTACGAATATCACACTACCGATCCTGCCCGTGAAGGGAATGCCGAAACGCTGTTATCCAGCCATTACGCAGAAATTATGGATAACATGGAAAAAACATTTGATGCGCTTTCGGATCAGGATTTTGAAAATGCTGTCAATATTATGCGAGATCAAAGAGGTAAGTTGTATGTTATTGGTAGTGCGTCATCTGAAGCACTTGCAAGTTATTTTTACATGCTTGCACGTTATTTACGCAAGGATGTTGTTTTATTAAAAGCAGATATATCAACATTACCTCATCAGTTAGTTGATGTCGGTAAAGAAGATATATTATTAGCTATTTCCTATCATCGTTATTCAAATATTACTGTAAAACTTGTCCATTGGTTTCATGAGTGTGGCGGGAAAATCGTTGTGATTACCGATCAAGCAGTGAATCCTTTCGTTTCATTTTGTGATGTGCTCTTTAATGTTGAAAGTGCTGGGACGGGATTTTTCAATAACCGTGCTGCAGGTTTTGCGCTTATCGAGGCGCTGATCAAGGGGTTATCCCACCATCAAGAAAAAGACTATCGATTCAAACGTATCGAAAATCTCTTTGATGAGTTTGGGGTGTTTAAAAGTTAACTAGATTTTCAAATTATTCTGTTCCTGTTTTTAAAGACGGGTGGCTTCATTCACCCTGAAATTATTGATTTATTAATTTAAGATCGAAGAGGTCGATAATGATTACGTATTTAGCTTTGCCATCAATATTTGGTGTGGGGTATTTTATTGTTAAAAAATATAATACCCAGGCCGTTTTGTTCCTTGCTGGTTTAATGATGATCATGCTTGGTGTGATCAACGGTAACACAGATTTCTTACCGAAAGGTGGTACACATACCGGCTCTATTGTTGTCGACTTTTTCGAAGTAATTAAAGTTATTTCTTCTGGTACTCTAGCTAAGCTCGGCCTGATTATCATGGCTGTAGGTGGCTTCTCTAAATATATGGGGCATATTGGTGCGGCAAATGCGATGGTGCAGATTGCAACTAAGCCGCTTTCTCATATCAAGAATCCATATTTGGTGTTAGCAATGGCCTATATTATCGGCCAGTTGATTAATATTTTCATTCCTAGTGCGACGGGCTTGGCATTGCTTCTATTGGTTGCGATGTATCCGGTACTTGTTGGTGTTGGTTGTAACCCCGCGGCAGCGGCGGCGGTTGTTGCTACCACCGGGTGTTTGGATTTGGGACCTGCCTCATCGGCTGCAAACAAAGCGGCGGAAGTGTCTGGCATTGATGTTGCGACTTATTTTGCGAGTTACCAGTTGCCAGTCGCGATTGCTGCGATGATCGTGATTGCCGCTCTTCATTTTGTCAGCCAGCGTTATTTTGACCGTAAAGATGAAGAAAATGGTGTTGTGCATGAGTTTAACCTGGAAGCGAAAGAGCAGCGTAAAGCGCCGAAGTGGTTTGCTTTCCTACCTGTATTGCCTCTGTTGCTACTTCTTACTTTCAGTAAGTTTGCCATCACCACGATTAAAATGGACGTGGTAACAGCAATGTTTATCGCGCTATTTGTTTCGATGGTATGTGATTTCATTTACAGCCGTGACGGCAAAGAAGTGGCGGCATCACTGAAAGTGTATCTAGAAGGTATGGGCAACGTATTCTCTGGCGTAGTGACCCTGATTATTGCTGCCCAGGTTTTCGTTGTTGGCCTAAAAGCAATTGGTTTTATTGATCTTCTTCTTAACTCTGCGTCAAACCTTGGTTTGGGATACAGCGCGATGATTGTGATGCTGGTGGGTATCATCGTTACTATCACCATGTTGTCAGGTTCTGGTAATGCTGCGTTCTTTAGTTTCTCTAACCTTGCACCAGATGTTGCGGCTCAGGTGGGTACGGCCGCTGCGCATGTCGCACTGCCTATGCAGTTGGCTGCGGGCTTGATGCGCTCAGCATCACCGGTTGCCGGTGTGGTTATTGCCTGTGCGGCAGTTGCTAATGTCTCTCCAATTGAATTGGCTAAGCGTACGGCGATCCCTATGTTGGGTGGTTTGGTGACTATCATGATCTGTTCACAAATTCTTGTTTAATGTGAGCTGAAGATCATACAGCGGGCATATCGCCCGCTGTATTTTATTAAGCGGCGAGTTTTGTTATTAGGTGTTCAGCCGTGAGTACTTTGATTGCAAAGTACTGACGATTGAATCCCTCCTACCGATAGGCTTGGTTATTGTCTTGTTTTCATGGCCGAGGTATTAACGGTAAGGTGAATTAGAAGGAAGGTTGCATGACAATTGTTGAACGCTTTTTGAATTATACCCGGATTAATACAACCACAGACAGGAATAAAGGTGCTGCTGGCATTATGCCTTCATCACCGGGGCAGATGGAGTTGGCTCAGTTGTTGGCTCGTGAGCTGACGGAATTGGGTTTAGAAGATATTCGTTTGCGTGATACGGCGATCCTGACGGCAACACTGCCGAGCAATACCTCTAAATGCGTTCCTACGGTATCGTTTTTTGCTCACTTAGATACCAGTGCCGAGCAGGTTAATGATACACAGGCGCAGATTGTAGCTTATAACGGTGGCGATATCGTTCTGAATTCAGCGCTGGATATTGTATTGAAAGAAGCGGAATTTCCTGAAATTGCACAATATCGTGGACAGGAAATTATTGTTACCGACGGAACAAGCCTGTTGGGTGCCGACGACAAGGCTGCCATTGCTGCCATTATGCACGCAGTGAAAGTGCTGGTGGAGAACCCATCTATTGAGCATGGCCCGGTGAAGGTGGCTTTTGTCCCTGATGAAGAGCAGGGGCTGCGAGGTGCTAAGGCATTTGATGTAGAGGAATTCGGTGCTGACTTTGGCTATACCTTAGATTGCTGTGGCATTGGCGAATTTGTTCATGAGAACTGGAATGCAGGCAATGCCGTGGTGACGTTTACCGGTCAGTCTGCCCATCCGATGTCGGCGAAAGGTAAGCTGAAGAACTCTTTGTTGATGGCTCATAAATTCATTGCGATGTTGCCGCCGGGGGAAGCGCCAGAATATACCGATGGCCGCGAGGGTTACTATTGGGTGAAAGAGCTGGCTGGTAACAGTGCAAAAACCGTGTTGAAGATGGATATTCGTGATTTCAGCAAGCAAGGCTATGCTGATCGTATGGCATTTTTGCAAAAGCTTGCCGACAGTTGTCAAGTGTTGTGGGGGGAGCAGGCCGTTCACATTGATTTGTCTGACCGTTATGAAAACGTTGCTAATAGTCTAGAAGGCGAAGCGAGTTTCCCTATTGATATAGCCAAAGAGGCGTATTCACGTAATGGGATCGAGATGAATGCGATTCCGATGCGTGGCGGTTATGATGGTGCGGTGTTGTCGCAAAAAGGGTTGCCATGCCCGAACATCTTTACCGGAGCCCATAATTTCCACTCTATTTATGAATACTTGCCTGTGAGCTCGCTTGAGGCTGCCAGCAATGTAGTTGTTGATGTGATTCGTATAACGGCTGAGCGCATTGATGCCTAATAAATAATGCCCATCTGATATCAACTGTATTAAATCCCCATTCTTGATGGGGATTTTTTTATGGTCAATTTCTTTAATCATCGATTTAGATGCTCAATGTTCTTTGTATCTATACGGCATAAATAGTGTCGGATAGCTGGGCGATGGAGGGGGTGCTAGGTATACCTGGTATGTGGTATGCAGCGGAGGAGGGGGGGGAGAGAAAATAAGCCAGCTTGAAAAAAAGAGCCAGCATATTGCTGGCTCTTGGGGTTGGGTAACGAAGCTTATTTGCTAGATGCAATCGGCTCTGCGTTATCTTCCGGATGCCATGCGCCGTCAAGTTCGTCAAGTTCTGGGAACTTAGAGCGGTCAAACTCAGGCATCTTGCCTTGTTTCAGCTGTAGTTCGTAGTCTTTGATGACTTTGATTGCCAGTTTTGAAAGCAAAACTAGTGCGACGATGTTGATCAAGGCCATCATGCCCATTGATGCATCGGCGAGGTTCCAAACCACAGGCAAAGAAGCTACAGAGCCGAACATAACCATTGCCAGTACGCACAGGCGGAATGCAAGTAGGCCTTTCTTTGTGTTGCCGTTTAGGAACATCACGTTTGTTTCCGCGTAGCTATAGTTAGCAATAATTGATGAGAAACAAAACAATAGAATAGCCGCTGCCATGAAGTATGTTGTCCAGCTACCCAGTTCGTTGGTCAAGGCTTGCTGTAGCAGGCTGATACCGGTTGCAGCATCAGGCTGGTCCATTACGCCACTCAACATGATCATGGCCGCAGATGCTGTACAAATCACGATGGTATCAACGAATACACCTAGCATTTGAACGAAGCCCTGAGAGGCAGGGTGGTTCGGGTTTGGTGTCGCACTGGCGGCTACGTTGGCTGCTGAGCCCATACCCGCTTCGTTCGAGAACAGACCACGGGCAATACCGCTCTGCATGGCTTGCGCAATGGTGTAGGCCACACCACCGGCTGCCGCTTCCTGCCAGCCAAACGCACTCTTCACGATCAGAGACAGTACAGCTGGAAGTTCTGTGATGTTCATAATCACAATCACAATTGCAATGGCCAGGTAGCCGATTGCCATGACAGGTACGATGCGGGATGATGCCTGAGCAATTTTCTGTAGGCCGCCCATGATAAAGAAGCCAGAGAAAGCAACGATGACCACACCCATGATAGTTTCATCGAAACCAAAAGAGTGGCTCAGTGCATCGGTAATGGTATTTGCCTGTACGGCGTTGAAAACCAAACCGAAGGCAATGATCAAGAAGACAGAGAACAAAGACCCCATCCAGCGCTGGCCAAGACCTTTTTCCATGTAGTAGGCAGGGCCGCCACGGTATTGACCGTCGACATCTTTGGTTTTGTAGATTTGGGCCAATGTGGATTCAATAAACGCCGTTGACATACCGAACAGGGCAATCAGCCACATCCAGAATATGGCGCCAGGGCCACCTACCGTTAGTGCAACAGCAACACCGGCCATGTTACCCGTACCCACGCGAGCTGCCATAGAGGTACAGAATACCTGATAGGAACTCAGGCCATTGTCGACATCACGACCACTTTTTAGCACTTCGACAGCATGTTTGAATTGGCGAATTTGAATGAAGCCGAGACGAAAAGTGAAGTAGATACCTACTGCAACCAGTAAGTAAACAAGTAGCTGGCCCCATAGTACTCCGTTAATGGCTCCAATGACGGAATTTAGCCCATCATTTAGTGTGGTCAGCCAAGATTCATTCGTAACACTCATACTTTATATCCTGTAAATGGTGTCCTACTAATCATTTGCTAATAGAACAAACGGGAACGTCCTTATACGACAGTTCATGAATATGATTCTGAAATAATTATTGTTTTGTCTTGCCAAACGGCATGATTGCGCAACCAAGAAAGGTTACAAATATGAAACAATGAATCAGATATTTCATCTGTAGACGGGAAGGTAAGTTAGCACGAAATTTGCCACAGTCAGCGTGATCTAAGTCACACTGTGTGAAAGGAAAACATGCAAATTAGCGTTGCAGTATTTCATGTTGTAAAATAAATAATTTTAAATCAGTGTCTTATATTTAATTGAAGTGTTGTCAGCTAGGTCGGTAATGAGCGCTGTTCAATTGAAATTAATTTCGAATTTAACGTTGATTTAACGAGTTTGCGCGCGTTTTTTAACTGAAAGGGTGGGTGTGAAATTAATTTATTCTTAACATGTGAGATAGAGTGACTCTCGACTTAATTGAAAATGTTATGAATAAATATTCCAAGGGTTAAATGTAAACGTATTTTTAACAATATTTTCTTAAATTGCGGGACGCGCAATCGATAAAATGGGGTTTCTATTTTTATAATGTGAGAATGTTGGTGCCGGTAAAAGAGAATGAATTAACCGGCACTGCAGATGTGGGTTGATCAATGGATAGGGATTAGTGCTGAAAATTGCCAAGGTTCTTGTTTCGGTTTCTCAGGCAGTGTGTTGATGCGAGTATCGAAATTAGGGCGGAATTGATGGCCGCAGACACAAATATATTGCTCATCCTCACTTACCATAAACTCTTCTGATTGGCCGCATTTTGTACACATCGGTAATCGTAGCATAGTGTCTCCAAAGAATTATTATTATTACCGTACAAGATTTTGTTTGAATGTAATCATATACATAATTTTGCAACAGTATAAATAGGTTGAGAAATTTCTGGGATTCATTGCAAAGATATACAATTAAAGTTTATTTTTATCTTGATTTTGAATCCTGTAATGCAATATGGCGCATTTATATATGCAATAAAGTGCTTCAATAGGATAACTATGGCAGAATTCGCCTGACGTATAGCTGAATAATGGCTATAAAAA
>NZ_LDOT01000016.1 GCF_001029445.1 Photobacterium aquae
TTGCTGCGACTGACTGTTGCTGTCTTGTCGTTGCTGACCTTGCTGTGACTGACTGTTGCCGTTTTGTTGTTGCTGCTCTTGTTTCTGTTTTTGTAAGGACTCGACGACCTTGAGGTTTTCTGATGCCCCCGGATAGTCCGGATTGTCGGCCAACAAGTCCTGATAAGTCTTGGCGGCATTTTCCAATTGCCCGGCCTGCGCATAGGCATTGCCTAGATTAAAACGAGAATCATCATCTTTTAGTGGCTTCCATGTGTCGATGGCCTGCTGGTAATCTTTGGCTCGATAATAGGCACTACCTTTCCAGCGGGGATCATTGAAGTGTTTGGCGGCTTCGGCAAAGTTGCCTTGTTCAAACAATTGATGTCCTTGGGTATTACTGTTGTTGAACGCATCGGAGACTATGCTGGCATGGACAGGTTCTACAGGAATTAGCACGAGAGCTGCAGCAAGGACAATCCCTCGGCGAAATCCAAACAAAGCAAGAATAACAATGGGGATCATCAGCCAAAAGCCATTGTTGACCCGCTCTTCAAGTGTTTGTTGTTTGTCTTTGTTTGCCGCTTGTTCGGGTTTTGCGGTTGCTGCAATCAGCTTTTCAACATCATGGTTACTGGTGTCGGCTTGAACGAAGATACCATTAGTTGCTTTGACCAAAGGAGTTATGGTGTTGATGTCCAATTTACTGATCACCGTGTTGCCAGTATCGTTTGTGAGTAGGTGGCCGTCAGGAAGTTGGATCGGTGCGCCTTGCGTTGAACCAACAGCAAGAACGGATAGGCGGTAAGGATTTGCTTTTAGCAAACTTAGGCTGGCCGCCGATTCGGATTCACTTAATCCGTCGGTGATCATGATGATATCACCTTGTTGAAAGCCTGCTTGCTTGAGCAGATCAATCGCTTCTTTGATGCCTGCCGCTGCATTACTGCCTGCAATTGGCATGATTTCTGGCGACAGGTGAGGGATCAAGTTCGCGAGGGTTTGAGCATCCTTAGTTAGAGGGCTGATGGTGTAGCCATCACCGGCGTAGGCAACCAAACCTGTACTGCCTTCTTGCCAGCCTGGCAGTAAGTCCAAGGCTTTGTATCTGGCTTGCGAAAGTCGGTTTGGGGCCATATCGGTAGCATACATTGATTGGGACATATCCATCACCAATACTCGGGCACCAGAAAGGCTATATGCCGGTACGGTGTCTTTTTGCCAACTTGGGCCAGCCAGAGCAATGCAGGCCAATACCCAGACTAGGCTAACGCCAGGAATCAGGGCTTTCTGGCTGGTGGATTGGCCGATCCCCAGTTTTTCTGCCAGGTGCGAGGCAATTAGACCTTGCTGGCGTGTTGTGTTGCGGCGTAGCCAAGGCACTATCAGTAATAGGGGGACGAGTGCCAGTAGCCACAGAGGATAAAGAAAAGTAAATTCACTCATGACGCTTTCTCAATATCATTACAACAACCGAGAACAGTAACGCAATCCCGAGAGGGTAGCGGAACAACTCTTGCCGTGGCCGCCATGTTTGTTGCGCGGTATTGACCGGTTCTAGTTGGTTAATAATGTCGTAGATTTTTTCCAATTCTTGCGGATTGCGTGCTCGGAAGTATTGGCCTCCTGTCATATCGGCAATACGTTTGAGCGTTCTTTCGTCTAGATCCTGTGATGGATTAACCGTTCGGGTTGAAAAGAAGGTTCTTTGTTCCATTTCTTCAGCGCCGACACCCACGGTATAGATAGTCGCTTTACTTTTGGCGGCCAGTCGGGCGGCTTCTAGAGGATCGATGACCCCGGCAGTATTGGCACCGTCGCTGAGCAAGATAATGACCCGCTGTGGTGCATCGCTTTCAATAAAGGTTTTGGTGGCGATCCCAAGCCCTTCACCGATTGCTGTACTTTGGCCGATGAGTCCCAGCACCGTTCGTCCTAACTGATCCTGTACCGTTTTTCGGTCAAATGTCAGCGGTGTTTGCAGGTAGGCATGGTTGGCAAATAGTACCAAGCCGATACGGTCGCCTTCGCGTTCTGCGATGAACTTATCTAACACTGCTTTTACTGCGGTAAGGCGGTCGGTGTTGTTTCCGTTCCCGAGATCCATGTCTTTGATCGACATCGATCCTGATAGATCCACCGCCAGCATAATATCCCTGTGTTCAGGGTTTATATGAATAGGCTCTCCGTACCATATAGGACGGATCAAGGCTGTAATAAGACATAGCCAAGCCATTCCCATAAAAATGCTAATCCAGCGGTTGCTGCGTTGTTGAATGCCAACCCCGGCCGGGAGCCTAGGCAGCCGAATGGCGGCGGATGGCCTGTGGCGTGCCGGAGCGAACCGATAGATTAACAGTGGCAGAGGTAGCAGGAGCAACGCCCATAGCCATGCAAATTCAAGCATTTTTGTCACCTTCGTGAATTTGTGGCGAGTGGGTCAATTTGGCATGTTTGATCCACAGCTCAGATAATTTGAAGCAAACGCGGTATTCATCGGGAGTCAACGGCTTGCCTGAAAACAAACCTTGCTGCCAAAGAGGGGCTAATTCCACAAACCCACGTTTTTTACCTGTTAACTGACTATCAAGAAACTCAAGCCATGCCGCGCCCGCTAACCCTGCAACATATTGTCGGGGCAGGTAGCTCATGGCGACTTGGCGCAAAAGCAAGTTGAGCTCGTTGAAAGATGACGGGTTGGATAACGATTTCAGTCGTACCAACGCCTCTTGTCGAGCAAGGCGCTGCTGTTTGCGTTGTTTAAGTCTCACGTAAAGATAGGCAATTGCGACAATGAGCAAGGCGATGACGACCCACCAAGCCCATCCCAAAGGCCAATAGCTTGGGATATCAGGAAGATGGATATCAACAAGCATGTCCATTGGTTGTGAGGGTTGAGCGTTAGTCATTTGCCCCTCCGGTGATTAGCTGTTCCGAGAACGAAGTGTAGGAATGGCCGTTTAATTGCCCCAGTTGCGTGAGTAACGGAATGGCGGCAGAGATGGAATGTAACGGCACCGCCATTCGTTTGCAGAATGCATGGAGAAATTGTTGCTGGTCATCATATAGCTGGCTCAACCCGTGACGGGTTTTGCTGGCGGAAAAATCAATCCATGTTGACTGTTGGTCATCGGTGACGAAGGCGGTTCCTCGGTATGGGGTTTGGCCTGCTTCGAGAGGATCAGACAGGTGGACGAACTGAATGCGGTTATGCTGACGCAATTGGCTTAACCGGCGCCTGTCGTTTTCTGTTAACTGGTAAAAATCGCTGATAATGACGATTTCGCTGCCTTTGGGGCATAGGTGCGCAAGCCGTTTTAGTGCATCAGAAAAGCGCTGACTAGATGGCTGTCCAAGATTGGAAAGTTGTTGGGTTTGGGCATTAATTAGGGCATTGATAACATGAAGTGCACCTTGTTGTCGTGAACGAGGTTTACATTCTGTTATTTGCTGATCGGTGAAGATGACAGCGCCGATACGGTCTTGCTCAGCAACAGTTAGCCAACTCAATAAACTGGCAAAATGTGCTGCCTGAACAGATTTGAGCATCAAGGTAGAGCCAAATTGCATGCTGGTGCTCAAGTCGACGAGTAGCATCACTGGTTGCTCGCGCTCTTCGGTAAATAACTTGGTGTGGGTTTTACCGCTGCGAGCGGTAACCCGCCAGTCAATGGCGCGGATATCATCCCCAGGTTGGTAGGGACGAACTTCGGCGAAATCCATGCCCCGGCCTTTGTGACGGCTCTGGTGCTTGCCGCTCAGTTGTGACCAGATGCTGTGCGCGGGCGCAAGCCAGCGCACAGTTTGGTTTTTGTACTGGATAAGTTCAGCAAGACACACATTAACACCATCACTGTGACGAGGCAGTGCAAGTGATGTGGCTTGATTTTTCATGCGCAAGCAACCTGTGCTAGTAGCTGTTCGATAATTTGATCCGGAGAAATACCTTCGGCCTGTGCTTCATAGCTTAATAGAAGACGGTGGCGAAGAGCCGGGTAGGCCATGGCTTGTACGTCTTCAGGAGTGACGTAGTCGCGCCCGTTGAGCCATGCATGGGCACGAGCACAGCGATCAAGAGCCAATGTCGCTCGAGGGCTTACCCCCATCTGCAACCATTCAACAAGTTTAGGGCTGTATTTTTCAGGGCGGCGAGTTGCCATGATCAAGCGAATGATATAATGCTCGACCTCCTCTGCCATGTGGATGTTCAGCACCTGTTGGCGGGCATTGAAAATATCCTCTTGGCTAACGTTCACGGTTTCAGCTTGCTCAATACCGCGCGCTTCACCGCGATTAAGGCGCAAAATGGCCAGTTCGTGCTCACCATCAGGATAGTCGACATTCAACTGAAGCAAGAAACGGTCAAGCTGCGCTTCGGGCAGTGGGTATGTCCCTTCTTGTTCGATAGGGTTTTGGGTTGCCATGACCAAGAACAAATCAGGTAATGGGTATGTTTTTCGTCCCGCGGTAATTTGTTTCTCGGCCATCGCCTCTAGCATAGCGGCTTGTACTTTTGCCGGGGCTCGGTTGATCTCATCGGCGAGAAGGAGCGAGTTGAAGATCGGCCCAGGCTGGAAAGTAAATTCACCGGTTTCAGGGCGATAGATGTCTGTGCCAGTCAGGTCGGCAGGCAAGAGATCCGGTGTAAATTGAATGCGATGAAAGTTACCTTCAATACAGTCTGACAAGACTTTTACGGCACGGGTTTTGGCAAGTCCTGGGGGACCTTCAACTAAAATGTGACCGTCAGCTAGAAGGGCTATCAGCAGTTGCTTGACAAGCTCGGGTTGACCAATGACCTGACTACTCAGGTATTCTTGAAGGCGTTGAAAAGTAGACGTCAACATAATGCAGTGTCCTGTCTTGTTACTCATAGTATGTAGATATGGTCATTGAGACTAGTTTCAATGTTTTAAGTTCCTTTTGCTGAAACTAGGTCGAGTTAATTGCTTTTTTCTTAATCACCTTTGCTCTTGCTCGCTTGCTATCTGACGCTCATATACTTCTTTTTCCGTGACATCCTCTTCTGAATTGCGCCTGCCTCAAAAATGCCTGTTGTTATAGGAAATTGGGGTTCAGATGATGGCGCGTTGTGATTGTTTGTTGGTCATTTCATGGTGTGCATAATTGCGCGTTATTTGTGCACGCTTGGTAACAACGAATCATTAATGCCTTTGTTGTTTTCTTTATCATTTTGCGGAGTCGTTAAAATTTTGCTTTTGCGGGGCCGATCAAATGAAACAATGTTGACGCATTTGTTGATTAACCTCTTTGCAGTTCATTAATGTGATTCTATGCAGGTATATTGGTACGACCATTGATGCAGTGAGTTGATAATAGTATGCGTGTGTGTTCTTATAATATTTGTGAAGTGTAGCAGTCATAGAATTGCCTTATTCACTCAATAAGATGAAACACAGAAAAATATAATAATGCGAAAAAGCATTAAGTCTGGTTAGTGGCCTTTAAAAGTAAAGACGTTAAGGTGTTGTTATTTAAGCTGTATATCATCATCTTGATGGAATGGAGTCTTCTCGAATGGAAAAAAAAGCATTAGTGACAGGTGCGAAGGGCGGTATTGGCTCTGCAATTACCCAAGGATTGGTGGATGCAGGGTTCAAGGTTATAGCAACTTACTTTCCAAGTGGGGAAAGCAAGGCAAAAGAATGGTTTAAAGAAAATAATTATTCAGATGAACAGGTAAGGTTGTTCCCGTTAGATGTTACGGATGCAGCATATTGTGAAGAAGCGCTGGCAACATTGTTGCAAGAGGAAGGTAACATTGATGTTCTTGTCAATAATGCCGGAATTACGCGTGACACCACTTTCAAACGTATGACGAAAGAACAATGGCATGATGTTATAACAACTAATTTGAATAGCTTGTATAACGTTACCCATCCGTTGTTCTCTTCGATGTGTGAAAAAGGGAATGCTCGGATTATTAATATTTCTTCGGTTAATGGCCTAAAGGGACAGTTTGGCCAAGCTAATTACTCAGCCGCTAAAGCTGGCATGATTGGCTTTACCAAAGCTTTGGCTGCCGAAGGTGCGCGATTTGGCGTAACAGTTAACGCGATTGCCCCTGGCTATACTGGCACGCCAATGGTTGAGGCTATCAAACCAGAAGTACTTGATAGCATCAAGGCGGAAATCCCCATGAAACGCCTGGCAGCTCCCTCCGAAGTTGCTGCATCGGTTGCATTTCTTGCAAGTGATGCGGCTGCATATATCACTGGTGAAACACTGTCCGTTAACGGCGGATTGTATATGCACTAATTGATTGTTAACCCTGAAATGAAAGGATGCATTTAATCATGTCAAAAGTATTTATTGTTGCAGCTAAGCGTACTCCACTTGGCAGTTTTAATGGCGCGCTTAAATCGGTACCTGCTGCACAATTGGCTGCAGTTGCGATTAAGTCGGCGCTGGAACAAGCAAAAGTTGATCCATCACAGGTGGATGAAGTAATTCTGGGTAACGTTGTTGGTGCGGGGCAAGGTATGGGGCCTGGCCGTCAGGCTGCAATTGCTGCAGGTATTCCGGTGGAAGTGCCTGCTTATAGTTTGAATATGGTGTGTGGGTCGGGGATGAAAGCCGTAATGGATGCGGCTGCGCATATTAAAGCCGGTGATGCCGAATTGGTTGTTGCAGCCGGTGCTGAAAATATGTCCCAGATTCCATTCTGTGCATCCTCTGCAATTCGTGACGGGCAGAAGATGGGCAGCTTGAGCCTCGACGACTTGCTGATTACTGATGGCCTGACGGACGTATTCAACAATTACCACATGGGCGTAACGGCTGAGAATGTTGTGGCGAAGGTTGGGCTTAACCGTGAACAGCAAGACAACTTTGCTTTGGCAAGCCAGCAAAAAGCGGTTGCCGCGATTGAGCAAGGAAAATTTGTCGAAGAGATTGCGCCGGTTGAAGTAACTGCACGTCGTCAGACCAGTGTTGTCGATACCGATGAGTACCCCAAAGCCGATGCATCTATCGAGGGGCTAGCGAAACTACGCCCAGCCTTTAAGAAAGAGGGGGGCTCTGTGACTGCAGGTAACGCATCGGGTATTAACGATGGTGGTAGTGCAATTATTGTGGCATCAGAAGAGGCCGTTAAAAAGTACGGCTTAACGCCACTGGCTGAGATTGAAAGTTATGCGCAGGCCGGTGTTGATCCTTCGATTATGGGGCTTGGTCCCGTGCCTGCCGTAACGAAGGCCTTGGCAAAAGCCAATCTTTCGATTGCGGAAATTGGACTGTTTGAATTTAACGAAGCGTTTGCCGGCCAGGCATTAGGTGTTTTACATGAACTGGCTGACGAGCTGGGTACTCAGGTCGAGGATTTGGCCGAGCGCTCAAATGTAAACGGTGGTGCGATTGCATTGGGGCACCCGCTGGGTGCATCGGGCAACCGTATCATTGTCAGCCTTCTTCATGAAATGCGTCGGCGTGGTACAGAACATGGCCTTGCCACCCTATGTGTTGGGGGCGGCATGGGTACTGCCGTTGTATTGAAAAGCGTGTAATAGAATAGACATTCTCTGGTGCCTAAAAAATGCGTTTAGGCACTTAAATTACTTTAATCGAAATGAAGGAAACCGCTATGTATACGGAAATGTTTAAGTCTTTTTCTGAGCAGACTGAAAAATCTCTAGCACCATATGTAAAGTTCAACAAGCTTTTCACTAAGAACGTTGAAGATCTTACCGAGCTTCAGCTTGCTGCGGTACGTGCTTATAGCGAACTTGGCCTATCTCAGCTTAAAGCTGTTAGCGAAGTGAAAGACGTTCAGTCTTTTGCTGCATTTAATGGTCAGCAGCTTGAGACGCTAACTAAGCTTTCTCAGCAGCTAATCGACGACAGCAATAAGTTTACGGCTATTGCTCAGTCGTTTAAAACTGAAGTAGAAGAGCTGGTTGCAGAGAACGTAAAACAAGCCACTCCTGCATAAGTGAAATGACCGTTCAGCCGTCCATTATTATGGACGGCTTTTTTAGTCCAAGTGTCGAGGTCATTACCATGAACCAGAACTTATTTACGGACTACTTTGCCAAGCTTCAGGAAATGAACCAAATGTGGTGGAAGGAGCTGGATTCAGGCAAGGCAGCCATTAATTCACCGCTGAACAAGGCCCTCAATGAACTTAGCATGGAAGATACCGCTAAGTTGTTGGAGAAGGCGGCCTCGCAGCCTGCTGTGTTGGCAAAAGTTCAGATGGACTGGTGGGAAAACCAGATGAAAATCTGGCAAAACGTCACCATGAAAAACGGTAATGAATCTGATCTGGTTATTCCAGAGAAAGATGACAAGCGCTTTATGGACCCTGCTTGGGAAAACGAAGCGTTTTATAATTATATAAAACAATCCTATTTGCTATTTAGCAACAAGATGAGAGAGACCATTGAATCTATTGATGGTTTGGATGAGAAGGCCAAAGAGCGATTGAGCTTTTTCTCTCGTCAGGCGATTAATGCTCTGTCGCCAACCAACTTTATTACAACCAACCCAGAACTTGCCAAACTTACCGTTGAAACGAATGGTGAGAATTTGATAAAGGGGATGGAACTACTTCAGCAAGATTTGCAGTCCAGTGCAGATGTGCTCAAGATTCGAATGACCAATGATGCGGCATTTGAATTGGGTAAAGATGTTGCCAATACACCGGGTGATGTCGTTTACAAGAACCACTTGTTCGAGCTGATTCAATACCGCCCTCAGACAGAAAATGTGAATGCAACACCGTTGCTGATTGTGCCGCCGTTCATCAACAAGTACTACATTCTTGATCTTCGTGAGAAGAACTCGATGGTACGTTGGCTGGTTGAGCAAGGGCATACTGTCTTTATGATGTCTTGGCGAAATCCTGATGCCAGCATGTTCGATATCGACTTTGATAACTATGTGGTTGATGGTGTTGTTAAGGCTGTTGATGTTGTCGAAGACATCACTGGCGAGAAGTCGATTAACGCTGCGGGCTATTGTATTGGTGGCACCTTGTTGGCTACGGCATTGGCATATTACAGCGCCAAGCGTATGCGCAGTCGGATCAAATCGGCCACTTTCTTCACCACGCTGCTCGATTTTTCACAGCCTGGCGAGATTGGTGCGTATATCAATGATCCGATCATTTCTGCCATTGAGACACAAAACGAAGCCAAAGGTTACATGGATGGTCGCTCGTTAAGCGTAACGTTTAGCTTGCTACGTGAAAATAGCCTGTACTGGAACTACTACATCAACAATTATCTCAAGGGTAACAGCCCTATTGATTTTGATCTGTTGTATTGGAATGGTGATAGTACAAACGTTGCCGTGGCCTGCCACAGCACGTTATTGCGCCAGTTCTACCTTGAAAACAAGCTCGTAGATCCGAAAGGCTATAAAGTGGGGGGCGTCTATATTGATCTGTCTAAGATCAAGATACCAACTTACTTTATATCAACCCAAGAAGATCATATTGCGCTATGGCAGGGTACTTATCGTGGTGCGAAGAACCTTGGCGGTAAGTCAACGTTTGTTCTGGGTGAATCGGGTCATATTGCCGGTATTGTTAATCATCCGGCGAAAAATAAATATGGCTTCTGGACCAATGATAAAATGGCTGCCGATCCTGAAACTTGGCTCAAAGGGGCTAAGCGCGAGGAAGGATCATGGTGGGGTCACTGGAATAACTGGCTAGCCGGTTTTGAAGGTGCAGAGCCGATTGCAGCCCGTGTTGCCGGTAATGATAATTACCCTGTTCGTGCTGATGCACCGGGTGATTACGTGAAGCAAAAATTGCCGATTGAAGTCTCTAACGCTATCAAGGATCCGCTTGCTAGTTTGAGTGAAGCTTAATCTCTTATTTTGCGATAACATGAAGCGCAACTACTTTACGTAGTTGCGCTTTTTTTCGTTACGTTATTATGATTAATTTTTTATGATTGGAGAGGCTGTGAAATCTGTCATTCGTGTTATCGACCATTATTGGTGGCAATTAACGGTAGTTATTCTTATTGCTATTAGCGTGTTGTCGTTAACGCCTTTTGAGCATTTGCCACCGGCTCCTGGTAGCGATAAAACCCATCACTTTGTGGCTTATGCCGCCGTTGCTTTTCCTTTGATGTTGCGCCTGCCTAGGTATTGGTATTGTTACCTTTTAGGTTTGGCCGGATGGAGCGGGATTATCGAGCTTATCCAGCCTTATGTGAACCGCTATGGTGAGTGGTTGGATCTTGCAGCGAATGTTGCGGGATTGGTGATTGGCAGCCTGTTGGCCTTAGCTATACGCTATTACCGTAGAAATGAAATATAACAGGCTCGCAATAGCGAACCTGTTTGATTGTTTAGGCGTGAATGCTAACGGCTTTTATACTGTTTGTGTAAAAGTACGAGAGATCACATCTTGTTGCTGTTCACGGGTTAGTGAGTTGAAACGTACCGCATAGCCAGAGACACGGATAGTCAGTTGCGGGTATTTTTCAGGGTGTTCAATGGCATCTAGCAGCATTTCACGGTTCATGACATTAACGTTGAGGTGCTGCCCACCTTCCACGCTGACCCCATTTTTACCTCCCTCGTGGTGGAAGTAACCATCCATCAGTGCCGCAAGGTTTTGTTTTTGGATATCAACATCTTTGCCTAATGCATTTGGCACGATAGAAAAGGTGTATGAAATGCCATCTTTAGCAAAAGCAAACGGCAGTTTGGCTACGGATGTTAGCGATGCGACAGCCCCTTTGGTATCGCGCCCGTGCATAGGGTTTGCCCCCGGACCAAATGGCATGCCAGCTCGGCGGCCATCTGGAGTATTGCCGGTTTTTTTGCCGTATACCACGTTAGACGTGATAGTTAAAATTGACTGTGTAGGTGTCGCGTTGCGGTACATGGTCATCTTCTGAATTTTCTTCATGAAGCGTTCCACCAAATCGCATGCGATGGTATCGACACGGTCATCATTGTTACCGAATTTTGGATAGTCACCTTCAATCTCAAAATCAACAGCAATGCCATCCTCATCACGGATAGGGGTAACCTTGGCATATTTTATAGCAGCTAGAGAGTCGGCGACTACCGATAGGCCGGCAATACCACAGGCCATGGTACGGCGAACATCGCGATCCATCAGGGCCATAAGCGAGGCCTCATAACTGTAGCGGTCGTGAGAATAATGGATGATGTTCAACGCAGTGACATATTGAGTTGCCAGCCAATCAAGCATTTCGTCAAAACGCGGCATCAGGGTATCAAAGTCCAGTACGGTATCCATAACTTTGGCAAACTGCGGGCCCACTTGAACTTTTGATTTTTCGTCGATACCGCCATTGATGGTGTAGAGCAAAGCCTTAGCCAAGTTGGCGCGAGCACCAAAGAATTGCATGTCTTTGCCGACAATTTGCGGGCTGACGCAACATGCGATGGCATAATCGTCGTTGTTAAAATCAGGGCGCATCAAGTCGTCGTTTTCGTACTGTACCGACGAGGTTTCGATAGAGACTTTAGCCGCGTATTGCTTGAAGGCTGCCGGTAGTTGTTCTGACCACAGAATTGTCATATTGGGTTCTGGGGCCGGTCCCATGGTGTGCAGGGTATGCAGATAACGGAAGGTGGTTTTACTCACCAAGGTTCGGCCATCCACGCCCATGCCCGCCATCGCTTCTGTTGCCCAGATCGGATCACCCGAGAATAGGGAGTCGTAATCCGGGGTACGCAGGAAGCGAACCATCCGCAGCTTCATGATGAAGTGATCAATCATCTCCTGAGCATCGGCTTCGTTGATAACACCGTTCGCGAGATCTCGCTCAATATAGATATCCAAGAATGTTGACGTGCGGCCGAGAGACATTGCAGCACCATTTTGCGATTTTACCGCGGCCAGATAACCGAAATAGGTAAACTGAATAGCTTCCTGAGCGGATTGTGCCGGTGATGACATATCAATGCCGTATTTCAGGCCCATTGTGCGGATATCTTCTAATGCCTGAACCTGATCGGCCAGCTCTTCACGCAAACGAAGCATTTTTTCGAGATCCTGACCTTGCTCTAGAAAGGCTTGGGTAGAGGTAATCTGCTCTAGTTTGTCTGCTTTGAGAAAATCGATACCGTAAAGAGCTAGACGGCGATAGTCACCGATAATGCGGCCGCGACCATAGGCATCAGGCAGACCGGTGATAATGCCTGATTTGCGACAGGCGATAATATCTTTGGTGTACAGATCGAAGCAGGCTTTGTTATGGGTTTTGCGGTATTCGGTGAAGATTTTTTCTACGCGAGGATCAAGTTCACGGCCATACACTTCACAGGAATTCTTCACCATACGGATACCACCGTTGGCAATGATGGCCCGCTTTAGAGGCTTGTCTGTTTGTAGGCCGACAATAGTTTCGAGCTCTTTATTAATATAACCAGCATCATGGGAGATGATGGTTGAAGGCAGATCGGTGTCGAAATCCAATGGGGCATGGGTACGGCTTTCTTCCTTGATACCCTCCAAGACTTTATTCCATAATGCCGTTGTAGCGTTGGTTGCATCAGCAAGGAAAGATTCGTCACCTTCATAAGGCGTGTAGTTATTTTGGATAAAATCTCGGGTATTGACGTTTGTCTGCCATTCACCTGCGGTGAATCCTTGCCAAGCCTGAAGCATTGCTGTGGTTGGAATGGTCATACCTATTTCCTCGAAATGATGGGTATATTGAAAACAACAGGCGTGATGAATAATAAAAGTCAGTTATCTTTTCTGGTGGTTTTAAGGTGTCAAAAGCCCTACCGAAAAGGTATTACATATTGGAAATTAAATAGTTGCATCACGTCTTTAACTTGGTAGTGATATTATACAAACCCAAACTATGAGTAAAATGAATGCTTATCATAAAAACCATGCATTTCTTGCATGTATTGCTATGTTGTTTTCAAGGTTTTGATTTTTAAGCTTTTGTTTTTTGTTGAATTGTGGGGGAGAGGAAAATAGCTGCAGTTTTTACAGCTATTTTTAATAGTAAGGGGGGGTTAGAATGCGTAGCTCGCGCCAAATAGATATGACTCAGTTTCGAAATTGCCCGCGTTCATATACTGATATTCTATATTTAGGCCAAATCCTGAGTTGAAACGATACTGCCAGCCAAGAGCACCGAAAAAGCCATATTCAGTCGAGCTTTTTTCATGCTCATTGATTTCATAGCTTATACGAGTAGCGGCACCGCCGGCTTTTCCATATAAACTGCTGTTGGAAAACAATGGTACATTACCATATAGCGCTACGCGTCCAGCTAAATAGTGAAAGTTATCTACTTCGATAAGGTTGAGCCAATTGAGAACACCACCGCCACCTCCGGCCATGAATCCTGTTTCGACGCCGATGTATGGACTAAGCATGTAACGATAGTAAAGGTCACCACTAGTGCCCATACTCACATCTAGTTCATTGTGTTCACTATCAATTTTTTCTTCAAGCTCATAGTATTGGTTGCCAATACCACCAATATTGCCACCGATAACATGCGTGGTATTTTCGTATGCACTGGCAGTGGCGCTAAAAATAAGTCCGCTAAGTATCAGGGCGGATTTTACTACCTTAATTTTCACTAAGATTAACCTGCAAAATAATAACTACAATTTGATAACATTTCGCTTCGGTATGATGAAACCGCTATGTACCATTCAGCCATCTAAGAAAATAATGATAAATAAAGCATCATCATGCGGGTTTTTTAAGAAGCGATAAACCGCGGTGAATCTATGCGTGTGTAAGGATAATCACAAATTATTTATTAAATGAGGTGCATACTTTGTGATCTTGGATTGCTTTGGTGGTATTTTGCGCAGTGGCTATTGGCATTAACAACAGCCGAAAGAAAAGGACTAAACTATCTGTAAAGAAAAAGGGATTTAGTTTGCGGAGGTACGTTCAATGCAGATTTCTCTTATAGTTCATGGCAGTGATCCTTTGCATAAGACCAATATTTTTTTTCTGCACCAGGATCTGTAGCCAGCAATAGTAACTTACTTCTTAGCTTGTTTAGTCTTGCCTGCTTTTCATCCTGAATTTCTTTGAGACGATCAAGATCCATATCATCTTCACCTTCACCGATATCTCGAACTCGTGCAAGTTCATTGCAGACTTGTCTGGCTAACTCATTAACAGCACTCTGCGGCATAGATTCATCCTCTAGTCTTAAATCCCTTTAAAATGACATTACCGTTGAATTAAAGCGAAGAACACGACCAAAATCACATTTTAACAACTTGGAAACATTTGTTTGGGGTTAATAATTTTGGTTGAAGATGATGCGCTTAAAAAAGCAACAAAAACAGCAGGGTATTAGTGTCTGATTGATAGATAAGTGGTTGAGTTTATAAAATAACCAAGAATTAATAACAGTGAAAAGTGGTAGATAAGGGAGACAGTAAATGCAGTATTGTTGAGTAATACAAAGAATATTGCTCGATGAATGATTTACTTTTTACCTAAATTCACCTTGCAAATGATTCTATTGCACTTTCTCGAAAAATTATGATTTCAGGCTTCTCTTAGGCATCCTGAAATCATCTAATAATATCTGTTAGAAAGCGAGGGGATGATTGAATGCAGTGGGGGAAATGGATCGCTATTGGTGTGGGAATTGTTGTGGGGGCCGGTTTACTTTTTCCTGCGACGACAATGATTCCGGTTCAAGATGCACAATGTAATGACTGGAATAAGAAGACGTTTTGGTATGAGCCCTGGGGAACGTCGGGTACGCACAAAGGGATTGATATTTTTGCCAAGCACGGAACATCTGTGATTGCAGCAAGCGATGGCGTGGTGCTGTATGTTGGAGAGTTACCCAAAGGGGGGAATGTAGCGGCGGTGTTAGGTCCCAAATGGCGTGTTCATTATTATGCTCATATGGCGTCTGGGCTAGTATCAATAGGTGATTGGGTGTCAGCGGGGGAAACAATAGGGACAGTCGGTCAAACGGGCAATGCAAGAGGTAAGCCCGCTCATTTGCACTATTCGGTATTAAGCCTGGTGCCATACCCGTGGCTCATCTCCGAGCAGACTCAAGGATGGAAGAAAATGTTCTACCTTGATCCAGCTATAGCATTTGATCGTTGCCAAAACTGAGGTGGTGATTTCTGAAGCACCGATTCATAGCGGCACGGTTAGTGCTGTGAGCTATGTATAGGGGGGATTTGTACGCTTGGTTTCACTGAAAAGTGTTATGATATTCAATGAAGGAGAAAGGTTGTTGAGATATTGGGGATATATAGAACGAGAAGAGTACATTATCCTATTTGAAAAAGAATTTCCGGTTTGTGTCTGTCCCGGAGCTGATGAGTTCTTTTCAGTTTCGGAGCAGGATATTATTAGGCAAATCATTGAAGACAAAGTTCCCTTTGGTGATATAGAGATAACTTATGATGCGTTGTATGCCATTTGTGATGAACATGAAGTTGTAAGTTCCAAAGGTATGATATGGCTGCTGCCGGCGATTTGTCGATATATACTTCATCGTAAGCCTCATCACGGTTATTTTGTAGAGCTGATTCCACTGTATATAGAATTGGGATACTCTGATTATTGTTTCAATTTGAGTTTATTAACAACTAATCAAAAAGAGTTGCTTTACAACTTTTTGGAGTATTGTGCTGAAACGTACGGGATAAAAGTATCTATAGCACAAGATAAAATGACGATGATGTGAAATATATTACTTATTTTACCGATATTTATATTACCCATTTTAATAAAGCCCACCGAAAATATGGGTGGGCTCTATGAGATACAATGTGTTTTTTATAGATACGACGGATGTTGCTAGTTAGTAGTTTTTGATAGTGACTACCGGGTGGTTGGCATCAGTATAAATACTCATATCAACATTCTTGCCGTCAACTTTCCAGAACGTAGTTGTAACTGTACTTACCGCGCCGCCACGACCTTTGTATAGCGGCTTATGTTGCATTGTAGGTAGTACATCTTTGAACTCAGTTTCCATATCCATTGTAGCGAGTAGCGTTTCCCCGTGTTCCTTGCGTAGCAGCGTTTGACCACCGAAGTCCCCCTCAATGAAGTCATGATGAACAAAGTTCGAATGATTAGAGTGAACCATAGAGTCAGCCGCTCCCCAACGCGTGCTATCTTTATAACCATTCTCTACGTTGGATACTTTGCCGTTGGCATCAAGAATTAAATAGGAAAAGTAGGTTGTTGGTGCACCTGCATCAAACACATCTTTAACTTGGTCTGGTGTTTTCGCGTTATATACATCCCATGACATCTTGTAGGAAGGTATTAGGCCCTTAGCGAGAATTGGCCCATTATCGTGCTGGCGTGCTGTGCCTTCATCAGACATGGTATTCATCAGCAGAGGATGCCCCCCGGCAGTGACTCCGCCGTAAGGGATGAGGCCAATCCAAGTTTGAATGAGCTTTGTGTTCCCTTCTAGGTCTGTATGGTTGATAACCATTAGGCCCTCTTCATTGATGCCCATGTAGTCGAAGTTTGCCAGCCCAATGGCTTTACCTTTACCGTTGGTTTTACCCATTACCGTGCATTTGGCCGGGGCTTCAGCTTTTTTCTCGCTTTCTTCTAAGAAACCAAGGCCACCAGAACGCTGAGATTCAAATACTGCTTCATCAGACATGCCAAGCGCGAGTAGGTAGTTTGGCTCAAGGTTGAGTGCATCAGATAACCCCGCGATGTACTCTGCCGAGTCTGGCGAGTGTATCTTGAGTTGGCCGTAAACGTCGTTCTTGTCGAAAGTCTCTTTTAGGTTATCAAGATCCATACCTTCTAGCATTACGCCAAGCATACTGTCAAAACGTTCGATACCAGCCATGATCTGCTGATGGCCAACGTTACCAACGTGCTTACCTAGCTCATAGGTCGACCCAGTAAATTTTACTTCTGCAATCTGGTCTGTATGTTGGATCAATTCAGCTTGTACACTAAACGCAGACGTTATTGCGATAGTTGCAGCAAGAAGTGTTTTTTTCATGGTCATATCTCCGTGCAGCTGGTGGGCTAGGCCACTAGCAGTAATTATTTAAACTGATAATTTATCAAGGGTTATTTTTACTAAGCCTTGCGCTAGAAGTAGTAGAAGAACCCGAGTTCACCCTTGTTGTCTGAGACCGATTTACTGCCCTTGGCTTTTTGGCTTAGGTTTGTGTAATCAACTTGTACCCACCATTTTCCATCGTCAGAGATTGGCTGCCCGTAGCCGATTTTTGTCTCTAGCTTGCTACCAATGTTGGTTTCCATCCATTGAGGTTGGACAATCATGTATTGGCCCCAGTCACTGAGCGATAGCGAACCAAACAAGTTGGCTTGATAGCCATTGATGTCCATATTTCCAGTCTTGCCTGTAACATATGCGACGTTAGGGTAAATAGTGAATGACTCCCAAGGCGTATTGACTTTGGCAATACCGCCGATGGCGATTAGATCGCTGGTTTGTGTTGCACTCCAGTCCTTGATGTAATCAATTGAAAATCCGGCTTTATCCATTTCGTGAATACCAGTGTCTAGCACTTGAAAATAACGTAAACGACTAACGTTCTTTTTGGAGTATTCGGCTAAACCAAGAAATGTGTTTCCTTCGCTATATTGGCCTGCTATCCCTGCTGAAAATTTCCCATCACCTTTAGTATCGAGTGTTGTCATAGCAAAACTGTTCACTTGAGTAAGATCGCTAGGATCTGGGCTCTCTTCTGCGGTATCAGTCGCCATACATAGAGAGGGAAGTGTTAGTAATAATGCTATTAGTGATTTTTTCAGCATTTATGTGCACCCTTGTTTGTTTCGTTGACGTCATATTATGTTTGATGTTGAACCTTTTCAAGTCAATGTGTTTAATATCAAATGTTTTTTAAGGTCGCATTCAGGTTATATAGTGGTAATTGGTCGTTGGTTACAATGATTTTTATAAGTAAATATTTGAATTTGATTAGTATGTGTATGGATGTGGTTCTGTGTTTGTATGTGTGGGGACTGGAGGTTGATAGTATGTTTGATATCAATCGATACTAAGTGGGTTCAGAACAACATTATCGAAGAGATAGGCTCAAGGCTTCGTCGTCGATGGCAGGTCGGCAGGGAAGCATTCGATTATTTGATTGGTGTTAATGAGGCTTAGTGATACCGATTTCTCATTTAATACAGGTGAAATATAAGCAGATGAGCATATATACATGCCTATCGTATTGACTTTAAATGGGGCAAAAAAGAAAATTTTTGGAAGGTGTTCTGGGCATTCTGGTGTAAACGAGAATTCTGTTTATAGAGGGACTATGCGTATTGATTTAAGAATGATAGAGAGCAAAATTCAACTTCATGAATTAATGGCTAATTGCTTAGGTTTTCCTGATTTTTATGGAAAAAACTGGGACGCATTTTGGGATTGCCTTTGTGATCTAGGTTTACGCGATTCAGATTTGCCTAAAGTCATAGAGTTTGTCGGTTCTAGTCATTTGAAGTCGACTCTCCCTGAGTGCTTCGAATCCTTAAAAAGTTGTTTTGATGACTTGAGACGAGAGTATCCAAACATAGATACCAGAGTAGAATGGAACTAATATGCCATAACGCGCGTATGAGCCTTTGGGGTGTCAAGGGGTAAAGCGATTCCCCTTGTTGGTACAGCCGCCAATATGATCGAACAACAAAGCTGTCTGCTTCGCTCTGTCGATTATCGTCGTTTACGACATATATTGAGGGGGCTTTTACTGCGGTCTCACCGCTGGTTGGTAGTTTTATGCTGGGCCAGGCTAGGCGTTCTCTAGCCATACATTGGTTAACTTGAACAGGCTTCCATCCCGATAATAGCAGGAGGCAAGTTGGCAAAGAATGTGAGTAGCTTTCTTCGAGATATTGTTTGTAGATCAGGGTGTTGCTTTTGTTATTCTCACTGTGGATACTAAAGGAATGTTTGGCTACATCAATGCCACAGATAGAAGGTGACATGGCAGCCTCCGGCTGAGTATCTGCTGGGTGAAGGGGAGTTTATGTCGTTCGTCAGGTTTTAGGAGAAAAATGGATTACTTCAAACATTCTCGATTCAGGTAGAGGCGACCATTCGAAGGAGTGGTCACTCGAATAAACCTATTCGGGAGTAAATTATGAAAATTGCAAAACGAGCTTTGCGCAGACACCATATTCAACGAGTTAAGAACAATAGAAAAACGTTTTGGGGTAACTCAGTAAATATTTCAAATCGAAGGTTAGGCATTTGTGCATCGACACCTTGCGTTTGTTCATGCTGGATGTGCGGTAATCAACGTAAATACTATGGTGCAAGTTTTAGTGATAAGAAGCGAAGCTTAATCATTGGCAGCTAATAAGTTCTAGCTGAATTGATATTCGTTTTAAACAACCAAGCGCCCAATCGGGCGCTTTTTTTACGCTCAGCACCAAAGCGTAAAATCATCACGCATAGGGCATGGACACGTATAAACGCACTTTTCCTATCCTGCAGTATCAAAAATCGTAGTTGCAGGGAAGTAACATGGCATTAAGCAAAACATCATTGAAACAGAAAATCATCAAAGAGCTGCAAGCCAATGGCATCGTGGTCGATGGCGATTTCGCCCAAGCTGGCAACATGGCCGAGGCCATCGCCAATGCGATCGTGGATGAGTTCATCGAGAACGCCAAGGCCAATGTGACAAGTGGCTGTTCGGCAGGGGAGTATTCGATTATCTGAAAGGAGAGCATGGACTCTGAAAAGAGAGTTGCCATGTCTTTGTTCGTTTAATTTTGCAATTGATATATTCATTTTTCATATCGGTATTGATGAGGTCTCATTAATACCGACAAAGTATGTGTGAATAGGTATACTTTCGCTGCTATTGTATTGACTTTAAAGGGTTTTAAAAAGAAGCTTTTCGTGAGGTATTCTGGTGAAAGCGAGAATTCTGTTTAAAAACACGGTTAAATGGATATTCTGTCTTTTGAATCGTCGCATAAAAAGGATTTATATGAAACATTATTTTAAGCGTGTACCCAAGATATCAATGATACTAGTGAGTGTGTTTTTATTATCGATTCCCAGCGCATTTTCACAAACTAAGGCGGACAAAAATCCCTATACAGGTGTTTTTCAATCTGAAAACGACTCGACCATTAATTTTATTGTACTAGAACGAAATGGCAAAATAATAGCTCGTAATGTGTGGGGAGTTGAAGAGTTAGATCTTAATGAAGCACATAGTTTTACTCTTAAAGAGTGGGGGTTAACTGGTCAATTTTCAGGTGTTAAAGAGGCTAAGTTTCAAAAGTATGTAGAAGAAATAAATGGTCAACAGCACCCGTTTAATCGTATCAATGTAGAGCCGTCAATTCCCTTTTTATATAATAGCAATCCTAATTTTACTGATTTTTCTGCCGTAGATCAGGAGAGTTGCTCTGAGGAATATAAGCTTCATTCTTTAGCTAAAAACAGCAAGCATCCTGAAAAAATTGAAAAATTAATCAAGCAAATAAAATCAGATAGATACGGTTGGGGGAAGCAAGATAGTTTGTTGATTTATAAAGACAATAAACTGTTAATAGAAGAGTATTTTAATGGCTGGGAGCGTAATGACCCACACCAACTTCAATCTGTGAGTAAAAGCATTACTTCATTATTACTCGGCAGTTTAATTACCGAGGGTAAATTAACGGATGTGAATGCACCAATTATTAAATTTTTACCTCAATATGCTCGTATATTAACAGCAGATAAATCAAAAATAACTTTAGCCAATTTTTTAAATATGTCGGCAGGCCTTGAATGGGATGAGTGGAGCGTTCCTTATACAGATCCTAAAAATACCCGTACGGCAGAAATGGGAAGTGATGATTCGGTCGCGTTTACACTAAAACGTAGCTTGACGAATAAACCAGGGGAGCACTTTTCTTATAGTGGTGGCTATGTTTCCGTTGTTGGTGGTGTTATAGATACGGCCACTAAGTTGCCGACTGTTGCAGATTATGCTCGTGATAGTGCATTAAGTGCTTTGTGTTTTAAAAATAGTTTTTGGTCAAAGCAGAATGATGGCAAAACCAATACTGCCGGTGGTGCAATGATGCGCCCATTAGATATGCTCAAAGTTGGCCAGTTGATGCTTAATGAAGGTATATGGCAAGGCAAGCAGGTTATTGATAAGCAGTGGGTTATAGACTCAATGAACCCCGAGACTAATCCTTATAACGATACTTACGGTTATTTTTGGTGGCATAATAGTTACTCTATTGGGGAGAAAAACTATTCAGCAGTTTTAGCTAGTGGCTGGGGTGGACAAGAGATAGCCATTATTAAAGAGCTAAACTTAGTGGTTGTTAAAACAGCCTCAAACTTCGCAGGGCAATCTCAACTTCCTACAATGATGAAACGCTTTATTCTACCTGCTTTTTTTGATAATTGATGTTTATCTTAGCAGTTTAGTGCTTGCCATTTAACAAATCATTTAAACGGGAAATTAACAGTTGGCCATCGCTTCGCAATTTTAGCCAACTATTAATTTCCGCTTAATTAGGCTACATGGACTCCCCGGGGTGTCAACAACAGCTGCCGATAAGGTTTGGGACTGCTCCTCTATTTTTTGTCTGTTTACAGGGCTAGACGAGGCGTCCACCTAGCCATACATCGATTTGTAATCATCCCGACAATGGTAGGCGGTAAATTGGCAAAGAATGTGAGTACCTTTCTTCGAGATATTGTTTGTAGATCAGGGTGTTGCTTTTGTTATTCTCACTGTGGATACTAAAGAAATGATTGGCTACATCAATGCCATAGCTTGAAGGTGACGTGGCAGCCTCCGGCTTAGTATTTGCTGGGGGGAGTCTATGTCATTTGTTATGAATAATTTGGTTAGGTGGTAAATTGGATAATATTGTAGCATCAATATTACTTGCTCCTCTGGGATGGATAACAATTCCAACGTTTTTCTTTTTTGCCCTGTTTTTTGTGGTTTGGTTGGTTTTGAAATCGCAAAATAATGAGTTGATTCAAGGACGCTATGTAATTTTGAAGGAGGTTGATTGTGTTAGAGGGCTGTGGTTTAGCATGTCTAGTTTTATGGAGGAGAAAGCATTTTTGCAACTACAAAATGGTTGGCTAAAAAGTCTTTTAAAGTTTATCTACCCTCTGTACTTTTTTTGGGATCTAACATTTTTACTTGCAGTAGTAGCATTTTTACTAATGGCTAGTTGGTTATGTTTTTCGTAAAAAATTATACATAACGGCCACTTGGACTCCCTCGGTTGTCACTAACAGTTGTCGATAAGATAAGGTTTGGAACTGCTGCTCTACATTCGGTCTCTCTACAAGGCTAGATTTGCCGAATGACATTGGTCCTCGTTCTTCAACAATTAAGAGCCCACTCGGGCGCTTTTTTACGTTCAGAACTTAATACGTAAAATCACCACGAAAAGGGTTGGGCAACGTAAAACGCACTTTTCCTATCCTGCACTGCCTAATGCCCACGAGATCTCCATGAATACTGGGCTAAGGGAGAGCCGCTACCAGCAGCGCCAGGGCGTGTATCAGTTGGTCGACCAAGCGGGCAATTTCGAGCGAAAGACCGACAAGGATGAGAGTATCGAATGCCTCAACCAGTGGGTCAAGGTGCTGGAAAAACTCATCGAGGAAATCGGCTCAACCCGCGTTACCAAAGCGGCCTACATTGTTGAGCAGGCCAGAACCATCAAGATGAACGGCGGCAAGGACGTGTGTACCGGTGCCACTATCTGCCCGTTCATGGGCAAGCCCCATGTCGACGTATCAAAAACCGTATTCGCAGGGAAGCATCCGATTATTTGATGTGATCTCTGTCTTGTTTTTAGTTCTGATCTGTATAGATAGCTAACAGGAAATAGATTACACTTCGAAAAAAAGGTATTGATAAAGTTTCATCAATACCTTTTTTATTTGACATATATTTTTATGTGTAAAAATCATGTTTTTAAATTATGAACGATAGGATATACATCACAGGTAAAGGCCTGAGTCGATCCCAAAAGAGAGTTTCAAGTTTTACCAAAGAGATAATTTAGTGTGTCATTACAACTAAATTTTTGAGTGGAATTATATCACGGTTCAGCACAATTTTTCTGTCATAGTGTTCGATTCGATAGAGTGAAATGTACTTTTCCATTTTATTGGCTAGTTTAATATTGTTTTTAGGAGAGGGGTAATGGCTTTCTGGTTTGCAAAAATAATAAATACCAATACAGAGATTTGTCATTGCTTTGGACCATTTGAGTCTCTGGAAATGGCAAAGAATGAGCAAGATAATCAAATGAAATGTAAAGAGTGGTCATTGACTGAAATCTACAAGGCTTACGATAGAGAGTGGGCTATGACAATGGCCATACGTTTTGCGAATGAACTAGAAGTTAAATTATCAGGGCGAGAGATCCCCCAAACTAAGAGACTAGCTTATCAGCGTGGGTACTCAAGCGCCAATCAGTTTTATAAAAATCCTTATAGGGAGGGAACGGTTCGATATAATGATTTTCTCTTAGGGTGGCAGCGAGGAGGAAATTGATTATATCGCTTATTGTATATTAACGTCATATAGTAAATGCTTTTTGGTGGAAGCCTAGAGGCATTAAAGCCTCTAGATCTACCTCGGACATCATACCTGCTGAAACAGTACTGGCACATACCGCACTAATGGCTTGCAGAAGTGAAACTAGAACAAGTTTTGTATGTGTTAGAAATTTAGCCATAAAACTCTCCTCATTTAGGTATTCATTGTTAACCTAATGCCCGCTAAGCCCCGCGAATACTGGGCTAAGTGGGGAACTGCTACCAGCAGCGCCAGGGCGTCTATCAGCTAGTCGACCAAGCGGGTAACTTCGAGCGAAAGACCGACAAGGATGAGCGTATCGAATGTCTTAATCAGCGGGTCAAGGTGCTGGAAAACCTTATCGAGGAGATAGGTGCAACCCGCGTGACCAAAGCGGCCTACATTGTTGAGCAGGCCAGAACCATCAAGATGAACGGAGGCAAGGGCGTGTGTACCGGTGCCACTATCTGTCCGTTCATGGGCAAGCCCCATGTCGACGTATCAAAAACCGTATTTGCAGGGAAGTAACATGGCATTAAGCAAAACATCATTGAAACAGAAAATCATCAAAGAGCTGCAAGACAAGGGCTTCGTGGTCGAGGGCGAGTTCGCCCAGTCAGGCAACATGGCGAGGCCATCGCCGATGCGATCGTGGATGAGTTCACTGAGAACGCCAAGGAGCGGCAGTTCGGCTGGGGAGCATTCGATTATTTGATTGGTGTTAATGAAGCCTAAAAATGCTCACTTTTAACGGTTGGCTCTTTTTAAGCGCATGAAAGTTAAAGTTTATTTTTTTGTGATTCGGTATTAACGAGGTCTCATTAATACCGATTTCTTATTTTATACAGACACAAATATGTGTGAATTGGCATACTTTCGCTGCTATCGTATTGACTTTAAAGGGTTTTGAAAAGAAACTTTCGGGAGGTATTCTGGTGAAAGCGAGAATTCTGTTTAAAAACGCTGTTATGTGTTTAAGGAGAAACCATGAATTTCTTCAAAAGAATGTTGAAAAAGGGAAAGATTTCGACTGATGATCTGACCTGTAAGACTGTCGGTGAAATTATTACAAAGGCAACCGACGGTGAGTTGCTTGTTGAAGGCAAAGCAACATATGAAATAGCTCATGATAAAAAGCATGACCTTGAAGTAATGATGAAGTGTTGTGAGTCAGAGCTAAATAAGTACAGAATCACTGATCAAGCACCTGCGCCATATTACTTTGAACGTGTAGCGATCTTAGCTAGAAAAGCCAAAGACTATGATCTAGAAGTACGTATTTGTGAGCGGTATATAGCAGTAATGAAAGAAATCTACGGTGATCAGCGGATAGGTATTAAAGCAGGACCAAGATTCGCGGCTATCGAAAAGAGGTTACCTAAAGCCAAGCAATTGCAACAAAAAAACACATAATAAAGGCATCAAGGTGACGCATTACACTCGGCGGTTTTGGTTTGGAGTTCAGTGTGCTTGATTAGTTGGTTGTGGCGTACCTTATGCCCGGCGTTATATGACAGGAGATAAATTTGGGTGATATAAGTGAACTAATAGATGATTTTGGATTGGTTACTGAAATAGCAACAGATCTTTCGATGCATTTCGGAAGAGTTAATACAAATGATCGGCGTAAAAGACTATCAACTTATTTTTTAGCAAAACTAGTCCACAATTGCGTTTCTTTACTTAAAATTCTACCTAAAGATGATGGTGAAGAAATACCTTATTTTGATTTTTCTTCTATAGCATCGTTAGGTCGTAACATTATTGAATCAACAAATTTATGCTGGTATTACTGCATAGATGATGTTGATAAAGATGAGTCTGATTTTAGATTTATTCTATTTGATTATCACGATACTTGTACCCTCTTATCAATGTCAGACAGTTTCAAGTGGGAATTAGATACAACAACGGATTTGGAAAATGAAAAATTAACTTTAAAGAAGGCGCTTTTAGAGTGTGAACAATATAAAGTTCAAGACTCCGTAACCAAAAAACAGCTCAGACAAGGTAGAAAAGCATCTTTGTATAACCAAAAAGAATTAATAGAGTTACGTTGCATTGATGGTGATGAGTTTCAGGGGGCTTATAAACTCCTCTCAAATCATGTTCATTCAACTCCTAACTGTGTCAAGAGTGTAGTTTTATCTAGGCTACACGGACAGGAAATGGACTTTGTTTTGTGTGGGCTTACTCTTTCATATGTCTGTAGTTTTGTGGCTGAGATGATTAAGGCTGTTGGTAATCTATGGGAAATGGAGTTTGCGAAGAAAGATTCTGAATATTTGATAGAGTCATATTCTGCGCAACTTTATAAAGTCACATAACAAGGCAATGCGTTACACTCGGAGGTTTTGGTATGGAGTTTGTGCGTTTTGTCGGCTCAGTGGGGCACGCCTTATCGTAGGTGTTAGGTAAATAGGAGTTCAGTTGGACATCTTTATAACAATACTAACTGGTGGTACAAGTGGGGCTATTATTTCATGGTTAGCTCGGACGTGGATATCAGAACGGTTAAAACAATCAATTAGCTTTGAGTACAGTCAAAAATTAGAGAACTACAAAACTGACTTAAACGCTAAAGTTGAAGCTATCAAACATGATAACCAAGTTAGTCAATTGCGTACTTCTTTATTTTTTGACCATCAACGTGAAGCATATGTATCTCTAATTGCAAAAGTTGCCGAAATTAATGAGGATTGGGGTTACTTAGCTGATTCAGATGATGGTTTGTGGGAGCGTGTCCCTTATGTCAGTTACAGAGAACTTAAAAACCTTATGCTTAAGCATCATCTTTTTCTCGATGACGAATCGATAATGGCTTTGGATCTTATTCTAGATACTTATTCTCGGTCATTTCCGTTTGATCCGGGAGATGGTACAAGTTATCAAAACGAAACCAGTGCATTATTAGCAACATGTGAATACTTACAGCCAAGACTAGCATCTATTTTTAGGTCCAAAATCGGAATGGTAAAAGATGAACAGCATCTTAAAGAGGTAGTAACGCTTGCTGGGATTACATATTTAAATAGCTACAATTTTCCCGAAGTAGAAGTTCCGCCTAAAGGCGTTTTAAATACTCGAGAGGTAGAAAATGCAGCCGATAAGGTTAGGTTGGGATTAGATAATTTCATTGATTTGTCGGAACGTTTAGATGCATTCGACGAATATTTAAGTCGAGATGGTGGCTGGATACATGAAGCTCAAACAAAAGTAAAACGTACAAATGCAATCTTGAAAAAATTCACCATACAATCTGTTTAAGAGTGATTCGCATCGCTTGGCATTTTTGCTATTGGTCGCGTTTAGTGTTTAAGGTGGTATGCGGAAGCATCGGTATTGCGTTGCTCATACATATGGTCTCTCCCGGTTGTCAACAACAGCTGCTGATATGATAAGGTTTGGAACTGCCACTCTATATTTACTCTGTCTACAAGGCTAAATTTGTCGAATAACTTTGGTTCTCGTTCTTGAACACTAAAGCGCCCACTCGGGCGCTTTTTTACGTCCAGAACTTAGGCGTAAAATCACCACGCAAAGGGTAGGGCCACGTAAAACGCACTCCTCCTCCCCTCCTGCGGGCTGTGCGATCCGCAAATTATTTCAGTTTTGTTTTTCGCAATTTTCTATCGCTTCCTGCGTTGCCTAATGCCCTCTAAGCCCCTGCGAATACTGGGCTAAGGGGTAAAGTAGGGGAGAGTAATACAGCCCTGAAATCGCGTATCAGGAATTTCAAACAATGATCTAAATTTCACTATTTTTCAGTTTAATGATCTGCAGTTGTAGCGGTGGCTCTAACTTAACTTATTGAATTTAAATAAAAGTTCGTGCTTTACGTGGCGATTGTCGGTGAGATGAAAGATCACGGGATGATCGCAATAGCAGCTAAACCAAATAAAAACAGTTGGTTAGACATTTACCAAAACTGAAATTTAGTTTTTGGGACAGTTGAATCGCTTGCAGGGAAATATCGAAACTATATGCAGAAATCTATTCAATTGGTTCAAAATGCTGAGAGTGCTCGGCACTATGCCTGCGAACCAGCCAGGTACGCACATTGGGTGATGAAAGAGAGATAGTAAATTTTGGCTGTCGCCACTTTGTCGCCACTTTTTGATTTTGGGTACGAAAAAGGCCGCTCGAAAGCGGCCTTAAATTATTCGGAAATACTGAGTTTACTCTTTACCGAAAACGTTGTTTTCTTGCTCTTGAACTCGGATGAAAGTCGTGCGCTTAGTTAGCTCTTTAAGCTGTGCCGCACCAACGTAGGTGCAGGTTGAGCGCACGCCGCCCATGATATCTTGGATGGTGAAATCCACTGAGCCACGGAAAGGCAATAGTACGGTTTTACCTTCAGCAGCGCGGTAGGTGGCAACACCACCAGAGTGCTTGTCCATCGCGCTTTGTGAAGACATTCCATAGAATTTCATGAACATCTTACCGTCTTGTTCGATGATTTCACCGCCGCTTTCCTCGTGGCCAGCCAGCATACCGCCTAGCATGACGAAGTCTGCACCGCCACCGAAGGCTTTGGATACGTCACCGGCACAGGCACAACCACCGTCACCGATAATACGACCGCCAAGGCCGTGAGCTGCATCAGCACACTCAATAATGGCTGAAAGTTGAGGGTAGCCGACACCTGTTTTAACACGGGTAGTACATACAGAACCCGGTCCAATACCCACTTTTACAATATCGGCACCGGCAAGGATCAGTTCTTCAACCATATCACCCGTTACGACGTTACCAGCGCTGATAACCTTGTCAGGGAAGGCTGCACGTACTTTTTGTACGTACTCTACAAGGTGTTCGGAGTAGCCGTTGGCAATGTCGATGCAAATGAAGATAAGATCATCAGAAAGCGCCATGATGTCTTTGGTTTTCTGGAAGTCAGCATCAGATGTGCCGGTAGAAACCATTGCGTTGTTCAGTACAGAGGCATCGTTGTTGGCAACGAAGTCTGCCCAGTCAGCGACAGTGTAATGTTTGTGGATAGCCGTCATTACACCATGCTTGGCTAGGGACTGAGCCATGCGGAAGCTACCTACAGAGTCCATGTTAGCGGCAATAATAGGTACGCCAGACCATTGACGGCCACTGTGTTTAAATGTAAACTCGCGGGTTAATTCAACTTGAGAGCGACTTTTAAGGGTAGAACGTTTCGGACGGAACAGTACATCTTTAAAGCCTAGTTTCAAGTCTTGTTCGATACGCATTGGGTTATTCCTTTTCTCGACCTAATTATCGAATAGTTGCTTTCTGGCTTTCAGCTATTGGCAGATAGCGGTTAGATCACCGGAAAGCAGGCACAAAAAAACCGGAGCGTTGGCAGACGCTCCGGTTTTCAGCATTATAGGCAGAGAAAGTTAATTAGCAAGACTGATAATGTAAATTTTTTTGTGTTATCTTCCCGAAGATTATAAATCCATTTTCCCTTAGTGCTAAACAGGTTTCATATCTGGGTGATCTGTTCTTTGGGCAAAACAACTGTTCCCTTCCAATTAATATTATTCATTTCTTTGAGAATGTTTAAGCAAGACATGTCTTTGCCTTGTTCAAAAATCAATATTTTGCTATTGACTTTAAATATTAAGCTTGTATTTCCACCTTTTGCCGGCCTCATTATTAAGTTATAAAAATCATTGCCTTATGTCTTTTAGGCGGCTTCTTTTATTTTTTTAATTTGTGATAGAGGAATGAAAATATGCTTTGTAAGCCATGGTAAGGTAATAAATAGAGGGAAGGCAGAAATGAAATAAAGGATAGGGCAATGCGAGTGAAATTCCTTACTTTAATTGTGCTTATAATGACGGTGAGTGCATGTAAATATGAGTCTCCTAGTCAAGCTTTGGGGGTTCTTGAACGTGACAGGGTGACTTATTCTGCGACAGCGAGCGAAATTATTCGTGAATTACCCGTAAAGGAAGGGAGTTTTGTTGAGCAAGGAGAGTTATTGGTCAGGTTGGATAGCAAAAATCAGCAAGCGGTTTTGGCTCATGCTATGGCTGATGAGGCAAAAGCTGCTGCCCATTTGTTGAAATTGACAAATGGTGAACGGCCCGAAGATATAGCAGCGGCCCAGGCGAAAGTTGCCCGAGCGCAAGCACAGCTTACAGAGGCTGAGAAAAATTACCGCCGTAAGGCAGAATTAGTTGCCAAAAAGCTGATCAGCCAATCAGAAAAAGACACGGCCTTGGCTGTTCGTGATTCAGCGCGAGCGCAGCTTGACTCCGATAGGGAAAAGTTTGACAAGTTGACCGCCGGTGCTCGCCTAGAAGATATTGAACAGGCAAAAGCAGAATTGCTGGCGGCCAAGGCCGATGTGGCGTTGCAGGAGCAAAAACTGGCAGAGCTAGATATTGTGGCAACCCGAGACGGTATTTTGGATAACTTGCCTTATAACCTAGGGGAGCGGGTTCCTGTTAATGGTATCGTTGCCGTTATGCAGGCTGGTGTTCGCCCGTATGCACGTGTTTATGTACCGGCTGAGCACCGGGGGAATATGGCCCCAGGGGTGAGTGTCACTGTGCATGTAGATGGGGTTGAAACGGCAATGGAGGGAACGGTGCGTTGGGTGGCGACTGAGCCATCGTTTACTCCTTATTATGCACTTACCGAGGACGAGCGGACGCGGTTGATGTATTTGGCGGAGGTCGATTTGCCCGAAAGCGCGGCTAATCTGCCATCAGGTATTCCATCACAGGTAGATTTGTTGGAGTAACCAATGACAGAGTACGCGATTCAGGCGAGCAAGGTCGTAAAAAAATTTGGTAATTTTAGCGCGATCAACAACATTACTCTCAATGTACCCAAAGGATCAATTTACGGTTTCCTTGGGCCGAACGGGTGTGGAAAGTCAACCACAATTCGCGTGTTGACCGGGTTGCTCTGTCCTACAGAGGGGGAGGTTTCTGTACTTGGACTTACCATTCCCGAGCAATCGGAATTGCTGCGTTTGAAAATTGGTTATATGACGCAGAAATTCTCACTTTACGACGATTTGAGCGTTTGTGAGAACCTTGAATTTATCGGCCAGATCTTCGGTATGGAAAAAGCGGTGCTGGCTAAAAGAGTTGATGAGCAGCTTGTCAGATATGGTTTGGATAAGCGTCGCCATCAGCGGGTATCAGGGATGAGTGGAGGACAGAAACAGCGTCTGTCGCTGGCGGCGGCAACAATGCACAATCCGGAATTGCTTTTCCTTGATGAGCCAACATCGGCAGTCGATCCTGAAAACAGGCGAGAGTTCTGGGAGCAGCTGTTTGATTTGTCTGCCCAAGGAACAACGATTTTGGTGACTACTCACTATATGGATGAAGCTGAACGTTGTCATCGGCTGGCTATCATGGAAGCAGGAGAGATCCGAGCCGATGGTTCGCCGGAACAGTTGATGGACGAGATGGGGGTACAGGTCATCGAGATCAAAGCTGAGCGGTTGCGTGAGTTAAAAGATAAGTTACTGTTGCTACCAGAGATCAGATCCGCAGCTCAACTTGGTATTCGCTTACGGGTATTGGTTAATCAAGACGTTCAGCAGCCGATGGTATGGCTGAAGGATAAATTCCCACAACTTATTGATTGTGAAATGAATATCGCCCGACCGAGTTTGGAGGATGTCTTTGTTTCGGTAACAGGAAAGGGACGGCAATGAAGAGTTTTTATCGAATGAAGGCAATTATGGTGAAGGAGATTCGCCAATTGTCTCGAGATCGAATTACTTTTGGTATGGTCGTTATGATCCCTTTGATTCAGTTGTTGCTATTTGGGTTTGCTATTAATACCGATGTGCGAAATATCCCGATTGCTGTTGTTGATCAAAGTGGTAGTGCTGCTGGTCGAATTGTTACTGAATCGGTGAGAGTGACACAGGTCGTTAATGTCAAACACCAGTTCAGTACCCCACAGGAAGCGGAGCGGGCAATAGCGGAAGGAGATGTCAGGGCGGCATTGATCCTTCCAAGTGATTTGACCCAGCGGGCCATGCAAGGGAGAGTTTTGGGGCAGTGGATTGTCGACGGTTCGGATACCATGATCAGTGCAGCCATTCTGGGGCTACAATTTATGCCACTGACCGATTTGGATTTTGAAGTACGACCTGTGGTGAAAAAAACCTTCGAGGTGGTGCTTTACTATAATCCGACCCAGCGTTCGGCGATCAATATTATCCCTGGCTTACTTGGCGTTATTCTTACCATGACGATGATATTGTTCACCAGCGCAGCGATAGTGAGAGAGCGTGAGCGAGGCAACCTAGAACTGTTAATTACTACGCCTATTCATTCAATGGAACTGATGGTGGCAAAAATCGTTCCTTATATTTTTGTCGGTTTAATTCAGGTTGTGATTATCCTTGGGTTGGGTTATTGGATATTTAATGTGCCAATAAATGGAGCAATAAGTCAGATCCTTCTAGGTACCTTGTTATTTATTTCCGCCAGTCTGACTTTAGGGTTGGTTATTTCAACCATTGCCACGACACAATTGCAGGCGATGCAAATGACAGTATTTATTTTATTACCGTCAATATTGTTGTCGGGCTTTATGTTTCCTTATGAAGCGATGCCAGTAGTTGCACAATGGATTGCTGAGGTCTTGCCTGCGACGCATTTCATGCGGGTGATCCGAGGTATTGTGCTTCGGGGGGCAGATGTTATCGATTTGTGGAGAGATACGCTTTGGCTAGCGGGCTTTACGTTGATTGGTCTGCTAGTGGCAGCCAAACGTTTCAGAAAATCTCTGGATTGAACATGTCCTTTTGTCTGGCTAGCTGTTTACAATTGTATTGATTTTTAAGATTGAGTTATTTTAGAGGTGGTTATTTTGCGTGATGAAAAATGCTCGCAAAACAACTATCTGCTAGTATTTTGTTTAACTTTTGATCTTTTATTGTTTGTTTATTATTCGCAATTTGATTTGAGATAAAAATAAACTATCTAACCTCACTATTTGGAACATCTCTTTAGGTAAACACTAGTGATTTGTGTATTATTTTGCGTGAGGAATAAAAATACCAATAACTCAAATCGCCAATTTTACGGCGCGTCAAGGACGGTATTTTGGCGAAGGTGACGTCGTGTCTCAAAGGGTTAACAATTAGCTCACGAGATATAAAGGAATGGGTAAATGAAAAAAATAATATTAATTGTCGTTAGCATCATGTTTGCAATCGCGGCGATAACAAGTATCTCATCAACGTCTTATATCTCACATCAAGAGATAGATAAGATTATTTTAAAGAAATCAACGGCTCAGGCTGAATTACTCGCAAAGAATGTGGAATATATTCTTTCTAGCTCATCAGCGCCTATAGATGACTTACAAGCATTGCTTCTTTCACTTAAGTCACGCACAGATATTAGCTATGCAGTTGTTATAGATAAAAATATTAAAGCTGTAGCGCACAGTGATGTAGAGAAAATCAATAAAATTTATAATGACAGCTATACCATAGATAGCGCAGCTAGAGGTAAGGCGCAGCATTCAAAATGGTATGCAGATGTGCAGGAAGTGTGGGTTTACGACATCATGGTACCGGTCTATGTTAATGGACAGTTATACGGTGCATTAGACATTGGTATTCCTATCACTGAAGTTAGCGATGCGGCTAACGACATTATGATGACTCAGTTGATTGTTATCCTTTCTATCTTTGTCCTTTGTGGCTGTGCCTTGATGGTGTTACTTGGACGCATGTTCAAGCCACTTGTTGGTTTGCAGTACGCACTTGAGAATATTTCCAAAGGTGATGGTGATTTGACTATTCGCTTGCCGGTAAAAGGTGACGATGAAATTGCCCATATCTCGAAAGCGTTCAATGTTTTCATTAGCAAAATTAACGATATTGTCGCGCAAGTTGTAAATACTGGCCATGCATTGGGACAGTCTGCCTCAGAAGTGCGTAATCAATCCCAGCATGCGCTTTCTCGAGGTCATGAGCAGAGCGAGCAATCGTTACTGGTGGTTACCTCGATGAATGAGATGATTGCAACAATTAGCGAAATTTCTCAAAACGCTGCGGGTGCAGCTGAATCGGCTGAGCAGGCAAACTTGGAAACGCAAGAAGGTCGTCAGATCCTTCAGCATGCTACCAGCAAGATTGTTGCCCTTGCAGAGCAGATGAATGCGATGGCGGAAGTGATTACAGCGCTGGCAGGGAAAACCCAGTCGATTGGTTCGATTTTAGATGTTATCCGTGGGATATCGGAACAAACTAACTTGCTGGCGTTGAATGCGGCTATTGAAGCGGCTCGTGCTGGTGAGGCGGGTCGCGGCTTTGCAGTTGTTGCCGATGAGGTACGTAATCTGGCCACCAAGACAGCGCATTCAACAGAAGAGATCCAGACGATGATCGATCAGCTTCAGCATGAGGCACAAAATGCGGTGGATGCAATGGATAGCAGTAAGCAGTTGACGGCGGAAGGGGCTGAATCGACAGAAAAAGCCCAGCAGGCCTTGGAGCTGATTTCTGCTCAAGTGATGACTATTTTGGATATGAATACGCAAGTTGCGACGGCGACAGAAGAGCAGTCAAGCGTAGCCAATGAGATCAACTTGAATATGGATACCGTTGACCGTTCAGTGAAGGTCGGTCTGGAGGCAAGCCAAGAGCTAGAGCAAACTAGCCGTGAGTTGGCTGAGTTGGCGAAGGATCTTGATCAGCAAGTGGGCTCATTCCGAGTTTAATCAGCGCCTGCTTACTGTTTGTCTGTCACAGTGTTATTATGAGAAAAGACCGCCGAGAGCGGTCTTTTTTATGCACCAGTGGATCGAGACAGTGAACTTACTGAGGTATGTTCTGTGTTGCCAATAAATATATGAAGCAAAGATGTGATTAGATATGTGGGTTAGCTGTGACATTACGGGCAAAAAGTGCACAACTATGTCAAAATTTTCTGATTTGAGCCTCAATATCTTTCAATATTTGATAATCTTTGCATAATCTAGCAGACTCAGTGAACTTCAGGTGCATTGGCCTTGTTTAGCAAAAGAAAAACAAAAAATGTATTTCCTCTCGACTTTTATGGTGAAGAGGGGAGTTGGCGCTTTATTATCCGGGCGGAGCATCCTCGCGAAGTGTTAGATGCAATGTACTGGCGTGCCTATATTTCTTGTCACCGGAAAGACTTTGATTTGTTGCACATGGCAACAGCAAAGTTTAATTATAAATATAACTATTCAGCCTCGGATGGATCTGAGCTTCATTATGCATCAGGCTCGGACGCACTGCGTGTTAATATGATGGGCCCAATAGTACCTATCTCGTCGATTTTAAAGAAGTTTTCTAAAGATAAAACACAAGACGACGAATAAATATCTGGTTAATTATTTTTGCCGAATATATCGTTTGATTAATAAAAAAGGTGCATGATGCACCTTTTTTATTTTGGGGAATATATAAGCGGAATTAATGGGCGTGGGTATGACCGGCGAGATTAATTACGCCAATACCGATAGCGATAATGATCATTCCTAACCACACTTTCGGGTCGAGTTGCTGCTTATAAATAATGGCTGACATAGCGGCAACGCTGATGATTGCCATCCCTGCCCATAAGGCATGCACGATTCCGACCGGAAGGGTACGCATTGCTTGTCCTAGGCACAGGAAAGCGACCAGGTGACCAAGGATGACAATGCAGCTTGGGAGCCATTGAGTGAAGCCATTTGTGGCGCGAAGTGCTACATGTGAAGTTGCTTCAGCAAAGACGCCCAAGAAAAGGAAAATCCAACCCATTTTAATTCTCGTTGTTGATGTTCTCGTTAGGCTTATCAGTATAAATATTTCTTCTGAGATGATAATGCCTTCCTATTGCAAATAAATATTACACATGGGTAATAATTGGCGTTCAATAGCGTCAAGAGGTGACAATTATGAGCAGGACGATAGACTGGTCGGCTTATTTGAACGTAGCGCTCATGGATGAGATTGAACGAGTGAGAGAGTCATGATTCACGAGCAAGCCAGCCAAATGGTAATTTTTCAGACATTGCTATCGGCGGGCAGTTTTACCGAGGCCGCAAAGCGGCTAGGTGTATCCACATCCCATGTCAGTAAGCAGTTGGGACAGCTTGAAGCCGCGCTGGGTGTGAAGCTTGTACAGCGTACTACGCGCTCGCTGACTCTCACCGAAGGCGGGCATCAATTTGCAGTCTATGCCAAGCAAGTTGTTGATGCTGTTCAAGGGGGATGTGACAAGATGGCGGAGCAGCGTGATGATGTCACGGGTGTTATAAGGATAGGGCTGTCCCAATCGTTTGGTAGCTTGCATATGATTCCGGCCATTGAAAATCTTCGTCGGCAATATCCCGATTTACAGGTTGAGCTGAGTCTGTTTGATCACCGTGCCGATATGTTGGCCGATAGGCTGGATCTGTGGATCACAAATTATGAACATTTGCCCGAGGGTTTTGTTGCCCAGCGCTTGGCAGACGTTCGCTTTGTGCTGGCTGCATCCCCCAAGTATTTGGTCGAGCACAGGGCGCCGCTGCATCCGTCGGATTTGCAGCAGCATAATTGTTTAACTTACCGTAGCCGCCAAAGGGACTACAGCGAATGGCTGTTTACCAAAGCAGGTGAGTCTATGAATATAAAGGTGGCAGGTAATTATCGGGTGGATTTGGCCGAAGCGGTTCGGGATGCAGCGATAGCAGGATGGGGAATCGCGTATCTGGCATCTTATTTACTGCGAGACGAGTTTCGTGACGGGAAACTGATTCAATTATTGCCGGACTGGCAGCCAAGTCAGCGTATGCCATTTTATGCTGTCTATCCTTCTCGTCAGCATCTACCACGAAAGATCTCTGCAGTTCTGAATTTCTTCAAAACCTATATCGGTGATGAGCCATATTGGGATAAAGCCTTGCGCCCTTGGGTACAGTTTAGTGATGAATAAACAGTCAGACAGCTTATGCATATTGTGTGCTGTGACATAAACATTTTTTCCATTTGGCAATAATTGGAGCCAATAAGTATTTAGTGGCTTGATAAACAATGCCTTGAGGGTATTGGTGTTGTTTGGGTATCTGAGCGTAACAAATCAATAACAAAGAGTGGTTGCAGTGTGGTTACCGATTCATACAATGCGCTGCTCTATTTTATGAGTAAGGTTTTGTTATGACTTCTTTATTGGGTATTGCTGTGATTTTTATGCTGGCAGCATTGTTGTCGACAGATCGCCGCAATATTCCCCTCCGAACGGTAGCGGGTGCTTTTGCGTTGCAAATTCTATTTGCCCTTCTCGTGCTCTACATCCCGGCGGGTAAAGAAGCCTTGAATGCGGTTTCGGGGGCGGTTTCTGGTGTGATTGATTACGGCCAGCAAGGAATCGCCTTTTTGTTCGGCAACTTGGCAACCGGTAGTGTTGGTTTTGTTTTTGCAATCAATGTACTGGGTATCATTATTTTCTTCTCAGCTCTGATTTCGGGTTTGTACCATATCGGGCTGATGCCGAAAGTCATCAATGTGATTGGCGGTGGTTTGCAGCGTTTTCTTGGCACTGGTAGGGCTGAGTCTTTATCGGCAACGGCCAATATTTTTGTCGGTATGATTGAAGCGCCGTTAGTGGTGAAGCCTTACCTGAACAAAATGAGTGACTCCCAGTTTTTCGCTGTGATGACGTGTGGTCTGGCTTCTGTCGCCGGGGGAACTCTGGTAGGTTATGCCTCGCTGGGTGTCGATTTGAATTACCTGATTGCTGCTGCGTTTATGTCTGCACCCGCTGGTTTGCTGATGGCTAAAATCATGGTGCCGCCATCGAAGACAAGCCTAGATGCCGATGAGATTACATCGGTAGAGTTGCCACGAGCCACCAATGTTATCGAAGCCCTAGCCGACGGTGCAATCTCTGGCCTGCGTATTTCTGTGACGGTAGGGGCAACCTTGCTCGCGTTCATCAGTGTGATTGCTATGCTCAACGGCCTGTTGGGCAAACTTGGTGATTTGGTTGGCCTGACCTTGAGCTTTGAATTGATTTTGGGCTATCTGTTTGCCCCTGTCGCGTTCGTTATTGGCGTGCCGTGGAATGAAGCTATCGTTGCTGGTGGTTTGCTCGGCAATAAGATTGTCGTGAATGAGTTTGTTGCTTTCATTTCATTGATGGATGTGAAGAGCCAGCTCAGCGAGCATTCCATTGCCATTGTTACTTTTGCGTTGTGTGGATTTGCCAATATTTCAACAATGGCAATATTGATTGGCGGACTGGGGAGCTTGGTTCCTGAGCGTCGGGGCTATATTTCTCAAATGGGCATTCGAGCCATAACCGCAGGGGTGTTGGCCAATTTGATGAGTGCTGCGGTTGCCGGCGTTATTTTGTCACTATAGTTGTTTGAGGGGGAGCACATGTGCTCCCTTTTTTATTTATGTGCTGCCTGCTCTGTCGCCATCTTGATGATTTTACTTCCTGTAATGCGTTCTTATCTCATCTGCTAATAATTCTTATTTACCTTGCTCTCTTGCTTTGTTAAATTGATAAGGCTCTAAGTTACTGGGCGCTAAGTTCAAAAAGTTCTAGGTTGATGAGGTTCAATTGTATTGAACTTGATATTTGAGGATGGGTTGTGGACGCAAAGAAAGCCCTAAAAAAGCTCAAGAAGAAATTGAAGCCAGAAAGCCATGTGAGTCATCAGGCTTTGGCGGGTCTCAAAAAGAAAGCCCCTGCAAATAGCTGGTTAGGCGAAGAGCTGAAAGGTGAAGTGAAGCAGATCTCTCAAGATACACTTCGTAGTGTAGCATCAGAACTTGCCACACCGTTGAACCCTTTATTTTCATGGTTCAATGATGGTTATTCTGGCTCGGGTTTATCTCTATCATCAATAACCGCCTCCCCACATGCTCACAAAAGCGATTCCCAACCGGCAGCACCGACGATCAGTCGTATCACGCAGCAATCGTTAGCACTAGCTAAGTTGCCACTTAAATCGCCAGCGTGTAAACGTTGCCCGGCTTTATCTGGCGGGCTGTGTAAATGTGCAGTGAAGAAATTTGGATTAAAAGCAGCATGAAACAAGCCGGTTTATCCGGCTTGTTGTGTCTCTGAATGATTGGCAATTTATGGTCTATAGGCTGAGTAACAATCGGCTGACCGATGGGCCAGCAAGTCGTTTCAATGCCATTACAGCCATTCCTCTTGCAAACGTTTTGGTTCCCTTTGCGACAGCATTCTCAATGAATGTTGGTTTGCTATTTTCGCGCAGCCAGTGATGGCTTTCCACGGTTTCGAGGATATCTTCAGCGCTAATTTGGGTGTTATCAAACGAAATAGCAACAGATCCTGCGTATTTTTTGTGCTTGATATCGGAAATTGCATCAATTTCTTTCAGCTGGCTAATAAGTTGCTCGACATCTTCATAGTGATCGCGAATATAGTCAGAGCGAATACGTAAGCGTTTGTGTGTTTGATGAATGTAAGTGTTCATGAAATTGCCAATACAGATGAAAACTATTACTATTCGCGACTCTAGCATTCATCTTGATACAGCGCAAAGAAAACTCGATTACTAATGTCACCTTTTTGATCTTATGATAGGGTTTCGGCTCACAATAAAAAGATAAAATGATGAAAAAACATATAGATACCGCAATGAAGTTGCGCCGTATGGTAGGGATTGCCCACCATATTCCAGGAAGGGTCAGACTTAAATACAAATTAGGAATAATTGCCCACCTTGCCAGCTTCAATAAGCAGGATATTGAACAATATTTAGCTGACATCCCAGCATTGAAAAACTACAAGCTAAATAGTGCGACCGGCAGTATTGTTATCGAGTACGACGCGGCGATGATCAATCCTGCGGTAATCGAAGCACTGTTTTCGGATTCGGACAGCGACGCTGAGCAGGCCTGTATGGTGCTTGGGCGCTGTATCGATGTAAATGGAGTGTTGTAATGAGCGACAAACAAAACGAAAAAGATATGGAGTGGCCATATGGCAACCCGAGTGAGTGGGCAAGTCAGTTTGCTCAGGAGCAAGGCATCCCTCCACAGGGTATGCCGCCTCAGGGTATGCCACCTTATGGCCAGATGGATGCCCAGGTGCATCCGGGGATGATCCCGCCGCATCTTCATCCTTATTACTTTCCACATCATCATCCTTATTTTCATGGTAACCCAGCGATGGCACATGCAGCGATGGGGATGCCTGCTTGTGGTATTCCGCCTCAGCCAGCAGCGGCGATGAATCATGGGATGCCTCCTCATGTCCATCCGCATATGTGGGCGGCTCATATGGCGATGATGGCTCAGGGAATGGTGCCTCCGGGTACACCGCAACAGCAGGGCGAGCAATCACAGCAAGCCCCAAACACGGATGACGCATTAGATCCGATGTTCGAGCAGGCTCAAGCCATGCTTGAAGGCGCATTGGGTGAAGATGCAGGTATGTTTAAGCAAATTTTAGGAACAATGGGTATGAACGATAAAGAGTTTTGGAAAGGTGCAGTAGTCGGTGCGGCGGCGGCGTTGGTATTGAGCAATGAAAATGTTCGTAAGGGCTTGATGGGCCTTGTGAGCAATGCAGGTAGCATGCTCAAGTCTGGCGGTGAGACCGTGAAAGAGACGGCTGTGCAAACGGCGTCTTCTGTAAAGCAGGGTGTATCTACAGGTGGTGAGATTTTCCGCGATACATACGGTGCCGGCAAGGAAGGCTTTAAAGAGTCGCTAGATCGCCATCGTACTCAGCCTGAGTTTGACCAAGATGAGACTGACGTAGAGGAAATGCGTCATGATCTATCTCAGCGTCCAACCGGCGAGTAAGAGCGATGAGTAATTCTTCCAATCAATTACACCCGGCAAGCAGAGCAATGCTGGTGGGGGCGATTGTGGGGGGAACGGCTTCTGCGGCCAGTCAGTGGCAATCACACAAGAAGGGCGATATTGATACCAACCAAATGGTAGCCAGTGTCGCTCGTGATTCTCTAAAAGCCGGATTAGTCAGTGGGGCGACCACTTATGTTGCCGATAAAATGGCAGGGCGCCCGATTCTCTCTATGCTCACCATACTCAGTGCTAGTGCTGCTGGCCTGTACCTTCTTGATAATATTACGGATAAAACAAACCATGAATAATAAATATCCATATTACGGTTACCCATACCATATGCCTCATCATGTAAACCCTCAGGTTCAGGGACAAGTGCAGGAATCGGCGTATAAGAAAAAGAATACCAAAACACATTTTTTGATGGGGGCTGTAGCCGGTGCTGCCGTAGCCTATTTGCTGACCAATAAAACATTCCAGCAGGGTGTTGCAACAACGGGTGAAAAAGCGTGGTCGACGGTTCGCGGTGAGGTTGAAGAGCTGAAAGAACGTCTAGAAGATACCCAGGCTGAGCTTGAATATTACCGTAACCTGCATAAAGGTGAGGAATGATTGAGTTACAAGTTCGTCACCATTTTCCCGGGCGTATTCGTTTCAAGGCCATGTGCCTGAAACACTTCCCGGGGATTGGAGATTGGGTTAAGCAAAGCCTGATGGCGATACAGGGCATAACAGAAGTACGGGTTAACGAGCCTGCCTGTACTGTCGTGATCCAGTATGATACCGATGTGATAAGCCATAAGGCGATAAAGTCACGTTTGGCTGAGATGGATCTCGATAGCGGTGAGCGGGCCGATAGCGAGCATATCTATACCCGTGGTGATGTAGCCCTGAATGTGATTGGCACCTTGGCTGCTGCAATGCTGCCCCAACGTTGGGCGGCATTGTCAACTGCGACCCTGATCGCCCCGACACTTTTTGCCGGATTGGATGATCTTCGTCAGCGTGAGGTGTCAGTTGAAGTCCTTGATGCTATTGCGATTGGTCTATCGGCGTGGCGGGGTGATTACCGTACCGCGATGATGACCCAGAGCTTGGTTAGTCTTGGCGAGTATATGGAGCACCAAACCAGCCGCAGTAGTGATCAACTGCTGGCTGAGCTGATGCAGCCAAAAGACTGTGTCGTGTGGAAAGTAACGCAGAGCGGGCAGGAGCAGGTTTGTTCCAGCACGCTGCAAGTTGGCGATATCATTGCGTTGATGCCGGGTGATGCGATACCGATTGACGGTGTGGTAGAAAGCGGCACAGCATTGATCAACCAATCTGCACTGACAGGCGAAAGTGTGCCGGTGCGGCGTGAAGTTGGTGCATTCGTATACTCTGGCACGTCAGTGCATGATGGCGGTATCAAGGTTCGCGTAGAAAAAGTGGGTAGTGAGGCAACGACTGCCAAAATTGCCTCTTTGATCTACGAGTCGCTGAGTGAGAAGAGTGAAACCCAGCAGGTCACGCAGGAGATGGCAAAACGCAGGGTGAAAATCACCTTGGGCATCGGTGCCGCGGTGTTTGCTCTGACCCAAGATGTGAATCGTGTCGCATCTGTTTTCTTGGTTGACTACTCCTGTGCCTTGAAACTCAGCACCCCCGTAACATTCAAATCGATTATGTTCCGTGCCGCGCAACAGGGCATTTTGCTCAAGGGCGGTAGTGCCATTGAGAAACTGGTTAAAGTGGATACCTGCGTATTCGACAAAACCGGTACCCTGACGCATGGCGATATGGAAGTGACCGATGTGGTCACCTTCTGCAGTGAAAATACGGCAAGGGATGTATTGGCTATTGCGGCGTCTGTCGAAGAGCACAGCAGCCACCCATTGTCGCAAGCGGTTGTTTCTGCGGCAGCAAATAATGCCCTGCCTCATATTGATCACGGTGAGGTCGAATATGTGATTGCACACGGGTTGCGCAGCACATTGGATGGTCATTGCTTGGTGATGGGAAGCCGTCATTTCCTTGAGTCTCATGAGGGTGTTGATTTTGCATGCGCCGAACAAAAAATTCGTGAATACGAAGAGAAAGGTCGCCATCTGATTTACATTTCCTATGACCATCGCCTGATTGGCATGATCGGCCTGCGGGATCACCTACGTGAAGACGTTATGGCAACGCTCGCTGAACTTCGTGCATCGGGGATCTCTGAACTGGTCATGATATCGGGTGACAGTGCCTTTAAAGCCAACATGCTTGGTGATGAGCTTAAGTTGGATCGGGTTTTTGCCGAGGCCACACCCGAGAGCAAGTCACAGATCATTGAGTCGTTGAAGCAGCAAGGCAAGACGGTGATGTTTGTTGGTGATGGGGTCAATGATGCCCCGGCATTGACAAAAGCGGATGTGGGTGTAGCTATGTGCAATGGTACAGAGCTTGCCCGTCAGGCCGCCGATGTTGTTCTGTTACGCGATCAACTATACGGTGTCGCGCAAGCTCGTCAGCTGGCGAATATTGCGATGTCGATGGTAAACAGCAATATCAAGCTTGCTGAATACATTAACAGCGGCATTATGCTGGCGGCCGCGTTGGGCTGGTTGAATCCGGCAGCGAGTGCCATTCTCCACAATGGTACCACCTTGTCGATTCTTGCCCGTTCCCTTGCGGTTAGGCACGGATAACAAGTGTCAACGTATGACTGAAAAGAAGCCGAGAGTGATCTCGGCTTTTTTATGTGCGCTGTACCCACAGTGGCTTGATTATTGTAGGCTAATATGGATATATCCATCCAACTGTAGGGATACAATGATGAAAGTTATCGCTTTTGCAGCTTCAAGCAGTACAACATCAATTAACAAGCAGCTTGTTACTTATGCCGTATCGCATTTGCCAAATGCCGAAGTAGAAGTACTCGATCTGAACGATTTTGAATTGCCTTTGTTCAGTGAAGACAAAGAAAAAGTGCTGGGACAGCCTGAGTTGGCTAAAGCGTTCTTGAAGAAAATTCATGATGCGGATGCTGTTGTGATCTCTTTTGCCGAGCATAATGGGTCGTACTCGGTCGCTTATAAGAACTTATTTGACTGGTGTTCGCGTATTAACCCTAAAGTGTATTTGAACAAATCGGTTGTTTTGCTGGCAACGTCGCCGGGCCCTGGTGGGGCAAAGAATGTGTTGGCGGCGGCTAGCGGGTCAATGCCATTTTTTGGCGCTGAAGTGAAGGCTATGGTATCGATACCGAACTTTTATGAGAATTTTGATCAAGAGCGTCAGGTTTTGAGTCATCCTGAATTCAACAGCGAAGTCATGTCGGCGGTCAGTTTGCTGGTTGTTTGAGGGAGCAAAAGATCAACGAGAAGCTCAGATCCTGCTCCCATCAGAAGGGGGAGAATATCTCTTACTTATGAAAAAAGCCGCATTGCGCGGCTTTTGTGTTTGAAGGGGATTAAACCGGGCTGGGTTCCAAAATTGTTTTGTGGATCGAGCGGCTTTTTGAGCGCAGATCTTTAAGGAATATCGGCAAGACCACGCTGGCTAGAACGATATTGGACAGCGGAACCGATAGCCAAACCCCGTCTACACCTAGCCACTGCGGCAAGAAGTATAGGAAAGGTAACTGGATGAGCATGTTGCCAACGGAGATAGCCAGCGCCTTACCAGCTTGGTTGACTGACATAAAGTATACCGATGCCAGCGCAAGGAAACCGTCCAAGAACATGGCAAACAGGTGCAGTCTCATACCATTGACCGTTTCATGAGCCAGCAGGGGATCGCCTTTGCTGAATAGAGCGACAAGTTGAACGGGGAACAGATTGAGGATAGCAACGGCAACAATGCCGCTTAAGAGTACAATCTTAGCCGCCAGCTTGACGATGATGGTGATTTTCTGGCCCTCTCTCGCGCCATAGTAATAGCTCACAGGTGGCTGCATACCACTGGCGATACCTTCAGCAAGCAGGTAGTACATGGTCATCAGATAGCCGACAATGGCAAATGCGCCAACGTGAATCGCATTGCCGTAGGCCATGAAGAGTTTGTTGTGCAGCGCGACGACAAAGCTAAAATAGGCATACATGAAAAGGCCAGAGCTTCCCAGCGAAATAACTTTGACTCCCAGCCTCGGTGAGAGAACGAAGCTGTTAATGCCCAGTCGCAGTGATGAAAAGCGGCTGAAGAAGTAGCCGAGTGCTGTGATTGTAATTGCGATCTGGGCGATGACAGTTGCCATTGCAGCACCTTTTAGTCCCATTCCAAAATGACCGATGAACAGATAATCAAGAATGATATTAAGTACGGCGCCAGCTGCCATCAGTAAGGTTGCCAGATTCGGGCTATCATCGTTGCGTACCAGCATCGGCATTGCCCCAGCGGCAATGGTGAATACGGCACCCCACGAAAAGACCTGAATATATTCCAGTCCCATTGTCAGTGGTTTGCCCGTTGCACCTTGCATCGTAAGAAAGAGCGGCGCAAGATAGTGAAGAACAAGATAGAGTAACGCGCCAGCAGCGACCATCAAGGCCACCGCGGTTGACAGTGTGTGTTTGGCGAGGGATTCGTTGCCTTCGCCACGGTAAATAGAAATCAGGCTCCCGGCTCCCATACCGATGAGGATACCGATACCGGCAATGATGCCAATAGCCGGCCATGCCATATTGATCCCGGCAAGTCCTTCATAGCCAATGAAGTGACCGACAAAAATACCGTCGATCACTTGATAGAGGCCGTTGACTAGCATGGCGACTACAGAGGGAATGGCATAACGCCAGAATGTGCGCCTGATGTCTTTTTTATTGTATTCGGTTTCGACTTGCATCGTGTTCTCAATATATTGTGTTATTGCCCCTAATTATCCTCTTTTTTTAGATTGGTTTAAGCTAGAATCTATCCGGTTTTCGGATAGATTGGGTCTCTGGCCATTCGCTACAGAAGGTGAGTGAGCCCACGATGAGGTGAAAAATGCATTGGACATTGGATCAGTTAGAGGCGTTTGTTTGTGCAGCTCAGCAAGGGTCCTTTTCGGCGGCGGCCCGTAAAATGGGCAAAGCCCAATCACGGGTAAGTACGGCGATCAGCAATTTGGAGTTAGATTTGGGGTTCGAGCTGTTTGACCGGACCTCGCGTCAGCCCGTATTGACGGCTGCTGGCGAGGATATGCTAGTGGAGGCAAGGGCTGTATTGGCCCAGTGCCAACGGATGCAGTCGAGGGCGATGACGGTGGCACAAGGAGAGGAGGCCACTATAGTTATCGCCATTGATGAAGCTGTACCCTTAATGGCATTTGAGATGATGTTCGTGACCTTGTCTGAACTTTATCCCAATTTGAAACTGACGATTTTTAATGGTTCGCAACAGGATATCGCCCAATGGGTAGCGAGCGGCAAGGCTGATTTCGGAGTGCTTTTCCATCAGCATACCTTGCTTGAAGATCTTGAGTTTACATCTGTCGGTAAATTTAAGTATTGCCTGATTGTGTCTCGTAAACACCCATTGGCCCAAATTCCTGCTCCGACAGTCAATGATTTGTCGCAGCATCGCCAGTTGGTGATCCGTGACCGAATGGGATTAGGGCAGGCCAAGCCGTTATCATCGAATTACTGGCATATTGATAGCTATTACATGATATCGGCAATGGCGACCCGGGGCATAGGTTGGGCGCTGGTACCAGAACATGTTGCCAAGGAAGAATGGTACGTGAATGATGTGGTTGAGTTATCGACAGAGGAAATTCCGGATCCCTTGATGGTCGAAATAGGGATCGTGAAGCGTCGTGACAAGGGATGCGGTAAAGTAATGCAGTGGATGTACGAGGAATTGGAAAAGATATTTGATGTCGCGCCTTGATAGGCACTTCGTACTCACTGAGCGTTTAAATAGGTCATAGAACAAGAGAAATAAAAAGATGACGAATAATTTTAGCTGTAGCGGAGATAATGCCGAAGCAGCTCTTAAAGATACGTTGCCATTGGTATTGGCCGGTCCGATAATTCGCCGGGCAACGGCGGATTCGTTGACAATATGGCTGGCAGTAAGCAAACCTCTGAACGGATATTTCGAAGTCTGGGTAGAGAATGAAGGTTACGGTAAGCAGACGTTGCTCAAGGTCGACTTGGCGATGGGGCAGCATATTCAGGTTGGTCGCCATGCATGGATTTACCAGCTGACGGCCTCTCACTCTTGCCCGATAGACACGCCACTGAATTACGATGTTGTTACCCAGCAGGGCAGCCTTACGGCATTGATGCCGTATTTGTGTTATCCGGGGCAATCACACCTTAATATCGTGATTCGCACAAAGGCCGATTATGTGATGCACGGCTCGTGTCGCAATCCTCATTATCCGAGCAAAGACAGTTTGGTTGCCGCAGATAACAAGGTTGCCGGTCAGGCATATCACGAGCGACCGTCTTTGCTGATGATGAGCGGTGATCAGATTTATGCTGACCATGTTGCCGGTCCGATGCTGGATGCTATCCAGCAGGTTATTGACCTATTGGGGTTGTACGGCGAACAGTTTGATGATGCCCCCGTGGCAGATTCTGAAGCCCTATATCAGCATGCCGATAACTTCTATTATCGAGACAAGCTGCTACCGCATTATATGGAAGGTGGCGAAGAGGTTATTGAGCAATTTCCGAAATTTGCCGCATGGCTTCGTCGTCGCTCACCGGTTTTCAGCTCGCGAGAGTCGGGCAACCACCTGATCACGTTCGCTGAGTTTATGGCGATGTATATTATGGTTTGGTCGCCGTCGTTGTGGGAGATTGTCGATTCCGGACGTTTGGCGAAGCAGCACTTTCGTGTGGCAGGGAGGGCTATTGAACCCACCTGGCAGCAGCGTTGGGCAGAAGAGAAAATTGAAATCGACAATTTTGTCGCGGGTCTGCCACAGGTACAACGCCTGATGGCGCATATTCCTACCTACATGATTTTCGATGATCACGATATTACCGATGACTGGAACCTGACGGTGGGTTGGGAACGGGCTGCTTACGGCAATCCTTTTTCTCGCAGGATCATCGGTAACGGTTTGATTGCTTACTGGCTATGTCAGGGGTGGGGTAATGCCCCCGAGCATTTTGGCGATGAATTCCACCATAAAGCGTCGACATTTTTCAGTGATCCGCAATCAGCGACGCAAGATGATTTTATTGATTATCTCTACCGTTTCGAGCAGTGGCACTACACGATACCGACCACGCCAAAAATGGTGGTGCTGGATACCCGAACCCGGCGCTGGCGTTCGGAATCCAAGATGAACAAGCCATCTGGGCTGATGGACTGGGAAGCCCTGATGGAGTTCCAGCATGAGTTGCTGCATGAGCCTGCCGTGATCATTGTTTCGGCGGCGCCTATGTTTGGGGTTAAGTTTATTGAAACCCTGCAAAAAATGATGACTTGGCTCGGCCAGCCGCTCTTGATTGATGCTGAGAACTGGATGGCCCATCCCGGTTCGGCCAATACATTGATCAGTATATTTACCCATACCAAAACACCGACGAACTTCGTCATTCTGTCGGGTGATGTGCATTACTCATTTGCGTATGACGTCAAGCTGCGAGTGCGTAAGTGCAAGCCGAATATCTTCCAGATAACCTCCAGCGGCATCAAAAATGAGTTTCCTAATGGATTGCTGCGCGTTTGCGATTTTATGGACCGGATTCTATATAGCCCGCGTTCGCCGCTTAACTGGCTGACTAAGCGTAAACGATTGAAGATTCTCAAGCGCGATCCGGATTTGCTGAATAATCATCGCTTGGTGAACCGTAGTGCAATTGGTGAGGTAAGACTCGATCCTGATGGGCGTCCAATGGAGATTGCGATCCTCACTGCTGAAGGAGATCGCGTATCGTTTCCAGCTGCATGACCTATAGTAAAAAGGATGTGTCTGTTTTTAGGGGAAATGATAATGTCGGTAAGGAAAAATGGAATTATTACGGCTGCTTTAACCTCGCTGGTGGGGGGGATGATGCTGGCGAGTATGCCCGTGTGGGCTGGGTGGAAGTTGGATAATCAGCAGTCGAGTATCCATTTTGCGTCGGTTAAAAACGATTCGGTTTTCGAGCAGCACGGGTTTCGTAATCTCAGCGGTTCGATTGAAGATAGCGGCAAGGTATCTTTGAGTATCGATCTAAATAGTGTAGATACTCAGATCCAAATTCGTGATGAGCGAATGAAAAAAGAATTGTTTGATACGAAGAGTTATCCCATCACTCAAGTTTCTGCAGCCATTGATACGGCGATGCTGGAAAAAATAGCAGCAGGCAAAACATCGACCACCACGGTTGAGTTTGAGTTGGATTTGCATGGCAAAAAACAGCCGCTCAAGGCTGAAGTGCAGGTAACAGGGTTGGATAATGGCGGGCTATTGGTGACAACGGTAGAGCCGGTTGTAATTACCGCCGATGCGTTTGGGCTGGCTGATGGGGTGAACAAGCTCAAGGATATTGCCAAGCTTAATTCCATTTTGATGAGTGTTCCGGTGAGCGCCAATTTGGTGTTTGTCTCCGAATAACCGTGTTATTTTGAGCCTATAGATGAAAAACAGCCCCTATCAAAGGGGCTGTTTTTTGAGATGTTGTTCTGACAACAGGTTAAGAATATGTTTGATAAAGAAAAAATCGTAAAATTGGCGAATACCAAGATGCCGTATGGCAAGTATGCAGGCAGGGTGATTATTGATTTGCCGGAAGAGTATTTGTTGTGGTTCGCCAAAAAAGGATTCCCAGAAGGTGAGTTGGGTATGCTGATGGCTTTGGCCTTGGAGATGCAGATTGAAGGGCTGGAATCGGTGATTCGCCCGCTAAGGCGTGATTGATTACGTAAATGTTAATGTAACACTGTGTTACCCCTTTTATGCTGGGTAACTAATTGGTTAGTATCACTTTTCGTGTTTTACCGATTACCGAAGAGGCATGGATGCTCCCTCAGCCCCACCTTGTATATATTCAGGTTCACCAGAACCGTTTCCGTGTGTATTGGCCCGTTGAAGACAAACAGTATGGGGTTGAATCTGGCGCGCCGTTCTCCTCCTCGCACTTGGCCGTGGGTAATATCGATGTTGCTGCAAAACAGCTAAAGCAAGCGATAGATCATGGTGTTCCGGCGAGTATTTTCCGTAAACCAATCATCGCTGTGATCCAGCAATGCCATTTTTCTGATGAACCGCTTACCGAGGTTGAAAAGGTGGTTCTTATTGAACTGTCGCGTGCTGCGGGCGCGCAGCAGGTTTATGTTTGGCAGCAAGAGCCTTTAACCCAAGAGCAGCTATTGGCCAAGAGATATTTTCAATGAGTGGGAGAGTGGCTAAGCGGCTGGCGAAAAGAATCGTAAAGGGTTCAGTTTGGTGCGTGAAGATAGTCAGCATACTTGCCGCTTGCTGGGTAGTGTTTTTTTTCGTTCCACCATATTTAGTGACCGCTGAATATTATGAGGAACCTACTTTCTTTACTCAGTTTCACCATCACTCGGTAGTGAGAGGGCAGCTTCCGGTGGTGATTGAACGCCAAGGCGTGCCAATGTTGATGATGTGGCGTGATTATCGCGATGCGCCTCAAAATTATTCGCCTTGGATTTTGGCCGAGAAGGAAACCTTGGGGTTCAGTGCGGATGATGGTAACCAAGGTCATGTTGAGGTTTCCCGAGAAAACCATCGATATTATGTTCATTATTTTAATTTAGATTATGAATTTTGGTCTGAATATCGCGTAGATAACACGCATCTCTCCGGCGGGCAGATTGTACCGTTGCATTTTCGCCTGCAAGGTCCGTTTATTATGATGCCGATAATCCTTTTGCTTCTTGTTCTTTATTGCGTGGGTAAGATATGCCGCGTGCTATTTTGGAGAAATTCATGGACGTGATTTTTGTACGACACGGTGAGCCTGACTATTCGCTGGCTGACCAACGGGCGATGAGCCAACTGGAAAAGGACTATTCGCCATTAGCACGCGATGCTGTTGATAAAGTGACGGCATTGTCAGAACAGCGCATTTTCCGTGGGGCGCAATTGATAGTGTCATCCCCTTATACCCGTGCGCTGCAAACGGCGGAAATACTAAATCGTCGTCTGGGGTTGGATTTGTATGTAGAGCATGATTTGCGAGAGTGGCGAGCTGATCTGGCTGGTGGGTATATTCCTCTTGAAGAGCGGGACAGACGTTGGAAGGAGTATCGCCATTTTCTGCAATTTGGTATGACGGCTGACAATCCAGCTTACGAAACAAGCGATATGCTAAGGGCTCGCGCCGAAGAGGTGCTGTCACGTTATCAGTATGCAGAGAAGATCATTGTTGTGTCGCATTTTAATGTGTTTGAAAGCCTTCAGGGCTACCAAGATAGGGAAGGGCTGCGCTGTGCGAATTATCGCTGTTTTGAGTTTGTACCGTCGTGGAGTTCGGACTGTGAGGGAATGTACGAGACAAGAGGTAAGAAGCCAGCACGGTGCTGGCTTCTTGAGAGATAAGCTTACTTGCTCAGGTACGCATAACCTGTCATGAAGGCCGCTTCCTGGAACTGACGTAGACCAGTTGCGCGGAATTCGATGCCTAGAGGGTTACGCTTAAGACGCTCTTTGATTTCTTGGTTGGTCATGAAATCAACTTCAACGCCATCGATCAGCTGTAGAGCCGCTTCCAGTTTGAAGCCAACTGCACTACCAGCAAATTTACCGCGTGTCTCACGGGTACGGATAACAACGCGATCAACGTTGTAGTCATTCAGCAGCTTCTGGAATGTCTGCTGGAATTTTTTCATTTCTTCGTTGTTCAGGGAATCCTGCATGATGAACTTCTGGGCGCGGCATTCAGGAATGTCGAACAGACCATTGCTTTTTGACAGAAGACAGATTACCGCTTCGTTACTACGTAGCTCAACAGCACAAATTTTCATGTAAACACCTACAAATTAAGTTAGCGGCTCATTGTAAGCAAAATGCTTACGGTTGTCAGAATAAAATTGGTGGGGTAACAATTTTTCATTGAGTAGCTGTGGGTTAGTTGTCTGTGTAAATCGGGCCGTCTAATTCAATTTGGGTGAGTAGCAGACGCATATCGAACTCGAGCTGGTGGTACTCTGGCTCCATATGGCAACAGAGTTGGTAAAATGCCTTGTTGTGTTCTTTCTCGCGGATGTGGGCCAATTCGTGAACGGCGATCATTTTTAACAATGGCAGTGGTGCGTGCTTGAATACAGTGGCGACGCGGATCTCTTTGCGAGCCTGCAGTTTGTTGCCGTGTTGGCGAGAGATAAACGTGTGCATACCCAGCGCATGGTTGACCACATGAATTTTGCTGTCATAAGCCACTTTGCTAATCGGTGGCGACTGGCGGAGGTATTCGTTTTTGATGTCCATGACATACTGGTAGAGCGCCTTTTCCGATTGAATATCATGGCCGTGAGGGTATTTTTTCAGTAGGTATTTCTTGAGGCTGTTCTTCTCGATCATGTTATTCACCTGATCGATAAGATGACTCGGGTAGCCTTGTAGGTAATTTAATGTTTGCATGGCTCTATTCTAAGAAACGGTTACGTGGCGTTAGCTGCACAGTGGTTGCACGATTCTAGCGATATGAGGTAACGGCTGCAAATATGCTCAAGCTAACAAGGGAACATCTTCAGCATACCGGAGCGGCTTGGGTATAATGATCTCCATATCAATGTATTAATGAGGACGCAGGGATGTATTTGAGACTACCGCCGCCATTGGTGATGTTGCTGACACTGGCTGGGATGTACGGACTGGCATCGTATTGGCCCATTTACCAATGGCATTTTACCGGCCAATTGGCGGTGATATTGGTGTTGTGCTTGTTGGGGGCGGTTATTGGGTTGGCTGGAGTCGTGGCATTTGCCCAAGTCCAGACGACGATCGATCCTCGTTTTCCCAATAAAACATCTTCTTTGGTCACTTTTGGAATTTACCGCTATAGCCGTAACCCGATGTATTTGGGGTTGCTGTGCTGGTTGATTGCTGCCTGCCTTTATTTTTCAGCGTTGTCGCCTTTTCTTATGCTGGTGGTGTTTGTGTTCTATATGAACCACTTCCAAATAGCCCCAGAAGAGGCGGTGTTGCAGGCCATGTTTGGCGAGGATTACACGGCCTATTGCCAACAAGTACGCCGTTGGTGCTAGGCATGGTGGAATTTAATTTCCCCCATCTGGTAACTACTCAAATAGTCGCTCCCCGTTGTCTTGCCGGCTGATCTCGAGGGTACGGGTATACTACACTTGTATCTTGATGTTGGTTAGATACAGCTCTACGTAGATAGGAGTTAAGACCATGACAAATATACATGGCATTCACCTAGATATAAAACAGTTAGAGAACAATCAGGTATTTGTTGAGGTAAAAGCGATTGGTACTTTGACGCATCATGATTACGAGAAAATAACGCCTTTGTTGGATGAGGCTTTGCTCAATGTTAAAGAGCCTGTGGTGAATATGTATATCGACGGTACGGAGTTCGAAGGTTGGGAACTCCGGGCTGCTTGGGACGATTTAAAATTGGGGCTGCAATACGGCAAGACATTTAACAAGGTCGCTATTTACGGTAATCAGCGCTGGCAAGAGATCATGAGTAAAGTTGGCGGGTGGTTTACCAGCGGCGAAGTTCGGTATTTTGAAGACCCTCTCGAAGCATTGAATTGGCTACGAAATGAGGATACCGGAGAGTCAGAGCCATAGGCGCTTTAAAGGGTATAGCCCCTTGTTAGATATGGATGAGCATTTTTGTATCTGCCATTTCGAGAAGTGGGCTATGGTCTTGATTTATTGAATCAACTACTATGTTGCCATGTAATTTGAGTCGTCGGGTTTGGATGTTCGGCGAAGTTCGCAGTAGGTGAGAAGCATGGCAAAAAAGCAGGTAGCAATCGGATTGATGTTGGCAGTTTTACCTTATCAGGCATGGTGTGGTGAGGCTGACGATGCTGTTGTTGAAGCAGTGGAAAATGGAAACCAGTACTTTGTCTCACTTCGCGCTGGCGGGAGTCTGATTGGTAATGATGACAGTGCTAAGTTAGTCTGTGGGCAAGTTGTGGATACGGACGATGGCGGCATTGGCGGTTTTGCCGGTGTAGATGCAGGGGTGTACCTCCATAATAGCCAGAATCGGGTGTATTACAGTTATGAATACCATAAAGCGACGACACAATTTGCTGGTAAAGATGCGTATGACACGGTGTCTAGTTTGCATCTGATCAACGCTGATTATTTGTTCCGTACTGAGAAATCGTTACAGCCTTTTGTCGGCCTGCATTTTGGTTATGCCTTTAGCAAAACCGAGTCTGATTTTCCCGGAGAGTTTGACGATAATGGTTTGGTGTTTGGTCTTCAAACCGGTATTGGCTGGCAGGTTATGAGAGATCTTTCCTTAGAGGTTGGTTTGCGTCATAGCGTGTTGCCTGCAGAGCGGGAGTCATGGCAAGCCGAAGATGCCAATGGCGCTCCGGTTGAGGTGCACTCTCAGTTAAAAGGGATAACATCGGCTTATGCGGGAGTGACGTATCGATTTTAGTGGTTAGTATCGTTGACGTTTGGCGATAACTTGTCCATTTAATTCAGTATCTTAAGATGGTTGATAGGGTTTTTTAGTATTCCTTGGCGGTTTACTCTTTGATGCAGCTGCGTATAATGCTTTGCCGAAGTGAGAATCAATAAGGACTTCACGTTGAAGCTATTTGTAAGAGACCTGACGGTTGTAGATGCGTCATATCTGTGCCCGACGCGTGGTATGGTAGGTGAAAGCTGGATCCTGGATGTAGTGATGTCCGGTGAACTCAATGAAATGAGTATGGTGCTTGATTTCAGTCGGGTAAAAAAACAGATCAAACACATCGTGGATGAATTTGTTGATCACCGTTTGATTATTCCAGCAAAGAACGCGGCTATCTCGATCGGGCAGAGTACGTCTGGATATCAGACCGTGGATTTGGATCGTGGTGATAAAAGTATTTATTTACATTGTCCAGAGCAGGCGTATTGCATTATTGATTCTGACGAAGTCACTATTGATTCGGTTACGCAGCATATTTGCAAAGTGTTGCAAGGCCAGTTACCTGAAAATGTTCAGGGCCTTGAAATTACACTTCGTCATGAAAAGATAGACGGCGCGTTTTACCACTACAGCCACGGCTTGAAAAAACATGACGGTAATTGTCAGCGCATTGCCCATGGTCACCGTTCGCCGGTAGAACTGTTTGTTGATGGGCAACGTGATGCCGAACTTGAAGCCAAATGGGCCGAGCGTTGGCAGGATATTTACCTTGGCAGCGAGGAAGATCGTTGCCCAGTGTCAGAGCTGACTCTGAGTGATGCCGCGAAAGGTGTCGTAACCGACGAGGCATATTTCGGTTTCCGCTATACCGCCCCTCAGGGCGAGTTTGAATTGGCAATTGCCCAATCTGAAACTGAAATCTTGCCAACAGATACAACAGTAGAGTTGTTGGCCAGTTATATTGCAGAGCAAGCAAGCTGCTGGGTCGACGCGGGCAAGTCAATTGACGTTGTTGCCTATGAGGGGGTCGGCAAAGGTGCCATGGCCTCTGTGGTGGCTCGCTAACTCGACCTTATTATTGAATACTCTCCAAGCCCCGTTCATACGGGGCTTATTTTTATCTGCTTTTTATCCGATTTAGCCTTTAAGCGAGAGATGATTAGAGCTGGTTTTCAATGGGTAGGATGCTTGCCAACCAAGCCCCGAGTCGTAGCCAGACACTTGCATCGGGTTCATTGTCATAGGTAATGTTGGCAAAATCATTGTGCCACAGGATGTCACCTTGTTCATTGAGACTGAGGCGATAGGTGCTTTTTTGTAAGTTATCGTCCAGTTCGCTAAATGCGGCATCAATAAACTCCGGAGAGTGAACCAGCACGCCCATTTCGGTATTGATAAACGCCGAGCGTGGGTCGAAATTGAATGAACCGACAAAAATTTCCTGGTCGTCGATAATGAAGGTCTTGGCATGGAGGCTGGTGCGTGAACTGCCTAGCCATGAGCGTTTCTTTTTGAGTTTCGGATCGACTTTGACTTCATACAGGGCGATACCGGCTTCGAGCAGCTGCGCGCGGTATTTTGCATACCAGCCATGAACAGCGAAAACATCATTTGAGGCGAGCGAGTTGGTGATAATGATGATGTTAAGACCATTTTGGGCGGCGGCAACCAAGGCATCTGTCCCTGACTGAGTTGGGACAAAGTAGGGGGAGACCAAAAAGAAGGACGACTCGGCTTTGGTGAGGATTTGATCCAAGGCGTGGAGCATTAAGTCCGTTTCGGCTGGGTTGTAGACTTTGCTGGGCAAGTCGTAGTGGACGGAGGCACTGCCCCAGAAGAAGGTGAGGGTTTCTTCATTGAGGGCCTTGACCAGTGGTAGGTTCGTAAAACTTGCAACATAGTCCGAGTTCTTGAAATGTCGGTTGAGGCTCTCTTTCCAATGGGCGATATCGGTTTGTGATATTGAGGTAGGTTCATCGATGAGCGACTCAACAGGGGAAGCTGGTGAGCTGTTCCAATAAAGATCGAACTGTTCGCTGACATCAGGCACGGCCTTGCCTAGCAGCATGAGATCGAAGTCACCGAAATCGACGCTGTTATTGGCAGCAAGGTATTCATCGCCGATATTGCGGCCACCAACGATGGCAAAGGCGCTATCGGCGATAAATGACTTGTTGTGCATCCGGCGGTTACTTTGGTCAAAATCTTTGACAAAGCCGAGCATTCGCATTGCTCTGTTTTCAAATGGATTAAATAGCCTTAGCTCGATATTTGGGTGGGATGACAGTGATGCCATCGCCTGATCGTTTCTGGACTGCATGTCATCGAGCAGGATACGGATCCGTACGCCACGCTCGGCGGCAAGGTAGAGGGCATAGGTCAGTAGCGAGCTGGTGGCATCATCGCGATAGATATAATACTGAAGGTCAATGGTTTTCTCTGCTTTGTGGATTAAGGCAAGGCGAGCAAGCAGGGCCTCCTGACCGTCATTGAGCGGGTAAAAACCGGTGCCTTCATTTGGAGCATGCTCCATATAGTCAACAGCAAGCCCACCGAGTGAGGTGTTTGCATCCATAGGTACGGCATAGCTGGCTTCTTTTGTGAAATCTAGCGGTGATGAGCATGCGGTCAACAACACGGTTGCAAGGAGGCAAAGAAGCCATTTTCGTGGTGTGATGGCGGGATGCCTGCTATCGCAAGATGTTTTGCGCCATCGGTAAGGAGAAGGGGGCGTGATCATAGGGAAGACATATCCATTTGTTTGCGTTAAACATTCCGTTGGGTATTGCTATAGCACCGAATGACTCGGTGGCTTAAAAGTACACGGTTCATAGTATACCCGAGCTCTTTCAAGATGTTTCTATCAAAGAGACAGTATTGGTCATGCATTAAGGAACTGTTAGGCATGCCCCCAAGTGATGGTGTAGGGCATAGGATCATGCGGAAAAGAGAGGAATCATGCGATGAATGTGAATTAAGTATTGATGCTAACGTCCAAAACATTCAGAATGACGAACTTTTCCGCTTTTTCATCTGTAAGTTGTCAGGTCAGGCGGATGAATACCATTAGATAAACAATTGAGAATCAAAGTATGGGTTTTACCTCGTTAGGTCTTTCTGCGCCAATCCTTAGAGCTATTCAGGAAAAGGGATACGACACACCGTCACTGATTCAGGCACAAGCGATTCCCGCTGTCCTCGAAGGCAAGGATGTTATGGCCGCAGCCCAAACAGGTACAGGTAAAACGGCAGGCTTTACGCTGCCTATTCTGGAGCGATTGAGCCAAGGTCCTCGTGTTAAGAGCAACCATGTTCGTGCATTGATCCTGACACCGACTCGTGAGTTGGCCGCACAGATCAATGAAAACGTTGTGACTTATAGCCGCCATATGCGTTTACGTTCCAGTGTTGTGTTTGGTGGGGTTAAGATCAACCCTCAAATGCTCAATTTGCGTAAAGGAAGCGATATTCTGGTTGCAACACCAGGACGCTTGATGGATCTCTACCAACAAAATGCAGTTAAATTCTCACAGCTAGAAGTGCTGGTATTGGATGAAGCTGACCGTATGTTGGATATGGGCTTTATCCGTGATATCCGTAAAATTCTGGAATTGCTGCCGAAGCAGCGTCAAAACTTGCTGTTTTCAGCGACCTTCTCTGATGAGATCCGCGAATTGGCCAAAGGTTTGGTGAATAATCCGGTAGAAATTTCGGTGACACCTGCGAACTCGACAGCAAAAACGGTTGAGCAGTGCATTTATCCTGCAGATAAGAAAAAGAAACCTGCAATGCTGGCTGAGCTGATCAAGGCCGGTAATTGGTCTCAGGTATTGGTGTTCTGTAAAATGAAGTACGGTGCCAACCGTCTTGCCGATTACCTGAACAGCCAAGGGATCACTGCTGCTGCTATTCATGGCAACAAGAGCCAAGGTGCTCGTACTCGCGCATTGGCTGATTTCAAATCTGGGCAAATTCGTGTATTGGTAGCGACAGACATTGCGGCGCGCGGTATTGATATTCCTCAGCTTCCTCAAGTGGTTAACTTTGATTTGCCGCATGTATCGGAAGATTACGTTCACCGTATTGGTCGTACCGGCCGTGCGGGTGAAGTCGGTAAAGCGATTTCTCTGGTTAGCGAAGATGAAGCTGCGGATCTGTTTGCGATCGAGCGCTTGATCCAGCAACTACTGCCTCGTATTGATCTTGAAGGTTACAAGCCATCAAAGGCCTTGCCTGAGTCTAAGTTGGATACGCGTCCAATCAAGCCGAAAAAACCGAAGAAGCCGAAAAAACCTCGTGTTGCGGTAGAGGGTGAAGCGGGTGATGCCAAGCCAGCAGCAAACAAGCCACGTCGCAGTGGTGCTCAGCGCAATCAGTCCGGTAACAAGAAGCCAGCAAATGGCGGCCAAACCCGTAATAAACCAGCGGGTCAAAAGTCAACGGAAGGTGGCAATCGTAACACTGCGGGTCGTTCTAATGGTCGTACGTTTAAGACCACGAATGAGCAGAGTAAAGCCGGGGGCAAGCCTCGTCAGCATGCGCGTAAACCTCGTCCAGCTAGTCAAGCAAAAGCTGCACAAGCCTAATTGATTTAAAAGCCGCTATTAATTAGCGGCTTTTTTATAGCAATCTATATATTTCTATCGGATTGATATCAATTTATTTCATTACCTAATTTAATTTATGAGTTTGTTTTTAATTTCCAATTCAACTTGTGTTGTCTGATTAATTACATTAAATCAAGTAATAACGTTTATTTAATAGATTCTAGAGTTGATGTTTTTTACCAGTCTTATTATTGATGTTGTTTTTATTCATGTGATCAATGGCTTGTTTTTATATATTTCATATCTGGTCATACCTGTGATTGTTTATTTGTCTGCAATTATTCTTAGTGAATACAACAACAGAAAGGCTAGAGATGAATAATAAAATATTTCTTAAAGATTCAGAGAAAACGTTAACGCCAGTTGAGAAATATGGTTACTTATCAATTAATGATGATGGTTTGATTTATAGTGAATCAGCCAAGGAAGTGGTTCAGTTAAAAGGGTTGAGTTTTCATGGGTTAGGCTTTGGCCCTGAAGATCCTGCGGTTAACCCTGTTGGACCTAAAGAGTTCGCCAACCGAAAAGCTGTGATAAATCTGGCTCAGATGTTAAAAGCTGATATTGTGCGTGCGCCTGTTTATGTTGATGAGTGGGGCGGCTTTTTCCATACGGCAACTGGGGATGATGAGAAATACTCTAACCAATCCGTAAATAGGGATAATTTATATGGCCGTGTTGCCGCTATTATCAGCGGGGCCGTTGAAGCTGGTTTATATGTCGTGATTGATTGGCATATTCTTAATGTCACGATACCCGATGAGGCGGTTGGTAATTCGGGCGCTGAGGCATATCATAAAACAAAGTATTGGCAGTCAAAATACAGCAGTCATGCACCCGTTGATCCGGATTATCCTGATATTTATGAAGATACGGTACATTTCTTCGCAACCATGAGTCGTACCTATGGGGATCTGCCGAATGTCATTTTTGAATTGGCAAATGAACCCTCCAAGGAGACGTTAGTTGAATCGTATGAGGATTGGCATAATTACGTTGAACCTTGGGCGAAAGAGATGATTGAGGTTATTCGGGCGAATGATCCTGATCCGGATCATCCGAACTTAATTTCAGTCGGCACGCCAACATGGTCTCAGTATGTCGGTGTGGCCGCAGAAAGTTCGATTGAAGACGCTAATGTAATGTATAACGCACATATCTATGCCGGAAGTCATTTGTATCCAAGTGGGCCAAATGATAAGACCCTGTCAGAAGGTGAGCGGATACGCGACGAAATCATTATTGCACGTAAGGCCGGTAAGGCGGTCTTCATCTCTGAATGGGGTTCGACAACCGCAGATGGGGCAGCAACGCCTGATCGTGAGCAAGCAATGCTTTGGGATGAGTTCTTTAACCATGAGGGTGATACCAATACCCCTACGATGTTGCTTAGCTCCTGCTATTGGAATATTTCCAGCAAAGATGAGGCATCGTCAATTTTCAATCCGGATGTGGTTGATCCGATTGGTCCATGGGTATCCAGTAACTTGTCAGAGTCAGGTGAAATTATTCGAGACATTTTACTCAATCACACAGAAGAAGATTAAGGCCAGATTTACAATCTGAATAGTGTGTGAGAAAAGCCGACATCATGATGTCGGCTTTTATTATGATGAGTGGGGCTATTGGCGAAAAGAGCAATGATGCTAGCTTGACTTGTCTTATAGCTTCATAGTTCATACTTAAAGCCAAGTAATCATGCTGATGTTAGGTAAAGCATATATGATCGTTCCATCATTAATAGACTTGGGTATGCGCCCGTTTTTCCAGCAACAGTTGTCGTTGGAAGAGCTTGAGAGTAGTGCTCTTGGTCGTGTTATTGAGCTGCACAAATCCGAGGCTGTACTTTTAGCGGGTAGTGAGGTTTTGCGCTTTAAACTGACTCCGAATCTTGAGCCGATTTGTGTCGGGGACTGGGTGGTCTTTAATGATGAGCGGCTCATCCGCGTATTGGAAAGGCAATCCCTGTTTCAGCGTAAGGCTGCCGGCAGCGCCAATGAACGCCAGCTCATCGCTGCTAATATTGATACGGTTTTCATTGTGAGTTCGCTAAACGGTGACTTTAGTCTGAACCGTATCGAGCGCTATTTGGCGTTGGCGAAAGAGACGTATGTTGAACCCGTTATTATTCTTACTAAAGCCGATCTCGCTTCGGATGCAGATGCTATACGTGACCAAGTCCAACTGTTGGATTCGTTGCTGAGCGTGCATTGCGTGAATGCGCTCGACAGTGACGATATTGCGGTATTAAAACGCTATTGCCAGCGTGGTAAGACACTCGCGTTTATGGGCTCATCTGGGGTGGGCAAATCGACGTTGGTTAACGGTTTGTTGGGGCATGATGCAATGGAAACTGGCGGGATTCGTGAGCAAGACAGCAAGGGGCGTCATACGACCACTTACCGTGCCATTAAATGGTTGCCAGAAGGCGGCTTGTTGATGGATACGCCGGGAATGCGAGAGCTTCAGCTTAGCGATGCCAAAGAGGGAATCAAACTGACCTTTGCCGAAATTGAATCTCTTGCGGAGCAATGTCGTTTTAGCGATTGTCAGCATATCAATGAACCCGGCTGTGCCGTCCTTCGTGCAGTGGACACAGGCGAACTTTCAACTCGGCGATTGGATAATTTCCAAAAGTTATTGCGTGAGGAAGCCCATAATAGCGCTACCTTGGCGCAAAAACGGGCCAAAGATCGTGCCTTTCAGAAGATGGTTAACAGCGTGCAAGAGCAAGCGCGTAGTGTGAAAAAATACCAGTAGCGGATATTGTTTTCCCAAACCATAAGAGAACCGACGATGAGTCGGTTTTTTTGAATCTTGCGGAGAGGCAGGAATTTATGGCACGAGTAAAGTGAAAATACGAATTATGGTGTTAAGCATTTTTGTGTGTGTAATTTGGTGTGATTTATATCGCCACTTAAATGCAATGAAGTGTATTGATGGTTACGAAATGGTGTTATGGCTCACAAAAATACTTTCTCTTGAAAAGAGCTTATAACCTATCAAATTTGGATATTGATTCGGTATAAGCTTGGTGTTGTGTTTTTTTGTTTTAAATGTTTCTGTTTTGTAGTGAAAAGGTCTTTCTGTTGTTGGCATTTTGGGCGTGTTTTGAATCAGTTACTGGTTCACATATAGATAAAGTTAAGTATATTGGTTTTAGTCCAGCAGCACAGTGAACTCAGAGCAAGTTGACTCTGTATTGTTCAAGGTCTTGAGTCGGTAAGTTGTTACCATGTATTTAGCGCTGGCGGAATTTTACAAGGAGTAAGTATTATGGCAAAGCGTGTACCTAATAAACGAATTAAACAAATGCTCGATGATGTGGCTAAAGCGAAGAAGTAATCGCCACTATTTTGAGAAAGGCCTCCTACATGGAGGCTTTTTTATATCTGTTTACTAGGAATGATGATCTTAACATTCAGCTGAATAGAATCGGGTAGAGTGAGGCGAGCAATAACAGTGCCATCGTTATATTGAAATATTTTGATTTTGTTTGATTTGCCAAAATAGATTGCATCTGTTTGCCAGCGTATGTCCATAGGGTCACAGAGGGGACATTAACAAGGGCGAATATAGCGGCAATTAAAAGAACGATATGAAAATCCCCGTTGGCATTGAATAGGGATATGGTCGAAATTGCCATCGTCCAGCCTTTGGGGTTTACCCATTGGAATAAGACGGCAGAGTAGAAGCTCATCGGTTGGTACTTGCCTTCCCCGTGCAGAGCCGCTGGGCTAGTGGCTATTTTCATTGCTAAATAGAGCAAATACCCGACACTGATAATATGCAGAACAGTATAGAGCTGGGGGTAAGTGGCGAAAATACCTGAAAGCCCCGTGCCGACTATGCTTACCATAAAGCTAAAGCCTGTGATGATGCCTAGCATATGTGGCAGCGTGCGTTTGAAACCGATATTGGCGCCTGAAGCCATTAACATAATATTGTTAGGGCCCGGTGTGACGGTGGTTGTAAAGGCAAAAATAGCGAGCGCCATAAGTTGTTGGTAATCCATGATGCTTTCTCTCTAGCAATGATGATTTGAGTGCATCTGGATATATTAATGCTCGATAAGATGAATTATATTCACAAATAACCTTAGAATGATTTATTTGTGCAATAGAGTTGTGTGATGGATAGATTTGACGAAAGAATATTGTGCGAGCTTAAGAGCAATGGAAAGTTGACCAATGTTGAGCTGGCAGATCGGGTTGGATTGTCCCCTTCGGCAACCTTGCGCCGGGTTCAGGAGTTAGAGCGGCAGAATGTCTTAGTTGGCTATCGTGCCGTGCTCAACAAGCAGAAAATAGGTATCGGCTTTATCGCGTATGTTGCGGTTGGTTTGTCTAATCATAGCCGTAAGTCGCAGCAAGAGTTTGAAATTGCGATTTCGGCAGCCCAAGCTGTGGTAGAGTGCCATAACATCACCGGGACAAGTGAATATCTTTTGCGGGTTGAAACGCACGATCTGCCAGCCTACAAAAGGTTTCATGCCGAAATTCTAGGGGAGAGCCCCCATGTGAGTTCAATCACGACGATGGTGGTGATGGACAGCGTCAAAGACGAGCGTGGTTAATGGTTGGTCTTGTAGCGAGCCTTCGGGTTACTCATGGTTCATATAGTGTATGATGGTAAATGAGCGATCAGATAATCACTTGCGGAAATAGTTCGAACTGATTTACGCAATAAAGCCATGTCAAAAAGTAATATCAGCATGAGGAATAGAAAACTCAAGCACAAACCTATAAGCCTGGTCTTGAGCTTCCAAAAATTAAATAATCTCTGCGAGAATAATAGTTTAGATCTGATCTGTAATATCTAGTACCTTACGATGGTTCTCTAGAGCGTAAACTCTACCACCTAATTCTTTACACGATTCATTACTCTTTGCTGGCCAATCTACAGATGTACCATAAACTACAGGTCTAACAAGACGCCAAGGCCAAAAACCGAAGCGTTGACCGCCTTCAAAATTAATAATAGTGTTTCCATCCAATCGGTTAGAGTAGTTGAGAAACTTGGGCATTACACTACCGACTGAGCCAAATAGGTTGCGTCCTGACCTGTAAGATTTAAGAATTGTATATTCAATGTTAGGATTATAATCAAAGACACAAATAGTCTTGTAATTATTTATTTTTTCTATATTAGCTTTTGATGTCTGTACTTGTACTTCATCTAGAGGTGTAGCACAACCAACAAGAGTTAAAACTGCAATAAGTGGAGTTATTAAATTTTTCATTTTATAAAATGTTAATTGGATGAAAATACAGAATATCATACTAAATGGTTTTTATTCAAGATGGTCTAAAGTAGTTCCGTAAGGCTAGATGTGATCTTACTTCTGTTTATTGTTTGCGGGTGAGTATTCCGATCATGTTTAGATTAGTACAGTTAAGATAAGGTGCCCCATTATGAACTCACCAAGCACATTGTGCTTATGACCTAAGCGTTGAGTGTAACGCGTCACCCTTGATGCTTTTGTAATTAGCAGGTCAATGCTGGCCATTTTTAGCGATTTCATTATAACTGTTTATACAATTCAGTTAATAGTTTGTGCGTCATCGCTAGGCTTTTCAAGAGTTGAGCTGGGTAGGGGATTGAGTTTAGGATGATTACAAAAAGCCGGACAGTGTCATGTTCGGCTTTACTATGATGAGTGGATTTTCGTTGCTCAGTCGTTAGTGCTTAGTGGAAGTACACCAGTATTTCGACCGCATCCCCTTGCTGTGGTTCACGGTGCTCGGGCCGCCATTACCAACATCGGCAATAAGACCGATCGCATCAGCCTCTGGTACAAAGGGCTTGTCGAGAGGCGGGGCTTAAAACGGGCGATTGTGGCACTCGCGGCCAAGAACGCCCGTATTATCTGGTCGCTACTGCGCAACGATACGGAATACCAAGTCGCTGTTTAATCACCAAGCGTTTCGAATCACTCTTAAATGCTTGTATGCAATTTCACACACCTAGCTTTTCAGTTAGTTCTGCGAAAGCCATTGCAATACTTTTTCCTGCCGTGTCTATTTTGATTACATCGGCTTTCCAAGCTTCGTAATGGCGGTTCTGCACTTGTTTCCAGTCAGGTAATTTTAGGTTTGTTACTTCACTTCTACGAGTGATCACTCTTTGTTCGTGTTCACTGCTATCTGAGCAACTAATTTCAATATTGATGAATTTCGCCCCCACACTTTCTGCGACTTCCTGCCACTCACGTCGCGTAAGCTCGATAGGATTACAAGAGTCTGAGATACAGCTAATCCCAAGCTCTAAGTTGTCTCTGATTATACGGTAGCTTAAACGATACCCTTCACCTTCAACTTTGAAGTTACAAAGATCTCGAAGCCCTTGCTCTACTGTATCAGTAGCACCCGCTTTAGCCGCTAACAGCTTAGCAAGAGTCGATTTACCTGAAGCCGGGAGACCCGAAAATATGTATAAAATAGGATAATTCAATTGACCTCCATTTCTTGCATTTAACGCACCAAACAAAAATCTGCTTCTGCAGAGCGTTCCCGGCATCGGAAAAGTCGCAGCTGCATCCATCATTAGCAACGTTCCTGAGCTTGGGTTTATTACCAACAAACAAGCCGCTGCACTCATTGGCGTTGCCCCCATCAATCGAGAAAGTGGACGCTATAAAGGCAAACGAGTCATTCAGGGGGGGACGAGCACAAGTACGCACCGTGCTCTACATGGCTATGATGTCTGCGATGCAGTGTAACCCTGTTTTTAAAGCTACTTACCAGCGACTTTTAGATGCAGGAAAACCGAAAAAAGTCGCCATTATTGCGTGTGTAAGAAAGATGGTTGTGATCTTAAATTCGATGATTCGAGATGGCGTCATGTGGAACGAAAACATAGCCAGAAATTAGCTATTGACGCCATAGTCGTTTGTTAAATTACATGTTTCCGATTCCAGTTAGAATTAAAGCCATTTTGCTAACTAGTTCATGTTCACTAGGTAGCGATACATCGACGAGTTTCAACCCATGAGCTTTAAACTTTTCAATTCTCTGTTCAGTTTTCAAAGGCTCATCGCATATCCCTTTGGGGAACTTTGTTCTAGACAGGTAAAGTTCTGCATAATTTCCTGAATCCGAATACACCGTAGTTTTAGCGTACCTGAACAAATGTTTTAAATCCTCTTTGATCCAATCAACCCTGACGTTTTTCATCCTAGTCAATTCCAGAAATTCCAGTAATTCTTCTCTTTGAATCACTACACAATCAGCGCCAGACTTCCACGCGTACATTGACAAGTAACTACCCAAAATTCGATGCAGTCGAGCTTGCGCTTCTCTATATACATCATCCCCAGCTGCCATTTTTATCTCCTGTAATTTAACGCCTGCCATAAAACGCCAGCAACGCATTACGACTATTTCAAATGACCACCGTAAACATGAAAGCCAATTCATACCCAGAATGCCGAGCGTTGATGGTCGTTTTGATGGCTTTGTTAAGTTTCAATGCCCTGATTTTCGGTATTACGCTTAGATTTCTTTAACGATACACTTGCAACCATAGCTATCATTGCAATTGAAACAGATAAAAGTACCGATAACGTTGGTAGCGCAATATCAAATAGGGACTTAAAAGTCACCGATAATACCGGCTTATCCATTACAGAAGTTACCATCGCGACAATAGTTAATATTGTTGTTGTCATACCAAGAACCAGGCTCATTCGCTCTGATTGTTTTTGTCGATAGTCAGATTCAATGGCATTTCTTTCTATACTTTCAAGTGATACTTGTTTATCACTGCTACGTAGAGCAACTAAATGTGCAAGTGTATTGCAATAAGACTTTTTAGTCTCCGAAGAAATAAAACTTGAATCCATAATTTCTTTAATTAACTCTTCAGCAATCTGTTGAGCTCGATATGCATCTTTTCGTTCAACTCGATACTTTCTAGCTGTAGCATTAATTAAGGAATCGAGCACTTCAGCATCGGGAATGTGCCCTTCAGATATACCTGGCCGCAATGCATAAACAACCTCTCGGTTTACACTAGATATTTTTTGTGCATATTCTTTATTATCTTTCTTAGAAAAAAAGTATCGCGTTATCAGTGTGACAATCAAGCCGCTAAGAATCCCACCACCGATACCAACAACCCATGAATTATTTAATATGTCCATTTTACCTCTTGAAACTTAACAGTGTATTAAACAGCATGCTCGCTTTCCCCTGCCTAATACACGCTTAATTGCGCATGATTTTCTTATCAGAATCCTTTTAAGTCAATAGGTTGCATAAAATCATTGTTGCTTAATGGCTGTTTTTCGCTTGGGTAAAGCAAGCATTCGGTATTAATGAGACCTCGTTAATACCAAGAGGAAGTGCTGATTTGTATTTATATCAATGCCTTATCTCTATCTATTGTGGGAAAGGCGAGCATTTTTTGTCTCTTTATTAGCAGGTCAATGCTGGCCATTTTTAGCGAGTTATCGCTAGGCTTTTCAAGAGTTGAGCCGGGCAGGGGATTGGTTTTATTCGAAATAAAAAGCCGGACAGTGTCATGTTCGGCTTTACTATAAGTGGATTTTCGTTGCTCAGTCAGTAGTGCTTAGTGGAAGTACACCAGCATTTCGACCTCATCCCCTTGCTGTGGTTCACGGTGCTCGGGCCGCCATCAGCAATATCGGCAATAAGACCGATCGCCTTAGCCTCTGGTGCAAAGGGCTTGTCGAGCGGGGAGACGATCACAAGTACGTACCGTGCTCTACATGGCTATGATGTCTGCGATGCAGTGTAACCCTGTTATTAAAGCTACTTACCAGCGACTTTTAGATGCAGAAAAACCGAAAAAAGTCGCCATTATTGCGTGTGCAAGGAAGATGGTTGTGATCTTAAATTCGATGCTTCGAGATGGCGTCATGTGGAACGAAAACATAGCCAGAAATTAGCTATTGACGCCATAGTCGTTTGTTAGCTGTCATTATCCGAGGGAGGAAAGATGTTCCTTGATATAATAGTGTAACTTTTTTGCTGGTTATCTATTTTTTCATTTTCAATATCATAGTAGTAATGTGTAATTTCATAGTTTTTAAACAACTCAGGATCTAACTTAGTTACTGCATATGGATTATGATGTATTTGTAGACCGTCGAGGTGTGTTTCAAAATGTTTATTGTTCGGTTTTACATCTACCAGTAAACCATTTACCTCATGAAATCTACTTACCCTTATATCTCGATTCAATCCACTTTGCGTGATTGCCTTTCCGATCGTTGCTGTTGTAGAAAATATAACCGCGCTAACTTCCTTGAATTTATCATTTGTAAATAATCCAAGTTCAAGCGATACGGTATCATTCTTCATGACGTATGGAACTTTCACCTCTTCAAAACCATTACTAGTTTTTACTACACCTTGCCCGTATAGCACACGAATAATAGCTTCATTGTTTTGCATCCAAAAGTTTTTTTGCTCGAACGGGGCTATTGCTATCACATAAGGAGCATTCTTTACATGCTCAAATTTAGCATATGTTTTAAAGAATTTTTCGTGCTTACTTTTTATTGCATTTAGAACTCTCACACATGCAAAATCTAGAAACTTATCATGCTCAATCTTAGTATTTTCCTGCGACCATTCAGGTTCAGAGTCGTAAGCATGGTTAGCGGTTACAGCCTCAACATTTACGATACTCTTTAAACCATCAGAGTTCTTTGAAACAAGAGTAAAGTCAGGACTTGCTTTTGAAAAATCTACTGTAAGATTTAAATCCTTAAAGCATTGATACAGATACACTTCCCAGAAAGAGGAATTAAAAGTCGTCTGAAACTCATAATTGAACTTATTATCTCTATCTTCAAAGCCACTAGCCCATCTATTAATAACCTCTCGAACTGGCTTATACTCTTCAGATAATAACACGGATAAATTAGGGTTGAGTTTTGTCTCATCTGCGATTATTTCAAATAAATTCAATGGTTTTCTTGCGGCTTGTGACCAATCATTTATAAAAAAGCATCCAAGTTTATAGTGATGTAAAATATACTCAACTATCGATATCCGTACTGCAGCTGCAGTCTCAATACCAACCCGTTCGGATAACATCATGCTCAGTGAAACTAAAAATTGTTGCGGACCATCAGGACCATCAACATCATCCCAACTTCTTGACATGGCATCGATATATTCAGATTCGTTTATGTAAAAACGTTTCATTCGGTCTTGGACAAAGTCTGAACCATGTCTTGCTGCATCCAGTTCTTCCAACACAAACTGCCATGCTACTTTTTTACTATCTTGTTTTGAGTCGATAATTTTTATTAACTCAGATACTGTTGAATCGATTATTTTTTGCATCTGTATTTTACTTTAACTTGTGACAGCTAACGAATGACATGGACTCCCCCTCATCCAGACTCTGCCACACTTGGTGAGTCTGTGTAAGTAAACGTTCGGAGGCCACCATGTCACCTTCTAGCTATGGCATTGATGTAGCTAAACATTCCTTCAGTATCCACGGCGAGGATGCCAAAGGCAACACCCTGATTCACAAAACAATATTTCGAGCAAAAGTACTTACATTCTTTGCCAACTTACCGCCTGCCATTGTCGGAATGGAAGCCTGTGGTAGTTCCCATGACTGGGGCGGGAATTAACCAAGCTCGGCCATACCGCCAAGATCATCGCCCAAAAGTATTGGTGCTTGTTTATATAAGCAACGTTCCTGAGCTTGGGTTTATTACCAACAAACAAGCCGCTGCACTCATTGGCGTTGCCCCCATCAATCGAGAAAGTGGACGCTATAAAGGCAAGCGAGTCATTCAGGGGGGACGCTCACAAGTACGCACCGTACTCTACATGGTCATGATGTCTGCGATGCAGTGTAACCCTGTTTTTAAAGCTACTTACCAGCGACTTTTAGATGCAGGAAAACCGAAAAAAGTCGCCATTATTGCGTGTGTAAGGAAAATGGTTGTGATTTTAAATTCGATGATTCGAGATGGCGTCATGTGGAACGAAAACATAGCCAGAAATTAGCTATTGACGCCATAGTCTTTTAGCAAGAGATAGCAATACGTTTTAACATATATTCTTTAAGCGATTCTAGTGAACTATCGAAGTTCAAATTCTCGATAGCATGCATCAGTAACTCTCCACTCTCAACTAACTGCAAATCTATGAACATGAGTGGGACTCTTTTGCTTTCAATGTAATCCACAGTTAGATCCAAAAGAAGCCAACTAACATATAAACAGATCACTGTTGTGGAGAATATTGATTCTGAACTTGGAGCCACAATATATCGCATTTGATCTACAGTTCGATATGCACCGCTAGATACAATGTTAACGTGTGTAAACTCTGATAAAAATTGATATAGAAGATGATGAGCTTCTTCATCATATGGGTACGGTGTGCTCATCGCCATCTTTGCAATAGTTACACCGTATTCTTCATTATTTCCAGTAAGAGGATTCGTCACTTTTTTTCGATTGGGGTATCCACTCTTACTTAAAGGGTGCGAAAAAATGCCTCTCGCTAAGCCAAGCTTAGTGATTAAGAGTTCTTTTACTTTGTCTGGGTTTTCATATATGTACGCCGCATTCAAATAGCTTTCATAACTTGATCGGGCTAATATTAATGCATCTTCAAGGTATGATTCTGTTATCAATAAATCTGATGATGAAAGAGATCTCGTTCCTTTTGTCAAACACAAAAAGATATAGTCGTGTACCAAATCAGATTGGGTTTTGTTATTTTTATGAAGGGCTATAACTTCACCATGCTTTGCAATTGTCGATTCCAAAACATCAAGATTATTTTGTAGCCTTTTTTGAATTGTAGTCAGAAAAGCAAAATCTATTTCCAATTTCTACTCCTAAATTACGCCAGTCATGACAAAGTCGCTTAACGAATGACATGGATTCCCCCTCATCCAGACTCTGCCACACTTGGTGAGTCTGAGTAAGAAAACGTTCGGAGGCCACCATGTCACTTTCTATTTATGGCATTGATTTAGCCAAACATTCCTTCAGTATCCACGGTGAAGATGCCAATGGCAACACCCTGATCCACAAAACAATATCTCGAGCAAAAGTACTCACTTTCTTTGCCAACTTGCCGCCTGCCATTGTTGCGCACCAATGCGAACAACAAAGCTGTTTACACCTGAGCCGAGCCTGCAACTAACTGGCGTTGAAGCAGTGGACGCTATAAAGACAAGTAAGTCATTCAGGGGGGACGAGCATAAGTACGTACCGTGCTCTACATGGCTATAATGTCTGCGATGCAGTGTAACCCTGTTTTTAAAGCTACTTACCAGCGACTTTTAGATGCTGGGAAACCGAAAAAAGTCGCCATTATTGCGTGTGTAAGGAAAATGGTTGTGATCTTAAATTCGATGATTCGAGATGGCGTCATGTGGAACGAAAACATAGCCAGAAATTAGCTATTGACGCCATAGTCGTTTGTTATGTTTTTGCTTGCCATACTTTTATGTCTCCATCCATACCAGACACGACTTTCTCCATTTTTTCTAAGCGCATCAAAGAATCAAAAGTAGCATGTTTGCTAGTCGTCAATATATGCCCCAACCCGCGTGGGGTAAACGCCTCTCTTGGGCGCTCTAGCATATAACTAAGAACTCTTTTATCCATCTCATCTTCTAACCCTCGAACTGTTAGATCAGCAACTCTCTTTGACAATGCTTTGAGATCCCCTGAGATTTGATTTTTCTGTTTAGCTTCATTCAACACTTTCTCAGTTTCTTGCGCCACGACATCTTTCAGATTATTTGCATGCAAAAAGTGCTCTTCATTTGCAAAATCACTCGGAGCGTAAAGTACTTGGGGTTTAAACACCAAGATAAGGAAGAATGTTACGACGATAAGGACAGGGAAAAACATAACAAAATCAATAAATTTAGCCTGCATAGTTTCAGGCAGTAACACAAGCGCCCCAGTTGCAAACGTTTCTGCAACACCGGCAAAAATAGCTACTATCGTCAATGGATTACTTACTTTCATATCAATTCTCGATTAAAACATAACGCCTGCAATAAGGTGTGCCCCACTGAACCAGCCAAGCGCACCGAACTTCATACCAAAACCGCCGAGTATAACGCATCACCTTGATTGCCTTGATA
>NZ_LDOT01000017.1 GCF_001029445.1 Photobacterium aquae
TCGGCGTAGCCGAAAGGGCTAAACAACAGAGCTTGCGACGTCCTCCCTTAAGGCTATTTCCGTTTTTTCTTTTTTTTAGTGAAGCATGAGCGTGTCCGAACTGGGGCACGAACCCGTGACATCACTTCACTATCACTCATAGAAAAAACTTCACGGTAAAGTTCTGGATCTTGTTTGTAACGAGTAATCAGACTTTTTATATGCTCAACCAAAAAAACAGGAACACGGATAACCTCGGTAGGCTCTCCTTTTTTCCTGCCCGCACCCTCACGAGCACCACCACGTGACATAGCACTGACCTCTATTGACATTGATTTATGAATACCGTAACACAATTCAAACGGGGTGGGCTATGAAAGTTGTTACGGTATTCATATGGGTGTTTCAGTAACGCATTAAGCTGATACGGTGTGCAAACAAAAAGAAACCAGGACAAGCGCTGATAGGCTTCAAAGAGCGGCGAACCCAGCAACATTGTCGTAATAACCCCCGTATTACTGAACGGGGGTTCACTCATTCGATCGCCCCCGAAACTCTTTACGCTCAGCATCGCTCAATCGTTTCGGGGGCTTCTTATTCGTTTCGGTTAGTCCACGGCAAGAATGCCTTCTTGATTGTGTTCGTTTTCAGTTTTAAAGCGGCTTAACAGGGAGAAGGGAGAGGCAATTTTGACCTTGTTGGGCTCGGCCATTATCAGATGGTCGGTAAATTAAAGATTAATCAGTGGCCTTAATATGCCTGCGGCATGGATCGCAGACCGTTCAGCTTGGCGTTCGTCACTGGAATGTCGAGAATTGAAGTTTTAGTTAAATACCGGTTTGGCCGGCGATTCGGGGTCAACAAGTTTCGGCTGGAATGGCCCTGTAAATCGCCGTGAAAGCGTCACAAACTTTCAATCGGGTTTATGGGTATATCGGCTTGGGTTGAGGTGAGAAATGCACGCTACGGCTTTTCTGGGCGTTCTGAGGGCTGTTTTGAATGCCAAACTGAGCCATTTAACATAATGGGCATAAGTCGTACCGATCTTTGAGAGGCTCCCAGTTGACGAAGAGAGTGTTCGCTCGTGGCTGATTGTTAAAAAGCCTAAGAAAATCTCGAATCTTAGGCTTTGTTAGGCATCTTAATTTGGTGTTGAGCGGTAATGCTCTCTCACTTTTTTCCCATCTCGAGTATGGGCAGGTACGTGTACTTTCTTTTTTCCGCCTTGAGTCTTAGCCATGGTTTTAATCCTTGTTGTTGTTTTTTACTGGGATTTTAAACATACCGCCATTTGGTCTTGTGATTCTTTTTCCTTTGACCGTAATGTAGGGGCGAAAGATGTATTGTTGTTCTTCAACGGCACAGGTCATTTCTGTGATCTCCAATTAAATTTCTTTTCATCACAGAATTGTTGTTTTTGTTGCTGTTATGTAGAATGGCAACGAAAATTATCTATGATATGTCGTGTATTTTGATAGATTTCAATGAGTTAAGTCGATTGCACTCTTCTTAACTCTCCTACCTTTTCCTGTGTAATCCCTACTTTTAGACTCTTCTCTCAATAAAAAATGAGTTTTTTATCGTCGGTAGCTATACACTAATCATTAGTATCGCAGATCTTTTTGATTAGATCAATAGTTATGCTTGCTGGTTTTTTTTTGTTCTCTGTGGAGATGAGTGTTATGGATAGTTGTGAGCGTTTGATTGATTCTAGGATGGATTTTATTGAGCAATTATTACTTCTTAAGGGGTGGTTTACTCGAAGTGATTTGATGTGTCGGTTCGATATAAAAGAAGCGGCTGCGACTAGAGAAATAGCGAAGTATCGAAATATTAATGGTTCTGAAAATAATTTATTTTTTAATAATAGCCTTCGTCGATATGAGATTATAGATGATACATTTAGTCCTATTTTTAAAAAAGAAATAACGACCATTTTATCCAATTTGAAAAATAAAAACATATCAAACATTGTAGGTTTTGATAGTGTTGGTATTGATGTGTTCCCTAGATTATCTGAGCCTAAATTAGACGTTATTGCTCCAATATCTAGAGCTATAATTAATAAAAAAGTAATAAAAATCAGTTACTTTTCTGTTGATAATGGCTCATCTATAAAGACTATAGCTCCACATTCTATTTTTGATAGTGGCCTTAAATTATATATAAGATGCTATTGCTTTAAATATGAGAAGTTTTTGGAGTTGGCGCTAGATCGAGTTGTTGAGTTTAGTGGTATACATGGAGATGCTCAACGTGAATTTCAGAAAGGTGCTGATAGTGATTGGAATCGTTTTATTGATTTGCAAATCATACCACACCCTAAGGTAAGTCACCCTGAGACTATTAAATATGAGTTAGGGTTTAATTCAGATATTAAAGTTGTCTCTGTTAGGTCTTCATTAGCGCAGTATTGGTTGCAGAGATGGAGTGTAGATTGCTCAAAAAACCACAATCTAAATCATAAGCAATACCACTTAGCTTTATTAAATCGAGATGTTTTAGATGAGAATAGTGCGTATGTTGCTCCCGGGTATTAGTCTATTTCACATAAGAAATTTACCAGAATACCCGTAAGATGATCCTTGAAGGCCTCCATTTCGATGGGGGCTTTTGTGTTTTTGGCCTTCAGAACGGTGAGAGTGTTGAAGATCGTTGCGATCTTGAGCGTTAAGTCGTAATCTTTTGCCCAGATGTGAAAAAACCCGTCTTGCAGGACGGGTCTTTTCGGAATACTTACGAGT
>NZ_LDOT01000018.1 GCF_001029445.1 Photobacterium aquae
GCCGCATAGGAGGTTTTTTGGTTACCGGTTTCTGGTAATATCTATGACACTAGTGTTCTAGGTTTAGCTCGGCGTAATCTGTTACTCCTGAACCTTTGGTAATATCTGGAACACTAGTGTTCCAAATATTGCTATTGTATTAATTCAATTTATCGAGAAGGAACGTTAATGAAATACGATAAGGAAAAACAAGTTTTGTTTTGCGATAACGGAGACGAAGGCAAAGCGTTTATTCATCGGCAAGTCGTTACGACAGTCGGTATGACTTCGCAGCAAAAGAGAGTAAAAGATAGAGTCGTAATGAGGCGATGGGTATGGTTTATTTGGGAAGGTGCTAAAGCTCCTCGTTGGTATGAAAGCCGAGAGGCACTAGATCAACCCAAGATAGGGTATGTTCTGACGAGCCGAAGTGTAAGAAATTCAAAAAACAGAATGCTAAGCGATGAATTTATAGAAAAGCATGCTCTAACGGATAAGGAGGTTGAGCGTTTTAAGTTCATGTTTGATAAAACCAAAGATGAACTCGACTTTCTAGAAGCTAATGGGTTAGTTGAAGTTGTTGATATGAGAAAGCGAGCTCAGCAATTAACTAAGCGCTATCTAAAAGAACTCGAAGATTGTGATGGTTTATCTGGAAAGATTGACGAGAAGAAGCTCGAACTTCTGGAGCAACTTAAAGAGTCGATAAATGAATTAGATTCAGTGCTGACAAAAAAGCTGTACGAGATTCATTCAAACAAGGTCTGATTTGGTAGTGTAGCGTCGGTTGCTTAATATCCGAAAGATGATCTTTGAAGGCCTCCATTTCGATGGGGGCTTTTGTGTTTTTGGCCTACAGAACGGCGATAGTGTTGAAGATCGTTGCGATCTTGAGCATTAAGTCGTAATCTTTTGCCCAGATGTGAAAAAACCAGCCCGGCAAGGCTGGTTTTTTCGGAATACTTACGAGT
>NZ_LDOT01000019.1 GCF_001029445.1 Photobacterium aquae
ACTGACTTATCGTTACCGGCGATGCCGTTGTCCGTGTCAGTGAGGCGGCATTATAGAGACTTCGAGCGCACTGGCAATACCCAAAATGAAATAAATTCAAAAAAACACGCCAAGCGTTCAAATAGCAGCCAAATCACTTTTTTTTGATAAAAAAAACACCGCTGACGCGGTGTTTTCTCTTAAGTAAACTGATTAATCCTGATGGGCAATAATCCGCCCGTCTTCAGCAGCAATAGTTACAGGCTTACCTGTAGTGAACTTGCCGGACAAAATATCCTGTGCCAGCGGGTTCTCTATGTATTGCTGAATAGCACGTTTTAATGGTCGCGCACCAAAAACAGGATCAAAGCCCGCTTCTGCAACTAAATCCAAGGCACTACTTTCAATGTCGAGGTGGTAATCACGCTCAGCCAGACGTTTAACCAATCGCTCCATCTGAATAGAAGCAATATTCTTGATATTTTCAGCACCCAGAGGGTGGAATACCACGGTTTCATCAACACGGTTAATAAACTCTGGGCGGAAATGCTGCCCGACGACTTCCATCACCAAGTGCTTGATACCGTCATAGTCCAATTCGCCAAAGTGTTCTTGGATCCGATCTGAGCCTAGGTTAGAGGTCATGATCACCACAGCATTGCGGAAATCAACCGTCCTGCCCTGCCCATCGGTCAAACGGCCGTCATCCAATACCTGCAACAAGATATTAAAGACATCCGGGTGGGCCTTCTCGACCTCATCAAGCAAGATGACAGAATATGGACGGCGGCGTACCGCTTCCGTCAAGTAGCCACCTTCCTCATAACCGACATAGCCCGGAGGAGCGCCGACCAAGCGGGCCACGGAGTGCTTCTCCATGAATTCCGACATATCAATTCGCACCATGGCATCATCACTGTCGAACATAAAGTTGGCTAGCGACTTACAAAGTTCTGTCTTACCAACCCCTGTCGGGCCAAGGAACAGGAACGAACCAATTGGGCGATTAGGATCTGACAGTCCGGCACGACTACGGCGGATCGCATTGGCAACTGCTTCAACCGCTTCATCCTGACCGATAACCCGTTTATGCAGCGCCTCTTCCATCCGAAGCAGCTTGTCACGCTCCCCTTCCAGCATCTTAGCAACCGGAATACCGGTCTGGCGCGATAACACTTCTGCGATTTCCGCGTCGGTCACTTTGTTTTTCAGCAGGCTCATTTCCTGCATTTCAGCCTGAGCGGCGAGATCCAACTGCTTCTCAAGCTCAGGAATTCGACCATACTGAAGCTCGGACATCCGGTTCAAATCGCCGGCCCTACGGGCAATTTCCATATCAGTACGAGCTTGCTCTAGCTCTGTTTTAATATGCTGTGTGCCCGACAGCGCTGCTTTTTCCGCATTCCAAACCTCTTCAAGCTCAGCATATTCACGCTCTTTGCTATCTAGCTCATCGTTCAGATCGCTCAGGCGCTTCTTGCTGGCCTCATCGCTTTCTTTCTCTATGGCTTGCTGCTCAATCTTCAGCTGAATAATCCGGCGTTCGAGGCGATCGAGCGATTCCGGCTTGGAGTCAATCTGCATACGAATACTGGATGCAGCTTCGTCAATAAGGTCAATCGCTTTGTCAGGTAACTGACGGTCCGAAATATAGCGGTGCGATAAGCTAGCCGCAGCGACAATGGCCGGATCGGTGATCTCCACGTGGTGGTGCAGCTCATAGCGCTCTTTCAAGCCGCGCAAAATTGCCACTGTATCTTCAACCGTCGGCTCATCCACCAGCACCTTCTGGAACCGGCGCTCTAGAGCCGCATCTTTTTCAATATACTGGCGGTACTCATCAAGCGTGGTTGCCCCTACACAATGTAATTCACCTCGAGCCAACGCCGGTTTGAGCATGTTGCCGGCATCCATTGAGCCTTCACCCTTGCCCGCACCCACCATAGTGTGGAGCTCGTCGACAAACAGGATCACATTGCCTTCTTCCTGCGCCAGTTCATTAAGTACCGACTTCAGGCGCTCTTCAAACTCACCACGGTACTTAGCCCCCGCAATCAGCGCACCCATGTCCAATGACAGCACGCGCTTGTTACGCAAACCCTCAGGCACTTCACCATTGACTATGCGCTGGGCAAGGCCTTCGACAATGGCGGTTTTACCCACCCCTGGCTCACCGATAATCACAGGGTTATTTTTGGTACGACGCTGAAGTACTTGAATCGTACGACGAATTTCATCATCACGGCCAATCACCGGATCAAGCTTGCCTTGCTCGGCTCGCTCGGTCAGGTCGATAGTGAATTTCTCGAGTGCCTGACGGTTTTCTTCGGCATTCTGATCATCGACCTTCTGCCCACCGCGAATTTGCTCTATCGCTTTTTCAACTTTTTCGGTTGTCATCCCAGCATCTTTTAGCAGCTGGCCGAGCGGGCCTTTATCTTCAACCGCAGCTAAAATAAACAGCTCAGACGAAATAAATTTATCTTTTCGTTTTTGTGCCAGCTTATCGCACATGTTGAGCAATACGCCCATCCCATGGGATAGCTGAACATCACCCCCGATCCCGGTTACCTTCGGCAAACGGTCCAACAGCTCAGACAAGCTTGAGCGTAGTTGGGCAATGTCGACATTCAATAGGGTCAGGAGTGGCCGAATCGTGCTGCTGTCCTGGTTCAACAGCGCTACCATCAGGTGAGCCGGCTCTATATACTGATGGTCCCGCCCCAATGCTAGCGACTGAGCATCAGAGATCGCCATTTGAAATTTGCTAGTAAAACGGTCAAGACGCATAAGTCCTCCTCAATATCTTTCAAAAGTAGATATGGTGGTGGCCGTCACGCTTTTCAACCAAATTTATTCCCTATAAGCCATTTATCTCATCCCTCAAGAATGAAGCAATCTGCTATTCATCGGCACATGCATGGGGAATTCTCTCGTATTTAACAGTACGTCGCCCTGTATGTTGCTCACCACGACAGAATGGCATACCATTTAATCCGTACCCCATACTGTTTCAAAGGTGAGAGATAATGATCAAACAACGTCTGGCTCTGTGTTTCATTACTATTGTATCCCTCCTGACATCCTCCCCTGTTTGGGCTCAGCGCCCTATTCAAGAAACTCGACAGGAGATACGCCAAGAAGCTCGAATTGAAAACCGCACCGAAGCGCGAATTGAAAGGCGACACAGCGGAAACAGCAACACCAGCGTTGTGATCATCAATAATGCTATGCTCCGTACCGTTAGCTACAAAGGCGTTGTGCTACTGCACGATCCGATTAACCATCGCTTCTACCGCGCGATCAACAACGGATATCAGGCCTATAACGTGCCCTACGGAGCGAAAGTGATCGAACTCGCACCCGCCTCTCCAACCCAACTCACTATCTTGCAATGAGTTGCAATAAAGCACAGATACAAAAAGGCCCCGCCAAATGACGGGGCCTTTCAATGTCATGTCTCGAATGATCACGACTCGGCATCAAGCCAAATCAAACTCGCCTGTCTGCCAGTAACACCGTCTCGACGGTAGGAAAAGAAGCGATCCGGTTCCGAGAATGTACAATATTCTCCACCATACACCTCAATTACGCCCTGCCGTTGCAGACGCTGTCTTGCCAACAGATACAAATCAGCCAGCCATTTACCCTTGCCGTGGGCCGTAAAAGCCGCTTCGGCATCAGGATCATGGGCGACAAACTGCTCTCGCACTTCGCCCCCCACCTCAAAGGCAGCCTGACTAATGGCCGGACCGAGCCAAGCCATAATCTCACCGCCCGGAACGCTGAACTCCGCCAAGGCATTTTCAATAATGCCGTCAACCAGACCTCGCCAGCCGGCATGCACCGCTGCTACCTGTGTCCCAGCCTTGTCGCAAAGCAATACCGGCAGGCAATCAGCCGTCATCACAACACATGGCATACCCTGATAGCAGGTGTAACTGCCATCAACCTCTACAGAGGCCGGTACGGAGCCATCAAGATTTAGCACCTTGGTACTGTGGATCTGGTTCAACCACGGGAGCGGAGACGCTAATCCCAGCTGCTGCTGTAGCGCCTTGCGGTTAGCCGCAACATCATCAGGACGATCCCCAACATGGTCACCGAGGTTGAATCCCCGGTAAGGTGCCTCGCTCACACCGCCGATGCGAGTGGTCGCTACAGCCTTGACCCTCGCCGGGACCGGCCAGTTAGGGATAATAAGCATCTTAGTACTCGTCCTCTTGATGCTCTTCTTTGTCGTTGCGCAAGATATTGATCATCGCAATCATGTCTGTCGGCAACGGCGCTCGCCATTCCATCAACTCGCCAGTGATCGGATGCTCCAGACGCAACATGCGAGCATGCAGAGCCTGTCGGTCAAACGCACGCAGGGCCATGATCAGCTCTTCCGATGCATCACGCGGCGGACGCGGACGGCCACCGTAGGTTGCATCACCAAGCAGCGGGTGGCTCAGGTACGCCATATGGACACGGATCTGGTGGGTACGGCCCGTTTCCAAACGCAACACAATACGGGTATGGTCACGGAAATGCTCGGCAACACGGAAACGAGTGATCGCCGGCTTACCCATTTCATTCACCGCCATGCAAGTACGCTTGGTCGGGTGACGGCCAATTGGCTTCTCAACACGACCGCCACCGGTCATACGGCCCATCGCAATGGCCTCGTACTCACGGGTGATCTTGCGCTTTTGCAGAGCACGAACCAGACGCGTCTGCGACTGAATAGTCTTTGCTACCACCATCAGGCCGGTAGTGTCCTTATCCAGACGGTGGACGATACCGGCACGCGGCACTTCCGCCAAAGCAGGACTATGGTGCAGCAAGGCGTTGAGCACTGTGCCGTCCGGCGTTCCCGCACCAGGGTGAACCACGAAATCACGCGGTTTGTTGATCACCAAAATATCATCGTCTTCGTAAACGATATCCAGCGGAATATCCTGAGCAACGAAACGAACTTCGTCCTCGATCTCAGCCTTGACCAGCAGCTCTTCGCCGCCCATCATCTTGATTCTTGGTTTGGTAATGACTTCCCCATCAACCGAAACCATACCGTTAAGAATCCACTCTTTAATCCGTGAGCGGGAGTAGTCTGGGTATAAATCAGCGATAACCTGATCTAGGCGCATGCCCAATTGGCTATCTTTTACTGTATTTGTTAACTCTATCTGCTGTGCCATCGCGAACTTTTTCAAAAAGCGTGGGACTAAAAGTCAAACGCTGAGTACAATAACCTATTAGTGTCATTGTATCCGTTAACGGTTCCATTCGTAATGGATCTGCCGAAATAAAATTTATAGCAAGGAAACTAACGCCTCCATGAAACGCCTGACTCTTACGTCTCTGCTTGCCCTAGCCATTCTTAGCGGCTGTTCAAGCACGGAAGAAGTGGTACCGGATGTACCGCCTTCAGAGTTGTATGCCACTGCCCAGCAGGCCCTGCAAAACGGCAGCTGGACTACGGCTATCGAGCGCCTGGAAACACTGGACTCACGCTACCCGTTTGGTGCGTATTCAGAGCAGGTACAACTTGACTTGATTTACGCCTACTACAAAAACGATGACCTAGCCCTTGGTGAAGCCACCATCGACAGGTTCAACCGCCTCAACCCAGCTCACGAAAAATCCGACTGGGTATTGTACATGCGCGGCTTGACCCACATGGCCCAAGATCGCAGCTTCATGCACGATCTTTTCAACATTGATCGTTTTGACCGTGACCCTGAACCGGCTCGCAAGGCATTTCGTGATTTCAAGCGCCTGCTTGAACGCTACCCGAACAGCCGCTACGCCGCTGATTCCAAAGCACGTATGGTCTTTTTGAAAAACCGCCTAGCCGATTACGAACTTGCCACGACCGATTTTTATATTCGCCGTGGGGCATGGGTTGCCGCTATCAATCGTGCTCAACTGATCCAGCGTGAATATGCCGATACGATGGCGGCACGCAAATCATTAGCATTAATGGAAACCGCTTATGAGGAACTCGGGCTGCAAGAACCGCTGGAGCACACACGCGAACTAATGACGCTCAATCCATAATCGATAGCATCTCCCCCAAAAAAAAACAGCAGCCCAATGGCTGCTGTTTTTTTATCTCGGCATAAACAGAGAAAGGATAAACAAGAATGAAGTGGAGCTCACAAGATTGAAGGTGATGGTCAAAAAGAACGCAAGACATTGTTTTAAACCGTATTTACCCCCTGAATAGCACCGGCCATCAGTCTTGTCTACTCCCCCATACTGCCCCAAAACAAAAACCGACTACAAGTACTTTCATCAAACTTTTTTGCAACAAACAAAACCGGATCACAGAATTTTTCCGAACAATAAATTAAAAAAATAAGTGTGATCCAGATCACGTTATTCCTGCCTGATTTTAGTAATCTGAAGTCAACCCAACGAAGGGTAGCAAAAGAGGAAAACATTTATGACAGTAGACATCGCCGGCAAAAACCTTGAAGTCACCCCTGCTATCCGTGAGAGAATCGAGTTTAAATTCAAGAAGTTGGAGAAGTATCAAGTTCAGCTACTCAATAAACACGCAGTGATCAGCACAGAACCAAACCGACACTTTAAAGTTGAAGCATCTGCTGCTATTCCGGGAGGTCAACTTGTTGCCTCAGCAGAGCATGAAGATATGTACGGTGCCATTGCGGAAGTTTACCAAAAACTCGAACGCCAACTAAACAAGCAAACTCACAAGCCAGCGGCTCGCCGCGCAAGTCACAGTGACAAGCCTGAAGTTGAAGCTGACGTTGACGTTGAAAATGAAGAAGCCGAAGAAGCATAATCATTCATGAGGATTACTCGGGGCGTTGATCCTAGTAACAGCGCCCCATCACAAAAAGCCCTCCCATATATGTCACGAAGAATACTGTTTGGCTAACCGAATAAGTTCCGAGTACAACGACATGAGGCCAAGACAGCCCTGCCCTTGCAGGGCTGTTTAGTTTCTGCTTGACATCCAATGCACCGCTGAATAATGTTGAACCATATCTAACATAAAATAATCATTTTGGTATTAATGAAATCCAGCAAACTGTTTTTCTTTCGCTTGTTTTTTATGTCGCCATAACGGGGGCTATTCGTTGCGCGAGAGACAAGCGAAAGACGAACAGACAGCCTCCTGACCGGGAGGCTTTTTTGTATGGGTTGCCAACAGACAGGACGTGACAATGACCGAACCGATGTATTCGCTAGATGATATCCGAACCAATGTGACCCGTATCGATAACGAGATCCTCTCGTTGCTGGCAGAGCGGCGACAGCTGAGCCTCGAAGTGGCCAAAAGTAAAATTCAAACCGCCAAGCCAGTTCGAGACCAGACACGCGAACACGCTCTGCTGCTACGACTCATCGAAACAGGCCGCGAACTCAACCTAGACGCCCAGTATGTCACTCAAATCTTCCATGCCATCATTGAAGACTCAGTCCTGTTCCAGCAAGCCTACCTGCAAACACTAGCCAACCCAGACAGTCTTCAGCCCGTTGCTCGCGTCTCTTTTCTTGGCGCCAAGGGATCCTATTCAAACCTTGCCAGCCATCATTACTTCAGCAAAAAACAAACCAAACTGGTAGAGATCAGCTGTTCGACATTCCGCGATGTTCTCCATACTGTTGAAATTGGCAATGCCGATTTCGGGGTACTGCCGATTGAGAACACCAGTTCTGGCTCGATCAACGAGGTCTATGACCTATTGCAGCACACCAGCCTGTCTATTGTCGGGGAAATCACCCAGCCTATTGATCACTGTCTGCTTGTGGCTGTCGACACTCAGGTTGACCAAATTGATACCCTGTACTCGCATCCGCAACCCCACCAGCAATGTAGCGAATACCTCCATTCGCTGGGCGAGATCACCCAAGAATACTGTTCAAGTACAGCCGAGGCGATGCAGAAAGTCGCCGAAATCAAACGTCCGAACGTCGCTGCAATCGGCAATGCCGCCAGCGGCGAGCTTTACGGACTAACCCCGGTGAAGAGCAATATTGCCAACCAGCAGGAGAATTTCACCCGTTTCATCGTTGTGGCCCGCAAACCCGTCGATGTCACCTCGCTGATCCCAGCCAAAACAACCCTGATCATGTCAACAGCCCAGAAAGCCGGTTCGCTGGTTGAATGTCTGCTGGTACTGCGCAACCTCAATATCAATATGACAAAGCTCGAATCACGACCGGTAATCGGCAATCCGTGGGAGGAGATGTTCTATGTTGACGTACAAGAGAACATAAAGTCAGGCGTTATGCAGCAGGCTCTCGAAGAACTCACTCACCTGACACGGTTCATCAAAGTGCTGGGGTGTTATCCCAGCGAGAACGTCAGCCCAACAGATGTCGAGATAACCCCATAACCGCCCACGGCAGCTCTACATAACAAAAGGCCCGCCCCTTCAATGGGGCGGGCCTTTTCCTGCTATCAGCCCTCTTGGGCTCTTACGCTTTACGGTGAGTTGAATCGTTCGCCTGTCTAAGCAATCCCTGGCTCTCGATTAAAAAATGCTGGGCATAATCCCCAAACCAATTTTCGACCCGGCCAAAAGCCTGCTTGAACGTCTCCTTGTCTTGGTTATCCAGCATTTCGATAGCTTCACCAAACCGTTGATGAAAGCGCTTGATCATCGCAATATTTTGCGGCGATGACATAATAATGTCCGCATATAACTGCGCGTCCTGAGCAAACAACCGGCCTACCATCGCCAGTTCCAACCGGTAAATCGGCGAACTCAATGACAGCAGTTGCTCCAGCTTGGGATCTTCTTCCGCCAAATGCACGCCATAGGCAAACGAAGTGAAATGGCGAAGAGCCTGGATCAGGGTCATCCCCTCGTCGTGCTCAATCGCACTGATCCGGTTGAGTGTCGCGCCCCAGATCTGAATCTGCTCAAGCAACCACTGATAACTCTCAGGCATCCGCCCGTCACAGTAGGCGACGACTTGCTTGGCCAAGCTGGCAATATCAGGGCCAAACATCGGATGCAGGCCAACAACCGGTCCGGAGTGAACCTCAAGCATCGCCTGAAGCGGGCCACTCTTCACCGATGTCAAATCAGCAAGAATACAATCTTCGGGCAAGTTGCCCAGTTTCGCGATGATCTGCTCGGTAATATTAATCGGTACCGATACCACGACCATCCCGGCGTCTGCCAGCAATTCGTCAGCACGATCCCAGTCACCGCTTCCTAACTTACGGACGGTATAACCCGACAGGGCAAACAAGCGGCAGAACAAACCACCAAGCTGGCCATGACCACCAACCACCACAATAGGACGGAGCTGCGGGTTAAGGCACTTGAAGCCAGAGTCATTCTCGCTGGCGTATGACTCTCGCATCGTTCGGCGCAAGATATCTTCAATCAGATCGGGAGGAACCCCCTGGTTTTCGGCCTCTTGACGACGAGAGGCCAACATCGCAGCCTCACGATCCGGGGCATAAATCGGTAATCCGTGCTGGCTTTTGACATGGCCGACCTCCTCGACCAGCGCCAGCCGCTGGGCAAGAAGTGCGACCATCTGGCGGTCGACCTCGTCAATTTGATCTCGTAGTTTACTCAGTTCAGCAACCATCTATGGCTCTCTGCTCTCTTGCGGAATTAAGATTCGGTACGTACCGGAAGAAACGGCATCAGTTCTTGGTGAATATGACGAAGTAAGGTTTCGGTTGTTTCCCAACTGATGCAGGCATCGGTGATCGACACCCCGTAGGCCATCTCTTCACGCGCCAAATCCGCACTCTGATTTCCTTCGTTAATATGGCTTTCCAGCATCAAGCCGATAATCGACTTGTTACCCTCACGGATCTGATGGATCACATCTTCTGCCACCAGCGGTTGACGGCGGTAATCCTTGCGTGAGTTTGCATGGCTACAGTCTACCATCAGCGATGGCGAAAGGCCTGATGCTTTCATCTCGTTTTCACATTCGGTCACTGAGACAGAGTCGTAATTGGTCTGCTTGCCCCCTCGCAGGATCACATGGCCGTCTGGGTTACCCTGGGTGTTAAGCAAAGCGACCTGGCCATCGGGGTTGATCCCCATGAAACGGTGGCCAGATGCCGCCGCCTGCATCGCGTTGATCGCAGTCCCCAAGCTGCCGTCGGTTCCATTCTTGAACCCAACCGGCATCGACAAGCCGCTAGCCATCTCACGGTGAGTCTGCGATTCCGTTGTACGCGCCCCGATAGCCGCCCAGCTAAACAGATCACCGATATATTGCGGGCTGATCGGATCCAGTGCCTCGGTGGCCAACGGGATCCCCATCTCCACCAGGTCAATCAGCAACTGGCGGGCAATATGAAGCCCTTTTTCGACCTCGAACGAACCGTCGAGGTCAGGATCGTTGATCAACCCCTTCCAGCCGACAGTCGTCCTCGGCTTCTCAAAATAGACCCGCATGACAATATACAGCTGGTCACCCAGCTCCTCAGACAACCGCTTGAGCTTTTCCGCATAGATCTTCGCGGCCTCAACATCATGGATAGAGCACGGCCCGCAGACGACCAACAGGCGGTGATCCCGGTGGTGGATAATATCGGCAATCGTCCGGCGCGACTGGCTGACAAAACTCAATGCCGACTCGCTCACCGGGAGCTTGCTACGCAGCTCATTGGGCGTAATGAGTACCGATTCATTCTCAATATGGACATTATTCAGTTGGTCTTTATGCATGCGGGCTTCCCTGTAAAAAATTAGATACACTCGATAACGAAAAAACAGGACACCCTGTCATAAAGCGAACAATAACAGCCATTCAGATTAAATTGCAAGCGATGTAAAGTATAAAATCCACCCGTAAACAATTATTTCCGATCAGCGTTTTTTGGTATGCGCGTTAAAATCCAGTTACCATAACGGCATAAGCCACTGGCAATCTCACAGCGAATAAACGCAATGGAACTGATTTTCTCGCTCCTCCAGCAACTCAGTGTATACCTAGTGCTGGCCTACCTGCTCAGCAAGACACCGCTATTCATGCCTCTGACATCGGTATCCGGGCGGTTATCGCAGCGCTTCACCTGCTATATCCTGTTTTCCCTCTTTTGTATTTTAGGCACTTACTTCGGATTGCACATAGAAGATGCTATTGCCAATACCCGTGCAATCGGTGCGGTTATGGGGGGGCTACTAGGCGGGCCAGTGGTCGGTTTTGCCGTCGGTCTTACCGGAGGATTGCACCGTTACAGCCTTGGGGGATTTACCGATCTTGCCTGTGCGATCTCCACCACCGCCGAAGGGGTGATCGGTGGCTTGATGCACAGCTACTTTGTCCGACGAGGCCAAGTCGACCAGTTATTCCGTCCTGTTGTCGTCTTTGCCGTCACCCTATTCGCCGAAATAGTGCAAATGCTGATCATATTGGCGGTGGCCGAGCCGTTCGACAAAGCCGTCCAGCTGGTCAGCGCCATTGCCCTGCCAATGGTTATCGCCAACTCGGTCGGGGCGGCTTTTTTCATGAGCATTATTCTTGACCGGAAAACCATCTACGAAAAATACTCGGCGGCATTTTCAAACCGGGCCCTGAAGATCGCCCAGCGCTCCGTCGGGATCCTCAGCCAAGGCTTCAATGAAGAAAGCACCAAGAAAATCGCCAATATCGTCTACGAGGAAACAGGGGTCGGCGCAGTCGCTATCACCGACCGGGAGAAAATTCTCGCCTTTATCGGGATCGGCGATGACCACCATCTGCCAGGTACTCCCATCTCATCCGGTTATACCCGCCGGGCCATTGATGCCTGCGAACTGGTCTATGCCGACGGCTATGATATCCCCTACCAATGTTCGCTGCATGAAAAGTGCCGCCTCGGCTCGGCACTGGTGATCCCGCTGGTCGGCGGCAACAATGAGGTACTCGGCACCATCAAACTCTACGAGCCCAAGCGAAAGCTGTTTTCCACGGTCAATGTGACCCTCGGCGAAGGGATAGCCAAGCTGCTATCCAACCAGATCTTAACCGGCCGCTACATCCAGCAGCAAAACCTCTTGGTTCAAGCCGAGCTGCGGCTATTGCAGGCACAGGTCAACCCGCACTTCCTGTTCAACGCGCTCAACACCATTAGCGCGGTTATCCGCCGCGATCCCGACAAGGCCCGTCAACTGATACAGCACCTGTCGCAGTTTTTCCGCAGCAACCTCAAGCAAAATATCGATACCGTCACCCTCGGCGAGGAGCTGCAGCATGTGCAGGCGTATCTCGAGATTGAACTGGCACGTTTTTCCGACCGGCTCCATATAGAAATCAATGTCCCGCCATCTCTCCACACCCTTAGGCTGCCGACTTTTACTCTCCAGCCATTAGTCGAGAATGCCATCAAACATGGCACCTCATCGCTATTGGAAAATGGTAAAATCACCATCAACGGCTATTCGGATGGTGGCCAGATCATACTTGAGGTCGAAGATAACGCCGGTAATTATGCCCCGGTAGGGGAAGAAAGCGGATTGGGGATGAAGATTGTCGACAAACGCCTGAAGAATATGTTCGGCAAACACTATGGATTGGCAATGAGCTGCCAGCCCCAGCTCTGGACCCGGGCTACCATAAAGCTCCCTTGCGAGAATACAATAAACGGAGAACATGCTGCATGATCAAGGCGCTGGTCATTGACGACGAAAAATACGCCCGCGAAGAACTTATCGAACTACTCGAGGAAAGCGGCCGCATCCAAGTGATTGGAGAGTGCAGCAATGCCATCGAGGGGCTGAAGAAGATCAACGCCCTCAAGCCCGATGCTATCTTCCTTGATATCCAGATGCCTCAGCTCACCGGTATTGAATTACTCAGCATGCTTGACCAAGACACCATGCCCAAGGTCGTCTTCGTGACTGCCTACGATGAGTTCGCCCTCAAGGCTTTCGAAGACAATGCATTCGATTACTTACTCAAACCCGTCGAGCCTGCACGGCTTTCCAAAACCTTGGATCGCCTCAGCCGTGAGTGCCATCAAGTAGATTATTCCCCACTCACCTCTGACATGCTGGAGCTGATCCCGTGCAGCGGCCATAACCGTATCGTACTGCTTAGCCCGGCCGATATTGAGGTGGCCTTCTCTGATCTGAGCGGGGTACATGCGGTCACCCATGATACCAAAGCGACCACTCACCTTACGCTCAAGACACTGGAGGAGAAGACACCGCTGATCCGGTGTCATCGACAATACCTGATCCACCCCAAAGCCATCAGAGAGATCAAGCTGCTGGATAATGGCCTTGCTGAGATCACAACCCAGCACGGCCATCATGCCCCCGTCAGTCGCCGCTACCTCAAGGAGCTCAAAGACCGCTTCGGGCTGACTTGAGGAGCTCGCTAAAAGTCAGCAGGCCCCTTGAAGCTGAGCCATTTGTCATAGCCGCGCTGCCAGTAGATCATGTAGAGGCCTTTCTGGTCGCGGCGAAACTCGCACGCCCCCCAGTTATTTTTGCCTTCTTGGCCAAATTGCTCCAATTGCTCCGGGGTACAGTACTGTTCGATACCGGCCTGATAGCCCGCTTGATATTGCCCATAGTCAAGCGGCTGGGCTCCCTCTGTTTGCTCCGTTTTCTCTTCCAGCACCGTCATCGCAGTCGGATGCATGCCCTGCTTGCCATTGAGGAAGCCGAGCTTGTACCAATTGCCCTCTTCGATCAACGACGACTGCGTCACACAACCTGACAATAGTATGGCCGCCGCCCCGGCTACCAATATCTGCATTTTCATAACACGCATATCTCCTCCTTGCACTACGCCCGACACTGTAGAATATAATCTTTTTCTACAGTAACTTAGAAAACCCAATGGTGGCTTAACAAGCACCAATGAAACCGGACACCCATCACGAATTTTCGCTTTTACCATCAATACCGAAATCACTCGGCAAAACCGTCTTACAACATCGGAAAAACCGCTCAAGCAGGCTATCGACCGTTCAGCGGGCCATAGAACCACTCGCCCTTTTTGACCGTGCATCTAGCGATAAAAAGCTTAGGATGGCAGCTGAATAAATGAGTTTTGCGCCCGTTGCCAGGATGACAAGGCAAAGCGCGCCAAATTAACCATCCCACTCCCAAGGATATAGAGAGACAATTTATGGCCTGGTTTCTGATGTGTGTCGCCGCACTGGTAGGTGGATATTTCATCTACGGTGCATTTATCGAAAAAGTATTCGGTGTTAACGAGAACCGCAAAACCCCTGCGTATACCAAAAATGACGGCGTGGACTACGTCCCGATGTCTAACAAAAAAGTCTATCTAGTCCAATTGCTGAACATTGCCGGTGTCGGTCCGATTTTCGGCCCGATCATGGGGGCACTCTACGGCCCAGCGGCCATGCTCTGGATTGTACTGGGTTGTATCTTTGCCGGTGCGGTTCACGACTACTTCTCGGGCATGCTGTCAATTCGCAATGGTGGTGCATCTGTACCGAGCATTACCGGCCGCTACCTAGGCAACGGCGCAAAACACTTTATGAATATCTTTGCGATCGTGCTGTTGCTGCTTGTTGGTGTCGTCTTCGTCTCGGCCCCTGCCGGCATGATCACCAACCTTGTCAATGAGCAAACCAATATCGGCTTGTCGATGACGACCATGGTCGTGGTCATTTTCGCCTACTATATTCTGGCTACCATTGTCCCGGTAGACAAAATCATCGGCCGCTTCTACCCATTCTTCGGCGCCCTGCTTATCTTCATGTCGGTCGGTCTTATCACCGCGATGGCGATCTCTAGCGAGCACTCGCTGCTTGGGGGTTACGAGATGAGCCAGATGTTCACCAACATGAACCCTAACGATCTGCCGCTGTGGCCGGCGTTGTTCATCACCATTGCCTGCGGTGCGATCTCCGGCTTCCACGCGACCCAATCGCCGCTGATGGCACGCTGTATGGAAAATGAAAAGAACGGCCGTTTCGTCTTCTACGGCGCGATGATCGGCGAGGGTGTCATCGCCCTGATCTGGTGTGCGGTTGCCCTGTCTTTCTTCGGCTCGGTCGAGGGCCTGTCTGAAGCGGTCGCCAATGGTGGCCCGGGTACAGTTGTCTACAATTCGTCAATGGGTCTGCTAGGCGTATTTGGCGGCATCATCGCCTTCCTAGGCGTGGTCATTCTACCGATCACCTCAGGCGACACTGCCTTCCGCTCAAGCCGTTTGATCTTGGCCGAATACTTCAATATGGAGCAGAAAACCCTACGTAACCGCCTACTAATGGCTGTACCACTGTTCGTTGTCGGTGGCATCCTGACTCAGGTTGACTTTGCTATCATCTGGCGTTACTTCGGCTTTGCGAACCAGGCCACCGCAGTGATGATGCTGTGGACGGCATCGGCTTATCTGCTACGCCACAACAAACTGCATTGGGTCACAACAGTACCGGCTATCTTCATGACCACGGTATGTATTACCTTCATTCTGAATAACAGCCAGCTAGGCTTCGGTCTGCCAATGACACTGTCTACTGCCGTGGGCCTCATCAGTGCTTTCGGTATCACAGCATTGATCATCAAGCGCTCAAAAGGCAAAGGTGAAACCGACTTGGCCGATGAAGAAAGCGGTGAACTAGAAGCTGCAAAATAATCGGTGAAAAACACTGAATCAAAAAACCAGCCTACGGGCTGGTTTTTTCATACCAATCACAAATCAATGATCGGATATAGCGCAGGGAAAACGCTTGAGAAGTAGGCATAAAAAAAGCCCACCTTGCGGTGGGCTTTCAATTCGCGTCTTACGACAAGCGTATTACTTAGAAGATAGCTTCTCTTTGATACGAGCTGCTTTACCAGAACGCTCACGTAGGTAGTACAGTTTGGCACGACGTACTGCACCGCGACGCTTAACAGTAATGCTGTCAACTACTGGAGAGTGCAGTTGGAATACACGCTCAACGCCTTCACCGTTAGAAATCTTACGAACAGTGAATGCAGAGTGTAGACCACGGTTACGCTTAGCAATTACTACGCCTTCAAAAGCCTGAAGACGAGAGCGCTCACCCTCTTTTACTTTAACTTGAACAACTACAGTGTCACCAGGTGCGAACTGTGGAAGGTCTTGTTTCATTTGCTCTACTTCAAGAGCTTTGATGATATTACTCATTGGTTAATACCCTAGAATAAACTGATACTAAATTAATTAAATGCTTGCTTTGTATTCGCGGATAAACTCCGCCAGCAAGAATTCCTGATCGTCAGTCAGAGCTAGGTTTTCCAGGAGCTCTGGTCTTCTCAACCAAGTGCGGCCCAGCGATTGTTTCAACCGCCAGCGGCTTATATCCTTGTGGTTTCCTGACAACAAGACCCGAGGGACTTCCTGCCCGTCCAACACTTCAGGACGCGTATAGTGTGGGCAATCAAGCAAGCCATTGGCAAAGGAGTCTTCCTCTGCCGACGCAAAATCTCCCAGCACGCCCGGTACAAACCGAACGACTGCATCGACAAGCGTCATGGCTGGCAGTTCGCCACCCGTTAGCACAAAATCCCCGATAGACCATTCTTCGTCTACCTCTTGTTGGATAATGCGCTCATCTACCCCTTCGTAGCGGCCGCAGATAAGAATCAAGTTCTCGTTCTGCGCCAGCTCCTCAACACCCGCTTGATCAAGCTTACGGCCCTGAGGCGACAGATAAATGACTTTAGCCGGCCCATCAATGGACTGTTTTGCTGCATGAATGGCATCGCGCAATGGCTGAACCATCATAAGCATCCCAGGTCCACCGCCGTATGGTCGATCATCGACCGTACGGTGTTTGTCATGGGTGAAATCACGAGGATTCCATGTATCCAATGACAAAAGGCCTTTTTTAACCGCCTGGCCTGTGACCCCATAATTGGTAATGGCATCAAACATTTCAGGGAATAGGCTAATAATGCCTACCTTCATATGTCCACCTAATTACCGGGGTTAGAATCCAGGATCCCAGTCAACTTCGATCCGCTGAGCAGTGCGATCAATCGACTTGATGACCTGCTCATCGAGGAACGGGATTAGGCGTTCCTTTTGGCCAAAAGCATCTTTCAGATTAGCCTTAACTACCAATACATCGTTGGAACCTGTTTCCAGGATGTCAGTCACTTTACCTAGGTCGTAACCTTCGGTAGTCATCACTGTCATTCCAATCAATTCACGCCAGTAGAACTCGTCATCTGACAGCGCTGGCAGTTGGTCAGCAGCAACGTAGACTTCAGCATTAGTGAACATTTGAGCATCCTCGCGGATATCCAAACCTTCCAGCTTCGCTACCAAACCCTGACCGTGGCGCTTCCATGATTCAACACGGATCTCTTGCCACTCACCCTTCACTTTCACAAGCCAAGGCTGATAGGCAAAAATGCTCTCAGCGTCTTCGGTGAAAGAAAAAACTTTGAGCCAACCCTTGATGCCGTATGTGGAACCAAGTTTCCCGACGACGATGTTGTTGTCTTGAATACTCATAGCCTCTCTATTACCTGACATCGCTAATTAAGCCGCTTTAGCAGCGTCTTTGATTAGCTTAGCTGCGCGGTCAGACACAGTTGCGCCTTGACCTACCCAGTGGTTAACACGGTCTAGGTCTAGACGTAGGCGCTCTTCCTGACCCTTAGCTAGCGGGTTGAAGAAACCAATTTTCTCGATGTTACGACCGTCGCGTGCAGCGCGAGAATCAGCAACAACGATTTGATAGAATGGACGCTTTTTAGCGCCGTGACGTGCCAAACGAATGGTTACCATATCGTCCTCTTTGCATTACTGTAAAATTAAATGGCCCCGCCAGAATATAACGGGGCCCGTGCCAAATTAAGCTCGGGAATTTTACTCTTAAAACTGGCGAATGCAACCGCTTTAGCTAAATTTTCACCAATGATAAGAGTTGTCGCTCCAGCAAGCCTAATAATATAAAGGCAAAAAACCTTAACGGCCGAACATTCCGCCGCCAGGCATCATACCTTTCATATTACGCATCATACCCTTCATGCCGCCCTTCTGCATTTTCTTCATCATCTTCTGCATCTGGGTGAACTGCTTGAGCAGACGGTTTACATCCTGCACCTGGGTACCTGAACCCAGAGCGATACGTTTCTTACGCGAGCCCTTGATCAAATCAGGGCGCTCACGCTCTCCCGGGGTCATCGAGTTGATGATCGCTTCCATCTGAACGAACATCTTATCATCAACTTGGTCTTTGACATTGTCCGGCAGTTGCGACATACCAGGAAGCTTGTCCAGCATCCCCATCATGCCGCCCATTTTCTTCATCTGCTGCAGCTGGTCACGGAAGTCTTCCAGATCAAAGCCTTTCTTCTCTTTGAATTTCTTCGCCAGCTGCTCGGCTTTTTCTTTGTCGACGTTACGCTCAAGATCTTCGATCAGCGACAGCACGTCGCCCATACCGAGGATACGCGAAGCCACACGGTCTGGGTGGAACGGCTCAAGCGCATCGGTCTTCTCGCCAACACCCAAGAACTTGATCGGCTTACCGGTCAGATGGCGTACTGACAGCGCCGCACCGCCACGGGCATCACCGTCGACCTTGGTCAGGATCACACCGGTCAGCGGCAGGGCCTCATCAAAGGCCTTGGCCGTATTGGCCGCATCCTGACCTGTCATGGCATCAACCACGAACAAGGTTTCTACCGGATCAATCGCCTTGTGGACGTCCTTGATCTCTTCCATCATTTCGCCGTCGACGTGCAGGCGACCTGCGGTATCGACGATCAGGACATCATAGAATTTTAGCTTGGCATGAGCCAATGCATCTTGGGCAATCTGTACTGGCTTCTGATCAGGGGTTGACGGGAAGAAGTCTACACCAAGATCGCTGGCCAATGTTTCTAGCTGCTTGATAGCGGCTGGGCGATATACGTCAGCCGACACCACCAGCACTTTCTTTTTCTTGCGCTCTTTAAGCAGTTTACTCAGCTTACCCACACTGGTGGTCTTACCCGCACCCTGTAGGCCCGCCATCAAAATTACCGCAGGCGGCTGGCTGGCAAGGTTCAAATCCTCGTTGGACTCGCCCATCACCGCTTCAAGCTCGGCCTGAACAATCTTGATAAACTCCTGACCCGGCGTCAGGCTCTTCGATACCTCGGTACCGACAGCGCGCTCTTTCACACGCTTAACGAATTCACGGACGACTGGCAGCGCAACATCTGCCTCGAGTAACGCCATGCGTACTTCACGCAGCGTATCCTTGATGTTGTCATCGGTCAGTCGACCGCGCCCACTGACATTCTTTAGCGTTCGCGATAAACGCTCCGTTAAATTTTCGAACATGTGCTACTCGCTCGTTACGCAATAATCTAAATCGTTATGATCCGGCTAGTATACCGCAATCCCTATGATGCTTTCATGCCCCGTAGGCGACTTTCACTGTGACATTGGCTTACAAAACCCTATTCTGCCGCGCAGAATACGGCTTTGGCATGGAAGAGACAGGGCGGGCAAGGTATACTTGCGAACTCTTACCATCTTAACCAGTTAAGTTTACTATGGATATGCTGATAGCCTTGGCGGCTGCTTGCCTGTACTTTCTCGCATTAGGGTTAGTCGTGCCCGGACTTACCAACAACAACGGCATCAAAACCAAACCGGTTTTCTTTTCCGCTATTGGCGCCATTGCTCTTCATCTCCTGTTGCTCAAAGACTTGATCCTCGGCGGTGTCGGGCAAAACCTCAGTATCCTCAATGTCGCCTCCCTGATCAGCCTGATGATAGCCATCATCACCACCACAGCCATGCTACGAATGCGGGTTTGGTTCCTGCTCCCGGTCGTCTACAGCTTTGCAGCCATCAATTTATCCGCAGCCATCATGCTGCCCGGGGCATTTATCACCCACCTCGAATCGCATCCCCAGCTGTTGCTGCATATTTCACTGGCGCTGTTCTCCTACTCGACCCTGATGATTGCGACCCTGTATGCAATCCAGCTGGCTTGGCTCGACCATAAGCTCAAAAGTAAGAAGAGCCTGCTGATCAACCCGAACATTCCCCCATTAATGATGGTGGAACGCCAACTTTTCAAGATCATCCTTGTCGGCAACGGCCTCCTGACACTGACATTGATCACCGGCCTGATTTTCATTCAGGACATGATGGCGCAAGGCAAACTCCACAAAGCCGTACTCTCTTTCTTGGCGTGGGTCGTGTACAGCACCCTGCTATGGGGCCATTACCAGAAAGGCTGGCGAGGACGCCGTGTTGTCTGGTATAGCTTAGTCGGTGCCTTTCTACTGACACTGGCTTATTTTGGAAGCCGCTTCGTCAAGGAGATCATCATCGGCGGCTGATTTAGGCCGCTATCATTGACACCCAGAGCATCTGGGTACACAGTACATGTAACCGAAACGTTAAGGAATAGCTTTTTGGAAGATGTATCTACCGGGATTTTATTTTCCCTGCTGATATTACTGCTCGTCATTTCAGGATACTTTTCCGGTTCAGAAACCGGAATGATGGCACTGAACCGCTACAAGCTCCGCCACTTGGCCAACCAAGGCCACAAGGGAGCCAAACGGGTGGAGAAACTTCTTTCTCGCCCTGACCGGCTGATCGGGCTCATTCTCATCGGCAACAACCTCGTCAACATCCTTGCATCAGCCATCGCGACCATCCTTGGTATGCGCCTCTACGGCGACATGGGCGTGGCCATTGCCACCGGTGCCCTGACCCTGGTGGTGCTGGTATTTGCCGAAGTCACCCCGAAAACACTCGCTGCGCTCTATCCCGAACGGGTTTCCTATGCCAGCAGCGTGCTCCTGCAACTTCTGATGAAGCTCCTTTACCCGCTGGTCTGGTTCGTCAACGGGATCACCAACGGCTTCCTGCGCCTACTCGGCCTCAGAGTCGGCAACCATCATGACGGCAAACTCAGCTCAGACGAACTACGCACCGTGGTCAACGAGGCCGGGGGGCTGATCCCCCGTCGCCACCAAGACATGCTGCTGTCTATCCTCGACTTGGAAAATGTCACCGTCGAAGACCTAATGGTTCCCCGCAACGAAATCGCCGCCATCAATATCAACGATGACTGGAAATCCATTGTCCGCCAGCTCAGCCACTCGGCTCATGGCCGGATCGTACTGTTCCGCGACACTATCGACGAAGTTGTTGGAATGCTCCGAGTTCGCGAAGCCTATCGCCTGATGATGGACAAAAACGATTTCAGCAAGGAGAACCTGCTTCGCGCCGCTGACGAGGTTTATTTCATTCCCGAAGGCACTCCCCTCAATATTCAGCTGATAAAGTTCCAGCGTAACAAACAGCGTATCGGCCTGATTGTCGACGAATACGGCGATATCCAAGGGCTGATCACCCTCGAAGATATTCTCGAGGAGATTGTCGGGGAGTTCACCACCTCCATCAGCCCGACGCTGGCCGAGGAGATCACCCCCCAGAACGACGGGAGCTTGCTGATCGAAGGCAGTGCCAATATTCGGGACCTTAACAAGAGCCTCAACTGGGGGCTGCCTACCGACGGGCCACGTACCCTGAACGGCCTGATCCTCGAGCACCTCGAGGACATCCCCGACAGCCAGCTCAGCGTCAAGGTGGCAGGCTACCAGATGGAAATCGTCGAGGTCTCCGACAATATGGTCAAACGGGTCAAGATCATGCCAGGCCAATTGCAAAAAACAGGCTAAGGCCCCCACAACCAATACTACCAATACAACAAAGCCGGCACTCAGCCGGCTTTGTTGTTGGATCACCCGTGGCCCCACGGTGATTCCTATCGGATAAATGCGCGGGGCAGACGTTATTTGATCTTGAGCTCTTGCAACATGGAAGCCGGCAAGGCCAGCTCGTCATTCTTGTTGACGGCAATGCCCTGCTCGAGGATAGCGCGGGCAATCGCCTGTGCCTCTTCCAATGAGTGCATGCTGTAAGTCCCGCACTGGTACTCGTTCAGCTCCGGGATCTGGGTCTGAGATTCGACCTTAAGCACATCCTCCATCGCCGCACGCCAGCTGTCAGCAACCTGCTCCTCACTCGGTGTACCAATCAGACTCATATAGAAACCCGTACGGCAGCCCATCGGTGAGATATCGATAATTTCCACCCGCTCGGAATTGAGGTGGCTGCGCATAAAACCGGCATAAAGGTGCTCGAGGGTATGGATGCCACGCTCGCTGAGAATGTCGGCATTCGGGCGGCAAAAACGCAGGTCAAACACCGTGATGGTATCGCCTTTGGGCGTTTTCATTGTTTTGGCGACCCGAACGGCTGGGGCCTGCATCCGGGTATGATCTACGGTGAAACTGTCTAATAGTGGCATGCTTCCTTTACTCCTTGGCCATCTCAACGGCTTCTGGCACAGAAGCCGTATATACATCCTTAACCCTACCTACCACACCGCTATCGCGCAAGGTTTAACCACCTCAGGGATTAAAACGGCCACCAGCTCCGGTTATCCTCAAGCTCAGTACGACACTGCTTGAGTTGCCAGCCGTAACTCTTGGCCTGCTGTTCGACACGGCGAGAAACCTTGATCAAATTGGGTTTGGACTTATACGTCCCCCGCTTATAACCACCGCGGCCATCATGGTAGGCCAGATACTGGCGGTAAGCATCCCACTTCGAAATTCCCAACTGGCGCTGGGTTTCATGGGTATACCAACCGACGAACATCAGTGAATCGGCAAAATCAGTGCGCGAGCCGCCATTACCCGTGGCTTTCTGATAATCGGCCCAAGCCGGGTCCTGTGCCTGGGCATAGCCATAGGCACTACTCACCCGACCCCAGGGGATAAATCCTAGGACATATTTCTTGGGCGGCCTGGCGTCATGGCGAAAACTACTTTCCTGTTTGATGAAGGCCATCGCAACTTGGATCGGTGTCCCCCACTCCTTTTCCATATCAAGCGCATCCTCATACCAGCTGGGATATTCACGGAAGATATTGCAAAGGTTGGATTGGTCTTGGGGAGGGGCAGAGGCGCAACCGGTCAGGACAACCGCCGCCAATAACAATGAACTACGAAAAAATGCGCGCTTTTTTCCTGCAAGCATGGAACTCATTTCCGTCCTTAGGGTCTTATACTATGACTGGCAGCCCCGTGCTGCCATCATCCCTGCGAAATTATTTATCGGGCAGCATGACGCTGCCCGCTTTTTTTATGTCTGTTATACCGACTTAATATCAGCAAAATACTGATCCAAGAAGGTATCAAACGATACCATATCCGCCGACTCAATTTCCGCCTGACGAACCGCCGAATCTTGGGCTTCCTGCTCGAAAGCAGCCTGATCATAATAACCGTACTCACGCTCAGACAGCGTCGTCGCATGCTCGGCAAGCAGCGCCTTGCCCATACGGCCAATGCCCTGTTGTTCTTTAATTTGCGTAAGCACCTGAGCCGACAAGGTCAATGAAGGCTCATCAATCCACGTCTGCAATCGGCTCAAGGTCTGCTGATATTCATCATTACCCGCTGCCGTATCCATTACCTTGGCAACCTCAGCCAGCTCGGCAAAAACACGGGAACCCCACTGCTGAACGGTCAGACGCTCGCCATCACAACCAATCTTGAGCAACAGCTCAGGATTACGTCCATCGAGGACAACACGGTTCCAGTTATCACGCCAGCATTCCAGCTCACACTGATCCATCGGAGCCGAATCAGACAGCACAGCCCAAGTCAGGAACAGGTCTAGGAAACGCACCTGATCAGCGGTAATACCAACCGGGCTGAACGGGTTAACATCCAGCGAGCGAACCTCGATATACTCGACACCGCCGCGCTCCAACGCTTCGGACGGTTTCTCGCCACTTTGGGTCACGCGCTTAGGCCGGATCGGGGCATACAGTTCGTTCTCAATTTGCAGAACATTGGCGTTTAGCTGACGGTATTCGCCATCAACCTTCACCCCAATTTCGGCAAACTTTTCTGAAGGCGTGCGAATCGCACGGCGCAAACCCTCGAGGTACTCAGGCAAGCCGTTAAAGCCAATTTTCAGCGAGCTCTGCTCACTGTTGGTGTAGCCAAGATCACTCAATCGCAATGCCGTGGCATTAGGTAGGAAATAAGTCCCCTCGCCCACTTTCTCAAACGCCAACTTCGAGGAGGCCGCATTGTTGAGGAACGAGCCGCACAGTGCCGGAGAAGCACCGAACAGGTACGGGATCAACCAACCGAATCGGTAATAGTTTCTGATCAGGCCGAAGTAAGCGTCAGAAACAGCATTCTGGCGTTCGTCAGCTGCCTGCTCGCCGAACAGCTGGTCCCAGAAGCTATCAGGGAATGAAAAGTTGAAGTGAACCCCGGAGATCACCTGCATGATGCTGCCATAACGGCGCTTTAGACCTTCACGGTAGAGGTTCTTCATCCGTCCCGTGTTCGAACTGCCGTATTGCGCCAGCGTAATGTCATCTTCATTGCCGACAAAGCACGGCATCGACATCGGCCACAGGCGCTCGTCGCCCATCTGGGCATAGGTAAACTGATGGATGTCAGCCAACTGAGACAACAGGTGCTCGACATTGTGCGAAACCGGGGTAATAAACTCCAGCAGCGACTCGGCATAATCTGTTGTGATCCACTTGTTGGTCAGCGCCGATCCCAATCCGGATGGATGCGGCTCAGGCGACAACGCCCCCTCAGGCGTAATACGCAATGCTTCACGCTCTAGGCCACGGCCAATTTGGGTCAGGGCGTCAGGATTCGCAGCAATTCGCTGCAATCTTTGTGAAAAATCCATCAAGGTGATTCTCAATCGTTAACAACTCAGCTCGGTAGAGTAATCATTATTGTGGTTGATTACCATTATTATTGTATCGAAACACTTTTACCCTACAGCAACAATTCTGCACGATTCTGCATCGCGGCAGCGAGGCTAAAATACCTCCCCCAGATAAAAAATAACCGGTCATACGACCGGCTATTCTCTGAGTTACATTTTCGGCTCCATCACCTCGATTGGCAGGCCGAGGGTTTCCAGTTGCGGCTTCAAGCTCTTGGCATCCCCCACCACGATAATCTGGTAATCCTGCGGGTTAAACCACTTGGCTGCCAACTTATCGATGGTCGATTTACTGATTGAAGCAGCAATCTGGTTACGCTGCTCGACGAAGTTTTCCGGCAGCGAGTAGGTCAGGATTTGCCCCAGCAGCTGGGCCTTCTTGCTTGGCGTCTCATAACTCAAGGCATCTTTCTGCCCCACGGCCAGACGCATGAAGGCCAGCTCCTTGTCAGTCACCCCGTCACGGGACATCTTGCCCAGCTCGGCAAGAAACTCTTTGACCGACGGCAACGTCGCATCGGCACGCACCTGTGCATAATAGACCGACAGCCCTACTTCGCGGCCGCCACTCTGGTAACCTCCCGCGCCATAGGTATAGCCCTTATCCTCACGCAGGTTCAGGTTGATCCGGCTGTTGAAGTTACCGCCCAAGTTGAAGTTCGCCAACTGGGTACGGTACAGCTCACCCGTTGCATCGTAAGGCAGCCCCTGACGAACCAAGCGGATCACGCTCTGCGGCGCGCCCGGCTTGTCCACCAGCCACACCTTCTGCTGCGACAGGGTCGGCAGCGCTGGCGTGGTATAGCTAGGTGTCGGCATCCCCTGCCAGTTGGCGAGGAAACCGACATCACGCTGCAATGACTGCTGGCTGATATCGCCCACCACCACCAGATCTGCCCCATTCGGCGTATAGTAACGGTTGTAGAACGCCTTCACGTCCTCAAGGGTAATTGCACTTAGCGATGCCTTGGTTCCTTCCGGCGGCAGGCTGAAGTTAGTTCCACCGAACAACACTTCACGGGTTGCCTGCCCAGCCAGCCAAGACGGGCGCTGATGTTCATAAATAATCCCCTCAAGGGCCTGCTTTTTCACCCGGTCGAAATCAGCCTGATTAAATGCAGGGAAGAACAACCGCTCTTGCAAGATAGCCAGCGTTTCCGGCAGGTGCTTTTTCAGCGAGGTCAGCGAGATAACCGTCCCGTACTTACCGGCAGTGAAGTTCACGGTACTGCCCAGCATATCCAGCCGCGAAGATAGCTCCTCCACCGTGGATTTCTGCGAGGCCTCAGCCATCATACTTGCGGTCAACTGCGCCAGTCCCGCCTTGCCCTGTGGCTCAAAACGACGTCCCGCCGGAACCACCAGCTGCAACTCAACCGTCGGGGTCTCGCGGTATTCCGTTCCCAGCACCTTGATGCCATTGGCCAGTTCAAGCTGGTACAGGGTCGGCATCGCTGCCTCTACCGGTGCTGAAGGCTGTGGCATCACCGAGCGGTCGAAATCGTCGCGCGTCTCTCGCATCTGCTTTTTCAGTGCCGCTTCGCTAACCGTGCTGTGAGCCGGAATGATCCGCTCAGCAGGGGCATAATTAGGCGCTGCCGCCTGAAGTGAGGTCTTGCCATGCGGCACCACACTCAGCGTCACGTTCGGGTGGCCGTTGATGTATTGCTCGTAGGCCGCCTCCATGCTTGCTGGCGTTACCGCTCGCAAATTGCCCAGCTCAGTCGTCAGGTAACCCGGGTTGCCGTAGAAGGTTTCATAGGAAGCCAGCTGCGATACCTTGCCGCTGACACTCTGGAGGCCGAAGATGGCATTCGCCTCGACCATGCCCTTGAGCTCATTCACTTCTTTGTCGCTGATCCCGCGCTGCTCGATCCCGGACAGGATCCCTTCTACCTTGTTGCGCAGGGTTTTCAGATCCCCTTTGTCACCGCTTTGGCCAATAGCATAAACATACATGGTACAGGCCAATTCAGCACAGTCATGGAACGCACCGGCATCAACCACTTCGCCAGTCTTGACGAGGTTCTGGTACAGCAGGCTGTTCTTGCCACCGCCGATCACCCGAGCCAGCATATCCAAAGATGCTTCGTCCTTGGCACCGCTATAAGAGGTCGGCCAAGCCATCATCAGCATCGGTTGCTGAATATTATCTTCCAGCGTCAAGAAGCGGTTGTCCGCCAAGGTTACAGGCTGCTTGGCTGGTTTATCGACTTCAGGGCCACGCGGGATCGAACCGAAGTACTTATTGACCCATTCCAGCGTCTTGGCGATATCAATATCACCACCAATGGTCAGCGTCGCATTGTTTGGCCCGTACCAGCGCAAGAAGAACGCCTTCAGATCATTGACGTTGACCCGGTCAAGATCCTCAACATAGCCGATTGGCTGCCAAGAATACGGATGGGTCCGTGGATACAGCGCCTCGCCAATACGCTCGTAAACCAAACCATAAGGGCGGTTCTCATAGCGCTGGGCGCGTTCGTTCTTCACCGTGTCGCGCTGGATCTCGAACTTACGCTGTGACACCGCCTCAAGCAGGAACCCCATTCGGTCCGCTTCAAGCCACAGTACTTTCTCCAGCTGGTTGGCAGGCACCGTTTCGAAATAGTTGGTCCGATCCCGGTTGGTCGTCCCGTTCATGGTTCCGCCCGCCTCGGTGATCAGGCGGAAGTGCTCCTGATCGCCCACATGCTTTGATCCTTGGAACATCATATGTTCGAAGAAATGGGCAAAACCAGACTTACCCAGCTCCTCACGGGCAGAGCCGACATGGTAGGTCATATCGACATGCACCAGAGGATCCGATTTATCCTCATGGAGCACCACCGTCAGGCCGTTTGCCAGTGTATATTTCGAATACGGTATCACCGGTGATACCGCACTCTCGTCACCCTTCAACTGCCCCACGAATGTCACGCCTGGCGGCAGCGCCGCCGACTCTTGCTGGGGCTCTAGCAGGCTACAGCCAGCCAGTGACAACAGCGCAACGCCCACTATCCACTTTTGCACGTAATGCCTTCCTTATAATAATCCTGTTACGATCATAGCCAGTACCGTATACCGGAGCGCCTTGCCGACCATTATCAGCAATAAACTCAAAGAGTGCCGCATCCGCAACCACCCTGCAGCAAGGCAGAGCGGGTCACCGACCAACGGCAGCCAACTGAGCAGCAGCGACCAGTAACCGTATTTTTTCAGCCATAGTAAAGCTCTATGACCGTGTTTTTCCTGAGAAGTTTTATCCGGCAACAACCGGCCAAGCCAATAATTGGTCATCCCCCCGAGCGTATTGCCCAATGTCGCTACCGCAACCACCAGCCAAACAGCGTTATCACCCAACTTGAGAGAAGCCACGAGATTGGCCTCCGATCCGCCAGGCAACAGCGTCGCACTCAAAAAACCCGTTGTGAACAGCACCCAAAGCGCCGAATCACCATGAAATAACTCTAGCATTAAAACAACTTAGCCAATCTATCCAATCAGGTAGCCGCCATATGGCAACCACCGCTGGCCTATCGAGGAGAGCACGCTCCCCTCGTCGTCACCAGCCCTCCTACCTTAACGGATTTGGCGCAAAAGAAAACGGGCAGCGATCAGCTACCCGTTTCAAAATATTGCAAAATTCAGCTTGTTCCGGTGAATTGACCGAAAGCCGGAGAGTTACCCAACCAAGGCCAGCAAGATACCGGCGGCCACGGCCGAGCCCAATACCCCTGCCACATTCGGCCCCATCGCATGCATCAGCAAGAAGTTCTGCGGATTGGCCTCCAGACCGACCTTGTTAACCACCCGGGCCGCCATCGGTACTGCCGATACCCCCGCCGCACCAATCAGCGGATTGATATCCTCCTTGCTGAAACGGTTAAGAAGCTTGGCCATCAGTACACCGCCACCGGTACCGACGCTGAAGGCGACGGCCCCCAAGACCAAAATCCCCAGCGTCTCAAGCTGAAGGAATGTCTCGGCCTCAAGCTTAGAGCCGACGCCAAGCCCAAGCATGATCGTGACGATATTGATCAGCTCGTTCTGCACCGTCTTGGACAAGCGCTCCACCACACCGGACTCGCGCATCAGGTTACCAAGGCAGAACATCCCCACCAAGGGTGTCGCCGACGGCAGGAACAAGATGGTCATCAACAGTACCGCCAATGGAAACAGAATCTTCTCCCCCTTGCTGACATGCCGCAGTTGCTTCATCTGGATCTTACGCTCTTCAGCCGTTGTCAGCGCCTTCATGATCGGCGGCTGGATAATCGGCACCAATGCCATATAGCTGTATGCGGCAACCGCAATCGCCCCGAGCAGATCTGGCGATAGCCTACTGGCAAGGAAAATCGCAGTCGGACCATCAGCACCACCGATAATCGCAATCGACGATGCATCGGCCAGGGTAAAGTCCATCCCCGGGATCACATTGAGCAGAATCGCCCCGAACAGGGTGAAGAAGATCCCGAACTGGGCCGCCGCGCCGAGGAGCAAGGTCTTGGGGTTGGCAATCAACGCCCCGAAGTCTGTCATCGCCCCGACCCCCATGAAGATCAGCAGGGGGAAGATCCCGGTTTCTATCCCGACATGGTAAATGTAATACAGCAGCCCGCCCGGCTCGGTAAAACCGGCATTGGGGATATTGGCCAGTATCGCCCCGAACCCTATCGGCAACAGCAGCAGAGGCTCAAAGCCCTTGCTGATCGCCAAATACAACAGGCCGGCACCGACCAACATCATGATGATCTGGCCAAACTCGAAATTGGCCAGCCCCGTCTCGCTCCAGAGTATCAATAAACCTTCCATGGTACCCTCTTATGCCAGACTGAGGATCGGCGCGCCGACCACCACCGAGTCACCTTCCTTGACGAGGAGCTCCTGCACCACGCCGCTGCGGGCAGCCCGGACTTCGGTTTCCATCTTCATCGCCTCTAGGATCACCAATACATCACCTTCCGATACCTGATGCCCCGGCTGGACATGGATCTTGAAGATATTGCCCGCCAAGGGGGCTGCTACCGCTTCAGCAGTAGCGGCGGAAGAAGCGGCTGGGGCTACCGATGGGGCAGCGGCGGCCGGAGAAACGGCTGTCAGCGCGCCACTGGGACCAACCTCAACATTGTAGAGCTGGCCATCCACCGTCACGCTATAGGCTTCAACCCCGCCAGCAGCAGGCGCTGCCTTTGTGGCAGGCGTAACGACAGGGGCAGGCTCGCTCCCCGGTGCCGGCTCAAACGCTTCAGGGTTATTGCGATTTTTAAGGAAGTTGAGCCCAACCTGCGGAAACAGTGCATAGGTCAGCACATCATCAACCTGTTGGTCGGCAAGCGTAATATTGTCTGACTGGGCTTTAGCCAGCAGTTCATCGGTTAATCGGTGCAACTCTGCATCAAGCAGATCTGCCGGACGGCAAGTCAGGGGCTTGCCACCCTCAAGTACCCGCTCCTGCAACGCACTGTTCACCGGTGCAGGCGCAGCACCATATTCCCCTTTCAGCACACCGGCCGTTTCCTTGCTAATACTTTTGTAGCGCTCGCCGGTGAGCACATTGAGCACCGCCTGAGTACCGACAATCTGCGAGGTCGGCGTTACCAGCGGTATATAGCCCAGATCCTGACGCACGCGCGGGATCTCCTCCAGCACTTCGTCGAAACGATCAGCGGCCCCCTGCTCCTTGAGCTGGCTTTCCATATTGGTCAGCATGCCGCCCGGCACCTGAGCCAACAGGATCCTGGCATCAACCCCTTTAAGGCTGCCTTCAAATTTGGCGTATTTCTTACGTACTTGACGGAAATAGGTGGCGATAGGCTCAAGCTGCTGCAAATCGAGCTTGGTGTCGCGCGGGGTACCCTCGAGCATGGCGACCACGGTTTCAGTCGGGGTATGGCCATAAGTCTGACTCATCGACGATATCGCGGTATCGAGAATATCAATTCCCGCCTCGACCGCCTTCACCGCCGTTGCCGCCGACAACCCAGTCGTCGCATGACAGTGCAAGGCCAGAGGGATATCGCACGACGCCTTGATCTGAGTGATCAGCTCCTCGGCCTCATACGGCTTGAGCAGGCCTGACATATCTTTGATACAAAGCGAGTGGCAGCCGAGATCCTCAAGTCGCTTGGCGAGATCCGTCCAAGTCTCAAGGTTATGTACCGGACTGGTGGTATAGGATAAGGTTCCCTGGGCATGAGCGCCGACATCCACCGCCGCCTTGACGGCCTTTTCGAAATTCCGGACATCGTTCATCGCATCGAAAATCCGGAAGACGTCCATTCCGTTGGCGTGGGCGCGCTCAACGAACTTCTCGACCACATCATCGGCATAATGGCGGTAGCCCAGCAAGTTCTGGCCCCGAAGCAGCATCTGCATCGGGGTATTGGGCATCGCCTGCTTAAGCAGACGCAGGCGTTCCCACGGATCTTCCCCTAGAAAACGGATGCAGGCGTCAAATGTCGCCCCGCCCCACGTTTCGAGAGACCAATAGCCGACCTTGTCCAATTGCTCGGCAATGGGCAGCATATCCTCAACCCGCAAACGGGTAGCAAAAAGTGACTGGTGGGCATCACGCAATACAACATCAGTGATGGCTAGTGGCTTAGACATGCTCACAAACTCCTTGTCAAAAAACGAATCCTATATCCACACGGCTTCAATCAGGCTGTCTGGTCTATTCCGCAGACTTATACCTTTCGGCTGCGATACTGGTGCACCGCAGCGCCAATCGCGGCCACGATCTCAGGCCGCACACCATTGTGCGATGGCAAAACGGGGGCTGGGTGACTTCTGGCTGGAGCCGCCGGGGCATCCTTGGGGGCAATCCTTGCCAGCAATTGAACGAGGTAAATCAAAATACTGAGAAAAAGAAACACCACCACCATGCCTGTCACCATGATGGTGGCCGCTTCCCACAGCACACTCCCTAAATCGGCCATAACGCTTCCTTTCATTCCCTGTGTTAGTAGGGCGTTAACAAATAACACGTGAAGTAAAAATATGTCAAATTGATTAATAAATAGCACCATAACGATGAAGATTTGTTCTGAAATGCGATTTACGTAGTAAATTTACCAACTAATCACCAAAACCCCTTTGCTAGAGGATCAACCTTCTACGGCCGGAGTGGATTAGCGTATTTCACTACTAGATTCGAATTGGAAAGGTCATTTCGCCAAACACTGACGATAACGTAAAAGTCACCGCACTCACTGGCTAATACCAAAGCAAGGAGGGATATCGCAAAAGAGAAGGGAAAGGAATAGCACGAGGTGTAGCCGGAGCCAATAGGTGCAAATCAGCCGCAACGGTACAAAATTTAGGTATAAAAAAACCCGGCGATTAAGCCGGGTTTTAAAATGATGGCGCGCTCGGGAGGATTCGAACCTCCGACCGCCTGGTTCGTAGCCAGGTACTCTATCCAGCTGAGCTACGAGCGCGCAGTAAATCTGATTGTGTGCCTTTCGGCTATGAAGTAACAGCAACAAGCTATTGCTTCAAAATAATGGCGCGCTCGGGAGGATTCGAACCTCCGACCGCCTGGTTCGTAGCCAGGTACTCTATCCAGCTGAGCTACGAGCGCGCAGTAAATCTGATTGTGTGCCTTTCGGCTATGAAGTAACAG
>NZ_LDOT01000020.1 GCF_001029445.1 Photobacterium aquae
TCAACCGGTTCGTCGGCACTTGCCGTGTCGGTAGGCTGTGCCACCGATTCAGCATTCTGTGCTTGCTGCTCCACCTTGCGTGCTTTAGCTCGGGCAATCGCAGCGGCGACGGCTGCTTTTTTCGGGTCAACCGGTTCCTCAGCACTTGCCGTGTCGGTAGGCTGTGCCACCGATTCAGCATTCTGTGCTTGCTGCTCCGCCTTGCGAGCCTTGGCACGGGCAACCGCAGCAGCGACGGCCGCTTTTTTCGGGTCAACCGGTTCGTCGGCACTTGCCGTGTCGGTAGGCTGTGCCACCGATTCAGCATTCTGTGCTTGCTGCTCCGCCTTGCGAGCCTTGGCTCGGGCAACCGCAGCGGCGACAGCGGCTTTCTTCGGATCGCTTTCAGATTCCGTTGCTGGTGACTCGGCTTGCTGCTCCGCCTTGCGTGCCTTGGCACGGGCAATTGCAGCGGCGACAGCATCTTTTTTCGCATCTGTTGCGGCGTCTGATGTCGAGCTCACCTCATCGGTAGATTTTGCGGCCTTGCGTTCACGGGCCAAGCGCTTGCGCTCTTCGCGCAACTTCGCCATTTCGCTGTTGTCCGGCGTCGCGCTGTCTAGTGAGCCTGCTTTTGCAGCCTCTGCCTGTTTGGCCTTGGCTCTGGCAATGGCTGCAGCAACGGCTGGCTTTTGGGCCGGTGTCTCATTGGCCGCTGCGGCTTGTTTGGCTTTTACTCGGGCGATGGCGGCGGCTACTGCATCATCACCGCCTGTTGCGGCCATTTCTTGGCGGCGATCTTCCGCGGCTTTCTTGAAGCGGTTTTCACGAGCGGCCTTGTCCCGTTCGAAGCGGGCTTGTTTAGCTTCGAAGCGCTGTTTGGCGCGGTCGGCATTGGCTGCATCTTGGCGGCGTGAATAGATCTCGGCCTTGGCTTGGCGGTAATAGTTGACCAGTGGAATTTCACTTGGGCAAACATAGGCACAGGCACCACATTCGATACAATCGAACAGGTTGTACTCTTCGCACTTATCGTAGTCCTGATCTTTGGCATACCATTGCAGTTGCTGGGGCAAAAGTGATGATGGGCAAGCATCGGCACAGGCGCTACAGCGAATACAGGCCATTTCGTGAGTATGTACTGGCAACTCTCGGCGTTTGGGGGCCAAGATACAGTTGGTCATCTTGGTGATAGGCACATTGGCATGGGGCAGGGTGAAGCCCATCAAGGAGCCGCCAACGATAACTCTTGGGTATTTTTTATCGGGGCAATAGCCGAACTTATCCAGCAGATAGGATATCGGAGTACCAAGCAGGGTAAATAGGTTACCGCGCTGCTTGAACGCCTCGCCGGTAAGAGTGACGACACGTTCGATCAATGGCTCGCCATCGATAATCGCACGCTTGATGGCATAGGCGGTACCCACGTTTTGAACAACAACACCAACGGCAGATGAGCGTGCTTGGCTCGGCACTTCGCGCCCGGTTAGGATTTTAACCAATTGCTTGGAGCTGCCCGATGGGTATTTGGTCGGGATCACGCGGATAATGATGTTGTCTTCAGGGGTGACACATTGCTCAAGGGCCCGTGCCGCTTCTGGTTTGTTATCCTCGATACCAATAATTGTTAGTTTTGGGCTGACAATATGGCGCAGGATCCGCGTGCCTTCGATAACTTCGGCCGCATAGTCTTGCATCAGGCGATCATCGGCGGTGATGTAAGGTTCACACTCGGCGGCGTTGATGATCAGAATATCGGTCAGACCTAGGCTACCTTGGAGCTTACGACCGGTAGGGAAACCCGCGCCACCCAGACCGGCAATACCGTTTAGACGAATAGTATTGATCAGCTCGGCGGGTTCGATGTCGGTATAGTTCGGTATCTTATGCTGTGAACCCCACGTCTCTTTGCCATCAGGTTTTATCACGATGCAGAGATCGCTCAAGCCTGACGGATGGGCGGTAGTACGCTGCTCGATAGCAGAGACTGTACCTGATGTTGGCGCATGGATCGGTAGGCACATGCTCATGTCGCTGTGGGTCAGAGGCTGACCTTTCAGGACGTGGTCGCCGACGCTCACCAATATTTCACCTTTGGTACCAATATGCTGCTTGAGCGGCAGAACCAATTCATCTGGAATACCGGCCAGACGGATAGGTTCTTGGTTGGATATGTGCTTATTTTCAGGCGGGTGAACCCCACCGTGGAAGTCCCAAAGCTGACCTTGTTTAATTTGTTCGATAATTGACAGCATGTTACTTCACCGCAGTTTGGTTATTGTCAGCAGGAATATTCACAACAGGAATTTGGTTAAGATCCCATTTCCAATTCTCCGGAGAGGTCTCTACCGGGATCATCTCGATACAGTCAGTTGGGCAAGGGGCAACGCAGAGATCACAACCGGTACACTCATCTTTGATGACTGTGTGAAGGGCTTTGGTACCACCGACAATGGCATCGACAGGACAGGCCTGAATACACTTAGTACAACCAATGCACATATCTTCGTGGATGAAAGCGACTTTCTTAATGCTTTTATCTGCGTCATGGGCCGAGTCTTCGGCATCCACACCCATCAGGTCGGCGAGCTTTTCAATAGTCTGCTGACCACCTGGTGGACATTTGTTTATTTTATCACCATTGGCAATGGCTTCGGCATACGGACGGCAGCCCGGGTAGCCACATTGGCCACATTGTGTTTGCGGCAAGATGGCGTCAATTTGATCGACGATAGGATCCGCTTCGACCTTGAAACGAATGGATGCAAAGCCAAGGATGAGCCCGAAGACTGCCGCGAGGGCTGCGATTGCTATTACAGCTATTAGTATTGCGCTCATATTACAGTTTCACCAAGCCAGTGAAGCCCATAAATGCCAGTGACATTAGGCCTGCTGTTATCATGGCGATTGAAGCCCCCTTAAATGGTGCAGGTACATCGGCAGCTGCGATTCGTTCGCGCATCGATGCAAATAAGATTAGGACAAGAGAAAATCCCGCCGCTGCTCCGAAACCATAGATAACAGATTCAATGAAATTATGGTGTTCATTAACATTAAGCAGCGCAACCCCGAGAACGGCACAGTTTGTGGTGATCAGGGGTAAGAAGATCCCCAGTAGCCGGTATAGGGTAGGGCTGGTTTTGTGCACGACCATTTCGGTGAACTGTACGACGACAGCGATTACGAGGATGAAACTCATGGTTCGCAGGTATTGGATATCCAGTGGAAGCAGGATGTAGGTTTCCACCATATAAGAACATACCGACGCGAGAGTCAGGACGAAGGTTGTCGCTAGGCCCATGCCGATCGCGGTTTCCAATTTTTTGGAAACACCCATGAATGGACATAAACCTAGGAATTTTACCAGTACAAAGTTGTTTACCAACACTGTACCGACGAGAAGGAGTAGGTACTCTGTCATACCGCTGATTACTAATTGCTAAAGATCTTTATATTATCTTCCTTTGTCAGATCTATAACAACACCCATTGAGCAGGGTTTTTAGCTGTTGCTGGCCTTTTGGTCTCCTAGCTAATTGATTTGTATTCAATCTTTATGGCTTGTTTGCTGGCTGGGCGAGAGAATTAGGTTAAGTAATAAGCCCGTATTTGCAGTTCAATGTGTGGCATTTCGAGAGCAAATGTTTTCAGATTGCCGTTATGGGCGAAAAACACTCACTTGTGGCGTTTGAGTTCAAATGATAAGCAAGTGGTCATGGGGAAGCGAATAAGTAGGAAAATATCGCTTGATTTTTTTGAGGCCAAAGAAGACAAGGCTTTAGACGAGTTATCCACGAAAACTGTGGATAACTATGTTGATGGCTATATGGAAAAGATCGAACTCGTTTGAGAAATTATCGCTTTGGGTGATTTTTGGTCGATGCGGTGGTTTTGATAAACCTTTGTTGTTGTTACCATCAAAGAAATTGTTTCGTCGAGGGAGAGGACAGCGCTTGGCGGCGAATAGTGACAAATTCTAGCACATTATTCTGTGAGTTGATTTAAATCAAAACTTGAATAACTTGTGGGCAAAATATGGACGTATATGGCTGTGAGGGATGTTTTTTCAACAAATGCTACGAGGAAGATGGCGTCGATGGGAAGTGCTGTGGGCGCAGATGATACGCTTAGTTTAAAATGTGGTCAACTGATGACGCATGATTACTTTGTCGAGTGAATAGTTGACATCGCGCGACGGCACTGCAAAATGTAGACAACCCTGATCATAAATCCAGTACGGTATCAGCATGGATATTGTCAATATCAAACCCTTTAAACTTGCGTCTCGGTATTCTCCCTCAGGCGACCAGCCGACAGCCATTGCTCAGTTGCTTGATGGGCTGGATTCGGGTTTGGCCCATCAGACTTTACTTGGTGCAACGGGGACCGGTAAGACCTTTACGGTGGCCAATGTGATAGCCGAGGCGGGACGTCCGACTTTGATCTTAGCGCCGAACAAGACATTGGCGGCTCAGTTATATGGTGAAATGAAGGAATTCTTTCCGGAGAATGCCGTAGAATATTTTGTTTCTTATTATGACTACTATCAGCCGGAAGCCTATGTGCCAACGACAGATACCTTTATTGAAAAGGACTCTTCGGTCAATGCCCATATTGAGCAGATGCGTTTATCGGCAACCAAAGCGCTGCTAGAACGGCGTGATGTCGTTATTGTGGCATCTGTTTCTGCTATTTATGGTTTGGGTGACCCTGATTCCTACCTCAAAATGATGCTCCATGTACGTCGCGGCGATATGCTGGATCAGCGGGATATCCTACGGCGCTTGGCGGAGTTGCAATACACCCGCAATGATATTGCTTTTGAGCGTGGTACGTTCCGGGTTCGGGGAGAGGTGATTGATATTTTCCCGGCGGAATCAGAAAAAGATGCTATCCGTATTGAGCTGTTTGATGATGAAGTGGACTGTATCAGCAGCTTTGACCCGCTGACCGGTGCGGTGATAAAGCGGGATTTGCCCCGCTGTACCATTTATCCGAAGACCCATTATGTGACACCTCGTGAACGCGTCCTTGAGGCTATTGAGGGCATAAAAGAGGAACTGGTCGATCGCAAGCAGCAGTTTCTTGATAATAATAAGTTGGTTGAGGAGCAACGGATCAGCCAGCGGACTCAGTACGATATCGAAATGATGAACGAGCTTGGCTTTTGCTCGGGGATCGAAAACTACTCACGTTACCTCAGTGGGCGTGCGGAGGGTGAGCCGCCACCGACCCTGTTTGATTACTTGCCAGCCGATGGCTTGTTATTGATTGATGAGTCACATGTCACTGTTTCTCAAATTGGCGCTATGTATCGCGGCGACCGTTCCCGTAAGGAAAACTTGGTCGAGTATGGCTTCCGCTTGCCGTCGGCATTGGATAACCGACCGTTGAAATTTGAGGAATTCGAGGCACTGGCTCCCCAGACTATTTATATTTCGGCGACGCCGGGTAGTTACGAGATAGAAAAGTCTGGCGGTGATATTGCCGAACAGGTGGTTCGCCCGACCGGCTTGCTGGATCCGCAGATTGAAGTGCGCCCAGTGGCGACACAGGTCGATGATCTGCTTTCTGAAATTCGGATTCGCGAAGCCAAAAACGAGCGGGTGCTGGTTACTACGCTGACTAAGCGGATGGCTGAAGATCTGACTGAGTATCTGTCTGAGCACGGGGTAAAAGTTCGCTACTTGCACTCGGATGTTGATACGGTTGAACGGGTCGAAATTATTCGCGATTTACGATTGGGCGAGTTCGATGTCTTGGTTGGGATCAACTTGCTGCGTGAGGGCTTGGATATGCCAGAAGTGTCGCTGGTTGCGATTCTTGATGCTGACAAGGAGGGCTTTTTACGTTCCGAGCGTTCACTGATCCAGACGATTGGTCGTGCTGCGAGGCATTTGTCAGGTAAGGCGATTTTATATGGCGACAGAATAACGGGTTCGATGGAGAGGGCGATTAATGAAACGAATCGTCGTCGCGATAAGCAAATTGCCCACAATGAAAAAAATGGGATCGTTCCTAAAGCATTAGAGACCAAGATCGCCGATATCATGGAGCTTGGGGCCCCAGGCAAGACCAACCGGGCTGCTAAGTTGCATAAAGTCGCAGAGCAAAAAGCTAGCTACACCGTAATGACACCACAACAGTTGGAAAATGAGATCCAGCGGTTGGAGAAAGAAATGTATGACGCGGCTCAGAACTTAGAGTTTGAGCAGGCCGCCGAACTGCGAGACAAAATTCTTTCTCTTAGAGAGCAATTTATTGCCAATAGCTAGTTAAAAAAAAGCCAACCGATAAAGTCATTCGGTTGGCTTCATTGTTTTAGTGAAAAAAATCCACAAACAACGTCAGTTGGCTAGGTTGACTCTAAGGAAGAGTCACTTTAATTAAAGCAGGTAGTGTGCCAACTTTGTTTTAAATCTTTAATTGTACTTTTTTAGCGGGTTTATCCCGCTTTTTTTGTGCAGGCCAGCAAATCAATAACTACATATTTGCATTTTGCGAATCATTATGCGATTCATATTGGAAAGCAAAGAGCACTAAAGTTGCAAATTAGTAAAACCAGCGAATTTCTTTAGATTACAATTACTATATTCAAGCTGCTTCATTTTGAATTCAATGTGTTTAGGTTGTTTGGGTATACAAGGTATCCAGATTGGGAGGGGCAATGGAACGCACTGCTAAACAGCGTCAGGTGTTGATGGTAGAAGACACTGCATCAGTCGCGGCCTTATATAAATCATATCTGAATCCATTGGGTGTTACGGTTACTATTGTCGGGACCGGTGCAGAAGCGTTGGCATTTGTCGAGCAAACGTTGCCGGATCTGATTTTGCTGGATCTCAGGTTACCCGATATGACGGGTATGGAAGTACTGGAATCTGTTAAACGTGATTATGGCGATGTCCCCGTAGTCATTATGACCGCGCATGGTTCGATAGACGTTGCCGTTGAAGCGATGCGTTATGGCGCGCAGGATTTTTTGATCAAGCCCTGTGAGGCTGATCGACTGAGGGTGACGGTTAACAAAGCACTCAAGCAAGAGAAGCTTCTGCAAGATGGTGAATCATCGTCGAAACAAGCTGGGGCACAATATCAGGGCTTCATCGGCAATAGCCTACCAATGCAGGCTGTGTATCGAGTCATCGAATCTGCCGCTACGAGTAAGGCAACGGTGTTTATAACCGGAGAGAGCGGTACCGGTAAAGAGGTGTGTGCTGAAGCCGTTCACGCTGCCAGTCCGCGAAATGACAAGCCATTTGTCGCATTGAATTGTGCTGCTATCCCCAAAGAATTAATCGAAAGTGAATTGTTCGGCCATATGAAAGGGGCCTTTACCGGTGCATCGACAGAGCGACAGGGGGCTGTTGAACTCGCGCATAACGGCACTCTGTTTTTGGATGAATTGTGTGAAATGGATTTGGATTTGCAAAGCAAATTGCTACGTTTCATCCAAACAGGAACCTATCAGAAAGTTGGTTCATCGAAGACGAATACTGTTGATGTGCGATTTGTCTGTGCGACCAACCGTAATCCGTGGCAGGAAGTCCAGGAGGGGCGCTTTCGTGAGGACTTGTATTATCGGTTGCATGTGATTCCTATCAATTTACCACCACTTCGAGAGCGTGGTGATGATGTTATTGAGATTGCTCATGCCTTACTTGCCTTGATGTCATTGGAAGAAGGTAAGAATTTTAGCCGCTTTTCCCCTGAGGTCATCCAGTTGTTCAATCATTACCATTGGCAGGGTAATGTGCGGGAGCTGCAAAATGTCATTCGTAATATCGTCGTGTTGAATGACGGTGAAGAAGTGACCCTGTCTATGGTTCCTCCGCCAATTAATAATGATGGCGTTAAATTTGCATCCTACTCATCAAATCCTGCGGCGCAGGTGACTTCTATTCCCACAGATATAGGGCAAGAAACGACGGCGGCGTTCGACAAGTCTCAAGTGGAGCCTTTATGGCTGGTTGAGAAGCGAACGATCCAAGCCGCGATAGATGCCTGTGATGGTAATATTCCTCGCGCTGCTGGACTTTTAGAAGTCAGCCCTTCGACGATATACAGAAAATTACAAATTTGGCAGGATACGCAAGGCTAGAGGTAGGAGAAACTGCATGGCGACGACAATTAATGCACAAACAATTCAGCGCATGGCTGAAGAAGTTGGTGAAGATACATTACAGCTACTGCTTACGGTCTTCAGCGATGAACTTGAGCAGTATTTCAGTAAATTATCAGACGATCCTACTCTGCTGGATGTAAGAGAGATCAGCCATGCGATAAAAAGTAGTGCTGCCAGTTTTGGGGCTGATGAACTGGCCCGTATGGCCCAAGAATGCGAATCTCGTGTTAAGCAGGGGCAGGATACTTGGATGGCAGACCATCTGCCGGAGTTCAGACAGATGGTCGAAGGAATGGCGATTGAATATCGTCGGTTAGCCAGTCATGATAATCCGCTCAACTGCTTGCTTTAATTTGTTTCGGTCGTGCCGCCATTGATGGTGGCTTGATGCGAGTTCAGCAACATGAATGTTGTAATTTGTCTCAAGCTCCGTCAGTGGTTTGTCCGCGAGTACCCAGTCGATTTTTCTTCCTTCCATTGAACGCTCACACCAATTGAGCATGTCAGTTAGGCTCATCATTCCAGCGGGTCCCGGTTCTTTATCCAAATTTGTGATAAAGACAATTTTTGCGCGGGTGATATTTAGCGCATGAGCAATATCTTTGAGCAGCAGGGGTGGCATGACACTGGTAAGGAAACTGCCAGGGCCAAGCAGGATGATATCGGCTAGCTCGATAGCAGAAATTGCCTCTTCAGTGGCGGGCACGGTAGGCTCTACCAGTAAGCGACGTGGGATACTATCCAGTTCATCAACACTGGTTTCGCCGTTGATGATTTCGCCCTGTTGCGTTTCGGCGGCCAGATCGGCCGGATGCTCAGACATTGGCACAATATGTGTTTTGACCTTGAGCATGTCACGGATCATGTGAATCGCATCAAGCGGGCGAATGGATAGATTGTCCAACGCTTTGAGCATTAGGTTGCCCAAGTTGTGGCCCGACAGTTCGCCTGTCCCTTCAAAGCGGTATTCGAAGATCATCGAGCCCACAGAGGGTTCGGTGACCAGCTGATTGATGCAGTTGCGAGTGTCACCCCAAGCAATACCGCCTTGGCAGGCACGAATACGTCCTGTAGAGCCGCCGTTGTCGGTTGTCGTTACTATGCCGGTGACATTTTCGCCATAGTCAGACAATGCAGAGAGGATTCGGCCGAGGCCATGTCCTCCGCCTATGGCGACAATTTTTGTCTCCGATGACAAATTTTCTGTAAATGTAGGCATAGCAGAAGTAAACAATATTATTAGAAATTAGTGGCAGTTTACCTGCTTGTGGGTGTGGAATACAGTGCGCAATAAGGCAAAGCGTTGTATTAGGGGATGCGGGATTGTCTTTGTGCGAGAGCCTTCACTTGATAAACCGCCGCAAGCATCAATTGTGACGTCGCTTGCGGCAATGGGGTCAATGGGGCTTGTGCATAATACTCATGAGGTAGTCGTAGGTATCCATGCAGTTGGGCGCACTGAGTAGAAGTTGTTTTTCGCTGGCCGGAAGAGGGAGCAGCTCGAGCCAGCGTTGACATAACCAGCTTAAGTTGTCGAATTGTTTATGGTGGTGCATGCCGTTAAGCTCGGGATGCTTTTTGAACATCAATTTGAGTTTTTCAGCTAAAATCTGTTGGTCACAATTTACTTTAGTTTCAGGCCAAGGCTGAATGGCTTCATATTCTGCCGTGAGCAAACCATTCTCGTCTTCGTTGAGGTTATCGATGCGGAATGATTCATGTCCTGCGACAGTAACAATCAAGCTGCCGTCAGTGGGGGAGGCGTCAAAATCTTCGACGGTTACCCGGGTGCCTATCTGGTAAAAATGGTTTCCATGATCATCATTGTCAAACATGCACACGCCAAAAGTACCGCCGTTGCGAATAGCGGTTTTGAAAGCATGCATTTGCGGGCCATGCGCGATACGAAGAGGTATCCGGCCACCGGGTAGAATATGACGCTTTTGGAATAGTAGCGGTATGCACTGTTTCATGGCCAGCTCCGGTTATTGTTAGTATGGTATACCAGACACTGCAAATGTGATGCCTATTTGTCATACCGCTTATTGGGCGATGTTACCCCTAGTGTTTTTGTTATTTGCAAAATTCTCCGCAACTGCCGATGCAATTTGCGAATCATTTTTGGTTGGCAATAATTTTCAGAGCCGTATCACTGGGAAGCAGCTCAAGGTGGCTTTGCTCATCGAAGTACCACCCCTTGATTAGCCCTTTTTCCTGCATGTCGATGAAACCGTTAATGACAGTTTTTGCCTGCTCTTGTGCTTGCCGGGCATCAAGCCCTTCTTCCCGCTGAAGATAGAGCGCAACATCTTCAACAGTGGCTGATTCGATAATATTGGACATAATATCCTCACTTTTAGTAAGAAAAATTCCCCGTATCCTCCTTAGTAGTATTGTCGTTAAATACCCTGAAAGGTAGAATGCAGCACGAAAAAATATTCCATGAAGATATGAGCGGCTGAGGGGCTGCTGCTGTCCTCGGCAAGAGGGAAATAAACAGGCCGACGGCACGATCTTCTGATACTTTTATAATGATTACGCTATTGTGCAGATTTTGGTTTATTCCTGCCTGCGCAATTGCCATAACTCCGAGCTTGGCGCACTAAGTGCTTGACGGAGGCTCTCAAGGAGGGACCTCTACGTTGGGGATACGTGAGCCTGGCCAGTGACAGATGTCACCAGGGTCGGTAAAGAAATGCATCGGCCTCCCGTACTTGGAAAGGTGTTCCGTGGCGAAACAATTTGAAGATAATTTTCATCGTAAGTTCTATTACTTGCGTTTGTCAGTAACTGACGTTTGCAATTTTAAATGCACATATTGCCTACCTAACGGCTACCATCCGGAAGAGAAAAAGCGTCCTGCTTTTATGTCTCTGGATGAGATCCACCGCGTTACAGCGGCCTTTGCAGAGTGTGGTACCAGCAAGGTACGCATTACCGGCGGCGAGCCGACTCTTCGTCGCGACTTCACCGATATTGTCCGAACTGTGGCCGAGCAGCCGGGCATCAGCAAGGTGGCGATGACCACCAATGGCTACCGTATGGCCAAGCAGGTTGCGGGCTGGCGTGAGGCGGGTCTGACCCACATCAATGTCAGTGTCGACAGTCTGGATCCTCGCCTGTTTCATCAGATCACGGGTGAGAATATGTTTGGTCAGGTGATGGCCGGGATTGATGCCGCATTTGAGGCCGGCTATGAGCAGGTCAAGGTCAATACCGTTCTGCTCAAAGATCTTAATTCCCAGCAACTTCCTCAGTTCCTTGAGTGGATCAAGCATCGTCCGATCCAGCTCCGTTTTATCGAATTGATGCAAACGGGGGAGATGGACAGCTTGTTCGCCAACCACCATGTGTCAGGCGTAAGCATCCGCAATCACTTGATTGCCAATGGCTGGGTATTGAAAATCAAGGCCAACAATGATGGTCCTGCGCAAGTTTTCTGCCACCCAGATTACCAGGGTGAAATTGGCCTGATCATGCCATACGAGAAAGACTTCTGTAAAAGTTGTAACCGCTTGCGTGTTTCAGCCATGGGCAAGTTGCACTTGTGCCTGTTTGGTGACCATGGTGTCGATCTTCGTGACTTGCTACAGCAGGATGAACAGCGCGAAGACTTGATTGCCCGCATACAGGGTGGCCTGCAGGAAAAAGCCGTGAGCCATTTCCTTGAGCAGGGCAATACAGGTATGACGCCGCATCTGGCATCAATTGGCGGCTGATCCATTCCCACCTGCCGGACACACATATTTTCTATTTACCTTCTTGGAAGAGACGGATGAATCAATTTACGCATATCAATGCTTCTGGCGAAGCAAACATGGTTGACGTGTCTGCGAAAGTAGAGACTGTTCGTGAAGCTCGTGCTGAGGCTTATGTCAGTATGGCTCCTGAAACATTGGCGTTGATCCTGTCGGGTCAACATCACAAGGGCGATGTATTTGCCACTGCCCGTATTGCCGGTATTCAAGCTGCAAAGAAAACGTGGGATCTGATCCCGCTTTGTCACCCATTGCTGTTGTCGAAAGTCGAAGTGCAGCTTGAAGCTATCGAGGCAGAAAACAAAGTACGTATCGAATCTTGCTGTAAGCTGGCAGGGAAAACAGGCGTAGAAATGGAAGCGCTCACAGCTGCTTCCGTTGCTGCACTGACCATCTACGATATGTGTAAGGCCGTTCAGAAAGACATGGTGATCGAGCAAGTTCGCTTGCTTGAGAAAACGGGTGGTAAATCAGGTCATTTTAAGGTGGAAGCATGATTAACGTACTTTTCTTTGCCCAGGTAAAAGAGCTGGTGGGCGTTGACCGCATCGAGATCGACGCTGAGTTTGCGACCGCCGAGGCCCTACGTGCCCATTTGGCCGAAAAGGGTGACAAGTGGCAGTTGGCTCTTGAATCAGGCAAATTGCTTGTTGCTGTGAACCAGACAATTTGTTCATTGGAAAGCCCACTGACAGACGGTGATGAAGTTGCCTTTTTCCCGCCAGTAACAGGGGGGTAATCATGATTTCTGTACAGTTTGACGATTTTTCGGTTGCGGATGAATACGCACGCTTGGCCGAAGGTGCCGATGCCGGTGCGGTAGTGACCTTCATTGGTAAGGTACGCGATTTTAATCAGGGCGACAGTGTAACCGGGCTCTCGCTTGAGCATTATCCTGGTATGACCGAAAAGTCTTTGGCTGAGATCGTCGAGCAGGCTCGTGAACGTTGGCCGTTGCTCAAAGTCCGAGTAATTCACCGGGTCGGTGATCTTGGATTGGGCGATCAAATCGTTTTTGTTGGTGTTACCAGTGCCCACCGTGGCGCGGCTTTTCAAGCCTGCGAGTTCATCATGGACTACCTCAAGACCCGCGCACCATTTTGGAAGAAAGAGCAAACACCAGAAGCGTCACGCTGGGTTGATGCTCGCGAGACCGATACATCTGCAGCGGACCGCTGGAACAAACAGTAATTTCTCCTCCTTTCGGATACCGGCCAAATCGCAATTTGGCCGGTATCTGTTTGTAAAAAATCATCCTCTCTCCCCATGCCTGAATAATCTTTCTTGAATATTCAGGTATTTTTTCCTTTTCCTCTGTGTTAGGTTGAAAAGTGTAAGGATAAATAACCGTTATTAGTGAATGGTTATATAGTTTTGTCATTAAGCTCTCGTGCTGATGGGAGAGCAGTACAGAATAATTTTTTGGTTGTCGCGTGCAGAGAAGGAGTATGACTATGATCAGAAGCGATCGACTACTCTATGAACTAGAGCCCGAAGGATTCGGTGGGCGTCACTGTGAGTCATGGGACCAGTGGCGACAAAAGGCAAATGTAGCATTGCCTAATTTTCCAGATGATGTCCTAGAGCAATGGGTGTACCGGCACTGGAAAGGGGTACTGTGCAATTGGGGGTGGCTGGATTTTCAGTCAATGCGATTCGAGCTGGAGCAGTGGGAGACTGAGAAAATTCAGTCACTGATCAAGACGCCACATCAGGAGGTCGTCGATAAGCTTTCTTCGCGTATGAGTAATGCGTTGTTCCAGCGGAGTTGGCTGGTGCAGGATATGCAGAAGCATGGCACATGGCCGGTAGCGCCAATCGTATTGCATTACGAGCGTGATATTGATGTGATGCAGGGGAAGGTGATGAAGGCACCTTATAACTTGCTGGAGGGGCATCATCGCTTAGCTTACTTGCTGCGTTTGGCTGAGCAGGATGCTGATTTGGCATCGACCCATTCTGTTTGGATTGCGAGAATCCCACTTCATTGAGTTCGCCCTTTTATACACAAAACCAACCGGTTGGCATTGTAAGCCAGCCGGTTTTTTTATTGTATAGCCTTAGGTTGCTTGTTCGGTTTCAGTTTGTTGCTGGAGCTGCTTAATACAGCGCCGCTCTGCTGCATTGAGTTCCATCATTAGTATATTGATATCTGCTTGTTGCTGTTGAAGTTTTACTTGACGGTTGTGAATGGTATTTAGCATTGCTTGTAGGTTCTGCACTGAGTTGTGCCTTGTGTCATAGAGAGTAAAAAGTTCGTTGATATCAGTAAGGCTAAATCCAAGCCGCTTTCCCCTGAGGATGAGCTTCAGCCTCGCCCTATCTTGGCGCGAGAATATGCGTTGTGTTCCTCGCCGTTGGGGGGTGAGCAGCCCTTGGTTTTCATAAAAACGGATGCTGCGAAGTGTGATTGCAAACTCGGTGGCTAATTCTGAAATGGTATAGATGTCATCAGCAGGAGTCGTTGGCATGGCGGTATTCTCATTCCGTTGTGGTGTTGCCCGATGAGGGGGAGCTGTTCATTCCGTGAACCGGAAAATCATTTCATAATCACCGATAAATAACAACGTATTAACGGAATATCGGCCATAAAATAGCCCCTCCTGAGAGGGGCTAGGTATTAAGCACAAGGCTTATTTGTGTCCGTCTTTAGTTTTGTGCGGCGCTGCCGGAACATAGCTAGGACGGTGACGAGAAGGACTGGGGCGAGAAATACAACCTGCTGGTCTCATGGATTACTCTCAAACAATAACGGAACGGAATGCCGGCACAATTATCATCATTTAATAATTGCGCCAGTAAGGTGATGTTAGCGTTGTTGTCTTGTTATGGATACGTATCAACCTAGCAAAAAAAGTCATGTAATAACTTAATCTATTGGGCTGGTTTTATATGCCTCTGAGTTATTAAAGCTCGGGCCTATAGGGAGCTCAACTGCGCATAACCCGGTAACTTGTGCCATGCTTATTGGGTGCTCTGGCACAGGTTGTTCAAAAACAGATTGTTAAAAAACGTTACGCTAACGGGTTAACAGTGGAGGGTTACATGAAGCACAAACGCATGTCTAATCGTCGTATTAAACAGATGCTTGAAGATATTAACCATGATGGTCTGTTTGATGATGCGCTGACAAATAATGACAGTTTGGTCGATAAAAAGGATCAGGGTACACATGAAGTACCGCCGAATATTAATTTAGATAGTGAAGATAAGTAATTATTTCAGATTGAGCATTTTCCGAGAAAGCGCCGAAAGGCGCTTTTTTTATGCTCAAAGCGTCTGTTGTTTGTTTTTTGTTATCGGTAGGGGTGTTTGATGTTATTTGCTCAAGCGTCTTGTGCTGAATATTTAACCATTTTTATGATTTCTACACACTAAATTATGCACATATAGCTTTTATGGCGGATTTTTCTCTTAATGTTGGGTTTTGTGATAGATCGGACTGCAACGAAAAAAGCATTCAGTGTATTGCACTATATTGCTTGTTGGTATTGAGGATATTATGTGTTTTTGTAATCAAAATGTGGCAAATTGCTTTGATGCCTGATAATGTTTTGTTCAAATCTTCGGTTTGATTTGTGATGTGATGGATATTCAGCACAAATATTTTGCCTCTGTGTGCCAGCCGAAGTTCGCAAGGATGTAATCTCAATGTATCGGAGTTTATGCATGAATAAGAATAAAATTACCCAGTCGCTGCTCTTAGGCGCTGGTATGGTTGTGGCTGCTACCTCTCTTCCCGCCTTTGCCGCAAATGTACCCGACGATATCAAACTGGCCGCGAAGCAAGAGCTAGTCCGTGGTAATGGTACCGAAGTCGAATCTCTCGATCCGCAGAAAGTTTCCGGTGTCCCAGAATCTAACGTTATCCGTGATTTGCTTGAAGGCCTAGTTAACCAAGATGGTGAGGGTAATCTGGTTGGTGGCGTCGCTAAGTCATGGGAAACCAAAGACAATAAAACCTGGATCTTCCACCTTCGTGAAGATGCCAAGTGGTCGAATGGCGAATCTGTTCTCGCTAGCGACTTTGTTTACACTTGGCAGCGTCTGGCTGATCCCAAGACCGGTTCACCATACGCTTCCTACCTAGACATGACGACCATGCTCAATGCCGGCGATATTATTAATGGCAAGAAGTCCCCTGAGACGTTAGGTGCCGAGGCGATTGATGCCCATACCCTGAAAGTAACGCTGGAAAAACCGGTACCGTATTTCGTGGCGATGACGGTACATACATCAATGAAACCCGTTAACCAGAAGGCGGTGGAGAAATTTGGCGACAAGTGGACCAGCCCTGAAAACTATGTCGGCAACGGTGCCTTCCAGCTAGACAACTGGGTGGTTAACGAGCGTATTGTTCTAAAGCCAAATAAATATTACTGGGACAACGGCAACACTGTTCTTACGAAGGTGACCTATCTGCCGATTGAAAATCAGGTTGCTGAGATGAACCGCTTCCTGGCTGGCGAAGTGGACGTGACCTACGAAATGCCGAACGAGCATTTCAAGCGACTGGTCAAGCAGAACCCGGATGATGTCAAAGTAACGCCTTACCTGTGTTCTTACTACTATGAGTTCAATACGGCCAAGGCGCCGTTCAATGATGAGAAAGTGCGCAAGGCGCTGTCTTATGCCATCGACCGTGATGTGATTGCCAAATTTATTGTTGGTAAGGGCGAGACGCCTGCCTACAACTTTACTCCGTTGGCAACCAATGGGTTGGATGTTGATATGCCGGATTACTCGACGCTTTCCCAGAAAGAGCGTGTTGCCAAGGCGCAGGCTCTGCTTGAGGAGGCCGGCTATGGCAAGAGTAACCCACTAGAGTTTAACCTGCTTTATAACACCAGTGAGAACCACAAGAAGATCGCCGTCGCGATTGCGTCGATGTGGAAGAAGTCATTGGGTGTGACCGCCGTTCTGGAAAACCAGGAGTGGAAGAGCTACCTAGATAGCAAGCGTCAGGGTAACTTTGACGTGTCGCGAGCAGGGTGGTGTGGTGACTACAACGAAGCGTCAACCTTCTTGGCTATTATGCGTGATGGCCACTCCCAGAACTATCCGAAGTATGCCAGCAAGTCTTATGATGGCCTGTTAGATCAAGCCCTGACGGCGGCATCGGATGCCGATCGCGCCAATGCATATAAGAAGTCCGAGGCACTGCTGGCGAAAGACATGCCAATTATGCCGATTTACCATTATGTCAACGCGCGTCTGGTGAACCCAAAGCTGGGCGGTTACCCGGAACATAACCCTGAAGATAATATCTTCAGCAAAGATCTTTATATTATTGCTGACTAATGTTCGCTAAGTAATAAATACCATAATAAGCGCTGCCCTCAGGAAGGGGGCAGTGCCATTTCTGGCTTCCAAAGCAGAGTTGATTTTTTCTGTCACAGACTAAAAGTACGGTGGAGTTTATGTTTAAATTCATCGCAAAACGGATTTTTGAAGCGATCCCTACCTTATTGGTGTTGATCACCATTTCGTTTTTCCTCATGCGTTTTGCTCCGGGTAACCCATTTTCAAGTGAACGGCCGCTTCCTCCAGAAGTGATGGCCAATATCGAAGCCAAATATGGTCTTGATAAGCCGGTGTTAGAGCAATACACCACCTATCTGGGCAACATTGTCCAGGGGGACTTTGGCCCATCATTCAAGTACAAGGATTTTACGGTTAATGAGCTGGTGTCTAAGGCTCTGCCTGTCTCGGCCCAAATCGGCTTTTTTGCTTTTATCTTTGCTCTCGTCATGGGGGTGACGGTCGGTACGATTGCCGCCTTGAAGCAAAATAGCTGGATAGACTACTGCATCATGTCGACCGCCATGGCCGGGGTCGTGATGCCCTCGTTTATATTGGCCCCCGTTCTTATCTATATCTTTTCGATTAATTTGGGTTGGTTGCCTGCAGGCGGCTGGAATGACGGCTCCGTGAAGTACATGATGCTGCCGATGATCGGGATGTCGCTGCTGTATGTGGCTACCTTTGCCCGTATTACCCGCGGCAGCATGATCGAAACCCTCAACAGTAACTTTATCCGCACGGCTCGCGCCAAGGGATTGAGCTATCCGCGCATCATCATCAAGCATGCCCTCAAGCCGGCCATGCTGCCAGTCGTATCCTACATGGGGCCTGCATTTGTCGGCATCATTACCGGTTCGGTTGTGATCGAAACGATTTTCGGCCTGCCGGGGATTGGAAAGCTGTTCGTCAACGCCGCCTTTAACCGAGATTACTCGCTGGTATTGGGTATCACGATATTGATTGGCTCGCTGACCATTATCTTCAACGCCATTGTCGATATCGTATTGGCCTACATTGATCCAAAGATCCGTTACTGAGGGACTGACTGATGATGCTAACAAAGAAAGAAAACGTCGAAGCCATTAGCAAGTTCTCGGATCAGCTTGAGATTGAGGGACGTAGCTTGTGGCAAGATGCCCGGATCCGCTTTATGCGCAACCGAGCCGCGATGGTGAGCTTAACCATCCTGTTTCTGATCACGCTGGCGGTGATCTTCGGCCCGATGTTCAGCAGCTACGCATTTGACGACACCGACTGGTATGCGCTTCATGCAGCACCGAGCCTAGGAGCCGATGGCCATTTCTTCGGGACTGATAGCTTGGGGCGTGACCTGTATACCCGGACCTTGGTGGGTGGCCGAATCTCCCTAATGGTGGGGATCCTCGGGGCGTTGGTTGCAGTGGTCATTGGTACTTTGTACGGTGCGGCTTCAGGGTTTATTGGCGGGCGCACGGACCGGATCATGATGCGCCTGCTCGAAATCCTTTACTCGATTCCGTTTATGTTTTTCGTGATTGTGCTGGTGACCTTTTTTGGCCGTAATATCATGCTGATCTTCGTGGCCATCGGGGCGATTTCCTGGCTCGATATGGCGCGTATCGTCCGTGGGCAGACCTTGTCCCTGCGCAGCAAGGAGTTCATCGAGGCGGCCCATGTTTCAGGTGTGAGCCAGTGGCGGATCATTACTCGCCATATTGTGCCGAACGTATTGGGTATTGTGGCGGTGTACTCAACCCTGTTGGTACCGTCGATGATTTTGACCGAATCTTTCCTCAGCTTCCTTGGCTTGGGGGTTCAGGAACCAATGACCAGCTGGGGTGCGCTGCTGCAAGAGGGCTCCCAGACAATGGAAGTGGCGATATGGCAGCTGTTGTTCCCGGCCGCTTTCATGGTGGTCACCCTGTTCTGTTTTAACTACGTGGGTGACGGTCTGCGTGACGCACTGGATCCGAAAGACAGGTAACCAAGGACTCGCCGCCGGCCAGCGTCAAGTTGGCAGGCCGAAGGTGGAAAAAGAATAAGGAAGTAGTATGAGCCTATTAGATGTCAAAGATCTGCGTGTTGAGTTCAAAACTCAGGATGGCATTGTCACCGCAGTTAATGACCTGAATTTCGCCCTAGATAGGGGTGAGACACTGGGTATTGTTGGGGAGTCCGGTTCGGGAAAAAGCCAGACGGTATTTGCCATTATGGGCCTGCTGGCCAAGAACGGCATGATTGGCGGTAGCGCTAAGTTCGAAGGGCGTGAAATCCTCAATTTGCCAGAGAAAGAGCTGAACAAGATCCGCGCCGAGCAGATCGCGATGATTTTCCAAGACCCGATGACATCCCTTAATCCCTATATGAAAGTCAGCGATCAGCTGATGGAGGTGCTGATGCTGCACAAGGGGATGGGCAAGGACGAAGCTTTCGAGGAAAGCGTGCGGATGCTAGAAGCGGTGAAAATTCCCGAGGCCCGCAAGCGGATTAATATGTACCCCCATGAGTTTTCGGGCGGGATGCGTCAGCGGGTAATGATCGCCATGGCGTTGTTATGCCGTCCTAAGTTGCTTATTGCCGATGAGCCGACAACGGCTTTGGATGTGACGGTTCAGGCCCAGATCATGGAGTTGCTCAATGAGCTTAAGAGTGATTTCAATACTGCCATTATTATGATCACCCATGATCTCGGGGTGGTCGCCGGAAGCTGTGACAAGGTGCTGGTGATGTATGCCGGGCGCACCATGGAGTACGGCAAAATCAATGAGATTTTCTACCAGCCATCGCACCCGTATACCGAAGGGTTGCTCAAGGCGATCCCGCGGTTGGATACTGAAGGGGAGGAGTTGCCGACGATTCCGGGCAACCCGCCCAATTTACTGCGTCTGCCAGTAGGCTGTCCTTATCAGGAGCGATGCCACCGCGTCGGAAGCCGCTGCCAGCAGGAAGCACCGGAGCTGAAGGCGTTTGCCGAAGGGCGCTTGCGCGCATGTTTTTCTGATGTGGGGACGTGGTAATGGAAATGCAGAAAAAGCTATTGCTGGATATTAAAGATCTCAAAGTTCATTTCAATATTGCCCAGAAGTCGGCATGGCCGTGGACCAAACCATTGACGCTAAAGGCGGTGGATGGGGTCGATATTCGCCTGTTCGAGGGCGAGACCTTGGGCGTGGTAGGCGAGTCAGGTTGCGGTAAGTCCACCTTTGCTCGGGCCATTATAGGCTTAGTTGAGGCAACGGCGGGTAATGTGGTTTGGCTGGGCAGTGATCTGACGACGTTGGATCATAAGGCGATGCGTGAAACTCGCAAGGATATCCAGATGATATTCCAAGATCCGCTGGCGTCTTTGAATCCGCGGATGACGGTCGGGGAGATTATTGCCGAGCCGCTGAAAGCCTACTTCCCGACTATGCCCGCCGATGATGTGAAGGCACTGGTACGTGAAATGATGACCAAGGTTGGCTTGCTGCCTAACGTGATCAACCGTTACCCGCATGAGTTCTCAGGGGGGCAGTGCCAACGTATCGGGATCGCGCGGGCGCTGATTATGAAGCCTAAGCTGATTATCTGTGACGAGCCGGTATCGGCGCTGGATGTATCGATTCAGGCGCAGGTGGTGAATTTGCTTAAGTCATTACAAAAGGAGATGGGGCTGAGCTTGATCTTTATTGCCCACGACTTGTCGGTGGTGAAGCATATTTCTGATCGGGTGTTGGTGATGTATCTGGGCAATGCCGTCGAGATGGGTGAGGCATCGGCACTGTTTAGCGATCCTAAGCACCCGTACACCAAGGCCTTGATGTCTGCTGTGCCAATTCCGGATCCAGATTTGGAGCGCAATAAGCATATCGAGTTGCTGGAAGGGGAGCTGCCATCGCCGATGAATCCGCCATCGGGTTGTGTGTTTCGAACTCGCTGTCCGGTCGCCTCGGCTGAATGTGCGCAGCAAAAGCCGCAATTGAGCGGGGGGGATATCCATTCGGTTTCGTGCCTGAATGTTCATTGATTAAAGCCTGTGACAGGCTTAAGCGCGGCTGTAGTAGCCGCGCTTTTTTTATCGTGTTACCGCGCGGAAGGTTAGTCTTCGTTCGGGTACCAGTAGCCTTGGTTGACCAACTGGGTCAGCAGGGCAATGAAGGCGGGATTGTCGATAAGCTTGCCGAGCTGGCTACGCGTGATTGCTTCTTCGTCACATAGGTAGCTGGCCGCAATGGCACACTCTTCTGGCAGTTCGTAGCTTTCCCCGTTGATGAATAGGACATTGGCCTGCTCTGGGTAGTAGAAAGCCCGCAGCCCACCGAGACGCTTGATGGCTTCGCCACTGTCGAGCAACTGGTAGATTTCAGCTGCCTGCCAAGGCGGCTCTGCGGCGACGATGTCAAGATCGTGACGGCTGTTGCTGAGGTGCTCGCCAAGCCACTGTTTCATCATCTCTGGATGGTCGAGTAGGCTGCGCATCATGGTTTCCATTGCGTTGAACTCGTCGGCCATGATGGCACCGCACGCTTTGCGCGCTGGCAGATCCGGATTGTGGTAGTGAACATCGCCGATATCGTTGGCAATAACAAAATCGGCAAAGCTGCTCAGCAATTCCTGTTTTTTCGGCGAACGGAAGCCAACCGAGAAGCTCATCGATGTTTCGATGGCATAGCCGTCGTGCGGGAAGCCCGGTGGGATATAAAGGATGTCACCAGGCATCAGGATATCATCGATGATTGGGTCAAAGCCTTTGATTTGGCGCAGCGCCGGATGGCCGAATTCTTCTTCGTAGTCATCTTTTTTCGGGCCGACTCGCCAGTGGCGCTTGCCGGAACCTTGAATGATGAATACATCATATTGGTCAATGTGCGGGCCAACGCCACCGCCCGGTGTGGAGTAGCTGATCATCAGATCATCGAGTAGCCAATTTGGCAGCTGGCGGAAAGGCGTGACTAGCTGTGCTGCGCCTTCATGCCAGTGGTTGACGGCTTGGACAATGAATGACCAGTTGTCTTCCGGTACGTTGTCAAAGCTGAGCGGGCCGTGCTTTACGTCCCATTCCTTGCCGTGTTTGGCGATATAGCGAGAATCGATTTCTTCTTCCATCGCCAGACCGGCGAGTTCGTCTGGACTGATAGGGTCGATGAAATCTTTGAACCCACCTTTGATAATGGTCGGTTTTTTCTGCCAGTATTCGGCAAGAAATTCGTCAAACGAGAAGGTGACTTGATACATAGGAGCTTCTTTATTATTGCTATAAGGATAAGTATACCCGAGCCGTGCGACGGTGAAGGCCAAAGTACATTTGTGTACGCAGGCTTGGGCTGGCAGGAATATCGGCAAGTATTAAATGCCAAAAAAAAGGCCAGCGCAAGGCTGGCCTTAGAGGTATTCTGATTTCAGATAGCTTTACAGCTTGTCAGTCAGCTTGATGGCATCACCAATGTAGTTGGCAGGTGTCATCTCTTTCAGGCGTACTTTTTCGTGTTCTGGCAGCTCAAGGCCATCGATGAAGGCACGCATGCCTTCGCCGTCAACACGCTTGCCGCGAGTTAGCTCTTTCAGCTTCTCGTATGGCTTCTCGATGCCGTAACGACGCATAACTGTCTGAACTGGCTCTGCCAGTACTTCCCAGTTCTTGTCTAGTTCCGCTTCTAGTGCCGCCTGGTTAACTTCTAGCTTGCTGATGCCTTTTAGCGTTGAGGTGTAGGCGATGATTGCATAGCCACAGCCAACACCCAGGTTACGCAGAACGGTTGAGTCAGTCAGGTCACGCTGCCAGCGTGAAACAGGCAGTTTCTGTGCCAGGTGGCCGAAGATCGCATTGGCTAGACCAAGGTTGCCTTCTGAGTTTTCAAAGTCAATTGGGTTAACTTTGTGCGGCATGGTTGATGAACCGATCTCGCCGGCAATAGTCTTCTGCTTGAAGTGACCCAGAGCAATGTAGCCCCAAACGTCGCGGTCGAAATCAAGCAGGATAGTGTTGAAGCGCGCAATGGCATCAAACAACTCTGCGATATAATCGTGCGGCTCGATTTGGGTTGTGTATGGGTTCCAAGTAACGCCTAGCGACTCGGTGATGAACTCTTCGCTGAACTGGTGCCAGTCAACGTCAGGGTAAGCAGACAGGTGGGCGTTGTAGTTACCCACGGCACCATTGATTTTCGCAAGAATTTCAACGTTGGCAATTTGCTTGTACTGACGTTCCATACGGTACGCAACGTTCGCCATTTCTTTACCCATGGTTGATGGGGATGCTGGCTGACCGTGGGTACGGGACAGAAGAGGAATATCGCGGTATTCGTTAGCAAGGCCCTTGATAGCATCGATAACGTTGCGGATTTCCGGAAGGATCACTGTTTCACGCGCTTCGTTAAGCATCAATGCGTGAGAGGTGTTGTTGATGTCTTCAGAGGTACAGGCAAAGTGGATGAACTCGTTTACCGCATGTAGCTCAGGCACTTCCGCCACTTTTTCTTTCAGGAAGTATTCAACCGCTTTTACATCGTGGTTAGTCGTGCGCTCAATTTCTTTGATACGCAGGGCATCTTGTTCGCTGAATTCAGCAGCAATGCGGTCTAGGAAGGCATTGGCTTCGTCGCTGAATGCAGGGACTTCCGCGATAGCATCAGTAGCGGCCAGTTTCTGTAGCCAGCGGATTTCAACGATTGTACGGTATTTTAGCAGACCAAATTCGCTGAAGATGCTGCGCAGTGCAATCGTTTTACTTCCGTAGCGGCCATCTACTGGGGAAACAGCAGTCAATGCTGACAGTTCCATGTTGCTCTCTCCTGATTAATTTTGTTAATACAAGGTGTCAATTTGCTCCCTTGCGAAAACAGTGCAAGGGAAAGAAAAAAGGTGCCGGTCTAGCCGGCACAATAAAATAGCTAAAGCAACCGTGGCTTAGTTGCGGGCCAGCAGGATTTTCGCCTGCTGAACCATCTGTTTGCGACCAAAGAGGATATGACGGCGTTTGCCGCCAACCTGACGCCACAACACTGCCGAGCGAATGGCGGCCAGTAGCAGGGCGCGCACTTTGTGCTGGACGCTCTGCTGCTGAAGTTGTGCCGGTGTGCCGGTAACTTGGATCCGAGGGCCTAGCGGGCTGATGATATCGAGATAGATGCTGGCAAGATTGCTGATCATCTGATCTTCCATCAGATCGAAGTGAACGACTTGGCGTTTGGCGGTATCAATGCGATCACCGAGTTGGGCCATGCAGTCACGACGCGAGGCAAGTTTTCGCTCCAGTGCCATGACACTGATTAGGTAGCGAGTCAGTTCATTGCCTGATGGCGAGTTGTCAATTTCGGCAGCCAAAGTTTCCAATCCGATACGCAAGTTTGCTTCGCTGCCGAAAATGTCAATGGTATTGGCCGGGTTGGTCGCCATGATGCTTTTCAGGCAAGCTTCCAGCGCGTCATCATCACAGTGGCCATCGCGGGCTACTTTTTGGACGAGCTTGGCAGCCTGGCAAATGCCGGCAAATGCAATAGTACGGTCATAAACAGTGTATGCCACGTGCGTCAACTCCCTTAGATACGCTTTTCGATAATGCCGCCGCCCAAGCACACTTCGTCTTTGTAGAAGACGGCTGACTGGCCAGGGGTAACAGCAATTTGCGGCTCGTCAAAGATCACCTTGATGGTTTCGTCATCCACAGGGATGACGGTACAAGGGATATCCTGCTGGCGGTAACGGGTTTTCACCGTGCACTGGAACGGTTCGCGTACCGGCAGGCGGTCAACCCAGTGTAGCTGGGCTGCAATCAAGCCGTCAGACTTCAGGCGAGGGTGATCTTTACCCTGGCCGACAATCAGCACGTTGCGTTCAACGTCTTTGTCTACCACATACCACGGATCTTCATGTCCGTTGCCGCCTTTCTGGCCACCAATCAGCAGACCTTTGCGCTGACCGAGTGTGTGGTACATCAGGCCTTGGTGCTCGCCAATCACTTTGCCATCGTCAGCCGTTTCAATGTTGCCTGGCTGAGCTGGCAGGTATTTACTTAGGAATTCTGTGAACTTGCGCTCGCCGATAAAGCAGATACCGGTTGAGTCTTTTTTCTTGGCGGTGATCAAGCCTTGCTCTTCGGCAATGCGTCGCACTTCTGGTTTCTCTAGTTCGCCGACAGGGAACAGGCTACGGCTGATTTGCTCATGGCTCAGCGTATAGAGGAAGTAACTCTGATCTTTGTTGTTGTCGACGCCGCGTAGCATTTGTGGTTTTTCACCTTCCGCGGTTGGGAAGCTACGGCGGGTGTAGTGACCCATCGCGATATAGTCGGCTTCTAGCACTTCATCGGCAAATTCGAGGAAGGCTTTGAATTTGATTTCTTTGTTGCAAAGAATATCTGGGTTAGGTGTACGGCCTGCCTTGTATTCTGACAGGAAGTATTCGAAAACATTGTCCCAGTATTCAGCCGCGAAGTTAATGGTATGCAGCGGGATACCCAGTTTGTCACATACAGCTTGCGCGTCAGCGAGATCTTCGGCTGCCGAGCAATATTCATCGTTGTCGTCTTCTTCCCAGTTCTTCATGAACAGGCCTTCAACTTGATAGCCCTGTTGAAGAAGCAGGTACGCGGAAACCGAGGAATCTACACCGCCGGACATGCCGACAATGACTTTTTTCTGGCTGTTATCTGACATATTTATCTTCAGTCGTTAATAGAGTTAAGAGCGTAATTCTAACAGAAAGCTTTTTGCTGAAACAGAGCGAGAGCCTAATCACACTTTATAAATTTAACTGACTTGGAAAAAACATTTTAGACAGGGAGTTTCCGCCCTGACGCAAACGTTTGCTTTCGGGCGGCAATGATAGTGTAGCTATGACCAAAAGTGTAGTATTTTCCATTCGAATATAGAAAAAATTACAATTTTTCTTGGCATTCCAGCTCATGTTGAGCTGGGATCGTGGCCGATCCCAGTGGGAGGGCTAGGCTTGCCCTAGGGTTACTTCGCGCCATTCACCAGGGGCAAGATCATCGACTGTCCAGTCGGCCATTTGGTAGCGGATCAGACGCAAGGTCGGGTGGCCGATATGGGCTGTCATCCTACGAACTTGGCGGTTACGTCCTTCTTGGAGAGTAATGGCGAGCCAGGTTGTTGGAATATTCTTGCGTTCGCGAATAGGAGGTACACGCTCCCAGACTTGTGGGTCATCGATGACGACGACGCCCGCAGGCAGGGTCGGCCCGTCCTTGAGGGTAACCCCGTTGCGTAAGGCATTAAGACTTTCTTCGCTCGGGCTGCCCTCGACCTGAACCCAGTAGGTTTTTGGCTGCTTGGACTTAGGTTGGGTTAGGCGTGCCTGCAAGATCCCGTCGTTGGTCAAAACCAGCAGTCCTTCGCTGTCCTTGTCCAAACGACCGGCCGGATAAACGTCTTTTACCGGGATGAAATCCGACAATGTCTGATCGCCCGGTTCGCCGGTGAACTGGGTCAAAACGTTAAATGGTTTGTTAAATAAAATGATTTTTTGTGGCCCGCGAGGTCGGCGCGGCTGATTGGGCTTTCTTGATGCTCGGCGCGCATTATTAGAACGTTTGGGTTGACGCGTAGCGGTGTTTCGATTCATAAATAGCGTGTTATATAGGGATGTTAAGGTGATTAGACAGGCATATTATACGCGAAAAACACCTTGTGTGGCGCTTCGATAAAATTTCAAGTATTATTTGCGCGCATCTTACAAAAAGATAACAAATGGACGCTAGGAGATTTAAATGGATAGTAAAGTAGTTGTACCAGCTGAAGGTCAGAAAATCGCATTGGATTCTGAAGGTAAACTGGTCGTTCCTAATAACCCGATCATTCCCTACATTGAAGGTGATGGTATCGGCATAGATGTAAGCCCTGCAATGATCAAAGTTGTCGATGCGGCCGTGAACAAAGCCTACGCTGGCGATCGTAAGATTGCTTGGATGGAAATCTATACCGGTGAAAAATCTACTCAGGTTTACGGCGAAGACGCCTGGCTTCCACAAGAAACGCTTGATTTTATTCGTGAATATAAAGTCGCGATCAAAGGTCCGCTGACTACGCCTGTTGGCGGCGGTATCCGTTCGCTAAATGTCGCCTTGCGCCAAGAGCTTGACCTGTATATTTGTGCCCGCCCAGTGCGTTATTTCGACGGTGTGCCTAGCCCGTTGAAACATCCTGAGCTTACCGACATGGTTATCTACCGTGAAAACTCGGAAGACATCTATGCCGGGGTTGAATTCAAAGCCGGTACCGCAGAGGCGGATAAGGTGATCAAGTTCCTTTGCGAAGAAATGGGTGCTACCAAGATCCGATTTCCGCAGCAGTGCGGTATTGGCATTAAACCGGTATCCGAAGAAGGTACCAAGCGCTTGATCCGTGCGGCACTGCAATACACGATTGACAATGACCGTGATTCTTTGACCCTTGTCCACAAGGGCAACATCATGAAGTTCACCGAAGGGGCCTTCAAAGATTGGGGCTATGAAGTGGCTGCTGAATTCGGTGCCGAGTTGCTTGACGGTGGTCCGTGGATGACCCTGAAGAACCCGAATACCGGCAAGGAAATTGTCATCAAAGACAGCATTGCAGATGCATTCTTGCAGCAAATCCTGTTGCGTCCGGCCGAGTATGATGTGATTGCCACGATGAACCTTAACGGTGACTACATTTCCGATGCGTTGGCGGCACAGGTAGGCGGCATTGGTATCGCTCCCGGGGCCAATATCGGCGATGGCGTTGCTCTGTTCGAAGCGACCCACGGTACTGCGCCTAAGTACGCAGGGCAGGATAAAGTGAATCCTGGCTCATTGATTCTGTCTGCTGAAATGATGCTACGCCATCTCGGTTGGGTAGAAGCGGCTGATCTGATTATCAGCGCGATGGAAGCGGCTATTAGTAACAAGACGGTGACTTACGATTTCGAGCGTCAGATGGAAGGTGCGACACTGCGCAAATGTTCTGAGTTTGCCGATGATATGATTGAGCAAATGCAGTAAGTACAACGGGTAGCCTCGATGCAATAGCATTCAAAGCCTGGCGATTACGCCGGGCTTTTTCGTATCAGGAGGCTACGGGTGCATAGTCGGTGCAAAGAGGGGATGTAGTTGGTGCCAAGTATAGGGACTGTGCTCGTGTTGATAATGGCAATGCGATAGAGGAATGTAGCCGTCAGCAAGGTTCGAGAAAGAGCTATAAATCACACAGAGCTGTGAATATATTGTTAACTCTGTCGTTAGTGGTTGCGATATTTACCATATTCATAATTTATTCAAAGTGTGAATATGGTTACACAGATGGGGAGGTCGATGAGGGGCAAAGCGAGCAAGTGGCCCGCTTTGAGAGTTGCTGAGAATGGCGAGATAATCGCGTCACTCTCGTCAAGGTATGGAGAGGTTATTTAGCCATATCCCCTTCAAGAGGGACTATTTCCTTGGCATGGTAACCTTTAGGGCCTGATTCCACGGTATAGTTGACCTGCTGGCCAGCCTTCAGTGTTCGGTAACCATCCATCTGGATCGTCGAGTAGTGAGCAAAAATATCACCCTCTCCTGTTTCTGGGCAGATAAAACCGAATCCTTTGGCGTTATTGAACCATTTAACTGTACCTGTTGCCATGCTTACATCCTTCTTTGCATTCAAGTTCCATTTTGCATTTTCTTGCTATCTCTTTTTAACATGAGTTGCATACTAATGCTAATTTGATGCAGTGATTACCTACTACAGGTTACACTTTAGTAAAATTGCATAGACAGTCAAGTGCATATGTTAACATTTATATAGCATGATGAGCGGTTTGAACAAATATTGCGAAAAGCGAATATCTCGGTGTTTGGCTCTGCGTAGAATCATACGGTTGCTACCGAGGTGTTATCTTGGGTGACGTGTCATGGTTTGCATAATATCGCACCGGATCACGCCGTGGAGGCTGTTAATGTCGGCTTTGTCATAGTCATCTTTGATTTGCTGGAATACAATGTCTGCATTAGTCTGAATATAGAGATAAGGGAAGTGCGGGCCATTTTAGCTGGGACAAAATCAAAGTCTTAAGTTATTGAATTTGTTCTGGCTATCCTTATCGCACAGGTAGTTTAAGGTTATGAGTAAGCTATACGAATGGATCATTCCTGACTCAGATGTACTTGAGGAAGAGGCGACCCAGGTTAAACCACCATCGATGTACAAAGTAATTTTAAATAATGATGATTACACACCGATGGATTTTGTGATAGAAGTGTTACAGAAGTTCTTCTCCATGGATTTGGAGAAATCAACACAGTTGATGCTCACTGTGCATTACGAAGGGAAAGCGGTTTGCGGTACCTTCACTGCCGAGGTTGCAGAAACCAAGGTGGCTCAAGTGATGATGTACGCAAGAGAGCATGAACATCCGCTACTGTGTACGATGGAAAAGGCCTAGGCTTTTTTTCGGCACGCCATTTTGAGTGGTATTTAGGGGAGGTGCCTTATGCTAAACAAAGAACTTGAAGCTAGCTTGAACGCGGCGTTTGCGCGGGCAAGAGAAAAGCGCCATGAATTTATGACAGTGGAACACCTGTTGTTGGCGTTACTGGAGAATGCAGCAGCCCAAGAAGCACTGCTAGCATGTCGAGCTGATCTAGATAAGCTCCGCAAAGAACTTGATTCATTTATTGAACAGACAACTCCTTTGATCCCCGCTGATGACGAAAGCCGGGAAACACAACCCACACTCAGCTTTCAGCGTGTTCTGCAGCGTGCCGTGTTTCATGTTCAGTCGTCAGGCCGCAGCGAGGTCACTGGGGCCAACGTGCTGGTGGCGATTTTCAGCGAGCAAGAATCCCATGCGGCGTATTTGCTCAAGAAGAGCGATATCAGCCGCCTTGATGTGGTGAACTTCATTTCTCACGGAACGGTCAAAGATAGCGACAACGATGATCTTCATGGGCAGGATGTCGGCGGTGACGAGCCCCGTGCTGAGCATAACAATGAAGACAAGCTGGAGAACTTCGCGACCAACTTGAACCAATTGGCCCGTGCTGGCGGTGTTGACCCGTTGATTGGACGTGATAGTGAACTAGAACGTACGGTACAGGTGTTGTGCCGCCGCCGTAAGAATAATCCGCTGCTGGTAGGTGAGGCTGGCGTCGGCAAAACAGCCATCGCCGAAGGGTTGGCATGGCGTATTGTTGAAGGACAGGTGCCGGACGTTATCAAAGATTGCGTGATCTACTCGCTGGATATCGGTTCGTTGCTTGCGGGCACTAAGTACCGTGGTGATTTTGAGAAGCGCTTCAAGGCCATTCTCAAACAGCTGGAAAAAGAAGAGCATGCCATCCTGTTTATCGATGAGATCCACACCATCATCGGTGCGGGTGCCGCATCGGGCGGGCAGGTAGACGCCGCTAACTTGATTAAGCCGCTGTTGAGCAACGGTAAGCTGCGCTGCATGGGTTCGACGACCTACCAGGAATACAGCAACATTTTTGAGAAAGAGCGTGCCCTGTCTCGCCGCTTCCAGAAAATTGATATTGTTGAACCATCGCTTGATGACACCACAAAGATTTTGATGGGGCTGAAGCCGAAGTACGAAGCCCACCACGAAGTGCGTTTTACCAATAAAGCAATCCGCGCTGCGGTTGAGCTATCGGCAAAATACATTAATGAGCGCCACCTGCCGGATAAGGCTATTGATGTGATCGATGAAGCCGGTGCCCGCTGTCGCTTGGCGCCTGCTAGCCGACGTAAGAAAACGGTTAACGTTAGCGATATCGAGGCAATGATTGCCAAGATGGCACGTATTCCTGAGAAATCCGTTTCATCGAGTGATCGTGATGTATTGCAGAGCCTCGATGACAAACTCAAGATGCTGGTGTTTGGTCAGGATCCTGCCATTGATGTACTTACCGAAGCGATCAAGCTCAGCCGTGCTGGCCTAGGTGATGAGCATAAGCCTGTGGGTTCGTTCCTGTTTGCGGGCCCTACAGGGGTTGGTAAGACAGAAGTTACTGTACAGCTGGCCCGTACTCTGGGTATCGAGCTGCTGCGCTTTGATATGTCCGAATACATGGAGCGACATACAGTTAGCCGTCTGATCGGTGCGCCTCCTGGCTATGTTGGTTACGATCAGGGTGGTTTGCTGACTGATGCCGTGATCAAGCATCCGCATTCCGTGGTACTGCTTGATGAGATCGAAAAAGCGCACCCAGATGTCTTCAACTTGCTGTTGCAGGTAATGGATAACGGTACGCTGACTGACAACAATGGTCGCAAGGCTGACTTCCGCAATGTGATTTTGGTGATGACCACCAACGCCGGTGTGGCTGAGACAGTACGTAAATCTATCGGTTTGATCCAGCAGGATCACAGCCATGATGCGATGTCTGAAATCAAGCGCGTGTTTACGCCGGAGTTTCGTAACCGTCTAGACAGTATTATTTGGTTCAACCACTTGGAGAAAGATGTTATTTCTCTGGTTGTCGACAAATTTATTGTCGAGCTTCAGGCTCAGCTTGATGCCCGCGGCGTGTCGATGGAAGTCTCGTCGGTTGCCCGTGAATGGTTGTCAAACAAAGGCTATGACAAAGCGATGGGCGCTCGCCCTATGGCACGAGTCATCCAAGACAACCTGAAGAAACCATTAGCTAACGAACTGTTGTTCGGGGCATTGGTAAATGGTGGAGCGGTGCGTGTCGACCTAGTTGATGACAAGCTGGAGTTTCAGTTCAGTAGCGAACCAGAGCCAGCTCATTGATTTGACAAACCATTGATGGGCATTTGCCAGCCGTAAGAAAAATAACCGCCGTATGGCGGTTATTTTTTTATCTGGGTAATACCAGAATGCACGGTGATTTTAGCTTTATCGCTGGCTAGCCAATAGGTGCAGCATGTCGGTGGCAATGGTGGCTGCGGCTAGAGCAGTAATATCGGCATGGTCATAGGCCGGTGCCACTTCGACAACATCCATACCGACAAGGTTGATACCTTGCAGGCCGCGGATGATTTTCAGTGCTTTGTCTGAAGTCAGTCCGCCGCATACCGGAGTGCCAGTACCGGGGGCAAATGCCGGGTCCAAGCAGTCGATATCAAAAGTGAGGTAGACCGGCATATCGCCGACACGCTGTTTGATTGCATCGATAATTTGCTCGGCAGACCAGTCGTTGGCCGTCGCCGCATCAACCACTTGGTAGCCCAGTGTGTCGCTGTGCTCGGTACGAATACCAATCTGGATAGAATGGTGCGGGTCGATCAGACCTTCGTTAGGGGCATGGTAGAACATGGTGCCGTGGTCGAATTGGCTGCCCATGTCGTAGGTATCGGTGTGGGCATCGAAATGGATCAGGGCCATTTTGCCGAATGTCTTGGCATGGGCGCGTAGCAGCGGCAGGGTGACGAAGTGGTCACCGCCGAACGTGAGCAGGGTTTTACCTTGCTCTAGCAGGGCTGAGGCATGTTGCTCCAGCCGTTCGCACATCTGTGCGGCATCGCCGCAGTCGAACACCAGATCACCGCAGTCGGCAATCTTGATTTTGTCCGCCAGCGCGAATGTCCACGGCCAGCGTTTGCCTTCCCATGCGAGGTTAGTCGAAACCTGACGGATAGCTCCCGGTCCCATGCGGCTGCCAGAACGTCCCGTCGTGGCCATATCGAAAGGTACGCCGGTAATGATGACGTCGGCATCGGACTCCAGCGGAGCAAAGTTCAGCGGCTGGCGTAGAAAACCAAATGCGTTGGCATACAGTGAATAGTCAGGGTAATTGGCAAGTGTTGCCATTGTGTACTCCAAAAATCATCAGTGCCGCCTGCCATTTCTCGGGCAGGCGGTGCTTAAAATTAGCGGTTGCCGTTAATATCTTCGAGATAAGTGTAGCCACTTAATCCTTCGGATAATTCGGCAAGGATGGCGTCGTGCTGCTCGGTAGGTAGGTGCTTGGCAACCATTTCCTGGTATTGTTTGAGGAAGGTGGCCGCATCCAGATGAACATAGCGCAGTACATCGCCAACGCTGTCTCCGCGTTTGATATGCTCGATATCGAAGCCGCCCTCAGGGTTGCTGCGAACTACCGCACTGTCGGTATCACCGAATAGGTTGTGCATATTGCCGAGGATTTCCTGATAAGCCCCGACGAGGAAAAAGCCCATACGGTAGGGTTCTTCATCGTTCCATGCCGGAACGGCCAATGTTTCTTCAATGCCTTGGCCTTCAACATACTGTTCGATCGCACCGTCAGAATCACAGGTAATATCAAGGATAATAGCCCGGCTCTCCGGTGCCTTGTCGAGGTTGTTCAGTGGCAGAACAGGGAAAATCTGTTCGATTCCCCAAGCATCAGGCAATGACTGGAATAGCGAGAAGTTCACGAAGAACTTGTCGGCAAAACGGGCCTGTAGTTCATCGAGCAATGGTCGGTGAGCTCGGTTCTTGGCTGACAGCCGCTGTTTTAGTTCGTAGCACAGACGCAGACTGAGTTGTTCGGCCCAAGCTCGCTCAGCGAAGGTCAGCAGGCCCATCGAGAACTGGGCATGTACCTCAGCCAGATCACTTTGGGTGTCGTGGTAAATTTCAATCAGGGCTCGCTGCTCGCGCAGGGTGCTCAGTTCGAGCCATGAGCGCCACATGTTGTGAAGTAGCTGCGGTGCGGATTCTGGCGGCGCGACAGCGGGTTCCGGCTGGTAATGCTCAACGCCGATCACATCGGTGATTAACACTGCATGGTGGGCAGTGAGATTTCGGCCCGATTCAGAGATAATCCGCGGCATGGCCATACCGTATTCTTTACAGATATCACCGATGGTATAAACCACGTTATTAGCGTATTCACGCAGGCTGTAGTTCATTGAGCAGCTGCTTTGGCTGCGGGTTCCTTCGTAATCCACGGCTAGGCCGCCACCCACATCCACCGTGGTGATCCCCGCACCCAATCGGCGCAGTTCGGCATAGACCCGGCCAGCTTCGCTGACGCCGTTGCGGACGTCTCGGATATTGGCAATCTGTGATCCTAGGTGGAAATGCAGCAATTGCAGGCAGTCCAACATCTTGTTGTCGCGCAGTTTATTGATCACAGTCAGCACTTGTGATGCTGACAGGCCGAATTTCGACTTTTCACCGCCACTGGCCTGCCATTTCCCCTTGCCTTGTGAGGCGAGGCGGGCACGGATCCCCAAACGCGGGCGCACGCCTAGCTCGGCAGCCTGCTCGATGATGGTGTCGAGCTCGGAAAGCTTCTCTAAGACGATATAGACTTCATGGCCGAGCTTTTCGCCGATCAGCGCCAGGCGGATGTATTCGCGGTCTTTGTAGCCGTTGCATACGATAACCGAGCTGGCCTGTTGTGCCATAGCCAATACGGCCATGAGTTCAGGTTTGCTGCCGGCTTCAAGGCCGAGCTGACGTTGCTGTTTGGCGTATTGGCTGGCGAGGATTTCACTGACGACGGCTTCCTGCTGGTTGACCTTGATTGGGAAAACAGCAAGGTATTCGCCGTCATAACCGTAATCGGCAATCGCATCGTTGAAGGTCGAGCATAGGCTGTCGACCCTGTGGTGCAGAATATCAGGGAAGCGCACAAGGACAGGCAGCGAAGCTCCCTTTGCAATCAACTCGTCGGCGAGAGCAGACAGGGCAATATGATTAGCTGGTTGTTGCTTGTCTGGGCTGACTGTGACATCACCATGGTTGTCGATGTCGAAATAGCCCTGTCCCCAGTAAGGGGTGTTGTAGACATCGCGTGCATTGTCGATAGACCAATCACTCATTATTTCATCCTCTTAGTGAGTGGGTACTTGTTACAGAAAGCTGCGTAAGGCAATGCCTCAGCCTGAGCGGCTGTAAGTACCAGAGAAAATACAATGCGAGCTGGATAGGTGTTATCCAGCGTTGGCTGTGGTTAGGCGCTCGTTGCCGTCATTGGCATTTTTGTGGGCCGCCTTAACGACATCTTCCTTTTCCGGCGTCCCTTATTAAGGGCCGGTACAAGGGTTTTGTCTTTGAGGGAGAGGGGAGCTGCGATGTCGCAAAGTGTTACCAGGCTAAGTTCTGCCTGGAGTTCATGGCTTGCGAGAGGTTTCATTGTCATTCCTAAACGGCCGTGCTGCAGTCAGATTTCACGGTATGACAGAGATAGGGGAGCGGTTTCCCCGTATACACCTCGGTTACCTACTTACTGGGTTTTTGGGTGCAGTGCGATTAGACAACCGAATAGGGGTTGAGGCAAATAAAATGATTTTTACGCCGCTAACAAAGAATCTTATCGTTAAGGGTAAATGATAGGCAAAATAAAACCCGGCCAAGAGCCGGGTTTTATTTGTATTCTGTAATCTTTTACAAGATTAGCGTGCGCGGAAGACGATGCGGCCTTTGGTTAGGTCATATGGAGTCAGTTCCACAGTTACCTTGTCACCAGTTAGAATACGGATGTAGTTTTTACGCATTTTGCCAGAGATGTGAGCAGTCACAACGTGACCGTTCTCTAGTTCAACGCGGAACATTGTGTTAGGTAGTGTATCAAGTACAGTACCTTGCATTTCAATTACGTCTTCTTTTGCCATTGAATCCTCTTAGGCTACCAGCCATTCATCTGATCGGGCTGGATAATGCCTCGAATCTGTGTAGTGTTAAGTTTAGGCCGCAATTTTACCCTCGCAATGGGGCTTTGTCAGCTATTGTGATGCATTAAATGTAATTTATCTCAATTCGTTGGGCGGACGGTGATAAATCACGCTGCCTAACTCGTGAATGTTATCCCCAGCGCTGGTCAATCAGCTTTTGGTGGGGGCTGAAGCGTACCTTATAGCTCATGGCCGGGCATTGATCGATCTGGTAGCCCGGGTAGAGCCATTGACGTCCCGTTTGTTGGCCGTAGCTGATTTGGTAAAGCACACACAATGTGCCGAGTGACAGGCGGGACTCGGGATCGAAAAAGGTGTAGACCGCACTTAGCGCATGCTCGAATACATCGGTTACGGCAATGGCGACCAGCGTGTCGTCTTGGTAGACATGGAGAAACAGGGTCGTCATCCAAGGGGCGGTGCAAAATTCGAAAAACTGCTGCTTGTTGGCTGGCGACATGCTGCCGTCGGCATGACGGTGGCGGATATAGCGGTCGTACAGAGAAAACCACTCAGGATCCAGTTCGGCCTTGAACTCCCACCTCAAACGGCGGACTTGGCTTAGCTGACGCTTCTGGCTTCGGCTCGGCACGAAATTCTGGCAGTCAATGCGCAATGGGGTACAGGCGTTGCATGATGGGCACATCGGCTTGTATACCGCATTGCCGCTGCGGCGATAGCCAGACGCAATGAGTACCGCATACCCTTCAGGGGTTAGCCAGTGGTGATCGATAACGACCCCGAGCTGTTCAGTTTCGTTATCAAGGTAGTTACAGCTTGATTCTGGGGTCATCCCAACCCGCAGGGACATAGATAAATAGTTACTCATTCTATGGGTTCAACCAGTTGCTGAGGATCAAAGCACCCTTGCTTGAGTATGGCATCTCTGTGACCAGTTAGAAAATCGCGGAAAACCGGGCGCTCAATTTCGGCTGCCCCCAGCGAGGCAAGGTGGTCGTTCATTACTTGGCAGTCGATAAGCTGGCCGCCGTGGCAGTGGAAGTGGCGACAGAAAAACCATAGGGCAATTTTAGAGGCATTGTCGGCAATCGAGAACATGGACTCGCCGCAGAAGATATGTCCCATGCCAATGCCATAGAGCCCACCGACCAGTTTCTCGTTTTGCCATACCTCGACGGAGTGGCAATAGCCTAGGTCATGGAGTTGCTGGTAGGCTTGGATCATATCATTGGTGATCCAGGTTTGGTCTGGGCCACGGGTGCTGGCGCATAAGCGGATGACCTGATGGCAGGCGTGGTTTATGGTGACTCGGTAACCGGATTTTCGGAAAAATTTCTTCAGGCTCTTGCTGGGGCGAAATAAGTTCGGGATAAAGACTGCACGCGGTGCCGGGCTCCACCAAAGTAGGGGCTCACCATCGGTAAACCAAGGGAAGATCCCTTGCCGGTAGGCCGAGATCAATCGTTCAGGGCTGAGATCACCGCCAAAGGCCAGCAAGCCGTTGGGATCGGCCAATGCTGTATCTGGGGACGGAAAATCAGTGCTCAAGGGGTCGAGTTCGGGCAGGTAAATAGCCATAATATGTCGATTGTAGTTGATTTGAGAGAGGTCGCGATGGAGCTGATTATATACCGAAGCGGGCTCAATATGCAGGACTCGTTGAGACGAGTATCCTGACGTCATAGGGGGATAAGCTGGGTTACTATGTGGAAAAAATGGTTGTTGTTAATTTTACTCCTTCCGGTGCTGGCAACGGCAGGGCCATATAATCGCAACGAGGCCAGAACGGTGGATCGTGTGGTTTTCGGTGTGGTGGATAGTGTCCGTTATATGACTCACCAAGATGTGATCACTTCGCAACGAAATGGTTGGGAAACTTTGCTAGGCGCAGTGGTTGGCGGGCTGGTGGGCAATCAGTTTGGCGGTGGCTCGGGGCGAGAAGTGGCTACAGCGGTCGGTGCGGTTGCCGGTGCCGGTATTGCTCATGCGCGACAGCCGACCGAACAGGTGGTTAACTATCGTTTGGTCGAGTTGCTGATCAGGGCTGATGACGGCACATTGATTGATGTGATTCAGGATGTGGATTCGTCCATGGTGTTTCAGCGTGATGACAATGTCCGGATACTCTATTTCGCTGATGGGGTTAGGGTGGATAAGACCTACTAGCCACAAAAACAAAAAGGCGGCCTGTTAGCCGCCTTTTGCGTTTTTGTTATCCGTCGCGTGGATTATTCCACGGTCAGAATACGCATATTGTTGGTTGAACCAACAGTATCCATGATGTCGCCTTGGGTGATGATAACCAAATCACCAGTTTCCAAATAGCCAGCTTCTTTCAGAACAGCTACGGCATGCTTGGCCGCTTCTAGGCCTGCGTCGCTCTCGTGATCGAAAAATACCGGTGTCACGCCACGGAAAAGCGCCGCGCGGTTCAGGGTACGTTCGTTGCGAGACATGGCGAAGATTGGCAAGCCAGACGAGATGCGTGACATCATCTGCGGTGTGCGGCCTGATTCGGTCAATGCGATCATCGCCTTCACGCCTTCCATGTGGTTTGCTGCGTACATGGTTGACATCGCAATGGTTTCTTCCGCTGACTCGAAAGTGCGAGACAGGCGGTGGTTGGAAACATTGATGCTAGGCTCTTTTTCTGCGCCCATACATACGCTTGCCATTGCAGTGACGGTTTCAACCGGGTAGCTACCAGCTGCCGTTTCGGCAGATAGCATAACGGCATCAGTACCATCAAGTACGGCGTTGGCTACGTCCATAACCTCGGCGCGAGTCGGCATTGGGCTGGTGATCATCGACTCCATCATCTGGGTCGCGGTGATCACGGTGCGGTTCAGGCTACGGGCGCGGCGGATCAGTTTCTTCTGTACGCCGATTAGCTCAGGGTCACCAATTTCAACACCTAGGTCACCACGGGCAACCATAACGGCATCGGATGCCATGATGATGTCGTCCATCGCTTCGGTTGTTGCAACTGATTCTGCACGCTCAACCTTCGCGACCAGCTTCGCTTCAAGGCCAGCTTCAGTGGCTAGGCGACGCGCATACTTCATGTCTTCGCCGTTGCGAGGGAAAGATACCGCAAGGTAGTCAACGCCCATTTTCGCAGCGGTTAGGATATCGGCCTTGTCTTTGTCTGTCAGTGCAGCCGCTGATAGGCCGCCACCTTTTTTGTTGATCCCTTTGTTGTTAGACAGAGGGCCACCAACGGTAACTTCAGTGTGAACTTTGTTGCCTTCAACCGATACGACTTTAAGTTGTACGCGGCCATCATCTAGCAGCAGGATGTCGCCAGGAACAACATCTTTTGGCAGTTCTTTGTAATCAAGGCCAACAGCTTGCTGATTACCTTCGCCTTTTGGCAGATCACTGTCTAGGGTGAATTTGTCACCGATAGCCAGCTGAATTTTCGAGTCTTTGAAAGTGGATACACGGATCTTTGGGCCTTGCAGGTCACCAAGGATTGCAACGTGCTTTCCTAGTTTTGCGGCAATTTCACGTACGGTTTTGGTGCGCTGAATGTGATCTTCAGGGCTACCGTGGGAGAAGTTCATACGTACAACGTTGGCACCGGCGGCGATAATTTTCTCAAGGTTATTATCACGGTCAGTAGCTGGACCCAGTGTTGTTACGATTTTAGTACGTCTTAGCCTTTCAGACATTGGAAACTCCATTTGTATCTTTGAGAACCAACGAAACGTTTGCTTGCTAGCATCGGGTTTCATTGTTGTAAATGAAAGATTACTACATTCTATGGCAGCATGGCCGCTTTCGCATCAACAAAGTAGGGCTAGGTCACACCTAAGCATTCTAAGTGATGAAAAAAAACTCATTTTTTGTGGGACGATATGCGAGGCTTTTTGGGGAATTCGGTGACGAGAAAAAGCATGTGCCGGGACGATAAAAATTGCTTGTAGCCGGAAGGGGAATTACGGGTATACGGATAGTAAAAAGCACGGTTGAGAACCGTGCTTTGGACGTAACAGTAAAGAGGGGACTATTAGAACATCTCTTCTTTGCTAAAGCGCGAATCCTTTAGCGAATCTTTCACTCGCTTGAGGTTTTCGCGGAAACCAGCACCGCGGCGAAGGGTGAAACCAGTCGCTAGTACGTCGATGACGGTCATCTGCACGACGCGGCTCGCCATCGGCATGTAGATGTCGGTATCTTCTGGTACGTCAAGGCAAATTGATAGTGAACATTCACGATCAAGTGGTGATTCTTTGGCGGTGATCCCAATGACCGTCGCGCCGTTCTCTCGTGCCATGCGGGCAATATCGACTAGGCTCTTGGTTCGGCCGGTGTGGGAAATCACCACAACCACATCACCATCGGTACAGTTGATCACGCTCATGCGCTGCATCACGATATCGTCGAAGCAGACAATAGGGATATTGAAGCGGAAAAACTTGTTTTGGGCATCGTGTGCGACAGAGGCTGACGCCCCGAGCCCAAAGAATGAAATCTTCTTAGCTTGGGTAAGCAGATCGACCGCACGGTTGACCTGCATCGGGTCCAGGCTGTTCTTGGCAACGTCGAGACATGCCATAGTGGATTCGAAAATCTTCGAAGTATAGGCATCCGGCCCGTCGTCTTCCTCGACATTGCGGTTTACATATGGAGTGCCATTAGCCAGGCTCTGGGCAAGGTGCAATTTGAAATCAGGAAAGCCCTTGGTGTCCAGTCGACGACAGAAACGGTTTACGGTTGGCTCACTGACATCAGCCATTTTTGCCAGTGTTGCAATACTGGAATGGATAGCCGTTTGTGGTGAGGCAAGGATAACTTCAGCGACCTTGCGTTCGGACTTACTGAAGTTATCGAGATTCTTTTGAATTTTTTCTAGGGTATTCATGGCGGTTACCGCTCGTTACAGAATTTTGTTACTGGCTTACCATACAAACCAAGCCATGTGCTGAAACTATACTACTTTTCATGGAAGCACTCCTAGTAAATCCATGAATCTGGTAGTGTCTTTTTATTATAGTTTGACAGGGATCGAACTTTGTCTTTCAGAACTGAAATTAATTTATATAAAAATTACCGAACTTGGGCGTTTTTTGAACTTAATTTGTAGCTAAATTTCATCATGCTGGGAATTAATTTACAGAATGAAATAAATAGGAGCCACAAGAGTGAATAATGATACCGCTAAAACCAAAGTCAGCATTTGCGGCTGTGGGTGGTTAGGTTTGCCGTTGGCAGCGCATTTGGTCTCGCTGGGTTACGAGGTATGGGGCAGTCGCCGTTCTCTTAACGATGCGCAACCTCTTGAGGATAAAGGTATTCGTGCAATTGAGCTGACATTACCTGCAGGGCTGAGAGGCAACGAGCAACTAGAGGCTTTTTTGGCAACGGATGTAATGGTGGTCAATATCCCACCCGGCAGGCACAGTGGTGCTGCAGCTCAGTTCCGATCAAATGTCGAAGAATTACTGAAGTCAGCCAAATTGGCGGGGTGTAAACGAGTGGTATTTGTCAGTACCACTGCGGTGTATGGAGCAGTTCAAGGACAGGTCACCGAGGTAGTTCAGCCGGAGCCAGAGACCGAGTCGGCGCAGGCTCATGCGTGGCTTGAGCAGTACCTGCAAGACAATTGGCAGGATGACGCTGTCGTTCTGCGCTTAGGTGGGCTGATTGGTCCAGGCCGCCATCCTGTTAGGTATCTGGCTGGCAGGAAGGGGATTGAAAGTGGTCATACCAAGGTGAATTTGATCCATCTCGACGATTGCATCCAAGCCATTAGCCAAATCATAGGGCATTGGCCTGCTGAACATGTGTTGCATCTTGCCGCACCGTCACATCCTACCCGGGTAGAGTATTACACCAAAATGGCTGAACTGGCTGCTCTTCCTTTTCCGGAATTTGTCACAGGAGAGGACAAGGTCGATGATTCAAAGTGGATTGATGCATCTGCAACCTGCCGTTTGCTAGGGCTGGATCTTCGCTATCCGGATTTGATGGCAGTGGAACCCGAGTTGGCAAACAGGGACGGAGAGTAAGTTGGTAAAAAAAATCCCGCTGAATGGTCAGCGGGACAACACATAAAACACAATTAGGAGTTTAGCAGCAGTGGCATTTTTAAATTAAAGAAGCATTCTTCCGATAAAGGCTTCTTTAATATCAATGTCACTATTTATGACCGGTGTAATCTTCAATGGTTCAAGAAATTTGAAGTTTTTTTTGATTTACATCTGAGGTTCTTTTTTTTCAAGTCGTTAGGTTTGTTTTTTGCTTAGCTGCTTGTTGCGGCGATAAAACTGTGGTGACAAAAAAAAGCCCACTGAAAAGTCAGTGGGCAAAGCTCTATTTACACAATTAGGAGTTTAGCAGCAGTGGCATTCAAAGAATAAAGAGGTAATAAGGTATGTTTGGCGGCCAGCTAACAAAAAAGCATCTTTATTCTCAATGTCACTAGTTATGACTGCTTAGGATAGAAATGGTTCCGCTCGAGTAAAAATTTTTATGAATTTTTTTTCGCAGAGCCTAAATCCTCAAACAGGGAGGGATCACGCTTGCAGCTCATCCCATTCCCGGCTGGTTTGGACATGGCATAAAAAAACCCGCCTCCATATGGGACGGGCTTCGAAGAATATCTTCTAAGAAAAAGCAGTGGCATTACTTATGACCCGTACTTAATCCGTTTGTTCCCACTTTTTTAAAAAATTCTCAAAATATTTTTTTCTCGTGATACTGGATGAGGTGTCGTGCGACAGGAAGAGGATAGGGCATGTCGACATGCTCGAGGGGGATGCTGTAAATGCGTAAATCACAAAAGCTGTTTATTTTTCTTCTAATCAGGGGCTTATAGAGACTTTTGTATTTAACTCTTGTTAAAAATGTTATTGAGTTGTAATGTTTAAACAAGTGTTTAATACGGGTGAATGAATATGGCAGGGAAGGTCGAAACCAAAGTGCGCATTCTGGATGCGGCAGAGGTATTGTTTGCCGAGCATGGCTTCAAGGATACCTCTTTGCGAACCATTACCTCGAAGGCCAATGTGAACCTCGCGTCGGTCAACTACCACTATGGTGATAAGAAAGCGTTGGTGCGTGCTGTGCTCAGTCGTTACCTCGATGCATTTATGCCAAAGATGCAAGCGGAGCTCGATGCTCTGCTTACTCGCGATGAAATTACATTGGAGGAGGTCTTTGGTTGTATTAAGCAGCCGCTGCTTTCTTTGAACAACTACCGTCCTCAAGGGGCGACTATCTTCATGTCATTGATCGGACGCGGCTACACAGATGTACAAGGTCATCTCCGCTGGTTCATCATGACTCGTTACGAGGCGGTGTTGCACCGTTTTACTTCTGCGATTTGTCGCGCCAACCCCTCTTTGGATCCTGAAACTTTATTTTGGCGTCTACATTTCACCTTGGGTGCGGCCGTTTTCACTATGGCTTCGTCAACGGCATTGTGTGAAATAGCCGAGAATGACTTTGCCCGTCGAATTTGTACGCAAGATCTTATCGACCGCTTGATCCCGTATCTTGCGGCAGGCGTTTCTGCGCCCATTGATCATCCGTGGCTGAGGGTTCAAGCCATGGCCGGAGGCGGTAAATAACCGTTCCGTAGTCCGAAATCTGATTAGCAATACCCTGCAACAAAACAACAATAACGCATGAGACAAAAGGACATTAACCATGAGTACGTTAGCCAATATGAGAAAACGCTATCTCAGTGATCCCGCTTTCAAGATGTTCAAGAAAGTTCTGCCGCCGCTCTCTGAGACAGAGCGTGAGGCAATGGAAGCGGGGAGTGTGTGGTGGGATGGCGAGTTGTTTGGGGGAAACCCAAGCTGGAATACGTTACTGACTTATCCCCAGCCGAAACTTAGCCGTGATGAGCAGGCATTTATCGACAATCAGTTGGCGACGTTGCTCGATATGCTTGATGATTACCAAATCGTTCAGGAAGACCGCGATTTACCGCCAGAAGTTTGGGAGTACTTGCGCAAAGAGCGTTTTTTCTCGCTGATTATTGGCAAGGAATACGGTGGATTGGATTTTTCAGCCCATGCTAATTCGACAATCGTCACGCGGATTGCGACTAAGAGTCTGAGCGCGGCGGTTTCGGTGATGGTGCCGAACTCTTTGGGCCCTGGTGAGTTGCTAAGCCATTATGGTACTCAGGAGCAAAAAGACTATTGGCTGCCGCGTTTGTCTCAGGGCAAGGATATTCCTTGTTTTGCCCTGACCGGCCCGGAGGCGGGATCGGATGCCGGTAGTATCCCTGATAAAGGGGTCGTCTGTTACGGTGAATTCGAAGGCAAGGAAGTGTTGGGGATCAGCCTGACGTGGAACAAGCGTTACATTACCTTAGCGCCTGTTGCGACAGTATTGGGCTTGGCCTTCAAGCTCCATGATCCGGACAGCTTGATCGGTGACAAAGAGGCACTTGGTATCACCTGTGCGTTAATTCCTGCTGATTATCCGGGGGTTGAAATTGGTGAGCGTCATGATCCGCTCAATCTTGCTTTTATGAACGGCCCGACTCGCGGTAAGAATGTGTTCATCCCGATGGAGTGGGTGATCGGCGGCCAGGATTATGTTGGCCGGGGTTGGCGGATGCTGGTTGAATGTTTATCGGCTGGTCGCGGGATTTCGTTGCCAGCACTGGGTACGGCAGTCGGCCATTTGACCGCAAGGACAACGGGGGCCTATGCCTACGTGCGTAAGCAATTTGGGATGCCGATTGGCAACTTTGAAGGCGTCGCCGAGTCGATGGGGCGGATCGGCGGGGTGACTTACATGCTGGAGGCCGCCCGTACCTTGACGACGACGTCGCTGGATCTTGAGGAAAAGCCGGGTATTGTGACGGCGATAGCCAAGTACCACATGACGGAGCTGGCCAGAACGATTTTGAATGATGCGATGGATGTTCATGCCGGTCGGGCTATTCAGCTCGGGCCAATGAATTATATCGGCCATCATTATTTCGGTATGCCTGTGGCTATTACTGTCGAGGGGGCCAACATCCTGACCCGTAACCTGATGATCTTTGGTCAGGGGGCGACTCGCTGTCATCCGTACGTATTGGCGGAGATGGAGGCGGCGGCCAATCCTGATGGCGAGGAAGGGGCGAAGCAGTTCGATGGCCTGTTATCTAAGCATATTGGGTTTGCGGTGGGTAACGTTGCCAAGTCCTTGCTCAATGCGTTTACCCGTTCTGCCTTCAATCGCAGCCCGGTCAGCGGCGAGACGGCGGTGTACTACAAGCAATTGTCCCGAATGAGCCGGGCATTGGCGGTTTCGTCTGATTTTGCCATGCTCAGTCTCGGTGGCGAGCTGAAGCGTCGTGAAATGGTGTCTGCGCGGTTAGGGGATGTGCTTAGCCATCTGTACCTCGCATCTGCAGTGCTCAAACGTTATGAGGACGAAGGCCGTCAGCAACAGGACTTGCCGTTTGTGCACTATGGTGTCCAGTATTGCCTGCACCGGTGCGGTATCGCATTTGACGAAGTGATGTCTAACTTCCCACGCCGGGGGATTGGTCCATTACTGCGCGGGTTACTATTCCCGTTGGGAATTCATTATCCGGCACCGAGTGACGATAATAAGATGGCGATCGCCAAATTGCTGATGACACCGGGTGCACATCGCGAGCGGTTGACCCATCTGTGCTATGTCGGGGAGAGGGCTGATGATCCTGTCGGTATCATGGAGCGAGCATTTGTTGCCCTGTACCAAGTTAAAGATATTGAACGGAAGATCACGAAGGCCGTCAAAGCCGGTGAGATCCCGCGCAAGTTTTCGTTAACAGAAAAATTACAAGCGGCCGTGAGTGCGGGGATCATCACAGAAGCAGACAGTAACAAGGTGCATAATGCTGAGCAATTAAGGCAGCAGGCGATTCAGGTTGATCACTTTGCTGCTTCGCATTTCAAAAAAGGTGGCCTGCAACCGGGGAAAGCTGCCTAGGGTCATTCCCGAAAAATAATCCTGGTGTCTCCCATGTGCCACGTGAAAACGTGGCACTTTTTTTATACAAAAAAACACCCAAACGTCGCCTAACACCTCCAACCACTGCCAATTTTAGCGTTTCCGGACATAAATTTAATGCGAACAAGCCATTTACCTTTTATCCTACTGTCAACTGTGTAAGGGAAGTTGAAAATGATCATCAAACCTAAAATTCGTGGATTTATCTGTACGACAACACACCCAGTGGGTTGTGAAGAGAATGTTCGTGAGCAAATTGCTTACACCAAGGCTCAAGGTCCAATTGCTAATGCACCAAAGCGTGTGTTGGTCGTTGGCTCATCAAGCGGCTACGGCTTGTCTTCGCGTATCGCGGCGGCATTCGGTGGTGGTGCGGCAACCATTGGTGTGTTCTTTGAAAAGCCAGGTACAGAGAGAAAGCCAGGTACTGCAGGTTGGTACAACTCTGCTGCCTTTGACAAGTTTGCAAAAGAAGAAGGCCTGTACGCGAAAAGCTTCAATGGCGATGCATTCTCGCATGAAGCCAAAGAGAAGGTCATTGAGCTGATTAAGCAAGACCTTGGTCAGATCGACATGGTGGTGTACTCATTGGCATCGCCTGTGCGTAAGCTGCCGGATACGGGAGAGGTGATCCGCTCTACCCTGAAGCCGATGGGTGAGACCTACACGGCAACAGCGGTTGATACCAACAAAGATGTCCTGATTGAAGCAAGCATCGAGCCAGCTACCGAGCAGGAAGTGCAAGATACCGTGACAGTGATGGGCGGTCAGGACTGGGAACTGTGGATCAATGCGCTGGCTGATGCTGGCGTTCTGGCTGACGGTTGCAAAACAGTTGCCTATAGCTACATCGGTACTGAAATCACATGGCCTATTTACTGGAATGGTGCACTTGGTAAGGCCAAGATGGATCTCGATCGTGCAGCTAAGGCGCTAGATGAGCGATTGGCCGCGACAGGTGGTAGTGCCAATGTTGCTGTACTCAAGAGCGTCGTTACCCAAGCAAGCTCTGCGATCCCGGTTATGCCGCTGTACATTGCGATGGTCTTCAAGAAAATGCGTGAAGAAGGCGTCCATGAAGGCTGTATGGAGCAGATTTACCGCATGTTTACCCAGCGCCTGTACAAGGCCGATGGTAGCGCTGCGGAAGTCGACAGCGAGAACCGCCTGCGATTGGATGACTGGGAATTGCGTGAAGATATCCAGAAGCACTGTCGTGAGCTATGGCCGAACGTGACCAACGAGAACCTGTTTGATGTTGCTGATTACCAGCAGTACAAAGACGAGTTCATGAAACTGTTCGGTTTCGGTATCGCTTCTATCGACTACGAAGCAGACGTAAACCCGGTTGCCGAGTTTGACGTTCAAGATATCTAATTAGCCCGAAGGCTAATAAATAAAAACCGCCGATTCCGGCGGTTTTTTTATGTCTGAATGTTGTGGTTAATGCTTCGGTAGGGTGATCACAAAGGCTGCCCCTTCGATACTGGCGTCCTCGACGTGAATGGTGCCGTTGTAGCTCATCACAATTTCATGGCAGACCGACAGACCGATACCCTGCCCAGGGTTGAGCTGATCAGCGCGCACGCCGCGCTGGAAAATAGCCTCCCGCATTGACTCGGGCACACCCGGGCCATCATCTTCGATGCGAATCACATAGTTGTTCCCTTGCTCAGTTGCATGGACGACAACCTGTTCGATACAGAAGCGGTAGGCATTTTCCAGCAGGTTGCCGAACAGTTCCATTAAATCGCTGCGGTTTACCGGAAGGGTTTGCGTGTCGCTAAAATCAAAGCGGAGTTTGACACTCTTTTCGCTGTATACCTTGGTGAGCAGGCGATCAAAGCTCTCCAGCAGGGGCTTGAGTTCGGTTTTGTCTTTCTGCAACCCTTGTTGGCCCATCATGGCTCGCTTGAGTTGGTACTGAACCAATTCGTCCATTTGGCTGATTTGTTCCATGATCCGCTGGTTGAGTTCATAGCGCGGGATCTCTGAATCATCAAGCAGGGCGTTGGTTGCAGCCAGCCGGGTTTTCAGGCTGTGGGCCAGATCATCCATCGCATGGCGGTAGCGGCCTTTTTGGGCATTGCTGATCTCGACCAGGCGGTTGAGTGCCAGCGTGACATCTTGCAATTCCATCGGATAGTTATCGTCGAGTTTGCTACGCCGGGCATCGGTCATTTCATCAAGCTGCGAAGCCAGTTTGCGCAGGGGCTGGAAGCTCCAGTGGAAGGCGGCAATCAAAAAAGCAATCGCAATAAGAACGAATAGGCCAAGGTAGAAGGTCGTACGCTGGTGGAGCTGGTTGAGCGATGAAACGTAAGAATCTCCCGAACGCAGCACAATTAGCTGGAAGGTGTTGCCGTTTTCACGCTCTTCCGACATGTTGTAGGCAATATAGCGTTCGCCGTTACTGGTTTCGACCAGTGTCGGAACAGGAATGCTGTCAGGCAGTTCGACGCAGACATTGCCGATGTTGGCTTCTTGTGCCTCGGCAGAAAGCCAGATCGTCTTGTCCGTTTTGTCACAGACCACCGACATATAGTCCGTATCGGAAGGGTCGATAGAATTAATCCATCGATCCATGTCTTTGATCAGGCCTGCTCGGTTGAGCTGGGCGACGACCATCGGCATCTGGGCGACCAGCTCGGAAGAGTAGGCTGCCATGTAGCTCTGCGAATAGAGTTGGTTGATCACCCCGGCAAGAGCCGAGGTGATCAGGACAATAATGGCTACCGAGGTGACCAATACACGTCGGCGCAGGCGGGGCTGGATAAGTGCTTTCATTACTGGGCTTGTAGTTCGAAGATGTAGCCCTGTCCTCGGATTGTCGAGATGGGGTTGTCTTGGCCGTTACTGGTAAATTTCTTGCGCAAGCGGCTGATCATCACTTCGATGGTGTTGGGATCCCCTTCTTGATCTTCGTACAGAACATCAAGCAGGCGCTGCTTGGAGACCACTTGGCGGCTATGGCGCATCAGGTATTCCAGTAGATCGTATTCAAAGGCTGTGAGTTCGAGTAGGTTTTCGCGGATAAAGACTTGTTTAGCGAGTAAATCGACCCGAATATTACCGGCTGTCATTTCCGGTTTGACGAAACCGGCACTGCGGCGCACCAGCGCACTGAGGCGTGCAACCATCTCTTCTTTCTGGAACGGTTTCACCAAATAGTCATCGGCGCCGGCTTCAAGGCCCGTTACTTTGTCCTGCCAGTTGGAACGAGCCGTGAGAATAAGGATTGGCAGACGTAGGCCTTTGTCTCGGATGTCTTTTATCAGGCTGATTCCGTCACGGTCAGGTAAGCCTATATCTACAATGGCGACATCGTTAGGGTAATCTTGTGCGAAGAACAGCCCTTCCTCGGCGGTGCCAGCGCACTGTACCTGATGGCCCATTTCGCCAAGCTGTGATTTGAGGTGATGGCTAAGAATAGGATCGTCTTCAACAATAAGAATGCGCATAGTTTTGATACCAATGTATTTTTCTTTCTTTCAATATACTGAACAGAAAGAAAACTGGCGAATGATAAAGGGGAAAATGTGCAATGAGTCAGCCTTTGGTTAATGGCATGACCCCGTAAAATCCCAATACTATCAAGATGCCGTATTCTCGCTGAGGCAAGCATCTCGAGGTAACTTGAGTATATGCAATAGGATAAATCAGGCGGTCTGAATATGTGCTGACTGAGCAGGAAAAGGCTTCCCCCGGCTTGCGGCCGGGGGAGGGGGGATCATTGGAGAATAACGTACAGCGTACCTGCAATGGTCAGCAGGACGTTGGCGATGGCATAGGTGCCAGCATAACCAAGGGCCGGGATAGTTGAGCGGGCATGCTCGTTGATCATATCCATAGCCGGGGCACAGGTTCGGGCACCGATAATGGCACCGAATAGCAGGGCGCGGTTCATATTCAGCACGTAGGCTCCGAACAGGTAAGCGAGAACGACAGGGATCACGCTCACCATCAGACTGACGGCAAAGACAGTCGGGCCTATGGTGCTCAGCGAGTTGAACATGTTCGAGCCCGCACTCAAGCCGATACCAACCATAAAGACCATCAGGCCAAGATCCTTGGTCATATTCAATGCACCCTGCGGTACGTAACCGAACGTTGGGTGGTTGGCGCGGAGGAAACCAAGGGTAATCCCCGCGACGAGCAAGCCTGCGGCACTACCTAGGCCGAAGGCTAGGTGACCGAATTTCATGGTGATGCTACCGACTAGCAGGCCGATGATAAAGAAGCAGCAGAATGCCAGCAAATCCGCAATTTGGCTGTGTACCGAGATGAAACCGATGCGCTCGGCAAGGCCATGCACCCGGCTCTTTTCACCGCTGACCTGAAGGATGTCCCCTTTGTTGAGCATAATGCTGTGGTCCATTGGCATTTCGATCTGAGCCCGGACAACACGGTTTAGGAAACAGCCGTATTCAGACAGGTTCAGCTCGGACAGACGTTTGCCAGCGATACTGTCGTTCTTGACCACGATTTCTTCTTCGATAATACGCAAATCAAGTAGATCGCGGTCGAATACCTCTTTACCGTTGCGGAAGCTAGGGTCCAAACGGGCATGGCTATCTGGGTAGCCGACAAGTGCAATCTCATCACCTTCTTGCAAAATGGCATCGCCATCAGGGTTGGCCAAGATACCGTTACGGCGGATTCGCTCAATGTAACAGCCTGTCTGGCGGTAGATGCCCAGTTCGCGTAGGTTACGGCCATCAATCCAGTTGATTAGTTCTGGTCCTACTCGGTAAGCGCGGATAATCGGCAGGTATACTTTGCGCTGGGCACTTTCGCCGATGCCGCGTTCACGGGCAATTTGCTGTGAGGATTCTGCCAGATTTTGCTTTTGAAGTTTCGGCATCAGCTTGGCCAGCATGATCACACTAACGAGGCCAATCAGGTAAGACATGGCGTAGCCGACACTCAGGCTGTCGATAATCGTGGCGATGGCCTGTGGTTCGGTGACATCTGTCAGGCCGCTTAGAAGGGCATCCTTGGCACCTACCAGTACTGGAGTTGCGGTTAGAGATCCGGCCATCAGTCCGGTTGCCAGCCCCAAGTCGAGGTTGAGGGATTGGCTCATAATCGCAGTAATGACCGTTGCCGAAACAACAACGACCAATGCCAACAGCAAATAGTGTTTGCCGTCGCGGAAAAAAATACCGAAGAAGTTAGGGCCTGCTTCAATGCCGACACAGAAAATAAACAGCATAAAGCCGATATTTAGTGCTTCTGCATCGAAGGTGAAGCCGGCATTGCCGAATAGCAGGGCGGTGATCAGGACTCCGATGGAGTTGCCGAGCTGCATGTTGGCAAAACGAATTTTACCGGCAAACAGGCCAACGGCTAAGACGACAAAAAGCAACAGAATATCATTCTGGTGGAGGAGGGCGGCGACGTCGATATTCACTACAAATTTTCCGCAGGAAAGGGTAAGAACTAGAGCAAGTAAGAATTGGGGCAAATTTTAGCTGATTTTGTGGAGAGAACCTACCGCAAAAAGTGCTTTTTTGAACGAAAAACAGATTAATTTATGCTGGTATTTCAGTTGGCCTATATTAAGAAAGGCTGACAAAGCAGCCTTTCTTGAAAATATGTAACTTATTTAAGAGATTACTGGAATAGACCCAGATTTTCTTTAGCGTAGGCTTCGAAGTCTGTGCAGCCGCCAATGTGCTCTTGATCGATAAAGATCTGAGGTACTGTTTCAACAGGCTTACCAACAGTCTGCTCAAGGTCAGCCTTGCTGATACCTTCAGCGTGGATATCCACGTAACGGAAATTGAAATCTTCGCGCTCTTCTTTTAGCTTTTCTGCCAACTCTTTAGCACGGACACAGAATGGGCAACCAGGACGACCGAAAATAACTACAAACATGGATATCTCTCCTTATCTTTAATGCGTTTACTATAACGCGGCATTACGCGATGACAAAGCGGGTTTTGCCTGTTGGTATGATAGATAAAATCGATTGATAGCCCTAAGTAGGCATTTGGGGCACCTGTTTATACAAGGTGCAAGCTATCAGCATTCAGAAAAGGATGGCGCACGGGTTGTACTTGACTGCCTAGGTAGAGATGTTATCGCGGTGCTGGCTACTTAAAGAGGGAAGCATTAATGATAGGCGAATATTTGTGACAGTTCGCTAGTTATGAAACCAAGAATGGTATTCATTGGTGAAATCTTGCTCAGAATCAAAAACAGGAACAAGTAACTGGGCACACTCGTTAATAATTAAGGAATTTAGAGTTAGCGTGTAATGGAGTGCCTATGTTTCAGTTTATGACTGCATCGAGGATCATTTTCGGTGAAGGGGCGCTGGTCAATTCTCTTACCTCTCTTAACCAGTTTGGCTACAGTGTATTGCTGGTGACGGGAAGGGATAGCCAGCGCGCAGAGCCACTGATCCACTATTTTAAACAACAGGGAATGCGCTATCAGCAAGTGGCCGTGCATGGTGAACCGCTTATTGCCATGGTGGAGGAATTGGCTGCGATGGGGCGGAAATTTCGTCCCGACATGGTCCTAGCTATCGGCGGTGGTAGCGTGCTCGATACTGGCAAGGCGTTGGCTGCACTGATCCCCAATCAGGGAAGTGTGTATGACTATGTCGAAGTCGTTGGGCGCAATGTCCCACTTCAGGCCAAGCCTATCCCATTTATTGCCGTGCCGACAACCGCAGGGACAGGGGCGGAAGTCAGCAAGAATGCGGTGCTTCGTTCTGCTCAGGAAAATGTCAAAGTCAGCCTGCGCTCGCCGGATATGCTGCCGGACTTAGCCATTGTCGACCCAACGTTAACTTACGGCATGGATCCTGTGATGTCGGGCTGTTGCGGAATGGATGCTTTTACTCACCTGATGGAATCGTATGTCTGCGGTGATCCCAACCCTTTGACGGATATGGTTTGTGAGGAAGGGTTGCGTCGTTTGGCTGGGGCGATATTGCCCGCGTGCGAAGATGATGATCCCAGGGCGCGCGCCGACATGTCTTTCGCGGCGCTGTTGGGGGGAATGGCATTGGCCAACGCTAAGCTGGGGGCGGCCCACGGGCTTGCCTCGTCGCTGGGTGGCCGGCTGGATGCCCCTCATGGCCTGATTACCGCCCAGCTGGCCCCTTATGTTATGCAAGAGAATGTGCTGGCAGCCCGCGAGGCAGGACGGGGTGATGTATTAAATCGTTACCGTCAGTTGGCCTGCATACTCACCGGCCGGATGAATGCCGAGATTATAGACGGTGTGATGTGGACGAAACGGACCTTGAAGCGGTTGAATCTACCGTATGTGTCTGATTACGGCCTGTGCGAAGTATCATTTGATGCAGTTGCCGAAGATGCCCTGCTGTCGAATGCGATTAAAGGAAACCCGCTGCCTCTGAATAAATCCCGCCTGTTGAGTATTTTGCACCATATGTGCGATTGCCATGCAATTTCGACTGATTTGGATGCTTATCATGAGCAGCCCAGTCCGCAATAAATTCAGCAATAAACGAACAGAATAAGATCTTGAGCCCAATTTCGATTGGGCTCTTTTTTTATTAACACCGATGAGCTGTGTTAAAGTGACGCATCGAACTTTTTGAAAAATAATCAGTCAGATAGAATATGTTTTGCGGTTGGGGCCAATTAGGGCGACTGACTGTGGATAATTTGCGAGTTAGCGGCGGTTATCTATGCTGCCGAATTTTGAGAGTACACTATGACGAACACTGGGAAAGTAGTCAGCGTATTGTTGATGGCTGCTTTGCTTGGCGGTTGCAGTACACCTGAGGGAGGGAGCCTGAATACTTCAGGTGTCGATGCTGAAACTGCTGTAGGGCATACACAGGAAACCTACCGTTCTTGGCGCGACAAGGTTGTAAAAGCGGAACCATTGATGATTTACGCGCCCAACAAGTATGCCTCTATGATGGAGAGTTGGCAGCGTGCCGACGTGCTGTATAAGGATATGGTGGCCACGCCGGCCACGGCCCAAAAAAGTTACTCGCTATTTTCATCTGGGACTTATCTGGATCGTTTTTATGCCGAAATTGCGGTGATAGAAGCCAATTACAATGAGCTGGTTGGGTTGAAAGATGTCGCTGATGAGGTGTTGGAACCGGCTATTACGCAAATGGCCTACCTTAATAGCATTGATGCCAATGCCCATTACCGTAGTGAGTTTGTACGACTCAACCGATTCTATGCCAAGTTGTTTAGCCTCATCGAGAGCGGTGAGTTCAGCGAGGCGCGCGAGGAGCAGCAAGAGTTTTTGGCTCGGGCCCATAGCTTGGAAGTCAGAGTGATAAAGCGGATTTATATTGCGCCGGAAGAAGAGGCGCTGCGCCAATTGTGGCGGGATGATGTCCGTTATTATGCGCCATTGAGTTTTGCCCGTGTCGAGCAGGAAATCGATACGGCCAAAGCCCTGATTGATAAATCACCAAGAGCATTCGATGCCATTAACCAGTCAGTGTCAGCCATCAAGTTCGAACTGGCGCATGCTGAGAATACTGCCAATGAAGTCAAAGCGTTGCGTGAGCTTAATCGCGATGAGTATGAAGGCTATATATTGGGTATTGAAGACAAGCTGTTGGCGATCTCTTCGGCGGCTAACGGCAGTGATTTACGTGACTTGCCATTGTCGGAACAAGTTCGCCTGATCGAAGCGGGAATTGTGAAGATCCGCCAACGGGAGGGAGAGCATCCGTTACCCAAGCGCGATGAGCTAAATAGCGATCAATTAGTGAAACTTCAGTTGATACTCCAGCAACAAAATACTGAAATTATGCAGCTTAAGCAGCAGCTGAATCGGCTAAATGGCACTATCCCAGAGGAGCAACCCGCGCCGAGCGAGCCTACATTGCAAACGAAAGCGACCGCGAGTCTTGCTCATTAAGGTGATGTGATTTAGTGGTTAGCATGTAGAAACTCTGGATACTTATAAAAAAAGCAGCCAAAAGGCTGCTTTTTTTATAAGTTGTGAAATATTGTGGTGCTTGTAAATTCTTATTGTCAATTAAACTTTTGTTTTTATTGTTTATTTTGGTTTTTTGTACGCGTGATGTTTTTTGTTCCGAAACAGTTTCTAACAACTTGTAAGGCTTTATAGGAATAAACTGCTTTACAAAAAGGCAGGTAAAACAACTTATTTTTGATTTTGGCTAACTTTTGCGCGTCTTTTGGCTTGATTTGCCTCTCGACGTCCTTTAGAATTCGCCGCGCATTCGATGAGTGCACCCATTTTTTAATAATTGTAAACTTTTTTGAATTACTCCTTTGAGGAATCCATGTCAACGAAACTAGCTAACCCAGCGCCACTTGGCCTAATGGGCTTTGGTATGACTACCATCCTTCTAAATATCCACAATGCGGGCTTCTTCCCTATTGATTCGATGATCCTTGCTATGGGTATTTTCTACGGTGGCCTGAGCCAGGTAATCGTGGGCATGATGTGCTTCAAGCGTGGTGACACTTTCGGTACTACAGCATTTACTTCTTACGGTCTGTTCTGGTTGACTCTTGTTGGTCTGATCGTAATGCCATACATGGGTCTGCCAGCAAGCCCTGCTAGCTTCATGGGTTGGTACCTACTACTATGGGGTATCTTCACTGGCTTCATGTTCATCGGTTCACTATGCTACCCACGTGCTAAGCAGTTCGTATTTGGTTCTCTGACTGTTCTATTCTTCTTGCTGGCTGCTCGTGATTTCACTGGTAGCGCGCTAATCGGCACTATCGCTGGTTTTGAAGGCATTATCTGTGGCGCAAGCGCAATCTACTTCGCAATGGCTCAGGTACTGAACAACGAGTACGGTCGTACTATCCTGCCAGTTGGCGAGCTGAAAAAAGACAAAGCACTTAAAGCGGCTGCTTAATCGCCCCCGTTTATAGCGTTTCGAAAACCCGCCCATGTGGCGGGTTTTTTTATGTCTGAAAATCGCGGCTTTATCCTGTGGATGGGGATCCGGGGGATAACTAATCATCTAATGAATTGGATTAGTATAAGCTTAATGCCATGAGTGGTTGTGACTCCAGTTAGAGGGGGATGGGCTTATGGCACAGCGATATGCAGCATTGATGGGGGCATTGGTTGCCGATGCGGCCAGTATGGGAACACACTGGATATACTCACCAGAGAGAATCGCGGCACTTCAGGAGCGGCCGCATTTTCCTTTTATTGAACCCGACGCCGAAAACTATCAAGGCGTTGAAGGCTACTATGCCCATAGTCAGATAACCGCCGGTGAGCTAACAATTTATGGGGAATGGCTAGCCCTGTATATCCGGTTGCTCAGTCAGCCCGGGTTGGGTACGCGAGAAATCCAGCAGGCGGTGCTGGATTATTTTGGCCCCGGCGGGGAGTTTATCGGTTATGTCGACAGTCCTACCAAGGCGCTGCTGCTGACCTTGTTTTCTCTGCCTCCCGAAGACTGGCCTGATGATTCGGGCTGCGATGATGATCAAAACCCGGCGTTGTGTGCGATACCAGCGCTGGTCTCGCTGAAGATGCCGTCTGAGCAGTTAGAGCGGGAGATCATGCGAATCGTAGGGATCACCCACCAGAATGAGACGGCATTGCAGTGCGCCTCGGCCTTTGCCAGTTCGCTGAACGAGGCATTGCGTTCTAGGCGCATGGAGCCCGTGCTCAACATCTTGAAGATTAAATCTCCGCCTCTGATTCAGGAGCGCATTGAGCAGGTGAGGGTGCTTAGCGGTGATGTTAATGACTTTTCCCATGTGCTGAGTATCGTGAACAGTGCCTGCCACCTTGGTGACAGCATTCCGTTGGCTGCATGGATTTTGCAAAATAGCGACAGCTATACCGAGGCGGTGATTAAGAATATCCTAATCGGCGGTGACAGTTGCGGCCGAGGGATTATCGTCGGCGCATTGGCCGGAGCCTGCTACGGTTTTGGGGATCAAAAGGGGATTCCGATTTCCTGGCTGACGACCTTGCAGTGTGGGGAGGCGATGGCTGAGGATATCGAGCAGTTGCTGCACCATGCTAGCGGGGCATTTTAGCGGTTGTCTCGGGAAGACGCCCATTAAAAAAGCCACCCGAGGGTGGCTTTTATTATTCGAACTTGGCGATTAGCAAAGTACTTTGATTGCCAGGCCGCCCTGAGACGTTTCGCGGTATTTCGCGTTCATGTCTTTACCAGTTTCCAGCATGGTTTCGATAACTTTGTCTAGTGATACGCGTGGCTCAGAAGAGCGACGTAGCGCCATGCGAGAGGCGTTGATTGCTTTAACAGCAGCAATACCGTTACGCTCGATACATGGAACCTGTACCTGACCGGCAACTGGGTCACAAGTAAGGCCTAGGTTGTGCTCCATCGCGATTTCCGCAGCCATACATACCTGCTCAGGGCTACCGCCCATTAGCTCAGCAAGGCCAGCAGCCGCCATAGAACATGCCACACCTACTTCACCCTGACAGCCAACTTCAGCGCCTGAGATAGATGCGTTACGCTTGTAAAGGCCACCGATAGCACCAGATGCCGCAAAGTAACGAGTGTACTCTTTAGGGCCAACTGGCTGGATGAACTTGTCGTAGTACGCAAGTACCGCAGGGATGATACCGCAAGCACCGTTGGTAGGTGCAGTAACAACACGGCCACCGGCTGCGTTTTCTTCGTTAACGGCGAAAGCGTACATGTTAACCCAGTCAACCACAGTCATTGGGTCGTTGCTTAGCTTCTCGTTAGTCATCAGCTGCTGGCGCAGTGCTGCTGCACGGCGAGGCACACGTAGAGGCCCAGGCAGGATACCTTCTTCGCTCATACCACGCTCCATACACTCGCGCATAGTGCGCCAGATGTTAGCGAAGTAAGTGCTGATGTCGTCTTCGGCATTCATCGCACGCTCGTTAGACATAACAAGTGAGCTGATAGACAGGCCGTTTTCTTTACACTGGTTCACTAGCTCTTCGGCTGTCTTGAACATGTAAGGAACTTTAACGGATGATTCTGCTGATTTACCGAAGTTCTCTTCGTCGACGATGAAACCGCCACCGATAGAGTAGTAAGTCTTGGTGTAGGCTTCTTCCTCGCCGATCCAGGCGTGGATAGTCATACCATTCTCGTGAAGAGGAAGGTTTGTTGTATGGAAGTTCATACCGCCTTCACGAGGGAAGTCAACAGTGTGGCAGTGCATGCCCACTGGTAGACGCTCAGTTTCTTCAACGCGTGCGATGAAGCCTGGGATAGCGTCGATGTCTACATGCTCAGGGCTGTTGCCCGCAAGACCCATAATGATAGCGATATCAGTGTGGTGACCCTTACCGGTTAGAGAAAGTGAACCGTAAACATCCACGGTAATTTTAGTCACGTCACGAAGTTTACCCATGCTGCGCAGGTCATCGATAAATTCTTTACCTGCTTTCATTGGGCCAACAGTGTGCGAACTGGAAGGACCCACACCAATTTTATAGATATCAAAAACACTGATCATTGCAAATACCTCAGCCACGGGAAACAATCTTGTTTCCAAACTAGACTGTATAGATTTTTCATTCTCGCCCCTTCCTTGGCGAGATAATCAAAACAAAAGAGCAGGGGCTTTTGCGTCCTGCTCTTTAGTGTGTCTATTGTACGTGATTTGCCTGAGAAGACTATGCGTTCTAGCACATTTTCTTACAGATTTTAGTCATCACGGAGCAATATCATGGCCTAGCTGTTCTTTGGCTTACAGTGCACCGTAAATCACAGATGTGATTGCTGCGATACCACACAGAGCGGTGAAGATCTGAGCTGGTGTCGAAGTCTTGTACTTAGCCATTGCAGGAACTTTCTGCATCGCGAAGATTGGCATTAGGAACAGGATAGCGGCAATCATTGGCGCACCCATTGTTTCAATCATGCCCAGGATGCTTGGGTTGATTACGGCAACGATCCAAGTTGTGATTACGATGAATACTAGGGAGATTTTCTCAATCTTGCTAACTGGCATTTCAGAGCGAGACTTCATTAGGCCAACTAGACCTTCGTGAGCACCTAGGAAGTGACCGAAGTAGCTTGAAGTGATGGCTGCGAAAGCAACTAGTGGACCAAGCAGAGAAATCATTGGAGATTCGTGAACGTTCGCTAGGTAAGACAGAACACTGATGTTTTCTGCTTGTGCTTGTGCTAGTTGTTCTGGAGACATAGACAGTACAACAGAGAACACGAAGAACATTACGAAGCCCATCAGCATCATTGCTGCGCCACCAGTGATCATGTCAGTTTTCTTAACTGCGTCGTCACCGAACTGCATGCGCTGCTCTTTAGAGAACTGAGAGATGATTGGGCTGTGGTTGAATGAGAACACGATGATTGGAATTGCCAGCCATACTACTGAAGGCATAGAAGCCCAATCAGGAGATACTGACATCATTGATGTGTTCCAGTCAGGGATTAGGTATACAGAAAGAGCAAGCAGGATGAATACTAGAGGGTAAACCATCGCTGAAGTTGCTTTAAGCATTAGCTCTTTGCCAAGTACAACACCCGCAGTCATGGCTAGGATCAAGCCACCAGATAGCAGCCAGCGAGGAATTGATTCCATGCCTAGCTGGTTAACCATGAACGAGTCAACCGTGTTAGTGATACCAACACCGTAGATTAGAACGATAGGGTAGATGGCGAAGAAGTAGGCAAAAGTAATGATGTTTGCGCCAGTCTTACCAAAGTGCTCTTCAACAGTATCGGTGATATCTGCTTCAGGGTTTTTAGCTGAAAGTACGAAACGAGCAAGGCTCTTGTGAGCAAACCAAGTCATAGGCAGGGCGATAAGCGCCAGAACGACTAGAGGCCAGAAACCGCCAGCACCTGCTTTGATTGGAAGGAATAGAACACCGGCGCCTACCGCTGTACCAAATAGCGACAGTGCCCAAGTAACGTCTTTATACGTCCATCCTGCTTTTACAGCGCTAGTGGCTGTTGTGCTTGTAGATGTTTGCATGATTATCTATCCAAAGTTGTTTACGGAACGGAAATTAAGGAACGGCGCGCATTTTCGTGATTTATTGCGGGAAAACCATGATCAAGATCTCGTTATGTAACACGGATGTATTGCAATACAAACCAGTGTGATCAAGATCACGCATTAATGGCGGGTAATATTAGGGGAAATAACGTGCTAGATTAGTTTTTCTCATGCCAGAGTTGTTTTGATAACACTTTTAACATTTGTGCAGTCGCCCCCCAAATTGCGTATTTGCCGAATGAAACTGAATATATATGGTGTTTTTGGCCTTTAATCGAAATAGGAAGGGTTGCCATATTCATCGGGTTAAGCACAAAGCTGGCTGGAGCCTCGAACAGTTCATCAACCTCATTGGGATCAAGGTAGGGCGTGTATTGAGCGGGAATAACGGAGAGATAGGGGGTTACGATGTAGCCACTAATTGTGGCAAGCGAAGGAAGTTGGCCGACAATATTGCTGCGATTGCATAAAATACCTGTTTCCTCATGCGTTTCGCGAATTGCCGTCTCGATCAAATCACCGTCTTCTACCTCATAGCGCCCGCCCGGAAAAGAAACTTGCCCAGGGTGATGCTTTAAGTGTTTGGCTCGGCGGGTGAAAATGATGTGTATCCCGTCATCACGTATAACGAGGGGAATAAGAACCGCCGCCGGTTTCAAGGCTTTGCCGGGAATAAGGTGTTGCTCGATTCTCTGGGTATGACTGGTGTCGTACGTCGCTGGTGAAGACAGAATAAAGCGGCTTATCAAGTGTTGCGATACTGGCATAGTCCATCCATGACTGAGATAACATCAAATAAGTATAGCTGACCCAGTATATTACCTTAGGGTATAAAAATGTCTCGTTTTGATGTTTAACATGCTTGTTTACTGAATTTGTTGGTAGGTGGTTGATTTTCAACCTACCAATTGCCCTCATCGGCTGTGATGAGGGCGTGAATAAAAGGGATTCAGTGAGATAATACGGGCAAGATTCGGCTTAGTTTGTCCAACGTTTCTTGGTATTCACTATCGACTTGACTGTCGGCCACTAGACCACCACCAGCCCACGCGTGAATTTGACCGTTGTGGCAGACCAGTGTGCGAATCGTGATACTGGTATCCATTTTCTGGCAGCGACTGATGTAGCCGATACTACCGCAGTATATGCTGCGTCGGTTTGGTTCCAGCTCCTCGATGATCTCCATCGCCCGGATTTTCGGCGCGCCGGTAATCGACCCGCCGGGGAAGCAAGCTCGCAGGAGATCACAGGCACTGTACTGGTCATCGAGATCACCGGTTACGGTACTGACGAGGTGGTGAACGGCTGGGAAGCTCTCAACATCGAACAGTTTTGGTACCCTGACAGTGCCCGGCTTTGCAACGCGTCCTATATCGTTGCGGAGCAAGTCGACGATCATCAGGTTTTCGGCACGATCCTTTTCTGTATTCCGTAACTCCTCGGCCAACAGGGCATCTTCAGCTTTATCAGTGGCGCGGGGACGGGTGCCTTTGATGGGCTTAGTTTCAATCCGGCGTCCATCAAGCTGGAGAAAACGCTCAGGTGAAACTGAGACAATGGCGGTATCGTCGGTGCGCATGAATGCCGAAAATGGCGCGCCGTTGCCTTTTTCGAGCTGCAAATAGCCTTGCCATTCACAGCCGGTGTAATTGGCACTGAAACGTTGTGCCAAGTTAATTTGGTAGCAGTCGCCAGCCAGAATGTATTCCTGCACCTGCTTGAACTTTTCGCCGTACTGCGTTCTGTCCATATTGGCTTGCCAGTGCGATGTTAGGGCAAAGCTATCAGATTGTTGAAATTGACGTGCTTCAGAGGATTGAGATTCATAGGCCGCACGGCGTTCTGATAACCACTGTTTTCGGGCGCTACCCACAGGGCTGATCAGGTAGAGGTTCTCTGTGTGGTGATCGGCAATCAGGGCCCAGTCATAAATCCCGATAGCCATGTCAGCAATGGGAATGTCGTGATGGGCTAGAGACGGTATTTTTTCTATTCGTCGGCCGAGATCGTAACCGAAGTAACCAAGAGCGCCACCACAAAAAGGCACATTCTCAAGGGGATCGATCACTGGTAGCAAGGAGGATTGCAGCGACTCGAGTAGGGCGAACGGATCGTCATCGCTGTATTTTTCGTCGCCATTTGAAAAAATAATACGGGTTGTTTCACCATGTGTCTGTAAAGTGGCTAAAGGATCGGCAACCAAAATATCGAAGCGATTATCAGGGTGATCCGAAGCCGCCGAGCGTAATATCATTGCCCACGGCTGGCCCGCAAAAGGTTCAAACCACGCACAAGCTTCATCTTTGTGGTAGTCGAATTGGTCAATATTCAAAGCTGTATGCGTTTTACAAATCATTTTCTATTTTGTGACAGGTGTACGTTTGGCGCATAGCGCGAAATTAATGGCAAGAGTATCATAAACCCAGTTTTTATTACGACGCCCAAGGACGATCCCTCGCTATTCTTTTTAATTTTCGATGAGTTAAATAGCTTGGGAGCACCGCCATGTGGAACGTGGCAGCGTGGCTCATCTCATTCAGACCCTACATTATGGGTGACGATGTGGCACACCCCCCTACATTGGAAGCAATAAATCGGGCGCCAAGGAATGATAATAATCAACGAGGGCATTTATGACCGTCATCCGCAAAGAAGATGTGATTAGTAGTGTGGCCGATGCGCTGCAGTATATCTCTTACTACCACCCGCTGGACTTTGTGAAAGCATTGGAACAGGCATATAACAGAGAACAGAATCAGGCTGCGAAGGATGCAATTGCGCAGATCCTGATTAACTCACGCATGTCAGCCGAAGGTCGCCGTCCTATCTGCCAAGATACCGGTATCGTGACCTGTTTCGTTAAAATCGGGATGAATGTTCAGTGGGATAGTGATCTGACTGTCCAGCAAATGATCGATGAAGGCGTTCGCCGTGCTTACACCAACCCGGATAATCCGCTACGGGCCTCTGTCGTAGCCGATCCTGCCGGGAGTCGAAAGAATACCCGTGATAATGCGCCTGCAGTCGTACATATTGATATGGTGCCGGGCGATAAGGTGGAGTTCCAGATTGCAGCTAAAGGCGGCGGTTCGGAAAACAAGACCAAGATGGTGATGCTTAACCCGTCTGATGATATTGCTGAGTGGGTTGAAAAGACAGTTCCTCTGATGGGGGCTGGCTGGTGCCCACCGGGTATGCTGGGTATCGGTATTGGCGGTACCGCTGAGAAAGCCGCGGTGATGGCGAAAGAAGCCTTGATGGAGTCCATTGATATTCAAGAGCTGCAAGCACGCGGTGCCGAAACTGCCGAGGAAAAATTGCGTCTTGATATCTACAACCGCGTAAACAAGCTGGGCATTGGCGCACAGGGTCTGGGTGGCCTGACAACGGTTCTTGATGTGAAAATTAAGACGGCACCAACCCACGCTGCGTCAAAACCTGTTTGTATGATCCCGAACTGTGCGGCAACCCGCCATGTTCATTTCTCACTGGATGGCAATGGCCCTGCGGAGCTTGCTACGCCGAAGCTGGAAGACTGGCCGGAAGTGACTTGGGAAGTGGGCGAGAATGTTCGCCGTGTGAATGTGGACGAAGTGACTAAAGCTGACGTGCAGCAATGGCGCTCTGGTGAGACCTTGTTGCTGTCAGGCAAGATCCTTACGGGTCGTGATGCTGCCCATAAGCGTATTCAGGATATGCTGGCGCGTGGTGAAGACTTCCCGGTTGATTTCAAGAATCGCTTTATTTACTACGTTGGCCCTGTTGATGCGGTAGGTGATGAAGTTGTAGGCCCAGCAGGCCCGACAACCTCAACTCGGATGGATAAGTTCACCGATATGATGCTGGAGCAGGCAGGCCTGACCGGTATGATCGGTAAGGCGGAGCGTGGTCCTGCTGCGATTGAGTCAATCAAGAAGCACAAGGCTGTTTACCTAATGGCTGTTGGTGGTGCTGCATATTTGGTGGCAAAAGCCATCAAACAAGCGAAAGTGGTGGCATTTGAAGATCTGGGCATGGAAGCGATTTATGAATTTGAAGTCGAAGATATGCCAGTGACGGTGGCGGTAGATGCTGAGGGTGTCAATGCCCACCAAACAGGTCCAGACATCTGGAAAGTCAAAATTGCTGAACTTGAAGGCTAAGGGATACCTAAAGCCAATCGAAAAGGAGCCGTAGGGCTCCTTTTTTATTTCCTTGCAACGATAAAATAGCCCCAAACGGTGTGTTTAATTTATTATGCCGAAAAATGAGGCGTGATGTTTTTTTCTCTTCTTACCATCCATGGAAGAAATATTTTCTATATGAAGATAAGGATAAGTTGTTTGAATTAAAATAGTCAGTTTTTTAGAATAGCGCTCACATCAAGATAAAAAGAATGAGTTAAATGGAAAAAGTTTATTTGGAATTATCGGAAGATAATGGTTCTTCGCACAAGTTTTATGAAGTGATTGTTGATGGCAATGAGTTGACAGTCCGTTACGGTCGAATTGGTACTGACGGATCGAAAACGTCAAAAGTCTTTCAAACATTAGAAGCGGCTCAAAAAGAAGCAATCAAAAAAATTAATTCGAAAAAGAAGAAAGGCTATGAAGATGCCATCATGGGCGTACGCCAAAAGCGGACAATAACGCGCCGCTTGACGGTATCAACGACATCGACAGCGAAGAAATCACCGGTACTTTGGAAGTTTAACTCAGGATCGGGTGCATTCGGTATTTTTGTTGACAATCAATATTGCTGGATCGGTAACCAAGACGGCCGAGTGTTTAAATTAACGCATTCAGGTGAAGTGGTCGATCAATTCCAATTGCCGGATGGTGTCAAATGTATTATCGGTGACCAAGGATGGATCTATGTGGGTTGTGATGACGGCAATGTTTACGATTTGACGGGTAAAGTCCCTCGTTTGGCCTATGCAATCAACGAAAACGTCGATATTTATTGGTTAGATATCAATGACGGCTTGCTGGCGGTGTCTGATGCCGATGGTCAAGTCACGAGCATCAACTACGAAGACGAAGAGCAGTGGTCTCGTTCGAGTAAAGGGTCGGCAGGCTGGATGGTACGCGTTGATGAAGACAGCCGTATCTATCATGGTCACTCAGGCGGTGTTGCGTGTTATAACGGGATTGACGGACAGGAAATCTGGCGTCAAAAAACGCAGGGCTCAGTATTATTTGGCTGGCACATGAATGATACTGCACTGGCGGGTACGGGCCAGGGTAATTTGGAATTGTTTGATCGTGATGGATGCAGACAGTTGCTGATGAAGGCCGACGATAGCATCTATTCTTGCGCGTCATCAGAGAACAACCGTTATTTCTTTGCCGGTGATAGTTCATCATCCATTTATTGTTATGATGATGAAGGAACGCGTTTATGGAAGCTGGCGACAACGTGTGGTTCTGCACTATCCATGCAGTATCATAATGAGAAGTTATATATTGTGACAACATCAGGTTATCTAACCTGTATTGACGCGAGTGAGGTTGCAATTAACCTTGCTAAAGAAGGTACGGTTCCTGATGTAAAATCAATCGCAGCACCTAAAAAAGTGGCTATTGTTGCGAGTGATACCGTAGAAACGGTAGAGAGTATTAGCATTCAAGGAACGAAATTAAAATGCATAAAAGTAGATGGTAAATTACGGGTTAGGGTTATCTCGTCAGGTTACCATTATGATTGGAATGTTCAATTCCCGAAAAATATGCGTATTGAGAATGCTGAATTTTTGGTTGATGAAATACGAGAAGTGTCTGCCGGTGGCTTCTACCGTGTGTTCGGTAACATTTATCGTCTGAATTAATATTTTTATCAGATATTAGCTTCATATATAAAAACGGTTCAGTATTATATTTATCAGTGATAGGTATTGACTGAGCCGTTAAATAAAATCTTTCCTTCTCTTTCTTCTTTCTTCTTTCTTCTTTCTTCTTTCTTCTTTCTTCTTTCTTTGTCCTATCTATATCTCGATTTTGCAATAAAAGTGCCATTTTGTTGTTTTTTGTGTTGCGTATTGTAAACATGTTGTTGTCGTTGAACTATATTATATCCAAGCTACGGTGGTTATAAGTCGATGAAAAATCGATGAACGCGACTGATAACAAGAAAACGACGAACAGAGGACATTATGGGACGCATGGTATTAGCCTCGGTTGTACTGGCGCTGTCAGTACAGGGCTGTGGCGAAAAGGAAGTGGTTGTTCCCGAACCCGATTCAAGGCCCGTCAAGTTGGTATCGGTATCGGTGGGTAACAATGAGATGATCAGGACATTTCCGGCTGTCGTCGAAGCGGGTGATAAGGCGGTACTGGCGTTTCGTGTTTCTGGACTGCTGGACAAAGTGAATGCCCACCCCGGCGATATGGTCAGGCGGGGGCAGGTTCTTGCCCATCTCAATACTGACGAGCTGAGCCTGCTGGTAGAGCAGGCTCAGGCAAACTACGAGCTAGCCTTTGTCCAGTTTAAGCGCGATAAGGAGCTGCTCAAAACGAATGTGGTTTCCGAACTGGATTTCGACCGCTCGCAGGCTGAGCTGAATCAGGCCAAGGCGGATTTGGACAAGGCTAAGGCTAATCTCAGCTATGCCAGCCTCGTAGCCCCGTATGATGGCACCCTGTCGTTGTCCTTGGTGGAGAACTATGAATATGTCGCGGCCAAGGAGCCGGTCATGCATATTCAAAGCGCAGGGGTGATTAATGTGACCTTCCAGCTGCCCGATCAACTGCTTGCCCGTTTCGAACACCAATCCAATTTTGACCCCAACCCGAGTGTCACATTCGATACCATTGCCGACCAAGAGTTCTCTGCTGATTTCAAGGAAATCGATACTGAAGCTGACGAAAAAACATCCAGTTACAAGGTGACTCTGTCGATGGCGCGGCCAGAAGACTACAACTTGCTGCCGGGGATGGCGGGGCACGTGCGTATTGCCTTGCCTCACGGGGCAATGGGGTCGATACCTGATCGCGCTATTGTTCGCGAGGGAAATAAAACCTATCTCTGGAAGGTGGATGAACAGGGCATTGTCAGCAAAGTTGCAGTGATTTTGGATGATCGACGCCGGATTGTTTCCGGGTTGGACGATGGTGACTTGATTGCGACATCGGGGGTAGCGGAATTGACGGACGGCCAAAAAGTGAGGGCATGGGTCAAGGAGAGGGGATTGTAGGATGGATAAATATCGTATTTTACCTTTCTTTGTGCTGGCAGCGGGTGCGGTGCTGTCAGGTTGTGAGAAGGCCGAAGTTGAGCCCAGAACTATCATCGCTCCGGTCGCTGTAGCCGAAGTGAAGCTTGCACAGGCCGCGCCGCAATTGACTTTTCCTGCGGTGGCGGCGGCAGCCAATAAGTCCAGTTTATCGTTTCGGGTGGCCGGCGAGGTGAGTTTTATTGCCGTTCGGCCGGGGGACAGGGTGAAAAAAGGCCAGCTCTTGGCGCGGCTGGACCCGACGGATTACAAACTGGGTGTTGACGATGCCCAAGCCAAGTTCAATGTGTCAGATAGTCAGTACCGGCGTTCTGCCAAGCTGGTTAAGCAAGGGTTTTTACCCCAATCTCAGTTTGATGAACTCAAAGCCCAGCGTCGAATTGCCAAGGCAAGGCTGGATTTGGCCAAGCTTGATCTGACATTTACCCAGTTGCTGGCACCGTTTGACGGTGTTATTTCGCGGGTGCCTGTTGAGCAGTTCGAAAATATCCAGGTGGGTCAGATGGTGATGAACATACACCGTGCCGATCAAGTGGATGTGATTATTCAGGCCCCCGATATGATTTATTCGCAAAGTACAGCTGTGGAAGTGCAAGATTCCAAGCCCGGTGCTCGAATTATCTTGAGTGACGGTATGGAATATAAGGCGTTTCTCAAAGAGTTTACCACCGAGCCTGATCCCGATCTGGGATCCTTCCTTGTCACCCTGACGATGCCGATGCCGACAGATCGTTTTATTCTCGACGGCATGGCAGTCGAGGTACGGGTCGATGCGCAAAAACTGAACGTCTACCGTGAGGGTGAGCCGGTGATCCCGCTTGAGGCGGTCTTCAACGAGGATGGTGATGATCTGGCATTGGACAACAAGTTTGTTTGGGTTGTTAATGGCGACAATACCGTGTCTAAGCGCAAGGTGGTCACCGATAAGGTTGTACCTAACGGGGTTCGCCTATTGAGTGGACTCAGTGCCGGCGAGCGGATTGTTGTCGAGGGGGGTAACCGCCTCCGAGAAGGACAGCAGATCACTATTGTGGGCAAGGAGGCAAGCTGATCATGAAGCAAGATATCGCAGCCTATTTTATCAAGAATAAAGTGATCAGCTGGATGTTGACGCTTATTTTTCTGATTGGCGGAACCATGTCGTTTTTCGGTTTGGGACGGTTGGAAGACCCCGCTTTTACCATCAAAGATGCGATGGTCGTGACGGCTTATCCCGGAGCCACGCCGTTGCAGGTTGAGGAGGAGGTGACCTATCCCATAGAGAAAGCGATTCAGCAGCTGACCTATATCGATGAGGTCAATTCCGTTTCCAGCCGTGGCTTGTCGCAAATTACCGTAACCATGAAGAATAATTACGGGCCGGATGATTTGCCGCAGATCTGGGATGAGTTGCGGCGTAAGGTTAACGATCTCAAGCCGTCGCTGCCGCCCGGGGTGCAGGAGCCTCAGGTGATTGATGATTTCGGGGATGTGTTCGGGATCCTGCTGGCGGTGACCGGTGATGGCTACAGTTACAAGGAGCTGAGCGATTATGTGGATTATCTGCGGCGGGAGATCGAGCTGGTTGACGGCGTCGGCAAGGTGTCGGTGACGGGAACCCAGCAGGAGCAGGTCTTTATCGAGATTTCGATGCAGCGTCTGAGTAACCTTGGTATCTCTCCACAGACCATCTACGGCATTTTGGAAACCCAAAACTTGGTCACCAGTGCCGGGGCGGTCAGGATCGGCAATGAATATATCTGGGTTCACCCGACGGGAGAGTTCCAAAATGTGGATGAGCTCGGGGATCTGATCATCACCGAATCCGGTGCGGCAGGGCTGATATATTTGCGTGACGTAGCCGATATCAAACGGAGCTTCAAGGAGGTTCCCGATAACCTTATCACCTATAACGGCAAGCAATCGCTGCAGGTTGGGATCTCGTTTATCGAAGGGATCAACGTGGTCGAGGCGGGGACGCGGGTCGAGCGGCGCTTGCAGGAGCTGCGCGAGCAGCAGCCCATAGGGATTGATATTGGGGTGGTGTACAGCCAGCCGACAGAGGTCGACAAATCCGTCAGTGGTTTTGTCGTCAGTTTGGGCCAGGCCGTGGCGATTGTTATCATCGTGCTGCTGTTCTTTATGGGGCTGCGATCTGGATTGCTGATCGGTCTGATCTTGTTGCTGACGGTGCTGGGGACATTCGTGTTCATGAAATGGATGGCCATAGATCTTCAGCGTATCTCCCTCGGGGCGCTGGTTATCGCGCTCGGTATGCTGGTAGATAACGCCATCGTGGTGGTCGAAGGGGTCTTGATAGGGATGCAGAAGGGGCGAACGCGGATGCAGGCCTCGTCCGATATCGTGACCCAGACCAAGTGGCCGCTGCTGGGGGCGACGGTAATTGCGGTAATGGCGTTTGCACCTATAGGCTTGTCGCAGGACTCGACCGGGGAATACTGCCGGACCCTGTTTACGGTGCTGCTGGTTTCCCTGATGCTCAGCTGGTTCACGGCGATTTCGCTGACCCCATTCTTCTGCGATTTGTTTTTCAGGGGAGTGAAGACCAGCGGTGATGGCGATGATGTGGATCCCTATGCCGGTAAGCTGTTTGTTTGGTACAAGGCGTTTCTTGAATTTTGTATGAAGCGGGCATGGCTGACCGTGATAGTGCTGGTACTGATGCTAGGGGGCAGTCTGTATGGCTTTACCTTGCTCAAGCAGTCATTTTTCCCGGCATCGACCACCCCGATGTTCATGGTGGATGTCTGGTTGCCTGAAGGCACGGATATTCGCGCCACTAACACCACCCTCAAGGAGCTAGAGGAAGTCATCGCCAAGGATGACAAGGTTGTTTATGTCAGCTCCAGTGCCGGTAAGGGCTCACAGCGTTTCATGCTGACCTACTCGCCGGAGAAGAGTTACTCCTCGTATGGTGAGTTGATTATTCGGGTCAACAGCTTTGAGGATGTGGTTCCGGTCATGGCCAAGCTGAGTCAGGTACTGGATACCCGTCACCCCGAGTTGGAATACAAGCTCAAGCAAATCATGCTGGGCCCATCTTCCGGCTCCAAAATCGAGGCGCGCTTGGTCGGCCCCGATCCGACTGTCTTGCGTGGCTTGGCCAAGCAGGTGGTGGATATCATGAATGCCGATCCCGGTGCATTTAACATCCGTCATGACTGGCGTGAGCGAAACAAGGTGCTAGAGCCTATTTTCAATGAGAGTCAGGCGCGCCGTTACGGTATTACCAAAAAAGACGTGGATGATCTGCTGCAGATGTCCTTCACGGGCTTGACGGTCGGGGTATATCGCGATGGCACCAACTTGATGCCGATTATCGCCCGCCTGCCTGATGAGGAGCGGGTGGATGTCAGCACCATTGAGGGGATGAAGATTTGGAGCCCTGCGATTCAGGGTTACATTCCGCTGCAACAGGTGATCTCCGGGGTCAATATTCGTTGGGAAGATCCGCTTATCAACCGCAAGAACCGCAAGCGGATGCTGACGGTAATGGCCGACCCTGATCCGCTGGGCGATGAGACTGCTGCCACGGTACAGGCACGGATCCAGCCGCAGATTGAAGCGTTGGCCTTCCCGCCGGGGTATGCGTTGGAGTGGGGCGGCGAATATGAATCATCGGCCGATGCCAAGGCTTCGCTGTTCCAGACCATGCCGATGGGCTATTTGGTGATGTTCCTGATCACCATCTTCTTGTTCAACAAGGTCAAGGAGGCGCTGATTGTGTGGGCAACGGTTCCGTTGGCCGTTATCGGGGTGACAACCGGGCTGCTATTGCTCAATACCCCGTTTGGCTTTATGGCCCTGCTGGGCTTTTTGAGCTTGTCGGGAATGTTGGTCAAAAACGGGATTGTGCTGCTTGATCAAATCGAGATTGAAATTGCCAGTGGCAAGGATAAATACCTTGCTGTAGTCGATGCGGCGGTGAGCCGTGTTCGTCCGGTCTGTATGGCGGCCATTACGACGATTCTGGGTATGCTCCCGCTATTGCCTGATGTTTTCTTCAAGCCAATGGCCGTGACAATCATGTTTGGACTGGGCTTTGCTACCGTTCTGACCCTGATTGTGGTGCCCGTATTGTACCGCTTGTTCCATCATGTGCCGTTGCCCGGCGAGGTAGCAGCCAAACCTGCGCCCGCGCAGTAGAGCTATGGGCTATGAAACGAAAAAGGGGGCGAAAGCCCCCTTTGTGTTATTACGGTCGTTGTGTCACTAAGAACATAGTGTTGCGGCGATTGGATTATTCCGCGACTTTCCAACGCATAGTTTCCCCTGCGCGGATAGGGACGACAACATCATTGCCGAAACTCATTGTCTCGGGAACCGACCACTCTTCTTTTGCTAGGGTAATGGTGTCGGTATTGGCTGGCAGGCCGTAGAAGGCAGGGCCGTTGAGGCTGGCAAAGGCTTCTAGTTGGTCGAGTGCGCCTGCCTGCTCGAAGACTTCGGCATACAGTTCGATGGCTGCGTGGGCAGTGTACGAACCGGCACAGCCGCAAGCAGATTCTTTACGGCCTTGGGCGTGTGGTGCTGAATCGGTGCCAAGGAAGAATTTCGGGTTGCCGCTGGTTGCTGCTTCTACCAGCGCATGCTGGTGGATATTGCGCTTTAGGATTGGCAGGCAGTAAAAATGCGGGCGGATACCGCCAACCAGCATGTGGTTGCGGTTGAACATCAGGTGGTGAGCCGTGATGGTTGCCGCCACGTTCGGTCCGGCATGTTTGACGAACTCGACGGCTTCTCGAGTAGTGATGTGCTCAACCACAATTTTGAGGTTTGGCATTTTTTCCACGATTGGGCCGAGTACGGTATCGAGGAAGGTTTTTTCACGGTCGAAGATGTCGACGTTGTGGGTTGTCACCTCGCCGTGGATCAGCAATAACATACCGACTTCTTGCATGGTTTCCAAAACAGGGATCAGTTTGTCGATATCGGTGACACCGGAATCGGAATTGGTGGTGGCTCCGGCAGGGTAGAGCTTGGCAGCGTAGACATGGCCGGTGGCTTTGGCCTTGCGGATTTCGTCAGAAGTGGTGTTGTCGGTGAGGTAAAGGGTCATGAGGGGAGAGAAATGGGCTTGGGGCTGTTCGGCAAGAATTCGATCGCGGTAGGCCAGGGCTGCATCGGTTGTGGTCACCGGCGGGACAAGGTTTGGCATGATAATAGCGCGTCCCATATAGCGGCTAATATCGCGAACCGTGTCATTAAGCACGTCGCCATCACGTAGATGGGTGTGCCAATCATCCGGGCGCGTGATCGTCAATGTCGTCATAGTACTTCCCTCCAAAAAAATCGACCGATTCTAAATCCTTCGCGATAGCCTTGTAAAGGTGGATATGCATGGTTGTGAACTATCTGATTATTAAAATGCCAATCGTTTGCCTCTTGTTGGCCGTAACGCGCTGATCATTGTCATTTTTGTCGGGTAGGGAGTCACTGCCGGACGACTGGCGTCCGGCAGGATGGTGAGAGAGGCGGGCTATAGCTTGAATTGTTGCACGAGGTCGTTTTGCTGCTGGGCAAGGGTATCGAGCTTGGTGCTCGCGTCTGATACTTCCTCCATTGCCGCGTAGTTGGTATCGGCGATGTGGCTGATATCTTCCAAGGTCCGGGCTATTTCGGTGGTGGTGCTGCGCTGTTCCTCGGCGGCTTGAGCAATTTGGGTGCTCATTTGGCTGATATCAAGAATGATGGCCTGAATCTCTTCCATCGCGCTGTTGGCATCGGAGGCAAGGGCAACGCTGTTTTCCATTTCGGTGACGCAGGTTTGCATGACCGCCACCGCTTGGCCTGAGCGTGACTGAAGGCTCTGGATCATCTCTTCGATTTCGCTGGTGGAGTCGGTGGTACGCTTGGCGAGGATCCGAACTTCGTCGGCGACAACGGCAAAGCCACGTCCCTGATCGCCCGCCCGTGCAGCCTCGATGGCGGCATTGAGGGCCAGCAGGTTGGTTTGGTCGGCGATATTGCGGATCACATCCAGAATAGAGCCGATGTTACTGCTCATGCTCTGGAGGTTGGAGACCGCCTGCACCGACTCGTCGAGGCGCTCGGCAAGCTGGTGAGTGGTGTTGATATTGCGGCTCATCACCTCGCGCCCGGTATTGGATGCCTTTTCGACGTTCTGTACCCGGGCCATAGTGTGCTGGGCGCTGTTGGACACATCCGTGACCGATTGTTCCATTTCGGTCATTGCCGTTGCCACTGAGGCGGTTTGCTGGCGCTGTTCATTGAGCCGCTGCTTGGCTTGGCTGGTGGTGGTATGGTTCTCCGCAGCCACCGACGTCAGCCCTTGCGAGGCTTCGCTCAGTTTGCCGAGGATTTCCTGAAGCTTGTCGGCGAGGGTGTTGATATCAACGGCAAGGGTATTGAACTCGCTGAATTTGCTGCTCGGGCTACGTTGGGTCATGTCGCCACGGGCAAGAGATTCAAGGGTTTTTAGTACGGCATTGAGGGGGTTGCGCACGCTACGAGACAGGTTCCAGCCAATGGCCAGCGCGAACAAGATGGCGACGGAGCCCATCATAATCGCGTTGTTGAGGCCACGCTGGTAGGTATTGTCCGCGGTGACGATTGCCTGGTTCATAAGCTGGTTGGCCTGATCGTTGAAGCTGTTGAGGTGCTTGGTGGCCTCGTCGATCTCACGGGCAAGGGTGGTGATGTTCTGGTAGAGCTTATTGCGGGCCGATATGTAACGGGCATGGTTGTCGAGCACGCCGCCGCTTTTGCCGATGTCACGCGAATACTGCTCGATGGTCTCTGCGAAGACGGATTTGAGTTGCGGCATCATCGCGCTCAGGCTGCGGTATGCGTTGTTGAGGTGGTTGACGTAACGTTTGTTGTCGCGCACGGCTTTGTCGATGATCGCCATGTCTTCGGTTGCCAGCGCATCGGAGGTAATGGCCTCGGTTTGCTCGAGTTTGATGAAGTAGTTCTTGGCGATCATTTTGACCGAGATGCTGTCTTGCTCGTTGACGAAGTTCTTCATCTTCCCGTCGAGCTCGCCGTGGAGCTTCTGGAAACGTCGGGTGGCTTTCTGGCGCTCGGCTTGAGCTTCGAGCTGGTTGCGGTAGTTGGTCATCGCCTGTTCGGCCTCGGCGAAATACCGTTGCTCAAGGGCTTTGAGGGCGGCAAGCTGGCTGGTGAGGTTGGCGTTCCCCTCACTGGCGGTGATAAGGCGTTCGAGAGCTTGGTTGAATTCCACTTGGGATTGGGCGAATTGGTTGGTGTAGGCCCGCATCCGTTCAGGGTTTTGGCTGGTCAGATAGTCTTTGAAGACTTTGTCTGCAGCCAATAGCTTGACGCTGGTTTGGTTGGAAAGCGAAACCAACGGCAGCGCTCGGGCTGTGACTTCCTGAAGTTGTTGGTGGATGGTACTCGTCCCGTTTAGCGTGATAGCTAGCGTGGTAACGAAGAGCATTAAGAGTATGGCAAAACCTATGTACATACGGCGTATGACAGAGGGTTTCTTTGTTGTCTTCATATTGTCCCTAAAAAATAATGCCAGTAAGCGACAGCGAACTTACTCAAAAATGTAAAATACGAAGATATTGTAATGTAGTGCCTTCGTATAAATCGTGATACTCAGTCCACGGCAAGTCCTTGGTTTGCCAAAGATTGGGCATAACTGACACAATTTATAAAATAGTCAGTTACAACGATAATAACGGAAATAATCCCCCGCATTCTTTGAGCTCTGCATCAAAAAATGGCGCTGAAATTGAAAATGGGGTGGAAAAATCATTTCAAACAGTGTTCAATATTGTCATGTGGGATTTTGTCGAGCATACTGCTGTTGAATCAAATAATGATAAATGGAGTATGACATGGCCGAAGAAACCATTTTCAGCAAAATTATTCGCAAGGAAATTCCGGCTGACGTGGTGTACCAAGACGACTTGGTGACAGCGTTCCGTGATATTAACCCTCGTGCGCCAAGCCACATTTTAATCATTCCTAACAAGCTTCTGCCTACAGTGAATGATGTGAAAGAAGAAGACGAGCTGATGATGGGCCGCCTGTTTACCGTTGCGCGTAAGTTGGCTGAACAAGAAGGTATTGCCGAAGATGGCTACCGCCTGATTGTTAACTGTAATGCCTACGGTGGTCAGGAAGTGTACCATCTGCATATGCACCTTCTGGGTGGCCGTCCTCTGGGCCCAATGCTTGTAGGCTAATGCTTAGCCGCTGGTATCGGAAAAGCGTATAACGCGGTACCAGTAAGGAACTTCAAGCTGAAGATAAAGTCTGAGTGGCAGGTAATGGCGTGGCGGGATACCCCCTAGACGCTCTATCAGTACTCAGACTTTTTATTAAGGTGAAAACAAAAATGTTGAAGTATGCTGCCATTGCGGTGCTTTCTTTGAGCATGACAGCGTGTGCCAACCTGTCGGCTCAGAATTTGTTCAGTCATTACAGCGCCGCTAATGAGCAGGCGTATCAGGCAATGCAGCAAGGCCATTATCAACAGGCTTTGGCGGCATTACCTGATGCGCCCGCGGGCGATATCCTCGATGGTATGGAGCGGGGCCGGGTAGGCTTTGTTGCTGGCGCTTATCCCCTGAGTTTTTCTTCATTGCAGCACGCCGACAACGCGGTTAAAGCGCAACAGCAGGCGGCTGAGTATCAGGTGTCTGAAGGGCTCAACCAAGCCGGCTCCTTGCTGACCAACGATAACATGATCACCTACAAGCCCGCCGATTATGAGCTGGGTTTCCTTCATCTTTACCTGGCTCTGAATTATATCCAGCAGCGCGATCTAGAAGGGGCGCTGGTGGAGGTTCGCCGTGCCAATCAGGTTCAAATGGCTGCCCGCAAAGAGCGGCAGGCCGCACTCGAAAAAGCCGAGCAGACGGCACAATCCAACGGCCTTAGCCAGAACCTCGGCGCAGTGCTGGCGCGTTACCCACAGGTGGGTGACATGCTGGGCAATGTTCAGAATGGGTATTTGTTCTATCTATCTGGCTTGCTCTATGAGGCGAACGGTGATTTGAACAACGCGTATATTGACTATACTCGCGCGTTGGCCGTTGCGCCTAACAACCGCTATGTCGCCCAGAGCGTGCTGCGCTTGGCCACCCGATTGGATATGGTCGATGATCTGCCATCGCTGAAAGCTCGTTATGGCCGTTACCAGCCATTGCCTCGGGGCCAAGGCCGAGTGGTCGTGCTTGATGAGCAAGGTGTCGTCATGGCGCTTGATGGCTGGCGATTACCGCTATGGCTGCCGAGCAGCCAAGGCTATGGGGCTATGTACAATCTGGCTTTGCCTTACTACCCTCAGACCGCGCTTCCGGCCTACTCATCATTGCGTCTGGGCAACCAAGCACTTGCTGAGCAGCCATTGGCGAATATCAACGGGATGGCGCAATATAGTTTGCATGAAGCGTTGCCGACACTGGTTGTGAGGCAGATGCTTCGCGCGGTTGCCAAGAACGAAGTACGCAGGGCCTCCGCCCAGCAGGGGGATGATCTCGGCAATGCGCTGGCGAATATTTTTAACACTTTGACAGAACAACCGGATACACGCAGTTGGCAAACACTGCCTGCTGCGGTGGGGCTTGCCCAGCAGGATGTCGCTGCCGGGCAGTATACGCTTGACTGGAACGGCCATCAGGTAGCAGTACCTGTGAAGTCTGGCCGGACAACATTGGTATGGGTATCTCGGCAGGGAAGTGCGCTAACGGGATGGTCAGTATTATTGGGAGATAATTGATGAGATTTTTACTTGTGTTGGCCGTAGTGATGGGGCTGGTTGGCTGTTCAGCGACAACATCCGGCATCAGCATTGAAAGCAGCAACCAAAGTGTGGTGATTGGCAATCCGGATTTGGCGAGGCGCCTTACTATCGAGCAGGCCGCAGTAAGCTCGGTGAATGGTCTGCTCAAGGCTTCGGTGCCGGTATCCAGTTCCACCGACAGTGACTTGAAGCTGCAATACCGTTTCTATTGGTATGACGCCCAAGGGTTAGAAGTGAGTGGCAGTGATAGCCCGTGGCGACAGGTTGTCTTGCATGGCAAGGATCGTATGACTTTGCAAGCCGTAGCCCGCCAGTCCAAGGCGACCCAATACCGTATTTATATCCGCAAGGCCGACTACTAATAAGCGGCACCGGTTTCGAACAACTGAATGTTAGGGGAATGACGAGGTGGTAAGGCTGCCGAGTCGTAAGTGTATAGGTATGAAAATGAAGAAAAGTGTAATTGCCTTGATGGGCGTAGTGGCCCTGCTTGGCGGGTGTGCCCAGAAAGTGAGTTATGGCGATGCCCAAGAAGTCGAAACAACGACCATCGAATTCGGTTCGACCGATCTACAGAAGATCGCCGAGGAGATGACCGACAGCATGCTCTCTTCCGGCTCGGTTGCCTATATTACCGGTAACAACAAGCGCCCGATCATCATGGTCGACAGCATCAAGAACAAGACCAGCGAGCACATTGACACTGAGTCAATCACCGATTCGGTCAGCACCCGTTTGCTTAATTCGGGCAAGTTCCGCTTTGTGGATATGACCCGCGTCGAGTCTGTGCGCAAGCAGCTTAACTTCCAAAACAACGACGAGTTGGTGAACAAAAGCACAGCTATCCAGTTCGGCAAAATGGTCGGTGCCGAGTACATGCTGTACGGCAACTTGTCGAGCATTGTGAAAAACGCAGGCAGCGACAAAGACGTTTACTACAAGATGACCATGCGCTTGATGGATTTGGAAACGGGCCTTATCGAGTGGGCTGACGAAACGGAAATCCGCAAGCAAGAATCAAAAAGCCTACTTGGCTGGTAATTGGTAGTAGCTGATAGGCAGGCGATTTTCCCATGAAAAAGAACAACTCGGCTGGCTGGGCAGAAAGCCCCGTGGCCCTGATTTCACTGCTGGGGGAGCGCCTGCCATCAGTACATGTCTTGCAGGCAACACCGCTGCATGGTGGCCTGAGTAACCGTTGTTACCGCATTCAGGCCGAACATGCCGGCCAACCACTTCACCTTGTGTGGCGACCCAACTCTCCGGCGAGCGAGGCGTTTGGGGTATCTCGCCAGCACGAGGCTGCAATACTGTCACAGCTTGAGTCCACATCGCCCTTGTTGGCCCCTGCGTTGTTTGTCGCTTTGCCCGAAGGCATTTTGGTGGAGTGGGTAGAAGGGGAGATGGCTGACGATCAGCTCGATACCGCTTCGTTGTTATCCTTGCAGGTTGCGGTACATCGCCTGCCGCCGCCATCATGGCGGTTGGACTGCCGCGAACGAGGCGTGCATTACTGGCAAGCCTTAGCTTCAGAGCTCAAGGACGTCACATTGCACCGCATTCACCACCGATTTCAAGCTGCGCCCACTCTGCAATGGTTCGGGGACACTTGCTGCCATCATGATCTCGGTCGTTACAATATTATCGTCGGCGATCCGCTGCGGGTGATTGATTGGGAGTACGCCAGCGCTGGTGATCCATCGCTGGATTTAACCATGACGATTGCCGCCAACGGGCTAGATCCCCACAACGCCGTGCTCCAGTATTGCCAAGCGGCAGGTATTGTCGCCCCTACGGAGATTAAGCACTGGCACCAAGCCGTTGCTTACTGGCAGCCGTGGTGTGAATACTTGGCCTTGCTCTGGTATCTGCTGGGCTGGCAGCATTGGCAGGAACCCACTTACCTAGAACAAGCCGAAATCCTGAAACAGCGCTTGGCATGATGTGTCAGGTGCCGTGAGACACCTGACGTTTAGCGGGCTATCTAATGATATCCGAGGTTCTCTTCTCTATTTAGATTTGTTCGCTTGGCTCTTTCCACATCAATGGGTCTGCAAAAGGACCTGATATGCTAGAGGTCGACTCACCTAATTCACTTAAGGTGCCGGGAGTTAGTTCTCGGGCGAACCAACATTCTACCGGTGCCTGAGTTTCAACGGGGAACCCGACTTTGTGAGGCGTGTTATACCTGTTGCTGTAATGCTTGGGATCACCCAATACAAAAATTGCATCAGCATTTAGTTGTTTCTCTGCCTCTTCCATGAGTCGGGTAGCGTAACCTTGTCCCTGATATTCGGGTAATACGGCCAGAGGGGCTAGGATGTAGCACTTCAGGTGTGGTGCGGCATCTATGGTGATAGGGGTATAGCATGCATGTGCTACGCCTTCATAGACGATAGAGAAACTGTTATCGGCTATCAGGTTATCCGCAAAATCGGCATATAGCTTTGCGTGCTGCTCAGTATAGTAGGCAGTTTCGGCTGCGAAGGCTTCGTATTGTATTTCGTGTGGCGTTTTCATTTTCGTTTTTCAAAACCTAAAAGTAATAAGTATTTGTTGATAAAACGATTTTTGATTGTCTCTATGGGGTAATCATTTTTGTAGAATACGTAATTCAAAGCGATACCATCAATTTCAGCTATCAACATATGGCTGTCGACAACCCCATTTGCTGTCGGTATTTCTTGTAAGATCGACTGGAATTGGTCCAACATCTTCTGATATCTGTCATCAATTAAATCTTTCAAGATAGCTCGCGTCGTCGGTTGACTGAGAAGTTGAAATTCAAATTGGTAAGACAGGTGTCTTTCAGTCATAGCCATCGTCAGAAAGATCTGCTCCAGAAGGTTTACCAACCGTTCTAAAGCCGGTAGTCCTTCATTTTGCGGGGCAATATCGTTTTCAACTTCATTAATGACCTCCGCCATGTGGATAAACACGGCTCTTAGGAGTTCATCTTTATTACTAAAGTGATGGAAAACGGCGCCTTTTGATACTTCGGCATGCGTGCAAATTGATGAAATTGAAGTGTTTTCATAACCATGAGTTGCAAACAGTTCGATGGCTGACTGAATAATTTGGTTCTTTTTGCTCATAAGACTTATCAATAACTAAGTTAACAAACCGACCGGTCGGTATGTAATGTACATAAAGCGACCTCTGTTTACAAGTTTGCTCTCCATTTGTTCAGTTAAGCCAGGCTGCTAGGGCTGTTCTCTCTGTAATGTAGGGGGAGGTGGCAACAAACACTCGCCCTCCAGCTCTCTTACAAACCCCCCTGAAATCATCACAAACGTTCAATCGTGTTTATAGCTACACCTGTTTCAGTATCTGATAGGTTTTTTCATCAAAATGGTCATATATGGTATCGGGCTGTAATACATAGAGCGAAATTACGATGATAAAAAAATAACTATGTGAAAGAGGGTCAGTGAGGATATATTTCAGATATTACTATTTTTGTTTAAGTAAGAAGTTAAGAATGAACCAAGCACATACCCTTACATTGGATGATGTAAAATTTGATGTAAGTACAGGTACGATCGAAAAATATACGAGCGATTATAAAAACATTGTTATACCTGATCATTTTGATGGTACACCTGTCACTTCAATCGGTTCTAGTGCGTTTATAACAGAATTTTATAACGTGCTGATGGATAACACTTACGGTTTAACCAGTGTGACTATCCCTAACTCTGTGACATATATAGGGAATTATGCGTTTCAATTTAATTTATTAACGAGTGTTATTATCCCTGAATCTGTTACTTATATTGGTTCTAACGCGTTTGCTAATAATTCTTTAACAAGCGTGATTATTCCTGACGCTGTGACCTCTATAGAGGATGCTGCGTTTGAATGCAATGAATTAACGAACGTAACTATTCCTGAATCAGTGACTATTATTGGCTGTCGAGCTTTCAAAGGTAATTTGTTAAAGAGTGTAACTATTCCTAATTCTGTTCTTGAAATAAGAGATGGTGCGTTTCAAGGTAACTTATTAACGAGCGTGACGATTCCTGATTCAGTTGTTGAGCTAGGAGCGAGTGCATTTGAATTTAATTTGTTAACAAACGTAACCATTCCTGATTCTGTTACTAAAATTGGGGATTATGCGTTTTATCGTAATAAGTTATCAAGTGATTCACCTGTAATCGATAATAGTAGTGAAAAGCAGCCACATATCCTGACACGAGATGACGTAGAGTTTAATCATAGTACAGGCACAATAGTTAAATATATGGCCAATTATAAATACATTGTTATTCCTGAGGTATTAGACGGAACGCCTGTGAAGGCTATTGGTGCTGAGGCTTTTGTAAAATACACTTATGATAGTGAGCATGATAAATATTATGATCACACAGGTGAAGAACGTGGTTTTTATGAATGTGATGGCTGCAGCGTCTGTCTTCGTACTTATGATGAATATTGTGAAGAATCACATGAAAATCACACCGAATGTGATGGTTTTGAGGATCGTGAGGGATGGCCTTTTGTTGAGGATGAACAATTACGGAAGGTGACTATCCCTAATTCTGTTACTTCTATTGGGGATTATGCATTTGCAAATAATGCCTTAACGGAAGCAGACGTTATCATTCCCGACACTGTTACTATCGGAGATAGTGTCTTTTGTGAATTTAATGTTTATGGGTGAGGGAGTTTGGCCACTGCATTGGCAAGAGCCAGCCTTGAGCTGTCCGAAATCTTGAAATAACGTTTAGCATAGTTTGACATAAGGTGTCAGGTGTTACGAGTTATACACCTGAAGGGTAGGGCTGTTTTCTCTGTATTTGGCATTTGACAAAAAGACTCCCCCTTTTTCAAGGGGGAGTTAGAGGGGATTGTACGTGAGAGTCACATCAGGCTAATAGCGATACAAATTAATCCGATAAAAAGTCGATATTTTGAATGTCGCTTTAGAGTTGAAAGTGAGTATGAAAAATCATACCCCAATTTTAAGCTACTCCTTCAGATAAGAAGAACTAATTTGGGAAATAACTTATAATTTTTATTAAGTGGCTAGTTTTTTTAACTCAGCATTTAAGTATTCATCAACAGCATCAACATCAATATGACCAGTGTTGTGCCAAGCATATACTTCTTTTAGAGCTAAAGTGCCAAATCGCGCCCAACCAATTAGGTTGGTTCTTAATAAAAATTGCACCATATCGCCACCTGACTTAAGTGCTGCATCGCCTGCATCAATTAAACAGAGTGTGCCGTGAGCAACCAATAGCATTCGTCGTAATTCTGGATTACTCGTAGAAGGAATACACTCCAGCCACGGCTTTTTGTGATAAAAGCGCTGCTTGCTTGTCCACATTAGCCGGGTTAAAAGTTCTGTAATCAGAACAGGGATTGCCATGGCAACGCCGTGTCTCAAATCGTAACCTTTTTCGAAAACTTGTGTAGCTACAGTAGCAAAAGATTGTTTGTGTTGGCTGAATTCACCAACATCAAGTAGTAGCAGTAAATTATAGAAAGGGATTGGAATACCCGCACCACGACCTGATGCACCAGAAGAACCGGCCATGTCAGAGAATAGATGCCCCAGCCAGTTGGTAAAGCCAGAAAAAATTTTGGCTATAAAGTTTCCGCCTTTTAGTTCATGGGTCTCCGTATCAATAGTGATGATCTGACCGTTTGAGATAAAAGTTGAGGTATCAGTAAATTGATTTAAAATAGAGAAAAATAGACCAACGAGGTCGGGGGAATGCCCCAGACTTTTTAAATGGTGATTTTTAGGCGAAAGATTTTTGACTGCGCCATCTGTCCCGTTTTTACCAAACGTGGTTGCTTGGTCATAATTAACTTTGAAGTTACGTTCTAAGTAGCCAATAGCACTCTTCGTTGAATTTCCTCCATCTTTACCCCCTTGCCAACCGCATACTGACGCAAATTTTTCAACAGCTGAGTCAACGGCAGAATCTGCAACTTTGGTGAGCTTTCCTTCTCCGGGCATACCAACGAAGAACACATCGATAAGCCCACCAATGACACCGCACGTGCCAGCGATGAGATAATCATACTTGTCACATTGAGCATTCTTGATAGTGAACTCGTCTTTGATCCGTTTTTCGAGCTCAATTCTCTGAATTGGCGACATCAGAGTAGTAAAAGGATCGGCACTTAAGTCAACGTAGTTGTTTAAGGCATACTGTTGAACCAATTGCTGGTATTGTGCCCAGTTCATGTTTTCATTGAAATCAAGAGTATCGAGCAAGGCTACTGGCAATATGGTGGGTGTTGCGTGAGTGTGTGCGACGGAGCTTTCTAGGTCGAATAACTCTTGGGTAATGTCAATTTCTTCAGCTAATTGCGAATTAATACTTTGGTTCTCCAGCATCATATCCAAATCGGCGAGTGCCAGATCAAGAGCATTATTATTGGATTGTTGGTTTTGCTGCAAAGCATTAAGCACGGCATCTAGCTCGCTTAGTTTATTTTCCGATTGATCCAGCTGGTGCTTTTGCACCAGCATGGCCGAAACGTGTTCGTCTCGTTTAGTCACTATGAAAATATCCCTGACAATTTCCCTTTGATGACATCAGCTGCTTTGAAGTAGCCGATGGCCTCAAAGATTTTGGCAAGTTTTTCCATGTCTAAAGTAGAGATATCTTGTTTTAGAGTGAGTACCTTTACGGTTACAGTCTCACCGTCTTGTTCACGCTCAATGGTTTTCTCTTCGTAGAAAGACATAATAATAGTGTAAATTTGCTGCTTAGTTGCCTCACGAGTAAGTGATTGAAGTTTTTCGTGATTAAGTTCTTTTGGACACTTTAGCTTGAAGCATTTACTTTGAGTAGCGTCACCTTTTTGTGTAAGCACATTACCAGCGGAGGTCAACAGTTTTACTTTTTGTAAAAGCAGTTTTACTTTTTCGTCTTGAGCACCGTGAGAAAGAATTGTCTCGTTTAACTTGATGGTAATGAAGTTAATGTCTTCCATTAAGTGCGATACGGTTGCTTGAGTCTGCTTAATAACCTCATTGAGCATCAGTTCTCTGCGTTTGGTCTTATCAAGTTCATTTGCTCCCGTTAGATGTTTAATACCTTTGTAAGCACCTACACCCAGTAGAACTGCAACACCAATACCTGTTGCCATACTTGAGAATCCGAGAGCACCGCCCAAGCCAAGTGTTGCAAGACCTGATGTTAAACCAGCTGCCGACATGCCGACTACTGAGCCAGAAAGATAAACTGCAGCTAGCGGAACGCCTACAGCGCCTGCTTTTGCACCAAGCTCTTTTAATCCGCGAGATAGTGCATCGTCACTAAAGTCATCATTGAGCATCTTAAAGTCAAGCTTGAGAGCATCGATGATTAGTTCAACTTCGTTATCACTGATATTGAAGAGATAATTGTTGTCTTTAAAGAATGCAAAATTTTCATGCTGTCCATTGTTCACGCTCATGAAAACACTGAACAGATCTTTAACGAGCGAAATCTTGACGGATTTATTGTGGCTAGGTGTGCAGGTTTCATCGATGGTTTGCATCAGAGATTCTAGGTTCTCTAGCTCACTGGTTGTGGTGATGTACTCTCTCAGCGCAAAACGTGATTCAGAGCTAAGTTCTAAGCGAGTCATGAGCAGAAGTATTTGAGCAAATTCATCTTTGTCGACCTCGCCGTCGTCAGAGTACGCCATGTTCACTATGACTTTTAAGTACGCAACTTTGAGTTCTTCCGGCATTTCGGATAGTGCAACTAACTGATTCTCTTCTTCGAAAGTATCAAATTGACTGTTGATGGTGTTCAAAAGTTCAGCGAGCTTTTCAAGATTACATTCACTGATGTGTTCGACTTTAAAGGTGGAGCCATCTTTTTTAGTGATTGTCGTGTACTCAGTGATTTTTTCTTTACCTTTATCATTAGTGGTTACGCTGCGGACATATTCAGCAGTTTCTAGATCGCTAAAGTTTACCATTTCAGGTGATTGAAATGCTGGTTTATAGACCATTTTTTCACCGGTAAATGCGAGGCCATCTTTACCACTGCCAAACACTGTGTTGTCGATTAATGCAATGACAGAGCCAACAGCATCATGTAGACACATTGATTTAGCCGCATTGTTGAGCTTTTTTTCTGGAATATCTGGTGCGATGTGGAGGCCTTTATTCGCAACTTGGTTGATATTATCTTTAATAAATACATTTATGTTTTGCATTGCAATACCTGAGATTTAGATAAACGATTTTAGGCGTTAGCTCGATTACAAATCATGAAGTATGACCTAAAGTTCACTCTAACATGACAAGTTGAAATGATTTTACCTTTAGGTGGTTGTATATTCTGTGAGGTTTAACACATGGATTTAAAATGAAAGCAACTCAATGACAATGGCAATTTTTAAAACTTGCGTTTAGATGTCATATGGTTTTTTCTGAAATTAATAATGTAGCATTTCGTAATAGGTATTAATGATGATTTACGGAAGTCAAAATACATATGGCACAGAAGTGCTTTTGGGCTAGTCGATTTTTAGATATTTTGCATAAAGTGAACCTAGTATTACATACCAAGGATGAATTATTTTTCAATTGTGTGCATAGGATGATTTTCGTTAATATTAGGAAATGTATGGCAAATTTTTAAGGAGCGTGGTTAAAACTCTTTGTGAAAATAATAATTCAGCCACTATCTATCAAACTCAGCCCTGCGAACAAACCAGCCCCGAATTGAATTGCCACATTCATGATCTTGCGAACATATTAGGGTTTGATTTTTTAAATGCTGAATATGATCTAACCACTCTAGTGGCGAGTGGTGTAGGGGAAAAAGGGAAATGAGTATTGAATGGTAGCATTGGCAAGAGCCTGCATTAAGCAGGCTCAAATGCTAACAGAGCGGTTTGTACCGTTCTGTGTTGTCTTGGGTCTTATTCTCGGCGATCGAATTCATTATGAATAAGAACAACACACTGCGAAGCAAATAGCATTTTTGGTCCGAGGCTAATTTTGTGTGTATCAAGACGCTTTAGGCTATTCCAGCTCTTTTTAGGCATTGGGATATGATCCGTCAAGATAAAGCAAGCATTGCCCGTCAATGGTTCATCACGAATATCATTGCCCTTTTTATCGAGTAAATAGAGCGTATATTCTTCTGCCAGTCGCTGAACCAATTTTTCAAAGCTGATAGTTTCGACAGAAAGACCCGCCGAGACGTTTCGGCTCTCTTCTTTTTTCATGCCCGCCGAAAACTCTAGCGCTTTAGCAATTAATGCGATCAACGCTGACTCATGAAAACCGCCAATATTGACGAGTTTGGATGATTCAAAACATAAGGTACGTGAAAAATCAGCGGTGCTTTCAATGACCAAATAGACTATCACGTCATCACGATGAGACTGAGCCGTGAAAATCGCATTCATCAATACATGGGCAAGAATTTCAGAATGAGCGTCGTTACCCACTCCCGCAACGAAAGTCTTAGGGTCAGTAGAGGCGGCACGAGCACGGATTACAAAGGCTTTTTTCATAGATAACCATTAGATAGCAAATTTGTTAGTTATATAAACGATGCATGATTTCTTGTCTATTAATAAATTTAATTATCGAAATAGCTCAATTTTTGTCAGCGTTCACGCATCCACATTGCATTGATTCTAAAAAGTGGTGAGTTTACAAGTCAATAGAGGATGGATGCTCGCTGGTTGCTGACGGGTTAAGGTGTTGAATTAATAGGTATATTCATTTCTTGTTGTAATTTTGGCCTGCGTATCTTAACGACAATACCTAGGTGTGTGTTGATCTCCCTGCTACATTGAAACAGTAAGAGTTAACAGGCGAAGTCGATTTCGGTGATATCGAGGTGGGGCGATGGGTGCTCGGATGGGGCGGGGCGTTAAGGTTTTCTTGCTGGTTGTGGCTGCCATACTGGTTGGCTGTACAACGCGGCTGGCCTATAACAATCTTGATTTGTGGCTCTCTTTTCGTATCGATGATTACATCAATATGACATCCGAGCAGGAGGACCGTCTTGATAGCGACCTCTCGGCGGCCCTTGAGCGTCATCGGGCCCAGCAGCTACCGAAAATACATCGGGCGTTGGATCAGCTTCAGGCGGATGTCCAGCTGCCGATGAACTATGGTCACATGGGAAGCTACTACCGCCTGTTTACCGGATTGGGGCAGGACTCTGTGGCGGTACTGGCAATGCCGTTGGCCAACTTGCTGCGTGATCTCGATGAGTCGCAGGTGAACGGCCTCTATAATAAGATGCGTGAGCGGTTTGCTAAACTCGATGCAGAAAGGGCCGCTAAGAGCCCTTCTCAGCGTTTGAGCCAACGGACACAGAGGCTCACCGAGTTTGCCCAGAAGTGGGTCGGTTCGTTGACTCCGCGCCAGCGCCAGCTAATTGCCGAGCTGGCAGGGTATCAGGTGGAAATGACCCCGGTTTTTGTCTCGCTGCGCGATCAGTATTTTAAGGATTTCCAGCAATTGATGTTACAGCGTCGTCAGCCCGGCTTTGAGGCGAAGTTGGCGAGGCTGATGCGGCAGATGGTGTCGCTAGAAGGTCCTAGCTATCAATCCGAGGTGCGCTTCTATTTAAACCGTCGGTTTGAATTGCTGACCCGGTTGAACCACACCTTGTCGGACAGCCAGCGCCAGCGGGCGACGGGGAAGTTGGTCGATCTGCGCAAAGATACTGCGTTATTAATTAACCAGTAGACATGAAAATGCTAGGGGTGTCATGTTTTTCCCTCTTTCATTACTGAGCAAACCTGTTAGATTTGAGGTACGCAAGTAATCACGACAGGGAGAAAGGATGATTATTTATCTGCATGGCTTTGATTCAACAAGCCCGGGTAATCATGAAAAGGTACTGCAGCTTCAGTTTATTGACCCTGACGTACGCTTTGTTAACTACAGTACTCTGCATCCCAAGCACGATATGCAGCACCTGCTCAAAGAGGTGCAAAAACTGGTAGACGAATCGAAAGACGACAAACCGTTGATTTGCGGGGTGGGTCTTGGCGGCTACTGGTCAGAGCGTATCGGTTTTTTATGTGGGATCAAGCAGGTTATCTTCAACCCGAATCTGTATCCAGAGCGCAATATGGAAGGGCGTATTGACCGGCCGGAAGAGTATGCCGACATTTCGACCAAGTGTGTGACGAGTTTCAGGGAAAAGAATGCAGGCAATTGCCTGTGTATTCTTTCCACTCAGGATGAAATACTCGATAACCAGCATACCAGCGATGTGCTGAGTGACCATTACCGGATCATCTGGGACGAAAAGGAATCTCACAAGTTTAAGAAGATTTCCGCACACCTCCAAACTATCAAGACATTCAAAGACGCCCAGTAACCCCGGCATCATGGCAGACGGTGAGAAACAGCCGTCTGCTCCTATCTTTTCATAGCCACCAGTCCCCGAATATCACCATAACGCTCCGATTTTGACGCTCATCGTTATTGCACGTTAGCTATTTACCGATCGCAAAACGTACGTTTTTGATGGCGTCGCAAGGCGGCATCCGTATACATTGTTGCTTGGTATTGTGCCACTTAGCACGAAAATTTGGTTGATTTGAGGCTACTTTGATCTTAATCAATTAATTCTTGCCATGAAATAATATTGGCATATAATGCAGATCTTAACTTTTTTTGATGCATGTCAAAAAAAGTTGAGTAAATAGAACAAAGAGATGCACTAAAGCATCCCAGAGATCGAGAAAGTGACTTGCTGAGGCAAGACGAATTTATTGACTGGATGTGAATCGGGTCAAACAAAAATTATAAATCTTTAAATCTTCAAAGGAGCAATGTGATGACTCGCATTATAGTTGTCGGTGGTGGTGCAGGCGGTTTGGAACTGGCTACCAAGCTTGGTCGAACTCTTGGCCGCAAGGGCCGTGCTAAGGTAACCTTGGTTGACCGCAAGGGAAGCCACCTATGGAAACCGTTGCTGCACGAAGTGGCGACAGGCTCAATGGATGCCGGTGTCGATGCTCTGAGCTACCGCGCCCACGCTAAGAACCATCATTTTGATTTCCAAATGGGCAGCCTGAAAGATATTGACCGTGATCGCAAGGTGATCAAGCTAGCCGAGCTGTATGACAAGCATGACGAGCTATTGATGCCTGAGCGTGAGCTTGAGTACGATATTCTGGTATTGGCTATCGGCTCTACCTCGAATGATTTCAACACCCCAGGTGTTCGCGAGCATTGTATCTTCCTTGATAGCCCAGAGCAGGCGCATCGCTTCCGTACCGAGATGAACAATCAGTTCCTGAAGCTGCACGCCAACAAAGATCAGAAAACCGTTGATATCGCAATTGTCGGTGCCGGTGCAACCGGTGTTGAACTGTCGGCAGAACTGCACAATGCAGTGAAAGAGCTGCGTAACTACGGTTTTGGTGATTTGGACAGCTCTCGCCTTAACGTCAACCTTGTTGAAGCCGGTGAGCGCATTCTGCCAGCTCTGCCTCCGCGTATTTCTGGTGCCGCGCACAGCGAGTTGGTGAAACTGGGTGTGAACGTTCGTACTTCTACTATGGTGACCAAGGCCGACGAGCACGGTTTGACCACCAAAGATGGCGAGCTTATCCCTGCGCGTATCATGGTATGGGCGGCGGGTATCAAGGCCCCTGATTTCATGAAGGATATTGCCGGTCTGGAAACTAACCGCATTAACCAGCTGGTCGTTAAGCCGACACTGCAGACAACCCGTGATGAAGATATCTACGTGATTGGCGATCTGGCATCGTGCGCACAGGAAGACGGCTCGTTCGTACCGCCTCGCGCACAGGCCGCTCACCAGATGGCAAGCCGCTGTTTCTCAAACATTGTGGCTAAGCTAACGGGTCGCGAAGAGAAGCCATATGTCTACAATGACCATGGTTCATTGGTCTCCCTGAGCCGTTTCTCAACGGTTGGTAGCCTGATGGGTAACCTGACCAAGGGCTCGATGATGGTTGAAGGCCGTATTGCCCGCGTGGTGTACATCTCCCTATACCGGATGCACCAAATTGCCCTTCACGGCATATTCAAGACTAGCCTGATGATGCTGGTTGGCCGTATCAACCGCGTATTGCGTCCGAATTTGAAGCTGCACTAATCAGCATTAAATCCTCATGTATTAAAAAGGGACTTGGCCAAGCCAAGTCCCTTTTTGTTTTGTCTGAAAAACCGCTGACAGTGTTAACGTCGATCAGTTGATTTTGAACAGTTCCACGTCAAAGATCAGTACGGAACCCGGCTTGATCACACCCATTGAGCGGTTGCCGTAGGCCAATTCAGCCGGAATGAAAAAGCGGGTTTTCTCGCCTTCTACCATCAATTGCAAGCCTTCGGTCCAGCCTTTGATAACCTGATTCAGGCCGAACTGGATGGTTTCGCCGCGATCAACCGAGCTGTCAAATACCGTGCCGTCAATCAGGGTGCCGTGATAGTGGACGGTCACTTTATCTTTGGCGCTAGGATGCTGAGTGCCGGTTCCTTCTTGCAGCACAAGATACTGAAGGCCGCTGGCCGTTGTTTTAACGCCTTCCTTGTTCTTGTTCTCAGCTAGAAATGCCTGACCGGCCTTGATATTTTCGGCGGCAACTTGCTTGTTGTTTTTGGTGTGCTGGATATAGAAGATAACAAGGCCGACTAAGGCGATGGTTAGAAGAATTTTAAGCACAGGTATTCCTTTCTTGTGGTGGTGGTAGGCTTGATACTAACAGAGCCCTACTGAAGCGGAAAGTTTTCTGATAATGAAAGTATTAATACGCCAGAGGGGGCGAAAAGTCTGATGGGATCAATGAAAACAGAAGCCCGTCTTGGGGGGTATTGTTAATCATGATCCGGTTTCTTGCGGTGCATTCGAATTTGGCTCGGCAGGCTAGCGCGGTACGTTGGCTGGCAAGATTTCCAAGGTGAGTGACGATTTCGATGCGAGTCAACCCGAGTTCCTCGAAACCGTATTGGGCGACGGCCTGAGCCGCTTCGGTGGCATAGCCTTGGCGTTGGGCATCTTGGCGGATCCAGTATCCCAGCTCGGCGGAATTGGTCTGTTCGGAAATATTGCTGAGCGAAGCACTGCCGACAAATTGATCGTTGGCGAAAATCGCAAATTCGTAACCTAGGCAATAGGTCCAATTTTGCATGCTGTGCTGAATCCACTGCTGGGCATCATGCTGATTGTAGCTGGGGGTACACCAAGGGAGCCAAGGATAGAGACTTTCTGTTGAGCTGAGGATAGCCTCGAGCATGTCTTGCAAGTCAGCCTGTTTATAAGGGCGGAGGGTCAGCCTGGCTGAGGTTAGGGGTGATTGGTTCATCTCTGGATCCATCGATGTCGGAAGACAATAGCATATCGTACGTAGCAAATTGAGAGTACAAAAAAGGCTGCATAATGCAGCCTTTTTGACAATGAACGGGGATTATCCGTTGATTTTGCGAATTTGAATGATCATGCCCATCAATGGGTGGTCAAGGTAGTGCGTCTCGCCGCTACGCATCTTGCGTTGCTGGTTAAACTGATAACCTTTGAGGAACTCTTCCACATCCACTTGCTTTTTCACTTCTTGCAAGTGGCCAACCTGAACATTGCCTTCCGTTGCCAGCGGGTCAAGTGTGCTGTCAATGTCAGCCCCAACGACCACTTCGCGGCGGCTTGGCTCGCGTAGCTCAAGATTGGCTTCGGTGAATAGGTAATGCTGAACATAGACCTTGATCGTACCGTCAAGCTCGTACAGTGGGCCGCCGGTGCTCTGGCTGTCAATGCCAGCGTTCAGATCAGTTGCGGCGCTATTGTCGGTTGTGATAATCAGGCCGTCTGTTGAGGTATTGCTGGCAGGCAAAGCCTCTGAGGCTGCACTTGCTGCGGGTATGCCATCAGCCAGAAACTGTGCTGAAAAATCTTTACCGGCAGTAATATGGATACGCGGTGCGGCGGCCTTGCTGAGATCTCCCTGACGCCAGCCAAAATGGGCGAGTGGGGTGAATCCAGCATGTCCTTTCAGTTTGTTGTATTGGTTATTGAGCCGAAAACGGCTCGGCGACATTGGACGAATGCCACGGGCCTTAAGGCGAGCGGTATCACCAAAGTCAATCGCGCTACTGGTGTCGATAGCCGCTTGTTGGTCTGGCCATGATTCGTTGACCTGCTCAGGGGCAATATTGCGCTTGAACAGAATCACCTCAATATCAAATTGTCTGGCCGCGAAGCTTGGTAGGCTGACTACCAATAGCAGCAAATAAATCAGATTTTTCAACATAATACTCCGCACATTTGTGCTCTCTATTATAGAGTGTTTTCTGCCAGTTTTGTTAAAAGGCCGTCAACATATTTCATTCGTGTCTGTTTGTCACTCATTGGTGCCATCATTTTCAGTTTGGTCGGCCCTTCCATTCGGAAATGCTGAGGCTCGGACTGAAGCAGACCCACCAAGAAGCCAGGATCAATGGAGGCATTGGCATTGAATTCAATATACCCGCCTTTTTCGCCGGCTTCGATTTTGTTGATACCAATCCCTGCCGCCTTGAGCTTGAGCTGGTTGAGCATCAGTAGGTTCTTGGTCGCATCCGGCAATAGGCCGAAGCGGTCAATCAACTCGACTTTCAGCTCGCTGATGGCATTTTCGCTGTCTGTGCTGGCGATACGCTTGTAGAGCGACAGGCGGGTATTGATATCTGGGATGAAGTCATCAGGCAGCAAGGCCGGTACCCTGAGTTCAATTTCCGTCTGCTGGCGCAATAGATCGTCAAGCGATGGTTCTTTGCCTTCTTTCAGAGCCTCGACAGCTTGTTCGAGCATCTCCATGAACAGCGTGAAACCAACAGATTGGATCTGGCCGCTTTGTTCGTCGCCCAGTAGCTCGCCCGCTCCGCGAATTTCAAGGTCATGGGTCGCCAAGGTGAAACCAGCCCCCAAATCTTCCAGCGAGGCAATGGCCTCTAGGCGCTTGACGGCGTCCTTGGTCATACGTTTCGGATGCGGTGTCAGCAAGTAGGCGTAGGCTTGGTGGTGCGAGCGTCCTACTCGTCCCCGAAGCTGGTGCAGCTGCGCCAAACCCAAGTGATCTGCACGGTTGATGATAATGGTATTGGCGGTAGGCACATCAATACCGGTTTCGATAATTGTGGTACACACCAGCAAATTAAATCGTTGGTGATAGAAATCACTCATGATTTTTTCGAGATCTCGCTCACGCATTTGGCCGTGGGCAACGGTGATCCGTGCTTCGGGGATCAGGGCGGCGAGATCGTCAGCCATCTTGTTGATGGACTCGACATCGTTGTGGAGGAAGTAGATCTGCCCGCCACGCATGATTTCACGAAGTACGGCTTCGCGAATCAGTACGTCGTCGTTTTCGCGAACGAATGTCTTGATTGCCAGTCGGCGTGCCGGTGGCGTTGCGATGATCGACAAGTCGCGCATTCCGCTCATTGCCATATTCAGGGTACGCGGGATCGGGGTTGCGGTCAGGGTCAGGATATCCACGTCTGCACGCAATGCCTTGACCTTCTCTTTCTGGCGGACACCAAAGCGGTGCTCTTCGTCGACGATGAGAAGGCCGAGATCATGGTATTTGACCTGAGCGTTGAGCAGCTTGTGGGTGCCGATCAGGATATCGATCTTGCCTTCGCCGACATCGGCCAGAATTTGCTTCTGCTCTTTGGCCGTCTTGAAGCGAGACAGAACTTCTACCCGTACCGGTGTATTGGCAAAGCGATCACGGAAGTTTTCGAAATGCTGCTGGGCAAGCAAGGTGGTTGGTACCAGAACGGTGACTTGCTTGCTGTTATCCACGGCCACGAAAGCAGCGCGCATCGCCACTTCGGTCTTGCCGAAGCCGACATCGCCGCACACCAGGCGGTCCATCGCTTTGGCTTGGCACATATCGGACAGAACGGCATTGATGGCCATCGCTTGGTCATGGGTTTCCTCGAACGGGAAGCCGGTGCAGAAGTCGGCATATGCCTCGCGGTCGAGATTGAACTTGAAGCCGGGCTTGAGCTCACGCTTGGCGTAGACATCAAGCAGCTCGGCTGCGACATCCCGGACTTTTTCAGCAGCTTTTCTGCGGGCTTTGGCCCAAGCTTCACCGCCCAGTTTGTGGATCGGCGCGGTTTCTTCTGCGCCGCCTGAGTACCGGCTGATCAAATGTAGCGAGGCGACCGGGACGTATAACTTGGCGCCGCCTTGGTATTCGAGGGTGACGAACTCGGTTTTCATCCCGCCGGCATCGAGGGTTTGCAGACCCTGATAGCGGCCGATACCGTGGTCGACGTGAACAACGGGCTGGCCCACTTGGAGCTCGGCAAGGTTGCGGATGATGGTGTCGCTGTTGACGACCTTCTTGTCATCGCGTCGGCGACGTTGAACGACACGTTCGCCCAGCAGGTCGCTTTCGCAGATCAGGGCGATAGCAGGATCGGCCAAGACAAAACCCTGTTCGGCCGCGCCGATAATCAGGCTGGTTTTGCCCGGTACAGCCATAGCCTCGCTCAATGATGCGCAGACCATAGGGCGCAGCTTGATCCTTGCCAGCAGATCAAGCAAGGCTTCGCGGCGGCCTTCAGACGCCACCGAGAAAATAACTTGGCCCGGGTAGCTTTCGATAAACTTGCGCAGTTCGCCCAGCGGCTCTTTGAGCTGGTGGTTGATGGTCAGCGTTGGGATTGGCTGCAATGCCGGGTTGAACCTGCCGCCTTTTTCAGGCTCGGCATCCCCGCGCAGGCGTACTTGAGGCATGGCTTTGAACTGGCCGAACATTTCGTCTTTGTTCAGCCAGAGCTCATGGGGCTCAAGCAGCGGGCGTAGTGGATCAACTCGACGCTGGTCGTAACGATAGGCCGCGTCTTTGAGGAAGAGATCTGCGGCTTCTTCGAGATTGCCGATAGTCAGGAGTAGGCTGCTATCCGGCAGGTAGTCGAACAGGGTTTCGGTTTGTTCGAAAAAGAGTGGTTGCCAGTATTCGATACCGGCTGGCCAGGTCTTCTTGCTGACTTGCTGGTAGATGGATTCTGGTTCGCGGCGGGCCTCGAATCGTTCGCGCCAGCGCATTCTGAAGCTCTCGATAGCCAGATCATCGGTTGGGAACTCGTGGGCCGGCAACAAGCGAATACTGTCTATTTCACCGGTCGAGCGCTGGGTTTCAGGGTCGAACTGGCGGATCGAGTCGACTTCGTCATCGAAGAAATCGATACGGAACGGATGCTGGCTGCCCATCGGGAACAAATCAAGCAGCGAGCCGCGGCTAGCGTATTCACCGTGTTCCATAACCTGATCAACGTGGCGGTAGCCCGAGGCGTCGAGTTTCAGGCGCAGTTTTTCCAGCGAAAGCCGGTCGTTGCAGCTCACCAAAAGCGCATGTTGGTGGATGAATGATTGTGGTGTCAGGCGTTGTAGCAGCGTGCTGACGGGTACCAATACGACGCCGCGAGCTTGGTTGGGGAAATTATACAGCCGTGATAAGCGATCGGAGATAATGTCTTGGTGCGGCGAGAAGTTGTCGTAGGGCAGGGTTTCCCAGTCGGGGAACACGCTGACGTCCTGCGTGGTGAATTGGCTGATTTCCGGCTGCAGACGCAGCGCAGTTTGGGTATCAGGGACAACGGTTAGCAATGGTCCTTGATGGTTTTCCGCCAATTCAGCAATCGACAGCGCCAAGGCTGCCCCGGAAACATTGCCGATATAACAGGCATCACCCGGTTTGTTCGGCAAGGGGAGAGAAAGAATAGTCGTATTGGTCATTGGGGTATTAATTCTCTGTGCGCTGTTGCGCCCGCTGGCGCAGGAATTTTTGTTGGAAGTGCAGGGCCGCACGGATAATGATGTCGCGATCGGCTTCCAGCAAATGGGTGTAAGAAAGCGTGATTTCCGCTTGTTTGTGTTCGGCTTCTTGCTGGCACTCGCTCACCTCGGCATAGGCATAGATTGCCGCCGTCGGTTTGTCGAGGAAGATTTTTAGGCGGACAGCTTGGCCTACAGCTAGGGGGGTATCCGATAGATAGGTCAGCTTGCTGGCACCGAAGGTAGTTGTGACGAAGCGGTGTTCAGCGTGATCTTGCTGGGCCATGATAAAACCAAGCATGAGGTTGATCTTATTGTTTTGGGCAACCAGATAATCACTAAGTGACTGAAATTCCTTTTTATTAAGCTGAGTCAGTGAGCGCTCCATATTGTCATCTATGGCACTGCATTCGCTGGCGATGCGAAAGAGCGGTGGGATCTCTTGCAAGAAGGCTTCGTTGCTAGGGACGATGGCCTGAGGTTCCAGTGGTTCTACATTAATGGTCAACCCAGCATGGACTGAAAAATACTCGTCCTGATTCATGTTGCACTCACAATAAATTATCTATTCTTCGATTATCACCTAGCAAACACCCCGGGGCAAGTCGGTGGCTGGTAACTGCCATCTTTAGCGTCTGTTTTTACATTACTTTTGCTAAGCTCAATGGTAATTGGGTGCTGCAGAAGGTATCCTTCACGGCAGTTTTTTCAGGATGGTTTTGTCATATTTATGTTTCATCCCGTTTCGTTTTTTATTGGGTTGCGCTATTTGCGGGGGCGATCTGGCGATAGATTCAGTCGTTTTGTCTCCTATATGTCGACAGCCGGGATCACTATTGGCGTTCTGTCGCTAGTGACGGTGTTATCTGTGATGAATGGCTTTGAAGAGCAGCTGAAATCGCGGATCCTCGGTGTGATGCCTCAGGCTGTGATATCGACGGCCGAAGGGCATTTGCACCGTACCGCCGAGCCGCCCGCGGCGTTGGGTCAATTGCCCGATGTCGGCGTCGTTACGCCGATTACTCGGAGTGAGACCATTATGCAAAGTGCCAAGTCGATTGCGGCTGGCATGTTGCTTGGTATCGATCCGACAGTGTATGAGCCGGTTGGCTACTATGTTAGCCGAGGGGATATCGACGATCTTCAGCCGGGAAGCTACAAGGTGATTCTTGGTCAGTCGCTGGCGAATAATCTTGGGGTAAAGGTTGGCGATAAAATCCGTCTGATGGTAACCAGTGCCAGCCAGTACACGCCGATTGGCCGCATTCCTAGCCAGCGTAATTTTGAGGTGGCGGGTTTGTACAACACTGGTTCGGATGTTGATAGCCAACTGGTGCTGGTCAATATCGAAGATGCTGGCCGCTTGCTCCGTTTCAAAAAAGGCGAGATCACCGGTTGGCGTTTGTTTGTCGATGATCCTTTCGTGGTTGCTGATCTGGCGGCGCTTCCTTTGCCTGATGGTCTTGTTTGGAGTGACTGGCGCGAACAGCGCGGCGAGTTGTTTCAGGCGGTCAAGATGGAAAAGAACATGATGGGCCTGATGTTGGGGCTGATCATCGGTGTGGCTGCGTTTAATATCATCACGGCCTTGATTATGGTGGTGATGGAAAAACAGGCAGAAGTTGCCATCTTGAAAACACAAGGTATGACCAGCCGCCAGTTAATGACGGTATTTATGGTTCAGGGCGCAAGCAGCGGCGTTATCGGTGCATTGATCGGTGGTCTGCTGGGTATCTTGCTGGCCTATAACCTGAACAGCGTAATGTCCCTTCTTGGGGTAAGCTTGATTTCGGCAGGCGGCGAGCTGCCTGTTTTGATTCAGCCTTTGCAGGTTGTTGTTGTGATTGTCGGTGCGATTCTATTGAGTTTGCTGGCAACGGTTTTTCCTTCTTACCGGGCGGCATCGGTACGTCCAGCAGAGGCACTTCGTTATGAGTAATGCACTTTTAGTTTGTCAGGGATTGCGCAAAATTTACCGTGAAGCGCAGTTGGAGACCGAGGTTCTTAAAGGTGTGGGTTTTTCCCTTGAGCACAGTGAGCTGGTGGCGATTGTTGGGGCCTCGGGTTCGGGCAAGAGTACCTTGCTGCATGTGTTGGGGGCGTTGGATGATCCAACTAGCGGTGATGTTTTCTTCAAGGGCCAAAAGCTCAACGCGATGAACGCCAACCGCCAGGCCAAGCTGCGCAATCAGGAAATTGGCTTTGTTTACCAGTTCCATCACCTGCTGGCTGATTTCAGCGCGGTGGAAAACGTGGCAATGCCGCTGCTGATTGGCGGGATGAGTCCTGCACAGGCGAAATCACAGGCTCAGAGCATCTTGGAGCTGGTGGGGCTTAGCCACCGCTTCGACCATCGCCCGTCAGAGTTGAGTGGCGGTGAACGCCAACGGGTCGCTATCGCGCGTGCATTGGTCAATAAGCCGTCGTTGGTATTGGCCGATGAGCCGACCGGCAACCTCGACCATAAGACGGCGTTGGAGATCTACGATTTGATGCGCAAGCTGAACAAAGAATCAGGTACGGCATTTTTGGTCGTCACCCATGATAATGAATTGGCCAGCAAGCTTGATCGCTGTATGCACATGCAAGATGGCGAGTTGGTTCAAGTCGAGGTGGCCTGATGTTCCGTCCATTATCGTTATATATAGGTAAGCGTTTTAGCCGGGCTCGGCAGCGTAGCCGGATGGTGTCCTTTGTGTCGATGTCATCCACTCTGGGGATTGCCGTGGGCGTAGCCGTGATTATTATCGGCTTGTCGGCGATGAATGGATTTGAACGCGAGCTGCAAAATCGGGTGCTGTCGGTGATCCCGCACGGTGAGCTGGAAGCGGTACAGCCGCCTTTTGAGCATTGGCAGCCAGTGCTTGAACAAGTGGAAAAACATCCACGGGTAACCGCGGCCGCCCCGTATGTGCGTTTTACTGCGTTGCTTGAAAAAGGCAATAGCCTCAAGGCGGTTGAGGTGCGCGGGGTAGACCCGCATCAGTCGCATAAGGTCAGCTCTTTGCCTGATTTCGTTAAGGATAACGCTTGGAGCAAACTTCAAGCCGGTAAGCATCAGGTGATTTTGGGACAAGGCGTAGCTCAGAAGCTGGGGATAGGCGTGGGTGACTGGATCACCGCGATGATCCCTAATCCCGATGCCGATTTGAAGCTCAAAGCTCCGCACCGTATCCGACTACAGGTGATTGGCTTGCTGGCGCTGGCCGGCCAGATCGACCACAGCTTCGCCATTGTGCCGTTGGCCGATGCCCAGCAGTACCTCTCGATGGGTGAGGGCGTAACGGGGATCGAAATCAATGTCGATAACGTGCTTGATGCCAATCAGATCGTTCGTGAGGTTGGCTATACCTTGCCGGTGTATGTGTATCTGAAGAGCTGGAACCAGAAATATGGTTACCTGTACCGAGATATCCAGATGGTACGTACCATCATGTACCTGGTGATGGTATTGGTGATCGGTGTTGCCTGTTTCAATATCGTTTCTACCTTGATGATGGCGGTTAAGGAACGAGCCTCAGACATTGCGATTTTGCGCACAATGGGGGCGACAGACCGTTTAATCCGCTCTATTTTCATTTGGCACGGTATCATGTCCGGTGTGGTGGGGAGTTTGGTTGGTTCGGTGCTTGGCTCGCTGGTGGCAGTCAATCTGACCACGATTATTAGTTGGGTCGAAGGTATCATTGGCTACCATTTCCTGTCCGGCGATATTTATTTTGTCGATTTTCTGCCGAGCCAATTGGCGGTGCACGATGTCGCATTGGTGACCTTGACGGCGGTGATCCTCAGCTTGTTGGCGACATGGTATCCGGCTAAGCGGGCATGTGCATTGCAGCCAGCGTTGGTGTTGAGTGCTAAGTAATGTTGGCAGTGATGAGATAATTGTCAGGTTGCGCTCGTGCTGCAACCTGTCTGGCAAAATGGGCTGCAAGGAATGTAGCCCGTTATTTTGAAATGCCAATGATCTTTCAGAACAGCGATTTTTCGTTGTGCTTTGATAGGTAAGGCCATACAAAAAAACCTCGCTAGTGCGAGGTTTTTTTTATTAACGCAGTATCCGCAATTTTCGTTTTTGCCAGCTGCGGACAACTGAGTAGCGCCATAGTCCGCGGATACCCAAATAACCGAATAGGGCTGCGGCCAAACCACACACCATACAGCCGAGCAGAAATGGAGGGCCGATTTGGTTCATCTGGTGCAGCAGAAACTCCCAAGAAAGCTCGAAGTGAAAGGGGATCGGCGGCACGCTCATTATCCATGCCCCGAGTTTGTATGCGCCATAGAACAGAACCGGCATGGTGATTGGATTACTGATCCATACCAGACAGACCGACAGTGGCAAATTGACACTGAACAGGATCGCCAGTCCGGCCGCCATGATCATCTGGCTTGGCAGCGGGACGAAAGCCATAAACAGCCCTACCGCGAAGGCACCCGACGCCGAGCGGCGGTTAAGGCACCACAGGTTCGGGTTGTACAGCACATTACCGAAGATCTTCAGCGCTTTTTGCTGTTTGATCAGGTCGTGGCTGGGCATAAATCGTTTAATTACATGTCTAGGCATTGCGTATCTTTTCTTTCGAGGCTGCCCCTATGGTGAGAGAGGCCGCTGGGATTGCTCTTGGATTGCTATCGCTACATTACTGGCCGACATTGCCGCCTTATAGCGTCGTTATGATAGCCGTTGTGACTGGTAGCCTAGTGTCGGCTTATTTGCGGGAACGGCTTTTGATCTGCATCGTCTTTGGCGTTGTATTGGCTAATTATAGTGCCGTGGCGTATTTGGACGATGTTGAAACCGTAGCTGCCGAGCGGGGAGATATTACCATAATTGGCGAAGTTCGCAGCCTTATTAATCATAATATTCCCAATACTCTGTTCGAAATTGTAACGATCGATGATTCGTCGGCCGGGGGCTCTTTGCCTGCCGGATTGCGGCTGCATTTGCGCTGGGGGGCAGGTACTTTCGCCGGTGATACACAGCAGCCGATGCCCGATATCAAATTGGGCGAGCACTGGCAGTTTACCCTGCGCCTGAAACCGCCTTATGGCCGGGTGAATAGTGCTGGTTATGATCGCGAGCGTGATGCCGTGGGCAAGGGCATTCATGGTGTCGGGGTTATCCTTGATGCTGTGCAGTTGGATACGCCTGTAGGTTGGCATGATCACCTCCGCCAGACCATGTATCAGCAGGCAATCGCAATGACGCGCGATTTGCCTTTTGGCGCATATTTACTGGCATTGGGGTTTGGTGAAAGGACCGCGCTGACGGATCAAGATTGGCAACTGCTACGAGACAGCGGTCTGGCCCATCTGATGGCGATTTCCGGTTTGCATATTGGTCTGGCCGTGGTGATTGGCTGGCGGCTGGGCGGCATGTTGAGGGGTGTCGCGATAAATCTCTATTACCTGACGTGGTTACCGCTTTGGTGCGGGCTGCTGTTGGGGGGCGGCTATGCATGGCTGGCTGGGTTTACCGTACCAACCATACGGGCGTTGCTCATGAGCGTGGTGATACTGTTGCTGATGCGGCTACGAATTGGCTGGCCGCGCTGGCAGGTGTTGCTGGTGGCGTTTGCTGCATGTTTGATGATCAATCCGTTGGCGAGCTATACCGCGGGCTTTTGGCTCTCTTTTACTGCTGTCGCGATCATTATGTTTGCCGGTGTAGGCGGTGTCGGAAGGCAAGAACAACCTTCGGCGGTTAATCATGGGTGGCAATCGTTGCTGTTTTCAATCTGGGGGGCGGTACGGCAGCTCTTTGTGATGCAGCTGGCCTTGTTGCTCTTGATGCTGCCGGTACAGTGGTTGTGGTTTGGCGGTTTTGCATGGCTGGCCCCGTTGGTGAATTTGCTGGCTGTGCCTTGGGTGAGTTTGCTGACGGTGCCTATGGTTCTGCTGGCTGTTGGCTTATCGTGGTGGCCTGCTCTGTCCGGGCTGGGGTGGTGGGCGGCGGATCTTAGCCTCAAGCCGGTGATGTGGCTGGCGGGCTTGGCGCAAGGGGCATGGCTGCCGCTGACTGGGGATATGGCTGGTGGCTTGCTTGGGCTGGCCGTATTGGCTTGTCTGATCTGGTTGCTGCCTGTTCGTCGATACGCCGCCCTGTTGGTGAGTGGTGCATTGATTGTATTGGCACTGATGCCATTCGATGGGCCGACCTCAGGTTCGGGGGAGCGTGAGGTCGAAGAGGGCCCCGCGCCAGTATTTATCGATATGCTGGATGTGGGGCATGGTTTGGCGGTACTAATTAGTACAGGTCAAGGGGCAGTGCTTTACGATACCGGCAATGCATGGCCCGGTGGCAGTATCGCCAGTGCCGTGATTGAGCCGGTGTTAAGGCAGCGAGGTTACGAGAGGCTCGATGGCCTTATCCTCAGTCATGGTGATAGCGACCACGCGGGCGGGGCAGAGTATTTGATCCGTCATTTTTCGCCCAGCTGGATGCGCAGCAGTGATCACCGCGATGGTTTCTCGTCCTGTGTCCGTGGTGAAACGTGGTTATGGCAGGGGCTGGAGTTTCGCGCCTTGTGGCCGCCTAAGCGTGTCAGGCGGGCGGCGAACCCGCATTCGTGTGTGATTGCGCTTGGTTATGCCAATGCCCCGCCGTTTATGTTGCTGACCGGTGATATTGATGCGATTTCCGAACTACTGTTGGCACGCCTTGAACCGGATCTGACACCTGAGATATTGACCGTGCCGCACCACGGTAGCTTGACCTCTTCCTCCCGAACCTGGCTGACAGCAATGCGGCCTGAGGTGGCCTTGGTCTCGGCTGCCCGCTTTAATCCTTGGCGACTGCCTAATCCGGAGATACGTAGACGATACGTTGCGATGGGCAGCCAATGGCTCTCTACGGCCGATCATGGCCAGATTTCGATCACACGGGTCGGTAATGAGATGGAGATCGTGCGCTATCGGCAAGATATTCGTCCGGGCTGGTTTAGGCCGCGTCCCAGCAGAGTCGGGGAGAATCCTAAAACTGACTGAATCTTGGGCAGTTTGGTAACCGGTTCGGTGAACTTATTTGGTCACTCGGCGGGAACAGAGTAGAATGTGAGAATTCATTTCAAGAAAAAATGGTTTCCATGACACAACCCAAAGATCAAACTACCTGGGAAACGTTCAAGCAACTTTGGCCGTCGATTAGTCTGTATAAGACGGGTCTTGCCGTTGCCTCTGTCGCGCTTATTGTCAACGCTGCCAGCGATGCGCTGATGCTCTCGATGATCAAGCCGCTGATGGATGAAAGTTTTGGTGGGCTGGATGCCCTCGACAGTAACTTCTTGGCGATGATGCCGTTGTACTTGTTGGGATTGATGCTGGTGCGCGGCATCAGTAGTTTCGCCTCTTCCTACTGCCTCGCCTGGGTTTCGGGCAATGTGGTGATGCGTTTGCGTCGTCAGTTGTTCAATCATTTTATGAAGATGCCGGTCAGCTTTTTTGATCAGGAGTCTTCGGGCAAATTGCTGTCACGGATCACCTATGACTCCGAACAGGTTGCCTCGGCAACGAGTGGGGCATTGGTCAGTCTCGTGCGTGAAGGTGCATCCATCATCGCGCTTATGGCCATTATGTTTTACAACAGCTGGCAGCTTTCGGCGATCTTGCTGGTTATCGCCCCGATTGTTGCTCTGTCTATTCGAATTGTCTCCAAGCGTTTTCGCCGTATATCAACCAATATGCAAGACGCGATGGGCTCGGTGACCTCCTCGGCCGAGCAGATGCTTAAAGGCCATAAAGTCGTTCTGAGCTACGGTGGTCAGCAGGTTGAACAGGCTCGTTTCGAAGAAGTTAGCAACCGGATGCGCCAGCAAACGATGAAGCTGGTTTCTGCGCAGGCCATTGCCAACCCGGTGATCCAGCTGATTGCCTCTATGGCTTTGGTTGTGGTGCTTATTCTTGCCAATACTGATTCGCTGCGTGAGTCATTGACGCCGGGTACGTTTGCCCTGATTTTCGGTTCGATGTTCGGCTTGATGCGTCCGCTTAAGGCATTGACCAACGTAACGTCGCAGTTCCAGCGTGGTATGGCGGCTTGCCAGACTTTGTTTGGTCTGATGGAGCTTGAATCAGAAAAAGATCATGGTCAGCACGAAATTGAGCGTGTGAAAGGGGATATCAAGGTCGATAACGTGACCTTTACCTACCCAACCAAAGATACTCCGGCATTGCGTAACGTAAGCTTTGATCTTCCAGCCGGCCAGACGCTGGCATTGGTTGGGCGTTCCGGCTCGGGCAAGAGTACGATTGCCAATTTGCTGACGCGTTTTTACGACATCGACAGCGGTAATATCGTTCTGGATAACCACGGTATCTGTGACTATACCCTGAGCAACCTTCGTGATCAGGTGGCTGTTGTCTCGCAGAACGTACATTTGTTCAATGACACCATTGCCAACAATATTGCTTACGCCAGTGGCGACAAGTATACCCGTGAAGACATCGAAAAGGCCGCCAAGCTGGCCCATGCGATGGACTTTATCAGCGGGATGGACAACGGCTTGGATACGGTGATTGGCGAGAACGGCGTCAGCCTATCGGGCGGCCAGCGTCAGCGTATTGCCATTGCCCGAGCGCTGCTGCGTGATGCGCCGGTGCTGATTCTTGATGAGGCAACTTCTGCGCTTGATACCGAGTCAGAGCGTGCGATTCAGGCAGCGTTGGATGAGTTGCAAAAAGACCGTACCGTACTGGTTATTGCTCACCGTTTGTCGACAATCGAGAATGCAGATCAGATCTTGGTGGTCGATGAAGGCGAGATCATCGAGCGCGGTGTTCACGCTGAGTTGCTGGCAAAAAATGGTGCTTATGCCCAGCTTCACCGTATTCAGTTTGGTGAGTGATGGCGTCGGTTATTGAAAAAATTTGGTTTGGCAGCCATCCTGCGGGATGGTTGCTCAAACCGCTGCTGTGGCCGCTGAGCAAACTGTTTGGTGTGATCAGCCGCCGCCGTCGGCAGCAGTATCGCTCCGGAGGCAAGCAAGCATACCGAGCCCAAGTGCCCGTGGTTGTGGTGGGAAATATCACCGCTGGCGGCAATGGCAAAACGCCGGTTGTTGTTTGGCTGGTGGAGCAGTTACTTGCTGCGGGCATGAAACCGGGCGTGGTGTCGCGTGGCTATGGCGGCAAGGCTCCTCATTATCCCTACCGCTTGGATGACACCAGTACCACGGCGCAGGCGGGTGATGAGCCGGTGCTTATTTACCGTCGAACCGGGGTGCCTGTTGCCGTTTCGCCCAAACGTGCTGAAGCGGTGGCCATGATCGAAAATGACGTCGATGTCATTATTACCGATGATGGTTTGCAGCATTATGCGCTGGAACGCGATATTGAAATTGTGGTGATTGATGGCCAGCGCCGTTTCGGTAATGAGCAGCTGATCCCCCTTGGCCCGTTGCGTGAAGGCTGCGAGCGTCTTGCCGAAGTGGATTTCCTGATTTGCAATGGCGGCCAGCCGCAGGATAACGAAATCCCGATGGTGCTGTCTCCTTCGCCATTGGTGAATTTGGTGACAGGGGAAAAGTGCCAGCCGGAGGCATTAACGGGGGACGTTGTAGCCCTTGCGGGTATCGGTCATCCACCGCGCTTTTTCCACACGCTGGAGCAGCAGGGGATCTATCCTGTTCACTGTCAGCCTTTTAAGGATCATCAGGCCTTTGATGATCAGCAATTACAGCAACTTGCCGCGATGGGTCAGTATCTAGTGATGACTGAAAAAGATGCGGTGAAGTGCTATTCTTTCGCTCAACCAAATTGGTGGTATTTGCCTGTTGATGCAACGCTGCCAGAGGATCAGGCTGAAAACCTGATTAACCGGATTATAAAGGTAAAGGAAAATTATGGATCATCGTCTGCTTGAAATCGTTGCATGCCCAGTTTGCAAGGGCAAACTAAACTTCGATAAAGAAAAAGGTGAGCTGATCTGCAAATTTGATCGCCTGGCTTATCCGATCAAGGACGGTATCCCTGTTCTTTTGGAGCCAGAAGCTCGCACTCTGAGTATGGATGAGGTGAAGTAAATGACGTTTTCGGTAATTATTCCGGCACGTTATCAGTCAACCCGCCTGCCTGGCAAACCGTTGGCCGATATCGGCGGCAAGCCGATGGTTCAGTGGGTATATGAGCAGGCGAGCAAATCGGGTGCCGAACGCGTGATCGTAGCTACCGACGATGAACGCGTCGCAGAGGTTGTACGCAACTTTGGCGGTGACGTTTGCCTGACCCGTGCCGATCATGAATCGGGTACGGAGCGACTGGCGGAAGTGGTCGAGAAATATGGCCTTGCCGATGATCATATTGTGGTTAACGTGCAAGGTGATGAGCCGCTGATCCCTGAAGCCATTATTCGTCAGGTGGCGATGAACCTTTCAGCTAGCAAGGCTCCGATGGCGACGTTGGCGGTGGAGATTGACCATGCCGATGAGGTGTTCAACCCGAATGCCGTCAAGGTTGTCACCGACAAGGATGGCTATGCGCTGTATTTCAGCCGCGCCTCGATTCCTTGGGATCGTGACAATTTTGCCAAGCGTCCGCAGGAGATTCACCGTAACCTGATGCGTCACATTGGTATCTACGCGTACCGTGCTGGTTTTATTAATACCTACATTAACTGGGAACCGAGTACTCTGGAAAAGATCGAGTCACTCGAGCAGCTTCGCGTACTGTGGTACGGCGAGAAAATCCATGTTGATGTTGCGCTAGAAACGCCGCCAGCCGGGGTGGATACGCCTGAAGACCTAGAAAAAGTTCGTCAGCTGGTTAGCTAAGTAACGTAATGTGCTGAATATAAAAAGTGGTGTGAGAACGCCACTTTTTTTATGTCTGTTGCATACCCACCTAAGTACATAATCAACCATTTTTCTTACGCTATTTATGACCTATTTTGTCACTGTGATAGGTCTCATACGAAAATGCCCCAAGACGTTAGTCTCGGGGCATTTGTTTTTTCAAGGCTAGCTCGCGATTAAGCCTTGGCGGTGTCGACAGTCTCTTCGCTGTTGAAGATGTCCTGATCTGCCTGACCGAGGAGGCGTGATGTAATGGTACCTGCCGTCATCGAACCACTCACATTGATAGCCGTACGGCCCATATCAATCAATGGCTCGATTGAAATGAGTAGGCCAGCCAGCGCAACAGGCATATCCATCGCAGAGAGAACAATCAGGGCTGCGAATGTTGCACCGCCGCCGACACCGGCAATGCCGAATGAACTGATGGTGACAATGGCAATCAGGGTTAGCATGAAGCTTGGGTCTAGCGGATTGATACCGATAGTTGGCGCAATCATGACAGCCAGCATGGCAGGGTAAAGACCGGCACAGCCGTTTTGTCCCATCGTCGCACCGAAAGATGCCGAGAAGTTTGCGACACCTTCTCCGTTGCCCAGTTTTTTAACTTGGGTGTCAACGTTTAGCGGGATCGTTCCTGCACTTGAGCGTGAGGTGAATGCAAACGTCAGTACAGGGAGAATTTTCTTGAGGTAACGGACCGGGTTGACGCCGACCACGCTGACCAATAGTAGGTGCATGACCAGAATCAGGCCGAGGCCGACATAGGATGCCGCGACAAAGTTAATCAGGCTTAGAATGTCATCGTAGTTTGAGCCAGCAACCACTTTGGTCATCAGTGCCAGTACACCGTAAGGGGTCAGGCTTAGCACCAAACGGACCAGCGTACGTACGACTTCTTGGGCCACGTTGATGAACTTTTCGAGACTCTCGCCCAATTCCGGGTTGGTGCGGATCACGGTCAGTCCGGCAACACCGACGAATGCCGAGAAGATCACCACGGCGATGGTGGAGGTTGGGCGGCTGCCTGCTAGATCGGCAAACGGGTTACCGGGGAAGAACGAAATGATCATGTCGGCGAACGACAGGGTTTCCACGCTGCTCAGGCGAGTTTGCAGCATTTCGCCACGGGCGATCTCGCGGGCACCCTGAACGATACCGTCAGCGGTTAGGCCAAACAGGTTGCTGACCAGAATACCGATCAGCGCGGATACTGCGGTGGTAGCAAGCAGGATACCGATACTCAAAACGGAAATTTTGCCCAGTGATCCGGAATCTTTTACCTTGATAATTGCGCCGATAATAGACACAAGGATCAATGGCATGATGATCATTTTCAGTAAGCTGACATAGCCTGCGCCAACAATGTTAACGTATTCCAGCGTATTGGAAATGACATCGCTGCCGCCGCCATAGATAAACTGCAGGGCACCGCCGAACAATACCCCGAGGCCGAGGCTGGTGAAGACACGTTTTGACAGTGTCTGTTCGGTTTTTTGCTGTTTCACCAGCAAACCAATGAGCAGTGCGAAGACCGCAAGGTTAATGATGGTATGCATGCTTTACTTCCTAGATGGGCAATTGGCCCAAAAATTGACTGAGCTAATAATGTGGTTTTCGAGGATTTTATGATTTGCATACCAAAATCGGAATGGTTTTTTATTACTTTTGATATAAGAAAAAGTAACTAAGTAAAACAAAAAAGAATAAGGATGACTTATTGCTCAGAGTGATAACAAAGTTAGCGGTATTTCGCTTGCATAAGACAGGCTATATATGCCAATGGGGGCTTATTTCGCAAAGAGGTTGGTCTGGCGCAATGCGGATGATGCGGATAGAGCAGGGCTGTGGCAGGCTGTCTATGGTCGGTTTGAGTGGAGAAAATGACCGGCCTCGCCTGTAGCTTGGCCGGTTGGAGTCTTATTGGGCTGGCGAAGGTTCGCTAGGCCGTTCAGTGAGCAGGTCACGCAGCTGATGCCACCAGTGGCCCATTTTTTCGTGCCAATAACGCTCGGTTTGCTCAAGGTACTTGGCTGACGGGCGGTAACGGTCCCACGGCTCTTTGATTTTGTTGCTAGCCAAGAAGTTGGTCGGTGCCGGAGTTGGGTTTAGCCCGACGGAATTGAATTCTTGGATGGCTCGTTTCATATGGCTGGCTGAGGTAACAACCACCAGCTTGCTTTGCCCTACGACGGACTTCGCTTGAAACGCTTCTTCATTGGTATCCCGGGCGGTTTCCAGCAGCAGGATATCGTTTTTGTGTACGCCAAGCGCCAGTGCGACTTTGGCCATCATCCTCGCTTGGCTTATATCAGAACCGCCCCCGTAGCCGGAGAGGATCAGTTTGGAGCCGGGGAAAAAGCGGTGGATGCGGATCCCTTCGGTCAGGCGAACCATCGCAGTACGCGATAGCTGCGAGGTAATGGGCATCGCATCATCGATGACATGGCCGCTACCGAGCACCATGACGTATTCAACGATTTTTCCCGAGGGTACGTAGGGCGGGTAGGCTTTTTCCAGCGGGCGCAACAGGCTTGTTGCAACAGGTTGGAATGACACCAAGAAAATACCCAGAAAGGCGAAACTGATAAACAACGAAGCCAAGCCTTTGCGACGGGTAAACCAGAGCAATAGCAGGCCGAATAGCCCTAACATCAGCAATGCCGGGAGTGGCATTAAAAATGCTGAGACAATTTTTTTGAGTTCAAACATGAAATGTCGTCCGAAAAATCAGCAGTTGAGCTTGAAAAAGCACCACAAGCCTTTATTCCTCTATCGCTTGTGAGAAAATGAGCTACTTTTTTTGAACCGCTATCATAACGTAAAGCTGACGTGATCGAAGATCGAAATTTTGACGATATAGCGCAAAAATTTGCAAAAAATATTTACGGTACAGGCAAGGGGCAAATTCGCCAAACTGTCGTATGGGAAGATCTTGAGCAAGTTTTAGCCCTATTGGAAAATAATACACCCCTGACGGTACTTGATGCCGGGGGAGGGGTTGGCCAGCTCTCGCAGAAGGTTGCAGAGAAGGGACATCACGTCACTTTATGTGATCTTTCTGGCGAAATGCTGAAATTAGCCGAGCAGGAAATTGCCAAACAAGGCCTGCTTGAGCAATATCGCTTGGTTCACTGCCCTGTGCAGGAAGTCGGCGAGCATCTTGATGCCCAAGTGGATCTGGTGATGTTCCATGCCGTCATGGAATGGCTGGCCGATCCGAAATCGGCATTGGAAGGTTTGCTTGACCAAGTCAAACCGGGCGGTGTTATTTCTGTCATGTTCTACAACTACCACGGGTTGTTGTTCAAGAACCTGATCTGCGGCAACCTCACCCACATCGAAGAAGGGATGCCGCATCGCAAGCGTTTCAAGTTGCAACCGCAAAAAGGATTGAAGCCAGAAGACGTATATAGCTGGCTGACCGATGCTGGTTTTTCTATTTTGGGTAAAACCGGCGTGCGCACATTCCACGACTACATGCAGACCGTAAGAGTTGGGGATTACACATTCGAACAGGTGTTGGCGATGGAGCAGATGCTTTGTCGTCAGGAACCTTATTTGTCCCTCGGGCGCTATATCCACGTTTATGCGCAAAAGCCGCTCGAAACTAACGGGACAGAGAAACATAACAGCGATAAGGACAACGGATGAGTGAAGTCACCCAGACCGTTCCTGAGTTGGTAAATTGGGTTAAGCAGCATCAATTTGAGCTTAGCCTGCCAACTGAACGGCTGGCGTTTCTGTTGGCGATTGCTGTATTGAGCGGCGATCGTTTTGATGAAGAATTGGGGGAAGGAGAGCTGGTGGATGCATTTCGCATTGTCAGCGATCTGTTTGGTCAGACACCCGAAACCATATCTTTCCGAGCCAACAACGCCATTAATGAGTTGGTTCGCCAACGTTTGATATCCCGCTTTACCAGTGAAATGACAGACGGGGCAAGTATCTACCGCCTCAGTCCACTGGCATTGGGGATCACCGACTATTATGCTCGCCACCGTGAGTATTCCAATCTCAAGCTGTCTATCCAGCTTGCGATGGTAGCCGATGAAATCAACAAGGCTGCCAGCGCTGCCCAGCAGGGTGGTGATGAGAAACATTGGCGCAAAAATGTCCATGCAGTATTGAAATACTCGGTTGCCGAGATTTTCGACCGCATTGACCTTAACCAGCGTTCGATGGACGAACAGCAGCAGCAAGTGAAGCATGACATTGCCGAACTGCTGAATCAGGACTGGCGCGCAGCGATCACCAGTTGTGAAATGTTGCTGAATGAAACCTCCAGTACCCTGCGCGAACTGCAAGATACCTTGCAGGCTGCTGGCGACCAGTTGCAGACACAGTTGCTGATCATTCAGGAAACCGTTCAGGGCAAGCCTGAGCTCGATTTTGTCGATGCGATGGTTTACAACCTGCAGGCCAAACTTGACCGGATTATCAACTGGGGCCAGCAGGCGATTGACTTGTGGATTGGCTATGACCGCCATGTTCATAAATTCATTCGTACCGCGATCGACATGGATAAGAACCGGGCTTTCAGCCAGCGTTTGCGCCAGTCGGTTCAGGATTACTTCGATGCACCTTGGGTACTGACTTATGCCGATGCCGAGCGTCTGCTTGACATGCGCGACGAGTCATTGGTGCTCCGTGACGACGAAGTAACAGGCCTGGTGCCTGAAGAGATGGAATTCGAGGAGCTTGATCTGGTCAATGACCTGTTGGCGGAGCAAGTTGCTGCCATGCTTCAGGCTCACCGGGACAACGGAACGCCTATCAACCTCAGTACGTTACTGAAAGATTATTTGGCTCAGCATCCGCATGCGCAGCATTTTGATTTAGCGCGCTTAGTGGTGGATCAGGCAGTAAGGCTGGGTTATTCCGAGTCTGACTTCAACGCGATCCAGCCTGACTGGGAAGCCATTAATGAGTATGGAGCCAAGGTACAAGCAAATGTCATTGACAAATATTGAAGAATTTATGCCTGAGAAGCTGGCCAAGGCTATTGCCAACCCGCTTTTCCCGGCACTGGATAACGCGCTTCGCACGGGCCGACATATCTCGAGCGAAGATTTGGATAACCATGCCCTGCTGATTGAGTTCGAGCAGGAGCTGGCAATGTTTTACAAGCGCTACAATGCCGAGTTGGTGCGCGCACCGGAAGGTTTCTTCTACCTGCGCCCTCGCTCGACCTCTCTGATTAGCCGTTCGGTGCTGACAGAGCTGGATATGCTGGTTGGCAAGGTATTGTGTTTCCTATACCTGAGCCCTGAGCGTCTGGCCCATGAGGGTATCTTTACCAACCAAGAGCTGTTCGATGAGCTGATGGTTCTGGCCGATGAGCAGAAACTGATGAAGCTGGTGACCAACCGTGCATCAGGTTCGGATCTTGACCGCGAGAAACTCTACGACAAGGTCAAGACCTCACTGCGCCGTTTGCGCCGTCTGGGGATGATTATTCCGATTGGTGACAATGGCAAATTCCGCATCAGCGAGGCGACATTCCGCTTTGGTGCCGATGTTCGCGCCGGGGATGATATCCGCGAGGCACAGATGCGCTTGATCCGCGACGGTGAAGCCGTAGTCGTTCACCAGCAGGCACCGAGCCAATCTAGCCTGCTTGGCTCAGATGAAGAACAGCAAGAACTTGAAATTGCCGGTCAGGAGGGTGAAGCCTAATGGAACGCGGTAAGTACCAATCGTTGACTATGGTCAACTGGAACGGCTTTTTTGCCCGTACCTTTGATATCGATAATCTGGTAACGACTCTATCTGGGGGGAACGGTGCCGGTAAATCGACCACCATGGCGGCATTTATCACCTCGCTGATCCCTGACCAGAGCCTGCTGCACTTCCGTAACACCACGGAAGCGGGTAGCTCGAATGCCTCTCGCGACAAGGGTCTGCATGGTAAGTTGAAGCCGGGTACCTGTTACTCAGCATTGGATGTAGTGAACTCCAAGAAGCAGCGCATCATTTTTGCGGTGAAGCTACAGCAGGTTGCCGGTCGTGATAAGAAAGTGGATATCAAGCCATTTATTATCCAGGGTCTGCCTGCACATGTTAAACCGACCGATGTGTTGGTGGAAACCTTGTCTGAAAATCAGGCGCGCGTTCGTCAGATCAATGAAGTCAAAGACATGCTGGCGGCCGAGTACGAAGGCGTTGTGTTCAAGGCTTTCAACTCGGTAACGGATTACCATGTGCAGATGTTCGAATTTGGCGTACTGCCGAAGAAGCTGCGCAACAGCACCGACCGTTCGAAGTTCTACCGTTTGATCGAGGCATCGCTGTACGGCGGTATCTCAAGTGCGATCACCCGTTCACTGCGTGATTACCTGTTGCCGCACAACAGCGGGGTCAAGAAAGCCTTCCAAGATATGGAAGCGGCCCTGCGCGAAAACCGGATGACACTGGAAGCGATTAAGCTGACCCAGAGTGACCGTGATCTGTTCAAACACCTGATCACCGAAGCGACCAATTATGTGGCTGCCGACTATATGCGCCACGCCAACGAGCGTCGTAACAAGCTTGAGCAGACATTGAGCTTGCGCGGTGAGCTGATGGGTTCGCGTAAAACGCTGGACGATCATCAGGTCTCGCTGAAGAACATGACGGAAGAGCTGGATGAGCTGACCGAGCGCGAAGGTGCGCTGGAGCAGGATCATCAGGCTGCATCTGACCACCTGCAATTGGTTCAGACTGCTGTGCGTCAGCAAGAGAAGATCGAGCGCTACCGCGAAGATCTGGAAGAGCTGACTGAACGCCTCGAAGAGCAGGTGATGGTGGTTGAAGAGGCTGCTGAGCAGCTGGCGATGGCTGAAGAGCAGGCCCTGCTGACCGAAGAGGAAGTGGACAGCCTGAAGACCCAGCTAGCCGACTACCAGCAGGCGCTGGATATGCAGCAAACGCGTGCCTTGCAATATCAGCAGGCGTTGCAGGCGCTGGAAAAAGCCCGTGAGCTTTCTGGTGATCATCAGCTGTTGGCCGACAAGGCCGTGCCGTATCTGGCGCAGCTAAAGCAAGAGCAGGATACGCAAACCACCGCTTTGCTAGCATTGAAACACCGTCTTGATATGTCAGCTGCGGCTGCCGAGCAGTTCGACAAGGGCTTGGCGATTGTGACGACCATCGCAGGAAGCGTTGCGCGTTCAGAAGCCGGCAGCAAGGCTCGTGAACTGCTGTCCCATGCACGTCAATTGACGGCGGTGAAAGATCGTGGCGAGCAGCTCAAAGCTCAGTACCGGGATCTTGAGCGTGCGATGCGCAATCAGCGTCAGGCACTGGAACTGGCGGAAGCCTACAGCAAGCGTTTTGCATTCAACATCGATGGCGAACTGGCTCTGGCCGAAGAGCAGGCTCGTCATGAAGCGACGCTGGAAGAGCTTGAACAACAGCAGGAAATGCTGGTAGAGCAGCGTAACGAATTGCGTCGCGGCGAGCAGCAGCAAGCGGCTGAGATTGCCCGTTACGAAGCGGCGGCCCCGGCGTGGATCGCAGCGGCGGATGCACTGGAAAAGCTGGCTGAGCAATCGGAGTCTGAGCTGTATGACAGCCAGGCCGTGATGGACGCGATGCAGCACACGCTTGATAAAGAGCGTGAGGTGTCTGCAAAGCGTGATCAATTGGCTTTGCGCAAAACACAGCTGGAGCAGGAAATTGAACGCTTGGCCCAGCCGGGCGGCAGTGATGACTCGCGTTTGCGTGCGTTGGCCGATACCCTGGGTGGTAGCCTGTTGTCTGAAATTTATGATGACATTACGCTTGCCGATGCCCCGTATTTCAGTGCTATGTACGGCCCTGCGCGCCATGCCATCGTGGTGCCGGATCTTAAAGGGATCAAAGACAAGCTGGTTGCCCTTGATGACTGCCCTGATGATTTGTACATCCTTGAAGGTGATGCCGATTCGTTTGATGATAGCGGTTTTGATGTTGATGAGCTGGAAGGTGCGGTATGCGTTCACCTCAATGATCGTCAGCTGCGTTACTCTCGTTTCCCGAAAGTTCCGCTATTTGGCCGAGCTGCCCGTGAGTTGCGCCTTGAGCAACTGCGCGAAGAGCGTGAGCAGCTGATTGAAGATCACGCCAAAGCATCGTTTGATTCGCAGAAACTGCAGCGTTTGTACCAGAGCTTCAACAGCTTTGTTGCGACCCATATGGCCGTGGCGTTCCAGCCTGATCCGGAAGCAGCATTGAAAGTCGCGCGAGACAAACGTAGCCAGTTTGCCCGCCAGCTTGCTGATTCAGAAGCGCAGGAGCAGCAGCAGCGTAGCCAGTTGAGTGCTGCACGTGAAGGATTGGTCTTGCTGGGCAAAATCAGCCCGTTGGTGAACCTGCTGGAAGACGATACCCTGACTGCGCGCTTTGAAGAAGTCGATCAGCAGTTGTCCCAGCTTGGCGAGGCACAGAGCTACCTTGACCGTCATGGTAAGGCACTGGCGGAACTGGAAGGTTTGCTGTCAGCACTGGATGCCGACCCTGAACAATTCGATGCCCTTAAAACCAGCTACGAAGATGCCGATGCCAAGTTGCAGAAGCTGAAGGCCAATATTTTTGCCGTGGCTGATCTGGTTGAGCGACGCCATCACTTCGGTTATGCCGACTCGGTTGATATGCTCAACAAGAGCTCGGAGCTTAACGAACAGCTGAAGGCCAAGCTTGCCGCGGCAGAGCGTGAGCGTAACCGTTGCCGTGATGCGCTGAAGCAGACACGCGCCCAAGCCAACCAGTACAACCAGCTGATGGCCTCGCTGAAGAGTTCGCACCAAGCCAAGCTTGAAACCGTGCAGGAATTTGAACGTGAGCTTCAGGATCTGGGTGTACGTGCCGATGTGGAAGCCGAAGAGCGTGCCCGCCAGCGCCGTGACGAGCTTAATGAGCGTCTGCATAGTTCCCGTACCCGTCGTAGCCAGCTTGAGAAGTCGATGACATCCATTGAGCTGGAAATGAAGTCGCTGATTAAGCGTCTGCGTAAGGTAGGCAAGGATTATCAGGAAATCCGCAAGCTGGTGGTAATGGCCAAGGCCGGTTGGTGTGCGGTACTGCGTCTGGCTCGCGAAAGCGATGTCGAGCGTCGTCTGCACCGCCGTGAAATGGCTTACATGAGCGCCGATGAACTGCGTTCGCTGTCGGATAAATCATTGGGTGCCCTGCGTCTGGCTGTTGCCGATAACGAGAACCTCCGTGATGCCCTGCGTGCATCGGAAGATGTCTCGCGCCCAGAGCGTAAGGTTCTGTTCTACATTGCCGTATACCAGCACCTGCGCGAGCGTATCCGTCACGACATTATCCGTACCGATGATCCGGTTGAAGCGATCGAGGAAATGGAAGTGGAGCTGGCACGCTTGACAGAAGAACTGACGGCCCGCGAACAGCGTCTGGCAATCAGCTCTGATTCGGTGGCCAATATTATCCGTAAGACGATCCAGCGCGAGCAGAACCGTATTCGAATGCTGAACCAAGGCCTCCAGAATATTGGTTTTGGTCAGGTCAATGGTGTGCGCCTGAACGTCAAGGTACGTGATACGCACGAGCAATTGCTGGCCGGCCTTGCCGAGCAGCAGGAGCAGCATCAGGATCTGTTCGGCAACAACCGCCTGTCGTTCTCTGAGGCTATTGCCAAGTTGTTCCAGCGTCTGAACCCGCATATCGATATGGGCCAGCGTTCGCCGCAGATTTTGGGTGAGGAACTGCTGGATTACCGTAACTACCTTGAGCTGAGCATTGAGGTTAACCGTGGTACTGACGGTTGGCTGCAGGCTGAGTCTGGTGCGCTGTCGACGGGTGAGGCGATTGGTACCGGTCAGGCTATCTTGCTGATGGTCGTCCAGAGCTGGGAAGAAGAATCCCGCCGTCTGCGCGGCAAGGACATTATTCCGTGTCGCTTGCTGTTCCTCGATGAGGCCGCACGTCTGGATGGTAAGTCGATTGCGACTCTGTTCGAGCTGTGTGAGCGTCTGGATATGCAGCTGCTTATCGCCGCTCCGGAAAATATCAGCCCAGAGAAAGGTACCACCTATAAGCTGGTACGTAAGATCTTCAAGGATCGTGAGCATGTGCACGTCGTTGGTCTGCGCGGTTTCGGTCAAGAACCGAAAACGCCAGCTAATTTCCAGACGATGCTGGATCTCGATCCCGCCTAATACTCCGTGATTCAACACGCTAAGCAAAGCCGGTCGAAAGACCGGCTTTTTTCGTCTTGAGAGTAAGATCTTTTTCTCAATACTTAATTATCTCTAGGATAAATTTTTTGCGCTTCGGTAAGTGCCTACACTTTTTACTGTCAGATTCGGCCAACTGAAATAGCATTCAGCTTAACAACAAATAACCAAACAATCGGCGGCCAGCAGGCGGTTTGGTACAAGGCCATCAGAAGGATTGTCGTAGGGGTGATGACATGAAAAAAGTACTAATACCAATGCTCGCCACGCTGTTTGTGGTTGGGTGTAGTGATTCAGACGAAGTGTCTAATTTGCTTGAGGGCGAAACCGCACCGCAGGCAGAGGAGCAGGAAGCGCCGGTATCGGTTGATGTTGAGCTTCCTGATAAAGAAGTTCCAGATGGAGCGGATGATCTGCAGGCCTGTTTGGCGATTGACGCGGTAAGCCTGACGGATTTGTCGGGTAAGATCATTGAATTGACGACTAAGAGTATGTCAGATCCTTACGGGGTCAATTCAACCCAGTGTATTCCTGCCGATTCTGAAATTCCGGTGGATAACGATGGTTTCCCTAAATTTATCGTTATCGATTTGTACGATATTTCAGGCGTTGATTTGGTCAATTTGATTTCCGACCAGCTTTTGCCTGTAGGGGAATACACCAGTATGGCGCTGTCGGTATTGCAAGGCAGCTACGGTGATTTCCTTGATACGCCATATTCGTATGTAGGTAACCCGGTTGATAAACTCAAGATGGATATTGTCGATGATCTCAAAGTTGACGGTCTCAATATCAATATTGATGTTCCAACGACCTTCACCATGTCTTTTGATATTAGAAGCATGATCCAGTTGGTCAATGATGCCTATGTGCTTAAGAGTGAAGGCTTCCGTGTGGTCGATAATCTATTGGCCGGTAAGTTGTTTGGCGATATCGATGTATCATCGTGTGTTGAGTCTGCAAAAGGGGCTTATGTGTATCTCTATCCGTCAGGCAGTGAACAATACGGTGATTTAGGATCGGATTACGCACCGTCTTATACGGCCAAAGTGCAGAAGGACAATTCCTATAGTGTCGATTATGTCCAGCAAGGTGAATATGACTTGGTCTTGGTGTGTGATGCTTTGATGGATTTGCCAAATGAGATTGATCTTGATATCGACCTTGATGGTGAAGCGGTGAAATACCAGAATCAGTATGTTGAAGCTGGTGGCGAAGCATATCGCAACCTTTAGCTGAGAGCATTTTTGCCAGAAAAAAACGGCCATCAAATTGTATGGCCGTTTTTTGTGGCGGCAGCTCTGAAAACTGAAAGGCAGTTCAGTCCGAATTCAGATGGGTTCTGTTACGGTATCCTTTCATATGATCAAACTCACATTTCCTCCTTTTTTTGCGCAAGATATCGCGTCTCTAACCACCTGACGGTGAAATAAATCTGCGTAAATGTCGTTAAATCACGTCGTTATTGTCTAGTAAAATATGGTTGTTTTTTAACCTTCTCTTCATTACATTGCCAGCCAATCCCGAACGCCACACGACGAGATCCAGATATGACCGCAGTAATCAACCTGAAGAAAGTAGTATTCGGAACCCTGTTTAGCTTGGCTGCATTAGGGGCGATGTCTGTACAGGCATCGGTAACGACGTCGCCTAAGCATCATTTGGCAACCACCCTCAATTATGTTGAGCTTGAAGCAGAGCAGGGCGATAAAAATATGCAGCTCTTTCTGGGGCGGGCTTATCTGGAAGGTACCAACGGTTTGAAGGCCGATCCGCTTAAGGGTATGTATTGGCTTGAGAAAGCGGCAGTGGATATGCCGGAGGTGAAAACCTTGATTGGCGATCTGTTCAAGGCCGGTGAAGTACTGCCGCGTGATTATACGCAGGCGATTAACTGGTATACCCAAGCTGCTAACGAAGGTGATGTGCCGGCGATGGTTGAGCTGGGGATGTATTATGCTTCTGGGGCCTCTGGCAACGAGGACTGTGGCAACGCGATTAAGTGGTTTAACGAGGCGGCCAACGGAGGATCGCTAGAATCTAAGCGCAATTTGGTTTGGTTGTATGCGACTTGTCGTGATTCAAAAATGCGAGATGGCCACCGTGCGTTGAAATTAGCCAAGCAGGTTTTGAGCCGAAGCGGTACAGGTGATGCGGGTGATTACGATAATTTGGCGGCGGCTTATGCGGCTTGCGGCGAGTTCCGCCGCGCTATCGAGGCGCAGAAAACGGCCTTGGGCAAGCTTGATGACAATAGCAGCCAACGCTATGCCAAGTTTACCCAGCGTCTGAAGCTATACCAGCAAAACCAGACGATTTACAGTGCGTCACTGTAAAGTACAATATAAGTGAATATAAAGGGTGCCAATGGGCACCCTTTTTTTATATTTAAATCATGCAATTACTTACCATTAGTTTGTGCATGAGCCATTTCTTAGCAATTCTCAGTCCACTCCGCATCCTTAACTATACTTACCCTAATGTTGTTCGCATGGTCCAGCAGCAGTGTCGTGCATATGACGTCAACCATAACAATAGGATGTCAACAATGAGTACACCTGAGCAAGTCGATGAAAAAGAAAGAGCTAAATATGAGTGGCGCTCGTTCTTGTTTATCACCATTTTTCTTTTTCCCATTCTCGCGGTCGCCATAGTCGGTGGCTATGGCTTTATTGTGTGGGCGATGCAGGTCTTTTTCCTTGGGCCTCCGGGTCATGGTTAGATCATGGAGTGCTTTCCCTGCCAGATCTCATAGGGGCGGAGCTGAATGGTAAGGGACTGAGGATTAGGCAGAGCCTTTGATTAGCTAAAGATGGAATAGGTTAGCACTATGATGAGCTTTCTTAAGAAGCTGTGGGCGACATTCTGGCGTCCCGCAGTACATATTAGTTTGGGCGTATTGACCCTTGGCGGGTTTATCGCCGGTATTATTTTTTGGGGCGGATTTAATACAGCCCTCGAGATGACCAATACAGAGAAGTTTTGTATCGGCTGTCATGAGATGCGTGACAATGTATACGAGGAACTTCAGCAAACGGTTCACTGGTCGAATCATTCAGGGGTCAGGGCGACGTGCCCAGATTGCCATGTCCCGCATAATTGGACCGATAAAATCGCTCGTAAGATGCAGGCAAGTAAGGAAGTGTTCGGGGCGATATTCGGTACCATTGATACCCGAGAGAAATTTCTTGCTAAACGAGCAGAGCTCGCCAATCACGAATGGGAGCGCTTTGCCGCTAACGGTTCGCTGGAGTGTAAGAGTTGCCATAACTACGACAGTATGAAGTGGGATGAAATGTCGGATTTGGCTCGTACCCAGATGAAACAGGCCGCCGCGCGTGACCAGAGCTGTTTGGATTGCCATAAGGGGATAGCCCACCAGTTGCCGGAAAATATGCAGCTATCGGGTGGTATGGTTCAGCAACTGGTTCAGCAGTCTAAGCAAACCAAATTTGAAGCGGGCAATGACTACTACAGCGTTCGTTACCTGCCAATGTTCGAGGACGAGGCCCTCACCACCGATGGTGGTCAGCTCAATCCCGCATCGGAAGTCAAAGTGATTAAGGTGGCTGATAATGCCATTCAGGTTGAGCTGTCGGGTTGGCGTAAAACCAAAGGGTTTGGTCGGGTGATCAATGAGGACTTTGGCCTGAATATCCCAACTGCGGCATTGAGCAAGGATGCCGCTTTGAGCGAAACCTTGGTCGAGAAATTTGAAGAGAAGGAAGATCCTTTGACAGGTTTGGGCTGGCAGAAGGTGACGGTGAAATTGTGGATGCCTAAGGATTCGCTGCTCGATAACATCGATGCAATTTGGGCTGAAGCCAAACCGGCTTATACCAATAACTGTTCGGTGTGCCATACCCAACCGGCTGAAAACCATTTTGATGCCAATACTTGGCCGGGGATGTTCAAAGGGATGCTGGCATTCGTTAATTTGGATCATGACAGCGAAGCGCTGGTTTTGAAATATCTTCAGAAGCATTCATCTGATTTTTCTGATGCTGGCCACTAATAGATAGAAGCGAAGTGAGGTAACAGTATGTCTCTGAGTCGACGTCGATTTTTACAAGGGCTGGCAACAACCAGTGCAGTGGCTGCCATTGGCCCCAGTTTATTGACTGCCGCGGCCCATGCAGCCGAAGAGGCAACATCGCCCTATTCGGCGGATGGGGTGTGGAAAGTCACGGGTTCGCATTGGGGGGCGTTCAGAGCCCGGATCTATAACGGTAAAGTGCAGGAGATCAAGCCGCTGGATCGTGACAAGTACCCGACAGATATGCTCAATGGTATCAAGGGGATCATCTATAACCCGTCACGGGTCCGTTACCCAATGGTGCGGCTGGATTGGCTGAAAAAGCACAAATATAGCGGAGATACCCGTGGTAGCAACCGTTTCATCCGGGTAACTTGGGATGAAGCGCTGGACTTGTTCTACAACGAGCTGGAGCGGGTGCAGAAAGAGTATGGCCCTTCGGCGCTGTATGCTGGCATGACCGGCTGGCGGATGACCGGTCAGTTTCAGAGTTGTACCAGCCATATGCAGCGTGCGGTTGGGATGCACGGTAATTTTATCACCAAAATCGGTGACTACTCGACCGGAGCGGGGCAAACCATTCTGCCCTATGTGCTGGGGTCGACCGAAGTTTATGCCCAGGGGACGTCTTGGCCGTTGATCTTGGAGCATACCGATACCGTGGTGTTCTGGGCCAATGACCCACTCAAGAATACTCAGGTTGGCTGGCAGTGCGAAACCCATGACTCTTATGAATATTATGAGCAGTTGAAGGAGAAGGTGGCCAAGAAAGGGATCAAGGTGATCTGCGTTGATCCGGTAAAATCCAAAACTCAGAATTACCTGCAATGTGATCATCGCTACGTTAACCCGCAAACCGATGTGCCGTTCATGTTGGCTATCGCTCATACCTTGTATAACGAAAAACTCTACGACAAAGAATTTATTGATACCTATGCATTGGGTTTTGATGAATTCATTCCGTATGTATTGGGTAAGGCGGAAGACAAAACTGAGAAGTCTCCGGAATGGGCAGAGCCTATTTGCGGGGTGAAAGCCGATGAGATTAGGGAATTTGCCCGCCTGTTGGCCAAGGGGCGTACTCAGCTGATTTTTGGTTGGGCGGTACAGCGCCAGCAGCACGGTGAGCAACCTTATTGGATGGGGGCCGTTTTGGCGACAATGCTGGGCAAAATCGGTCTGCCGGGTGGTGGTATTTCATATTCCCACCATTACAGCGGGGTGGGGATACCGCCGACGGGGGCGTCTGGGCCGGGCGGGTTCCCGCGTAATGTTGATGAAGGGCAAAAACCGAAGTGGGACAGCACGGATTTCAAGGGCTATAGCAAAACTATACCCGTGGCGCGCTGGATAGATGCGATTCATGAACCGGGTAAGGAAATCAATTACAACGGTAATAAGGTTAAGCTTCCGGATATCAAGATGCTGGTGGTTAGCGGATGCAACCCTTGGCACCATCATCAGGACCGCAACCGGATGAAAAAGGCGTTCCAGAAATTGCAGACAGTCGTCACTATTGATTTTGCCTGGACGGCGACTTGCCGTTTTTCTGATATCGTCCTTCCTGCATGTACTCAGTTTGAGCGAAACGATATTGACTTGTACGGTGCCTATTCGGGTAGTGGTTTGTTGGCGATGCACAAGTTGGTCGATCCGCTTTATCAGTCGCGGACTGATTTCGACATTTTTACGGATTTTTGCCGTCGCTTTGATCGCCAGAAAGAATATACCCGGGGTATGGGCGAGATGGAGTGGATCAAGAGCCTGTATGAAGATTGCCGTGAAGCGAATAAAGATAGCTTTAAGATGCCGCCGTTTGAGGAGTTTTGGGCTCAGGATCAGGCTGGCTGGGTGAATTTCGGTGAAGGCAAGGACTATGTGGCTCATGCGAAATTCCGTGAAGACCCTGAAATCAATCCATTAGGGACACCATCAGGGTTTATCGAGGTATTTAGTCGTAAGATTGCCGGTTACAAGTATGATCACTGCCAGGGGCATCCGATGTGGTTTGAAAAAGCCGAGCGTTCCCATGGTGGGCCGGGGTCGGATAAGTTCCCACTCTGGCTGCAGTCCTGTCACCCTGATCAGCGTTTGCATTCGCAGATGTGTGAATCGGATGAATACCGAGCCACGTATACTGTTCAGGATCGCGAACCGGTGTATATCAGTCCGGAGGATGCTAAGTCGCGCGGGATCAAAGACGGTGATTTGGTGCGGGTTTTCAACGATCGCGGGCAGTTGCTGGCCGGTGCGGTGGTGTCTGACAATTATCCGCTAGGCGTGATCCGAATCTATGAGGGTGCGTGGTACGGACCGCTTAACGAGAAAGTTGGCTCTATCGATACCTATGGCGATCCCAATACGGTGACGATGGATATAGGTACATCTGAGCTGGCGCAGGCGACAAGTGCCAATACGGTTGTGGTGCAAATGGAGAAATATACTGGCGAAGTGCCGCCGGTTACGTCCTTTGGTGGGCCGATAGAGATAGACAGTTAGTGGTAATTTGATTCATCAAAGTGTGTTGTGTAACAGAGGGCGAATGAGCCCTCTGTCACTAACATTGAGAGATATTGAAGGTATCTATAGGCGTACCTCTTCCCAAAAAGAGTAAACTATTCGCTTGATTCTTTCTTTTTCCAGTTGTTGGATGACGTTCTCGCAATTGTATTGTCGTGACAATTGCCACGACGATTCAGATTTGAGCCAAGTTGTGAGGTGACAAAAACTTATCCCGATCATGGTGGGTTTACGGTCTTGTCTGATCTGAATCTTGAATTCAGAGAATAAGATATTTATATCGGAAATTTTTGAGCAAGCCACTAATATACGTTTATAGTTTTCCTCAATTGTTTTGCCGAATGTCATTATGAAGCCTTACCGCGCCAACGAACATACTATTGAACCCCGAACTGCTCCGAATTTTAATGAGGGTGATACCGCATTTATTGCCGCAGGTGGTGAATCGGGGGTACGGCAGTTGGTTGAGTCCTTTTATGCCATGATGGATGCCTTGCCCGAAGCGGCTGAATTAAGGGCGATGCATGCCGATGACCTTAGCGAGTCGATAGAAAAACTCACCACCTTCTTGATTGGCTGGTTGGGTGGGCCGTCGCGTTACAGCGAAAAGTATGGGGCGATGAATTTGCCCGGAGCTCATCGTCACGTATCGATTGGAATGGCAGAAAAGAACGCGTGGCTGCTTTGTATGGAAAAAGCGCTGGCAGAGCAAGGTTATGATGACTTGTTCCAGCGCCATGTGATGGTGCAATTGGCGTTCCCTGCTGAAATGTGCCGCAATCGCCAGTGACAAGGTTAGCGATAGGGTCTGTGCCTAGCGATAGGACTGAACAAAAAAGAGGAGGCTTCATTACGGAGCCTCCTCTTTTTTTGCTTGGCAGTTTGGGGCTGGAAGCTGGCTAGAAACGTTCTTTGATGGCCAGATACCGTTCCCGGATATGCTCAATAAGGGCCTGAGTACGCCTTGGCGGCTGTTTGGTGTAGGGGTAGACCGCATAAATTCCGACGACTTTGCCAGCATGTTCTGGTAGCACTTCGACCAGTTTTCCGGCTTGGAGCTCGTCGTAGACAAGGCAGGTTGGCAAATAGGCAATACCGTTGCCCGCCAGAGTGGCTTTTTTTAGCGCGATGGCGTTGTCGGCCGAAAAGTTACCGGAGACTTTGAGGGTATAGGTCTCGTTGGTATGGCGTAGGAATAACCAGTCGAAAGGCCCTGTGCTTTGCTGGGTATAGCCGAGACAATTGTGGCGCAGAAGGGCACGGGGAGTTTGGGGGCAGCCATGCTTTTCTAGGTAATCCGGTGTTGCGCAGATCACCCAGCGCGAATTGAAGATGTGGCGGGCGATGAGGCTGGAGTCTTCTAAAAATCCGGTTCGAATGACTAAGTCGTAGTGATCGGCAACCAGATCGACAAAGTGGTTATCCATCGACATTTCGATATTCAACCCCGGGTGTTTCTGGCAGAAGTCGGACAGTGCGTCAGCCAGAAGCAACTCTCCTGAGATGGTTGGCACGGAGACGCGCATAGTGCCAGAGAGCACCTCGTTATAGCTGCTGACGGCATCGAAGGCAGATTGGGCGGCCTGCTGGATGTCTCGCGCGCGGTGGTAGAGCATGGTGCCGGGCTCGGTCAGGGTCAGCTTGCGGGTGGTCCGGTAGATAAGCTGTACCCCGAGTTGTTGCTCGAGCTTGCTGATGCGCTTGCTGACGACAGATTTGGTGATTTTGTTGATCTCGGCCACTTTGCTAAATGAGCCGTGGTCAATGATTTGGGTAAACAGAACAAGATCGTCAATATGCGGCGTCATAACTTCAAAATGGGTTGGTGAGTATAGGGATATTATACCCGACTAATCTCAATATGCAGGATCTGCACGAGACCGGTATCTTAAGGTTGCTGGGAGATATCGAGTATAGCGTCTAAGAGAAAGCCACCCTGAGAGGGGTGGCTTTGGATTATTTAAGTCAAGCTTAAACCTGACGGAGTACCTTGTGGTCGTTTACAGATCGTCGATGATCACGTACGTGGCATAGATAGGGCCGTGTACACCAACAACCTTAATCAGCTCGATATCGGCCGTAGAGCTTGGGCCAGAGATAAAGTTGACGCAAGACGGCACGCGCTGGCCTTGCTTAGCCATCTCATGAAGCTTGGCTGTCGCTTGGGTGAGGCGGGCAACCAGTGCGCTTTTCGGCACGACAAAAACAGATGCTTCAGGCAGCAAGCTGATGGCTCGTCCTTGGGCCACTTGGCTATAGAGCACCATAGTACCGGATTCGGCCAGCGCCTGTTCGGCATAGACAATACCGACTTTGGCGCGTTCAGCGATCTCAATGTTCGGGCCGACGCCAAGATCCGTATTCCAAACGTGGACAACGTGTTCTGGTGTATCGAGTGCCTCGGGATCAAACAGGGCAAGCAGGCGCGGATCGGCTGAGACCAATGTTTCTGCCGGAGCTTTGATGCTGCTGTTCTCTTCGGCATCGCTGTGGCAGTAGCTGTCACAGATTTCGCGCAGGGTCAGGCTAAGGCTGTCTTTGGTGGTGACAACCGCTTGTGCGCCCAGTGCGGTATTGGCGTAATCAACCAAGACGGTTTTGAGTTGGTCTTGATCGAAGTCGGCCATTACCTCAAGGTGGCGTCGGGTTGACAGGGCTGGACGCTCGACGGCTGTGGTGTTGCGCTCACGGCCTAGCTTGGCCGCGATATTGTCAAGGAAGCTATCACGGTTGATGATCTGGCTCATGATTACGACTCCTGCTTTTTGTTTCTTTGTTTGAACCAGCTGCGGAATGACTGGCCGTCCGGTTGTGGTAGATCCCGGGCTTCGGTCCATTCGCTGATAGCCCCTGCGGAAATTGGCATTTTGCCGTTCTTGATCAGTTTGCCTGCGACACTTGCACCGATTTTCACACCTGCGTCCCATAGCATAGGGTGGGCATTGAGGACGGTGAATGCTTTCACTGATGCGCGCTCGGCCAGCGGTGTCAGGCCCTGCTCGGCGATTTTCTGACGGTGTTTGAGGAGTAGGTCAGACAGCGGGATCTTAACCGGGCATACATCATGGCAGGCGCGGCAAAGGCTGCAGGCATACGGCAGATCTTTGAAATCATCATAGCCGCCAAGCAGCGGGGATAATACGGCACCAATCGGGCCGGAATAGATGGAGCCGTAAGAGTGGCCACCGATATGGCGGTAGGCTGGGCAGGTATTGATACAAGCCGCGCAACGAACGCAGCGCAGGATGTCTCGGAACTCCGAACCGAGGATATCAGAGCGGCCATTGTCGACGATAACAAGGTGGAACTCTTCAGGCCCGTCTAAGTGCCCGGCTTCGCGTGGTCCGGTCAGTGCGGTAACGTAACCGGTTAGTGGCAAGCCAACCGCGCTGCGGCATAGCAGGCTGACAACGATATCTAGCTCTTCGAACGTCGGGACGATACGTTCCATGCCCATCACGGCAATATGGGTCTTCGGCAGGCTGGTGGCCAAGCGGGCGTTGCCTTCGTTGGTAACCAGTGTCACCGTTCCGGATTCGGCCACGGCAAAGTTACAGCCGGAGATGCCGATATCGGCTTCGAGGAAATCGTGGCGGATATAGTTGCGGACGAAGCGGGTAATGGCCTCTGGCTCCTCGTCGCCCTCGTAGCCCAGCTTGTCGCGGAAAATATCGCGGATCTGGTAGCGGTTTTTGTGCAGGGCCGGTACGACGATATGCGAGGGGGCATCGTAGTCGTCGGTTTGGAGGATATATTCGCCGAGGTCGGTTTCGACCACTTCGCACCCGTTACGCTCGATCATTGCGTTGAGGCTGATCTCCTCGGTCACCATCGACTTGGATTTGACGATCTTGCGGGCGTTCTTCTGCTTGATGATGTTTTCGATGTACTGGGTGGCTTCTTCGGCGGTTTGTGCAAAGAAGACCGTGCCGCCATTCTCGGCAACTTTGTCACTGAGTTGGTGGAGGTAGTAATCCAGGTTCTCGAGAACATGGTTGCGGATTTCCATCCCCATTTGGCGCCAGTCGTCCCAGTGGCCGAGTTTTTCGGCAGCAATTTGGCGGTTGGTGAACATGCGGGTCTGGGCATTAGCAACAGATTCGCGCATGAAGCTGTCTTGCATGTTGACCTTGATACGGTCTTTGAACTTGTCCTGGCTGGTTTTCATCGACATGTGATATCTCCTCAGCGGCTCATCAGCACATCGACAATGTGCATTACTTTGATTGGCTTGCCTTCACGGTTGATTCGGCCACCGATATTGATTAGGCAGCTGATATCGGCACCGATGAGGTAGTCCGGCTCTGCTTCGCTGATGTGGGCGACTTTCTCTTTGACCATTTCACCGGAGATTTCGGCCATTTTGACCGAGAAGGTCCCGCCGAAACCGCAGCAAGTCTCTTGGTTCTGGATAGGCAGTAGCTCGAGGCCTTCGACATGGGCGAGTAGGGCCAGCGGCTCTTCGCGGACATTAAGTTTGCGGATCAGGCTGCATGATGGGTGGTAGACAGCTTTGCCTGTCAGTTTGGCACCCAAATCCACGGTTCCCAATTGGTTGACAATAAATTGGGTCAATTCGAACAGGCGGTCGGCAACCTCTTGGGCACGGGCAGCCCATAGGGGCTCATCAGCAAGGTATTTAGGATAACGCTTCACCGCTGCGGCACATGAGCCGGCTGGGCAGACAATCGGATAGTCATTGGCTTCAAATGCGGCAATGGTTTTTTTCATTGCAGCCTTGCTCTCATCGATATAGCCGCTGTTGAGCGAAGGCTGGCCGCAGCATCCCTGCTTCTCGGGGAAGATGACCTCACAGCCGAGCTGCTCAAGTAATAAGACCGTTTTTTTGGCCACTTCTGCCTTGACGGTGTCGCATAGGCAGGTAGCAAAAAAGTTTACCTTCATAGTTGCTCCAGTGGGTGGGGTTACCACCTTTTCGTCGTATTTTTCGTTATGGTCTAGTCTGTGTCTGCAAGGCAGGCGCTATGGCTAGGCCCGGCATCATGCCGGGCTAAGGGCGGGCGGTGTTCCTGTTGTCCGCATGTCATTCCGGGGGGCTAGAGTAGGGTGCTGCCCACCGCGGCGATGATTCCGTAAAGCATCATAGGCACCACGGTGCGCTTGATGATGTAGCCTTCTCGGTTGCTAATACCTAGGATAGTCGAGACGGCAATGATGTTATTGATACAAACCATATTGCCCATGGCGCCGCCGACAGACTGCAAAGCAAGGATTGTGGTCTGTGGCAGATCGACGGTATGGGCGATACTCTGCTGAATCGCACCGAATGTCAGGTTGGACACGGTTGCCGAGCCTGAGAAAAAGGCTCCCAGTGCGCCAAGATAGGCGGCGAAGTACTGCCAGCTGGTACCTGTTAGATCGGCAAATGCTTTGCCCGTCGTCATGATCGGGGAGTGTTCACCGCCCATCATCATCAGCTTCACCATGATTAGTGCCCCAACCAAGGCAATAAATGGCATTTTCAGGCGGCTACCGGTCTCGACAAAGGCTTGTTTGACGACGGTGCGACTCATACCCAGCAGTGGGATTGAGATAAGTACGACCAGCAAGAATGGGATCAGGGCAGGGACATACAGGGTCTTGTAAGCCCAACTGGTGTCGGTGGCAAAGATGCCGCCGAGCTTGATGATCAGCGCTTTGCTGATGCTCAATTGGCCTAGGATACCGAGGTCGAGGTGCAGCAGTGGGCTGGCATCGTTGAGCATAGCCTTGATACCCAGCTGCTGGATGCGGGTGATAATCAAGATACCAATCAGCAGAAGTGTCGGCGCAATAGCCTTGAATACCGTACCGGCAGGCAGGCGTTTGCATTGTTCTTCGCGAGCAGTATCGGGTGCGTTGTCAAGGCCGATGCGAGAGCGAGCCAGTAAGATGGAGACACCCATACCAATCGCACCACCGATCAGCGCCGGGAATTCATAGTTCCATTGTGCCAGTAGGTAATAGGGAATAGTACAGCTCAGTACGCTTAGCTGGACGAATAGCAGATTGCGGCGAATTTGCTGCCAGGTGACGACGAAGCGAAGAGCCAGTACCGGAATGATGAAGGCAGCCAACGCATGGAGTAAGGCTGAGTGTTGGCCGGTTACCAAGAGTTCTGCTTCGCTAAGACCAAGGTTGCCAAAGCCAAACCATGTTGGGGTGCCAACGGCACCAAAAGAGACCGGTACCGAGTTCATGACCAGCGCAAGCATGGCAACTTGTAGTGGCGGAAAGCCGAGGCCAACCAGAATTGGAGCGGCAATCGCCGCAGGGGTGCCAAAGCCAGAAGCGCCTTCAATCATGAAAGCAAATGCCCAGCCAATGATCATCAATTGGGCAACAGGGTTACGGCTGATGGTTTCCAGCCATTGGCGAATAACGGTTTCTGCCCCTGATAGGGCGATGGTGCGATTGAGTAAGATAGCGCCGGCAATGATAGAAATAGGGGTGAGTGCCGATAGAGCACCTGCGAAAATATTGGCTGCCAGGGTTTGGCCATCGCTGCCGAAATAGAAGAGTTGTAGCAGGCCTACCAGCAGTGCAGTGATCGGTAGGGCGATATGCGATGGTAGTGCGTTGCGTTTGGTCATCATCCAAATCAGCAGCAAAATAGGTATTACGGAAATTATAAGGTTTAACATGGGGTGTTCCACTCCATCGTTTGTCTTCCTGTGAAGGACGCGTTGGTTCATAGCCAGCGCGATGATGTTTGTAATTTTGTTAAGTTTGTGTGTGGCTCGACGTTGTGGGAGGGATATTTTAGATAAGCGAAGGGGGAGGGCTACGGTTTTTTTTGCATGATTTGATCAGACAAATGAATAATTTGTGAGTTGAATTTCGCTTAATGACTAATGGCTCAATAATAAATGATTAAAAATCAATGATTTATGTTTGTTGCTTTTATATTGCACATTTGTATTGGAATGTTTTTGGAAACAATCATTTTGCATGACTGACATAATGACGGAAATAGGCTTGTATTAATAAGCTGCAATAATCATCAGTTTTGAACATGGGGGCTGAGCGAGAAATAGCGCAGTGTTGTAATAAAACAACAAAATGACACGGTTCAGCTTATTGCTGTAATTTTATGACGCTATGATATGGGGGAAAATTGAGCTGATCCCTTTCTAGCCCGATGGTTTTGATGCCCAATAGAGCGCCGCTTTATCATCTGACTGATTCCAAGTTGGAAAGGATTGGTATCCTTTTTTTCGTTTTTCTTTTTCTTCATCGCCCCTTAATCTAGCGAAATTCTTTGTGCTTATGTTTTGTCTCGGTAGATAGACGTAATTTCAGTCTTATTACGAGCGGGCATGGATTGTTGATTTTTGGGAATGGTATGGAATTAAGCTGGGAAATTATTGGAGCCCTCTTTCTAGTAGCAAGCATGGCAGGGTTTATCGATGCCATTGCCGGAGGTGGGGGGATGCTGACAGTGCCTGCACTGTTAGCGGCCGGGCTGCCACCTGCACAGGCGCTGGCTACGAACAAACTGCAAAGCTCATTTGGTAGCTTTTCTGCCTCGCTCTACTTTGTCCGCAATGGTTTGGTGAAGTTGAAAGATATGCGCCTAGCTATTGCCTGTACTTTTGCAGGCTCGGCTGTGGGGGCACTTTCGGTACAGGTGATTGATGCCGGTATCCTGACCAATTTGATCCCTGTGCTGCTGGTGGGGATCTCGCTGTATTTCCTGTTTGCACCAGATGCAGGAAAAGGGGGCGGTACGCCTAAGCTGTCTGAAGCCGCTTTTGCCTTTTCAGTCGGCACTGGCATTGGCTTTTACGATGGATTTTTCGGTCCGGGTACGGGCTCTCTGTTTACGGTGTGTTTTGTCGTGATTGCCCAGTTAGGGATTGTTGAGGCGACAGCTCGTACTAAGGTGCTTAACTTCACGTCGAATATTGCCGCCCTGATACTGTTCGTGATTGCCGGTTTACCGGTATGGAAAGTGGGTTTGGCTATGGCCGTGGGTGGTTTTATTGGTGCTCGCCTCGGTGCCAAGGTTGTCGTGACTAAGGGGCGTAATTTGATTCGTCCGATGGTGGTAACGGTATCTATGGTTATGGCGGTGAAATTGCTGGTGGAGCAAAACCCGCAGTGGTTTAGCTGATCGTTACGAATCGGCCTTGAGGCTTGTGATTTGAACGCAACACCTATTACAGGTGATCTTCAATAAGAGTCAATGCTTGTGTGAGCTTGGCTCTTTTTTTGTGAGCAGAACGGCTGAAATGGCCTTGAGCAAGGTGACGACGCGTTGATTTTGCAGGCTTTTGGAACGATAGCAAAGGTGTACCGGTCGGGTGAGGGTATCTAAAAAATCAAAATGGAAGCAGTGCTTCGACGAGATGTTAAGTGTTTGGATAATGGACAAGGGAACCAACGCGGGCGCAACCCCGTTGAGCGCCAACTGTGCGGCGGCTGTATAAGAGTCCATCTGCATTAGCGGTGCGATACCGGCTTTTTGTAAGATTCCCGCCTGATAGGCATTAGCCGGGTTGCTGAGCACATTGGTGAGCAAGCTCGTTGGTGGGGATGTGAGCGGTGTGTGGCTGACAATATTAAAAGGCTCATCAAACAGGTGAACGATGTCGAGCCCGTGCTGGGGAGGAAGGTGCCCTGCACAGAATCCAATGGTTGCCTCTCCGGCTTGGACTTTTTCGACAATAATTGGCGTGTGATGCGTTGTTAGCGTGATGTGCCTGTCTTGAGAGAAATAGTTGGCCAAAATAGGGGCGAGATAGCCGGCGACCAGAGTTTCAGAGCAGGCAAGACTGATTGTAGTATGGTCTTCTAGCGATATCTGATCAGAAATCAGCCCTTTTAGCTCGGAAATGCTGGGTCCTACGGAGGCAATCAGCTGCTTGGCTTGTGGGGTTAGTTGAATTCGCCTGCCATCAGGAATGATCAGTTTTTTGCCAAGCCTGATTTCAAGCTTGGCAATGCGTTTACTCACGGCACTTTGGCTAAGGTATAGGCGGTTGCCGGCTTTGCTCATGGTGCCTTCTTCAGCAAGCACCAATAGGGTTTCAATCCCCTCGAGCAGCATTGGGGGTTAGTTCTCTGGATCTTGTGGGTTGATGTGGCCCACATGGAGCATGGCCGCGACGTCAAGGTGCTCGGCATTCATCATGGTCGAAATGCGCTGTACAGATGAAAGAAGCAATGACTGCTCCCAGTCTTCCAGGTTTTGGAATTGGGCAACAAAGTCTTCTTGTAACGGTAGTGGGGCCTTAGCTAGAACCGCTTCACCTTCAGGGGTTAGGTGAGCATGCACTTTGCGTTTATCCAGTTGACTGCGCTGGCGAATAACTAGATTACGACTTTCAAGGCGATCTAGAATCGTTGTGGCTGTTGCCTGGCTCATGTTGGTGATATTGGACAGTTGGCGAATGGTGACCTCTCCCGAATCACGAATAGCGCGCATCAGAACGAGCTGGGGCCCGGTCAATCCAGCAACTTTATTGAGTTTCCGTGAGTGTAGGTCGATAGCGCGAATAATCTGTCGCAGCGCTATCAATACTTCTTCATGCTTGTCCATTTCATTCTCCAATTCATACTCATAGCGAGCTTATAACTCACCTGAGTGCAGTGCAACGCGAAAGTACCTTAATTCTCCCATAGTGAAAAGGATTTGTTGAAGAATATGCCAAAAATACACGCAAGTTAGCATTATATGCAGAATCAATCGCCACATGACGAGAAGTATGGAGGACGAATTGGGGGGTAAGTATGATGCTTTCTTTGGTGAGGGATATTAAGGCTGGAAAATAGCAGGTTGGCTCAGGAGCGGGTAATGTTGTGACTGTGGGTGAGCATGGTGATATGTCAGCAAGCCAAACTGGGGGGATTTGGGATAACCACTGGAACGTTTTTGTGTAGTATTTTGACCCTTTCCAGCATAGTTTTGTGCTTCTTTTGGGCACTATCGGTTGGTTAATAGCGATTTCAATAATTGAAACAAGACAAGCTGACTCCGGCGGCTAAAGTTACTCCGTCATGTATGGGATTTGCCATACTCTAGTTAAAGGCGTGAGGAGTCGGCGGGCAATGACAAAACTCTGTATTTTGGGCCTTGGTGCGCTGCTTGTTTGTTTACAGTCTGCGATGGCAGATGACTATACCCCGCAGCAACCTCTTTCCGTGAAGACGACAGCATCGCAGTTACAGCCGGACGATTTGGTGACCGGTGATCTTTTGCAACAGAATCAGGCCCGCGAGTGGATTGATCAGGTTGCATCTGAAATTCGGACCATACGTTATGTCGATCAATTAGCTGATTTGTATTACGGCATGGGATTTGTACCGCTATGGCAGGATACGTTTGCGGCCAATGAGTTTGAGCAGCAGCTGAAGATATTGGCCATGTCCAATGTGAGTACTGATTTTAGCCAGCGTTACCGCCAGTTACGCCAGTTCAAAAAGAGTAATGACTGGCGCCAGTATGATTTGCTGGCCACCGATACCTTACTTGCCTATATGAGTTATATAGAGGGGCTACCCGCGTACGGTCGTGGGTGGTTGTTCGGTAATGGGGTAGATAGCCGGTTGCCGCTGCCTTCTGAAGAGGCGTTATCGCGGCTTTATAGTGAGATAGAGTTAGGCCGACTTCATAGTTTTGTCAGTAGTTTTCAACCAACAGATGAAAACTATGCTCAGTTGTTGCTGGCAATAAAATCACTGGAAGAGTCAGCGACCAAGCGTTGGCCGGCGTTCTATCAACCCGGGATTATCCGGCTTGGCGTCCGGCTCCGAGATCCCGATGGGTTGATTACGATACTGGAGTCATTGGGTGATCTTCGAGACTTCGAGGCACAGCAACTGCGGGCTGCGGGTGTACGTACCTACAATATCGATTTAGCGAATGCGGTGAAAAAATTTCAGCAACGACACGGTTTAAAGGTAGATGGAGCGATTGGGCCTCAGACCCGTCAGTGGTTGGCAATTTCACCGCAGGTACGAATGCGGATGCTGGCTCTCAATGCCCAGCGGGCAAGGTTGTGGCAGCAAAAAAGCACCTCTATTTTGGTGGTCAATATTCCCAACTACAGCATGAATTTATGGTTGAATAACCAGCATGTGCTTGAAAGCAAAGTAATAGTTGGCCGACCGAGCCGACGAACACCCGTGATGACAACGAAAGTCGCTTCCGTGGTTTTTAATCCATATTGGAATGTGCCGATGTCGATCATGCGCAAGGATATTCTGCCTAAGGCCCGCCGCGATAGGGGATATTTGCACCGAAATAATTTTGCGGTAATTCGTAGCTGGAACAGTTCAGAGCAAATCCCGATCCATACCATTGATTGGCGCTTGATGAATGCTAAATCCTTCCCTTACCGGCTACGGCAAAAACCGGGCAAACGTAATGCGTTAGGTCGCTTTAAGTTTAATATGCCCAATGATCAGGCCATTTATCTTCATGATACTCCGGCAAAGGCTCTGTTTGCCAAAGAGACAAGAGCATTTAGTTCGGGTTGTGTACGGGTTGAGCAAGCTGCCGATCTTGCTCGGATTCTTCTGACTCATTCGGGCGTGTCCGAACAGCGGGTAAACCAACTCAAAGCACGTACGAAAACCAAGACAGTGGGGTTGCAGCATAAAGTGGTTGTTCATCTTATATACCAAACGGCTTGGGTAGATCGTGAGGGAGCCGTTAACTACCGCAATGACGTTTACAGCTATGATGATTTTGTTGCTACGTCTCAAAAACAGGAATTATTTACATCTATTTACACAGAATAAATTTCTTTGTAGTCAATAATTAGGCGTTTTCTGCATAATATTTCGTCGATTTATTGGCTTTTGGGGGTTTGACTGAATAATATCTGAACGTTATCTTGCTGGAAATTCTTGGTGTATCGTTTTTTACAAAAGAATAATACCAAGCAAAAGTTAGCGATTGGTTATTGTTGAGTTATGTCTGAGATTGATTACAAACGTCGCCAGTTATTGTTGGCTGGAGGGGCGTTTTTGGGTGCCAGTTTGGTGCCGGGAATGGTAAGTGCGAGTCCATATAAATCGGTAAATGTACGGCAGAACCCTCGTCAGATTTCACTGTGCAATATTCATACAAGGGAAGAGCTTGACAGTGAGTACTTTGACGGTGAGTTTTATCTCAAAGAAGAGCTGAGAAAAATCAATCATATTTGTCGCGATTTTCGTCGTAACGAAGTGGCGAAGATGGACCGTCGGTTGTTTGATGCCATCACAGAAATTCAGTCAGAACTGGGACACAAAGGCCAAGTCAGGATTATTTCGGGATACCGATCACCTGCTACGAATAAGGCGTTGCAAAAGACCGGTGGGGTTGCTAAAAAGAGCTTCCATATGAAGGGGCAGGCGATCGACTTCAATTTAGAAGGCGTGTCGCTTTCACGGATTCGCAATGCTGCGCTTGAGCTTCGTCTAGGCGGGGTGGGATATTACCCACGAAGTGGCTTTGTGCATATTGATACCGGGCCTGTTCGCCGCTGGAATGGGTGATATGTGTCAAATGGCTCTGTGCTATGCTAGTTATTAAGAACATTTGCCACATAGCAATACATATAATATCGATCTATTAATCACAAAGCCGACTCAACCTCCCTCTCTTGGTTGTTGTCGGCTTTGCTATTTTTGCTGTATTCGCCATCGGTTGGTTTTTGTTGGTGGGGCTGTTATTCTGCTGCCAGAGCCTATTATCTAGCGTTGGTTAGGAAGAATTTAATGAGTCTACAATTTGAGATTGTCCCGGTGACCCCGTTTCAGCAGAACTGCTCGATCGTTTGGTGCGATGAAACCAAGCAGGCAGCGCTGATCGATCCCGGTGGTGATATTCACCTCCTGAAAGAAAAGGCCGCCGAGCTAGGCGTGACAATCACTAAGCTGATTTTGACCCACGGACACCTTGATCACGTAGGGGGGACTGAGCCTCTTGCTAAAGAGCTGGGCGTTCCCGTTGTTGGCCCGCATAAAGAGGATGCTTTCTGGTTGCAGGGGCTTCCGCGTCAGAGCGAAATGTTTGGTTTCCCAATGACCGATGCGTTTGATCCTGATCAGTGGTTGGATGATGGCGATACGGTTGAAATCGGCAATCAGGTTCTGAATGTTTACCATACGCCGGGTCACACACCGGGTCATGTGGTGCTGTTCAATGAAATGGCAAAAGTGGCATTTGTCGGTGACGTGCTGTTCAAGGGCGGGATCGGACGAACCGATTTCCCGCGTGGCGACTACCAGACATTGATTAGCTCAATCAAAAATAAGCTATGGCCACTGGGTAATGAGACTACCTTTGTGCCCGGGCATGGGCCAATGTCGACGTTTGGCAATGAGCGGGCATCCAACCCGTTTGTGGCAGACGAAATGCCGCTGTATTAAGTATTTTGGAAAGCCTCTGCCATTTGCAGGGGCTTTTTGTTATCTCTATTGATGATGTCGATGTACCAACGTTATTTTGTGATAGCTTTCACGCTTTCCTTACTGTCTGACCGAACTTAGGACTTTTTCCTAGTTTGTTTAGGTCGCCTTCTCAAGCCAGCCTGTTACTCCCTCCCTAGAATTCATCACCAATGGTCATCATCATCCCTTTTCTCCCCGATATTGGCAGTTCGTTAGTTGGTTCTGTCGGTCGCCGAGGATAGCACATTACTCTATTTACCCAGGATGACGGCCAGCTACGTGGCACTTTGCTGCCGACGGTGTTGAGAATTATTGAGGGTTTCACATGTTAAAGCTTCTTGAGCAGGTCAGAAAACCGACGCTGGATTTGCCTGTCGAAGTACGTCGCAAGATGTGGTTCAAGCCATTTATGCAATCATATTTGGTGGTGTTTATTGGCTATATGGCCATGTACTTGATCCGCAAAAACTTCAACGTGGCTCAGAACGACATGATCTCTACTTACGGCCTGTCTATGACAGAGCTGGGTATGATCGGTCTGGGTTTCTCTATTACTTACGGTATCGGTAAAACCGTAGTCTCTTACTATGCCGACGGAAAGAACACCAAACAGTTTCTTCCTTTCATGTTGATTCTTTCCGGCCTTGCGATGTTGGGCTTCAGCTTCAGTATGGGTGGCGGCAGCGTTAGCCTGTTCTTGATGATTGCCTTCTATGGCCTGAGTGGTTTTTTCCAGAGTACCGGTGGTCCGTCTAGTTACTCGACGATTACCAAGTGGACGCCGCGCAACAAGCGTGGTACCTACCTTGGCCTGTGGAATATGTCTCACAACGTAGGTGGTGCTGGTGCGGCAGGCGTGGCGCTATTTGGTGCTAATTACCTGTTTGACGGCCACGTTATCGGTATGTTCATCTTCCCGTCTATTGTTGCATTGGTTGTTGGTTTCATCGGCCTGCGTTTTGGTAGCGATTCACCGGAAGCCTACGGTCTGGGCAAGGCTGAAGAGCTGTTCGGCGAGGAAGTGAGCGAAGAAGATGTCAACGCTGAAGAAAATGCGATGAGCAAGCGTGAAATCTTCATGGAATACGTTCTGAAGAACAAGATCATCTGGTTGCTATGTTTTGCCAACATCTTCTTGTACATCGTGCGTATCGGTATCGATCAGTGGTCTACTGTTTATGCTTACCAGGAGCTAGGCCTGTCAAAAGAAGCGGCTATCTCAGGTTTTACACTGTTCGAAGTGGGTGCGCTGGTTGGTACGTTGATGTGGGGTTACTTGTCTGACCTTGCAAACGGTCGCCGTGCTTTGGTTGCTTGTGTGTCTCTGGTTCTGATTATTTTCGCTCTTGAGTTCTACCAGCATGCAACTAACGAGTACATGTACCTTGGTTCATTGTTTGTTCTTGGTTTCTTGGTGTTTGGTCCACAGTTGTTGATCGGTGTTGCTGCAGTTGGTTTTGTACCGAAGAAAGCGATCAGTGTGGCGGACGGTATCAAGGGTACATTTGCTTACCTTATCGGTGACAGCTTCGCGAAACTGGGCCTAGGTATGATTGCCGACGGTACGCCAATCTTCGGCCTAACAGGTTGGAAAGGTACGTTTGCTGCGCTTGATACATCAGCTGCGGTTTGTATTGTACTGCTTATCTTTGTTGCGATTGCCGAAGAGAAGAAGATCCGCCGTGAAAAGCGTATCCAGAAAGAGCAGGAAAAAATGCAGCTTGAATCTGCATAAGCATTTCGGGTCCGAAATGATATAGATAGGGAATCATCCCTTTGGAAAAACTGCCTCCGGGCAGTTTTTTTGTTTGTTGTGATATGAATCATTAATGACTAATTACATTTTGGTCTTGTTTCACGGTTGGCTAACAGGTAGTTTAAGTCTCTTTTTTTCCGCTGGGGTTCAAGATGATTAAGGTAGCACTGGTAGATGATCATGTGATTGTCCGCTCTGGTTTCGCCCAATTGCTGGCACTGGAAGAAGATATCGATGTCGTGGCGGAGTTTGGTTCGGCCAAGGAAGCACGGCTTGGGTTGCCGGGCAGCGGGGCGACGGTGTGCATTCTTGATATTTCAATGCCAGATGAAAGCGGCCTGTCTTTGCTTGCAGACCTCCCGGCGGGATTGGCTTGTATTATGCTGAGCGTCCATGATTCGGCGTCGGTTGTTGAAAAAGCGCTAGAAGTGGGGGCTCGGGGCTATCTGAGCAAGCGTTGCAGCCCGGATGAACTTATCCAGGCGGTACGTACGGCTGCCGGTGGCGGCTGTTATTTAACGCCTGAGGTGGCGCTGAAACTGGCAACGACGGCGAAAACGCCTTCTGGTGTGTCGCAACTTACCCGGCGTGAGCGCCAAGTGGCGGAAATGCTCGCACAGGGGATGGATGTTAAGGCCGTTGCCAATGAGCTGGGGTTGAGCCATAAGACTGTCCATGTTCACCGTGCCCATGCGATGGATAAGCTCGATGCCAAAAATAATGTCGAACTCTCAAAGCACTTTGACCAAGAGACGCTTTGATGCGCCAATATGCTGTCATGTCCTTGTGTGGCTGGTTGCTCCTTTCCTGTGGCTGGTTCTGCCTTTGGGTGATCGCCTCCTACTTCACCCTTGATGCGGAACTGGCTGTCTTTCTGTTCCCGTTTGCCCTGCGCACCGGAATTCTGCTTCATTGCCCGAAAAAATATTGGCCCGTTGTTTATGCGTCGGAATGGAGTCTGATGTTGGCGTTGGCTCCACTGGTCCATAACCCGTTGTGGTTGTCGGCCTTGGTAGCGAGCTTGCTGAGCGTGGCGTTGCTATGGTTTGCCCAGCGTTTTTATTTCGGTACCCAGTTGCGCCGCTTGGGGGTAATGGGGGCGGTGATCCTCTTATCGGCCCTGATCAACTTTGTTGTTTCTGGTGGCTTTGATACTCATGGCTGGATGGTTGTGCTGGTTACGATAACAGGTGGTGTCATGCTGGTGCCGAGTTGTTATTTGGTATGGAGCTACCTGTTTCAGCAGGCTTGGGTCCCGTTGACCGTCGGGTTGGTTTCCCGCCCAGTCTCGTTGCGGATCCGTCATATCCTGTTTTATGCCGTGCTTTTTGTTGTCAGTATTATTCTTCAGTTGGGGTTGCCTGAAGAGATGCGGCGCTTTGCTCCGTTCTGTCTGGCGATTCCGATTATTCTATTGGCCTTCCGTTACGGATGGCAGGGAGCTTTGCTGGGAACCTTGCTCAATAGCGTGGTGCTGATTGCGGCAAGGGGAAGCAGTAGCGACTTGGCCATTACCGATTTGATGTTGTCGCTGACAGCTCAGAGCCTGACCGGGATTTTGCTGGGAATGGGTATTCAGCGTCAGCGGGAGCTCAACCAGAAGTTACGGCAGCAACTGACCCGAAACCACAGTCTGTCTCAGCAGTTGGTTCGGGCGGAGGAGTCCGTGCGGCGCGATATCGCCCGGGAACTGCATGATGAAATAGGCCAAAATATTACCGCTATCCGCACCCAAGCCTCGATAATCAAACGGGTTGATTCTGCCCCCGTAGCCAACAACTGCGCGGCAATGATCGAGACATTGTCACTGAATATTTATGATACCACCAAGGGGCTGCTGACCCAGCTGCGGCCAAAGTCATTGGATGATATGGGCCTGAAGGCGGCAATTGAGCAATTGTTGCGGGATTTCGAATGTGAGGCTCAGGGAATAGAGGTGGATCTTCACTGGGAAGGAGAGATGGAACCCGAAGCGCTCGAGGATACCCTGAGTGTGACCTTGTACCGCTTGTGTCAGGAGACCATTAACAATGCGATTAAGTATGCCCAAGCTAGTCGGCTCAATGTGCTGTTTGTCATTGACAAAGAATGGGTCTCATTAGAGATCAGTGATAATGGCCGTGGTTTTTCAACCGATTTGGTGATGCAGAAAAATAGCAAGGGGTTTGGTTTGACCGGTATGCGCGAGCGGGTTGAGGCACTCGGTGGTGTATTCGGTATTCGTAGTTATACCCAAGGGGAGCGGCGGGGTACTCACCTGACGATCCGTCTGCCGATTATCTAACGGGACTATTCGATGTTGGGAATTCTTAAATCACCTCAGCCACTGCCGCCGATCACCGACACCGAGTCGGTTGATGAACGCTACCGCTATTGGCGTTTTCATATCATGTTCACCATGTACCTTGGGTATGCGGTGTTCTATTTTACCCGCAAGAACTTTAACTATGCGATGCCCGCGATGCTGGTGGATCTTGGCTTGGACAAAGCGGATATCGGCATGATGGGGACCTTGTTTTATATTACCTACGGGGCCTCGAAGTTTTTCTCAGGGATCATCTCTGATCGTTCTAATCCCCGTTATTTTATGGGCTTGGGACTCATGGCGACAGGTGTGGTGAATATCTTGTTCGGTTTCTCCGATTCGCTCTGGGTCTTGATGATGCTATGGATGTTCAATGCCTGGTTTCAGGGCTGGGGATGGCCGCCGTGCTCTAAGCTGATGACGACATGGTACTCACGTTCCGAACGGGGGTTCTGGTGGTCTTTCTGGAATACCGCCCATAATGTCGGCGGCGCTCTGATCCCCTTGTTGGTGGGGTACCTGACTCTTCACTATAGCTGGCGGCTCGGGTTTATTATTCCCGGCATGATTGCCGTGGCCGTTGGCTTGGTATTGTGTTGGCGTTTGCGTGATAAGCCAACCACTTTGGGATTGCCGACGGTAGGCCAGTGGCGTCATGACCGCTTGGAATTGGCTCAGGAGCAAGAGGGGCAGGGGCTCAGTACTGCGGCTATTTTGCGCAAGTATGTACTGAGTAACAAGTATATCTGGCTGTTGGCTTTTAGTTATGTGTTGGTGTATATCGTGCGTACCGCAGTCAATGACTGGGGCAACCTTTATCTCACTGAGGAGAAAGGTTACGACCTGATTGAAGCGAACATGGTTCTGTCGCTATTCGAAGTGGGGGGCTTTGTCGGATCGCTGGTTGCTGGTTGGGGGTCTGACCGCCTGTTTGGCGGTAACCGCGGGCCGATGAACCTTATCTTTGCTATTGGAATATTTCTTGCAGTTGCGGCGCTTTGGTTGATGCCGGTGGGCAATTATATTTTATTGTCCGGCTGTTTTTTTGCCATTGGATTTTTCGTATTCGGGCCGCAGATGCTGATAGGGATGGCGGCGGCTGAGTGTTCCCATAAGGATTCGGCGGGTGCAGCAACGGGGTTTGTTGGCCTGTTTGCCTACATGGGGGCGGCGATGGCGGGTTATCCGTTGGCGCTGGTGGTTGAGCAATTTCATTGGACCGGCTTCTTTACCGTTATTTCGGCTGCTGCCGGGATCGTTGGGTTGCTGCTGTTGCCGTTCTTGCTGGCACAGTCAACGGTTCATCATCATGAGGCAGCCAGATAGCGTCTGGCCAATCCGGCAAACTCAGCGGCGGAGCAGTCGAGAAAGTCTTCCGAGATAAAGAAATCATAGCCGAGAAGCTCGCGGTTATATCGCATGCGGTTGGCCAGCATCGCCATGAGCCCTTTGATGGTTTGCCCGTCGGCAGTGATGTAGGGAGTGTCGTCGAACAGGATATCCTCGAGCTCGAAAGGGGGATCGCTGAGCCTTTTATGTGCCATGACGAGCAGGATGCGTTGATCGAGAAGCAGTTTAGTCGCGACTCTGGGACATATGGCGGTCAGGAAGGGATCATAGTTTTTCAAGCTGACGCCAACCCATGGGATGGGCTCATACCAACCGTCAGTCTGAACACTGGCTTGCCCAATCCGCTCGATGTTGTGCCATTTAGCAAGCCATCCGCCATAATGGCTATGAAACTGGAGGTGCATGAAGGTGAGCGTGAGGGAGAGTTCGCGTCCTTGACGGATTTTATAGCCAAGCAGCAACATGATAGCCGAGACGAGCAGGATGATGGCACTGGCCGGTGGAGCACGGAAGGGTTCCCACCAAAGCAGCCCGATACCTACCGTGATCCCGACTCCCGCTGCAACATAAAGGTTGGTGCCAAAGGGCTTGAGCGGCGGTCGAATAAAGCGTGTTTTTAGTTGTTCGTCCATAGCAAGATTCTCGGCTTGGTACTCTCCTTATTATGGATTACGCTCGCTCAGTTGGAGAGGGATCAGTGCAGGGCTGCTATTTGTTTGTTTTCAGAGAGCATTATTTTTCTCTAAAGTGTAAAAATGAGAGTTTATCGTTGATTTTTGAGATAAATCATCTTTTGTTGCCGCTTAAATAAGCGTTTGCTGGCATTTCTCTGACATCCTTGGTATAACACGCGCTTACTTTTTCCCGCTGGATGTATTGGATTGCCGTATGGTATTTCGATGGATGGTGGTGACTGAAAGTAGTGCAACGGAGTAGGAAATTTAATGAGAATCTCTCACAAACGTAAAGTCCAACTGAAGCTGCAAAAACGCCTGAAAGGTGTTGCAGTAACAGCGAAACCAGCAGTTGCAAAAGCTGTGGTAAAGAAAGCACCAACTGCAGAAACAGTAAAAGCTGCTCCAGCGGCAAAACCTGTTGTTGAAGCAAAGCAGCCTGAAGTGGCAGCGGTAGCGGCAACTGTGTCTCTGACACCGAAGCAGCAACAAGTGCTGGATATCGTGGTAAAGAATGCTGAAGGTATCAACCCTAAAGGGATTGGTCTGGAAGCAGGTCAGGAAGATGCGAAAGCCGCTTCTTGGGCAACTGGTGCGTTGAAGAAACTGACCGAAGAAGGTTTGGTTGAGCGCATCCAACTGGCAGGTAACAAGGTGCTGTACAAAGCCCTGTAATCCCCCTTCCTGAAGGGTAGCCACACTTCGGTGTGAGTGAATGCCAGACCCGTTCCTGTTATACAGGGGCGGGTATTACTTCCTTTCCCCTCTCGATTTATCCTCTTTCCCCATTGTTTGTTTCCTGCAAAGTGTCTCAAAAACGAATCACCTAGTCGCTAAGGTTTGGCAAGCTGTCTTTAACCTGTCGATATGTCTCATCTCTGCTATAACTTATTAATATACCCAAGTAACATCAAGATAATCGATGCCCTGTGGGTTCCAATATAACCGTATTTTTATGGTGGAATTTGCGAATAGGCATGACATGAACCGTTAGGGTGCTAATGAACTGGCTGACGGCATGGAATGGGTTTGACAGAGGCTGCTTAGGTATTATCGAAATTTGTAAGCGTCAAATTTTGCCATGGACGGGAACATGCGGAGGCGAAGGTATGACAATGATAAGTGCTAGAGAGTTTTCCGACTGGCTACGCAATCGCTTTGCTGAAGAGAACCAAGGGGTGAGCCTAACGCGCGAAGATATCAACCAGCTAACCGGTCGACAGAGTTTTTCGCTGGGTTTTGTTCACGACATTCATTATGAGTTAATGCAGCACGGTATGGCGTTTGTTACCGATACATCCAGAGATGTCTTTTATCTGGTGCCTGTATCAAAGAAGCCATGGCGAGAGCAGCTTGAGCATCAATATGAGAGGGAGCTTTTTTGCAACGTCTTGCCTCTCGATAAGTCTGGCTGAGGAGATCCGCCGTGTTTCCCGGACAAAAACGGGAGGCGATACGGAAAATCCTGAGCCTGATGACGACAGCAATTAAAACGGGTGCGCCCCACGCACCCGTTTTTTATACCCCAAGCCTCGTTGGCTTACAGTACGGCTGCAATGCCTTTGCACAAAGGCTGCATATTAGCTTTTGTCATGCCCGCAACGCTGATGCGCCCTGAACCCACGATGTAAATCGCAAACTCTTCCTTGAGTCGGGCAACTTGTTCTTTGGTTAAACCTGAGAATGAGAACATACCGTTTTGGCGCTCGATGAAGCTAAAGTCACGTTCGATGCCAAGATCTTTCAGGGTTTGTACAAATAGAACGCGCATTTCTTGGATGCGATCACGCATATCGGCCACTTCCTGCTCCCACTCTGCGCGGAGTGCATCATTGTTCAGGATCTCTGTAACAATTGCAGCACCGTGTGCTGGTGGGTTGGAGTAGATAACCCGTGCAATGCTCTTCACTTGGCTGAATGCCGTTGCACTTTCCTCGGCGGTACGGCCTACCAGGGTAAAGGCACCAACACGCTCATTGTAAAGGCCAAAATTCTTGGAGAATGAGCTAGCGACCAATAGTTCCTCGCATTTATCTGCAAAGATCCGCAAGCCTTGGGCATCTTCTTCTACGCCCTTGGCAAAGCCTTGGTAGGCAAAGTCAAACATTGGAAGTAGCTGCTTTTCTTGGCAAAGCGTGGCGAGTTGCTGCCATTGTGCAGAATCTGGGTCGATACCTGTTGGGTTGTGGCAGCACCCGTGAAGTAGTACTACATCACCAGGCTGGGCGTTGGCGAGATCGGTCAGCGCAGCGTCGAAATCCATGTCTTTGCTTTCAGCATCGTAGTAGCTGTACTGGGTTGTTTTAAGGCCTGCAGCTGCAAATACACCGTTGTGGTTAGCCCAAGTTGGGTTGCTGATCCAAACGGTAACATCGCCGAGCTGGCGCTTGATAAATTCCGCAGCGAGACGCAGTGCACCTGTGCCACCAGGGGCTTGGGCGGTACTTGCGCGCTTGGATGAGATGATTGGGGAATCCTGTCCGAACAGAAGTTGCTGTACCGCAAGGCCGTATTCAGCGGTTCCCGGAATGCTCAGGTAAGATTTGGTGGTTTCTTTTTCGAGCAAAATCGCTTCGGCTTTTTTCACCGTAGCAAGGACCGGTGTGTTACCTGACTCGTCCTTGTAGATACCTACACCAAGGTTAATTTTTTCCGGGCGGCTGTCATTCTTGAATTCTTCGGTAAGGCCAAGAATAGGATCGGCTGGCGCGGCAGAAATTTTTTCAAACATTGTCATCATCCATGCTGGTAAGAATAGAAATATATCAGCTCTTTATACCCTGTGAATGCCAGTCATGACAAGGAGTTGTAACAATTCCAACGAAGAAAAATAGCAAAAGGAGTATGTTGCCGAATTATGTAAGGTGCAGATTAAATTGGTCAAAAAGCCAACAAATTGTTTTGCAAGAAAATTACGACATTTTTATCGCCATACTGACTTTTTTGTGAACTTAATGGAGTGTTTTCCATTAAAAAATAAAAATAAAACGTAATTAAGTGAAATATTGTGAAATCCCTGTTCATCCCTGTGAAACCGATCACGGATGGTAGGGGTAGGGTTGTCATAGGATTTCACCCCGATGGAATGCGGTTAAATATTAGCGAAAAGGCCATTTTAAGCGGTGAAGAGGCAGACAAATGATGTTTTTGTCTTTTTATCGTCGTCTAGATGGCGAAATACGCTTAATTTATCTTTAACCGTAGAAAAAGCAACGGCTCACGTGTTGTTGCTGAAGTATGTTTCGGGGATACGATAATGGAAAAGCCACGCCTTACATTTTGGCAAATATGGAATATGAGTTTCGGTTTCATGGGCATTCAGTTTGGTTTTGGTTTACAAAACGCGAATGTCAGCCGGATTTTCGAGACGTTAGGGGCAAGTATTGATCAAATCCCCATTCTATGGATTGCTGCACCGTTAACCGGTTTGCTGGTTCAGCCTATCATTGGCTACTTCAGTGACCGTACTTGGACACGCCTTGGCCGCCGTCGCCCTTACTTTCTTTTCGGGGCCGTTGCATCATCGCTCGCGCTTATTGTGATGCCTTATTCGCCTTATCTTTGGGTTGCCGCTGGTATGCTGTGGATTTTGGATGCATCGATTAATATTTCGATGGAGCCATTCCGCGCATTGGTTGCCGATAATTTGCCATCATCGCAACGTACCCGTGGTTTTGCGGTACAAACATTCTTTATCGGCGTTGGCTCTGTGGTTGCTTCGGCAATGCCGTATTTGCTGACGAACATTGCAGGTGTTGCGAATACCGCACCTGCAGGTGAGGTGCCACCGTCAGTCAAAATTTCATTCTTGTGTGGTGCACTGGTGTTTATCGGCACTATCCTATGGACAGTTTACCGTACCAAGGAGTATTCGCCTGAAGAGTTAGCCAGTTATAGCCATGAGGCTGGTGAATCGTCTGAAACGGATGAAAAGGCGAGTTTTGCGGGTATGCTGGCCGATCTGAAGGCGATGCCAAAGACGATGATCCAGCTAGCTGTGGTACAGTTTTTCTCATGGTTCGCCCTTTTTGCAATGTGGATTTACACCACTTCAGCAGTCACCTCTCATATCTTTGGTACTACCGACACCAGCTCTGCTCAATACAACCAAGGTGCAGACTGGGTGGGTCTTTGTTTTGCTGCTTACAATGGCATATCTGCACTGGCGGCATTTGCTCTGCCTTGGCTTGCTGAGCGTACCAGCCGTAAATTTGTCCACGGTTTAAGCTTGGTGATTGGTGGGTTGAGCTTAGGTTCTATAGCCCTGATCCAAGATCCTTCTATGTTGATGCTGAACATGGTGGGGGTTGGCTTGGCATGGGCAAGTATCCTATGCATGCCTTATGCAATTCTGGCTGGCTCTTTGCCTTCGAATAAAATGGGGTTTTACATGGGGGTATTTAATTTCTTCATTGTTCTGCCACAGATACTTGCTGCAGGGATCTTGGGTTTCTTTACCCGCTGGGCATTTGACGGTAATACCATGATGGCGATTGTGCTGGGTGGCGGCTCGATGGTATTCGCGGGCCTGATGGTCAGCTTGGTTAAGGATGAAGATGAGCCAAATACTCTTGGCGAAGATGTGGATAAAGGCGTGTCTGGGCAAGCGGTAGCCGCTTAACTTCTGATCATAAAAGCCCGTACTGAGTTGAGCTTAGTACGGGCTTTTTGTTGTTGGGCAAATAACGTTGAGTTAATGCGGTGTCTCTACCGAATAGCGCGGGGTCCGCAGCTTTGGGATCGGTGACCTAGATAAAAAAAGTATCGAGGTACAGCTGTTCTACTTCTTTGCGAGCCCATTCGGTACGGCGAAGAAACTTAAGGCTTGATTTGATGCTAGGGTCGCTTGTAAAGCAGCGAATTTTCACGATACGCCCTAGTTCTTCCCAGCCATAGTGATCAACCAGTTCACCAAGAAGGGTCTGGAGAGTTATACCGTGTAGTGGGTTATTGGGTTGGGTATCCATGGTCTAGTTTCTATATTGAGTTTGTAATCGAGCACTATAGCAGTTTGGTCAGGTCGATTAAATCTGAGTGGATAAAATATATCTGTTAGAATGGCATCCAACTTGGCAGTATGTCATATCGACAAGGCTGCAATATCACTAGGAACAACTGTGCTCAATAATGACATTTTGCGACGTATTCGCTATACCTTTGATTTTAATGATTCAGCGATGATGAATATTTTTGCTGAGGCGGATCATGAGGTAACTCGAGAGCAAGTGAGTGATTGGCTTAAGAAAGAAGATGATGCGGCATTTACAAAATGTACCGATCATGAGCTGGCTATTTTTCTGAATGGTTTGATTAATACCAAACGTGGCAAGAAAGAAGGCCCGCAACCTGTCCCTGAGTCACGTCTGACCAACAATATGATTTTTATGAAGTTGCGTATTGCGTTGAACTTTAAGGCTGATGATATCATCGAGGTTTTGAAGTTGGTTGACTGCGAGATTAGCAACCATGAACTAAGTGCTTTTTTCAGAAAGCCTGATAACAAGCATTACCGCGAATGTAAGGATCAGATTTTAAGAAATTTCCTATTGGGTGTTCAGTATCGTTTCCGTCCGCAAGATCAGGAAGCGGCTGAGTAATACTGAGTCGCGATAGAATAAAAAAGGCTACCAGAAGGTAGCCTTTTTTTATTGTCGAACGTTTTATTGCCAATAATTAGAAGCTAGCAGAGCGTGGAGTACGTGGGAATGGGATCACGTCACGTACGTTGCCCATACCGGTAACGTAAGATACTAGACGCTCAAAGCCCAGACCAAAACCAGCGTGCGGTACTGTACCGTAACGGCGCAGATCGCGGTACCAGTTCATGTGCTCAGGGTCGATACCCATTTCGCGCATACGTGCGTCTAGGATATCCAGACGCTCTTCACGCTGAGAACCACCGATGATTTCACCAATGCCCGGTGCTAGTACGTCCATCGCAGCAACAGTCTTGCCGTCGTCGTTCATACGCATGTAGAAGGCTTTGATATCTTTCGGGTAGTTCTTAACGATTACCGGTGCCTTGAAGTGTTCTTCTGCGAGGTAACGCTCGTGCTCAGAAGACATGTCGATGCCCCACTCAACTGGGAATTCGAACTCGCGGCCAGAATCAAGAAGGATCTGGATTGCGTCAGTGTAGTCAACCTGAGCAAAATCAGATGAAACGAACTGCTCTAGACGAGTGATCGCTTGCTTGTCGATACGCTGTGCGAAGAACTCAAGGTCATCGCGGCGCTCTTCAAGTACAGCTTTGAATACATACTTCAGCATGTCTTCTGCCAGCTTGGCTACGTCATCTAGCTCTGCAAACGCAACTTCAGGCTCTACCATCCAGAACTCTGCTAGGTGGCGGCTTGTGTTTGAGTTTTCAGCACGGAAAGTTGGACCGAAAGTGTATACCTTGCTTAGTGCACAAGCGTAAGCTTCAGCGTTCAGCTGGCCAGAAACCGTTAGGAACGTCTCTTTGCCGAAGAAGTCTTCGTTGTAGTCAACGTTGCCTGCGTCAGTACGAGGTAGGTTTTCCATGTCTAGCGTAGAAACGCGGAACATTTCGCCGGCACCTTCACAGTCAGAGGCTGTGATAAGAGGTGCAGATACCCAGAAGTAACCCTGCTCGTGGTAGAAGCGGTGGATTGCCTGAGACAAGCAGTTACGTACACGGGCAACAGCACCGATAACGTTAGTGCGAGGGCGAAGGTGAGCCACCTCACGTAGGTACTCGATAGAGTGGCGAGTTTTCGCCATTGGGTATGTGTCAGCATCTTCAACCCAGCCAACAACTTTAACGTCAGTTGCTGCTAGTTCGAAATCCTGACCCTGTGCAGGCGACTCAACGATTTTACCAGTGACCTCAACAGAGCAACCAGTCGTCAGCTTAAGGACTTCTTCCTGGTAATTATTCAACTCATTAGGGACCACGGCCTGAATCGGGTCGAAACAAGAGCCGTCATAAATGGCAAGGAAAGAGATTCCAGCTTTGGAATCACGACGTGAGCGAATCCAGCCGCGAACAGTTACTTCACTGTCAACCGCTAGCTTACCGCTCAGTACGTCTTTTACAGGCGCGTAAGTCATGTGTAAATTATTCTCCGTTAAGGCACTTCATTACTGTCTTAGGGACTCATTCCCCAAAGACAGAGTCCAAACCACCAATATTACCTGTCTGGCGTTCAGCATCAAGCTTTGTAATAGCTTGAAAACAGAAATAGGTCAACAAATGATGCTTATCCGGTTGTTTGCTGTTCAATAAGTGTTCGCTGTGCTGTTGTGCGAGCCCTGAAAGGAACAACCCGCGATGTGCGGGTTGTTGGATTTTGCTTTGTTTATGGAGCGGGTGTCTCGGGGAGATAAGCGCATGTTTTGCCATCATTGAGAATCGTACCTGCATCGGGACCGGTGTCTTCTTCAACAGGTGGCGTGCTTTCGCTTGTTCCATCGTCGCTCGTCCCATCCCCCTCTGAAGCGGGTGTTTCTTCTGCTGGAGGGGCTTCTATGGGGGTAACATCGGGCACATCGGCCGCATCAATTAAGGTGATGATATCACTCCATATTTCCCCTTCATTGCTGCTATAGGCTAATGCTTCGTCGGTTTGCCAGCGGGTTTGGTGGTTGAAGGCTTTGATGGCTAAGCGCAATCCATCGGTATCGGTGATTTGCAATCGTTCGTTCATTGAGCCGTCCAGCGCTTCGTAGTACAGCGTCCCGTCATCTTCCAGTCGCCATTTGATTTCGAAGTTGAAGCCACAGCCATCTGAGTCGATATAACGGCCAAGGAAGAAGTCACCGGAAAAATCGTCACTTAACTTCAAGTAGCGAGAGCTGTCGTTGGCAAAGGTGAGTGCTTTGTCATCAGAGCGTTCTCCCGTTTGGCCAACTAACAGGGTTTCTGTAAAGCGTGGATCTCGATCGAACCAGATCTGTTTGCAGTTGGCTGCGGCATTGGTGTAATCCGTCAAAGTTTGTTTGGTTACGGGGGTTGTGGTATCCGGATCCCAGCCTGAATCGGCGATCGCACAGCTAGCTAGTTGATCCGCGGCATAATAACGCACCATGACATTGTCAATGGCATCAAGGGGGGCATCGCTACCAGTTTCAAGGTGGCGATATTGCTTAAATGCCAGTAGACGTTGGTCGTAATCTCGGCTCGTGAGCGCCCAGCGGTTATAGTTGCCATTTTCGTTGGTGTCGGGAGTCAGGGTTAGGTATCCCTCGTCGCCTAATGACCAGCTGCGACTGCCCGTTTCGAGTTCGGTATGGCGGTATTGTTCCCATTGGTTATTGTCGCGTAGGATTTGAGCGCTGATTTCACCATCAGGGCTGATTTGAACCCAGTGGCGGTCAAGTAGGTTATCAAGGGCTGATGTTGTTAGCCTCTCATCACCACCACATTCGGTAACGGCATTGAGATAAAGATCCGAATTGGCATTGCCCGTATTGCCAAATCCACAGTTGCCGAAAGGCGGGAGATTGTCACGGCTGGTTGCCGCGAAGATTTGCTCTTTGGCGTCAATGTCAAAACCTGAGAAGTTGAACTCTTCGCCGTCAAGCAGGACTTCTCCGATATGGACAAAATCTCTATCAGCAACAAGAAACAGTTTTTGGCTGTTAAATTGGTAATTGTCAGAGAGCTGGCGAATGATATCGGGAATATCAAAGCGAATGAGTTGCTGGCCGAATGCGCCTGTCGACGCCCATACCCCATAGCTCTGGATCGTCCATTCATCGGCGGCGATATTGCTCCAGTAACGTACGGTGAAGAACCCGTCATCGATGAGCTCCACGACGATATTGTCACTGAGCTTGAAGCCGTTGACTGAATCAATCTCAGCACCGACATCTTCCAGCGGCGTGATCACCTCATCCAAAGTGACATAGTCGATATCCGGTTGGGCGTAAGGGGAGATCCGGCATTCGTCTTGGCCATTGGTGTTGTCACATAGCAGATATGTCTCGTTTTCTGGTCGCCAAGTAAAGTAGAACCCAGAGGATCCGGCACTAAATTGCGCATCGGGTTTGATGTAGCGGGTTATGTAATGATTATCCTTGCTCGATAGAAAATCGTGAATTCGCTTGCCCTCGAGAGGGTAAACGCCGGCGGATAACCGGATGCCTGCCTCGTCCTCTTTATCCAAGGCCGCATCGGTCAAAACCGCTGATTGGCGAGTGATTGCCACGACCTTGAGGTAGTTGAACATCCCGGTCCAGCCTTCGTTAGTCAGGACCTGCAATTGGATATCGTCGGTAGAGAAGGATGTGGAGTTACTGAAGTATGTGAAAAACTCGGCAAGGGAAATGGCTTGATTGCCGTCCTTGTTCCAGCGGAATTCGTTTACCGTTGTCTCAGCGCCGTCATAAAGGGTTTGGTCAGCATGAATACCGACGGCGGCATTGCTGTTCTCGGTGCTGATTTGCCAATAGCCGTCATTAAGTATGGCCTGAATGTCCGCTTCGGTTGCGGCTTGCTCGGTAAAGAAGCGCTCAATTCGGCCATCGATCATGGTGTTAACCAGCGAGAGCTGCATCAGATCTTTGAGTGTTAGGCCTTGTAGCCCTAATTTGGGAAAAAGTGTATCTCGGATGTCCGTTGCGATGGTATTGATATCTTGATACGCGAAGAGCACTTTGCCTTGTGGTGCCTCGATAAAAACGTCTTCGAATACTCCCCAGTTGCCGATTTGCGCCACGCGCTTAGCGAGGGCGAAGTAGGCAAGGGATGACTCAAGAGTGATGCTCAATCGTTCTGTTGCCAGAGGGGTGATATAGAGGCCTTCTGGCAGGGTTTCACCTAGGGTGATTTCAGGTATGCCTTTCACATCAAGTAGCAGGACGGCATTGATTCTGGGACGCGTACCAGCCTCGAGGGTGTAAATGCCATCGCCGGTTGTTGACCACTGGCTAATCTCAATCGTATCGGCAATAAGCCCTTTATCATCGAGCCAAACGGCTGTGAAATTCTGTTCAGTAAGGGTTCTTACAGCATCGGCGTAGGCTGGCCGTAATAGATTGGACTGAAAGGCGATGGTGTCCATATTTGCCGGAAGATCAACCGAGACGGTGAATTGGGTACGGGTGGGAGCGGGTTCAGCCGCGGTTGGAGTTGTGGTGTTTCCGCTATCGCCGCAGGCAGTCAATAGAAGGCTCACCGCTGCCCATAGGCAACACCCTAGATAATTGCGCATAATTTTCCCCTCAGTGCCTGAGAAAAAGTGTATCGAATCCGAGCTGTCCCCATTGACTCCTTCGAGGCAGTAGCATCGGTAATAGGTTTTTGATTGAGTATAGTGATGGGGAGGAGGGCGATTGCCGGAATTGAAAATGGTCTTGAGGATAATGCAGCCGTCTTGTTGTTAAGACGGCTGCCGGAGAATCAGGGCAGGAAGTTAGGCAATAGCCAGGTATTTGTGTGTTTGGATAGACAGGCGCCAGTTGCGTTTGATGCAGGTTTCGATGCACAACTCGGTCGCGCGTGGTTTTTGGCTGATAGGCTGAAGGGCGATGTTGACCTTGGGTTTGAGGGTTTTTCCGGCAAGCAGGGCATCCAGTTGCTCGATGTCTTTTTCAGTACCGACTGGATGTTTGATTTCATCTGCTCGCGCCAAAGCGCTGGCCAATACTGGCAATTTGCCCTTCATATTGATTTTGGGTGAGACGGTGACCCAGGTATCTGCGGTTGCGAGGATCTCGGATGTCCCGCTGGTTTCGATCTGACAATGGAATCCAGCATTCTCGAGAGCCGTGGTAAGCGGTATCAAATCATAGATACAAGGCTCGCCACCAGTAATAACAACATGTTTTGCGGTATATTTTTGATCTTGAAGTAGTTTAACGACGCCATCTGCATCTAGCTCACACCATAGTGGTGAATCGCCTCGTTTGGCCATCACCGTTTCAATAGTGGTCTGATCTTGCGGTTCGGCACTCCACGTTTGTTTCGTATCGCACCATGAACACCCGACAGGGCAAATTTGCAAACGTACGAAAATGGCGGGCATGCCAGTGAATACGCCTTCACCTTGAATGGTTTCAAATACTTCGTTAATTTTGTACACCGCTAACCTCGTGGTGGTAAAAGATTGACTGCGGATTATACCAGCTAGAGCTAACGATGGTATCGGGATCCGTGTTGAGGCTCCCATAAATTTTATTGCTGAAATAAGCAGCCGCATAATTATGGATTTATGTTACAGAGAGCAAATTTTCCTAAATATTTCATATTTCCCTGTGACAGCTATCACGTAGCAAAAAACTTTGGCTTCACAATTAGTTCGCAAAGTAAAAAAATTCGTTAGCAATTACTTTTATTTTTTCAGGAGTTTGGCATGTACGTCGCCCAGCCCGGTCATATTGATCATATTAAAAGAAATAATGCTGGCAGCGTGTACAAGCTAATTGACCAGTATGCTCCAATTTCACGCATCGAACTGTCGAAGCGCAGCCAGTTGGCTCCTGCCAGTATCACCAAGATCACTCGGGAATTGATAGAAGCGCATTTGATCAAAGAGACAGCGATTCAAGAATCGTCGAACCGAGGCCGTCCCGCGATAGGTCTGGTTCCTGCCAATGAAGGATGGCAGTTTTTGTCGATGCGTTTGGGTCGTGGTTATATGACCATTGCCTTGCATGAACAGGGAGGGGATATATTGGTCGAGGAGCGACAGAATCTTGATGTTCTTCATCAAGACGAAGTGCTGAAGAAACTGATAGAAGAAATCCACTCTTTCTTTGCCCGCCATGTTAGCGAGCTTGATCGAATCACCGCTATAGCCGTATCACTTCCGGGTCTTGTGAATGCCGAGACGGGAGTGGTATTGCAGATGCCTTATTACGAAGTGCATAACCTAGAGCTTGGCCCTGCTATTCATGATGCGACGGGGTTGCCGGTATTTATCGGGAACGATACCCGCTCATGGGCCTTGGCCGAAAAACTATTTGGTAATTCACGAGATGTGGCCAACTCGCTGCTTGTTTCGATTCACCACGGTGTAGGTGCTGGTATCGTGCTGGATAATATGGTCTTGTCGGGCAGAATGGGCAATGTCGGTGAATTAGGCCATATTCAGATTAAGCCGTATGGCAAACGTTGTTTTTGTGGCAATCATGGTTGCTTGGAAACGGTGGCGAGCTTGAAGGCGGTTATCGAGCAAGTGGAGTTGAGACTTCGTGAGGGGCATCCCTCAAGCCTGCATGGCAAGGTGCTGACCATCGAGGGCATTTGTGATGCTGCCGTATCTGGAGACACTCTGGCAAGGCAGATCATCGTTGAGCTTGGCCACCACCTTGGTCAGGCCATTGCGATTATGGTTAATTTGTTCAATCCTGACAAGGTACTGATTGGAGGCGAATTTAATCGCGCTAAATCAGTGCTGTACCCTGCGATTATGGAATGTATCCGTACTCAGTCATTACCGCTGTACAATAAGGGGTTAGTGATTGAGCAAAGTTGCTTCTACACCCAAGCCACCATGCCGGGGGCAGCCTTGGTTAAGCAGGCGATGTACGACGGCCATTTATTGATGAAGTTGATTGAAGGCTAATTAGAGGTTGGTGGTTTACTCAAAATATTCAAAGAGAGACAGTTGATTAAAATAAGGCGATAAATTTGTCTTGTTCATGAGCGCTTAGGTACGCCATATGCGATTTTATTTGTGCTTTCTGATTGTCTATTCGAAAAATATGAATTTATTTTAGAGTAAATATATATTGTTTTGGACACGGAATTCTCGAATTAAACAATAAAATATTAATAAGTCTTTGTTAAAAAACACATCCACAGACATTAAATGCTTTTGCTACAGATCTTTTTTTAGTTGCTCATCTATCACATTATGAAGAAATGAGAGTGCAGCACGATGATCACTGCGGCTCATGAACCATTGCTTCTGGTTGGTCTCTAGTGGGAGTAATTCCAACCAGCGCTGGCATACCCATGTCATGTCATTGTAATCGGGGATTGGGTATTGCGCGGCATGCTCAGGATATTCATCGAACAGGGCTTTCAGGCTGTTTGATATATCTCTGTCGACAAACTTAATGTCGGCCGGTGTCCAGTTGGTTAACATAGTGATATCACCAAACCGCAATCCGTCGTCTTCCTTCCAATGTCTGTTGATTACAAATTTTTCGATACCCTTGACCGTGATACCTAAGAGTCCATCAGGCAATTTTTCAAAATCGGTGATGATTGCCCGGGTACCAAAGTGACATAGATTAGTATCATCTTTCATGCAGAGCCCAAAGCCATCGCTGGATGCCATGGCTAATTTCACAAGGCGAGTGTAGCGGGGTTCAAAAATTCGTAGTTTGCTGACGCCGCCGGGCAGCAGGTAAATCTGTAATGGAAAAAGTGGTAATTGCATAATTTTAGCCTTTACTGACGTTACATATTATTGGGTACGTTCTAACGTGCTATAACGTTCAGAAAAAGTATAAGCAGACAGATCTCGGGTGTTGTCTGCTTTTCGATACTATTGCAATGCTTGTTCAATGGCAGAAGTTAATTTGCTAAGTTCTTGTTGATTAATAATAAAAGGAGGCATTATGTAGACAAGTGTGCCAAATGGGCGAATCCATACACCGTTGTCGACAAATACTTCTTGAATAACCGCCAAATCTACAGGGCAGTGTAGCTCTACCACGCCAATTGCACCTAACCATCGAACGGCTTTTACATTGCCGAGTCTTGTTAGTGCCGGGAGGGTATCAGCAAGTTGTTTTTCAATGCTTTTTACCTGTTCTTTCCAGTGATTCTTAGCCAATATATCGAGGCTTGCATTGGCGACCGCACAGGCCAATGGATTGCCCATGAAGGTAGGGCCATGCATGAAGCATCCTGCTTCGCCATTGCATACCGTGTCTGCGACATGAGATGTGGTCAAGGTCGCAGACAGTGTCATATATCCACCAGTCAGCGCTTTACCCAGACACATGATATCCGGTGTGATCCCCGCGTGCTCACACGCAAATAATTTTCCGGTTCGGCCAAATCCCGTCGCAATTTCATCAACGATGAGCAGTATTCCATGTTGGTCACACAGCTGACGTACCTTGCTGAGGAATGTCGGGTGGTAGATCCGCATCCCTCCTGCACCTTGTACGATAGGTTCGATGATCACCGCGGCAATTTCTTGGCTGTGAGTCGTTATTTTTTCCTTGAAGTCCTCAATATCCTGTTCTTGCCACGGCTCGAAGAATCCCCCTTGTGGTGACTCGGCAAAGATATGCTCGGGTAAGAAACCTTTGTACAGGGAGTGCATTGAATTATCGGGATCAGTTACCGACATGGCGGCAAATGTATCGCCATGGTAGCCGTGACGAACGGTAAGAAATTTCGGCCGGCGTTGACCTTTGCTGTGCCAATACTGAAGAGCCATTTTCAGGGCGACTTCGACGGCGACAGAGCCAGAATCGGCGAGGAATACGTGCTGGAGTGTAGAGGGCGTGATATCGATCAGTTTCTTGCACAGCTCGACAGCGGGCTGGTGGGTAATTCCGCCAAACATAACATGGGACATCTGGTCTATTTGTGCTTTGGCGGCGTTGTTGAGATCTGGATGGTTATAGCCATGTATGGTTGACCACCATGACGACATTCCATCAATGATCTTTCTACCGTCTTCTAAGGTTAGGTAAACCCCGTCAGCTCGACTGACCGGGTAGCAGGGGAGCGGTGAGACCGTCGATGTGTAGGGGTGCCAGATATGCTGTTGGTCAAATTGGAGATCAATAGAGTTGGTTATTTTTAGCACAGATGTAAACCTTGTTCCTTGTTGGTGGTTGACAGTCTACCGTCTCCCAGTAGACTAGCCAAGTATCAATAAGCAGATAAGTTAGTTTGATAAAGATCGTCTCGAGTGGCTCGCCACTGTGCTGATTTGGGACTTGTCTTATATAAATAACTAATAAAAATAAGAGGTTATTACACGTGGAAGTACATCATGACTGGACAGTCGAGGAAGTTCAAGCCTTGTTTGAAAAACCGTTCATGGATTTGTTGTTCGAGGCACAGTTGGTGCATCGCCAATATCATGAGGCCAATAAGGTTCAGGTGAGCACCTTGCTTTCTATTAAAACGGGTGCTTGTCCTGAAGATTGCAAATACTGCCCGCAGAGTGCCCACTACCGTACTGATATTGAGCGTGAACGTCTGCTTGAAGTGGAGCGAGTTCTGGATGCGGCGCAAAAGGCCAAGTCCTCGGGAGCCACGCGTTTTTGTATGGGGGCTGCTTGGAAAAATCCCAAAGAGCGTGATATGCCCTATCTGTTGGATATGGTCAAGGGCGTAAAATCGATGGGCTTGGAAACCTGTATGACTCTTGGGATGATTACGGGGGCGCAGGCCAATGAGCTGGCACAGGCCGGTCTTGATTACTACAACCATAATCTCGATACCTCGCCGGAATTCTACGGCAATATCATCACGACTCGGACTTATCAGGATCGTCTGGATACCTTGAGCCATGTTCGTGATGCGGGGATGAAAATTTGCTCTGGCGGGATCATTGGTATGGGGGAAAGCCACCGCGATCGTGCAGGCTTGCTGGTAGAACTGGCGAATCTTCCAACGCATCCGGAGAGTGTGCCGATTAACATGCTGGTTAAAGTCAAGGGGACGCCGCTCGAATCTGCAGAAGATGTCGATCCCTTTGATTTTATCCGCATTATCGCCGTGGCCAGAATCATTATGCCGCAATCAGCAGTGCGTTTGTCGGCCGGGCGAGAAGATATGAATGAGCAAATGCAAGCCTTGTGCTTTATGGCGGGGGCAAATTCGGTCTTTTATGGCTGCAAGCTGCTGACGACACCGAATCCCGGCGAAGACAAAGATATGCAACTTTTCGCCAAGCTTGGCATTAACCGTCAGGAACAGGTCGCGAAACCCGATGAGGTTCAGGCTGAAGAAATTCTAGGGCAAGTTGCGGTACGTGTTGCTTCACGGCCGGGAAAAGACGATATGTTCTATGACGCATCACTATAGTGCACGGATACAGCAAGCGTTAGGCCAGCGTAAGGCTCTGGGCCTTTACCGCAATCCGAACACAGTATGCCGGTTGGCAAATCAGCCTAATATTTATTGTGATGAACAGCCATATTTAAATTTTTCCAGTAATGATTACCTAGGGCTGGCGCAATCGGCAGAATTGATTTCCGCATGGCAGGACGGGTTGGCCCGCTTCGGGGCTGGAAGTGGTGCATCACCTCTTGTTACCGGTCAGCATGTTCCCCATCGTAATTTAGAATCTCGGCTGTGCGAATGGCTAGGGTTTGAGCGAGCCTTGTTGTTCAGCAGTGGCTTCGCTGCCAATCAGGCATTGTTATTCACCTTGCTTGATGATTCAGATGTGCTGTTTCAAGACAGGCTTAATCATGCTTCTTTGATGGAGGCTGGCATTTTATCGTCAGCGGTGATGCGCCGTTTTGCCCATAATGATACAGCGTCATTAGCAAAGTTGCTTGCGCGTTTAGCGCCAGAGCAGGCATCGATAGTCGTCACCGAAGGTGTTTTCAGTATGGATGGCGACATGTCCCCACTGGCTGATATCAGGGCTCTGAGTCTCAATGCCCAAAGTATGATGCTGGTGGATGATGCTCATGGGTGCGGTGTTCTGGGTAATGACGGTCGCGGCAGTTGTGAGCTGGCAGGAATTAAGCCTGATATTCTAGTGGTTACCTTCGGTAAGGCCTTTGGGTTACAGGGGGCCGCAGTAATGTGTTCGCAGGAGATTGCCGAGTATTTAATTCAGTTTGCTCGGCACTATATTTACTCAACGGCCATGCCGCCGGCACAGGCTCATGCGTTGGGAGTCTCATGTGAAATGATACAGCGCGATCAGTGGCGGCGCGAAAAGCTCGCTGAATTGTCGGAATGCTTATCCGGTCAGCTAAAGCACGGTGTCGGGCTGATTGATACCCAGACACCGATAAAACCGCTTGTCGTCGGCAGTAGTGAGAGGGCACTGTCGTTATCGTCGTCGTTGAGGCGCAAAGGGTTTTGGGTTGCTGCGATTCGGCCTCCCACTGTACCGGTCAATGGGGCTCGGCTGCGTATAACCCTGACTGCGGCGCATAGCGTGGGTCATGTTGAGCAGTTGGCAACGGCATTGAACGAGGTAATGGATGATGAATAAAAAACTATCCGTAGCAACAGTGCAAAATAGCCAATCGGGGGGGACTGAATGCCCCTCGGTAGACAAACAAGCGATTGCCTTGGCATTTGGGCGTGCTGCGAAAGATTATGACAAAGCGGCGTCTTTTCAACGGCAGGTTGGGGGGCGTTTATTGGCAAAGCTGCCCTCAGTGATTGCAACGGGTACGCGTGTACTGGATTTGGGGTGTGGCACAGGCTTTTTTAGTCAGCAAATATCATCGCGGGGGCTACAGGTTGATGCGGTTGATTTGTCGCCGGAAATGCTTGAGCAGGCGAGGCTGCGGTGTGGTAATCAGGTGAATTATATCCTGGCAGATGCCGAAGCGTTGCCAATGGCCGACAGTACATATGATATTGCATTTAGTAGCCTTGCCTTGCAGTGGTGTGATGACCTAGCTACGCCCCTTAAGGAATTGAAACGCGTAGTGAGGCACGGTGGGCTGATTGTGTTTACGACTTTAGTCGAGGGGTCACTGGATGAGCTAACTCAGGCATGGCAGCAGGTTGATCAATATCAACATGTGAATAGCTTTCTTTCTCAAAAGGCAGTAAAAGTTGCGCTGGCGCAAGCGGGATGTATGCGCTATGACCTAGAATTTTCTCCAATTACATTGTATTTCAACTCGGCAGTTGAACTCATGAGGGATCTGAAGGGGATTGGCGCAACGCATTTGCAGCAGGGGCGGAAGGCTGGCTTGGCGGGTCGTAAGACGATTCTGGATCTTGAAAGTGCCTATAATGTGTTTCGTCATGAGAATGGACAACTGCCAGCAACATACCAAGTCTGTTTTGGAGTGATTATTAATGACTAACGCTTTCTTTGTAACAGGTACCGATACTGAAGTGGGTAAGACTGTTGCCTCGCGCGCTATTCTTCATGCGGCAGCCAGCGCGAATATCAAGATGGCGGGTTACAAACCTGTTGCCTCAGGCAGTGTACTGACAGCAGAGGGCATGCGTAATTCTGATGCCTTATATATTCAAGATGCCTCTGTCGTCGAACTGGCTTACGATGAAGTGAATCCGTATGCTTTTGAAGCCCCTGTCTCTCCGCATTTGGCGGCGATTCAAGAAGAGAGAGTGATTGATTTTGATGTCATCTCTAAAGGGCTTGAGCACCTGAAGCAAAAATCTGACGTGGTTCTGATTGAGGGGGCTGGTGGCTGGCGTGTACCTGTGACTCGCGATGACTTTTTGTCTAGCTGGGTGAAACGTGAAAAATTGCCGGTTGTTTTGGTGGTGGGGGTGAAGCTCGGTTGTTTGAGTCACGCATTACTGACCGCCGAAGCAATTAAGCACGATGGTTTGGAGTTAGTTGGATGGATTGCCAACCGAATTAACCCTGGCACAGACAACTATGCAGAAATCATTCGTATGCTTGAGGAGAATTTGCCGGGTAAGAAACTGGGTGAAATCCCGTATATGCCAGGTATTAAAAAGCGCGATCTGTCTAAGTATATTGATCTTGCACCACTCGGATTGTGATAGAAATGGATATAAAAAAACCTGCCTCGGCAGGTTTTTTTTATTAATGAATGTCTGTAGGAGCTTTGCGAAATAATTGCGGGAGGGTATACCAGCCTGCTGCAAATACGATTAGCGTATAGGAGAGTAACTCAACACCTTCTTCGGCAAGGTTTTTGACACTATGGATATAATTATCTCCCATCAGTGCTTGCCATAGTTCAGACATACCAAAAATACGGGAAAAGATCAGCAGAGAAGCCATGCCGCCCAACATTAAACTGAATGTCGGATGCTGTAAGTAGCGGGCTAAGTCGTTGAGGGTATCTTGCTTGTGCTTGTATGCAAACCAAATAGCATAGCCCGAGACGATAAGCGCTGGGACTTTCCAAAAGCCGTGGTATACGTAATCAAGCACACCATCGAGCTCTCTAATTAGCAGAACGGCAAAGAAACCACCGACTAGGACTGCAAATCCTCGTTGCCTTGGTTGGCGAACAGCCACAGTAATGAATAGAAGACAGCTAGTAAGCAAATAAACGTCTTGTAGGCTCTCGATAACGGAGTTGTCTTGTACCGTGCCGTGTAGCAGGATGACATCAGCATGGATGGCTAATCCGGTACAGCCTAATAGCAGTGCGAAGTAGGCGAAGAGCGATAGGCTTTCAATTAACGGATTGCGTTTAGTATTTGACGGCGCTATTTCCTGCATGGATTCGGTTGCGATGGACTGCATAGTGATTCCAAAAATGTAAAAGAAAAAGACAGTTGCAATTATAAGAACTGCGCCTGAATGGGATCTGTACGGTGATGTATATCACATTTTATGTGCAACGCAATGAAAAAAGCCTCTCAAAAGAGAGGCTTAAATAGAAATGAGTCAAAACTAACTTTTATTCAGCAAGTCGAGTAATGCACCTTGTGATTCGGCTTCGTGTTGATTTGTTTCTTGATCTAGGCCGAGTTCCTTACGGGCTTCTTCAGCAGACATGCCAAGATGACAGCGTAAAATGTCAATGGCTACCCGGTAGTTTTCATGATCTGCCATCATTCCTCCTTGATGAGATGTTATAGCGTGTCAGTATAATTGCGACGATAGAGCAGAATTAGTCAGTAAGCAATAAGACCAAAGTCTAAGGTATAAGCTTTTAGTGATAATACTGCTGACTTTCATTGTTTAAACTCTAACGAAACGTAACAATTTTACACTTCCACTTGTTTTTCATTTCAACGACCATACTATTAATATCAATTACATCATGGGTCACAGAATTAACAATATCGTATTGGTTATTGGTATATTGTGAGCATCGTCCCTCTTTTGGAGTAAAGAGTTATATTATGAAACGTATTGCATTGTTTTTGGCAACCAACCTTGCTGTGTTGCTGGTATTCAGTGTTGTCCTGAACATTATCTATGCCGTTACAGGAATGCAGCCGGGTAGTCTGTCAGGTTTGCTGGTCATGGCGGTATTGTTCGGCTTTGGTGGTTCATTGATTTCGCTATTTATGTCGAAGTCGATGGCCTTGCGTTCTGTTGGTGGCATGGTTATTGAGCACCCACGCAATGAAACAGAGCATTGGTTGATGGAAACCGTATCTCGTCAGGCACAGCAGTCGGGTATTGGTATGCCAACGGTAGCGGTATACGACTCAGCGGATATTAACGCTTTTGCGACAGGAGCAAAGCGTGATGATTCCTTGGTTGCAGTTTCTACGGGTTTGCTACACAGCATGACACGTGATGAGGCTGAAGCGGTATTGGCTCACGAAATCAGTCATATTGCCAATGGTGATATGGTGACCATGACCTTGATGCAAGGTGTGGTGAATACTTTCGTTATTTTTGTATCACGTTTGGTGGCCGGTGCGATCAGCGGTGTGAATAACAATGATGAAGAGGGTGAAGGTGGCAGCTACATGACCTACTTTATCGTGTCATCGATCATGGAATTACTATTTGGTTTCTTGGCCAGCATTCTGACCATGTGGTATAGCCGCCACCGTGAGTTTAAGGCTGATGCAGGTTCAGCCCACCTTGTGGGTAAAGAGAAAATGATTGCTGCACTTGAGCGTCTGAAAATGAGTCACGAATCTCAGTTGGAAGGTTCGATGATGGCATTCGGTATTAATGGTAAAAAATCGTTATCAGAATTATTTATGACGCACCCACCGTTGGATAAGCGAATTGATGCGCTGCGTCGTGGTGAGCATTTGTAATATTACGGAATTTGTTACTTATTTCACTCAAGCCCCCTCAATGCAGGGGGCTTTTTTCATATCTAGTCACGGAAATGTGGGGGGGGGCTTCACATAAAATGCTCGTGGTTTCATATTAATAAGTGGGCGATTAATTAAAAACACAATTTAACGATGTTTCATGCTCATTATGACGATTCGTAAATTTGTTTTTTCAGCCATTGCAAAAGTGGTAAAAGGTATTAATAACAATAGCTTTTAAGTATTTTTGCAAAATATTCTAATTTATTATTCTTAGGGACGACGGAGCAGTATGAATTGGCTAAATAATATAAGTTTTAAATATAAACTGGCGATCCCTGTCGCAATTGTCGCAATTGTATTTTCGGGATTAATTGCCCAGGTGTTTGTTGTCCATAATGATCAGCAACAAGCCAATGAATTATTAAGCCAAAAAGTGCAACCTGTGTTAGATAAGCTGGAAGATGCATACCGGGATATGTACCAGATTATGGCAGCAGGGATGGGGATGGCATTAACTAAACCTCATGATACGGCCAGTATCGAGCTCCATCGTTTTAATTTTTATGATAATGCCCCGAAAGCCTTCCCACGAATTTCCTCTGTACATCAATTGGTCGACATCGGCTTTTTGCCTGAAGCCAGCCGAGGCAACATCAAGAAACTCGAGCAAGAATTTGATAAGTGGCAAAAACATTATGATTATATGATTAATAATCCTGATTTGGCTCGGGATTATTATTATGACAATGAAGCGATAGCGGAAAAAGATTTCGAGGCAATTCGCAAGCTACTTAAGGTAGTGCGTAAAGACATTGAAACTCATCGTGAAGCCTTGGTGAATGAGGTTCAGGCGCATAGTGAAACGACAAACAATACACTGTTGGTTGGTGCCATTATTACTCTTTTGATGTCTGTATTTGTTACCTTGGTAATTACTCGTGTGATTGTTAATCCGTTGCAGCAACTTACCAAAGCTCTGGAGGATATCTCTGCGGGTGATGGTGATTTGTCTACGCGGGTACCGGTAACGGGACGCGATGAGATCGGTCAATTGGCCACGGCGTTTAATACGTTCGTCGATAAAATTCATAACACCCTTGCTAAAGTAGTGACCGCTTCTCACCATGTCCGTACGGATGCGGCCCATGTGAGTACCTTGGCAGCACAGGTGCTTGATTCATGCCACTCCCAACAATCACAGTGCAATGAGGTAGAGTCAGCGGCACATGAATTAACGGCAACTAGCCAGAGTGTTAGCGGTCACGCTGCAGAAGCGGCTAGAGTAACCGGCTCTATTAGTGATCAGTCGCAAACGGTGCAGGTAACACTCGCAGAGTCGGTTGCAGCGATTGGTCAGCTTGCCAATGATATTGATGAATCAAGTGCTGTTATTCAGGAGCTAGAGAAAGATGTTGCGGCTATTTCTTCTATTCTTGAAGTGATTCGCGGAATTGCCGATCAAACTAATTTATTGGCACTGAATGCGGCTATCGAGGCAGCCCGTGCCGGCGAGCAAGGTCGTGGATTTGCTGTTGTTGCTGATGAAGTTCGCTCACTAGCGAACAAAACTCAATCATGTACCAGCGAAATTCATACCATGATAGAGAAACTGCAAGATACTGTTGGTCAGTCGGTCGATGCGATGCGCAATAATTCCGAAGCGGGTACGACGACAGTTGAACGGGCGCAGCAGACCAATACGGCGTTGGATACGATGAGCGATTCTATTACTATGATCAGCTATGTGAATCATCAGGTAGCGACAGCCGCTGAGCAACAGACAGTGGTAACCGGGAATTTGAGTGAAAATATCCGTGGTATTGTGACTGCTTGTGAGGAAACACTTCACAATATTCAAAGTGCTCAGAAAGCCTGTGAGGGCTTGGCAAGCCAAAGTGCCACCTTGGATGGCTTGGTCTCTCAATTCAAAGTGTAAATGCTGAGAGACGGTTTGTAAGTGTTGAACAGGAAAACGGGCAGGAGACTGCCCGTTTTTTATTAATGCCGTTTATGCGTTTGCCGGTTGGTAGATTGGTTTATCGTTGACTGGCAAATGGATCAGTGCCGCAAGGAAAGCCAGTACCACGGTTGTCCACCAAATTGGTTCATAGCTACCGTAATAGTCATAGATTCGTCCGCCAAACCATGCGCCGAGGAAGCTGCCGACTTGGTGGGTGAAAAACACCAGACCATACAGTGTCGACATGTAGCGAGGGCCAAAAATTTGTCGAACTAGACCGGAGGTCAGTGGGACGGTACCCAGCCAGCAGAAACCAATGGCACCGCCGAACAAGGCGGCAGTTTCAGTGGTGACAGGTAAAACAACAAATCCCGCGATAACTAGGGTACGGATAAGATACAAAGCACACATCACATAGCGTTTGCTGAATTTATCTCCCATCACCCCCCAGAAATAGCTACCGAAGATATTAAAAATACCGACATAAGCCAGTGCCATCGCAGCTGTTGTGGCTGGTAGCCCTTTGTCAGCGAGGTAGCTAGGCAGGTGAGTGGCAATAAACATGACATGGAAACCACAGACAAAGAACCCCATGTGGATCAGCCAGTAACCTCGGTGATGGAAAGCATCGCGCAGAGCCTGTCGCAAGGTGAGTTCGTTGTCGGCAGATGCAGTATTAGCCGCAGCTGTATTTTTGGCGTTCATAAAGCAAGAGAAAGCCATCATCAAGCCGCATAGCATGGCAAATACTTGCAACGCGGTCTGCCAGTTGAATTCGCTCAGCAGGTATTGTGCACCTGGGATCACGGCAAACATGCCGAATGACCCTGCTGCTGTAGTTAGGCCGAAGGCTTTGGCGGTATGCTCGGCAGGTACGACTTTTGCCACCGCACCCAGTACGATTACATAGCTCGTTGCACTTAGTCCTAAACCGACTAATGTACCAAGGGAGAGATACAGCCAGCCTGGCTCAAGAGCGATGGAAGTGAGATATAAGCCCAACGCGTAGGCAATAGCCCCTGTCCACATCACCTTTTGGGCGCCCCAGCGATCGGCCGCCATGCCGACAAACGGCTGGAAGGCACCGAACATCAGGTTCTGTACGGCAATCGCTAAGCTGAAAAATTCCCGACCGGTATCAAAGTGCATGGAAATCGGCATCATGAAGATACCAAAAGACTGCCTGATCCCTAGGCTAATGATCAATGTCCCTATTCCCATCCATACCAGTAGAGGGAAACGAAAAATACTCATGTTTATAGTCCGGAAAAATTGGGTTCGCTTGAGTTTTGCTGATGGCAGCCACTGCTCATTGCATGCTCAGCCAAAGCATCGAGCAATGGCTGGCAGTGATGGACGCTAAATAGCGTCAAAGCCAGCAATAGCCCCATACGGATGAGTTGGGCGGTGAGAGATTGGGAAAACATCAAAGCCTCAATGCAAAAAAAAGAGGCCGGATGATAGAAGATTCAATAGCATGACTCAAATGACAAATATTCAATAAGTTTATGCATAATATGCATGATGCGATGTTAGTTTGCTGGCCGGATCCTGAATATGCCACCAGAGTCGGTACTGAAGTAGATCCAGCCTGCTGGATCGCTAATCAGCGCCCGAATTCGCTCATCGAGAGTGCTTAGCAAGCGCTCTTCCTCACGAAGTATCAGCTGGGATGAAACACTCACGCGGTTGAGGTGGCGTAGTTTGAGTGCGCTATTGAAGAGCTGACCTTGCCATGCCGGAAAAGCCGGACCGTTATAGACAAGTAGGCTGCCTGGCGCGATGGAGGGGGTATAGACAAGTTGCGGGGAATGTATCCCCTCTTTTATTTTGGCTTCACCGACTGCGAGGGGGCCCCAGTATTCTTTGCCGTGGGAAGTAATCGGCCAGCCATAGTTGTTGCCTCGTCGGATGAGGTTTATCTCGTCACCACCACGGGGGCCGTGTTCATTGGACCACAGCCGATTATGCTGTGGGTCAAAAGCGAGCCCCTGAGGGTTTCTATGGCCGTAGCTCCAGATTTCCGGTTGTGGGGCAGGCGAGGTTTCGGAAGCTGGTGGCTGCCGGAAAGGGTTATCGTCGGGTATCGACCCATCAAGGTTGAGCCGCAAAATGCTCCCTGCATGAGTGGTGAGATCTTGGCCGTTTGGGCGATGGCCACGATCGCCGATGGAGAAAAACAGGTGTCCTTTGCCATCAAAAGCTATTCGACTGCCAAAATGCCGAGAGGAGTCGCTGGCTGAGCGAGTAATGATCAGAGCCTGCCAGTCTAGGAGTTGTGTTGTTGCTAGTCTTGCTCGGCTCAGTGTCGTTGCGTAACGTCTATCGCCTAGATGCTTACTGTATGTGAAGTAAATCCATCTTATTGAGCCGTCATGTGATGGTGGAATGGCGACATCAAGTAACCCGCCTTGACCGAATTCATCAATTGCAGGCAATCCCGTAATAGGTTGCTGTTGGCTGGTATTAATATTGAGCTTGGTGAGGGTACCTGAGCGGGTCGTAATTAGGAGGTGCTCCTTGTCAAACCACGCCAGTCCCCATGGGACGGCGTCGACATCAGCAATTTTCTCCACGAGGTAATTCATGCCAACGCTGGTCGAGCGGAGTACTTCCGTGGGTGATGCCCTAGTATAAAGAGGCATTAGTATAGTTAGCATTAATGTCATGCTAGCGAGCAAGCGCCAAAGTGCAATTATACTGCGCGTTATGCCTCGATGTACCTTCATGTACGTTCTAGCTCCTTTTCTGAGAGGGCACTGTCATCTTGCCGGATAGATTTTAGGGATGGCAGATCTCAGAGTAGGCTTGGATTCGGTATGGTTCAAATAACTCGCGGATATTAACCCGGGCATTGAGCCGCGCTGCCAGAAGATAAAGCCCCCCGAGCTTGCGGTGAAAAAAAATGGCATCGGCAGGTGGTGTGTGCCAGTAGTTTTCCTTCATGCTCAGGGCTGTTCCTGCATCGCGGATCCTGCTAGCGAGATCAGATTGTCCGAAATCAAAAATACCGTTTTGGGTGATCGGCTCGCAGGCTTCGAGGCAGAGCTCAATGACGGCATTTTGCTGAGACTGAGTTATCGGCTGGCTAAAGAAGCCGATTTTTCGCAGGGCAAGGTTCATCGTATCACGGTCATTATCGATCACTGCGCTGAGCAGCATTCGATAGCCTGATGCAACGTGCTTCGGATAATGACGCGTTGCGCCGAAATCGAGCAAAACTAATTTATTTTGCTCTGGCTGATAGAGGAAGTTGGCAAAGTTAGGATCGGTTTGAACTAAATGGAAGTCGAACAGTTCTCTGAATAACAGTTCGAAAGCAAGGTTGACAATATGGTTGCGGGTCTCTTGAGGGGCATTGGTAAGGCTTTCGACGGGCAGGCCATCGACATAGCTCATGGCCAAAATTCTGTCTGTCGTCAGCTCGTTGTATACCTCAGGAATGACATAGCGTGGGTCATGGGCCAACAAGCTGCGGTATTGGTTGAGTAAGTCGGCTTCTAGGCGATAGTCAGCCTCGTCATGGAGCTGTTTTTTTGCTTCATTGAGGAGATCAGTGTAGTCGATGTCTTTGGGGAGTAGGCCTGATAGGCTCAGTAAGCTGGCGACATTGTCTACGTCACTGTCTATGCTCTCTTTTATTCCAGGGTATTGGATTTTCAATGCAAGCGGGTGGCCTGTAAGGCTCGTTGCCTTGTGTACCTGACCGATAGACGCTGCGGCAATCGGCTGGAAGGAAAAGCGCTGGAATCTGTCTTGCCAGTCAATATCCCATTCGTGCTGGAGGAGTTGGTTGAGTTGAGAGATGGGCATAGCCTTGGCTTCTGAACGCAATCTGGCAAGTAGGATCGTCAGTTCCGGAGGTAGGAGATCACCGGCATCCATTGACAGAAGCTGGCCTACTTTCATTGCAGCACCGCGTAATTGTGCAAGCTGATCGGCAACCCGCTTAGCATTGGCCGGGGTAAGCAACAAGTCGTTGATACGAAGACGGTTTCCGCTTGCCAGTTGCTTTACGCCTTCTGCCATCATACCACCTGCCACTTTGGAGGCCAGCAAACCTAGTCGGCTCATTCGTGATAGTCGGCTTTTGGGGACTTTGGCATAGCTCTGGTCATTGCGGGTACTGCTGTAATCGCGTGACAGGGTGCCCGTTGGTGATTTGTTTTTCATCGTATTTCCCCTGCAAGTTAATGCTTTGAATACGTTTAAATCACACGCTTGGTTCAGCGTAGTGATAAAAAGAGCAAGTCAAACGTAGCATTGACAAGCAATGGTTTGCAAACGAGCAAGATGGAGGCAGGTGTCGTTAGGGAAGGGGGGAATGGCATGGGGGGAGAAGGGGTGAGCAGGCAAAAGCTTGCCTGCTCACAAAAAGATTAGAACGGGTACCAGAATAGCTGTGCAGACTGGTAGCGGTAGAAAATCCCCAACCCAAGTACGATGGCAATAATTGCAAGGGTGGCATAATCCACGGCTGTCAGAGGCTTCAAGCTGTACCATGTTCTGCGAGGGTTACGGCCAAAGCCACGAAGTGTCATTGCATTCGAAATTACGTCAGCGCGATCTAGGCTTGAGAAAATCAGAGGGCCCAAGATCTTGGCAACGTTTTTGATTCGAGTCAGCACAGATGCCTTCTTTGAAATATCAACGCCACGTGCTTGTTGTGCATGCATGATATTGATGAAGTCTTTGGTTACTTCTGGCAAGTAGCGCAATGTCAGGCTTACGGCATAGGCTATACGGTAAGGTACGCCGAGTTTATTCAGACTCGCTGAGAACTCTGTTGGGTGCGTAGTAAACACAAATACGAGAGCAATAGGGAACATGCTGAAGTATTTCATGGTCACTGCCAGCAGGTAGAACAAGGTTTCGCTGGTTAGAGAATAGTGCCCTGCCGCCAGCAAAACCGTTTCACTACCGATGTATTCAGTACCTTGTTGCGGGGCAATAAGGAACATGAAGACGGCGTTCATCATCAGTACAGTCGCTGTCCCTGTCATGAGCGTTTTGTAAGAGGCAAAAGGGACGCGGGAGAGCTTCAGTAGACCTAGGCCGATAAGGATCATCAAGCTGATGATACGGATATCGAAGGTGATCAGTACCATGGTCACCCATGCCATAAACAGGATGAACTTGGTAATACCATTGAGGGCATGAAGCGGTGAGCCGGTATTGATATAGCTGATACCGAATTTAATTTTGTTGGTTTTCATTATTGTGCGTTTGCCTCATGGTTGATGAAGCAATGAATAAAGTTGTCGATACGCTCAATACCTAGCACTTTGCCAAGGGTATAGAGGCTAGTTTCTGTCAGGTTCGCCTGAGCCAGCAGGTCTGGTTGGCTGAAAATACGGTTCACTGGCTCATCAACAAGCAGCTTGCTGTCAGCAATTACGATGGCGCGTTCGGTGTATTCCAGTACCAGATGCATGTCGTGCGAAATGATCAGGATGGTGATTCCGAGTTTTTGGTTAAGCTCGCGGATGAAGCTCATCATTGCCGTGTAGTGACGGTAATCTTGCCCCGCCGTCGGCTCATCCAGAATAAGCAGTTTAGGTTCCAAAACCAGAATGCTGGCAATGGTTACGCGTTTTTTCTGACCATAGCTCAGTGCATCGACGGGCCAATGGTGATAGCGACCAAGGCCACAGAGTTCCAGCGTTGCCATTACTTTTTCTTTGATCTCGGTTTCAGATACACCGCGGTTGCGTAGCCCTGAAGCGACCTCGTCGAAAATCATATGGTGCGAAATCATATGGTTCGGGTTCTGCAGAACAATCCCGATGTCTTGGCTTCGTTCGAAAATAGAGCGTTCAGCCAGATCAACACCGTTGAAGTGGATACTACCGGTATCGGGTTCCAGTACGCCCATAATCAAACGAGTAATTGTCGATTTGCCCGATCCGTTTTTGCCAAGGATTGAAACAAATTCACCTTCTTGCACGGTGAAGGTTATGTCATCCAAGGTGGCACGGTGACCATCGTATGAATAGCCCAACTGGGAGACGCCAAGCAATGATTTCAGATTAACGGTTGGGTTGTTCGGTACTTGCTGCTCGAACCAGCTCAATAGCTGTGGCTTGAAGCGTTCGATATCCATTGATGCCAAATGAGCAGGTTTGTCGTCGGCTGTAATGATGCAGCCAGCAGCCTTCATAGCAGACAGATATAGAGGTTCGCGGATACCGTGTTTAGCCAGCAGCGGGCTTGCCAGAATTTCATCCGGTGTCATGTTGGCGATGATCTCACCGCGATCCATCAGGATAACGCGGTCAACATGGCAGTGTAGAACGTCTTCTAGGCGGTGTTCGATGATTACAACGGTTTTTTCTGTTTCACGGTGCAAGCGATCGATGATTTCGATAGTGGCACGGCCTGTATGCGGATCGAGGCTAGCGAGAGGTTCGTCGAAAAGCAAAATCTCGACATCATCAACCATTACACCCGCAAGCGATACCCGTTGCTTCTGGCCGCCACTCAACTCGAAAGGAGAGAGCTCTAGCATGTCATCAAGCTCAAGCATTGCTGCTGTTTCGCGTACAATTTCATGCATTGGGCCTGGTGCAATCATCTGATTTTCAAGGGCAAAGGCAATATCTTCACCAATGCTCAGGCCAACGAATTGACCATCGGTATCCTGCAAAACAGTACCAACCATATTGGTACATTTGTGCAGATCCATGTGTTGGGTTTCGCTACCATTAATAGTGAGCGAGCCGCTAATATCGCCTTTTACCGCAAATGGGATCAGGCCGTTAAGGCATTGGCCCAAGGTTGATTTACCACTACCGCTTGGACCGATAATTACAACCTTCTCACCTTTCTCGATCGTTAGGTTGATGTTTTTTAGGGTCGGCTGCTCGAGCGCCCAATATTTGAACGAGAAATTTGAAAACTGAATAGACATACGGTTAGTAAGCCTCTTTGAGGTTGTAGCCTTGCTGCTTGCGCTTGGCAACAGCGGATAAGATGAAATGACCAACAATTGCGATCAACACAGTATTGCCAGCCGCGATAATGGTGAGCTGAGCCAATACTTTGGTAAAGGGTTCGGCGTAGAGAACGGCGTCGAGGAAGGCGGACGTTCCATATCCCAAGACGTTACCGAGGAATGCTAGGACAACGAACAAGGTGAAATCGAGTTTGCCGAATAGCCCTTTTTCAAGGCGATTACGGGTGATTTTAGGGTAGAGGCCAATAAGAAGACCTACGATACCTGAACCCAGAACCCAAGTGATCCATACCCCCCAGCCTGCGAACAGGTCTGTGACCCAATGGCCGATAAAGCCGACGAGGAAACCCACTAATGGGCCGAATAGCACGCCGAACAATGCAAGCACTGCCATTGCGGGTTTGAGGGTAGTGTTGGCAAAGACAGGGATGCCGAACATAGGCAGGCCGCCAATGCCATACAGGGCAGCCCCGATAGCAATAAGCACAACTGTCTTAGCGGATAGATTCATGACATAACCTTCATTTGGATATTTGCAATCTTGTTATTTTGCCTACCATTTTTTCTGACACTACAATGCCAGTTTCCTGACAGGGCAGATACGCGAAAACAAGGCCGGCCGTGGCTGGTATCGCCAGAATGCAATTATCCATTTTTGCAAGAGCTGTCACTCCTTCGAAGCCGCTCAGGGAAGCGGGCAGTCTGCGAAGGTATAAGGCGGTAGACTTTAGCGCGCGCAATAATACATGAAGCGAATACAGAAAGGAAACCTTTACATCTAGACGTCTAACCCTTAACCAGAGGTTGTCGTCGTTGACGTTATTTTCTTCATCGTCTATCTGTTGAGTTGACCGTTGCGATATGTATGTCACGTTTGTTTGTATTTATTGTTGGGCGGTTATGAACAATACTGTAGGGTAAATTGGTCAAAATAAAATCGTCAGCAGTGCCTATCCATGGTCGGTGTATAGATTTCTTGATACGTTGAACAGCCGTGGCTATGAGTTTCTACTGTTATGTAGATGCACGCTAACTGCATGATTAGTTGATGAAATATATAATCTATAAGGCTGAATTCGGAGGCTGGATAGTTTATTTCAACGGGTGTCGCAATTTTAAGTTATTGTAATTTAAAGAAGAGTCTGTAGAAAATTTAACTCTGTCACAGAATTCTACTTGTATTGGGTAAGTGGCTGGATAACTTGAATTTTGTGCTTTATTTTTTGGGTTCTTTAGTAAATACTGCTGTTAACGTTCGATTTATTTTGAAGCGCGTAAAATTTAGACATTTTGATTTTACCCTAACGTTTGTAAGACGTATTACCTGTACCAGAAAAGGTGTAAAGAGCCTGTGTTCAGGTGTTAAGTTAGGGTAGAATTGGGTAGTATCAGCAACAGCTATCCCGCCTTTTTGAGGCAGGGTGCAGAGCCAAATCATATTGGAGATACAGCTTGATTAATGTATTCCTTGTAGATGATCACGAACTGGTTCGCACAGGGATCCGACGTCTGCTTGAAGACGTCCGTGGTATTAAAGTGGTAGGGGAAGCCGACAGTGGTGAGGAAGCCGTAAAGTGGTGTCGTAGTAATCATGCTGACATCATTCTTATGGATATGAACATGCCTGGCATTGGGGGACTAGAAGCTACACGTAAGATTTTGCGTTTTAGTCCTGATGTCAGAATTATTGTGTTAACGATTCATACTGAAAACCCATTCCCGACTAAGGTCATGCAAGCTGGGGCATCTGGCTATCTGACTAAAGGGGCCGGTCCGGATGAGATGGTCAATGCGATTCGTATGGTCAACAGCGGACAGCGTTACATTTCGCCAGAAATTGCCCAGCAGATGGCGTTAAGCCAATTTGCTCCTGCCTCAGAAAATCCATTCAAGGATTTGTCCGAGAGGGAGTTGCAGATCATGATGATGATCACTAAAGGGCAGAAGGTCACAGATATCTCTGAGCAACTCAGCCTAAGCCCGAAAACAGTCAATAGTTACCGCTACCGTTTGTTCAATAAACTTGATATTAATGGTGATGTTGAGCTGACCCATCTTGCTATTCGTCATGGAATGCTCGATGCAGAGACGTTGTAGTGTCAGAGTCGTTTGACGCAAAGAGCTTCCTGAAAACTGTAACCCACCAGCCTGGCGTATATCGAATGTATGATGCTGCTGGTGAGGTTATTTATGTTGGGAAGGCCAAAGATCTCAAAAAACGATTATCCAGCTATTTTCGTACTAATGTGAGTGGTGAAAAGACCCGAGCCTTAGTCAAAAATATTGCCAAGGTTGATGTGACGGTGACGCACACCGAAACGGAAGCCTTAATCCTCGAGCATAACTACATTAAGTTGTATTTACCTAAATACAACGTGCTGCTTCGCGACGACAAATCCTACCCTTATATTTTCCTCAGTGCATCGGCCCACCCTCGTTTGAGTCTTCATCGCGGCTTGAAAAAGCGTAAAGGGGAGTATTTTGGCCCTTATCCCGATGGTGGGGCTGTGCGCGAAAGCTTGCATCTCTTGCAGAAAATATTCCCTATCCGCCAGTGTGAAGATTCGGTTTATGGTAACCGAAGCCGTCCTTGCCTGATGTATCAGATTGGTCGTTGTCTTGGACCATGTGTGAAGGGGCTGATCAGTGATGCCGACTATGAGGAGCAGGTGAACTTTGTCCGTTTGTTTCTTAAAGGTAAAGACCGTCAGGTTATCAATACCCTAGTTGAAAAAATGGAGCAGGCAAGCCAGCAATTGGCCTTTGAGAAGGCGGCGCAGTACCGTGATCAGATTCAGGCATTACGGCGAGTGCAGGAGCAGCAGTTTGTCAGCCAGGACAGCGAAGATGATCTTGATGTGATAGGGATCGCTCACGACAACGGTATGGCATGTATTCATGCCTTGTATATTCGCCAGGGCAAGATTCTCGGTAGTCGCGGCTATTTCCCCAAAATGCCTGTAGATGCCTCTTTGACAGAAGTGCTTTCTAGTTTTGTTACTCAGTTTTATTTGAATCAAGCAGAGGGGCGGGTGATCCCGTCAGAGATACTGCTTGGTGAAGATCTCGGTGATGAGCAGGATGTGATATCAGAGGCGCTGACAGAATTGGCCGGCCGCAAAGTCAAAGTGAAATCGCATACGCGAGGTCATAAGGCCAAATTCCAGCGATTAGCCCAGACGAATGCATCCACGGCCTTGAGTAGCAAATTGAATCACAAGATGACCGTTCAGCAACGTTTTTCTGCGTTGTCTGAGGTACTTGGGCTAAAAGTTCTTGAGCGTATGGAGTGTTTTGATATTAGTCACACCATGGGTGAGAAAACAGTGGCATCATGTGTGGTTTTCAATCGAGATGGGCCGGTTAAGCAAGAGTATCGTCGATATAATATTTCTGGTATCACTGGGGGGGATGATTATGCGGCGATGGCGCAGGCATTGCAAAAGCGTTATGGCGGCCAGGTCGATCCGGACAAGATCCCCGATATTATTTTTATCGATGGGGGTAGAGGTCAGCTCTCAAGAGCGTATGATGTAGTAAACCCTCTAATGGCAGACTGGCCTAAACGTGCTCGTTTGGTTGGGGTGGCAAAAGGGACAACCCGTAAACCGGGTTTGGAAACACTGTTGTTAACCACGGGTGAGGAATTTAACTTACCGTCGGACTCACCGGCATTGCATTTGATCCAGCATATTCGTGATGAAAGTCATAATCATGCGATTAGTGGTCACCGCGCCCAACGTGCTAAGGTGAGAAAACGGAGCACACTGGAAGATGTGGAGGGCATAGGTCCGAAACGACGCCAAGCGTTGCTCAAATATATGGGTGGATTACAAGAACTTAAAAAAGCCAGCAGAGATGAAATTGCCAAGGTACCGGGGATCAGCCGGACATTGGCAGATAAAATTTATGACGCGCTGCAAGGTTAGCAGTCCGACAACAGATGATAGAAAATAAGAATTATTGATTATGCGTTTAACTATCCCCAATATTCTCAGTTTCATACGGTTAGTGCTTATTCCGTTTTTTGTTATTGCATTTTACTTACCGTATGAGTGGGCGCCGTTTGCAACGGCATTGATCTTCTTCATCGCAGGTGTCACGGACTGGTTTGATGGCTATTTGGCTCGCAAGTTAAACCAGACGACGCGCTTTGGTGCGTTTATTGATCCGGTTGCGGATAAAGTGATGGTAGCCACCGCATTGGTATTGGTTGTTGAACACTATCATTCCCTATGGGTGACTATTCCAGCCGTTACCATGATTGGCCGTGAGATTATTATTTCTGCGCTACGTGAGTGGATGGCTGAATTGGGTAAGCGTTCGAGTGTAGCTGTGTCTTGGGTTGGTAAGGTTAAAACTGCTTCGCAGATGCTGGCGTTGCTACTGTTGTTGTGGCATCCACATGAGTGGGTAGTCTGGTTTGGCTTTGCTGCGCTCTACGTAGCAACGGTGCTGACTTACTGGTCAATGTATATTTATATCCGGGCAGCAAAGGATGATTTGTTGAACTCTGAGCATTTATAACCCGCTGCTTGGTATTTAGCCCATTGAAAAAGCGCCAGTTAGGCGCTTTTTTTGTTTTAATTTATGGGTATCAGAGTACATTGGCTGGTATTTCAGTTCAGTCTTTAGTTGGTTTGACGGAAAAATCAGCGAACGATTGATATTACTGATTTATTTCGTAGACAGCCATATTGGGTTGTGTAAAATGGCGACCATACCAGCGAAGAGAGTTGGTAGTGATGGCGCGTTGGCAGAGTGGCTATGCAGCGGATTGCAAATCCGTGTACCTCGGTTCGACTCCGGGACGCGCCTCCATATTTTAGATGTTAGCTTATAGCTGGCATGCACACAGAATTGTGTGCCCTGGTGGTGAAATTGGTAGACACAAGGGATTTAAAATCCCTCGACGTTCGCGTTGTGCCGGTTCAAGTCCGGCCCGGGGCACCATATCTCTTTAGAGAAAAAGCGACACTGTTTCAGTTGTTTGAATTCAACCTGCCAAGGTTGAGATCACGACGAGTTTCCTGAAGATCAGGAACCGAGTGTATGGCTAAAACTCTTGCCATGTTATGGCAGCATTAACCAGCGTAAGCTGGTTTTTTTGTACCTGTCATTTTCTTATCAGCACAAGCGAATGTTATATTCGCTTACTTCGCTTACTTCGCTTACTTCGCTTACTGATTGATGTAAATATCAAGGCTGCAGGTACCCCAAAAGGTGTCAATTTCTGCGGCTATAATGGCTTTGCAGCGCTTTGAAATTTCGTATTCGAGTCTTAAGGGAATAAGAAGAGAGAAGGCACCTGAAGTCAATGCTTCAGATGCCTTCATTAATTAGCTGAGTTTGAAACGGTTCATCATCTGTTGTAGTGAGATTGATAGTTGGCTTAACTCACGACAGGCCTGAGATGTTTGTTGTGATCCTTCGGCGACTTCTTGTGATGCCAGATGGATATGCTCAATACTGCGGTTAAGATCCTCAGCAACGGAGTCTTGCTGGTGACATGCCGTGGCAATTTGGCTGCCCATGTTGGAGATATCCGCAATAGAGTGCTCAATATCACTCATTAAATCTTGCGATGCATGTCCTTGCTGGGTGCAGGTGGCAATGCCACTGCGTGATAATTCCGTAGCGTGTTTAGCGTCTTTTGATAGTGATTGTAACTGCTCAATAATCGTTGTAATTTCGCTGGTCGAATCTTGTGTACGGCCAGCCAGTGTACGTACTTCATCGGCAACAACAGCGAAGCCTCGGCCTGATTCGCCGGCACGGGCCGCTTCAATAGCAGCATTGAGTGCCAGTAGGTTGGTTTGATCGGCGATATCGCGGATCACATCCACTACCAGGTTAATTTTGTTGGATTGAGCTTCCAGCTCTGCAACGGTATCGCCTGCTGTGCCGATCACCATCGCAACATCCTGAATGCCTTTGATCATGCTTTGGGTTTCACGTACGCCATGCTGAGTGCGTTGATTTGCTTGTTCAGCTTGATGAGCGGATTCTTCGGTATTGCGTGCTACATCGGCAACCGTCGTTTTCATTTGTGTCATGGCCGTAGCGATATGAGTGATTTGTTGTTGCTGCTCTTCCATCCCTGAAGCTGATAAGTTAGATATCTGGGTCATCTCTTCAACGGCGCTGCTCAATTGGGTGACTGCGGCGATCACGCTCTCAATAATTTGGCGAAGGTTGTTTTGCATTTTAGTGGTGGCATCGGCCAGTTTGCCTAGCTCATCATGGCCGATTGCACCACGATTAATATCGTGTGATAAATCGCCCGTAGCAATGGTATTGGCTTGTTCAACAACAAGTTGTAATGGGCCACAAATTAGACGAGTGAGTCCCCAGGTCATTGTCACCATGACGATAATACCCATGATATTAACAAAGATGGAGGTATGGCCTAAGGTATCAACTGACGTTAAAATCAGCGTTTTGTTAGACTCCATCGCTTTTTTAAGCAATTGAATTAAATTGTTTAATTCGTTATCAACCGCGTTAAATTCTCCAAGCGAGTTGGCCAAAATTGGGTGTGCTTTGCTTTTATTGTTATCTAGCATCGCATCATTAAATGTCGCCATGATACGGGTATAGTTTTCCCATTTTTGCATTAGACGTTGATAAACGGCTTGCTCTTCCCCCGCCCACACGGTGCTTCCGTATGCTGTTAATTTTTGAGCGATTTGATCGCGCATTTGAACATTACTGGCGATTTGTGAGGTGATTTTCTGCTTGTCGGTAAAGGTATAAAGCGCAAACTGAGATCGACGCCAGTGTGATAAATCGTCTCGAATTGAATCGACATTTTCCATCGCAGGGAGTGTATCGTCGGTATAGTTTAATAACTCTTTTTCGATGTTGTTTAGCTCAGACGCTAGAAAGAATCCAAAAGTGCTATTGAGAAGGGCAATAATTAAAAAAGTAAAAGAAATCTTTTTTGAAATAGAAAGGTTTTTAATAAACATTATTTGAAATGCCTTAGTTTGATGTTGTGTGTTGCACAGTGAATGTTATAAAAAGTGTGATATCGCTCCACAAAACGCGCGCAACATTTGTAAATTAACATTAATGAGAGTGATTTTCGATACCGAGAGCTTAATTTCTTGAAAAAATTCATTATTTATCAAGAGGTAAGACCAGGTTTGCCTTTCAGATTCGTTTTCATTGGCTAACTCAGTGGCCAATTCATTACTCAGTAACGTGTTTTTGCGGGTGTTAACATCGTAAAAAAGGAGGGTAGATAATTGAGATGATTGGACAGAAGGGCATTACCCTACGCGAGGTGTCTATGTATAGAAGCACACTGGTCTATAACGCCAAGCGTATGGTGGAAGTATACTCATTAAAAAAGCGTCCCTTGGGACGCCTCTTGTTTACAGAAGTTTTTCGATTAACGTTTCATCTACGTATCTATCGCCCATTTTGGCATGTTGCTTGGCAATACCGACGATTTCAAACCCCTGTTTTGTGTAAGCAGCTAGTGCTCTGTCGTTATCGCCTAGCACATAAGCAAATAGTTTACGGTAGCCTTTTTCCTTTGCGATTCGGAATGTGTGTGCGAAAAGCATTTTAGAGACACCTTTCCTACGTGCTGCGCTGTCTACATAAGTTGCGATTACACCTACATGATCAAATGCTTTAGTGTAGTCTGCGAAAGGTTCAACGTTCTGGAATCCAAGGACATTACCATCTTCTATGGCAACAGAGAACACTCCACGATCAGGGAAGTTAGCAATAAACTCTTTTTCTTCTTCTGGAGTGTAGGTTGTATCAAGGATTGTGTATTTACCTTCAGTAATGATCGGGTTCAACACGCTGGTAATACCTTTTGCGTCTTCTAGCGCTACTTGGCGTACTGTGATGGTCATGGATTTTGTACTCGGAGGAACTGTTCAATAATTTTGTTAGTTTTTTCGTGTACTTCCTGTGTACCAAAGTCGCTAAAGTCCATGTGCTTTGATAGCTCAATCATGTGAACCTGACTACCAAAGTGCTCTTGTTCTTCTGGGGAGTATAACACACCAAGTTTTGTGGGATACTCTGGTGAGTTGATGGATAAGACGTGAATACCCGTTGTCCGTGGTAGGGGAACTCGCTTGTGATCTAAGGTGATCAGAGTTGAGATATAGTCTTTGTTCATGTTAGTCAGCCATGTTGAAATATCACCACCATTAGAGTGACCAACTAATACAATATTACTGAAGTCGTAATTGTTCGGGAAATAATCGGGTAATTTTTTTACGACATGATTTATAGTATCTGCACCGCGTTGCCAGTTTTCAATGCGTGTAAGGTATAAATCGCCGACCTTTGATAGTGGTGGATCATTTGGTAGTTCATGGTTTATTGAGATTGTTATGTAACCCATTTCGTTAAATTTATCTGTCAGAAAAGAATAGCGGTCATGAGGTACTTTGTTTCCTGCACTAAATATAGCGACAGGGCAACGTTTTGTTGGTGTGCAAGTCGTGGAAACTGGCTCTGTGATTAAAACAGGAATATCCCTATTACGTTTGTCATCATGTATTTCTAGTGATGCAGAGTTTGCACAAGTTGAGATCAATAGAACGCAACTGCCTGTCAGGAATTTTATATTTTTATTCATTTCTTACCATTTATAATGTTTCACTGATTTTTCAGTGTGATAAAGCTGATGTGTTTGAATCCGCCCAGTGGCAGCTATTCATGAATAGTTAAGGATCTGTATTTTATTCTAGTCGGACAATATTTGAGCCGGAATATACATTAATCTGTTCAAAGGTACAAAAATTGTGAATAGGTTAGGTCTATTTGATGTGGATATTTTCATATTTCAAGCTGTATATGCCTAGATTTTGATTGTGAAATTAAAAATAAACAAATCTCTTATATATAAATATCATTTCGATATCAGTAGAGTAATAAACTAACGTATGTAATCCAATTGTCGTTGTAATAAAACTTATGAACTTATCTAAATGATTAAAAATAATAAATATGCACATAATGTCGATAAGTTTGTATATGCTGAAATTATCCTTATCCATTTTGACCCTTTTTGACAATTGAGGAAGTGATGCTCTAGCGAGCAAAGGTCATGCGTAAGCATGGGCTTAACGCAGAAGATGGTAAGTGATAAACCTGCATCTTAATCCCGAACTACAGATGTCATTGGTGGATGAAATTGGTGATACATCAGTATCTACTAAGGTATTGATATACTTCTATATAGAGTTGACAGTAAGTCTAGTTTCAGCCGCAATTACTCATAGATAGTTCAGTCTGCATCATGCATGGCTTGTTATGTTGGAGGGTAGTATAGAATTTACTTGGATGATGACGTTAAGTAGTCAGCTATGGCATTGATTATTCGTGAAATTGTATATTGCAGAATCCTTCCTAAGAATGCTTATATTGTCGGGTGGTCAATAATATACTGCATTAAGCCCAGTGTTCGATATATGGTAGCGTATCAAGAATACGATTTGTCCTACATTATGTATGATATGTATACTTGGCAGGTTGTATAGCCTACGGTCTACTACGATTCATAAACCAATAAACAAAGCGGGGCATTAAATGTGGGGTTTATCCTGAGGTGAGCCGCATAGCAATGCCAACCATTGAGAAAAGATTAATGTTTAAAACTAACAGACCATTCCAATTTCTACTTTCTATCCTTTGCCTAGCTGCTGTGACAGCGATTGGGGTACTAACCCACAACTACACAGTGACGGCAGGGTATGGGTTCGGAGTGGCAAGCTGGCTAACCATCATCATGATTTGGGTAACATTGACCGGGGTGGTGATGATGAATAAGCCGTTACACAGTTACCTTGATCGCACATTGTCTCCGGCATACGCGATTTTCTTGCCTGGTCTCGTTATATACACTTTAACTCACGCAGCGAGTTATATGCTTACAGCGTAAAGTTTAAATCCTATGTTGGCTCACTTCGGTGAGCCTTTTTTATCTAAGAGAGTCAATTAGTCTGCACTCTTTTAATGATAAGTTTTGGATATTGCAACCCCGAGGGATCCCGGTTTGACGTCTGGGGTGTGCCTTTATCATGATGATTGATGGGCTGAATCTGAAAAGCCTCGGTAGAAGTACCGAGGCTTTTGCGTTTCTTTGGTTTGAGATTAGAGAAGAATGATTTGGTTAGCTTCACATTCCTCAATCATCTTATCGGGCCAGATCGAGGATTGTACTTCACCAATATGTGCTTTGTGCAGGAAGAACATACAGATGCGTGATTGGCCGATACCGCCACCAATGGTGTAAGGCAGTTTTTTATCTAGTACCATGCTATGGAATGGGAGCGTGGCGCGATCTTCGCAGCCGGAAATGGCCAACTGCTCAGTCAGGCTATCCTCACATACACGGATCCCCATAGAGGACAACTCCAACGCACTGTTGAGGACCGGGTTCCAGAATAGCAAGTCGCCGTTTAGGTTCCAGTCATCGTAGTCGGGTGCTCGGCCATCATGCCGCTCGCCATGAGATAGGGCATGACCGATATTCTGGATAAAGACGGCACCATGCTCTTTGCATATGGCGTTCTCACGTTCTTTGGCAGTGAGTTCCGGGTATTTATCAAGTAGCTCTTGAGAGGTGATAAACGTTACCGTGGCAGGCAGGCGTTTTTGTAGTACCGGGTATTCTTGATAGATGTAGTTTTCGGTTTTTAGGAAAGCATTGTAGATTTTCTCGACAGTGGTACGCAGGTATTGTTCATTACGTAGGGATTTGTCGAGGACTTTTTCCCAGTCCCACTGGTCAACATAAATAGAGTGAATATTGTCTAACTCTTCATCGCGACGAATGGCGTTCATATCTGTATATAGCCCTTCGTCATTCTGGAAGCCATAGCGGCCTAGTGCCATGCGTTTCCATTTAGCCAGTGAGTGTACGACTTCTACATTGGCGCCGTTGTCGTCAAGCAAGTCAAAGCTAACAGGGCGTTCGGTACCGTTAAGGTTATCATTGAGGCCAGTTTCAGGTTTGACGAATAGCGGTGCTGATACGCGGGTAAGGTACAATTCATAAGCCAATGCGTTTTCGAAATAATCTTTCAGCTTTTTGATGGCAACTTCTGTATCGCGGAGTCCCAGTAGAGGTTGGTAGTTATCTGGTACTTGCAGTTTCATGAAACATCCTTTTATTCTGATTTATCAAAAGCTTTAGTAGACACCTTACGCCAGCAAAACAGGAGCGTCTACGATTTTTGACACTTTGGTTACCTTTCCTTGCATTGGTTTTAGCAAAAAGTACAGTAGGTCGTTGTGGATCATAGTGCGTGTATATTCATATAAAATGCTGGGTGTCGAGTAAGCGAATAGTGCTCAGGGTGGGCTTTCTGCTTTTGATTTAATCATCTGATTCGCGAAAGTAAAATTTCTTATTGACTCGTTTGCTCAATCAAGTAGAGTACGCCTCGTTCTCGGCACTAACCTTGTTGTGTGACGAGACGCAGTGATGGCGCGTTGGCAGAGTGGCTATGCAGCGGATTGCAAATCCGTGTACCTCGGTTCGACTCCGGGACGCGCCTCCATATTCGATGGGGTTGGGAAACCAGCCATGCAGAGTGATTCTGCATTATCCATCAGACAATTTGGCG
>NZ_LDOT01000021.1 GCF_001029445.1 Photobacterium aquae
ACAGGCGAACAGGCGAACAGCAGAATATAAGGATTAAATGAAAGGAAAGGTCTCTCCAATGAACTGGTTAGTGGCGCGAAAAGAGACCTTCTGTACCAAAGGACGCTAGGTGCACGTGGCGGGTACCAACATCCCGATGGAATGCAATATCAGTATAGGGAAAGGCTCTAGAGTAAAACATCTAATTACCAGCATAAACTTGCCGATGCTATTCGATATAGGATCGGCGAGTGTGCTAATTAGGGATTTTTTAGATTAGGTGTCCTGCGGATAATCGCTACCGTTGCTGCAGCACCATTCACAGTCCAATGGCAGCAGTAATTCTTCTAGGCAAGCAGGATGCTGCATCAAATCCGGAGAAATATCCAATTGGCTGGCCATTTGGCGGTTGAACATTTCCCAGTGTTGCAGCAGGGCCTTGTCGATAGTCTCGCATGTGTCCCATGTATCGAGGACAAATGGCCGCAGGCTAGCCGCAGAATGGCCGAACATCATTAGTTGCCATTTCATTTCTTTGATCTGGATAGGTTGGCTTGGGTGGTCAGCATTGAAGGCGTCGAGCAGGGTTTGTACCAGTCGCTCTATGTCGCCACTGTTATCTATAAAGTAGTCAAACAGCGCGTCTTCCTGACGAACCGCATCAGCAATGAGCTGAATCGACTGGGGGTGGATAATCATATGCGCCAACATTCGGATGTTAAAGCGGTACAGCCGAATATTCGATGGTAGGCCGGCGGGCATGTCGTCAATCAACGCATACATATAGCGCAGAATATAGCTGTGCAGGCAATCGCTGATACTGTGCCAAATATTTTCCTTGCTGCCGAAATGGTGGCGGATCAGGCTATGGGAGACACCGGCCTGCTCGCTGATATTGCGCAGTGATACCCGCTCGTACCCTAGCTCGCAAAACATTTCAGCGGCCACGCTCATTATTTGAAGTTTGGTTTCTTCGGCGGCCTGCGCACTGCGCCGCCCTTGCTTACGTTCAGTCATCGTTCTATCTGTTTCATAACCCACGCCTTTTTACCAGATCTTAGCTTAATCGTCATCTGTCTGCGTGGCGAAATTATTTTATTGTCCACCTGTAAAATATAGTTGATCTTCAATTTGATCAACATATACTGCACGCCTGTGTAGTAAAAACAGAGAGACACCGTCTAGTGAGACATATACCAGCCACACTCAGCCCAGTTGCCAGGATCGCTGCGGCGATTCTGATCGGGTCTATCCTGACCGGTTGCAACCAGGCCAATTCCGAGCCTGCCCGTGAAATCGTCAAGCCGGTCAAGCTTTATCAGGTCCCCGTGGCGATGGAAGGGGCGAGTACCAGTTTCCCTGCCCGAGCCGAGGCTGCCCAGCGTGCCCAGCTCTCTTTTCAGGTACCGGGTGAAATCGCTCGTTTGACGGTGCGCGTCGGTGAGCAAGTTAGGCAGGGGCAGGTCTTGGCCCAGCTTGACGATCGTGACTATCGTCTGGCGTTCGATGCCAAGCTGGCCGAGTACGAGCTGGCAGACAGCCAGTTTGTGCGGGCCAAACAGCTCTATGCCAAGAAGCTGATCAGTACCGATCAGTATGACCAGCGCGAGACGGCCTACAAGGCGGCGTTGGCTAATCTGGATCAGGCCAAAACGGACTTGGAGCATACTTTGCTGCGGGCCCCGTTCGATGGGGTGGTTTCGCTCAAACACGTTAATCAACACCAGTTTGTGGGTGCTAACCAGCCTGTCCTTAATATCCAGAATACCCAGCAGCTTGATTTGAGCTTCAGCTTGCCGGTGTCGTTTGTCGAGCAATCTGATTTGGCATCACTGGCTGAGAGCCCGGTGTGGATCGAAATGGATAACCATGCGGCGAAGCCGATAGTCGCCACCCTTAAGGAGCTGTCGACCCAGCCTGAACCTGATACCAATACCTATACCGCCAAGGTCAGCATTACGCGTCCTTCCGATTTGAACATCCTGACCGGGATGGCCGGGCAAGTGCATTTCGCCAAACCTGATGCCCATCGGGCAATGGTGCTGCCGGAGGGGGCATGGATTGAGCGAGATGGCCTCAAAGGCCGGGTGTGGCAGTTTAATCCTGCGACGCATGTGGTTAACGCCCTAGAGCTGACGCTTGATTCGCATGGCGCCGTGGTTGCAGGTTTGCCACAGGGTTCCATGGTGGTGATTGCCGGTGCCAAGGAATTACTGCCGGGGCAGCAAGTACGTGCCTGGGAACGCGAGGGAGGGATTTGAGGATGAAGAAGTCCCTATCTTTGCTGTCTTTGCTAATGGCGGTGATTGGCCTTCAAGGATGCCAGAGCGAAGAGGCTGTTGTTGACGCCAAGCCGCTGGGGGTATCGGTCATTGAGGTTGCCGAGCCTGTCAGCAGCCAGTTCCGCAGCTTCAACGGGCAGGTCGAGCCGGCCGAGAATACCCCGTTGGCCTTTCGTGTCGAAGGCGAGATCAGCCGGGTACTCGTGAAAACCGGCCAGCAGGTGCGCAAGGGCCAGTTGCTGGCTTCGCTGGATGCCGACAAGTTCGAGCAGCAGCTACGTGATGCCAAGGTGCAATTTGATCTGGCGCTGAAGCAGCTAGAGCGTGGCCGTGAACTTTATTCACGCAACATGATTTCCAGCGCCGAGCTCGACGAGCTGACGGCGAACCGGTCATTGACGCAGGTCCGCTATGAGTCGGCCAAGGCTCGCTTGGGGTATACCCGGTTGGTGGCCCCGTTCAGCGGTGTTGTTTCATCGGTTCCCAAAGAGTCGTTTGAGGCCGTGTCGCCGGGCGAAGCGGTGGTGAGCCTGTATCAGGACGATCGTGTGTATATCAATATTCCGGTTTCGGACACGGTGATTGCGATGGTCAACCCGGCGGCGGTTGCAAGGAATTACCAGCCGATGGCGCGTTTTGGCAACAGCGAGAACCGCTATCCCGTGACCTATTTGGAGCATACCAGCGAGCTGGAGCCGCAAAGCCAGACATACCGGATGTGGTTTGATATGCCGCAGGTGACTCCGACGATTCTGCCGGGGACCAGTGTGGTGCTGGATGTCGATATGGCCGCCGCGGGGCTGAGCACTCTGCAGGGCTACCAGCTGCCAATGACCGCACTTCAGGCTGGTCGTGACCCAGGACAATTTTTTGCATGGACCGTCAAAAATGGCAAGGCCCACAAGGTTCCTGTCGGTATCGAGGTGATCAATAACCGCGGGGTTATTGTCAACAGCGGGATTGGCGAGGGTGATCAGGTGATTAATTCCAGCTTGCGCAAATTGCGCGAAGGTATGGGGATCGCCGTGTTGTCCGAAGACGGCATAGTGGCGGATCAGTAAGGATTGCGCGGTGAATAAGCGACAGGATAGCACCACCCGCATCAGGCAGGTTGTGCTGGGGCTTATCAGGATAGTACTGCTGATTGCCTTCTGGCTCGCGGTGAGTGAGCTTAGCCAGTTTCTGGTTTGGAAATGGCTTGGCAACAAGATGCAGCAGATACAAATAACTCGGGTTGAACAATTTATGCGCAACGAAGACTGCGCGCCGGCGCTTGATGCGTTGGTTGCAGGCAAGTATCTCGGAGAACAAGTAGTGACGGAGACCGTAGGGTGAATATTGCTGAATATTCCATCAAGAACAAGGTGATCAGCTGGCTGTTTCTGATCATTCTCGCCATCGGCGGCGTGAGTTCGTTTTTTGAGCTGGGCCGTTTGGAAGATCCGGCTTTCACCATCAAGGATGCGATGATTATCGCGACCTATCCGGGAGCCACATCGACCGAAGTAGAAGAGGAGCTGACCTATCCGCTGGAGAAGGCTGTCAGGCAGTTGCCCTATATCGACAAGGTGACCTCGACCTCTTCGGCGGGGATGTCGCAGATCACCGTTAGTATGGAAATGACCTACGGGCCGGATGAATTGCCGCAGATTTGGGATGAAATGCGACGTAAGATCAACGATCTTCGTCCTATGCTGCCCAAAGGAGTCGCCTCGCTACAGGTGATCGATGACTTCGGCGATGTCTATGGCGTCATGATCATGATGACCGGTAAAGGCTATTCGTACGTTGAGCTCAAGCGCTATGCCGATTACCTGACCCGCGAACTGGAGCTGGTCGAAGGGGTTGGCAAGGTCAGCATCACCGGCAACCAGCAGGAGCAGATTTTTGTTGAGATCTCCCTCGAGCGTATGGCCGCGCTGAACCTTGATATGAATACCATTACGGGCCTGATGAACCAGCAAAACAGCGTGCTGTCATCCGGTGAGATCATGGTTAACGGCGAGAGCCTTCTGATCCGCCCGAACGGTACCATGAGCAGTGTCGAGGAGCTGGAAAATCTGGTTATTCACGGTCGTGATACCGGTAACCTTATCCGTCTTAAAGATGTTGCAACGGTTACTCGGGGTGTGCAGGAAAAACCGGGCAATCTGGTTACCTATAATGGTGAGCCGGCGATTAACCTTGGCATTTCCTTTGCCGCCGGTGTCAACGTGGTAGAGGTCGGCCATCAGCTGGATGCGCGTCTGGCCCAGCTGGAGGAGATCAAGCCTGCCGGTATTTCCCTTAACTATTTCTATAACCAAGCTCAGGAAGTAGACAAGTCGGTTAAAGATTTCGTGATCAGCCTTGGCGAAGCCGTTGTGATCGTGATTGTCGTGCTGCTGTTTGCCATGGGCCTGCGCAGCGGGATCATTATCGGCTTGGTATTGCTGCTGACGGTGTTCGGCACCTTCATCATGATGAAGCTGAACAATATCGAGCTGCACCGTATTTCTCTTGGCGCCTTGATTATTGCCCTCGGGATGCTGGTGGATAATGCGATTGTGGTTGTAGAAGGGATCTTGGTCGGGATAAAGAAAGGCCGCACCAAGCTTCAGGCGGCTGTAGATATCGTCAAGCAGACCCAGTGGCCGTTATTAGGGGCTACCGTGATTGCCATTACCGCGTTCGCCCCGATTGGTCTGTCGAGCGATGCCAGCGGCGAGTTCATGGGATCCTTGTTCTGGGTTCTGTGCTATTCGTTGTTCCTTAGCTGGATAACGGCTTTGACCTTGACGCCATTCCTCGCAGATTTGCTGCTCAAGGAAGAAGACGGCAGCGAGCTGGACGATGAGGCGGATCCGTACAAGGGCGTTTTGTTCATGGTCTTTGGCAGTGTGCTCAAGTTTGCCCTGCGTTTTCGTTGGCTGACGGTTGCCAGCATGGTTGCGATGCTGGTGATGGCGGTGGTGGCTTTTGGCCACGTCAAGCAGTCGTTCTTCCCGCCATCGAATACGCCGATGTTCTACGTTGATATGTGGATGCCGGAAGGGACGGATATTCGCGAGACGGCCCGTCAGACGGATCAGGTTGAGGCGTTTATTCGCAAGCAGGAGGACGTGGAGTTTGTGACCGCATCGGTCGGGCAGGGAATGCAGCGTTTTGCCTTGACTTACCAACCGGAGAAAAGCTACGAAGCCTATGCCCAGCTTCAGGTACGAACGTCGGACCGTGACAATATGTTTGTCCTGCTGAACAAGCTCAATGATCAGCTTCCGTCTCATTTCGAGAAGCCGACCTTCCAGTTCAAGCTGATGGAGTTTGGCCCGTCACCGGCATCGAAGATCGAGGCGCGGATTGTTGGTCCGGATCCGCAGGTATTGCGTGATTTGGCCCTGCAGGTTGAAGATGTGCTGCTTCAGGATCCCGGGGCGAGAAACGTCCGTCATGACTGGCGTGAGCGGACCAAGGAGCTGGTGCCCCAGTTCAATGAGTCTAAGGCTCGTCGTCTTGGCATCTCGAAAGAGGATCTGTCCAATACCCTGCAAATGGCGTACGGCGGTAATACTATCGGTTTGCTACGAGATGGTACGCACATGCTGCCGGTGATTGCCCGTCTGCCGGAAGCCGAACGCATTGATTTTAAATCATTGCAGAACCTGAAGATCTGGAGCCCGGTTCAACAGGGATATGTACCGCTTGAGCAGGTTGTCGACAGCGTGGATCTGGCTTGGTCAGAACCGCTGATCCAGCGGCGGGATCGTAAGCGCACCTTGACCGTACTGGCCGATCATGATGTTTTGGGTGATGAGACGGCAGCAAGCCTGTTTGCCCGTATTCGCCCTAAAGTCGAGGCATTGCCTCTGCCACAAGGTTATTCGATCAGCTGGGGTGGCGAGTATGAATCATCGAAAGACGCCCAGGAAGGGATGATGAGTTCGATGCCGATGGGCTACTTGTTCATGTTCATTATCACCATCTTCCTGTTTAACTCGGTGAAAAAGCCATTGGTGATTTGGGCAACGGTACCGTTGTCGATTATCGGTGTCTCTTTTGGCCTGCTGGCGACCAACATCCCGTTCAGTTTCACGGCGTTGCTTGGCCTGCTGAGCTTGAGCGGTATGATTTTGAAAAACGGTATTGTTTTGCTTGATCAAATTAACATCGAGTTGGAATCGGGCAAGGCTCCGTATCAGGCCATCGTAGATAGCGCGATCAGCCGTGTTCGTCCGGTGAGTATGGCTGCGCTGACAACGATTCTGGGGATGATCCCCTTGGTGTTTGACGCCTTCTTCAACTCGTTGGCGATCACCATCATGGCCGGTTTGGGTTTTGCCACCGTGTTGACCTTGATAGTAGTGCCTGTGCTATTTGCGTTGTTTTACAATGTAAATCCTCCCAAGGCGGCCGCTTAGTCAGAGCGTTGTCCCTATTGGAGAGCATAGGCGGTTAGCCAGATAAGCAAGCCCCCGTTCATTGAGCGGGGGCTTTTTGTTTGGGAAATGTGTCCGTGGAAGGCTTTGATATGCAACAAAATATATTCAATAAGGGTATGATATTAAAAGTATATCGAATAAATCGTAGTTGAGAGGTGTAAATGGAAGACATAACCGAGATTATCAAACAGCTTGAATCCCATAAATTGCCGATTGTTAAGATTACCCCGTTGGCGCGCAACGTGGTTGATATTCGGAACAGCAAGTTTGGCGGAAAACCTTATTGGCCGAAAAACAAGGAATATCCTACCAGCCATCATGGACAGCCATTGTATTTACTTGCCCAGATTAATTTTTCAGAAACGCCTCAATTGGCGAATTTCCCGACCAAAGGGATCATGCAGTTTTATATTCAAGACGATGATCTTTACGGCATGGATTTTGATAAGTCGATAGAGGAAATTATTGCTGCACCAAGTGGTTACCGCGTGATTTACCACGAGGATGTGACCGATGATCTGTCGGCGCTTGAGGATAACCTGCCTGAAGTGAACGAGGAGTGTTGCCTGCCTTTAACCAGGGAGTATGCCATCACGTTCAAGCTAGATGAAGAAATGCCATCACCAACGGATTGCCGTTTCGACAGCATTGCCGGTGATATCTACGACTTTGATGAGCAGACGTCTGACTACATTTACGATAATTTCTCTGCCGAAGGGTGCAAGCTAGGCGGCTATGCAAACTTTACCCAAGATGATCCCCGTCGGGACATCGAAGGGGACACATGGCTTCTTCTGTTCCAGCTTGACTCAGTTTGGGAAGAGGACATAGAGATCATGTGGGGGGATTTGGGCGTTGCCAATTTCTTTATTCGTGAGCAGGATCTTGCCCGTCGTGACTTCTCGAAAGTTTGGTACAACTGGGATTGCAGTTAAAAATAATCAAGACACCCATACTTTTGTACTTTCTTGCCTTGTGTTCTAGGCTTCCAGCTAGATAGATGGATCAGGGAGCCGCCAATCATGCCGAAGGCAAGGAAGACGCAAGTGAGCTTAAGTGATACCCGGTATTACCATTGTGTGTCACGTTGTGTGCGAAGGACATTTCTATGTGGGAAAGATCCACTGACAGGTAAGTGCTATGAGCACCGGCGCGTTTGGGTCGAGCGACGGTTGTTGTTTCTTGCTAAGGTGTTTGCGATAGATATCTGCGCATATGCTGTGATGAGCAATCACACCCATGTAGTACTTCATGTGGATGCTGAGCAGGCCAAGAGTTGGTCACAGGAAGAGGTGATCAACCGTTGGCATCAGGTGTGTAAAGGGAACTTTCTTTCTAATACTTGGTTGGATGAAAGTCTTCGGCGTCAGATGGATAAGGCGCAATTACAGGCCGTTGAACGCCTCGCTAATGACTGGCGCAAACGACTATTTGATATCAGTTGGTTTATGCGCCTGCTCAATGAGCCAATAGCCCGCCAAGCCAATGAAGAAGACGATTGCACAGGACGTTTCTGGGAAGGCCGATTCAAATCCCAACCTTTGTTGGATGAAGCAGCGTTAGCAGCCTGCATGGCCTACGTTGATCTCAATCCTGTTCGTGCAGGGATTGCGAGGACGCCGGAAACTTCTAGCCACACCAGTATTAAAAAGCGAGCAAAAGCCGCGAAGTCGAACTCCCAGCCAAAAGCATTATTGCCCTTTGTCGGCAACCCTCGTTCTAATATGCCTAAAGGTTTGCCCTTTGCATTTACTGATTATTTATTGCTGGTTGATGAAACGGGACGAGCGATTTGTGATGGTAACAAAGGGGGTATTTCAGAAAATGCACGCAATATTGTTGCTCGACTGGGCTTAACCGAAGAAAACTGGTTGGAGTTAACGAGCCAGTTGGAACGAAACTTTTCGGGTGCGATAGGCAAGGAGCACTTGCTTCGCGAGTACCACCTCCATATTGGCCAGCAGCGAACATCAGGGCTAAGTGCTAGCCGAAGATTGCTAAACGCAGCCTGACCATTTGCCGTTATTTAGTTTCTATGGCTAGCCATCTGGCTAGGTTTTGTCGTGCAATAAATTCACTGAAATCCGCAAATAGCCGAATTATTCTGGAGACATTTGCTGATGGGGCTAATGAAAAGGACGTTGTCGGGGAACGTGTGCAGTTCTGTGGAGTATAACTTGTCGATTTGAGCGTTTTTAATCATGGGTGTCATGATTAAAATATGGGTGTCATGATAAAGGTAAATAGTGGCGTAGGGCTGGCAGCTAGAATCCTACAACCACCTAATACCTAATACTCTGTTTGGGTATGAGCCAAGCTAGTGCGTCATGCTTGTGTGGGGGACAGGTTGCCGATCCAAGAGGCTATTTCTTCTAAGTCGGTTTGCTTGCCGTTTAGCAGTCGGATCATCAGGCCTCCAAAGAGCAGGGCATAGGCTTGGTTTGCATTGGCCTCGCCGACAATTTTGCTTAGTTCATCCAATATCTTACGATCCGCCATTCTCAGTAGCATGTCATTTGCAACGTCGTGGCTTTCTCGGTTTTTGACGTAATCGAGCAGGATTACCATTTCACCTTTGAAGCGGGCATCCAGAGCCGCGATGAGGTTGAAAAGAGCCTGTTCCCGATTTTGCGGAATAGGGCTGCCTTCGGGAATGCCATATAGGTTATGGGGCTGCAAAACCAGTTCGGTACATGCGCTAAATAGATCTTCTTTGCTGGGGAAGTAGTGATATAGCGCACTTTTGGATACGCCCAGTGCTTCTGCAATTCCCCGCATACCCAGCCCGTTGAAACCATGTTCTGTAAAAATATCAACGGCTTTTGCCGCTAATTCTTGGCGATAGGCATCCCGATCAACAATCTTCGGCATCGTAACCTCCTTTAAAGTCCATCTGGACTATATTGAACTATTCTTTCGAAGTCTACTGTTGCGAGATGGGTAAATTTCTTTTTAGTCCGATTGGACTAAAAAATTGACAAGACCAAATCTGATCGCTTACTGTTTTTATAGACCGAGTGGACTTTTATATGTGGCAGTCATATCTCGGATAAATAAATAAGGTGAGGCTAGAAGGGTAAAACCATGTCAAAAGAACAAGTTATCGTTAAAGGTGCAGCCATAAACTGGCACTGCAAAGGTAAATTCAATTTTACTTCGGGGTTTGGTGCCACCAGAAGTGAGAGGATGCTGGCGAACTATGGTGCGATCATTGCGCCTGTCGGATTGTATTTTGCCGTTTGGCAGGATTTAGGCTGGAGCGTGTTGCAGATCATCGTCGCAAGCTTGCTGGCCCTAGATATGGTTGGTGGCGTTATCACCAATTCTCTGGGATCAATGAAGCGATTTCTTCATACCGATCAGCCGTTGGCACTCAATGGATTCAGTAAATGGGTAGGCAGCAAATTCTTGTTTCCTGCGATGCACTTCCAACTTTTTGTTGTGCCGCTATGTTTCGATACCGGCTGGAGCTTTGCCTTTTTCTGGTATGGCATGATGATGGTGTCATTGGTATGTGTCCATGTTTTGCCAATGTATTTGCAGCGTCCGGTCGCCATGCTGGTGGTTATGCTATCTATCATGCTAGCTCAATGCGTTTCGGTACCCGTTGGTTTGGAATGGCTGGGTCCTATTTTTATTATCAAGCTGGTGTTGGCACATGGCGTCAGAGAAGAGCCCTATCGTCCAGATTTGGATAGCTGATGGAAAGGTAATGGGGCAAACAGATGAAGATAGGCTTCAAGGAGGATGGGCGAATGCAAATGATAAGTGAAAACTTGGTGACTTATGACGGGGAGTCAGTCTCTTTTATGGGCTTGCCGTTTTCCACCCGGATGACGGTTGCCAAGTTAGAGGATGGAACGTTATGGGTTCACAGTCCAATACGGTTGACCGAAACCCTCAAGGCGCAAGTCGATGCGGTGGGGGAAGTTCGATACCTTATCGCTCCCAATCATTTGCATCATTTGTTTTTGCAAGAATGGCAGCAGGCTTATCCCAACGCGATCAGTTACGGCACGAAGGAAGTGATCAATAAAAGAGAGGGTCTTCATTTTGGCGGGGAGCTTGTATCTGGAGGGGATTACCCATGGAAGGGGGAGCTTGAATCCCTACTTTTTACCGGCTCGCCGCTAATGGAAGAGTGTGTGTTTTTCCACCACCCGTCACGAACTTTGATTGTCACCGATTTAATAGAAAATTTCCCGCCGAGTGACTTTACCCGGCTTCAGCGTTTTGCCGCAAAACTTACCGGGATTTTGGCTCCTAACGGCAAGATGCCGATTGATTGGCGGATGAGTTTTCTCTTCCACAGAAAAGAAGCCAGAGCCCATGCTCAGCGGATTATGGCGTGGCAGCCACAGAGGATCATTATGGCCCACGGTGAATGCGTCGATACTGGGGCAATGGTATTTTTAACCCGGTCGTTTGGTTGGTTAAATATGGCGGATGAATAACGGGTTAACGGTTGTTATCGTCATGCGTTGATGTTGAAAGGAAGCTCCCCCCTGTAATCAGGAGGGAGCTTTTTAGTGCAGTATTGAAAATAGTTAACTAACCGCGGAAAAACAATTGGCTGAACGGATTGAGCAGTGTCGCCAGACCGGAGGTGAAATGCAGCGGTGCATCGAGAAGTGTCAGGCACAGGCAATCTTCACCCTGTTCGGTTTTGGGTACGTGGCGGTGTTCGGCGGTTTGGACGATGAAATCCCCCGCCCGGTAAGTACCGTGCTCGTCATGGAACTGGCCGGCCAGCACCAGGGTGATTTCCTGACCTTGGTGGGTGTGCTCGGGCAGTGACGAGTCAGAATCCATGAAGATGAAATTCATTTTACTGCTCCCCCCAACAGCCACTTGTGCTCGTTTGATATTACCCGGTAGCCGAGACCATGGGCCGATCTCCTGTTGATGACGTCTTAATGCCCGAGGCAACGGATAGGTTTTGTCACCGAGCGTAATTGTTTGTGGTTGTGGGCTCTCATGGTTCGGCTCCGGCTCGGTATTCTGCGACATGATTTGCTGCATCATCGCGGCGAGGTCGGGTGACAAAGGAGGGGTTTCGGTTGTTGCTGTACCGGATGCATCCACTATATCAACTGCGGATTCCTCAGCAGCGAGTTGTTGTGAGATTTCATCTTCGTAGGCGGCGACTTTTTGCCGACAGCAGGGACAGAATTCAAGGTGAGTGCTGATCATGATGCTGGCGGCGGGATCTAAATCTCCGGACGTAAACTGCATCAAAACTGTGTCTGTTGGATGAAATTTAATATTAGCCATCAAGAGCCTCCTTCATTTTTTGCAAGGCTAAGCGGAGACGGCTTTTCACCGTACCAAGTGGAACACCCAAGGCATCAGCCACCTCTTGATGAGAGGTGCCCTGCAGACAGACCATGCGGACAATCTCGGCTTGGGCTGGGGGGAGCGCATTGATTTGTTGTTCAAGCTCTTTGCTAACAATAAGGCGGAATTCGTCTGGGAGACTGTCAGGGTCGCGCTCTTCGTCAAGAATCGGCCAGAGGTCGTCCCCCTGAATCCAATCCTGCTGGTGGCGTGTTTTACGCAACAAGTCAAATTTGACATTACGGGCTACCGAGTAAATCCATGTCAGCGCAGCACCTTTGGACTCATCGTAAAGATGTGCCTTGAGCCAGACTTTCAACATCGTTTCCTGAACCACTTCCATTGCCATATTTTCGTCGTAGAGCTGTTTGCGTGAAAAGCTCAATAGCTTAGGAGCTACGAAAGTAAACAGCTTTTCGTAGCTTTTTCGGCAGCGTAAATGGGCGATGTTGGCAAGCAAAAGGGCGACATCGGCCGTGATTGGGTCTTTTATCATCGACTCCTTGCTGATCTCAGCATTTTGACAGTTTAGCATTCTCATCATCACTCTATCTGCAAGCATGGGGTCTAATTGGTGCTAACGCAACAACGAGGTAATCAGATCACTGCGGCGGATGATTTTTTTCAGGTAACGGATGCAAACTTGCGGTGAAGAGTGCTTGAGCAATCGTTGTTTGGTGGTCAAAGATAAAGGGAGTAGCTCAAGCCAGCGCCAGCAAACCCATCGGGCACTGGTCAAAGAAGTTGCGGTAACCTGCATCCGGGAACCGGACTCAGCAAGCCATTGGCTCAGGCGGGTGGTGAGGATATCGTCATTGTCCAGTTGGATGTCGTCATGCCAGATGGGGTAGATCTCACCTTGGAGGTATGTCGTGCTGTGGTGAGGTTCCAGCGCGAGGGCCCCCCATTGATGAATCGCAATATCAAGTTTGATTTCGGCTTCACTGAGCCAGTCCACTTCGGTAATGGTGGCCAACATAATAATGTCGCCGTGTGCGTTGGCTGGCTTGCCAAAACCGTCAACCATAACAATCCAGAGACTGCCTGCTCGAAGGCCATCGGCAATGGTCTGGGTAAAAAGATACCCGGAACCGCGCAGTTGCCCTTGGCCCATCGGCATGAGATGGTCAGTGGTCTGAATATAGGGAAGTGTTAATTGGTTGGGCGAAACGGAATGCACGTAGGAAGCTCCTTTGAGTTCTATAGATAGTCGCTTTTGTTGTACGCAATAAAGCGCTAAACGGATGAGCGGAATCTCAGGCGTCTAGGAGGGTTGTCTCAATAGCGAGAATCCAACGGGTGATCGTGGTGAGGGATGCTGGCGTAATTAGGCCACGGACTACCTACAAAGGACGCTTCCGATGAGAACGAGATACCTCCCTTTATTATTCGTATCAGTGTTTGGTTTGAGTGGCTGTTTCAACGATGACGACGATACGGCAACAAGTAAGATTCGGGTCACCCATGCCAGCAGCGATGCCCCGCTGGTCGCGGTTGAATTAAACGGCGACACGGTCGAGGGGCTTGAAATGGTTGACTACCAGCAAGGTAGCAGTTTATTGCGTGTCGATGCCGGTACCTACGATGTTGGTGTTGTCGCACAGCTCGCGGGTGACGAGACAACAAATGTTATTGAAGCCAATTTAGATTTTGCCCCTGACATGCAATACGACATTGTTGCCCTTGGTCAAACTGCCGATATTTCGGCCGTGGTCTTAAGCCGGGAAGACATGTCACCACAAGGCAATGAGGTTCGAATTGATGTGCTTCATGCCCACCCTGACGTCCCTCCAGTGGACATCTATATCGGGTTGGATTCAACCATCGATAATATTCAACCGGCCGTACCGGGATTGGCCTTTGCCGAGGATAGCGATCTGCTGCCGGTCACCCTTGCCGCCGGGACGTACCGCCTTCGTATTACCTTGGCGGGAAGCAAGGATGTCGTCTACGACAGTGGTGAACTGCCTTTGGCTGGTGGTAGCGATTTGATGATTAGCGCGGTACCCAATGTAAACGGTGGTGCGGTTTCCCCTGTAAACTTGCTGGTTGCCGACGGTGAGGCGGTGGCAGTCGTTCGCAATACCGGCGAGCAGGCAACGGTGCGTGTGGTACATGCGGTGAACGAAGCTCCAAACGTGGATGTCGTTGCGGGCGGGGCGGCTGTCGGTGGTTATGAAAACATCGCATTTAAGGAGTATCGCTCAGGCGATGTTGCTCCGGGCAGCTATGATTTGGCGGTTACCCCCGCAGGGGATCCGGGGACAGAGCTGATCAGCGCGCCGGGCACCGAAATTGCTGCGGCCACTCAAACTAGTATCTATGCCGTTGGCACGGTTAGTACGATTGAGCCGTTGATTATCGAAGAAGATCTGCGCTCGGTGGCGACGTACGCCAAAGTACGAGTTGTTCATGCCAGTACCTTGGCCGGTACGGTCGATATTCACGCCTCTGCTGATGGTACATTTAGCGAAGAGACGATTGTGGTATTCGGGGCGATATTCAAAGATACTGCGGTATTGAATGTACCCGGAGGTAGCTATACCTTGGCGGTGACTGCGGCAGGGGATTTGAATCCATTGATTGAACAGGCCGTAACGATAAAAGACGGTGGGGTATATTCTGTGACAGCCGTGGATGATCTGAGTCTGGCAGTCAATGTGGATACCGAACCAGCCCAATAGTTTTCAGCTTATTGATGAAAGGCCGGAAGTGAATTTACTTTCGGCCTTTTCACATCTGCTCAAGAACAGCCTAGTTTATTTTTACTTCATAGGCTGCGATAAATTGGTCGACAGCCGTTTGGATTGCCGCCTGACAGGTGGCGCTATCCGCAGGTGGGATGTGGGCCATGAGCTGTGGCCAGAAGACGATGGATTTGAGGGCCGCGATGAACTGTTCGGAGGCGATATCGGGGTGTTCAACATTCAGCTTTCCGGCCTCGACCCCGTCATTGATCCAGCGGGTCAGTCCGCGACAGCCGTCGAGCGGCTGAAATTTTTCGACCATCAAGTCAGCCAAAGGTTTGGAGCGGATACACTCGCTCATGACTACGCGGGCAACGGCAACAAAGCACGGGCTGCACAGTAGGTCGACTTCTTTTCGGGCGAGGCTAGTCAGCTGATCCCTTACCGAGACGTTCTGCTCAAACGCAATACTGCTGATCACCTTAACGTTGGATACCAACCGTTCGACAATTACTTCGAACAGGCTTTCCTTGGTTGGATAGTATTTATACAAGGTGCGTTTGGAGACTTCGGCCTTTTTGGATATTGCCTCCATACTGGCTTGATCCAGCCCTTTTTCCGTAAAAATATCAATAGCTGCGCAAATGATATTTTCTTGTTTTATTTCAGCAACTTTAGCCAATTTCCATTCCTTAATTAATCGAATTCCCAGAATGAATGTAAACAGCTGTGTTTACTTTTCTCTCGTTGAGGTTATGATTAAAGTATACAACATCGTTTACTTTTGTGGCGAGCAAGAAATGAAAACGACACTGAAAGCATCTTTGGTTGCGGTGATAGGGGTATTGGGTTTGTCTGTATTTCAAAGTGAAGCGGTCGATGGCCGCCATGTCCAAAGCGAAGCGATCCGCGAGCAGCGTATTGCGCAATCTCCTCAATTTGCGAACGGCAAGGTGATTAGCCATATGCCAAAAGTGGAAAGCCAAGAAGGGATGCTTTCATTAATGTGGAAGTTTTTCATGGATCGTGACCAGTACAAGCCACAACATCGGTTGCAGTTCCAAGCGGTTGATACCCATCTGCTGGCTACGCCGAGCCAATCACTGCGTGTAACTTGGCTGGGGCACTCGTCGCTGTTCGTTGAGGCCGATGGGGTCAGAATGCTGATTGACCCGGTTTTTGATTATGCTTCCCCGTCGTTGTTTTCACGCTTTTTCTCGCGCAATGTGGATGCACCTGTGAGCCGACAGGATCTGCCTTTGCCGGATGTTATTTTGATTTCACATGACCATTATGATCACCTGGAGGAGGAGACTGCCCGCTATTATGCCGACAAGAATGTGGATTTCTTTGTCCCGTTGGGGATCGGTCGTCATCTTGAAAAATGGGGTATTTCTCCTGACAACATTCGGGAATTCGACTGGTGGGAGAGCCATTCTGTGGGATCGGTACGCTTGACGGCGGCACCTGCGAACCATAACTCTGGGCGCGGTTTGTTTGATAGTAATACCACCTTGTGGTCATCGTGGGCGATCCAGGCGAATGCAGGCAGTGTTTTTTACAGTGGCGATTCTGCTTACGGCAGTCATTTCAAACAAATCGGCGAGCGTCTTGGCCCGTTTGATATGACGTTTATCGAAGTTGCCGCCAACGTGAAGAATGGCAAGGGGTATCCGGTTGAGGGATGGGGGCATATGCAGGCAGCACATACGTTGCAGGCCCACCTCGATGTGAGGGGGGATAAGCTGTTCCCGGTTCATTGGTCTACCTATGAGTTGTTTTTGCACCGCTGGGATGAGCCGGTCAATGATTTGATCGAGGAAGCCGAGCTGCATGATGTGGCTTTGGTGACCCCTTTGATCGGTCAGTCGCTAGATTTGTCGATGCCGGTCAATACGGCGTATTGGTGGCGTGCGCAGGAGTCGTGGTACGACTTTTCGAAATTGGCTTTGCGGCAAGAGGCACAAGCGATCACCGAGTAAGGGCTACTCAGGACATGTTTGGCTGTTGTTAGGCTGAACAGAAGGAAAAGATGGGGATATAAAGTTGCCCAGTCCGGTGTAACCGGGCTGGGCAATGTTATTACTGGCGGCCGTAAACGCGGACACCGGCGCTAGAGCCTTTCGCCTTGCCGAATACCTCAATATGAGTTACGCAGCGTTTGTAGGCAAATTTACGCCAATCTGTTTTTTTGTCTTCGCCGACTTTACGGTAGAACTTGAATGTTCTGGTCTCTTTGTTTTGGAATGTTACTTTTACGCGTTCCAAGAACAAGTCGCGCTCAGCCTTAACTTTGATTGCATCGACGCGGCGGCAACCAATAACTGGAATTTCTGCGCCGTGGTCGCTTTTGCCCAGTAGGATGGTACGGCCAAGGGTGATGGTGTCGTCGGCGTGAGCCATGCTAGATGCGCCTAGCAAGCCCGTAGCCAGCAATAGGGCGGCAAACAATGATTTTGTTTTCATGTTATAACTACATTAAAAGCTATAGATACAGCAAGCCGCCGCTTCTTAAATAAATAAAGAAAGCGGCGGCTTACCCGTTATTTGGGGTGTTTATACTGATGATTAGTTTATGCTAATCAGGCAGTTTTTAACCGCCGCAGAATATACCAACTTCGAATTTTGGCAAAGACAAATTAATGTAAAAAATGACATAAATCTGCTCGTTATTTTTCCATGTTGTCCTGCTCTGGTTTGGCGCTGTTTTCCACTTCGTTTTCTGTGATCTGCTCGGCACTATCCTCGTCTTCCGTTAGGCGATTTACCAGGATTTTGTCAGCACGGTTGCCTTCGATACGGGTGACGGTGAATTGCCATCCCTCCCATTTTACAGTGTCATCGACTTGGGGTAGGCGGCTTAGACACCACATCAGCATACCGCTCAGGGTATGGTAGCCGTGCTGGTTTTCGTCGGGCAGGGTATTGAGCCCTAGTAGGTCTTTCAGTACCAAGATAGGGATCAGGCCATCCATCGACCAGCTGCCATCTTCTCGTTCCACTGACCAGATATCTTCCGGTGCCCGGTTTTTGAACTCGCCGGCCAGCGCTTCGAGGATGTCGTTCTGGGTTACGATGCCCTGTACATCCCCGTATTCGTCCACGACAAACACCATAGGATCGCCGGTATGGCGGAAATGCTCGAGCAGTTGGGTCCCGGTCCAGTTTTCCGGTACGAATACCGCTGGCTGGATATTATGGGTCAGCGGGCTGGCAGGTTTCGCAATTTGGTACTGCAACAATTGCTTGGCGGAGATCACGCCGAGCGGGTTGTCGAGGCCGCCCTCGACAACCGGGAAGCGATCGTGCTCGGAAGCCAGCAGCAGATTGATATTGCTGTCCAATGACTTGTTGATGTCCAGTTGCTCGATTTCACTGCGCGGTGTCATCAGCGAGGTGACTCGGCGATCGTCAAAGTGGAAGACGTTGCGCACCATGTCGTGCTCTTGCTTTTCGATGGCGCCACACTCCGAACCTTCGCTCAATACCGCCCGGATATCTTCCTCGGTGAGGGTGTCGCTTCCGTCTTGGCAATTCTTGCCCAGCAGGCGCAGTGTGAGATCCGTCGAGCTAGACAAGAGCCAGACAAACGGCCGGGACAGGCGAGCCAGCAGGGATAGCGGGCGGGCCATGAAACGGGCAATTCCTTCCGGGTTGAACTGGGCAAGGCGTTTGGGTACCAGCTCTCCGATAACAATGGAGACATAGGTAATGCCGATAACCACGATGGCGGTAGAGGCCACCGAACTGGTCTTGGCTGGAATGTTCAGGGTTTGCATGTACTCGGCCAGTGGAGCGGCCAGCGCTGCTTCACCAAAGATACCGTTTAGGATACCAATAGCGGTAATGCCGATCTGTACGGTTGACAGAAAGCGGGTTGGCTCTTCACCGAGTTTGATGGCGCGGGCAGCGCCTTTGTCGCCATTATCGGCGAGCTTTTGCAAGCGGCTTTTGCGGGCAGTTACCAGTGCGATTTCCGACATGGCAAATACCCCGTTAAGTAGGATCAGTGCGACAAGTATCAGCACGTCCATGAGACTCTCCTTGGGTCTACAGGCTGAAATTAACCTGCTTCGAGTATCCCGTTATTAGTAGAGGCAAGTATTGATGTTGATTACATCTTCTGCAGCTTCTAATGAAAGCTATTTCTCATCTTAATAAAGCATGTTTATCGACAGGTGCTGAGCCATACGAGGTTTACATGTGGCGCAATACGCCTAAAGGATGATTGGACTGGCTTTTACTGGCTGGGTGTATATACTGCCAGTCGATCTTATCTCTATGATTTGATTGTATTATATCCGCATTGTTCTCATGCCGAGTAAGGTTTTCTATGTCTTCATCTGACACCCCCGTTTCAATTTTTGTTGATCCCCTAAGTCCTGACAGTATTGCGCAGGCATTGGCTGAGTACCGCCAGTGTCTAAGTGACGGCAGCGCATTTCGTCGCCGCATGGGACTACAGTTCAATATTCAGTTTTTGCACCTGTCTGGGCGGCCACTTAAAGCAGAGGATGCAGGGGATAACAGGGGAATGTTGCAACGGGCGTTGAGCGCCTGCCGTAGTGATGAACGCGAAACCAATATTGGCGAACCTATCTTGTTCGCCGCTGCGCTCTCCTTCCCGGAATTGTTGCCCGAACTTGAACGCACCGCACAAGCGATGGTGAATTTTGCCCGGAGCCGCAATGATTCGGGGGATATGTGGCTTGATGATTACAATGTCTTTGGCATCGAGGCGCTGTATATGCTGGCCCTGGTTGAGCCAGCTTATACCTTTTATCTCAGTGGTTTTATCGTTCCTTATTGGGATGGTGAAACGCTCAGACAGCCCCTGTTCCTATTTGGCAAGCTGGTGGAACGGTACGGCTGGAGCCGCGATGTGATCAAAGCCTACGTGTGGTCTGATGGCATGCACCTGCGGCGCTATTTCTTCATGGATGGCGAAGGAACCCAGCTGCAATGCGATTTGCTTGCCCACTTCACCGCTCACCCGCAAGATTATCAATGGTTTAAAAGCCAGTTGGTTGAGCGTCTGGGACAGCGGCCGTTATTGGCGTCACCGGGAGGTGAGGCTGAGCATCCGGTATTGAGTTTCTATTACAGCCTGGCTGATTGGGATGTTGATGCCGAAATTTGGCAAGAGGGCGAATGGCAGGATCAGGTCAAGCAGCAGTTGTTGTTGGGCCTGCGGATTGAAGATGAGGCACTGGCACTGCTGGCGGAGGTCAAGCAGGCTTATCCCGGTGTAGCTCTCAGCAGAATGGCTCCGGCATGGCAGCTTGAGGACAGGTATCAGGATTGGCCGCTGCCCGATGCTGCCGATCCGTGTTGTGACGATGAAGAATGGGGAATTGACCAGTGGGACGAGGATGATTGGGAAGAGTGCTACTACCCGTTGCACCCGAGTAGGGATAAGCTCCGCGTCACCGTCTTCGAAGATCTGGATGACGAACTGGAAGAGGCTGGCACACAATGGCTGACGCATTTACCGGCTCACTTAGGGGGCTGTGCCTATGCGGCTTGGCGCTTGCATTCGAGCAAGACTGCTTCATCCGAGCATGGAGCCATCCTTGATTGGCTGGAGGCGACGTTGCCGGAACTGCTGTTGCAGCAGATGCTGTATTACGGGGACTTTTCCGATAGCGAGGAGCAACGCGTGCAGCATTGGTTGACCGATGCATCGAGCGATGACGATGAACAGGCATTGTTCGCACTGCTTCGTGACAATCTCTACCATGACGGTGGCACCCGTGGCGAATGGATCAGCGCCAGCCAGCCGGCCTACCAGCTCTGGTTGTTCAATGACGGGGGCCAGCGGGCATTCCTGAGCCTATATTGGCTGTTGCAGTACAGGCAGAAGACGGGTCAGGAAAGGCCGTTGTTTGTTCTGGCGGAGCGTCACTGGCAGCTAGTGGTCGCCTTGGCGCCATTGCGTGTGATTAACCGTATTTTCTATTGCTGGTCTGATTATGCCCACTATGCAGCGATTAACGATGTCGAGGGCGAATCACAATTAGCCCGAGAGTTGATTGGGTTAGGGATCCCCGAGGCGATGATCGAGGCGACGTTGATCGTGACCGATCAGCAGGTAGCAGGATACCGTCCGGCGGACGCGCGTTTCTGGCAGCGTTACTGTGCCCGGGTCGAGGCATTTGCCCAGGCAGGATGTGCAGAAACCGGTATGGATCCGGTTGATAGCCACCAGAGCGTACCACCGCAGGCATTGTTTGCACAGGCATCGTTTGCAGCCCTGCAAAAGGCCTACCCTCAGCAATTGTTGGCTCTGTTTGCCCATATCAAGGCGGTAGCACCGCAGGCCAATTTGCCCATTGATGACTATTTCAGTGCGGCGCTGCAGGCGAGTCTCGAAAAACGGCTGGCTGCGGGCATTGCCGTCAAAGTAAAAGATCAGTTACTTGATTATCTGGCCACCGGCGAGGGGCTGGAGGCGTTGTCTCCCCAAGCATTGGGATTACCGCAGCTTCAGGGCTGGGAACCTCACTACGGTAGTACAGCCGGGCATGCTGCCCCGGCGGAGTTTGTCTGGTTATTGCCGCCATCTCAGGGGGAGCGACTGGCGAGGTTCTTTGCTCAATTGGGCAAGCGCGGCCTGCACTGGTTAGGATGCTCATACGTGGAGGAGGCGTATGCAAACAGCCGGGTTGCCTCGGGCGAAATCCCGTTGACTGAGCGCTGGAGCCACTCGGAAGTGGGTTATTTGCGCCACAGTAATCCGAGCGTCGGGATGGCCTTGCTTATGGCCAAAGACCATTGGGCGTTGAGTTGGCTTGACAGTATTGGGGTTGGTGAATGTGAGCTGACCCACTATGCCGTCAATCAAGGGCGAGATCAGCACGCTTTTGTCTGCAAATTGGCTGGCGAAGGTCGCCTACCGGATATGCAGGAATGGCTGACGGCCGATGAACGGGTCAGGTTGCTCTATATGCTCAAGCAGGGTGAGTTGGCGTGTTATCAGGCGTCGCTGGAGATAATGAGTCAGGACAGCTCGGCGGAAGTCAGGCAAATGGCCGAATCGCTGCTCGAGCAGTAACCGATAGCTGGTATATAGCATCTATAGAAAGGCAGTACGATAGCGGCTGCCTTTTTTCATGGTGCCCTGCGCGTTAGAATGACCGCCACACCGTAAGGAGAATACAATGACACAGCCGATTATTTTTGCCACCGAGCGTCTTGAGGTCTCACCGCTTGATCGCAAAGACCCGCAAACACACCGTGAAATCATGGCGCTGTTTACTGACTCCGTGGCCCAATACCTTCCGCCTGCTTGCCAGCAGCTAGATAGCGCGGAGCAGGTTGATGCATGGCTCGATACGATGGAAGCAACAGGGAGCGTGCTGGTTGTTCGCCAAAAAGCGACGACTGCAGGCTATTTGTTTGTTTTTCCTGAGCCCGAGGCGACCTATCGTGTCGGCTATGTACTGGGTGAATCATTCTGGGGACAGGGTCTTGCCAGCGAGGCGATGTCTGCGCTGATTGATAAGCTGCTGCTACAAGGCGCGAAACGTTTTATCGCCGGCGTTGAGCCAGCTAACGGGGCATCAGTTAACGTATTGACCAAGCTCGGTTTTGTTTTGGGTTATAGCCAGCAAGACGTCGATTACTACCAGTATAGGGGCTGATGCCAGCCCTTATTGATGGCAATACCATGAATCCCCGTTTTACAGTGTGCGTTCGAAGTCTGCCATGAGTGATTCGAGCTCGGCGTTGGTCGTTGCATCGAACTGGCCGTTTTGGAATTTGTCGTAAAAACTCCCCAAGCTGAATGTGCCTTTAACGTCGCCGCCCCACCAAGGCATGAGTTCTGCCATGGTTTTCAAGTTGGTAGCACCACCGTTGGCACCTGGTGATGTGCTAACCAGCAAAACGGGTTTCTTCTCGTCGCCGAAGAACGAGCCGCCTTGTGGTGCAACGCGAGATAGCCAGTCGATGGCATTCTTCAGAAAAGCGGGCATGGAGCCATTGTGCTCAGGTGAGGCGATGATCAGTGCATCGAACTCATTCAATGTTGCTCGTAGTCTGCGTGCATCTTCAGGGATCCCCTGTGTTTCAACATCAATGCCGTACATTGGCAAGTCAAAGTCATTGAGGTCAATCGTACTCACTTGGGTCTGGTTTGCCTTGGCCGCTAGGGTTTGGATCAAAATGTGGTGGATAGACTGGCTGTTGTTGCTGCCAGTGAACGCAATAATCTTTTTCATGTTGAATCCTGTTGTCTGTCTGGGGGGATGGGATGCCCTGTCGATGTAGTCATAGTAATTGACCTTAAAAAGTGAATAAACACTATAATAGTGGTTATATAGTTCACTATTGGTAAACAATATTTGTGGGGGATGCATGGATAAAATCAGGGCGCTGACTGTCTTCAGGCGGGTGGTGGAGCTTGGCAGTTTTGTGGCAGCGGCGGAGGACTTGAAGCTTTCCAAGGCAGCAATAAGCAAAAATATCAACGAGCTTGAAAGTTATCTCAAGAGCCCGCTGATTAACCGTACGACACGTAATTTGCATATTACCGATAACGGCCAGCTCTACTACCAACAGGTGTGCCGGGTGCTGGATGCGCTTAATGAGGCGGATCTGTCGGTGATAGAGTCCTCTCGGGTGTTGAAAGGCAAATTGAAGATCAGCGCGCCAATGTCATTGGGTATCACTGAAATTAACCCGCTGATTTGCGAATTCATGCGCCAGCATCCTGAGTTGTCAATTGAGATGGTGATGAGCGATGAGCATCTTGATTTGATCGAGCAAGGCGTCGATATCGCCATCCGTGGTGGCGGGGATCTGGGGAATACCAGCTTGCGGTCGCGTAAGTTGTTGGATATTCGTCGCGTGCTGTGTGCCTCGCCGGAGTATTTGGCCAACGCCGGTGCGTTCGAGTCCCTTGAGGATATCTACCACCACCGACTGCTCAGCTACAGCCTGTCATCGACGGCGAAGCGCTGGCATTTCCGACACCAAGATTCTGTCAAGGAGCTGGAATTGCCATCCAGTGTCTATATGGTGAACAGCGGTCTGGCGTTGACCCAAGCGGCCTGTGCGGGGCTCGGGGTTGCTGTGCTGCCGGATTTTTTCATCGAGGAGCAACTCGCATCCGGAGAGCTGGTGGAAATCCTACCTGAGTGGCAGATGGAGATGCACGCCTTGTACATTGTTTACCCTTACCACAAAGAGCAGTCGTATAAGATCAGGGCATTTATCGATTTTGTCGTGCAGCATTTTGATAAATAGACTCAACGTGGTCGCTCACATTGCGCCATAATTCGCCAACAACCCAACAGGAAGAAGCAATCCCCACTGAGGTAATTTGATAAACACCTTGCTGCCAAAGAAATACCATCCAACAACAAAAAAGACCAGTGCGAAGAGAACATATAAAAGCCCAACAAGCTGAGCCGGAAGATACAGCAGCTCTACACTATACAAACCGGTATATGAGAGCAGTAGTGAGCTGGTTAACAAGGTTGCAGAGACCAAATGCCAACACGCTAAAAGCGTTGCTTTGGGAACTACTTTGAGATCTGATTGTAGGAAGGGTTTCACGGGGTCAATTTGACCGGCAAATATATGTATCAGCGTTGTAAAAATCCCCAGAAATCCTGAGCTCAATATCCATATATTCATTATATTCTCCCGTTTTCATGACAATCGAGTGTTTCAAAGCGCGCTAAGGCAGTTCAGTCTCAGAAAGAGGTTGAGTACATAGTGAATGTTGTATGTTAGGTGAAAGGGGTATACACCCGTGGTGTTGAAAATGACGTGTCTGCTGCATTTATCACATAAAGTCTGATTATCGTTGTAATTACGCAATCGTTTGTGTGATAGGGGTCGCTTACAAAAGGTATTGATAAACTTAGTATTTGCGCCAATCCAATTATCAGAAATGAATACCATGAAAATCACTAAAACCTCTCTTGCTCTTCTCGTTGGCGCAGCATTACTTACCGGATGTAATGACGATACTGAATATGTCGATGTTCAAGCGAAAGAGGTAAAAATTGCCACGTACAACCTCTCTTTTGATCGCAAGACCTTTGACGCTCTCGTGGCTGAAATGCAAGTGACACCAGCGCAACAGACGAAGCTGGTGGCGGCTTATCTTGACGGCTCTATTAGCGCCGAAGAAAAATCAACCGCTGAAAAAGTCATTCAAATTCGTAACGTCGCAGCAATTATTCAGAAAAACCGCCCTGATGTACTGATGATGGCGGAATACAACAACGACGGTACGGGTGAAAACAAAGCTGCTCTAGAAGGCTTCCAGAAGAACTACCTGTCCGTAGCGCAAAGCCTTGATGGTGCAGGCGGTCCGGCAAACCTTGAACCTATCGTCTACCCGTACGCAGAGTCTTACGCGACCAACACCGGCCTTTTGAGTGAATTTGATCTCGATAATAACGGTGTGGCTGGCCAAATGCCGGGTGATGCGTGGGGCTTTGGTGTGTACCACGGCCAATATGCATTCGCGCTGATGTCTAAGTACAAAATTGACACGGCCAATACGCGCACATTCCAAGAATTCAAATGGAAGGACATGGACGGTGTCCAAATGCCAACGATCACTATCTGCGACAAGCCGAGCAAAATCCCTGCGGGCATGAATTGCGGTGATGACTGGTACACGGCAGAAGAATGGCAGCAGGTCCGTCTATCGTCTAAAAACCACGTCGATGCGCCGATCATTATCCCTACCGAGAAGGGCAATGAAGTGGTGCATTTGCTGATGTCTCACCCTACACCGCCAGTGTTTGATACCGGTAAGAATAAGCAGCAAAACGCAGCAGAAGTAGAATTCTGGCACCATTACATTCAGGGTAAAGACTATTTCTACGATGATGCAGGCAAGCAAGGAGGCCTGCCTGCAAATGCGAAATTCGTGATGATGGGGGACCAAAACCTTGACCCTCTATCAGGTGACGGGATTAGTTCAGTGATGCAGGCTCTGCATGATGATCCTCGCGTGAACCAGGAAGTGATGAATGGCGCGCTGTTCCCAACCAGTTATGGTGCAACGGAACATGCAGTGGCTCAGAATTCGGATCACCCAGTTCCAAACCGCATGACGTCGACATTTGGTCTGGCGGTTGATTACGCATTGCCATCAGCAAACCTGAATGTGGTTGATTCCGGCGTATACTGGGCAGCTTCTTACGAGGAAGGCCATCGATTGTTTATTGATAAGCGAATCGATGATGTTGATGGAAACAAAGTGCCGGGTGAAGGTAAAGATGTATCTTCAGACCACCGCATGATCTGGATTAAGGCACAGTTCTAATCTATTACTCGAAATGACAGAGCCTCGGTATTACCGAGGCTTTTTAATACCTAGAATAAATGTTGGTAATTATTATTCTTTTCTTAGCAACTTATACCGATCTTTTTGTTTTTGACATAACCCATCGCTCCAAATGTGATGAAAACACCACCGATTAATAGCGAAGGCCAATCTATCGCATCATATTCAAAGTATCTGTAAATGCCAGTGCCTAACATGATTGAGCCTAAAGCGACGGTCATAAGTGTACCCGTTTGTATTTTAGTTCCACTTTCATCTAGCCCATATAGTTTCTTAGATTTGTCCATTAAAAGATTATAGTCACTGACGTCTTTGGCGCACTCATGTGAACATGCAATTCTTCGCCCTGTATCTATAGCACACTCTTTACAAATAGCTTTATGACAATTTTTGCATGTTCCATTTGCTGGATTGTTTTCGTGATGATAACAGTTCATGTTTATCCTTGATATCTTGTGAAATATATTGTGCATAATGCGGACTAAATATTTAACGTGTTACCCCATAGCGCATATAAAATAATAGATAAGCCTGAATAACTGAGAAGGTTTGCCTGCCACACAAATTTATTTAGGCTAAATGTTGGTTTAAATCCAATCTCATGCCAATAGGATTTGTAAAAAATACGTTCACAATAAACGGTTAGAAAATAGGTAGTGGATAGCCAGAATAGTGATAAAAGAAGTGATTGTATATTATTGTCTGGCATCGAGTAAGTATAGATTCCGGATGAGGCGATATAATTTAAATAATAACCATCAGCATATATTGACAGCAATATAAAAATGGAAGCAAGCAGAATTGGAAAACCAATCCCAACAATGATTGTAGAAACAACATTGGCTGAAAAAACAAGTTTAAATGCTTTTTTGAAATCCAAGGATGATATTTTTGATAAAAATAGCGTTTCAGAAAACAATATCCACACCTGTCCGGTCATGAATACGCTAAAGCTAATAAATAATAGAATGGGAGAACCGCCATTGGCATATGCAAATGACGGTAAAAGGAGCAGGAATAACAAAATTACTTTATATATATTTATCATGTAAATAGAGTATCCGTATTCTATCCGTTTCTTCGTTACCGCTATGATGATTAGCTGCACATTATGTATAGCCACTAATATGCAGGATTTGCTTGGCTTAGCAAAGCCAGTGTTGATGGGCACGCCGTTGACTGCGAGATAGCACTATATATGATGATAGATCTGTGGAATATGTTAATAAGGATTGCGATCGCAGAAGATAGAGTCCTGGTGGTTGATGCTTGCCTTATGTTAAATAGGTATGATTCCGCAATGAAATTTACGCGCAAAGTTTGTTTTTTGTGCTGGTGATGCGTAATCACTAACGAATTCTTCACATTCTTGTACTTATGATATCCGCATGTTTTACGAACGGGTATGTATGAGATGAAATCGTTAATTATTGCTTCTTTGATGTTTTTTTCATCACCAGATGAGTTAGTGACTGCAGATAATAATAACTTTGTATATACAGTCTCAGCCTCTAAAAAGGTTGAAGTTGGGCATGAAGTCAGATTGACGGGTTATATTAAGAAGTCGATGGGAGACAGTACGTATCTATTCCATGATGAAACTGGAAATATTTATATAAAAGTTGATGAAGGTTATATTTCTCGTTTACAAGTAGAATTATATGAGCAAATTACTATTCGCGGGAAAGTGGACTCGAATTGGGGTTCGAAAATCATTGATGTTGAAAAGATAAGGAAAACATAAAATTAATATCGCAACACCTTGTTCTTTAGAATACAAAAAGAAAGACTGGTCTATGCCAGTCTTTCTCTTTGTATTTTGGGTTACTCGTAGTCAGACGCATACGTTTCTTCGTAAGTGTGTGAGTAGAGTTCGAACAGGTTGCCGAACGGGTCTTCCAGGTAAACCATTTTGGCCGGCTTGTTATCATCTTCTGGGTGATAGCGCATGATGTCCATTCTGACTTTGCCGCCGAACTTCTCGACTTTTTCAATTACGCCCGCGAAATCATCGGTTTGCAGGCAGAAGTGGAAAATGCCCAAGCGGGAGAAATCGACCTCGTGGCGCTCTTGTCTCTCTTTCATTTCAAACAGTTCAACGCCAATGCCGTCTGTGGTGACTAAGTGGGCAATGTTGAAGCCTTTGAAGCCCTCGCCGAACACCGCGATACACATTCTGCCGATGGCGGTTTCGCGCTCTTCAATCACCTTGGTATTGCCCATAACAACGCGAAGGCCCAAGGCATTGGTGTAGAACTCAACGGCTTTGTCCATGTCGCCAACCATGATACCCACATGATTCATTTTCATAATCTGCTCCGAAATCTAAAAGGATGAATGCGTTATTTGTTTCGATGAGGAGAGTATATGGAGGTATTGATATTATTTGAAATTATCAATAATTATATAAATAATAATTATTGGTTATCAAAAGACACCCTATCACCGATTGGTGATAGGGTGGTTGAGATGGGAAGAGCCGGTATTATGGCTGGTTCATATTGCCCAGCTTCAGCCATGTATCAATAACCGTATCGGGGTTGAGTGATACCGAGCTGATCCCCTGTGCCATTAACCAGCGGGCCAGATCATCGTGGTCGGATGGACCCTGCCCGCAAATGCCAATGTATTTTCCTGCGTGGGTTGCTGCGTCGATCGCCATTTTGAACATCGCCTTCACGGCTGGGTTGCGCTCGTCAAACAGGTGCGCGATATCGCCCGAGTCACGATCCAGCCCCAGCACAAGTTGGGTCATGTCGTTAGAGCCAATCGAGAAGCCATCGAAATATTTCAAAAACTCACTGGCGAGGATGGCGTTGGACGGCACTTCGCACATCATGATGACTTTCAGCCCCTGTTCGCCCCGGCGCAGGCCGCATTTGGCGAGCAGGTCGATAACCGATGCCGCCTCGCTTGGCGTGCGGACGAACGGGATCATGATTTCGACATTCTTCAGGCCCATTTCATTACGCACGCGTTTGAGCGCCTGTGTTTCAAGCTCAAAACAGTCTTCGAAAACCGGCGAGATATAACGGGATGCCCCACGGAAGCCCAGCATCGGGTTTTCCTCATGGGGTTCATAGCCCTTGCCACCGATCAGGTTGCTGTATTCGTTCGATTTGAAATCAGACATGCGAACGATAACGCGCTTGGGCCAGAAGGCAGCGGCAATGGTCGCGATCCCTTCGGTGAGTTTGCTGACGTAAAAATCAATCGGGTCTTTGTAGCCGCGAATGGCATGGGCGATCTCGGCTTTTAGGTTTTCGTCTTGCTCGTCGGCATTGAGCAATGCCTTGGGGTGGATGCCGATCATCTTGTTGATGATAAATTCGAGGCGTGCCAAGCCAACGCCTTCGTTGGGAAGCTGGGCGAAGTCGAAAGCGCGATCGGGGTTGCCGACATTCATCATGACCTTGGTAGGCAGATGCGGCAGCTCGTCTACCGAGGAGCGCTTGATATCAAATTCCAGTTCGCCACGGTACACGTAGCCGGTTTCGCCTTCAGAGCAAGACACGGTGACGTTTTCACTGTCTGCCAAACGCTTGGTGGCATCACCACAGCCGACGATAGCCGGTATGCCGAGTTCACGGGCAATAATGGCAGCGTGGCATGTCCGGCCGCCCCGGTTGGTAACAATGGCGGCAGCCTTTTTCATCACCGGTTCCCAATCGGGATCGGTCATGTCGGTAACCAGTACGTCGCCGGGTTGAACCAGCGACATTTGATCCAAGCTGTCCACCAACCGCACCGGCCCTTTGCCTATACGCTGACCGATAGCGCGGCCTTCGATCAAGACGTCGGCCTTGTTGCTTAGCTCATAGCGTTCGATAACGTTGCTTTTGTTTTGGGAGCATACGGTTTCTGGGCGGGCCTGGACGATATAAAGCTGGCCGTCAATGCCATCTTTGGCCCATTCAATGTCCATCGGGCGCTGGTAGTGCGCTTCAATGATCATCGCCTGTTTGGCCAGCTCTTTGATTTCGTCGTCTGTGAGTGAAAAGGTATTGCGTTCGTCTGCTGAGGTGTTGATGGTTTCAACTTGTTTGCCGATTTCTTGGCTGTCGGCGTAGATCATCTTGATCTGTTTTGAGCCGAAGACCTTTTTCACGATAGGGTGGTGGCCCGCCGATAGCATCGGCTTGTGGACGTAGAATTCATCGGGATTCACCGCCCCTTGCACGACCATTTCGCCCAGCCCCCACGATGAGGTGATAAAGACCACCTGATCGAACCCCGACTCGGTATCGAGCGTGAACATGACCCCCGAAGCGGCCTTGTCTGAACGCACCATGCGTTGGATCCCGGCTGATAGCGAGATCCCTCGGTGGTTGAAGCCTTGGTGAACACGGTACGAGATAGCGCGGTCGTTAAACAGCGAAACGTAAACGTGCTTGGTGGCCTCCAAGACGGCATCGATCCCTTTGACGTTCAGGTATGTTTCCTGCTGGCCGGCAAAAGAGGCATCCGGGAGATCTTCGGCGGTGGCTGAAGAGCGAACGGCGACGGATATCTCGGGATGGTTGTCGGTTAGCTCTTGGTAGCTTTCGCGGATATCCTGCTCGATATCGGCCGGGAATGGCGCCTCCAATACCCATTGACGGATGGTGGCACCGGTCTTGCGAAGTGCGTCCAGATCGTCAATATCCAGTTCATCGAGCAGTTGGTGGATACGCTCGTCCAGCCCGTCGTGGTCGAGGAACCGGTTGAATGCATGCGAAGTCGTCGCAAACCCGTTGGGTACGGATATCCCCACGTTAGCCAAGTTGGAAACCATTTCGCCGAGTGATGCATTTTTACCGCCGACCTTATCGACATCATCCATGGATAGACCGTTGAACCAGAGGATGTTCTTTTGCATGTTTTTCTCCAGAAACATTACAGCTGTTGTAGGGAAGATCAAAAGCAATCGATTACATTTCAGCGTGGAAAAATGATCCGGATTTCCAAAGCTGTGGGGAATGTAACTGAATGCCGAGGTGATTTATTTATATGATGTGGCTCGCATACTACTCAATAAGCGATGAAAAAATAAACAAAAATGAAAATAAATAGCCAAAGACGTGACGTATTCTATGTTTCTGACGGAACGGCCATCACCTGTGAAACGTTAGGGCATGTTGTTCTGAGCCAGTTTTCCTTCATCCCCGATGAAAAAACGTTTCCGTTTGTTGATAGCACAGAGCGGGCGGCAGAGGTGTTCAAGGAAATTGAGGCTTCTTACCAGCATAGTGGTATTAAGCCATTGGTTTTCTTTTCTATTGTGTTGCCAGAGGTACGTGAGATGGTCTGCCGCGCGCCTGCGCACAACTATGACGTGCTGGGCAATATTGTGCAGAAGGTACAAGATGATATTCAGATGGCACCGCAACCCCAATTGCAGCGCTCTCGCAGCGTAGGCAAAGACTCCGAATCCTATTTCGATCGTATAGCCGCCGTTGAGTACACCCTTGCCCATGATGACGGTATTACGCTCAAAGGCTTGGATGAGGCCGATATCATTCTGCTGGGTGTGTCGCGCAGCGGCAAGACACCAACCAGCCTCTATATGGCAATGCAGTTTGGCCTGCGGGTGGTCAATTATCCCCTTATTGCCGAAGATCTGGCCGCAATCCGGTTGCTGCCGGAGTTTGAGATCCACCGCCATAAATTGTTTGGGTTGACTATTGCCCCTGAGCGCCTGAGTGAGATTCGAGAAAACCGCCTGTCGGGAAGTGATTATGCCAGTGCGAAGCAGTGCCAATTAGAGGTCGACACGGTAGAGGCACTCTTCAGGCGAGAAGCGATCCCCTATATCACCACCTCGTCACTGTCGGTGGAGGAAATCACCTCTCGGATCTTGGAAAGAACTGGGCTGAAGCGCAGCCTGTTTTGCTGATGGTATTACCCAAGTTAGCTCAGGGGCGGTGATTTCGAAATGCTTATGGGGTAGGGGAGGATAATGACTAACTCAGTTTTGCCCCAAAATGAGTTACGAACGCTAGGTTATCAGCTTTCCAATGCACAATTTAAGTTACTTTTAGTTATTCTAAAAGCGTGAAAATAGAGCCAGACAAAATCGCTATCTAAACGACCTGCAACTTTGTAATTGATTGAATTTAAGAGTTTTTTGCCTTTTTACAAATAATGTTAACTTTGTCTTGTTTTTCCAATGCATTAGCATGTAATAGTCTCTGTAAGCTAAATCTTGGATAGTAGTTAATTTAGCTGGTGTCTAGAAATTTTTTTCGGAACAGAACTAATGACTTTTCCGTCTATTCCCCAGAAGTCAACGACGCCTGGAGTTAGCAACACGCACTGCTCTCCGCAGGAGTCGTGTTAAGCACCGTAGTGACAATGAGAAGCGCAAAGGAATACCAACTCAGATGAACTCTCCAATCAAGAGCACTCAGTTAACCCGTCTTGGGTATGAATATCAGGACCTAGTATGTATAAGGCTATTGGTTAATTGGTATCACGATAGGGACAAATATCAGTGGGTAAAAGTAGAAAGTAGCTCATTACCTGACGCAAAGGTATCCAGTTTAGATGATGTTATTGCCCTTCGAGCAGACGGAAAATACGAACTAACCCAAGTTAAGTTTACAATTGATGCGAACAGAGAAGATCTTACCCTTAGTTTTGATTGGCTAACGTATCGTAAAGGGAATGGCACTTCTCTAATTCAAAAGTGGTCGAAAGACTTAACTGAAGCGATTAAGAAGAGTCAACTAGGAAAAGCCGAACTAATAACAAACAGAAAGCCGGACACTGAAGTTTCTGCATGCTTGAAAAATGGAATGATCGATCTTCACAGTATTCCGAATGAGCACCTTAAGACTATTGAATCCCAGCTAGGTGGAAAGGCCGAGGCTGAGGAGTTCTTCAACAATTTCAAATTTATACATAGTCAACCAACGATTGATAATCTGGAGAATCAGCTTCATGACTCTTTAGTTCCAGACCACGCTAACGAAGAAGGTTGGCACAGATTTTTATCCAAAGTAAAGAGATGGGCTACTAGAAAAGGAGAGCCTTCGGCCGATGGATGCATTAGGTTTGAGGACCTACACAGCTTATTGAGCCTAGGAGTCAGCCGTGATCTCTCCCAGTACTTTGATATACCTGAAAAATACCTCCCCCCAACAATGAATTTTCATAGCGATGTTACTAATAAGCTAGAGACAGGGGGAGCTTGGGTTGTATCGGGCGCTCCTGGTATGGGAAAAAGTACCTACCTCTCCTACTTGTATGAAAATCTACGGACTAAGAATGTAGCTGTAGCGCGACATCATTATTCACTGGGCCTTCAAAGTCTGGACGATCGGATTTCTTTTTCTACCGCCGCATCATCAATTATTAAGCAAATAAAAAACTCCCCTATGACTTCGTGGGTTGGGTTGGATGAATCACCAGAGAATATAGATAAGTGGCTAGTTCGAGTAGGCGAGGAGGCAAACAAAAGAGGGGAAACCTTTATACTAATTGTGGATGGATTGGACCATGTATGGAGAGAGAGGTCTGATATATCTCAATTAGAACATTTAATAAATAGAGTTCTACCAGCTCCAGAAGGCGTAACAATTGTCTTTGGAACCCAGCCGGTCAGTAGCTCTAAGTTGCCTAACAGGTTGCTAAGTAATTGCCCCGTCGAAGGTGATAGGTGGTTAGATATCCCTTATATGGATTTGTCTGCAATTGGATCATGGCTTGAAGGCTTGCGTGATTCCGGCGTCGCCAATATTGGAGGAAGCACATCTTTAAGCTCTATTCCTGAAATAGCTCTAGCATTACAAAAAGTTTCAAGCGGATACCCTTTGCATGTAATTTATTCGTTGCGCACATTGTTAGCTAAAGAAAAGAATGTGTCCGTTTATGATATCGAGAAGCTGGATAAGTGTCCGGATGGTGATATTAATACATACTACTGGAATATTTGGGCAAACCTCTCGGAATTAGCTAAGGAAATTCTATACTTAATGGCTATGACGGAATTCCCATGGCCAGATAAAAATAGCTTCGCAAAATGCTTTGAAGGGACACAAACATTTTTAGGAGCGTATAAAGAGATTGAGCATTTAGTAGAACACCGCCGGAGTGGTGTGTTTCCATTTCACGGGAGCCTATTAGTAAATATCCAAAAGCGGGAAGAATTTGAAGGCGCTAAAAGAAGGTTATATCCGGTTGTAAGTAAATGGCTTAGCAACGATGCGCCATCGTTTTGGAGGTGGGCATGGGATTGGATTGTACAATCGGAAATGAAAAACACTGATCCGTTGCTTCAAGGTGTTACTAAAGAGTGGGTTATAAATTCGTTATGCGATGGATATCCTTTGGGCCATATTGAACATATTATCTCTAGTGCTGAAAAAGTGGCTTTTTCTAATAAAAATTATACTCGTCTAGTTGATTTACGTCTTATAAAAACTAGGTTTATCAATGGTCCTGAACATCAGATTCAGAGTTTTTCAGAATTTTCTCGCTCGGCTATGAAGTATTCTGATGATGAATACGGGTTACTTTGGAAATCGGACAATATAAGAACATTGGATATAGAGGATATCGTCGCTGTTGCATCACTATGTAGGAGAAAATATCCAGAAGTTGTAGAGAACTGCTATCAAGAGCTATACAAAAGGGCAGTATTTTACGCGAATATATATGAAGGAACTGAAAATAAATTTAGCTTAACAGTTGATTCGCTAATTCAAGTTTTGTGTGATTGTGATGAACCAGATGTAGGTAGAATTATTGACCTAATTGACAGGATTACTCCTAAAGATGGTTTGTATGAAAAACTATTTTCATCCTTATTAAGAAGTGATAATCCAGAATATATTCTTGATATTGACTACTTTAACCTTCCTGAAGAAAGTAAACCGAAATTTTTAGAATGTTCTATAACCGCCTCTTGTATTTCAGGTATTGACCTATCTAGCAGAGATTATCGAGATGAAGTATTAGCTTCTTCGTTTGGTGTGTCTTATTATTTTTTGAAAAATCAGTTGCTAGTACATGAGAATTTTGTTGGTCCGATCTATTTTAGACATAAAGGAGTGTCAGAGAGTGAGTTGCTTGATTTCTTCTTTCATACATTGAATGATCATTTGGCTTTTGATGTATTAACTTTAGATAAAGAAATTTTAAAACTCCAAGTTGATGATAATTATGACTTTTCGATTTGGTTTGGCTTTTATATTGCAGCTGTGAATACAGCGAAGTTAATTCGCAACGGTGAAAAGTTAAACCCTTTAGATATCTACAAGTATATAGAAAGTTCAGGTTGCAAAAAACATATTGGGTACGATTATGAACTTCATTCTAAAACATTATCTGTAATACATGCCATTCCTAATGCATGCATCAAAATTTCTTTATTGCTGAAAGAAAAAAATCTTTTTGAAAATCTTGATAAGAAATATCTTGATGAGGTTCAAGACTATTCGTGGTGGAGTCCAGTCGTTTTCTTTAAAAAATCAGTAAAACAGTCTTTCGTTCCTGTCGAACATGATAGCGCCAATAATTACTGGTGTGATTCTTTAAATGACCTTAACAATAGGGAAGGTAATACAGCTGAACTAGGTGATGAGTGTATTGATATTGTATCGATTTCATCTTCACTTGGTTTAAAGGATGCCGTGAAAACTGGTTTAGAGCAGGCTTGTAAGTACATGCTTGGCTACGGGTATAGAAAAGATATTACATTTCATGAAGTGTTTGAATCAATTCAGGCATGTTCTGACGCTAATGTTGGGGATGTTGCTGATTATTTGAAGAGGGTTTCATGTTTTACAGTAGACATGTTCTCATTCACGGAGAGGGAAATAAGGCATATACCATTCTGGTATATGCAACTGTTGAGCAAGCATTTGCCTAGCAGAATATACGATGAGTTTTCCTTTCACCTTGATGAGCAGAATTGGTATGTACTTGAAGATATTTTAATTGCTTATATAAAAAACGGTGACATCAATTTGCCTGGTGTACTAGATTTGATTGGCTGCTTTTATTCTTATGGTTTGGTTGAGGCTATTAAAGAACGATCAAATGAAGATTCTTCTCTTGCCCCGGTACTCCAGGAAATTGTTAAATATTATGGTGCAGAGCCACCTAAGCCAAGTGATAGAGATTCTAGTAGCCATATAGATAAAGAAGAAATAAAAATTCCTTTTGGTTCTTATGTGCCAGAGTATTTAGGTGATTTAATAGAGAGAATAAGAAAAGAGTATAGATACTCAGATTCTAGTTATCTTTCACAATGGATAGAACATTGGGTTGATCTTGGAGAAGGCTTGCGAGTCATCGCTGAATATGAAAACTTCTTCAAGGACGATGAAGACCTCCCTTATTTATATGGGCTTAAGGAAAGTATCGATGCTATTTATCAAGCGAGCAAGAAGCTTCAAGGTAAAAGGAGGGCGTATGTTTGGGCACTTAGAAGCATTAGAGCTAATAATTATTGGAGTAGATATTCTGGCTCAAAATCTGAAGAAATGATTTGCTATTATGCCCAAGAGTATAAAGACCGATGGGAGGAACTGTTAGCTGATTCAATTCATGGTGAGCACCTTCAATTGCGCGGCGATGAGTGGTCAATTGTACCAACTAGTAAGCTAGTAATGTTTTTAATAGCTGTTGGTCAGAATGATTTAGCGGCGGATGTCACTGACGTAATTGTCCGTGGTTTGGAAAGGGATATAGAGCACTTGCCAATTCGAGAGTCGTATTGGTTGGACGAGATAAAATCTAAAGAAGTATGGGCCTTTAGCTTTCTCTTAAAATTCTATCAATGGCCGGATAAAGCGGTAAAGAAAAAGACAGCTCTGAAGATAGCTCATATAATTGATAATGATAATAAGGGACTGTACAGAAAAGAGTTTATTGAATGTACTAAGTCACTCCCGAATGAAATATCTGTCGTTGAATATTTATCAATACTTCAGCTTGTTGAAAAAAATCCTTTCGATGCAGAAGAACTCATAGAAGCGATCCCATATCATTCCTTGGCATTGAAATATCTATTTGAAGATTTGGGGTTTAGCTACGATGAGAGAAGTCTAGTTAACTCATATTTGAAGAACTCCACGAATGTTGGAATTAGTGAAAGGTTAAAAAAATCATTAAATGGATTGCCTGGCTATATTTCATTATCTATTAGTACTTTGGGAAACAATGTTGGAGTTGACCTTCTTGGTCATATGTCCTCAGAGCTTGAATATGTTAATAGTAGGGAGAATTATTTTTACTTTGATCCATACAGTTTCTCTGGCGGCATGTTTTGGTCGCGAGATCATCTGATGTGTAGTTTGTCTTCAGCTACAGAGTCGGCGGTGATGTCGGCTTATGTACGAACTATTTTGTATGCAGTTGCTAACTTCTCAATTGATGAAGAGAAAGTATTACACTTAGTTAAGCAGACCCTTCCTTTAACTGATTTGCTTCATGGTGTACAACCCGTATCAAGACCAACTTTGTGGCCAGTTAAGTCGGAGATTCTGCAGAACGAAAGAACTCCGTCTGTGAGAAAACTTCAAACAATTTTAGACAAGCTAGCATGTAGTGATGATGTACTGTTAGGCGGTTCAGGACCTATTGTGCATCAGGTTGAAGGTATCAATGTAGATCTAGAGGTATTTGCGATTAGCACTGCTGAAGGCTGTGAACTAAATGCTTCAGATAAATTTGCCGCAATCGAAGATAATCAAGATCCAATATTTACAGGTGTTTACCCTTTATCAATATGTTTGCATGAAAAAATTGCTAGCAGGTTTGAACTTGATAAAGCCGTAAGAGGACTATATGTACCGCATTTATCTCTTGGAATGGACACGCCATATATTGAAGCCAATGCTGATGGCATCAGTTTTAAGGAAAGGGGCTTGGAAATAGCGAAATGGAGCTTCTGGTATCAAGACTGGTTCCCAGTTCGTTATTATGGCTTGGGTCCTTCTTTAGGTGTAGCGACTATAGCCAGCCCTAATCTAAAGTTAATTCTTGAGCGTACGGATGAACACTTTTCTCTGGTTGGACGATTTAGCGTGGTTAATAAAAGTGGATTTTCTGCGGATAATGCGAACACAGAGCATTTTTATTTTGAGTCCGAGCTAAAACTTGGTCAATTATAAGTATTTGATACTAATAATGTTTCACCAGCAGTATCTGAACATATGAAAACTTACATTGCAGGTAATCGGCTACCCAGAGGGAAAATGTTTCGAAATATTCACATTAAGTAGTAGGTAGTTGAATTAAGTATATTAGGTGGCTGAATTTGCTAATACCTACGCTAATCCGTAAAAAGCTAACTTAGCAAAATTACTGACTCATTTATGTCCACTTTCATCCCTAAAGCCGACATTCAAAAGTCGGCTTATTTCTATCATTGCTATTCGCCTGATATGACCATCACCATCAACCCTTTCTAGCTTCCCCCTTGGAAAGGGGCTTATTTCTCTGTTCCCTATTCTTTGCGTTGTGGCTAACCCGTATGAATGCGCTGTGCTGTAGGTGTTTAGGGCTGCGACAGTTAACGCGGGCACAGGCGGCTGGTGTCTGCCGATGTCGGGCGGAACAAGCGGCGAAATGTACTGGGGGTCATCCCTTTGCTTTGCCTGAACTGGCGGTTGAAGTTGGAGAGGTTGCTAAAGCCGGACTGTTCGGCGATAAGCGCAATGGGCAGTTCAGTGTTGATGATTCGCTCGCAGGCCTTGCCGATGCGGTAGCGTTTGAGGTGGTCGGCAAAACTTTCGTTGAAGTGGCGTTCGAACAGGCGGTAGACCGAGCTTTCGCTCATGTGGAGTATGTCGCATAGCTCTGCAATACGAATTGGCCGCTGGTAATGGTGCTCGATGTAGTTTTGCAGCCGATGCAGGCGTTGAAGCTGCCCGCTGGAGTCATCGGGAAGGCGGAAAGCATAGGTGGTAGAGGCCAGTGTTTCGGCATGGCGGTCTTCGGCCAGCAAAAGCAGAATATCGATGATGGCACCGAATTGGCGGGCGGGGGAGAGCTCGCGGGTCTGGCGCAGTTTCTCGACGACCTTTTCCGCGCAGGCTTGGCTGAAGCGCAGTCCGCTGGAGGATTGTTTTAGCATCGGCTCGAGGATTGCCAAGGCGGGCTCTGCCTTGATCATCGTTTCGATCCAACGGGGATCAAACCACAAGATATGGTTGCCGACGTCGCAGTGACGATCGGGCAGGGAGTGGCCGGATACCATGTGGGGCAGGCCGGGGCCATAGAGTACCAAGGTGTTGTGGGTCTGCTCGTAGCACCGATCGCCGCTGATCGCGGTGCTGCGGGTGACGTGCTGCGGATCGTGGCACAGTACCAGTTCAAATTCGTGGTGATAGTGCCACCCGCAACCGAATAAATGATCCTTGCCAAGGCAGCTGTAATGTTCGATCCGCCAAGTGAAGTTATTATCTTGCCCTATTTTTTCGATATAGGGTTTCATGGTTTGTGCCCGTCCTTGTTGGCGTGTCGCTGGCTATAGTAAACGGCGGTCAGCAACGGATTTCATGATGACGGAATAGTATTATTCATCGGCAGAACAATACAACATATCCATGTTGGCGGCGGTAGACTTTCGTGAAACCAGTCGCAACATGAGTGAGTGTGCTATGCCGTTGAATCGACCTATCTTCTTTTTTATTGCCGGGATTTTCTTTTCTGGTTTGGGCGGGGCTTTTCTGTTCCCGCTGACAACCCTGTACTTGGTTGAGGCACTCGGTGCCACGCCTTTTAGACTCAGCCTGTACCTCGTTTGTAGCGTGCTCAGCGCGATTGTGGTGTCGCAGTGGCTGGCCCGGTATTCGGATCAGGGGATGAGTCGCAAACGGCTGATCACCATTGCGGCGCTGTGCTATGTTGCCACGGCGCTGATTTTTGCCTTTAACCGCGAATACTGGGTGGCGCTGGCTGTTGTGGTTTCGGTGACCAGCGTCAGCAGCGTTGCGTTCCCACAGGTGTTTGCGCTGGGAAGAGAGTATGCCGATCAGCATTTGGCAGGGAAGGGAACGCTGTTCCTCAACACAATGCGTGCCACTATCGCCCTGGCCTGGGTGTGTGGCCCGCCGTTGGCGTTCCTGTCCCAGTCTACTTACGGGTTCACCATGACCTTTCTGGTCACTGCGGTGTGCGGTACCGTAAGTATGCTGATTTTCTTAAATCTGCCTGATATGAAGGACGAATGCGCGGCTGAAGGAGCACATGCAGATACAGAGTCAATAGAGGCGAGCGTCCCGTGGTATCGTCAGTCCAAGGTGATGGTTTTTATGGCGGCGGTAGTGTTGATGTTCTTTGCCAGCAACCTCTATATTCTCAGCATGCCACTTTACCTGACCAAGGAGCTGGGCCGTGACAGCGGCTTGGCTGGCCAGATGATGGGGTTGGCTGCCTTGATTGAGATCCCGATTATGCTCGGGGTAGGCATTGTAGTTGCGCGTTTGGGGGCTCACCGTTTGCTCAATATCGGGGTGATGTTCGGTTGTCTGTTCTATATCGGAATGACACAGGTCACCAGTGAAGGGGCACTCCTAGCCCTGCAAGTATTCAACGGCCTATTCATCGGCACGACGGCCACGCTGGGCATGGTGGTGATGCAAGACATGATGCGTGATCAGGTGGGTACGGCCACGACGTTATTTTCCAACGGGCTGCAAATCAGCATGTTGCTGGCAAGTGTGACTATTGGTGTGCTGGCTGGATATTTTAGCTACTACAGTGCATTCTGGGTGAGTTTGTCGGCGGCGGGATGCGCTTTGTTGCTTCGGTTGATGCAAGATCAGTTATATACAATGCGGCGCAAAGTGACTGTCTCGGTACAGCCGTAATACGGCGTTGAAGCGTTATGTGATTGCTGTGCTTTAGCCTTGTTATATGCCATCCGGTCAAATCTGATTTTCAAAAATGCAAAAATAAGATGAGGCATGGGTCACTCAAATTCTAGGTAACAGGCGTTAGTCTCTGAGTAATTTGCGTTATTTTGCGTAGAAATTAGGAGGAGACAATGAGTAATTTAATAGCATGCGCCCCATGTTGCTGGGGGGTAGATAGCTCAGACAATCCCCATAATCCCAATTGGATGAGTGTGGTATCGGAAGCGTGGCTGGCCGGTTATGTCGGCATCGAGCTGGGGCCCAACGGCTTTTTGCCTCAGGATGCTGATACGGTCAATACCGCACTTTACTTCAAGGGGTTGGAAGTGTGTGCCGCGACATTGATTGAGCCATTATCCGACCCTGTTTATTACGAGAGTATCCTTAACAAATCCAAGCAGTTGTGTGCCATGCTCGAAAAAATCGGTTGTACCCAACTGGTTGTGATCGATGTGGTCAATGATGTCCGTAACCAGTCGGCTGGGGTATCTGCCTCGGCCCCTCGGCTGGATGATGCCCACTGGGCACAGATGATCAGTACGATCCGTGATATTGCGAGTATTGCCAAGAATTACGGTATCCGAGTTGTGGTCAAACCCCAGACCGCGAGCTATATCGAGTTCCGCGACGAGATTGAAAGGGTCTTGGCCGATCTGACCCCGGCCGATGCGGGTTTGTGCCTTGATACCGGCCAGTTGTATTACGCTGGGATGGATCCCGCCGATACCCTGCTTGATTTTGCCGATCGGCTGGAGTATTTGAATTTCAGCGACCTCAACGAGGGACGATTCAATCAGGCATTGGCCGATCAGATTGGTTTTCGGCAGGCGCGTATCAATGGTGTGATGTGCCCGTTGGGTGAGGGGGTCATTGATTACAGGGCGATTGCTGACGTGCTGGCGAAAATAAATTACCGTGGGTGGATTACCATCGAGCAGGATCGCGATCCAGGCCAGAGCGCGACAGCCTTCATGGATATCAAGAAAAGCCGCCAGTTGCTGATGGATACCGGTATTTTTGTATAGCCATGTCGGCGGTGGCGGATTGGCTTGGGCTGGTACGCCATTGCGTCTGGTTTCTGCTGTTCGAAAGCTCTGTACGTCACTGTGTGCCGTTACATTCTGATATGCCTGTGAGTGCTCAAAATTTAGATATCGAGGCTCAATGTGCTGCTAATTGAATATCCATCCAGTAAAGTGGTCGGAACTATCACAAAATAAGGACGTAAGCATGAATGGAGCAGGCGGTACAACGGGTGGCGTTGGGCAGTTCTTTATCGGTTTGATTATGATGTGCGGCGGGTTTTATCTGTTGTTTAATGCCATTTCGGTATCTTCGAGCTTTGGATTAGGATCGAGGTTATACAGTTTCTCCGTGTTGGGTTCTGGTGTGGGGATAACAGGCGGAATGATCATGATCCCGTTTATGTTCGGTATCGGCTTGTTGTTCTTCAATGGTAGGAACATTATTGCGTGGTTGTTGACGGTGGGATCGGTTTCCGCCCTGATTATCGGTGTTATATCGTCCATTCGCTTTAGTTTCAGAACCATGACGGCGTTCGAGCTAATCATGATTTTGATTTTGGCTATCGGGGGGCTGGGGCTCTTTTTCCGTTCGCTCAAAACTATTGACGAGCGGCACTGATGTTGCCCTGACAAGGTGTAACCGCATTATTATTTATAAAATACAGCCGCTTACCAGCGGCTGTATTTTTTTGTTTTTACTGAAACGTATATCTCGAGTCGTGAACAGCCTGCTTTACTATCATTTTTAGTGATGATTATTGGCTTTTAAGTATCATAATAAACGTTAAATTGGCGTTGTTCCCGTTTTTGAATTGCAAGAGGTTGCTACTATGAGAACAACGTCAGATCGAATCCGCCATGCTATTTTCTTTGAGCTGATCGGCCTTGTTATTATTGTTTTTGGCCTGAGCCAACTTGGTTTCCAACTTGGTCATGTCGGTGCGGTTGGGGTGCTGTTTTCGGTGATCGCCACGGTGTGGAATTTTGTCTACTGCAAGTGGTTTGACGCCATGATGCCTCGCCTGTTCAAAACAACGGTGAAAACGGTTTTGCACCGGGTTCTGCAAAGCATCGGCTTTGAGGCTGGCTTGCTGGTGATTACGATTCCGGTGCTGGCCTGGGTGCTCAACGTTAGCCTGTGGCAGGCACTGTTGCTGGATTTGGGGTTGGTGGTTTTCTATCTGTTCTATTCGTACATCTATAACTGGTGTTATGACTGGGTATTTCCGGTTGCAAGGCCAGCTAAGTGAGTCGGGCTGATCTCCGCCGATGAAATACGGCCTCTGTTTTACAAAAAGCCAGTGCAGCCTATGCACTGGCTTTTTGTTTTATTCTTGGGGGATAAATGTATCTTCCAGAAGTTGTTGTAACTCGGGAAGGCAGCTGCCGCACCCTGTGCCAGCTAGGGTACAGCGGCTGATCCCTGTCACTGAGTGAAGTTTGTGGGTGCGGATAGCGCGGGTGATGGTGTGATGGCCGACGTTTTTGCAACTGCACACGGTTCGCCCTGCCTGTATGTCAGGTGATGATCGACCGGTAAAAAGGGATTGTACCAAGGGATCATTTAGCGAACGGGTGAGCAAGGTATAAATGTAGTCTTTTTCAAGGTTCGGCTCGGCAGGGGACACCACAAAGGCTGCCTGAATGCGCAGGGCCTCAAGGTAGACTACGCGGTACTCAGTGTGGTTTTCAATCATGATGGTTTGTGTGGGGCTGTGTTGGTTTTGTGGCGAGAGTTCATCGTGATGCTCGGTTGTTTTATAGTGGGCTGTTTCATGGAAGGCGAGAAGCTGCTGAAGTTTCTGTGATAGCCAACATGGTGCTTGCCCCGAGCTGATTCGGTACAGGTAGCCATGTGTGATGCGTTGTACCGTCCAGCTGTTGATAGCATAGCGTGCAAATCGCTCTTTAGTGATGATGCTCCGGGTTGTCAGTAGGGCCTCGCTTTTGCGTACAAGCGGGCGAATATTGATAGGGGTACATTTGAATTCGGGCTGCCCCGAGAGTGGATCGCGGTGTGCCCCGATGAGGCTGTTGATATTGCCGAGGCTGGTAGTGCTGTCACTCCAGTGAAACGGGGCAAAGGCTTGTCCCTGCGGGGTGTCATGGCTGATTCTCACGCGTAATCGCACTTGGCCATACCGACTTGATACTTGCGCCAACTGGCCATTATCCAAGCCATATCTGGCGGTATCGAGCGGATGCAGGGTGATAAATGGCTCGCTAATGTGTTCGGATAGCCTTGGTGATAATCCGGTTCGGGTTAGGGTATGCCAGTGATCGCGGAGCCGTCCGGTGTTGAGAATGAGGGAGAATTGTCTGTTCGGTGTAGAGGCAGGCTGGTGGTGGGTGGTGGGGATAAATCGCGCTTTGCCTGACGCAGTTGCGAACCTCCCGTCTTTTAATAGCCGAGATGTTGGCTGATCGCATTGGTATACGGGCCACTGTTGGGGGAGTAATTGCTGGTATTGCGAGTGGTTCAGATTGACCAGTCCAGCAAGGTTCAGCGGGCGAGGTGTGGCAGGGGGGCGGTCAGGAGAAGATGGGAGCCTGCCGTTATGATGTCCTGCTTCACGGCCAAGAGTTGTCATTGTGGCATATTCGCTAAAGATTTCGCCTTCGTGGCGGTAGTTGAAGGCTTCTGCATATCCCATTCTTTTGGCGACTTCACAGATCATCCACCAGTCTGGTTTTGCTTCCCCCGGGGAGGGCAATATTCGCCGTTGGCGAGAGATCCGCCGCTCTGAATTGGTCACCGTGCCGGATTTTTCGCTCCATCCCTGCGCGGGCAGTGCGACATTAGCGTGGCGTAAGGTATCGGTTTTCGCCATGCAGTCAGACACGACGACAAAAGGACAGTTTTCGAGGATTTTATTGATTTTTCGACTCACTGGGAGGGTAACAGCTGGGTTGGTGGCCATGATCCAAATGGCTTTGATGGTGCCTTTTTCTATCGCATCAAACATATCGATGGCTTTGAGCCCCGGAGTATCGGCTAACTTGTTTGTATGCCAGAATTGACTGATCAGCTGGTGGTGGTGCGGATTGTCAAAGGTCATGTGTGCGGCCAGCATGGTCGCTAATCCTCCGACCTCTCTGCCCCCCATGGCATTGGGTTGGCCGGTGACGGAAAACGGACCGCTGCCGGGTTGGCCAATACGGCCGGTGGCCAGATGGCAGTTGATGATGCTGTTGACTTTGTCTGTACCGGATGACGATTGATTGATGCCTTGGGAGTAAACGGTCACGGTACGCGGGTGGCGGGCAAACAGGCGGTAAAATGCTTCAATGTCCGAGATAGCGAGCCCTGTTGCGGCGGCTATCGTATAGAGGTTAGCAAAATCGGATGCAGTGGCGAGAGCTTGGCAAAAACCTTCGGTATGCTCGGTGATGTAACGGTCGTTGAGATGCTGGTGTTTGTTGAGGTACGCCAGCAGGCCGTTGAATAGGGCGATATCGCTACCCGGTTTGAGTGGCAGGTGCAGATCCGCAATATCACAGCTGGCTGTCTTTCTCGGATCAATCACCACCACCTTGGTATTGCGTGTTGCTTGTGCGGCGCGTAGCCGCTGGAAGAGTACTGGATGACACCACGCCAAGTTTGATCCCGTCAGAACCACCAGATCCGCCAGCTCAATATCTTCATAGCACCCCGGAACCAGATCTGCACCGAAGGCCCGTTGATGGCCAGCCACGCTTGATGACATGCACAAGCGAGAATTTGTGTCGATATTGCCGGTGCCGATAAACCCTTTCATTAGCTTGTTGGCAACATAGTAATCTTCAATGAGCAGCTGGCCAGAGACATAAAATGCCACCGCCTGTTTGCCGTGCCGCCGAATGACTTCGGAAAATTGATTGGCGACATGGTCAAGCGCCTGATCCCAAGATGCGGGTTCACCCTCTATAGAGGGACGTAACAAACGCCCCTGTGCCCCGACGGTTTCACCGAGCGCCAGCCCTTTTGAGCAGAGCTTGCCGTAGTTGGCGGGGTGTGATTGATCGCCACGAATATCCAATGCGCCCTTTGCGTTGGGTTTGGCCTCTACCCCACAACCCACCCCGCAATAGGGGCAGGTTGTCTTGATCCATCCGTTTGTCTTTTTATCCATGACATTCTCCTCATCCAATGCTTAGCACAGCAATAACCGCGCCAATAGTGGTGGGGAGAGTAGGCGGTGCGTCTTTCTATCGATAAATGTATTGATGGCGGTAGGTTCTGGTTTCTAGCGGGCGGCCTATTCCTAAGAATCGCATCGTTCTGACTCGGGGCTAGATTGGTGCAAATGCCCCTTCGTTGCACGTCATGGGTGCAGATGGTGAGGCTAACCGGGGGGCTGGGGAGAGGTTATAAGCGTACGGATTAATTTAAAAGTGATTGCTTAACAATTGGTTACCTGATTATGAATGTGCAGCTGTTGGGGATGGCACTGTCTTTGCTGTGGCTCAGTGTAGTAACTAATGACTAACCGGTCAGTAAGTGGGTTAACACGGACAGTAGCAAGGGGAAGCCATGACGCACAATGGAACGCTAGTTGATGAAGCGCGAATACATCAGGAAATTGAAGAGCAGGAGCTTCTTGGGTGTGGTGTTGCCTTTGATGAAGCGCTGGTGGCTTATGAGGTTAGTGCAGACGTGCGTACGCTGGCGATGAAGCGAGGTTGCGTTGATTTGGTGGGGGCCGGCCCCGGTGATCCTATGTTGTTAACGCTTAAGGCGCTGCAGTCTATCGAGCTGGCCGAGGTGATTGTCTATGACAAGCTGGTTAGCGAGGCTATCCGAGAGCGATTTCCGGCGCAGGCAGAATTAGTTTACGTGGGCAAAGCCAAAGGGCAGCACAGTTTGAGTCAGGATGAGATTAATCGCTTGCTGGTCAAATTGGCGCTCCAAGGCAAGAGGGTATGTCGGCTAAAAGGCGGGGATGCGTTCATTTTTGGCCGGGGGAGCGAGGAAATACTGGTTCTGAAAAAGTTTGGGATCCCCGTCTCGCTGGTTCCCGGGATCACTGCGGCCACGGGATGTGGTGCCTATGCCGGTATCCCCATGACCCATCGTGGCGTGTCACAAGGATGCACGTTTGTGACGGCCCATACCGAAAAAGATTCGCCTATTAATTGGCAGGCTCTGGTGCAGTTATCCCATACGTTGGTGTTCTATATGGGGGTGAGCAAGGCCGATGAGATTGCCCAGCAGTTGCTTGCTGCGGGGGCAAAGGCAGAGATGCCGGTGGCGGTGATTGAAAATGGTTGTTGCCCGGAGCAGCGCACCTTCACCGGGACATTGGTCAATTTAGCGAGCTTGGTGAGCGGTAATCAGGTTGAGGCTCCCGCTCTTATTGTGATTGGTGAGGTTGTGGCGTTATCAGAGCAGCTGCAATGGGTGGTGTCAATGGCCGAAACACAAGAGTACCTGCCAGCGTAACGAGGAAGGGAGCATGAAAAAACAGCGAATCGTTGTGGTCGGCAATGGCATGGTGGGCCACAAGTTTATCGAAGACATGCTGGCCCAAGAGGGGGCTAGTGAGTTTGAAATTATAACGTTCAGCGAAGAGCCGAGACTCGCGTATGACCGGGTTCAGCTCAGCCATTACTTCAGCGGTAAAACAGCCGGTGAGTTAGCGCTAACAGACGAGCAGCGCTACCAGCAGCAGGGGATCCGTTATGTGTTGGGGGAGGCGGTGACTGACATCGACCATCGGCATAAAAGGGTGATTACAGCCTCAGGGTTACAAGAGGGCTATGACACGCTGGTTCTGGCCACGGGCTCTTTTCCCTTTGTTCCGCCTATCCCCGGTAACGACCAGCAATATTGCCATGTGTACCGCACTATCGAGGATCTTGAAGCGATTGAGGCATCCGGGAGCGAAAGTGACGTCGGGGTTGTGGTCGGTGGGGGGCTGTTGGGATTGGAAGCGGCGAATGCACTTAAATCGATGGGGTTGGCGACGCATGTGGTGGAGTTTGCCCCCCAGTTGATGGCGGTACAACTCGATAGCGGCGGCGGGGAGTTGCTCCGGCAGAAAATAGAAGCGTTGGGGGTCCATGTACATACCGGCAAGGCGACCACAGAGATTGTGGCTGGTGAGCATTGTCGTTATCGGATGAATTTTTCTGATGGGGCGTTTCTTGAGACCGACATGATTATTTTTTCTGCCGGGATCAGGCCGCAAGATTCGCTGGCTCGTCAAAGCGGCATTGAGGTCGGCCCTCGTGGCGGCATCGTGATTGATGATTTTTGCCAAACCAGTATCCCTGATATCTATGCCATTGGTGAGTGCGCCTTATGGCAGGAGAGGATTTTTGGTTTGGTTGCCCCCGGTTATCAGATGGCGAAAGTCGTGGCCAGTAATCTTGCGCTTGCCAAAACGTCTCAAGCCCCGGTTGAGCCTGAATCGCTCCGGAGGTTTAGCGGAGCCGACATGAGTACCAAGCTCAAGCTGCTTGGGGTGGATGTTGCCAGTATCGGTGATGTGAACGGTGGCGATGATAATGCGCAGTCCTATACCTACAGCGATGGTATTGAGCAAGTCTACAAACGGCTGATCCTCTCACCGGATGGCGACAAGGTGGTGGGGGCGGTACTGGTCGGTGATGTCGAAAGTTACAGTACATTATTACAGACCAAGCTCAACGATTTGCCTTTACCTGACAACCCTGCCGTTTTGATTTTACCCCAGTTAGCCAGTGATGATACAGAGAGTCGCAATGATGCGGGTACGGGTATTGATGCGCTGCCTGATACCGCGCCAATTTGTTCGTGCTATGACGTTACCAAGGGCGATATTCGGCAAGCGGTAGCGGCAGGATGTTCGGATATGGCGGCATTGAAATCGGCCACCAAGGCGTCGACCGGCTGTGGCGGTTGTGCGGCGCTGGCAAAGCAGGTGATGGATGCCGAGCTTGTCGCTTTGGGGGCGGAGGTGAACGATCACTTGTGCGAGCACTTTGCTTTTTCCCGCCGAGAGCTGGCCGATATTGTGCGAATAAAGCGGATCAAGACATTCGATGATTTGATTTCCAGCCATGGCAACGGTCTGGGCTGCGATGTGTGCAAGCCTGCGGTTGGTTCGATACTGGCATCGTTTTGGAACGATTATGTGCTGGAAGACCGGCACATGGAACTGCAGGACACCAATGATATTTATCTTGGCAATATGCAAAAAGACGGGACGTATTCGGTTGTCCCTCGTATTCCCGGTGGAGAGATCACCCCGGATAAGTTGATTGTGTTGGGTGAGGTGGCCAAGCAGTTTGATCTGTACACCAAGATCACCGGTGGCCAGCGGGTGGATTTGTTCGGGGCCCAGTTGCACCAGCTGCCGCAGATTTGGCAGCGGCTGGTGGCGGCGGGCTTTGAAACCGGCCATGCCTATGGCAAGTCGGTGCGCACGGTGAAGTCGTGCGTTGGCAGTACGTGGTGCCGCTATGGTGTAAAAGACAGCGTTGGGTTCGCGATTGATTTGGAAAATCGCTACAAGGGGCTGCGTGCGCCACATAAGTTGAAATTTGCCGTATCGGGCTGTACTCGGGAATGTGCGGAAGCCCAGTCGAAAGACATCGGGGTAATAGCCACCGAGAACGGTTGGAATCTGTACGTGTGTGGCAATGGGGGGATGCGTCCGCGCCATGCCGATTTGTTTGCCTCGGATCTGGATGGTCCGACCCTGATTACCTATGTGGATCGGTTGTTGATGTTTTATATCCGTACTGCCGATCGTTTGCAGCGTACCTCGGTGTGGCTGGAAAACTTGGAGGGAGGGCTGGGATACCTCAAACAGGTCGTGATTGATGACACGTTAGGGATTGCCGCCGAGCTGGAAGCGGATATGGCCGAGACATTAGGCCGCTATCAATGTGAATGGAAAACAACCTTGGAATCGCCGGAGAAACTCAGACGTTTCAGACATTTTCTGAACAGCGATCAAGGGGATGACAAATTAGCCTATGTTATAGAGCGCGGCCAGCGACGTCCGTTGTCTGCGTCTGAACGGCATATTGATATTGTAGATGTTACCGGGGAGGGGCGGTGATGAGAGCTTTATATCCGGATCCAAACCAGTGGCAGACGGTGTGCCAGAAAGAAGATCTGATTGGCCATACCGGGATCTGCGTATTAGTCGCACAGCAGCAGGTCGCGGTGTTTTTCTGTGCCCGAACAGACACGCTCTATGCCGTGGGCAATTATGACCCTATTGGCGGTGCCAATGTGATATCGCGGGGGATTATAGGCTCTATCGGTGACGAGAGGGTGGTTGCATCACCTCTGTATAAACAGCATTTCAACCTGCAAACAGGTCAATGTTTGGAGCAGCCGGATGTGTGCCTGCAAACGTACCCTGTACGGTGTCATCAGGGTGAAATTCAGATTGCATTTGATGTAGAAGCGAAATAAGGAAAAGCGGATGTCAGGACAAGAAAAATTCAATCTTCTCTCGTTTAGCGGCAAGATGAAAATTCTTCATCTTAGCTGGATGGCGTTTTTTATTACTTTCATGGTGTGGTTTAACTTCGCGCCGTTACTGCAAGCGGTGAAGGAGTCATTGGGATTAACCTCGGCCGAAATCAAGACTCTGCTTATTCTCAATGTCGCCTTTACGATTCCGGCGAGGATTATTATCGGGATGCTGACCGATAAATATGGGCCGCGCTTGGTGTATTCCGCTCTGTTGCTGCTCTGTTCCATTCCCTGTTTTGCCTTTGCACTGGCGGATAATTTTGTCCAGGCGGCCATTGCCCGTTTTGCTCTGGGGTTAATCGGGGCGGGTTTTGTGGTCGGTATTCGTCTTGTCTCCGAGTGGTTTCCCCATAATGAACTGGGTACGGCGGAAGGTATTTATGGTGGCTGGGGCAATTTCGGCTCTGCGGCTGCGGCTTTTTCATTGCCGACGGTTGCCGTTTTGTTTGGCGGGGAAAATGGCTGGCGCTATGCCATGGCTCTCACTGGGATCATTAGCATGGCCTTTTCGTGGGTGTTTTACCGTAATGTTACCGATACCCCGAAAGGATCGACTTATTTTAAACCGCAGAATCTCGGGGCGATGGAAGTCACCTCAAAAGGCGATTTTTTCTTATTGCTATTGATGAAGATCCCCATGTACGGCGCAATGGCCTTACTGGTATGGAAGCTATCTGGGGCGGGGATCGGGTTGTTTCAGGATTCGGTAGTATTTGGCTTTTATACGCTGCTGTTCGGGCTTTATCTTTATGAGGCCTCTCAGGTTTGGAAGATAAACAAAGGTGTTTTCTCTCGCCCGGTTCCGAAAATTCATCGTTATCAGTTTAAGCAGGTCGCGGTGTTGAATGTCTTGTATTTTGCAACGTTTGGCTCGGAGCTTGCTGTCGTATCCATGTTGCCGCTCTTTTTTTCAGAGACATTTGAATTGACTCCTGTAGTCGCCGGGATGGTGGCGTCCGCCTATGCCTTTATGAACTTGATGTCGCGCCCCGGCGGAGGGTGGCTATCGGATAAATTTGGCCGTAAATCCACACTGTTAATATTAACGGCTGGACTGGCGGTCGGTTACTTCTTGATGGGGCAGGTCAATAGCCAGTGGCCGGTATGGCTCGCTGTTGCGGCAGCCATGGTCTGTTCGTTCTTCGTCCAGTCGGGGGAAGGGGCGGTATTTGCCACCGTACCTTTGATTAAGCGCCGTATGACCGGGCAAATTGCCGGAATGACAGGGGCTTATGGCAATGTTGGGGCTGTGTGTTACCTCACTATCTTGTCGATGGTCGATTACAGTACCTTCTTTTACGTGATTGCCGGTACGGCGGTTATCGGCTTTGTCACATTGTTGGTGATGGAGGAGCCCAAGGGCCAGATCGCCGAGGTCAATGATGATGGCAGCATCACTATGATCGACGTGGCGAAGAATTAACGAGATAGGCGGCCTATGGCGATGATGGATGAGGTATTGGCAAACAGCTGCTATTTGCTGAAATTACGGGTCGGTGGCTATTCCAGCGCCGGGCACCGACCCGCCAATCAGGATGCCTTTGCGGTTAAGCAGCCTCGCAATCAGAGTGACTGCGCCCATAAAGGTGTTGTGGCCTGTATTGCCGATGGTGTGAGCTGTAGCAAGTACGGGCAGCAGGCCAGCCATACAGCGGTGACTCAGTTCATTGATGAATATTATGCGACGCCACCAACGTGGGGAGTCAGGCAGTCGGTCAGTAAGGTGCTAAGCGCGCTGAATCAGTGGTTTTACCATCATGATCGCCAAGGTGAGGTGGCACATAATGGGATGGTAACTACCTTCTGTGCCGTGGTGATTAAGTCTAATACGGCCCATATCATGCACGTGGGTGACAGCCGGGTGTCGCTTTATCGCAAGGGAAAGCTGGTATCACTTACTCAGGATCATCGTCGCCGCCAGTTGGGATCGCAGTATTTTTTGACCCGAGCATTAGGGATGGATAGCCATGTCGAGGTGGACTACCAGCAGTTACGGATAGAAATAGGGGACCGGTTGATCCTGACTACCGACGGGGTTCATGAGTGGGTCAATACAACCGCGCTGGCAGAGCAATTGCTATTACCGTCATCGACGTTGGAGCAGCAGGCGCGCAGTCTTGTTGAGCTCGCTTTGGCTCGGGGAAGTCAGGACAATGCCACCTGCCTTGTCGTTGAGGTGGACGCCCTGCCTGAAATGGGGCTGGATGAAATGGTTGGTGAGTTGGTTCGCCGGATTATTCCGCCGGTATTGGAGGTCGGTAACCGGCTTGATCAATATGAAATTGTCCGAGTTCTTTATAGCGGGCCTCGGAGCCATGTGTATCTGGCGGAGAGTGCATTTGACGAGCGACAGTATGTGCTGAAAGTACCGTCGCTGAATTTTGCGGAAGATTACCATTACCTACAGGGGTTTGTGCGCGAGGGGTGGGTGGGGGAACAGCTGACTCACCCTAGGCTGATGAAAATCCATCCGTTTTCTCATTCCTCGTCGTTTCTGTACCATGTGTGCGATTGGGTTGACGGGATCACGCTTAGGCAGTGGATGAACGACAACCCATGCCCTGAGTTAGAACAGGTCAGGCGCATTGGCGGGGAGATCATCAAGGCGGTGAGGGTGCTGCAGCGTCATGGCATTGTGCACCGAGATCTCAAACCTGAAAATCTCATGCTGGATAGACAGGGCCATATCGTGATTATTGATTTCGGTACTGCGCAGGCCAAGAGTTTTATGGATGCGCCACAGATAATTGATGAGCCTGTCCCGGTAGGTGATATCAAATATATGGCGCCGGAGCATTTGGATGGCGATGAGGTGGATACGGGATCGGACATGTTTTCAATTGCGGTGATCCTCTATGAAATGCTATCTGGCCGTTACCCTTATATGATGAAATCGCCGTCTGTTCGGTATCGTCGCAATAGCCTTCGTAACGCAATAACTTATCAGCCACTCTCGCAGTATCGGGCCGATTTGCCGATCTGGCTGGATTTGGTATTGCATAAAGCCTGCCATCAGAACCGCGAGCAACGTTTTCAGGCTCTGTCGGAGTTTTCTCTCGCTCTCTATTACCCTTCCGAGTCATTGTTAAAGCAAGCTAAGCAGTTACCGTTAAAACAAAAATCGCCCATTGTGTTTTGGAAACTGCTTAGTTTTGCGCTGCTTATTGTTGTTATTCTCCAAGCCCTAAATGGTTAAAGGCTAGATAGCCCACGACCACAAGGGGCGCAGTGCCCACAGCGAGAAAAATAGCGTTGATGGGACATATTTCTTTTTGCGCCATAAAAACTGACATTGGCCTTTGAGAAAACCGGCGCTCAAAAAGGCATCGGCTAGATCTTCGGATTCTTTGGCATTGGTGGCTTTGAGATCGGCAAGTTGGCTATCTGCGAGGAACTGGCGTGTTTCGCCCTTGGCGACCCACTCATGGGCAATGCGTTCAGCTTCGCTGAGCAAGTGGGCTGCCGGTACGACTTGTTGAACCAACCCGATATCCAGCGCTTCCTTGGCGTTGGGTTTCCAGCCTTCCGGCCCCATCATCCGGTAGGTGTTGTTTTCGCCAATCAACCGGGGGAAATGGTAGCTGGAGCAGCCTTCGGGGGTGACACTCAACGCTGAAAACGGAGTTGAGAAGGTGGCATTTTCAGAGGCGATGATAAAATTGGCAAGGGTGGAGGATGTCACGCTCGCCCCGATCGCCGGGCCGTTAACCGCAATAAGGAGCGGTTTGGTAAAGTTGAGGAATATTTCGAATAGGGTTCGGTTGTTGTTGACGATTAATTGCCGTAGTTTTCGTGGCGGCATCAATTTAATCGTGCCGCTTAAATTGACCCCTGCGCAATAGTATTTACCCGAACCGGTAAAAAGCAGGACCTTCACAGAGTCATTGTGGTTGGCCTTTTCGAAAGCTTCGCGAATGGCCTCCATCATTCCCATCGTCCAGCCGTTCAATTTATCGGGGCGGTTCATGGTAACAGTCAGTACGCCCTCTTTAATCGTTGTTGTCAGGTAGCTGGCTGCAATACTTGTTAGGCTCAGATCATTCATAGACTATTCCTGTCAAACAATTCCGTTCAAATAACAACCTACTACACGTTGTCAGATTTAACGAGATCGTCGCTGAACATTTGTGACTTTGTTGAAGTTGATCAATAAACAGCTTGCTTCTGGCCCGTTATCCCCCAAACGGGTGATGATATTTCCTTTCCCCCTTTCTAAGTTGGCAGTAAGCATCGAGATAATGACGAGGGGAGGCGGAGATGAGACGGAATAAAAGTTCACTTGCGTTGGCAATGGCCGGTGCTCTGTTATTGGCGGGGTGCGGCGGGGATGATAGTCATCAAAGTGATCCGACGGGGGCCGAAACCGTGGTGGGGTACCGCGTAAAGGCGATTGATGGTTACTTGCAAGATGCAAAGGTGTGGTTGGATATCACCCCTGACTGGGTGCACGATCCCGCCCATGAGCCCAGTGCCATGACAATATCGGGCGGGGTTGCGGTGCTGGATGTGACAGGTATCGCTGATTATGGCCAATATCCGCTGATGGTCGAGGCGGTGGCCGGAAAAACGGTGGATAGTGATACACCCGAGCAGCCAATAGAACGCAGTTTTATCTTGTCTGCCCCGGCCCGGCAGAGTGATATCACGCCGCTAACCACCTTGGTACGGCTTACCTTGGTTCAGGCAGCGGCCAGCAATCTGGCGATGACCGAAGAAGAGGCCCGTGACTATGTTGCCCGACTGGTTGGCCTGTCGGGTGAGCAGGTTTACGGTGACTATGTGGCAAGGGCGCGAGAGCAGGGAAGTGAGCCGGAGGCATCGCCTGTGGTTTATGCTGCGCGCAACATAGTCGCTTCCCAGCTGCTCAGTCTGTCGGGCGATGAACTGCTGACGGCAGCGAGTGAAGATAAGAGCGTGTCGTCTTTTGACGACAAGATTGCGGTCGTTGGTGGCAAGATCAAGCACAAAGTGTCGGCCATGCAGTTGTCTGAGCCGGTTTTTAGCGGTAGCGAAGATATTTCGGTTGATAGCGACAACGATACCTATCCGGACATTTATGATGCCTTTCCCGAAGACGGCAGCAGATGGCTCGAAGAGGATGTGGACGGTAACGGAAATTCACCCGATGAAATAGCCGCTTGTCGAGAAGGTGATTCGATATTCGACAGCAGCGGTGCTTTGCTCTCTCCCCCTGTTTCCTATGGCGACTTTCTAGTGGCAGCTGAACATTGCCGGAAGATAAATGGCGAGCAGGTTTGGGACTTTACCGACGAGATGGTACGCGGCACCCAGTGGGGTGTGTATTTTGCCGTGTTTGATGCAACCGAGTACTGGATTTTCCGTGATGATGAACCGCAGCGTGCGGAAACGGCCGAGGGCGACTTGATGGGCCTCTGGTCGGTTAAGGAAGGGCGGCTTTATGTCAATGACGGCGAGGGGGACAGCGTGCTGATGGTCATCACCCATAGCAACGGCAAGCAGTTTGCCTTTAAGGATTGGTGGCGCAGCGAAGAGTATGGCTTTGCGGATACCGGTAGCGTTGAGCTGGATAAAGGGGCGATAGAGTCCGGTATTATGTGGCGTGAAGAATAGGGTAACCGCTATAGCGGCTGATCAGTTGGTTTTGGTGGCGGCAGCCGGTTTTGCGCAGCAGTTGTTTGATTTGGCTGCGGACTGTTTCCTTAGAGACATCGCGCTGCTGGGCAATTTCGCTGCCACTGAAACCACCGACAAGGAGCTGTAAGACATCGCTTTCAGCCGGTGTCAGCGGTTGGTTTTCTGCGGAATGCTGCTCGCCTTCCCACTGCTGCCAGGCGTGTTGCAGGGTTATTTGAGCAACCCATGCATTGGACCAGTGGGCGAGCAGTTGCCAAAAACGGTCAAGCTGGGTGAGGTGTCCGACGGTGAGAGCGCGAAAACTGTGGCAGCTAAGCAGCATTGTATGGTTGTTGCTAAGGGGGCACAGTCCGCTGTAGGTATGGCGAAGCTGAATCGTAGGCAGTAAGACATCGTGGAATATTTCGTCAGTGATTTGTTTTAACGGGACGATTTCCTGTAGGTAGAGCAGGTTGCCTTTGAGGTTTCGATGTAGGTACGTTGCTAGGTAGATGTCATGGTGCTGGTATTGTTGATAAGTCTCAATCTGTTGCGGAGTGAATCCTTTGACAACTTCAAGCAGCAGTGTTTGAGCTGGATCCAGAATCGAGAAGACAACATGTTCAATGCCGATATTGGCCAGAGTATTGTTCAGTAGATCTTCAATCTGTTGTGGCGCCGGACGGTACAAGGTTGGGTCTTTGGCATCAATTGCTAGTGTCATAGGCATTTCCTCTCCGTTTATCTTAACCCTATAGCGAAACAGGAAATGGCGTGGGAAAGCGGTCATTTTTGTGTGAGACATCACGGATAAGTATTGTTCTGCAGCCAGAAGTGCGAGCAAGCAGGGCAATTGGATTAAAACGAGTATCTTTCTTTTTCTTATGTGCAAATAAAGAGGTATTGCATCCGTCAGAACCATAATAGACAGGAGTCAATGATGGTTAAGTTATATATTTTCAATTTTGATGGTACGTGCAACTCCCCCGAAGATGCCGTGCAGACAGTTTGTCCCCAAGGGCAAATTGAAGACGACAGCATTACCAATATCCTGAAATTCCATTTATTGTGCGGTGGTTCTTTGGCCGAGCAAGGTAAAGGGTGGAATGACAGTCAAAAGTGTTATTACTATGCCGGTATCGGTACTTACGGCACGAGGCTTCAACAGGCGATTAATGCGGTATTTTCTCCTGAGGGGAGTGATGTCAGGCATATATTGAATCGTGCAATAAGTGAATGGCACAAGTCCGGGTTTGATCAACACCGAGATATTCTGTTGGTGACGGGTTTTAGCCGTGGTGCAGCCTTGGCAAGACGTTTTGCCAAATTGATCAGTGATCAGGTTTCCCAGCCGTGTATCTACGAAGCAGTGTTTGACACGGTGGCCTCTATTAATCGGCCTAACTTGCGAAAATCAGATCGCCCCTGTTCGGAAGTGGTATTCGAAAACCATACCTTGCCCGTTAATGTCGTAAAGGCGCTGCATCTGGTGTCGCTTGATGAGAAGCGGCGGGCATTCCAGCCGACGTTGATGAACGCGGAAGGCAAGGTGACCGAAGTGTGGTTCCCCGGTGCGCATGCCGATGTTGGTGGCGGTTATTATCAAGACGGGTTGTCTGATCTTGCGTTACGTTATGCCCTGAACTGGATTGATGATTTGGAAATAGGGTGTGCGCTGGGCAATATCCAAGACATTGATTACGGCGCATTGCTGCCTCACGGGGTTGACTACCATATCGGTGAAGATGATGTGATTATCAATCCCAATCCACTAGGTGTCAGCCATGAGCAGATGCGCTGGTGGCCCATAGCTTGGGCAACACTGTGCGATCGCCTGTGTTGTGTGATAAGCAATGACCGCGTGGTGGAAGGGGCCAAGCCTTTGGTGCACTGGTCGGTAGCCGAACGAATTTACCGTGATTCTGATTATCGTCCCGAGTCACTAAAAGGAGTCACCCATGCCTTGTTGCATCAAGATGGTGAGCTGATACCCTGCACGGGTATTCGAGCTCATGTCGAGCTTCCCCAGCAAAACCTGTCGACCCTTGAGGTGAATGAAAGCAAGGTGGTTGCGGTATTTGCAGCGGAAAAATATAACCGTACAGGACTTTGGCTCCAAGCCGGGGCTATCTATACCTTTGCGGTTGAAGGGAAAGAAGTATGGTGGGATGCCGGTATTGAATGCAGTGCAGTTGGCTGGGACCGGGCTGGTGTGACATTAGGGCTCAAAGAGCTGGCTATTGCCACGGTGGAGCCCTTCCGTCGCGTTGCGGAGGCAAATTGGTTTGAGCTCTGTGCTTCTATCGGTAGTGAGGACAAAGAGGTGTTTCGAATTGGTAGGGAATCGACTTTCTCGCCGCGTTTTTCCGGGGAGTTTTGTCCGTTTGCCAATGATCTTGAACGCTTTTATGGGAATAACCGGGGCCGGATCCGTTGCAAGGTAACGCGTATTAAGTAACAGAAAAAGGGCGCTTCAGAATAAGTCTGAGGCGCTTGTTGCCATAAAAAGGCGGAATGGAATGGCTTGCTTTGTGTAGCAAGATAGTCGAGGGATAGGAACGAAAGATGTCATCGATACCCAGCAATAAGGCTGAATTGGAGAGTGCAATAGAAACAGCATTTGCCAAGCTGTTGTGTGATTACCAGTCGATACCGGTTTCACTGGCACGGGAAAAAGCATTGGAAGGCAATACCAAAGGAACCCAAATCAGTGTGTGCGATACGCTGGCCTATCTTATAGGTTGGGGGCAATTGGTACTGAAGTGGCATCACCGTCAATCGCAGGGTTTACCGGTCGATTTCCCCGAAACCGGATATAAGTGGAATCAGCTGGGGTCATTGGCTGCACATTTTCATCAGCAATATGAGCATTGGGATTATTCGGCCCTGCTTGATGCGTTTGAGCAGACTACTGCCGAGATCTTGCAGCTAATATCGGCGCTTGACGATAACGCCCTTTACGGTAGCCCTTGGTATGGGAAATGGACACTCGGCCGGATGATTCAATTCAATACTTCATCGCCGATGAAAACGATTCGTACCAAAGTTCGGCGTTTCAACAAGCAGCAAGTTGTTAAGCTCGGATAAAAAAAGACCAGTCATAGGCACAGATGGAAGTTTTTCTCCCATTGTCCCAACGCAGGCCACTGCGAGAGACTGGCTGTGAATGACTGGTTAAAGAGGTCGTGAGGACCCAATGCTTACCCGTTTACTTAGAACAATACCAACAACAATACAGTGGTTAACACCGTGCTGCTGACAAGGGATAGCAAACAGTCATTGTCACTTGGGTTGCCTGTTTGGCTGGCAAGAATAAGACTCGACATGTTGGCTCCTTGATATGCAGGGGTGTTATTGATCATGTAGTTAGATTATCCCGCCGTAGCGAGCAAGTGAAATTGTTAGGCCCTATAGAATTGATAGGTATTGCCGATGGCTTGTCTGTTGCCTATATACTGGGCAACCATGTTATGCCGTTTTTTCTTCTGGAAATGAATACTGCCAATACCCTACCGAGATCCACTGGCCGAATTTGAAGCCGACATCGGCAAACTCCCCGACTTTTCTAAACCCCAGCCGTTCGTGCAAAGCGACACTTGGCACGTTGGGCAGGGCGATTACCCCGATAATATTTTTGATAGTGGTTTGGGCGAGTTGTTCAATCAGTGCTTGGTAGAGCCGTTTGCCAATACCACGGCCGGTGGCATTCGGTGCAAGGTAGACGGATGGCTCGACGGTAAAGCGGAAGGCGCTGCGGACGTGGTAAGGGGCGGCATAGGCGTAGCCGAGGATCTCGCCATTGTGTTCGGCGACCAGCCAAGGCAGTGCGGCGTCGGTGACTTTTTGGATTCTGGCCGCTATTTCCGCGTTAGTGATTGGCGTTTCTTCGAAGGTAATAACGGTATCGCGGATATAGTGGTTGTAGATGTCGGTGATCTGATCTGCATCGTTTAGCGCGACAGCTCGAATGCGCATGTTTCCTCCCTGAGGCACTCAATTTTTTGTGTGCCTCAGTATTAGCACGGTTTCGTGCTGACGGAAATCGAAATCAGTTAGCGGCGGCTTTTGGTGGTTAGTTCAGCCCAAGGCGTCAGCTTCTTCTGCTTGGCGATGAATTTGACATACGCAGCCATGAGCAGGCCGTAGAGCAAGCCTGTTTGAGCCGCGTTGGCCAATCTCATTGTCTGGGTAATCTCGGGCATATCCTGCCAAGCGAAAAACCACATGAACAGAGCGTAGATAGGCGTGAAGGTAATGAAGTTGCACAGCACATTGGTTGCAAAGCTGCAGTAGTGGGTGGGCGGCAGCTCGATTCCCAGCTTGCGCAAAAGAGTATGACGGAAAAAACTGTCACTGTAAGGTTTCAGTCCTGCTTTGGTCGCCTCGTCAATGGCGAGTTGGATTTTCTCTTGTTTCGTCATAACCGCCCTGCTTGTTGAATATTGCTGTATCAAATTGCCGATCTATTGCTTGGACTGCCCCGGGGCCGATGGCCATTCTGGGCTGGGAGTGGCTAATGTAACCGCTCGTTGTTTTCTGACAAATTGAAGATTTTATCGTGATGGATTAAGACATTGATTGAGTATGTCTTCATTCATTCGATGTAAAACGCGCTTATGTATGGCAAGCGGGTGTCTGCTTGTATTGAGATAAGCGAATCCTTGCTTTTGGTGGATTTATATTATTGTTTTAAAGCGTATTTTCAAACTGTTTGGAGAGGATTTCTGTTACCGGGGTCGCAAAAGAGATATGAGTAGGATTGAGGTTTTGGGAGGGTGTTGAAACAAGGCTGAGGCCAGGTGGCATCAGCCTAGGGGAAGCGTTAGGTTATCGGGAGCGAGGTGTCTCGATGGCCTGCCGGGTAAAGCCGTGGTTTTGGTTGAGCAGGTTTTCCGCCGTCGTGGCATCGCTGCCAGTGAGGATCATGACAATCGCTGTTTTGCAGTGGTTGCCACATTGGTTAAGGGCTTGCTCGGCGCAGGCTCGGTCGCAGCCGGTCGCTTCCATTACGATGCGTTTTTGCCTTTCAACCAATTTGGCGTTGGTCGCCTCAACGTCCACCATCAAGTTGCCGTAGACTTTGCCGGTTTTGATCATCGCCCCGGTGGTGAGCATGTTCAGTATTAGTTTTTGCGCGGTCCCCGCCTTCATTCGTGACGAACCGGTGACGACTTCCGGGCCGACCACTGGGGTGATGGCAATTGCGGCCTGCTCTGTCATGGCACTATGTGGGTTGCAGCTGATACTCGCCACGACAGCGCCTTGCTGGGCCGCATAGGCCATTGCCCCCAAAACATAAGGGGTGCGGCCGCTGGCGGCGATGCCAACCAGCACATCACGGCTGCTGAAATCGATAGCTTTGAGGTCGTCTTGTCCGAGTTGGTAGTTGTCCTCGGCGTTTTCGACAGCTTTTAATATGGCCGGATGGCCACCTGCGATGAGCCCGACAACAAGATTTGGGTTAGTACCATAAGTAGGCGGACACTCACTGGCATCGAGGATGCCGAGTCTGCCAGATGTGCCCGCACCGACATAGATCAGGCGGCCATTGTTGCGAAAGGCATGGGCGATGGCATCTACGGCTTGGGCGATGGCGGGCAATACAGCCTCAACGGCAAGGGCAACTTTTTGATCTTCGCTGTTGATGACCTTGAGCATGTCGAGGGTTGTTAGGGTATCGATATCCCGGCTGGCCTCGTTACGGCTTTCCGTCACCAGCGTGGTTAAATCAATCATGCGTGGGTATCTGTCTATGAGTCGTGGGAGATGCCTTAGGATAATACAACAAGGTGGGGATGGATATGGGTGGATAGATATGGGTGGATAGATATGGGGTATGGATATCCCCGGGCCGTTTATGCCCGGGAATAGGGTGGCTGGTGGGCTGATGCCTATTCGGCAAGCCCCCCTCGGGTAAGGTTGGCAGGGTCAAGCAGGCGGGCGAGTGTTGCCCGATCTAGATCCGTTTCTTCCTCGGCGACATCGATGATTGCCCGGTTTTCTTTGTACGCTTTTTTGGCGATTTCAGCTGCCTTTAGGTAACCAATGACCGGGTTGAGCGCGGTGACCAGAATCGGGTTTTTCGCCAGTGCAATATCGAGCGTATCCTCACGAACCGTAAAAGTGGCAATGGCCTTGTCGGCCAGCGCGGTTGCGCTGTTGGCAAGCAGGCTAATGCTTTCCAGCAGATTGTGGGCAATAACAGGAAGCATCACGTTGAGTTGGAAATTTCCAGACTGGCCAGCAATGGTAATGGTGGTGTCGTTGCCGATCACTTGGGCGGCGGCCATTGCGGCTGCCTCTGGGATCACCGGATTGACCTTACCCGGCATGATTGACGAGCCCGGTTGGAGCCCCTGCAATTCGATTTCGCCAAGGCCGGCAAGTGGGCCTGAATTCATCCAGCGCAGGTCATTGCTGATTTTCATGATTGCCACGGCGGCTGTTTTGAGCTGCCCAGACAGCGAGACGACAGCATCTTGGCTGCTAAGGCTGAAGAAGAAGTTTTCGCTGCTGCCGAAGTGGATGTGGGTAGCTTGTGACAAGTTGTCGGCAAATGCAGTCGCAAAACGGGGATCAGCATTGATCCCGGTTCCCACGGCTGTACCTCCTTGGGCAAGCGCCTTGATGGCATGAAGGCTGTGCTCGATGCCTTGGCAGGCATGGTCGATTTGATATTGCCATCCGCCGAGCTCCTGCCCGAATGTGACGGGCATGGCATCCATCAGATGGGTCCGGCCAGTTTTTACTATGTTGCCAATATTTTCCCTTTTGCTGGTAAGACGTTGGCTCAGGTGGTGCAATGCCGGTAGTAATTGCTTTTCAACAGCAATGGCCGCACTGACCTGAATAGCGGTGGGGATCACATCATTGCTGCTCTGGCCCATATTGACGTGGTCGTTGGGGCTGACGATATTGCCGAGCTGTCGGCTGGCCAAAGTCGCAATCACTTCATTGGCGTTCATATTCGAGCTGGTGCCTGAACCCGTTTGGAAGACATCGATGGGGAACTGGTCGTTGTGCTGTCCGTCGATGACCTGTTGGGCGGCATCGACAATGGCTGCGGCTATGTCTCCTTCTTGCAGGCCCAGCTGGGCGTTGGTCAGGGCGGCAGCCTGTTTGATGTAGCCCAGTGCTTGAATGAATGCGATTGGCATCGAGTGGTGGCTGAATTGGAAGTTGTCGACGGCACGTTGGGTCTGGGCTTGGTACAGTGCCTGCTCAGGTACGTGTACGTCACCCATGCTGTCCGTCTCGATGCGAAATGTTGTTGTCATGGCCGTTCCTTTTGTTCTCGTTTGTTATTGGTCTGTCTATCTATCCCAGCGGGGTCTGAACGCGCTGCAACTGCTGCTGTAGCGAAGCGAAGTGCTGCGCGCCATAGTCGAATTGATCGTAGAAGCGCTTGAGGTAGATCAGAGGGGTATAGATGCTATCAAGGCTGACTCGGCGGAAGATCATGCTGCGGGTTGGGTCTTCGATTGCGTCCAGTAGGGCGAAGTAGACCTGACGCAAAAATAGTTCGCATAAGAGCCAATTTTCATGTTCGGCCTCCTGCTCATGGCTGGAGGCGAGATTGATGCCGCTATGGATGAAATCGTAGATGATATCCGGTTCGAAGCCGATGCTAGGGCCTCGGTATGCCAGGAAACGGTCTTTTGCTTTGAAGTAGCTATTGTAGAGCGCTGTGTTATCCGGGCTGGTCATCGTCTTCTTTGTCATTGTCGCCTTGGTTGTTAATGATAATTATTATCAAATGAAGCAAGAGTTAGCAATCATTGATTATCATTTATGTGCAGAAAGGAGGATGGGTACAACAGGCAAGAACACAGGAATTAAGCGAAGGAAAGCAAGGCTGAGGAGAATAAGGCAAGGTACTACCTTGCCTTGTTGTGTTATGTCTTGATGGAAAAATGGCGGTATTAGGGCGTTAAAATGGGATCACAGCTCAAATTCAGGCTCTTTTTTTCTGCTGTTATGTAAAGTGCCGATATACAGCAAGTTTTGCTGGCCGATGCCTCGCATGAAATACGATTGGCATACTGGGCATTGCAATTTTTCCTGTCCTGCGGTGGCGAGAGATTTTTCATGCCATAACCGTCTTACTCTTGTGAGTCCATCGGTGTTGCTGCATTCCGGGCAACGAATAGGTACTCGCATAACTGTCCTCCTGAGCGCACTTGATTTGTCTATAAATTAACCAGAAGTTCGATGGTAAAAAATTGATATGCGTCAGGGTTCGTAATTTATTAAATCCCTGATGGGAATGATTTGTGAAATGTGTGCGCTTGTACGGCTTATTGATGTTTGCAGTACATGTTTTGCGTAAATTAAACCGCCTTGATAACAAGGCGGTTTTGGGTGGTTTCCGTTAGGCCTTGGGATTCAAGATGAAGACCGTACGCTTGCTGTGTTCGCCAAACGTGTATTTGGCTTTCCTCTGCACATCTTGAAGGCTTATACCTTGTAGCGTGTCATCAATGTTCAAGAGCTTGTCAATGTCATAACCGTGGATAAGGTAGCGAGAATAGATCAAAGTACGCATGTTGGGATCATTGGTTGCCTTTTTTATATCGGCAAGTATTTGCTTGCTCGCGGTGTCGACTTCCTGTTGGGTGATAGTGTGGATCAAACCATCGGTGAGCTTACCAATCTGTGCGTCTATCTTGGCCACATCCGTCGGGGCCAATTGCGCTTCGATGCACCAGATTGCATCGTTTTCGCTGTCTTTCATGGCTGGGTATATGTTGGGTTGATAATCTAATCCAGCATCTTCGCGCACCAGTGATAAAATCCGTGCCGTGCTGATCCGCGAAAGGAGATCTTCGACAAAAATATCTTTCGTTGTGCGCTTTTGCGGCTGCAAGTTGGCAATGTACATGAGGTACAGGGAAGAGGATTCTTGGCTTTCATCGAGAACAAGCCGATTGGGAAGATCTTTTTTGTAGCGGGGGGAATACGTCGTGGTTGGAGTCTGCTCTAACTCGATAGACGCCACATACTTGCGTAATAACGGGATGATTTCGTGTGGTTCCAGATCTGCCACAATCACCATTTTCATACCGTGATTGTGTTTAAACAGTTGGTTATGCACGGCTAAGATCTGCTCTGGCGTGACACTCGCGACCTCAGATCCTGAGATAAGGCGATGGTAGCTGTCAGAGGTGTAGAGTTTTGCATTGGCAGATTGCGCTAGTTTTCCGAGCGGCGAGTGAAGAAATACCTCCCGATTTTGGATAAATTCGTCTTTTGCGGCTTCCAACTGACGTGGGTCAACCTTGATGTCGGTGACGGCGTTATACAGAACGGCGAGCGCATCGGCAAAGTGCTGCTTGTCGCTGACAATATGCAGGCCATTTTGGGTTAAGCCTAATAGTGGGGAAATCGCGATATTCCGCTGGCGTAGGTAGCTGTCAAGCTCGGTGCCCGATAGCTTGCCGAGCCCGCTGCGCATCGCTGTTGCAAAGGCAAGCTCTACTGCAGGGTAGAGTGACTGCGTCAGCGAGGCTTTGCCCCCTTCGCTGGCATAGCTGGCAAAGATACGTTTTCCGGCTGTTTTGTCTTGTTGAAACCAAACGTCGATGCCATTAGACAGGGTAAATACGATAAACCCACCGGCGTGTTTGCGGATATCAAGAATTTGGCCGTCCCCACTCGGCTTGATAAAGCCATCTGATGTTGCCGTTGTGGCCAGTATTTTTTCACCGTCTTGTGCGTAGGCCCGGTTTAGCGTGGTGAAGATGTCGGAAAACTGCTGTTTGGTTTCGTTGGGCCCCATGCCAATAACAAATGCTGGTTGAGCAGACAGTAGACTTTTCAAGTTTTTATTTGCAGTTTTCAGCGTGTTGTTCTTAATGAATTTAGCGAGGCTGGCGCGAAAATCCTCTTTCGACTGACTGACGCTGTTCTGCTCTAATTCGAAGACACGATGATCGACATAATTCATTGGGGTGCGCTGATCCCAATCGCTGTTGATATTATTCAGGTCATTTTCGAACCCCGCCATAATGGTGGCGAACTCGTCTTGTGTTACGCCATGATCGCGGAGCGAGGTAAGGGTTGAGATAAATAGCGCATGCATTTTCTCGCGTAGTTCTGGCGCGAACGATAAGTCAGCCGTAGAAAGACGGCTATAGTTTGAAAACAAAGGCTGCGCATAGCTGTATTGGAACGGCATGGCGCTATCTCTCAAGACAGAAACAAGTCGTTGTTGTATGAGTTGTGCGCTGAGGGTGTCGTGCCAGGCTTGGTGTTGCTGTTGGCGGGTTTGCTGGCTGATGAAACCCCTATCAATGGTGTAGTGCAGGCTGGGGGATTCGACCGAGCTGCTGGGCAATATTTCATTGCTTGAGTTGACGGCGAGATCGCGGTGTTTCACCAGTTTGGTTTCGTTATTGTTTTGCCAGTTGGCAAATTGTTTTTTGATGTTTTCGGAAAGTTGTTCTACATCGACGTCACCCGCAACGATGAGCTCGGCGTATTGGGGTTGATACCATTTTTGATAGAAGTTTTCCAAACCTACAGCCGTTGCGCCCTTAATGGATTCTGGCGTACCGAGCGGATCATGGTCGGCATAGCGAGTGCCCGCGATTGAGGCTTCGTAGGCGTTGAGGGAGAAAGGTGCGTCGTTTGGCCTTGTTCGTCGCCATTCACTCATGATCACACCCTTCTCGCTAGTGACTTGGCTTGGTTCGAACTTGATACCATCGCTGATATCACGCATCCAGGTCAGGGCTTGGTTCAGCATGTCGTCGTTGGGCAGATCCAGTTTATAGGTCGTTTGCTGGTAAGAGGTGAATGCGTTTATATCTGCACCGAAACTCCCCCCAGATTGCTCAAACATCTTAATAACATCATTGCCGGAAAAGTGTTGGCTGCCGTTGAAAGCCATATGCTCGATAAAGTGGGCATAGCCTTTCTGTGACGGATTTTCCTGAAACGAACCGACATTGACGACCAAGCGTACCGAAACTGCCTGATCGGCCGTTGGGTAGATATGATACTTCATTCCATTCGGGAGTTGGTCGACGTGCCAGTTGGGATCGGCCTTAAGGGGGAGGGAGGGGGATGTCAGGGAGCAGCCAGTGAGAGCCAATGCGCTCAACAATATAATTCGCATGATACATCTCTTTATGCGGACAAAAGAAGATTGAGTATGCGATATAGTTGATAATGAATCAATTATGCCTTTAAAATCAATAGCTAATGATGTTGATTCTTTGATGTATGCGGTTCCGGCCTATAAAGGCCGGATCGCTGTCTTACTATGATGGTCGACAAAGTGAGCCGCGATTATTGATAATCGTAGGAAATGCCTGCGTAGATACTGCGACTTTTCATTATGTAGTCATAACTTGTTGCTACATCATCACGCTCTTCATCCGTAAGATTGGTCATACCAAGTTTAAGTTTGAGGTTTTTTATTACTTCGTATTGCGCGCCTAGATCCAGTGTGTTGTAAGCGGCTGATTTTTTGTCTGTCCGAAGATACTGAGTGCCTGTGTATTGGTAGGCCAGGTAGGTAGACAATGTATCAATTGGCTGCCAACTTACTTGTATGTTTGCGGTATGCTTGGGGGTTAAGGTCAATGTTTTGTTGGTGGTTTCGTCTGTTGCATCGGTATACATATAGTTACCTGACAGGCTGAGTGAATCTGTGATATCAACCCATGCCATGGTTTCAATGCCGCGTACTTGTGCTTCGTCGACATTGAAGTAGGAGAGCTCGGTTGCGACGCGATCCCATCGTTCGGCTTGGATCATGTCTTTGATATCATTGTTAAACAGGGTGAGTGATCCGCCCCAGTAATCGGTTTGATAACTGGTGGCTAGCTCATAGCTAACGGCAGTTTCGGCTTTCAGATCAGGATTGCCCACAACGGTACAGGCACCTCGGCAGGCAAGCACTGCATAGTCTTTGCTGTATTGGTTCAAGCTAGGTGCTTTGAAGGCCTTGCCGATCCCCCCTTTGACCACCCAGTTGTCCGTTAGGCTGTATACCGTATAAATCCGAGGACTGAATTCACCACCATAGATTTCATGGTCGTCAAAGCGTCCTCCCAAGGTGATTGCCAATCCGCCGATTTCGAACTCATCTTGAATATACAGTGCCGAGCGGTTGTAGCTTACGTTACCATTGACGAGTGTTAGGTTATTATCTAGCTCTGTCACGCTGTATTCTGCGCCACCGGTTAAGAGGTGAGAGCCTAGATAGCCTGAGAGCTGGCCATCGACAATGTGGTTGGTTTGGCTAATATCGCCTACCGCCCCGTTTAATTCCGAATCATCCTCAAGGTCGGCATTTTCATAGCTATAGCGAAAGCGTGAATCGAACTGCGACCAGTAGCCATTGTGGATAAAAGCGGCATTGATACGGTCTAGTTTTTGAATGTTAGTGACAGCTCGCCCCCAGTTATTCCAATCCGCATCCCGGTCATCTTGGCTGTACAGCAATTCAATATCCATATCTTGCTGATCGGTGATGAGCCATTTCAGCGTGGTGAAGATATTTAACTTGTCGCGCTCTTCTAATATATCGGTCTCTGGATTGAGGCTTTTATCGGTGCGCCATGCATCACGCAGGCTCTGTTCAATGATCAAGTTGCCTTGCAATGTGTTAGGGATCAAAGACCCGCTCGCGTAGAGATCCCAGCGATGCGTATCGCCACCGCTACCCTCTGTTGGGCCATCATACTGATAGCCAATGTTTGCCTGTGTATTGTCAGAAGGCTGCCGAAGAATAACATTGACGACCCCGCCAAGGGCATCGGCCCCATAAAGTGACGACATCGGTCCTCTTATAATTTCGATACGGTCGATGGCAGACATAGGAATGCTGGATAGGTCGAAGTCGTTGCCGTAGGCGCTTGTCAGGGCATCACGAGAATTTATCCGGCGGCCGTTCACCAGTAGCAGGGTGTAGTCGGAATCCAAACCACGGATTTTTATTTCGTTGCGTCCGTAGGTTGTGCCGGGGTTGATGTTGATACCTGGCAGTGTGCGTACTGCTTCGGCGACATCACTGACCGCGAGTTTATCCAGTTCTTCTCGGGTGATATAAGAGACTGAGGCTGGTGCCGTGAGCTCGGGATGTTTGGTTTGACTCGCGGTGACAACCATGACTTCATCGGTTGCTGTGCCAGCCTGTACGGTAATTGAAGACATAAGGCTAACGGCGAGCATTCCGCAATAAAGAGAAATGTTGTTAGCACTTGGTTTTTTAGACATTTCCACGTTCCTTTGTGAATTGAATGCAAATGGTAATCGTTTGCAGTTAGATCATCAACGAAGGGGCGGGCAATATCACGGTAAAAATGAGATGTTACTCGTATTGTGCGAATGTTATGAAATGTGAGTGCATAAAGGCCCTTCATGGTGAAGGGCCTACTGAGTTAGGCGGGGGGATAGTACGTTATAGCTGTAAATGGATGTGATCATCATGGCGAACGGCACCACAGCCATGAAAGCGGATACGGGGGTGTGATAAGCCCAGTCGTGTTCGAAGATGCGGTTCGATGAATACTTTACCGATATTGGGATGGCTGACGATGACGCTAATCAGGTTGCGGTTGAGTACTTCGTCAAACTTCAGGTTGGGGTAAGGAACGCCCAGTGTCAGGTATTTGGGATAATCATACTGGAAGTACCCGTGTGCCTTGCAAAAGGCCGTGGTGTCTTTTTCATTGTTGTGTGGGTTTTCAAAAATACCGTAGCCGCTGCGTGAAGGTTTATGCGGTGTCGCTTTGCCGTCAGCCGTGAGATAGAAGAAGCTAAGATCGACCTTGCGTCCGTCATGGTGGCTCAGGTGGGGCAATAGTGGATAGTGCTTGATAAATGGAAATCCGGCGTCCAGAAAATTAACAACCGCGGTTGGATGGCGCTGCTGAAATTCGGTACTGATTTCCGCCAACACGGAATTGAGTTCCGGCGTGACATATTGGCGGTTAAGGCCGTATGTCAGCCAGTAATTGGTTGGTTTTAGCTGGGATGTGATAGCAATGGGCTCGCGGCCAAAGTAGGGGGCAACGTGCGGCACAATGGCAAAAGTGAGCAGGGTGTAAAGAGCAACGTTAAGCGTGAGTTGTACCGCAACTCCCTTGAATGGTAAGAATCGACACATAACGAGTGCGAGTAAGAAGCTGATAGCCCCAATTTGGGTTGTAACCGCCAGCACCAAAAAAATAATGATGCCGATTACCGTTTTAGCCATCTTGCCTATCATATGAAAAATTCCGTTGTCGTTAATTTGGGCTATGTTCTGTTTTTTGCCAATGCTACCAATTTAACGGAATTTATTCGTCATCTCTTTGAAAGTAATGCAGATTTAAAAGGGGGCGTAGGCAAATTTCCTGTGCATTGAACGAAACCCTGTAAAAAAGCCCCAGGAACGAAAGTTACCGAGGGCTTTTTAGTGAATATCTGATATATGTGTCGGATAAAATGCAGAAAAGGGAAGCAAAACATTCCCTTCTGGGTATTACCGGTACATTAACTGCTTAGCAGCTGGGTACTGGCAATACTGCGGGTTATTCACCGCAATCGGTGCAGCTTTGTAGGGCAATTTCATGTTCGAAAACAAGTTTGCCTTCAGCTGCCATAAGTTCTGCGATCTCTTCAGTGACTGCTTGCTCGTCATCAGCTTCAACTTCATTCTGAGCTAATTCTTCTTCTGAGTAGCCGTAGTAGTTCAGTAGCAGATATTCACGAGCATTTTCATCAGTGCAAGTTACGTTTACAGCGAAATCTGGTTCTACATCGCCTGCCGCCATTAGTGCAGATACTTGCTCAACGATTTCGTCTTTCATTTCAGCTGTCAGCCAGCCAAGATCCGTATCTACTTTGGTCTTTTTGCAGTTAAAACAAGGCAGTTTGTGGAAGTAGTATTGAAAATTTGCCATTGGTGTTGTTCCTAATCATGGTTTGAGCACCGATTATGCTGATTTTAGTGATAAATACTAGAGTAAAACTGAAAAGGAGTTACCTGTACGCTTTCTGCGAGTCTGGTGAGGAATGATAAGTTTTTAATATCAATTGGTTAAGCTGTTTGACTGGCTTGTTTTATCGGCGTATAAAAGGGAATAGTTGAGGGCCTTGTTTAGACCGAAACCGGGACTCGGGCTCACTTGGTGAGAAATCGCCCCGTACGCTGGCAAGGCCTTCAATCACTCTTAACGTTCATAATATGTAACCAATCAATCGGTTAAGCTGTTAGACTGGCTTGTTTTATCGGCGTATAAAAGGGAATGGTTGAAGACTTTGTGTAGATCGTAATCGGGATTCGGACTCACTTAGTGAGAAATCGCCCCGCACGCTGGCAAGGCCTTCAATCATTTCTAACGATCATAATCCGTTGTGTAACTGCTATGATTAAACATAAATTAATATTATTGCTTGTTCTCTTTCGTTACCTTTAAGGTTATATGATTATTTTATAGAACATAATGTTTTTTAATTACCTATTTTAGTTATTCTATTTTATCACCAGTAAGTTATTTTTTGGTTTTTTCCAAGCTATCTTTATAAACATCTATTAATTCCATTCTAATAGCTATATCTCATAATGTTTATTAATGCTTTTTGTTTTTGTTACAAAAATACCCTGTTTGTAATTGTTCCTGTTTTATTTATAATAATTTATAGCTCTATAAACATTATTTGTTTATCTACTATTCATCTTCAAAGACACATTTCAGAACCATTGGATTGGCCCATCCGATGGGATCAGTTGTGATGTATCTGCCAGTATTGGGGCTGTTGAGTAGCTCGATGGATGGACTTTGCCCAATATTAAATTTTACATCGGTTTCAGTTTTTTATATTGGTAAGAAGCTTTAGCCAAAAAGTCGACAAGACCATATTTATCTTCCCATGAATCTAACATAAATCTTGCATAGGAAGGCATATATTCCCGAGGATTTAAAGATACTAACATTTTTTCAATTTCTACTCTAATTTTTTGAAGCATAGGAATTGAAAGATCAGCGTCTTCTCCACGCTCATGTTTTTGAATAGCATTATCAATTTCATTTAAAGCCCTTCTGCAAAGAGCTTCAACTTTTATCGTATCTTTATTTGTCATCGATGTTTCCTATTTCCTTAAATATATTAGTTATTTGCCCTTCCATGGCTTGCAAGTAAATATCTGCCGGCTAATATAATGTGTTGATTTTTTTAAAATTGAGCTGCTGCTTTACCTCTCAAAATTGGTGTCCCCGGTTTTATTGGGAACTGTCTAAAATTAGTTATTTCATTCCAGTTAGGAGGTAATGCTAAATTTTCTCGATTGATTGTTGGGTCGAATGAACCATCTTTCGCTCTCTGGAACTGAATGGTTCCAGCCTCAAAATACTCTAAATATTCTATCCGTTTATCTCGTGGAACCTTCATACGGCGAAGATATTCTGAAGTCTCTCGAGTACCGTTATGAGGATGACTCAGTCTATTCACCGACATGCATACCCAATGATATAGTGTAGCTCCAGTGGGTCGACCCAGTCGTTGGGGTTTTGGTACATATTGGGTGTTATTGATTCCGCCGGCAAGCCCGATGGGGTCAGTTGTGATGTATCTTCCAGTATTAGGGCTGTAGTAGCGGTGGGTTGGTGATTTCCGCGTACTGGAGGCGGATTGTGTCGTAGGCATAATATGATACTGGGGGTGATGGTAGAGATCTGATACAGCTCGATCAATGGGCTATTGCACGGTAAAGAAGCGGCTAAGGGAAGTAATAAACGTGGACCTGCGTCGAAGCTGCAATAGCAGATTGAACAGGTAAGGCTATTGCCAAGAGCTAAGCCGCAATTTGTGATGGAAATGCTAGATACAGTGATCTAATAAGCCGTGCATTAAAAATGTCCACGAATGCGGGCTTGAAGTAAAAAATATTCAAATGATTTCTGAGTTTTCACTAAAAACGCTTAGTACAGGTAGATCACTCCATGCAGAGATAAATGAATACTCAATAAATTCATGCTCATCAGCCTCTACGATAGAACAAATTTTCCTTACTTTTTCAGATTCGGTCAATACTTTAATGTGGCACAAATCAACGCCTTCAGGCGAATACGACTCAACCCCAACTACACCTTTAAAAATAAGAGTATGAACTTCGTCTTGCCAATCTTTTAGAACAACCGTCACAACATCTGATTGAACAGAAAACTTTGTAACCTGCCCATCAGATACATTTAATTCAGAAATTATCATAATTAATACCCTGGAAAAATTTCTCTTGATAGAAAACCAGTACCACTTTCTGGGAGGGAGCCTTCTGGTTTTGACTTAAATATTTACCCTTGTTTTCTTGCTTGGCTCCAAGAAATAATATGTGGCTTGGTATCAATATGAAAATGCTCACCGTGATGACGAGGATTATAACCTGCTTTAATCATGAGGGTGACTTTCATGTCGTATTTTAGTGCTAGAGTGGGCATCCATGTGGTTCGCACTGTACCGTCAAGTGTTGTGCCTATCTTTTTAGGGGAGCCGATCAAAGAACTCATTTCATCGGCAATTTTAGGGAATGCTCCACTCTTTGTAACATTACTGCATACACTAACAAGCTATCGTAGTAGTAGAAGCCATCCTACGCTAAGAATGCGATAAACTTACTCCAAAACTCATCACCCAACACTGATTCACTATCTAAGTTCAAATATTCACCCAGTTCAATGCAGCTAGTTTTATCAACGTTTTTAGGTAAAACTCCTAGCTGTATCAGTTCAATAAACAAGCCTTCAAAGGCAATTTCTGGCTCGTTGTGTTCTATATAATGGACAATTTCACTAACTGCATCTTCACAAAGACTACCCAGGCACAAATCTAAAATCGCCTGAACTTTTTCTTTTGCAATACTAATGTCTATGAATTCATTCATGCTAAATCTCAACTTAAGGATTAACTGGTGTATTGGTTGGATATGCTATAGAAATCTTACCTGCATATTTTGAAATAGACGGATATAAATCAACAGTAACATCAATACCATCCCTTGTACCTTGAATCCGATCAGCTCCCCAACGATCAGGGGTAACCTTAGATTTCGGATCTAATCCTTCGATCTTGATCGTAAATTGTAATCCTGTTCCGTTTGAACCCGTACCTTGCGTCATGTGCTTCCTTTCTCTGGCCGTTCGCGAATGGTGTCTACTTTTGGTTTTGCGGACTTCATTAAATGCAATAATCAGGCCATATTTGATGATGCTTAAGTCATTGATATATTGATGTTTGAATAGGTGTTTAGTTGAGTTTGACGCGGGGTTTGACAATGTCGGGCAATATCTTGCTTGGCGCGGGCAATATCTTGCTTGCCGGGCAAAAAATTGCTCATGCTGGGTGGATAGATTTTGGGGGGAGAAGGTAGGATGACCGGATAACTTAGATACGGCAATCTAGAGACAAAAACGCCCTGCAATTGCAGGGCGATGGTTAGTGAGTTTTGGGGTATCTCTAGAGCAACAACAGTTTGGCTGTGCCTAGGAAAGCAAAGAAGCCGACCACGTCGGTGACGGTGGTGAGTACCACAGAGCCAGCAAGGGCCGGGTCGAGGTTGAATTTGTCCAGTGCAACCGGGATTAGTACCCCGAACAGGGCGGCGGTAATAATATTGATGACAATACCGACCGCGATAACGGCACCGATAATCGGATCTTGGAACCAAAGACCAGCCATCAGGCCTATTAGCACCGCCCAGAGCACCCCGTTCAGAAAACCGATACCGCATTCATTGCGTAGCAACGACCAGCGGTTACCGGCGGTGACCTGGTTGAGGGCCATGCCTCGGATCATTAAGGTGAGGGTTTGGCTACCGGCAATGCCGCCCATTGATGCGACGATTGGCATCAGGATGGCCAGTGCGACAACCTGGGCAATGACATCCTCGAACAGGCTGATGGTCATCGAGGCCAGCACTGCAGTGAGCAGGTTGATCCCGAGCCAGACGGCACGCTTCTTGGCACTTTTGGTGATGGGGGCGAATAGGTCATCCTCTTCGCTCATACCGGCGTTGGCCATCAGAGTGCTTTCGTAGTTTTCCCGCATTAGCTCAAGGGCCAGATGAAGGTCAATATCGCCGACAATCGCATGGTTTTCATCGACGATTGGCAGACTGAAGCGCTGGCTGTGTTCAATCGCCTCGACTGCCTCGGTCAACGAGGCATCGTCTTCTAGCACCGGGCAATCGGTATCGGCGAGGGAGCTCAGTTTGTCGAGCGGTTCGGCTTCCATCAATTGCTGGTAGTTGACGGCCCCGACGAACCGTTTGCTACGGGTAACCACATAAATCGGTGCCGGGTAGTGGTAGCCGTAGCGTTCGAGCAGGACCTTGGCTCGTTTTACAGAGATACCCTGCGGCAGTGAAATCACCTTGGGATTGGCATAACGGCCGATCTCTTCATCGCTGTATTGGTTGGCGCGATCAAATAGCTCGAGATCTTCTTTGCTGAGCATTTCGATAGCGCGGTCGATGATCTCCTCGGGCAATGAGTCGGCCCACTCGATCAGCGAAAGGTTGTCGATTTTTGCCAGTACCAGATTCAGCTCGGCTTCACTGAGTGATTGGATCACCCATTCTCGGGTGTCGGCGCGCATCGCTGTCAGGACATCGACGTGATCGTTGAGGGGAAGCTGGCGCCATAGTTCCATACGCTGGTCAAGCGGCAGGGCTTCGAGCAAGGTGGCGAACGAACCGGCTTCGAGTTGTTGTATTTCCGGTTCGTTGAAAATCAGTCGCTGTTCGTCAACGTCGGCTGACGATATACGTTCAATGAGAAGGCTTAAATCTAAAGTGTGGCTCATGCATGTATCCTTGTCGCCATCTGTTCCTGGCGGCCGAGCGGGTCTGTGCGTATTAATTTGTTATTGTGCGGTGGGCGATGATTGCCCGGCGCCTACCATACCATTTTGATAGGGTTTTTATGACTGTTTCTGAAGGTATTTCTTTGTCTTGGTTGGAATTTACCGTGGATATTCATATAAAGCACTTTACGAGCAGGGTGAAGCAGTTATCATGTCGGCGTGGGTGTATTTAGCCTTAAATTTTTATAAATCATTCGTTTACGGTATAAATCACCGCTGATTGATAAAGCAGGAAAGGAAAATGACAATGAAGTTAACCAAAGGTGTTTTGGTTTTGGCTGGTTTGGCGTTGCTGGCTGGATGTGAAGAAGAAGAAACAGAAGTGATTGAACCGGTAAATATCCGTGGCTATATCCAGAAGACGAATATCGACAAGGGTTTTGTTGAGGTCTACCCGGATCGCCAGCCTGCAGGGACAACGGTACGGTTTGATATTTCGTCAAAAATTCCTGTTTACTTTGTGAAAAACGGTGGGGGCGAGGTTCCTCTACCGATTAAAGATGGCGTCAGCCAGATGAAAGGCCTGTTAGGTGGGGTTTTCTCTGAGTTTACCGTGATTGATGACGATATCTCATATTTTCGGGATCCGGCCAAGCCGGGTAACCAGAATGACTGGCAACAGTCGAGCAAGCTGAACCAGTTCTATGCCAAACATGGTATCGAATATGGGTTGGTATTCGCCGAAGGGACGGCTTTTTGGGATCCTGAAATGGAAAGCGATCCTGAAAAAATGTGTGCCAATGCCTCTTCCGCACCTTATAACGGCGGCCTGTCCATTGAGATTGACCCGAATACCGGCTTGTTCAGCACCGATCATGTCGCTTGGGTAAATTTGGGCAATGGTCAGTGCGAGTGGGACTCCGATATTGTGATCCATGAGATGGCCCACAACCTCGGCCTGTTCAACCACTTTGAGCCCTACTACGGCAAATGGTCAACAGCGGCCGAGCAGGTGATTCGGAACCTTTACAGCAACCCGGCGGGCCTGACACCGGAAAATATGCTGATCGTCGAATAATCGCGTGAGGCAAATAGGGTAATAAAGAAACGGTGCAGTGATGCACCGTTTTTTGATCATGCTGGGATCCTTTTCGGGTACTCACTATTTATGTTTGGCTTCGTGGGGCTATTTTACGTAAAAATATCAAGAATAAATCGGTGTTGGCACCCAGTTGTGACGTTGTCACCTAAAATGATTGTATATCTCATATAAAACACCCCGCGTTAAGCGGGGTGCTGTTATTTGGCGGTGTTTTTTAGCCGAACATCAGGGTGTAGAGGTAACCCGCACCGATGGCCATGCCCAGAATCACGGCCAGGAAGGCGGCAATCATTTGGTTTTTGAAAATTGATTTCAGCAAAATCACCTCTGTCAGACTGGCTCCTGCGCTGCCGATGATCAGTGCCATTACCGATCCCATTGCCATTCCTTTCTTTACAAGTGCCGCACTTAGCGGGATCACTGCCTCTGCTCGGATATAGAGCGGAATACCGATAACCGCCGCAACAGGAATCGCATACCAGCTGGCGTTACCTGCGTATTTGGCAATCAGATCCGTTGGAATAAAGCCGTAGATGAACGAGCCGATTGCAATGCCCATTAGCAGGTAGGGCAAAACTTGTTTGAAGTCTTTCCACGTTGCCCGCCAGATCCGCAGCCAGCGGCTCTCCTCTTTTACATTGACGCTGCTTGTATCACAGCATGCCGTAGCTGCTGGGGCAGCTGTTGTGCAGCATGATACTGGTGATGCAGATGAGATGGTTGCCTGTGCCAACGCCATGTCAGGTTTTGGGCTGCAGCAGCTGCCAGTATCTACAGGGGCTTTGGTAACGGGTTTCTGCTTGCTATCACCACAGGTGCTACCGCAGCTTGAGGCCGAACCGGACTCATAGGCTTCCTTGCGGACGTAGCGTTCAAAGCCGAGTTTTTCGAGCACGAAACCAGCTGATACGGAAACCAACAGGGCAACCAGGAAATAGAATACGGCGACCTTAACGCCAAAGGTGATGACAAACAGGCCAATGATCACTGGGTTGAGCAGTGGGCTGGCAAATAAGAACACCAACATCGGGCCGAATCCAGCCCGGGCGCGCAACAAGCCTTTGAGGAAAGGGATGGTCGAGCACGAACAAAATGGTGTGATGGCACCGAGTAGGGCGGCAACAATATAGCCTTTGCCTTTTTTCGAACTCAGGATTGACTGGATTTTCTCGGGTGTCAGAAATTCCTGTAATACGCCAACCAGATAGCTGATGGCGAGGAAGAGAACGGTAAGCTCGGCCGCAAGAAACAGAAACATATCGGCTGCTTCTTTGAACATGGTAGTCATATCAGGGCTCATTGGGATTTCCTATAACTAATATTTCGATATGTGTCGAAATATAAGCCCGAGCTTCTTTGTCGTCAAATATTAATTTCGATAAAAATCGAAATGTCTGCCAATTTAAGAGTATCAATTTGAAATATAAGGCATTAAATTTTTACCCTGACAGCAGGGATGGGGGGCGTGGATCAAAGATAAAGTGATTGCGTGCAGAGTGTGGTTGAGCTGAGAAAAAGGCAAAAAAAACCTCACCCGGAGAGGGGTGAGGCGTGTGAAGCTACATGACTGGTGAAGGTAATCGGTACGTATACCCAATTTCATTTAGCATGCCGACAACAAAGATAGTGGAAATACAATAACCCCAAGGGGTTTAAGAGAGATTAGATCATCGTTAGGTCAGGCTCCCCGCCGAAAGCGGGGAGCAGTCGTCTTTACAGGGCAGACTCTTTGATACAAAGAACGTGGTATTTACCGCCTTCTTTCTCAGCCCCTTCGGTTTCGTGTTCGAAGCCAGGGAATTCGTCATCCCATGCTTCCAGTGCTTTCAGGTACTTGATCTGGGCACTGTTTTCGCTACCGAAGTTCTCACCGCCCATTAGCATTGGGATGCCTGGTGGGTAAGGGATCACAGAGTGCGCTGCAACGCGGCCTTCAAGCTTATCCGAGGCAACCATCTCTACGTCACCGGCAACAATGTGCTGGTAGGCTGTACGAGGTTTCAACTCGATTTCCGGTAGGCTTGAGTACGCTTCGTTCAATACCTGAGCAGGGTTGTGACGAACAAGGTATTGGAACATACGGTCACCAAGGTCACGCAGGCCTAGGCCTTTGTAAACTTCCGGAGCGCTCTCTACCAATTCAGGCAGGATGGTTTCCAAAGAAGCATTGGCATCGTAGTGACGCTTGAACGATAGCAGGGTGTTAACCAGTGTATCGCGCTTACCTTTGGTGATACCCATTGAGAACAGGAACATTACCTGGAAGTCAGTGGTACGGGTCGGAACGATACCGAAACGGCCAAGGTAGGCACTTACTAGCGCCGCAGGTACACCTTTGTCAAGGAACTGACCTTTGTCATCTAGGCCTGGAGTTAGCAGGCTGACTTTGATTGGGTCAAGCATACACCAGTTGTCGTCGACATGGTCGAAGCCGTGCCACTGGTCGCCAGGGTGTAGCTTCCAGTTGTCCTGTACGGTCATTAGCGATTCAACAGAGGCGTCTTCGAACTTCACTTTCTCGCCGTTGGTTTCGGTAACGATTTCCGCGTTCCACGGCTTGAAGAACCAGTCACCGTCGGTTGTGTAGTCGTTGAACAGCTTACGAACGTTTTGGCGGAAGATAACAGCCTCGCGGATCACTTCGCTGGTCAGGGACAGGCCGCTCTGGCCTTTCATCATATTGGCAGCTACGTCGTTAGATGCACAGATCGCATATAGCGGCGATGTTGAGGTGTGCATCATGTACGCTTGGTTGAAGCGGTCGAAGTCGATAGCGTCTTCACCGTTGCGCACGTGGATGTAAGATGCCTGAGACAGTGCGTTCAGGAGCTTGTGTGTTGAGTGCGTTGCAAATACGGTTGGGCCTTGGTGGTCAGAGGCGTCACCGCGCATTGCGAAGTGTCCTTTGTAAATCGGGTTGAAGCGAGCGTAACCGAACCATGCTTCATCCATGTGGATGCGGTTTGAGCTTTCGGAAAGCAGTGATTCTGCGTGTTCTGAGTTGTAGCACATACCGTCGTAGGTACAGTTGGTCACAACGGCGTAGCGAGGTGATTTGCCAGCAAAGTCTTTGGTCAGCTTGCCTTCGGCAATGCGCTGTTCGATAGACGCAGCTGCCATGGTTGATTTGCTGATTGGGCCGATAATGCCGTAGCAGTTGCGGCTTGGTGTCATGTAAACAGGGCGGGCACCGGTCAGGATCAGGCCTTGCTCGATTGATTTGTGGCAGTTACGGTCGATGATGGCGATATCATCGTCTTTCAGACACGCCTGCATGATAGTACGGTTAGAACCAGAGGTACCGACAATACCTGAGTATGACTGGTGAGCGCCGAAGATCTTGGCAGCTTCAGTTTCGCTGTCTTTGAATGCGCCGGTGTGGTCAAGCAGGGAGCCTAGCGAGGCACGTTCAATACCCATATCTGAGCGGAACAGATTTTCGCCGTAGAACTGGTAGAACTGGTTGCCTGCTGGTGTTTTGGTAAAACCGATACCGCCTTGGTGGCCAGGTGCTGACCATGAATATTCATGAACGTCGTTGTACTGCATCATGGCTTTCATTAGCGGCGGCAGAACTTGTTCGCGGTAGCGTTTCATCGCGGCAACAATACGGCCGGCAACGAAATCAGCGGTGTCTTCCAGTACGGAGTAACATTCGTCAACACGTTCCATCAGTTTGCGGTTGGCAAGGATGGATGTGCGCTCGCGTTCAGCTAGCAGGAATACAGGTACTTCTGGCTGGCGGTCTTGCAGGCTGGTTAGAAGATCGATTTCGTCATTGGACTGAAGGATTTGCTCTTCAGATTTGTCTAGGGTCAAAACCAGGCTGTCAATTTGAGTCGCCATAATCACAGCTTTTGCATCTTCGTATGACGTTGCTGAGATAATTTCAATTGAACGGTCAGTTAACTCATCGATAAGGGTACGTGTTGTACGACCGGCATAGCTGCTCGCATCGATGCTTTGCGGCTCTACAACCAGAGTGCGCATTTTGCTGAAGTTGTTGCTCATAATAATTACCTAATAAATCTTATGCAGGTTGTGCTAGGTTAATTTCAGCGTCAACTTGGATGGTCTTAATAATTACATTTAAGAGACCAGGCAGTGTGTTAACGTAATTTTGTTGCGGGTTATTTATTTTATTACCCTCAATAAATAACCCGACTTATTTTGTATAGGACTAAATAATAGTTTCTAGATTAACAAGAGATAATGTTGGCTAAATTTACTTATCAATTATGCTTCTGCTTCTTTGTTTACATCTCGTGCCGCAATAAAGCCATAGAAGATATAACCAAATAGAGTCAGGATAGTACCGCCGAATACTGCATCTGCACCACAGGCGTACACACCGTAAATACTGTAAACAACACCCAAAGTACCTACTGTTGCACCCAGTTTATATTGAGATGGGCTGACTTTATTTTTACGCAACATGACTTCAAGGCCAGTCATAGACAGAATATAAGGAACCATGTTCACGAATACCGCCAAGTTCAAGAGTGCGTTGAACTGATTAACCAAGTTAGGCGAGATAGTCATCATAGCCAGCAGTAGCTCGGCCACAAGCATAATGGCCATACCAGCAACGGGTGCGCCGTATTTGTTGGTTTTTGCAAAAATCTGAGGGAACAGATTTGATTCAGCAGCCGCTTTCGATACTTGTGAGTTAGTGAACTGCCAGCCTAATAGCGAACCAATACAAGCGATTACGGCTGCTAGTGTTACGATATTACCGACAGTTGGGTTGAACATGTGGCTGAACACTAGGCCAAATGGGGCGGTTGAGTTAGCCAGTTCGGCGTTAGGGATAATACCCTGAATTACAGTGGTAGACAGAATGTAAACCACGGCCGCGAAACCTGTGCCGAACAGTACGGCTAGCGGTACGTTGCGCTCTGGGTTTTCTACTGCATCGGAGTTAGCGCCAGCAGACTCAATTCCCAAAAATGCCCATAAAGTCAATGCGATGCCAGCTGATACTGAGTGCATTGTTGTATCGTGGTGCGGGTTCCATGCTGCCATGAAAGTTTGTGGATCGAACCACCACCAGCCAAGTACGGATAGGCCTAGAACGGGTAGGATAATACCCCATACCGTAACCGATGAGATCTGGCCGGTAATCTTAGGACCGCCGATGTTGGCAACCATCGTCAAGACAAGGATGGAAACAACACCGTAGAAGGTGTGCATCGGTGTATCAAGCCACGGAAAGAAAGGTTTGATATAACCAACAGCCGAAACGGCAATGGCTACACAGCTAATTACCAAACATACGTAGTATGTGTAAGAGGCAATGAAAAAGGATGATTTACCGTGAGCTTCTTCTGAATAAGCGGACATGCCGCCAGAGCGTTTACAAAAAGCACCGCATTTAGCAAAGGTATAAGCAATACACATTGCACCCAGCGCAGTTACGACCCATGATAATAATGATATTGTTCCGACTTGGGCCAAACTAGCGGGTAGCATAATAATACCCGAGCCCATCATGTTAACGGCAACCAAAACGGTTAAGCCGACTAATCCCATTTTTTTACTACTTGCATCGGAAGACATATATTTACCCTCAATTCAGATGCGAAAGAATAACTTCTTATTCAATTAAGAATATAAGTTTATTCTTAATTGAATAACCGGTTCCTTGGTGAACTGTCGATAAAGATCAGAATTTAAATATTATTTAGAAATCAATAATAGCTAATATGTTCTTGTGGCAGTTTATCCATTAACAAATAGTCATACGTTATTAAGACTCTATTCATTAATTATTTTTGATGTCGTTTGGAAAAGAAGTTCCGAAGCGATGGCGGCTATATTAATTCAAATTTGAAATGAAAAAACACTAAAAATGGAATCACTCATTGCACAAATCAGGGCGAATAGAGGAAAAATAAATAATCATTCCTTTTGTTATACAAATACCTTGTAGGTATAAATTGACCCTGTTTACTCCGTGTGATCTTGGTCACACATTTCATACTATCAAATACTTAGCGTGATAAAGTGGCGGTAAATGGGCTTGGCAAACCGTGAAGTGCAACGTTTTCGTGCTTGAATAATGCGAGATACTTATGCATTTATCTCGCAGATAAATGTCTAAATTTTTTTCACGATTTATGCGTTTTTTTTCGTGTGAGCGACGAAAAAATGGTTGCTGATAGAGGTTGTAGGCAAAAAAGTGCGTTGAATGGGCTTGTTTTTGCCTGTTTTTTAACCGCCAAAGGAAAGGTGTGCATAGAATTGTGCATAGTATTGGCGCTAATGGTCTGAATAGAAGGTGAGCATTTGCTGGGTGATATGTTCATTTTGGGCGATATAGGCACCGCGCATGCTCTTTAGGGATGTCGAGGTGGGCGTATGGTTTTGCCCGTTACGCCAGTAACGGGCACACCCTAGCCCTGGCCGCGAGTCTTGGTTCGCTTACTGGCGGCATTCTTCTCAATGAATTCGACAATCATGCCGGCAACATCTTTGCCGGTGGCGGTTTCTATGCCTTCAAGACCCGGCGAGGAGTTGACTTCCATGACCAGCGGTCCCCGTTCGGATCGCAGCAGGTCTACCCCTGCCACATTGAGCCCCATGATCTTCGATGCCGCGATGGCGGTACGCCTTTCTTGCGGGGATATTTTTACTAAAGAAGCACTGCCGCCTCGGTGCAAGTTGGAGCGAAATTCCCCCTCGGCCCCCTGGCGTTTCATGGCGGCAATGACCTTGTCGCCGATAACAAAGCAGCGTATATCGGCCCCGCCGGCTTCCTTGATGAACTCCTGAACCATGATGTTGGCTTTGAGCCCCATGAAGGCTTCAATCACACTTTCGGCCGCTTTCTGGGTTTCGGCCAGTACCACCCCGATCCCCTGTGTGCCTTCTAGCAATTTGATGACGACAGGAGCCCCGCCAACCATGTGCAGTAAGTCCTTGGTGTCTCCGGGCTTGCTGGCGAAACCGGTAATGGGCATGCCGACCCCTTTGCGCGAGAGTAGTTGCATCGAGCGGAGTTTGTCACGAGAGCGGGTGATGGCGACCGATTCGTTGACCGGATAAACCCCCATCATCTCGAACTGGCGCAGAACAGCTGTGCCGTAGAAGGTTACTGAGGCGCCGATACGGGGAATAATGGCATCGAAATCGGATAGCTCTTCCCCTTGGAAGTGGATTTGCGGCTTTTCCGAATTGATGTTCATATAGCAACGCAGCGCGTCGATCACCTTGACTTCATGCCCTCTGGCCTCGCTGGCTTCTATCAGCCGGCGGGTGGAATAAAGGTTGGCGTTACGTGACAGGATGCCTATTTTCATTATTCGCTTCCTTTGCTTGCGATTAAAAAAGATTGTTCGGGATCGACGATGATCCGCCCGTGCATGGCAGTACGGCCAAGAAGCATTCTATAAGCCATGTTGTCACGGTTGGCGATGGTGATTTCGATCGGCCAGGTTTGCCCGCCGATCGTCATGTCTGCCTTGATAACGTAGCGGGTCTCCGGAATACCGCCGGAGTTTTTCACCGCACGCCTATCGACGATCTCTGCTTCGCAGGTTTGGATGAAATCGGTATTGTCCTGCAGGGGATGCAGCCAAAAGCGCAGCCATGCTGTGTTGTTCTTACGAAACTCTTCATATTTGAATGCGTGCAGCGAGGAGGTGCGGGCACCGGTGTCAACTTTGGCATTGATGGTGTCGATGCCCAAGCTCGGCAAGCTGAGGGTTTCTCGCCAACCAACCACCATTTTGTTCGTCATTGTCATATACCTTTCTTGTTGAAATACCGGGTATGGATGAATGAGCAACCTGTATTGGTGTTGAGGAAATCGTTAGAAGTGAAAGTATAGCGTAAGATTTTTGGGTGATTAAAAAGTGGTACAAGATAGTCTGTGTCTTGGTACGGCAATGTATTGTTATTTTTTTAATGTAATTACAGACTCTTAGCTTTCTGAACGTTGTGTGGTTAGCGAGACTAATGGTTAGTGCGAATATTAGAGCTCATCACAAAAGCAGGAATGCCAGGCAACAGTGTCATTGCCTGGTCTGTTTTGGGGATTAGTCAGGCTGCGCAAGTACGGCTGGTGGTGTTGCTCTTCTCGAAGAAGGTTTGATGCAAGGCACGGATTGCGGCTTGGTAGCTTTCGTCGCTTACCACAAATTGTACATTGACGTTACGCATGGACGAATGGCAGGCAATCGGGGTAATACCGTTGTCCATCAGGGCCAGTACGCCTTGGCTCAGCGCCGAGTTGGTATTGAACAGGGCGCCAATCACTGAAATAAGCGCCACCATTCGGCCGGTAATGGTCGCCTTGGGGTAGGACTTCTCGGCTTTGTATAAAACCTTGTTGAGGTTGTCTGTCGAGCCACTGAGGTAATAGGTAATCGAGTTGGCGTTCATCTCTTTGCCGGTGAGTTTCACTCTGGCATCGGCAATGATTTCCATGATGTCGAAGCTGACGTTATCAACCTGCCCGACCATGGCCTGATCGAAGATATGCAGGGCAAATACCTTGCTCTTACCGGCGATAATTTCGATCTTCTCGTGTTCGGGCGCATAGTGCTGGGCGATCAAGGTACCGGGATGTTCCGGTTCGAAGGTATTTTTGATGCAGAGCTCTATGTTGTTTTCCCGTAGCCCTGAGGCGGCATTGGGGTGAATGGCCTCCATGCCGAGGTTGGCAAGCTGGTCCGCGACATCGAAATTGGTGGTGCCGATAGGCTTGACGTTGTCTGCGCCAACTAAGCGAGGATCGGCCGAGCTGAGGTGGAACTCTTTGTGGATAATGGCTTGGTCGGCCTTGGTTAGGCAGGCAACTCGGCTGAATGTCATTTCACTGTAGCCGCGATCATAGGTCTTCATTAGCCCTTCGTCGCAATAGGCGTAGCCAGTCACAATGGGGAGCTCTTTGCTGACATCAATATTGGCAAAAGCCTGCTGAATGACGGTATCCAGCGATCCGCTGGCTTGATTGTCCCAGCCGGAAAGATCAACAAAGGTCGCATTGATCCCGAGGGTTTTGAGTTTGAGCACGGTGTTGAAGGCGCTATGGGTTTCGCCGATCGCTGAGAGGAACTCGCGGATTTGCGGTAGGTAGTGACGCAGTGAGAACTGGCCGTAGCGGCAGGTTTCGAGGATATTTTGAATACATTCGGTGGCCCCGTCGATGCGGCCGCTGATAAATTTATCGGCGCGGCGACGGTTGAGCGGATCGGCAAACAAGGTTTCATTGATCAGGAGCAAGCGCTGCTTGAGCTCGGCCATTGCGGCTAGCCACTGTTCGTCACGCTTGGCGATAAACTGGTAGATACCGGGTTTGCCAGAGCGTTTGCATTCTAGCAGCTGGTCGGTAACGCCGCCGTAGGCTGAAACGATAAACGCCCGGTTGTAGGGATTTTCTGGGCGTAGCAGAATATTGTCCAATACGTCGTCAAACGCAGACATCGATGTGCCGCCGATTTTTTCAACGGTATAGGTCATGGGAAATCCTTTTTCTGTACGTGTCTACTTGCCTTATCCTGTGAGGCGAGTAGTTATGAGCCTTGGTTAAATTGCCCCGCGTGGTCACGGGGCAATGGGGGAATGACATGCAGGGTGGGATCAGTCTACTAGCGGGTAGACGCCATTTTCATCATGAACTTCCGCACCGGTGATGGGTGGGTTGAACACACAGGCCATCACCATATCTGCACCTTCGTAAGCGCGTAGGAAGTGCTCATCGTGTTTGTCGAGAATATAGAGGGTCCCCGGTTTGATGGGATAGGTTTTGCCATTTACGACTTCTATTTCACCTTCTCCCGACATGCAGTACACCGACTCCAAGTGGTTTTGGTAGTGAATATGGGTGTCGGTACCTTGATAAATCGTGGTGATATGGAAAGAAAATCCCATATTGTCGTCTTTGAGTAACATGCGGACACTTTCCCAGTTGTCCGATACCACGCGGCGTTCACTGTTTTTACATTCGTCGAATGTTCTTACGATCATCTTTTCGTCCTTAAGATGCTTTTTGGGTTACGGTTGCCGAGTAGGCCTCAACGGCATGCTCGAAGATATGCAGCCCCTGCTCGAGTTCTGATTCGCTGATGGTGAGCGGGCAGAAGAACTTGAGGATTTCATCGTTCGGGCCGGCCGTTTCGATGATCATGCCCCGCTCGAAGCAGAGTTTGGCAATCTCGCCTGCATCGTTGCTGTTTTTGCATTCGATGCCTTGCATCATGCCACGGCCTTTTCCTTGAACAAACAGCTCAGGATGCTGCTTAAGCAAGCGTTGGATGGTACGGCTGACTTGCAGGCTACGCGCTTGGATATGACGACTGAAGTCATCGTTGGCCCAGTATGCTTCAATGGCTTTGGCGGCGGTGACGAAAGCGTGGTTATTGCCCCGGAATGTACCGTTGTGCTCGCCGGGAAGCCATTTATCCAGCTCGGGTTTTAGTAGAACCAGTGCCATAGGCAAGCCATAGCCGCCGATGGATTTAGACAGTGTGACGATATCTGGCTGGATGCCCGATGGCTCGAAGCTGAAGAATGTGCCGGTACGCCCGCACCCCGCTTGGATATCATCGACAATCACCAGAATACCGTGTTTTTTACAGATTTTGCTCAGGCGCTGCAGCCATTCGTTAGAGGCGACATTCAGGCCGCCTTCGCCCTGGACTGTTTCGAGCAAGACCGCGGCAGGGTGGTCAAGGCCACTTGAATTGTCGACTAACATGGTTTCGAACAAAGCCAGCCCGTCGATATCGGCATAGCCTTCATACGGTAATCGCGATACACCTGCCAGTGGAATACCCGCACCACCGCGGTGATGCTGGTTGCCTGTTGCGGCAAGGGCGCCGAGCGTACAGCCGTGGAAGCCATTGGTAAATGTCACGATGTTGCTGCGGCCAGTGACTTTGCGTGCCAGTTTAATGGCGGCCTCCACGGCATTGGTGCCTGTTGGGCCGGTAAACTGCACTTTGTAGTCAAGCCTTCTAGGCTCGAGGATATGATTAGACAATACTGACAGGAAATGTGCCTTGGCGTCAGTGTGCATATCCAGGCCGTGGGTAATGCCATCTTGTGCAATATATTCAAGCAGTGCGTGTTTTAAGATCGGGTTGTTATGCCCGTAGTTCAGCGATCCTGCGCCAGCGAGGAAATCAATGTAGCGTTCGCCTTGGTCGGTCTCAAGCCAGCAGCCCTTGGCATGCCGGAATATTACGGGAAAGCTGTTGCAGTAAGAACGTACATTGGATTCTTGCTTCTTGAAAATACTCATGAGTATGCCATTAAGTTCCTAATTGGTTATTGCTCTGTATTGAGCGGAATACGGTACAAAAATTCGGTGTCGTGTTTTCCCTTAAAGTGTTGTTTTTCGTCAAGGAAAGTGGTGACAGCCCCTTTGCTACCGTTTTCCCTTGCGAGCTTCTTAAACAGACGCCATGAACCGTGGTTATTTTTTGTGATAGTTGTTTCTATGGTGGTGACATGATCCAGTCCCGGACGGCGCAATAGTGCCTGAAGCATGCTGTACGCTAGGCCCTTGCCTCGATATGCCGGACTGACGGCAACCTGCCAAATGAACAGTTCGCCATCACAGCCTGGTTTGAGGTAGCCAGAAATGAAACCCGCAATGGTGTCGTCACAGGTGGCCAAGATACAGGTTTCGTTAAAGTGGGAGGATTGCAGGAAGTTACAATAAGCAGAATTGGTATCGAGCGGTGGGCAACTTGCAATCAGTGCATGGATCTGATCGCCATCTGAAATAGTAGGGCTGCGAAACGCCCAGTTTTCATTGTCCTTGCCCAAGATCTCCGGGTATATCGCCCACGAAGCACTAGTCAGTAAAGTATCTCTCATAATCCCTTAGAACTCTAATCAATTTCCTTTTTTAGAATACATGACCCAGTCCAACTTTCAAGGCCATTCTGTGATCTTTGTTTCTTTCTATTTGATATTACGCACATCATTAACTGCACTATTACAGTTTTTGATAATCATATCGTTTAGAGTTGTAATCTTGTTGGCAGTGGTGTGAGTTGACTCTTTTCGTGAGGTGGAAAATTAAAATTTTCCATATTATTAGATATCTAAACAAATAATATTTTATTTGGTTTTATTTATTTTTCATTAAATTCAGTATCTTGCTTTTATTGCGCTGTTTGTTTTTATTGCTTTACTGTTGATTTGTTGTGGTTAATTGATTAGGGTTCTATTCGTTGTTTGATGTAACGAAAGTGTTGTTGTTTTGATGGCAGGGATGTTTCAAATGGCCACTATTTTAGAAGTACAGCACCTTTACAAAGTCTTCGGGGAAAAACCAGAACAGGCTTTTACGTTGATTGGCAAGGGTGTCGATAAGAAACAGATTTTTGAACAAACCGGTTTGACCGTCGGTGTGCATGATGTTTCGCTCTCGATTGAGGAGGGGGAAATTTTCGTGATCATGGGGCTATCCGGATCCGGCAAATCGACATTGGTTCGCTTGCTCAATCGCCTGATTGAGCCGACCAAGGGGAAGGTTTTGCTTAACGGTCGTGATATTGCCCATATCTCTGAGGAGGAGCTGCGGGATGTTCGCCGAAACAGCATTTCTATGGTGTTTCAGAACTTTGCGTTGATGCCGCATATGACTGTCATTGAAAATACGGCGTTTGGTTTGGAGCTGGCCGGTATTGAGCTTGATAAGCGTAACCTGCGAGCCTACCGTGCCCTTGAACGTGTCGGATTGGAGACCCACTGTGATTCTTACCCCGATGAACTATCAGGGGGGATGAAGCAACGTGTCGGCCTTGCCCGGGCATTGGCTTGTGATCCGGATATTTTGCTAATGGACGAAGCGTTTTCTGCTCTCGATCCCTTGATCCGCACTGAGATGCAAGACGAGCTTATTCGTTTGCAAAACGATGACAAGCGCACGGTTGTGTTTATCTCCCATGATTTGGATGAGGCGATGCGGATCGGCGATCGGATCGCCATTATGCAAGACGGTGCGGTGGTGCAGGTTGGCACCCCGGATCAAATTCTTCACCAACCGGCCAACGAATATGTCCGTTCCTTCTTCCGTGGCGTCAATGTCGCCACCGTGTTGAGTGCCAAAGATATAGCCCGTAAGAAACCCGTCGCCGTTTTCAAGAAGTCCGATCACGATGGCCCCGCTTCAGCATTGCAGTTGCTGATAGATAACGATCGCGAGTATGGGGTTGTCGTCGATAAGGCGAACAAGTATTCGGGCATCGTGTCGCTGGAGTCGTTGAAATGTGCCCATGAAGAGCATCGCTCGCTGGCGAGTGCGCAGTTGGCGGATACGATTTCGGTCGAACCCGATTTGCCGATTAGTGAATTGATAGGCCAAGTGGCCAGCGTTCCCTATGCCGTGCCTGTCGTGGATGGGGCGCTTAATTATCATGGGGTGATCACTAAATCACGTTTATTGCAAACTCTGGACAGGGAATAGTACATGTCGAAGGAAATGAGTGATCGTACCGATCCGTGGTCGCAGAGCAGTACACCTGCTTCTGACCCGTGGGCTACAGCATCGGACGCCCCCGCAGGCTCAGAATGGCTCAATGATGCTGAAATTGAAGCCCCGCCATTTGATTGGCTTGATCCGTTCAAGGATGCCGTTTTGCCTTTTGATCAGTGGGTTGAAACTGCATTGTCATGGCTGGTTGAGTACGGCAGACCTGTATTTCAGGCTATCAGGGTACCGGTTGACTTTATTCTGTCGACCTTTGAGGCCGCTTTGGTTTTGACTCCGGCCCCGTTGATGTTGGTGTTGATGTTCCTGCTGGTCTGGCAGTTTGCCGGTTTGACGTTGGGGGCAACAACACTGGTGTCATTGATAGTTATCGGCCTGATCGGTGCGTGGAGCCAAGCCATGACCACGCTTGCGCTGGTTATGACATCGGTTTTTTTCTGTTTGCTGATCGGGCTGCCGATGGGGATCTGGCTGGCGAGGAGTGACACCGCCGCCCGTATTGTCCGGCCGATGCTTGATGCGATGCAGACAACCCCAGCGTTTGTCTATCTTGTGCCTATCGTGATGCTGTTTGGTATTGGCAATGTACCGGGTGTGGTGGTGACAATTATCTTTGCCTTACCGCCCGTTGTGCGGTTAACGATTTTGGGTATTCAGCAGGTGCCGTCCGAGCTTATTGAGGCGGGCCATTCGTTTGGTGCTAATCCGAAGCAGATGCTCTACCGCATTCAGCTACCGTTGGCGATGCCAACCATTATGGCTGGCGTTAACCAGACCCTGATGCTGTCTCTTTCGATGGTGGTGATTGCCTCGATGATCGCTGTTGGTGGCTTGGGGCAGATGGTTTTGCGTGGTATTGGCCGGTTGGATATGGGGCTGGCGGCAGTTGGTGGTCTGGGTATCGTGATCTTGGCTATTTTGCTTGACCGTATTACCCAGACTATTGGCGAGAATGCCCGAAATACCCAACTGCGTTGGTACATGAGCGGACCTGTTGGCTTTTTTGTCCGCCGTCGAGTGCAAGGAAAGAAAACCAAGCCGTTTGCCGAGCAGGTGAAGAGTGACGGTTGAAAATGCAATGCACTGTGTAATGACTGAATCAATATCGAAGGAGAGCATCTATGCCTAATTCATGGAAGACCAACTTTGTGACTGCTGCTGCGGTATCTGCGGCGTTGTCAGGAGCAGCCTGGGCGCAAGCACTGCCGGGTAAGGACATCACGGTACAGCCGGTGCAGTCGACGGTGGCCGAAGAAACGTTCCAGACCCTGATCGTCAACAAAGCGATGGAAGCGCTGGGCTACAATGTCAAACCCACCAAGGAGGTGGACTACAACGTGGGTTATACCTCCATTGCCGAAGGTGATGCCACGTATCTGACTGTAGGCTGGTTTCCGCTTCATGCCGACAAGTACACTATGGCTGGCGGGGACGAGAAGTTTTACCGTAAGGGGAACTATATCTCAGGGGCTGCCCAGGGATATTTGATTGACAAGAAAACCGCCGAGCAATATGGCATCACCAATATCGGCCAGTTGAAGGATCCGAAGCTGGCCAAACTGTTTGATGCCGATGGTGATGGTAAAGCTGACTTGACGGGGTGCAACCCTGGCTGGGGGTGCGAGTTGGTTATCGAAGAGCAGCTATCGGCATTCAAGCTGCGCGATACGGTTGCGCACAATCAGGGTAATTATGCGGCCATCATTGCCGATACTATTTCCCGCTACAAAAAAGGCGATCCAATCTTGTATTACACGTGGACGCCATATTGGGTGAGTGGCGTGCTGGTTCCCGGTGATGATGTGGTTTGGCTGGAAGTGCCGTTCTCGGCTTTGCCCGGCGAGCGTAAGAGTGTCGATACGACGCTGCCGAACGGCAAGAATTACGGTTTTGAGATGAACTCGATGCGGATCATTGCCAACAAGGCGTTTGCCGAAGCCAACCCGGCGGCTGCCAAGCTGTTCGAGGTGATGACTCTCAACATTAATGATGTCAGTGCTCAGAATATGATGATGAGCAAGGGCAAGAATTCGTCGGCTGATATCGAAGCGCATGCCAATGCCTGGATCAAGGCCAATCAGAAGCAGTTCGATGCGTGGATTGCCGAAGCCAAGAAAGCGGCTTTGTAATCAATAAGCTATCGTTACGCTATTAGGCAGGTACATAGATGTTGCTGCCTATACCCAAGTTGCCTCGAGATGCAAGGTTCAGGCTGTGCTGAAGCGGTATCACGAAGTTGCTTGGGTATATTTTTACATATTGAGAGGGAACCTTGATTGGATACGCATGAAGAGGTGTTGGTCGCCATTCGCCAGATCATTCGGGCGATTGATCTGCATTCGAAAAAACTCAACAAAGAACTTGGCCTTACGGGCCCGCAGTTGATTATGTTAAGGGCGATCCGTGATTCTGGTGAGGTGACAATTAAGCAGTTGTCAGCCACGACGAATATCAGCCAGGCGACAGCAACCAGTGTTATCGATCGGTTGGTTGCCCGTCAATTGGTGGAACGGGTACGAAGTACCAAAGATCGGCGGATTGTTCACGCCGTATTGACAGAAAAGGGCAAGCAGACAGTCGAGACGGCCCCCTTGCCGTTGCAGGCGACGTTTATCGAATCGTTCAGCTCGCTTAATGAGTGGGAGCAAACACAAATTCTGGCGACTGTTCAGCGGGTCTCTATGATGATGAATGCCCATGGAATGGCTGAGCCGCCACTACTAGATGTTGATAACGGGGTCAATAACAAGTAATTTCATCGAAATAATAGTTAAAACAAAAAGATATCGATGAACGAATTTCAGAAGACAACTATTGTCACTTTTGATCGCACCCAAGAGTCAAGCATTGCCTCCGCCCTTATACGCTACCAGGATTTGCTCCGTACCCGTCAGGCATTCATAGATACGGGATGCTATATGCTGCAGTTCAATGTGGCATTTATGGATATTAGCGAAGGCGAATCCCGTTACCTCCAAATCACCGACAGTAAATATGCCGAGTTGATCGTTGACGCACTTAATCATACTCCCGACGGGGGATTTGACATCTCAGACGTGACCAGCGAGGCGCGAGATCTTTATATCTCCGAAGCGATTTTCTTCGCGATTGCGCTTGAATATGACGGGCTAAAGTCGGTTGTGCGCGATACGGCACAGGCGATGGTCGATTACTCCCGCTTTTATAATGACACCTCGGCGATGTGGGTCGATGATATGCGAGTATTCGGTGCCGAGGCTCTCTATATTATGGCCCGCCTCGATCCTAATGATGCCGTGTATTTGGCTCAGTTCTTTATTCCTTACTGGGACGATGAACATGCAACGGGGTACGAGTTGATGTTCTCTTCTTTGGTGGAAGAGCATGGCTGGTCAGATGCGATGATGAGGGCGTTTGTCTGGTGTGACAGTCCTGAATTTCGTTTCGCCTTCTATGGTATGAGTTTTGATAGACGTGAGTCGTCCTATCAGCCATTAGGGGATTTCTTGCAGCAGAATCCTGAGCGCTACCCGCGTTTCAAGGCGCTGGTTGCCGAGCGTTTTGCCGCACAACCAATGCTTGCCCGTTATGGCGAAGAAGATTCGCTTGAGGATATGCAGCCGGTTCGCTTTATCTATGAAACATTGTTTGCCGAATTGTGCCTGTGCCGGTACGAACCGCGCCACCGTGAAGGGTTACTAGCCCGCACATTCATTGTCGATTCGTTGGAAAATGAAGCTCTGGATTTAGAGCGGGAACTGCGTGCAAGTATAGAGACGCCGCTGGTTGCCTATGCGGGCAGTGTGTTTCAAAAGAATGCCCGACATGAAGCTTATGAGCAGAGACAGGCAGCCCTTTATCGCCATAATGGCGGGATCAATATGATCAACGAGTTCGTTGCCAGCCTGCCGTTTGGCACGGAAATGTCCGGGTATATCTACACTGGCCGTGCCAGCGATGTATTGGAGAAGCTTGGTGGGGTGAATATTTGGCAGCAGGCAAAGTCCCATGCGCTCACCTTGAATGATGTGCTGGATGAGGCCTGTTGGAACTACGGAAGCAATGATTGCCTGCGAGAAAACCTCCATGAGGTGCTGGAACATGTTGGTAGGAGCTTGCTGGTTGACGGCGAGGTGCAGGAAACCGAGTTGGCTGATGGTTTCGTCTCGCAGATCAGTGTGAGGGCCGAGGGTGAAGAAGAGCGTCGAGAGTATTATGATCAGGTGATGCTGCGGATTGTTGATATGTTCTATCATTTGCTTGGCAAGCAGCCATTGTCTGACGAAACGTGCGAATGTCTGATCGGCAATGATGAATACCGAGCGGTAATCTCGGAAGAGGCTTTCTGGGAGCGCTATGCACCGGACCAAGGAGAGTGCGACGGGCCATTGAACCAGCGTCAGCAGCGGCAGTTGGCGGCAGTGCTGGGTGAATTTTCCGATATGGATAAAAAGGTCGACCAGCGCCTGTTAAGGCAGGCTGATAAGCTGTCTGTTGAGCGTGCATGCTACGAGGTCTCGCGATGGGATAGTGCCCCCGATCTTGGTAGCTGCACCCTTGCGGCCTACCTGCTCCATGGTGATTATGTTGCCCGGGTGGGGGATGAGCAGACGATGGGGTTGGCGGCCTATATCAGTCAGGATCTTTTTGCCAAGGTGTGTCGGCTAATGCTGCGGCAGGCTGAGGTTGCGGATGAAAGTGACAGCCAAGGGTTGTCCGGTGCTGATGTGGCTGCGATTGAAGATTATTTTACCGCCCAGCAGACCACGCTATCGCAAGAAGAAGTATTGGATTTGCTCAATCGGCATTTGCACCGTGATGATGTTCATTGTCGAACAACGTTGAGTTTCCCTGCAATCAGTGAAAAGCAGCACTGTTATCGTTTTTTCAGCTATTGTGCCAATGAGTTTCAGCGGGTAGTGCTGTGTTGTTATTGGCTCAAGCAGTTGTCGCTGCCGATAGCAACGCAGGCAAAACGATTGTGGGAGTTGCTGGTGGCAATGGCGCCGGTCAAGGTTATTTGTCAAATAAGCCAGGTCTATCCCCATGAAGGACGCGGGCTGAAATTTGCAAATCGGCTGGAGGAAATTGAGTTTTACGAAATGCTCAATAAATACCACGGTATTGCCGAGTCCTACACGCTGGCCAGCGAGCTGCAGCAGTGCCGTACTCTCTATAGCAAAGAGCGGCAATACCATGCTTTGGTTGAGCTAGTCGATGATCTTCATTCAACCAGTACCAGTATGTTCGCCCAAGCTGATAAACGCAGGGCGCAGGCCTTGATTGATGGACTGGATTCTATTTACGAGTGCCACAAGGTTAACTATCACTTCCACGCGTCGCTCTATAACCCTGATTACGTCTTCGAGCTTGGGGATGATTTTGCCCGCGCGATGCAAATTTTTATTTCGCTTAACGCCAATTCGTGGGAGGAGGTATTGGCCCAGCGCTGGGGCAAAGCGTGTTTGTTCAAAGGGTTTGTGGAGGATCTGCCAAAGCAGTATCACTTGGATATCAATTATCACCCTGAGGTTGATAAACTCGGTAGGTCACGCTGTGACGGATATGACTGGGTGCCGGTGACGGTCATGCAGCGGCAGGGAAATCGTAATGTTGTTATCAAGACGGATCGAGACTTGATAACAACAACCGAGGATATCCGTCTGTCAGGGGTTCTAGTATTGCTAGACGAAAGTATTGACCACCAAGAGATTATTGATGCGATTGGGCGTTTGCCTACCCAGCCTGAACGGGAGGCGCAGTTGCATCAGGCGGTGTTCGGCTATTTATCCGGCGAAATGAGCTATGACTCAGTTGGGCCGTTGTTCAATACGTACCTTACTGATAACTTGATGGCTGGGCTCGACAACTACGGCTACAACTACAGCATTGGCCACTTTTTGTGGTGTATTGACGAGGAGCGTCGTCAGCGCTTACTTACACTGCTGGGCAATCACAGCTACCGTGGCTACAAGGTGATCGCCGAATATGCGACGTGTGGTTACATGGCGGAGCTGGTCCGAAGCGGTGAATGGACCTTGATGGATTATCTCGAAGCCAATGAGCGGGATCACCGCTCGGCGGTAAGCGGGTGGTTAGTGGAGAAAATGCTAGCCTTACCGGTAGAACGCAAGTTTCTCGTGCTCTGGGCGATTATTCATTACCGCGACAGTTTGGGGCCGTTCTTTGTTCAGTTGGCAGCCAATGGCGAGTTGCGGGAATGCCTGTCGTTTCTTTATCCCGAGCGGCGGGAGGTGCTGGTTGATATCTTGGCCGCCCAGCCAAATGGCAAAGAGCTATTGGCTATTTTTGACGGGGAGAGTTCACGACCTGTCAGAGATAAGTTGGCGGTGTTCTTGCCATAAGAGCTTACTAGAATGTTGATAAAAAGCGCTGAGAGATCGGCGCTTTTTTTATTTGTTCTGGTGTGAAGTCGTGCCGTTACGTAAAGAGCTCTCACTTGTCAGAAACAAGATTTTCCCTGGCCACTAATGTTTGGAATAGACCCAAGAAAATAGAGGTTACTTGGAGAGAGTCCAATAGGGCTTTGCGGTGGAAAATATAAAAATCGAGTTCCTGATAACAGGGGCACACCGCCATAAATAACCACAAACAAATACAATCATTGGCTAGGTTGGAGTGTTTGATGAGTAGTTCTAGATACTGGCTGGCAATTGCCTTGCTGGCAACGCTAAGTGCCTGCCGTGAAGATGCGGCTGAAGAAACCGATGTATTGTCAGGCGAGTCCAGCGAAAGTGAAATCGTTGCCCCGCCCAATACTGATACGGAGGAGGGATCTGGTGAAGAGCCGCAAGTCCCATCGCCTTCCCCTACACCTCCTCCCGAATCGTCTGAACCTCCCGCCGAAGAGCCTGTTGACCCTCCGCCGCCCCCAAAACCTGTGGTGGATATTGACGGTTTGCCTTTGCCTGATCTTGAAACCAAACATGACTATGTCGCTTATTTGGCTGCTCGTCCCCAGTATTACACTCGAGTGAGTGCCCCATTTGGTAACGTTGACCGTCAAGACAATACGCCATCAGATAATAAAGTAACCAATGCGGGTGCTAATCTGGGGCGGATACTGTTCTATGATGTCAGGCTCTCGGCAAACAATAGTCTGGCATGTGCATCTTGCCATGGTCAGCAGCATGGGTTTACTGATCCGAACACATTCAGTGACGGTTTCGATGGCGGGAAGACTGGACGTCATTCAATGAGTCTGACCAACGCGACCTACTATGAAAATGGCCGTTTTTTTTGGGACGAGCGTGCCCGTACCCTTGAAGAGCAAGTACTGATGCCGATTCAGGATCAGGTTGAGATGGGGATGAACTTATTTGATCTTGAGGTGAAGTTGGCACAAACCAGCTTCTATGGGCCGTTGTTTACGGAAGTATTCGGAGATGAGGCGATCACCAGTGACCGTATTTCGCGGGCGTTGGCGCAGTTCATCCGAACGATGGTGAGCTATGAGTCCAAGTTTGATCAGGCTTTTGTTGCAGGGGAGTGGGATGAACCGAATTTTTCTGCCGTATTTACCGAACAGGAGATGCTGGGATTACAGCTATTTACCGGCTTCCCCGGAAGGGAAAGCCAATCGCTAGGGTGCATTGCTTGTCATCAGACAACGGCTTTTTCTATGGATCAAGCACATGTCAATGGATTGGATGGGACCAATGCGGAAGATCAGGGCAGCGGTAATGGATTCTTCAAATCCCCTTCGCTAAGGAATATTGAGGTCGGGGCTCCCTATATGCATGACGGTAGGTTGGCAACGCTGATGGATGTCGTGGAGTTTTACAATAGTGGTATTCAGCGTCATCGGATCCTGAGCCCTGATTTGACTCGCGATGGTCGTGTCGGCGGGGCGCCTGTTCGTATGAATCTCTCACAGCAGGAAAAAGAGGCGCTGGTTGCATTTCTGGAAACGTTGACCGACGAGAAGTTTTTGGTGAACCCAATATTCTCAGATCCCTTTGCCCAGGGAACTACACTGTCGGAGCCTCCTTCATCATCAGAGCCGCCTGCGTCAGCGGGGACAGTATCTTCTGAGTAGTCGTTTTGCTTTGATGGGCAAAAAAAACCTGCGGCAAGGGATTTGCGCAGGTGATGTCAAAGGAACAAACATTGACGAGATATGAACTTGTCATTGTTATTAACGAGGGCGTTTGCTTCTTGGATCACATGACGTTATATAAAAAAGCCGCATACCAGTAAGTAATTGGTATGCGGCTTTTTATATGTTGGAATTGAAAGGTGATTAACCGCCCCAACCCCAGCTACTGCTCTTACTGCTTGAAGAAGAGCGGCTCCAGCTTGATTTGGCTGATACCGTAGAGCCAAAACCACCACGTGAGATGGTCTTGTTCACGGTTGCCTTGGGTTTCATGTGGTCATCGCTGATAGTGACCGTGGTCTTCTTGTAGGTATTGCCGTAGTTGTAGCCATCGGCAGATGTCCAGTCGTTATAGAAGACACTACCGCGTTGGTACGAGGTAAACATTGGCTGCGAGCGGTAGCCGTAGCCGCCAGAGTGCTTATCGTACATGTGGTAGAACATGAAGCCGGCCATAGCTGGCATAAACCAGCTTTTGCCTTCTTGCTGAATGCAGGCGTTGTTGCCGAATTCCGTTTCGCAGGCATAGCGGGAGTCGTATTTCGGCGCTGTACGTGCGGCCTCTGTTAGTGCTTTTTTATAGGCAGTAGTACATTCTTGGCTCATGCCTGGGTTGTCATCGATGCAATCGGTAAGCGTCTGATAGATTGTCGCTTTACGATCGTTATCGCTGCACCCTGTGATGGCAACCGTTGCCACGGCAACGGTAATTGGCGTCATGGCAGCAGGGCGCCAGCATTTGCGCATGCTGGCGAATACGACCTGTTTACTGCGTTTCATGGCGGCTCCTTAGTATGTCATACAGGCGGCGTTGAGCAGCCCGACAGAAACCGAAACCGCAGCCATCATAATACCCGCAGGAACTTCACCGGCTTCAATGCGCTCGACAATTTTCGGCATAAAGCCAAAACGCATAATGGCAAAGGCAAGGAGCTGTGCGATAAGCGCCACGACACCCCAAATTGCAAAATCGATAATATTGACAGAGTTGCTTGCCGCTCCAGCAATCGCGAGGCAGTAGCCGATGATTGAGCCTGATAGGCCGATAGCCGCAGCTATGTTCTTGTCCTCTTTAACCAGTTTCCACTCGTCGTGCGGTGTGAAGCGGACGTAGACAAATTTGAACAAGAGCAAAAAGGCAATTGAAAGCGAAAAATAAAGCAAAAAGGCACCAAGGCCAGCCAGTGAGTGAGTAATTACTTCCATGCGTTATCCATGTTGTGTTGTTAGCCAATGAGTTTAAAGTCGGTTGATGACAGGTCGAAGCCGGTACTGATCGCCAAACAGCGTTCAGGGCGTTGCTCTATGAACTTCTCTTCACCGGCAATGAGCAGAGATTCCATCTGGCCTTCACCACAGTCGCGGTCGTAGACCATCACAAACTGGTCGGTTTCGCTGATCGTACCGTCTTGGAACCAGGTTTTCTCTGTCATCGCGACGGGTTTGATATTGTCCCATACTTTTTCGAAGCGATGCTCTTCCAGTGTCCAGAATGGCTGGACGATGTCGTGGTCGAGGATCTTTTTCCATTGGGTTTCGGTATCAATGGGACGTGATTCATAGAAATAGTAAAGCTTGACTTCGCTGATGTCCGCTTCGCTGCTGCCGTGAATCAAAACTTGGATAAAGCCATCATCATCGGTGTAAAAACGTAACAGGCGAGTCTGGTGGTCGAGGTGAACCTCGCCAACGGCTTTGATCAGCTGGGTTTCGGCTGCCCCTTCGATAATTAACTGGGGTTCGATGAGTCTAAGTTTCAGGCTATCAAGCTCGAAAGCGCCGCCTAATCGCAGGCCTAGAATCTCAGGGCTGCTTGGTGGCGGTGGTGTTTTGTCTTTTTTCTTGAACCAGCTAAACATATTGGCTCCGGTAGTTAACTTGCTGTAGTTGTCGTGGTCAAACGCGGCCAGTCAAAATGGTCGATTCTCTCGTCAGAGATATAGAAGATCTTGGTGCCGGGAGGAACATCGCGGTTAAGGCTTGGGTTTAGTTCAACGCCATTGCCACAGTCGATGGCAATGAGAATGGCCTCATGGTGCTGTTTGAATAGCGGGAATAATGCACCGACAGTCGTCGGCAATGCCGTATGTGGGTATTGCACGGCATACTGGGTCATTCCTTTGTGGGTGCTGAGCAGCTCATGATGCAGTTCGCTCGAGCCCGGATCGATAGCCGCCTTGGCTAGCATCTCGACGGCAACTGAAGGAATACATTCTGCGTTGGGGCAGTGAAGTTTGAGAATACTGCTGAGGGTTTCATCGGTGAAATAGGCCAGCAGATGGGCATTGGGGTTACGGTGGGCACAGAAGAGTGCCGCAGATAGACTGATATCGTCTTCTGGGTTGTCGATCAGAATACAGCTCGCGGTATCGACGCCAGCCCTAGCCATGCTTTCGCTATCGGTGAAGGTGTTGACCTGTACGAATTCGATTTCGCCCGGTAGCGGGTTGTTCATCTCTGGGCGAACGCAAAGAACAATATCCCGGCGTCCTTTTTCTTCGTATTGCAGCATTTTGATCAGGTGCAAGGTGCGCGGTCCGTTCCAGCCCAGCACGAGGATATGGTTTTTCACTGAAAGCGTCCTTTTTCCGATTAAGCCTTGTTTCCAGTAATCGATAAGTACGCTGGCAACACGGCCAACAGTTATGGCAAACAGGCCAAGCCCACCAGGTATCACAAACAGCATGATTGCCCACTTTCCCGCTGCTGTCGTTGGCGACATATCGCCATAGCCAACCGTGGAAGCGCTGACAACAAGGTAGTAGAGAAAATCTGTCGGCGTATTGGTGAGTGCCTGCTCGCCGGTAGCCAGCAACAAGATGTAGCTGACTACCGTATAACCGATTACTAGCAGTAGGAGGTTACGTCCGCTTAGGGAATGGAACTGCGATGCAGCCCAGCGGCGTAATAACATCCATAAGGTCATTGTCGCTCCTTGTTTTACTGCTTGTAACGGAGGATTACTGGCCTAGAATGCGCTTAAGCTCGTCTTCGGCAGAAGATGGACGTGGAGAAGAAATACCAGCTTCAGCCAGTTTCTTGTCTAGGCTTGAGCCTGATTTTTCTTCGGCCATTTCTTCAGCAGCTTCTAGCTCGGCGGATTTTTCTGCCTGACGCTGTTTGATACGCTCTAGCGATTCTACCGCTGTGTGCATTTTGGTATTGGCACCTAGATTGGTGGTAGATACCGCAGCTTGTGCTTTTTGCACGGCTTCGTTGGCCTTAACAACATCTACTTGCTGCTCAAGCTGGCGTAGCTTGTCTTTAGCCTGGCTGATGTTGGTACGCATGCGCTCTTCAGAAGTGACAAACTGGTCGAGGTAGTTCTGCTCGGCCTGCTGCTCGTTGCGTAGGTTTGCGACTTTCTGGGCACACTCAAGAGCAAGCTCCTGTTGGCCTTGTTCCATTGCCTTGCGGGCATGGCTTTCATAGTCAGAAATACCAGATTCGAAACCGTTCACTTTTTGTTGTGACAGCTTACGCTTGGCAACGATGCTCACTAGGGCTTCGTCAGAGCGGCGCAGTTCGTCTTTGGCTTCGCGAATTTCCTGATCGAGGATACGCAACGCTTGGCTGTCAGCTACAGCTTCTGCTGTTTCGTTAACTCCACCTTTAAGGGCAGTAAACAGTTTTTTCCAGACGCTCATTATGCGTTCTCCTGCAGATGGTCTTGGTATAGGTCAATAAAGGCTTCGACATTGCGGAATAGAGTCGCAACTTCGATAACGATACTTTCTGCTTTTGACTGTGATGACAGTGAACCGAAGGCAACGTAGTAGCTGCTGTCTTCGATTTCGTTGATGCCGATAGTCGAAAGCGGGAAGATTTTGTGAGTGCGTAGGATGAAGGCATTAAGCGCGGTAGGGTCGATCACTTGCTGCTCGCTGAACAGTAGAACTTCGACCACAATTTGCTCACCAGCTACGGCAAGAAAAGCCTCGATGTTATCTTCATTGATAATGCGAAGGGCCTGGCCGTTAATTTCTACGTCCCAGCCTTCGTGTTCGCTTAGCAGTGATGCTAGCTCGGGTAGTTGCCAACTCATACCTGTTTCCTTTTAATAAAAAAGCAATCTAAGCCTTAGTAGCAGGTAAGTATATTATGGTTGCAACTTCTTGAAAAGATATAGTTTATAGCGATATGTCCAATTGGTGTAAATAGCAGTCTCTGTAAATGATATAGCAAGTGCTTATATAAGCCTTTAATCAGTGAAAAATTGATAAATAACATCTAAATAGGTTTGAAACTAAAATATAAAATAAGAATGACGATGCTTATTAACTGAAGGACATATATGATTATTTTAATTTATTCCATACAAGAATAATCTTGGTTTGCGATGTCTGTCTGAAATTGGATAGTGAACAGGTTTTAATGATTGCAATATCCCCGTTTTGCTGAGGCATTAATATAATGGAACTTGTGTTGATATGGCGATGAACTATCCCAAATCTATTATTATTGCTGGAATATGAACTGGTTTATCCCCTTGCCTAGCAGGCGAGGAAGAACATCTTCTTTGGTTTGCTTTCCCAGCTGACTTTCGATGTGATGTTCAAGCTGATGCCAGCCGAGTTGTGCTTGTTGCTTGGCATAATGCTGGGAGTTATTGCTGATCAGTAACTGAATGATAGCCTTGAAACGTGGTTGTTGTATGGCTCTGCCAAATGATGCTGCTAGCCTTTCGCTGCTTGTCAGATCAAGGGGGGCAATTAAAGAGGCGAATATCTCCTGACCGAGATCGAGTGTGGTGAGGAAATGATCTTTTTTGTGGAAGTGGTTAAGGATCCCACCGCGTGACAGGCCGGTCATATGTTGTAGCCGTGTATAGGTCATTTTTTCGAAACCGATGTGCGGGTCGAGTAAACAGTGAATAACTGCTTGGGTTATACGGTGTCTGGTTTTGGCCGATTCTTCCGCTGTTACTTTTGCCACGTGGTGAATCCCTATTGTAAATTGTGGTATGTGCAATTTTAAGTACAGCGTACGCTATATGGATTGTAGAATCAACCGGATGGAATTTAGGGATTAATAGGGCCATATCAACTGATTTTATAATTGACCGTGTGTACCTAATATAGTTGTTGGGTAACTTGTTAATTACTCAAGTTTTATATGATGATGATTATATAAAAGGCGTGTTTTTCATTTTCTAGTTGTGCTAGCTGTTAACAAAGGTTGCCATAATAAAATCAGCGCTGTAACGACGTGGAGGGCTTGTTGGTGGTCAAACGTTGCTTAGTTATCTGAATAAATATAGTTAATGGTTCGATAGGTTAGGTTTTGTTATATATGGGGTAACAGTATCCCTATGCTTTTGATTTATTGTCCTAAATTGTATCAAGGCATTAATTATGGCTAGCATAATCGCACTCGCTTGCTGCTAGAAACAACAAAGCCAGACGATATGTCTGGCTTTGGTTTTTATAGGCTGCAAATAGCGCTTAGGGGATTAATTAGCCCAGAAGCTCTTTAGCCGTTGCCACTGCATTTTCAGTGGTGAAGCCGAACATCTTGAACAGCTCATCGGCAGGTGCTGACTCACCGAAGGTGTTCATGCCGATGATGCGGCCGTCGAAACCAACGTACTTGTACCAGAAGTCTGCGATACCCGCTTCGATAGCAACACGCGCAGTCACGTCAGATGGCAGTACAGCTTCGCGGTAGGCTGCATCTTGCTTGTCGAATACATCAGTTGCAGGCATAGAAACAACGCGAACCTGACGGCCTTCAGCGGTCAGCTGTGCTGCTGCTTCTACGGCTAGCTCAACTTCAGAACCTGTCGCGATAAAGATAAGCTCAGGCTTGCCAGCACAATCTTTCAGGATGTAACCACCCTTGGCGATATCAGC
>NZ_LDOT01000022.1 GCF_001029445.1 Photobacterium aquae
TCCGCCACTTATTAAGAAACTCTGTCGGTAACGACAGGGTTTTTTGCTATATACCGCTCCCAGAGAGCCCTTCGGTCTCTAGGTCGCGGCACAGGCTTTGCGCGTTGAGCCCCGTCCGCTCCGCCACTTATACTAAGCCTCAGTCGAAAGACTGGGGCTTTTTTACATCTATAGACTATGTTCGCCTTACAGGCGAATGAGTCCCGCTGGTGCGCCAGCCCGGACTAGGCGTCCCCGCCGCTCCGCCACTTCTTCGAAAGCCCTCACTGGGCGTGCCCGCAAGAAATAGCGGGGCTTTTTTATGTCTGTAATTTTTGATGAATGTTCAGCTTGGTTCTGGGGCATTCGTGGAGGGTGGCGGTGGGAGAGACGATAGAAAAAAGGGTAGCTGGAGCTACCCCTACCGCGAAGGCTTTTGCCTGCGAAATGTAACAGCTATGCTGCTTGTTACCATAGGATTCAACCTAGGGTTTTACTTCCGTCACGGCAGTGTGTGCCAGAAGTAAAGGGAGGATTAAATGTCTAAAAATCCTTTTACCTGTTGAACTACACGTTCTGCGGTATCTTTATCTGCCATTTCAGCAAAGATACGTAGCAAAGGTTCTGTACCAGAGAAGCGTGCAATAACCCAACCACCGTTCTTGAAGTAAACTTTGGCCCCATCTTCGTAGCTGACTTTTTCAATCTCAAAGTCGAACTCTGGTAGCTGTTTATCAACGTAGATCTTGTTGTAAAGTGCTTCTTTCGCGGCTGCTTTAAATTTGCAATCGCCTTCGGCGGTATAGGCATAGCCGTATTTACCGTAGATTTCATCCAATAGTTCAGACAGTTTTTTGCCTGTGACCGAAATCATTTCTACCAATAGGCTTGATGCGAAAACGCCGTCTTTTCCTTTGATGTGGCCACGGATGGTTAAGCCGCCAGAACTTTCGCCACCGATCAGCGAGTCATCAGCCTCCATTTGAGAACTGATATGCTTAAAGCCAACAGGAACCTCGAAACTTTTCTCGCCGTGATCGGCGGCGATCTTGTCAAGGATATGCGTGGTTGCAATATTGCGTACTACTGAGCCTTTCCATCCCTTGTACTCTAAGAGATAGTAATAAAGCAGAATGAGTACTTCGTTTGGATGGATGAAATTGCCCTTCTCATCAATAATGCCCAGACGGTCGGCATCGCCATCAGTACCGATACCGATGTCGTAGCCTTCGTGGGCGACTAAGTGCATTAGGCTGTACAGTGTTGCTGCACTCGGTGACGGCATCAAGCCACCAAAGTCCGGGTTTTTTCCATCGTTGATTACGTCGACTTCACAGCGGCCGTTGATCAATACGGTTTGTAGGGCATTTTTCGCTACGCCGAACATTGGATCGATCAGTACACGAAGATTGGCTTTTTTGATTGCCTCGATATCAATAAAGTTAATGATGGAGTCAACGAAATCATTCATAGGGTTGATAATTTCAATTAACTTGTCATCAATCGCCTGCTCAAAATCGACACTCTTCACCTGCGCCGCATTAAGTACCGAAATTTGCTGTTCGATCTTTTTCGTGATGATCTCATCTGCATCACGGCCGCCTTCAATAAAGATCTTGATACCGTTGTAGTCCGCAGGGTTGTGCGATGCAGTGATACATGCCGAGTAGGCACAGTTCATTTCTTTGGCTTTGAACATCACGATAGGGGTCGGGACGAACTTATCGATAAAGCTTACCCGCACTCCGTTAGCTGCCAACACTTCAGCGAACCAGCAACCCGCCTTATCAGACAAGAAGCGACGGTCATAACCGATAACAAAACCGCGCTCGGCGACTTGTTCATCGTTAATAATATTTGCTAATGCTTGGGCAACGAGACGTACATTGTCCTTGGTAAATTCTTCACCAATAAAGGCGCGCCAGCCTCCGGTTCCAAATTGAATCATTGTGGAACTCCTATTTCTCTCGTAGATAGAAGGGGCGCAAGGGGCGCCCCAAACTGTTTAACCCATTACTACTGTGATGGTGTTAGTTGTGCCTTCTGGTTGAACAGGGACGGTATCACCAATGATCTCACCGTTCAGAGTGATGGATTTGACCCCTTTGCTGACACCATTCGGATTTTCAACCTTGATTTGATAGGTTGCCCCAAGCCATTGGCGAGTTACTTCAAAGCCCGGCCAGTTGGTTGGGATGCATGGGTCGATGGTCAAACCGTCGAAGCCTGTGCGTACACCCAAAATGAAGTTGGTGACGGCGAAGTAGGCCCAGCCGGAAGTACCTGTTAGCCAAGGGTGGTTGGCACGGCCATGATCCTGATGGTCACGACCCATGATGAATTGAACGTATGAGTATGGTTCTGCAATACGTTTTTCTATCATGTCATTTTGGTTGTATGGGTTCAGTGCATCGTAGAACTTCATTGCACGGTCACCACGGCCCAGTTTTGCTTCGGCAACCCATGCCCATGGGTTAGGGTGTGAGAAGATCGCCCCGTTTTCTTTTACGCCTTGGTATACGCGAGTCACGAAGCCGATATCATCATTTGGTGTAGCAAATGATGGAGAGTTCAGGTGTAGGCCGAACTCGGAGAATAGGTTCTCGTCAACGGCATCCATTGCTTTCTCCCCACGCTCCTGAGAGACGGCACCGGAGAGAACAGCTAATGTATTTGACTCAAGGTGGACGCGGCCTTCTTTTTGTTGCGCAGTACCGATCTTGTCACCATTCTTGGTTAGGCCACGGATATACCAACCGCCTTCGTCATCCCATAGGTGTGTTTCGCACGCTTCGCGAACGTTGGCTGCCATGATGGTGTACTTCTCAACGTCTTCTTTCTTGCCGAGGAATTTGGCAAGGTCGATGAACTCCTGCAGAGCCCAGAAGTGGAGGAATGACACCATTGATGATTCGCCACCGCCCAGGTTCAGGCAGTCGTTCCAGTCAGCACGAAGACCTTTACAGATCCCTGTTTGACCGACATATTCCGCAGAGAAGTCCAGCGCTGCTTTCATGTGCTCATAAACGGTTGCGTTGCCGCCATCTGCGTACGGGAATACTTCATCAAAAAAGCCGTGTTCGCCGGTTTCCATGACGTACTTACAGATGGTAGGCACCAGCCATAGGTGATCATCTGAGCAGGTATCCTCGATACCGTGGATCTTGTCTTCATCAGATGGAGTAGGAACAACCGTTGGTGATTTCGATGGTTTAACGTCAGCTTTTTCTGGATCGAACCAATCTGGATCAAAGAGGTGCAGACCGTAACCCGCTTTCACCTGACCGCGTAGCAGGTCAACGATGCGCTTGCGGGTCATCGCTGGGTTAGCATGCGGTACAGAGATCGCGTCTTGCGCTGTGTCGCGATAGCCAAGGCCGGTACGGCCGCCAACTTCGATAAATGAAGCAAAGCGAGACCAAACCACACAGGTTTCTGCTTGGTACAGTGTCCAAGCATTGATCATGGTATCCAGGCCTTCGTTTGGCGATTTTACTTGGAATTTGCCACAACGCTCATCCCAGTGTGCTTTGATGCCAGCGAATGCGTTATCAACTTCAGCAAGATCTTGGTATTTAGCACGCAGACGCTCGCCATTGCCTTTGCCGATACCCAGAATGTAAGCGAAGCGAACTTCTTCACCAGGCTGGATTGTGAACTGCTTGTGCAGTGAACCACAGTGGTTGTAACACGTTTGTGCGGTGTTGAAGCACTTGCCTTGCTCAACTGCCTGAGGGTTTGACTCGTCACGGTATAGACCGAGGAAGCTGTCACGCTGGCCGTCGTATGAGTCAGGATCAAATGTCGATGCTAGGTAGTAGAAGCCTTCGAAATCATTCGTGTTGTAGTACAGATCGTACTCAATAACACCGTCGTTGTATGCCGTACCCGCTGAGTACAGTGACATCTGATGGTTCTGGTTATCTGACTGGATATGGCTGAACGAGAACTCAACGAACGAGAATGCGCTGATAGTACGTGGTTTGTCAGAAGTGTTCTTGATCACAACATCCCAGACTTCAGCATCTTCGCCTTTTGGCACGAACAGCGTTTTAGTTGCTTCGATCCCGTTGTAGTCACACTTGAACTTAGAGTAGGACAAGCCGTGACGAACTTCGTAGCTTGCTTCGTCTAGGCTTTTCGCCACTGGCTGCCATGAGATAGACCAGTAATCACCGGTTTCGTCATCACGCAGGTAGACATAGTGTCCTGGGCGGTCAAATGTCGCATTCGGACGGAATTTGGTGACGCGATTGTATTCTGGTGAGTTGTAGAAAGAATAACCGCCGGCATTGTGCGAAATCACCGTACAGAACTTTTCTGTGCCTAGGTAGTTTGTCCATGGCGCAGGAACATCCGGGCGAGTGATGACATACTCTCTGTTTGCGTTGTCAAAATAACCGTATTTCATTGTTTCAGTCCTTGTTACTAATCGTTGTCTTGCGCATCTTATTCGCAGCGACGGTAGTTGATGCCGACCTTGTCGAGGTACTGCAACTGGCCATTAAGGCGAGCCGAAAACTCCGGCCAGTCACGTTGGTGTGGTGCGGTCCAGCCTAGCTCGGCAACAGCCAGCAGGCGTGGGTAAATCATGTATTCAAAGCGACTTTGGTTGTTGACTAACTCACACCATAGTGCTCCTTGGACGCCTTTGACCTTTTGGTGGGCTGGGTCGTCTGCCGGAAGCTGGCTGAGTGGTTGGTAGTTGTAAACCTGTTCTAGCGGCAATTTACCTGCCCAATCTACGCCGACTTCTTCGGCGGAGTGGCCCTGGGCCATATCAAGGTAGGTAAACTGGGCGGGCTGCATAACAACGTCATAGCCAGCTTGGGCGCAGGTCAACCCTGCCTCTTCGCTTAGCCAAGAGAAGATGACCGTTTCCTTGCTGACCTTGTCACCGTGAGTGGCTTCTTCCCATCCCATCATCCGTTTGCCCTTGCTGGCGAGGTGATTTTCGACAAAGCGCAGCAGGTGCCCCTGTAGCTCTTTGGGATCGTTATAGCCATGCTCATCCATCAGTGACTGGCAGGCAGGGCTGTCAGTCCAGACCCCTTTTGGCACCTCGTCGGCGCCGATATGAACATACGGGGCAGGGAATAGCTCACAGATTTCATCGAGCACTTTGGTCAGGAAGATATAGGTGCCTTTCAGTGCCGGAGACAGGATATTGTCGTTATAGCCTTGGATACTGCGGTAGGCTGAGCGATCTTCTGGGTCGACCAGCAGATCGGGCAGTGACTTGATAGCTGCACGGCAGTGACCCGGAATATCCACCTCCGGGATCACTATCAGCCCTCGGTCTGCGGCATAGGAGATAACCTCACGGATATCTTGCTTGGTGTAGAAACCGCCGTAGCGCTGCCCGATGGTTGTAAATTGGGGCTGGATAGCCTCATTCGGACCACGCCAAGCACCAACCCGGGTCAGTTCAGGATAGGCATCGATCTCTACCCGCCAGCCCTCGTCATCGGTCAGGTGCCAATGGAAAACATTGAACTTGTAACGAGCCAATTGATCGATCAGGAATTTGATTCTCTTGAGTGGATGGAAATGCCGCCCACAGTCAAGCATCATGCCCCGGTGGCCAAAATGCGGCGCATCGGAGACTTCCGCCATCGGGATCCGGTATGCGGCATCGGGCTGATGGCTGGTTTTGGCTGGGATCATCTGAAGCAGTGTTGCTGTTGCATGGCAAAAGCCTGATTCAGAGCTGGCGATCAGCCAGATATCATCCGGTTCAACGAGCAGTTGATAGGCTCCCGGTGCGAGCTTCTCCCTAAATTGGTAGTGGATATTGCCATTTGAACGGGTCGCTATATCGTCATGCAGCAAGCATTCAAGTTCGTTGCTCAGCCAGCGGCTGGCACCGGCCGCCATGATATGGTCGACGGCAATGGCAGCATGCTGGGTGAGTTTGAACTCACCACCAAGTGGTTTGAGGTGTTTCGGCTTAGGAATAATGCAGATCCCCGTTACCTCTTCAAGCGGGGAATTATGACGCTCATGTTCGGGGTGTTGTAAACCAAATGCCGTGATCTCTACCGGAATGGGCTGGATCAATGGTGCATCATGGCTGGTGCTGACAAAGGCATCGATGATCCCGTCATCAAGCAGAGTAAAAGGTGCGGTACCAATATTGAATTCAGTATAAAAGTGGCCGTTAGGCTGCAGAACTTCATCGTTGGCTGATGTGAGAACACAGTAGCTGCCAATCTGCTCAAGCTGTCCCCGTGTCAGGGATTGAGCCTGTATCCAGCGGCCCATCGTAAAGTGCAATGACCAATGAGCCAGTGGTTTATCGGACAAGTTGTGCAGGGTCAGTGCCAAACGGGACTGATTCTGTTGCTGTTCAATAACGACGAAATCAAGACGAAAACTCATAGCCGATCTCACAAAGGGTAGAGGTTATGGTTGCCGCCGGCCATTGCCAGCGCACCATCCATGGCATCGCCTTGAGGGATGGCAATGCATTTCTGTAATGGCGGGATCAGCCATGGCTTGATCCGTTCCGCAATACTGCCCATCAAGCAGATTTGGTCTGCGCCGCGGGCGCGCAGAGCCTTCATCCACATTTCGATGTCCGCAGCCGTTTGGTTCAGTAGCTCGATGGCTAGCCCGTCCCCGAGGGAGGCGTACTCGAATATTTCCGGTGAGAACTTGCCGTAATCACAAGGTCTGGCTGACTTAGACCACTCGACAATCGAATCAATATCGTTGTTGAAGTGCGCAAGGATATAAGCCGCCAGCGGGGTGATAGTGCGGATCCCGTCATGGGCCAGCAATACCTGCTGGATAAGGCGAAGCCCCATAACAGCACCGCCGCCTTGATCGGAAATCGGGAACTCACGGCCGCCGACGATATGCTGTTCGCCCTGATGGAGGAAAATGCCGCATGAGCCGGTGCCGGCTATCAAGATTGCACCGTCTTTGCCGCCCCAGGCCCCGAGGCAAGCGCCATAGGCATCGGTATTGAGAGTGACTTTGGCATAAGGGTGCGGCTGGGCCATAAAGTCGTACCATGCGGACTTCTGCTCGGCACCCGCCAGAGCAAGGCCGACAGACATTGCGGCAAAGCTTGTTTGATCTAGGCCGGCATGGGTTGCGGCAGTGGCAATGGCCTCGTTGATCGATGCCATGGCGATATCGGCGCCAAGGAGAATGTTAGCGCTACCGGTTTTGGCCTCGCCGAGAAACGTGCCGTTGGTGTCAGTGATCCTTGCGCGGCAAGAGGTGCCCCCTCCGTCCACACCGACAAAATAGCGGATAGAGTTAGTCATTGTTTCGCTCCTTGAACTGTAGAGTCACGGCCAGTAGATACCAAGCCGCATGGGGGATCCATTGCTCGCCCCAACGCCAGTTTTGCAAGATATCCTGATGGTGAGGTGCCGGATTGAAGGCGATATCTTGTTCGTTGTCGAATCCCGAGGTGATGCCGTTGCATATCCCGCCGCGGGCATTGGTAAAACCGAGTTCTGGCAGGTAATCAGGGTTATTGCGGCCATGACCGTCAAGCATAGACATATCGAATGGGTTCAGGCCGATAATCCAGTCCAGCAGCTTTTGGCCGTAGGCTTTCAATTCGGGTTTCAGAGGCTTGCAGGCGGTGTTGCCTGCGGCCAGAAATGCCATGCTGGCCAATGATGCAAGGCGGGCGTTTTCCCCTTGCCACCAGTAACCCGTTTCGTTGTTGTGAGGAATGAAGAAAGCCAAGTGTTTTTGGCCATCGACCGCCTTAACGTACTGTCTTGGGTAGCCGAACGGATTACTGACTGCGTTGGTAATATCAAGCTCAAAGGCAACGGCATTGGCAATAACCTCACCGATAGCGTTTTGCTGGTCGTGATCAGGCTCAATGGCTTGGTATTGGATCAGGCTGATCACCGGCAGGCCGGCTTCTGCGGCGTGGAAATATGGCCGGCTGCCATCACTGTTGGCTGCCCAGTAGTGGCTCTGGTTACTGTCGCTCATTTGCCTGTTGCTCAGGCGGCTTGCCCAATGACGGGCCTGTGCAAGGTAATCATGGTTGCTGGTGGCGCGGTAGATCTCGACGGCGGCTAGCAACGCACAATACTCATCAATAATATTCTCGGCCTGATCATCGAGGTACTGGCTATTGTGCTCTACAAGGTGCCAGTAGCCTTTTTCGGCTGCGGCTAGATACGCAGCGGCTTGGTTAGCCGGATAGTCCAAACGCTTGGCTGTTGCGCCTGAAAGGGTTCGGCTGGCCGCAGCGAGGGCGGCAATAGCAATACCACCACCTTGCCGAAAACCGGCTTGGTACTGATTGGATTTGTCGCCGCTTTGGTGGGCGTAGGCACAAATTTCGCGCTGGCTGGTTTGTTTGCTCCACTTATCAAATACCGTCATGTAGAAGAAACCTTGCGGAGATTGCATTCGTAGCAGGAAGTCGGCTCCGAAAAGGGCTTCTTCTAGCAACCGGATACGGCTGAAATCGGCAAATGCCTCTTCATGTTCCAGTATTTCGAAAGACGCAAGCATGTTCCAAACCACCATCGGAATTTGCTGGGGGTTGAAGTAGTTGCTGAATGACAAATGGCTGAGGTACTTACTGACGTCACCGGATGCGTCATACCAGCCACCCCGTGCATCAATGGTAGCGTCTGAGCCGAAAAGCGGTGCTTGTTGGTCGGCTAGATCAAACTTGCCGCCGCAGCGCTGTGATTTGAAATAGTGCAGAACATCGCTGAAAGTGCGATCCATCAACAGTCCATCGGCAACCATAAACGGTGCGGATAAAACGTCACCAACACGGATTTGGTATTCCCCGCACTCGGTGAGTGCGGAGAAATCAACGGTATAAGTGAGACCTGTATGCCATTGGTCGACAGGACCACAGGCCTCAAGAGGCAGCTGCATCACTGGCTGTTGGCTGCGGGCACAGAGTAAATCGGCGTTGTGTGCATCGACAGGTAATGCCGATTGGACAACCGCGTGTTTGTGGCCGAAGCGCTCATAGCCTAGGTGGTTGGTTAACAGCTGCATTTTTCCTCCATTAGTTTTCGTATAGGTAGCAGCGGACAAAGTGATTGTCAGATAGCTGCGTTACGCCAGGTAGTTTCTCGCGGCACTTATCGGAAGCGTGCGTACAACGGCCGGCAAATGGACAGCCTAGGCTCTCTGGTGTCCAGAGAGGGATTTCCCCTTTGTTGCCCTTGAGTTTTTCGTGAATGGATTTTTTCGGATCCGGAACCGCAGAAACCAATAGTTGCGTATATGGGTGCTGAGGATCGTGGATGATCTCTTCAGTATCTCCCCACTCAACCATATGGCCGACGTACATCACCGCCAAGTCTTCGGCGATGTAGCGGGCTGTCGCGATATCGTGGGTGATATACAGCAGCGCCATTTCGCGTTCGAACTTCATCTCTTCCATTAGGTTGAGGACACCGGCACGAATAGACACATCAAGCATTGATGTCGGCTCGTCAGCCAGAACGACCTCTGCACCAACCGCGATGTTGCGAGCCAGGTTGACACGCTGACGCTGTCCACCGGAGAGCTGGTGCGGGTACTTGGCCGCGGTCTCTTTCGGCGGGATCAGGCCAACTTGCTCAAGCAGGCTGTACACACGGTCCTCAAGCTCTTTCTGGTTGCCCTTGCTGACCTTGTTGTGGATCAGCAGCGGGCGAGCGATATGGTGGAAAATGGTGTGGGTTGGGTTCAGCGAGCCGAACGGGTCCTGCCACACCATCTGGATGCCCTGACGGTACTCCATCAGATCCGCTTTCTTCTCGATGGTCGCAATATCACGCCCGCGGTATTCGATATGCCCCGCCGTCGGTGCGTACATCTTGGCGATCATCTTGGCTGTGGTTGACTTGCCTGAGCCTGATTCGCCTACCACGGACAGGCCGCGGCTTTTGTACATTTTGAACGACACGTCGTTGATCGCGCGCATCTTTGATTTTTTCAGCGAGTTGCTGTTTACAGAGAAATCCTTGACCAGGTTTTTCCCTTCGATAATTGGTTGTCCGATTGGCTTGCTCATAGTGCTTCCTATTTCTTATTCCGTCTTAACTGCTCTTGTTGAATAGGTGGCAGTTACTGAAACGTCCTGGCTCAAGTTGACGCAACTGTGTTGCTTGTCTGAAGCAGGCATCATGGGCTTTGCTACAACGGGCCTGGAAGCGACAGCCGGTAGGGACTTCCAGTAGGTTCAGCGGGTTACCAGGGATACCTGTCAAACGTGTTTTCGGGCCAGTTAGAGGCGGGAATGAGCTTCCCAGACCTTCGGTATATGGGTGGAACGGGGTTTCTAGGATCTGCTTGGATGGCGCGACCTCGACCAGTTCACCCGAGTACATGATGCCGATGCGGTCGGAGAACTCGACCATCAGTGACAAGTCATGGGTAATGAACAAGATAGAGAACCCGAATTCCTCTTTCAGGGCGTAGATCTTTTGCAGGATCTCGCGCTGTACCACCACGTCAAGGGCCGTTGTCGGCTCATCCATGATGATCATTTTAGGGTTGAGAGCCAAAGCGATGGCAATTACCAGACGCTGGCGCATACCGCCAGAGAACTGGTGCGGGTAGTCACGCAGGCGATCTGGGTGGATATCGACGATTTCCAGCAGCCCTTGCGCACGGCGGACAGCCTGTTCACGGCTCATGCTGGTGTGGCGCATGATCACGTCGCAGAACTGCTCTTCCATGGTCAGAACTGGGTTGAGGGCATTCATCGCACTCTGGAAGACCATGGAGATCTGGCTCCAGCGGAACGCCGTCATCTGATGCTCGTTGAACTTCAGGATGTCACCGTGACCGTCGAAGATAACCTCGCCACCGGTAATGAACGCTGGCGGCTTATGAAGGCGCATCAGCGAGAAGGCAACAGTTGACTTACCACAACCTGACTCGCCAGCCAGGCCGAAGACTTCCCCTTTACCGATGTCAAAACTTACGTTGTTTACCGCGCGGACATCGCCCGCGTCGGTAATATAGTCAACACACAGGTTGCGGATTGAAATTTGTGGGTTTGTCATTACTTCTCTCCCCCTTGAAGGGCTGGCTGAGGCTCAATCGTTGCCTGAGCTTGTTTCTGGTTTTCTTTGGCCATGTTCTGCCAGCGACGCATGCCTTTGTGCGAGCGAAGCTGTGGGTTGGCGATTTCATCGACGGCAAAGTTAAGCATTGCCAAGCCGATTGCAATGAAGGTTAGGGCCAAACATGGAGCAAGCAGTTCCCACCAAGCGCCGACCAGCATGGATGATGAGGTCTGGACGTTGTAGAGCATGACACCCCAGCTGATGGAGTTCGGGTCACCCAAGCCAAGGAACGACAGGGTGGCTTCGGTCATGATGGCAAGCATGACAGAACCGATGAAGCTTGCGCCGACAATGGAGATTAGGTTCGGCAGGATTTCGACGAAGATAATGCGGACCGAGGACTCGCCCAGTACTTCGGCAGCCTTGACGAACTCTTTTTCACGCAGAGACAGGGTTTGGGCGCGTACAACACGGGCACCCCATGCCCAAGAGGTCATCCCGATCACGATGGCGATGGTGAGCGGGCCCGCCTGGCCGATAAAGGCCGCGATAACGAACAGTAATGGCAGCTGCGGGATAACCAGCATGACGTTCATGGCCGCCGACAGAATGTCATCGACACGACCACCGAAGTAGCCAGCAGAGACTCCGATCACGGTGGCTAGGAAGCAGACCATAAAGCCGGCACCGAAGCCTACGGCAAGTGATGTGCGAGCGCCGTATACCACCTGAGACCATACGTCACGTCCCATGCGGGTTGTTCCCATGACGTGCTCTGCATCTTTTGACATCCGCAAAGTACGTTTGCTGTCAGCGAGGTTGGTGGCAACCCAGCCGTCAGGGTTGCTTTGTGCCGCTTTGACCACGAATGCTGGGTATTCGTGCGGGTTGCCTGTACGTTTGTCCGGTGCGAACTCGGTCAGTAGAGGTGCAAAGATTGCACTCAAAATGAAGATAGCGATGATACCTAGGCCAAACATAGCTTTGGCATTACCTGAGAGTAGCTTGATTAGTCCTTTCATGATTATTTGCCTCCCTTGCGTAGGCGAGGATCCAGAGCAACGATAAGAATGTCAGCCATGAAGTTGAAGAACAGCATGAACATAGTCATGATCAGCAGCTGGCCTTGAAGTACTTGGTAGTCACGGGTATTGATGGCATTGAGCAGCACAGTGCCAAGGCCCGGGTAGTTGAAGATCATTTCGATAATCAGCTGGCCACCGATGGCCATACCAATTGCCATCGACAGGGCGGTAACACTTGGCAGCATCGCGTTACGTGCGGCGTATTTGAAGACGACGCGGTTTTCACTCAGGCCCTTACCTTTGGCCATGGTGATATAGTCTTCGTTTAGCAGGTTGATCATGTTGTTACGCATGTTGATCAGGAAGCCGCCGATCTGGATGATAGTGGCACAGAACAGTGGCAGTACGGCGTGGTAACCAACATCAAGGTAGAAATCCAGACTGGTCCAGTCAGGGGTTGTACCAGGGGTATAGGCATAGGTAGACGGGAACCACTTGGTACCGATAGCAAAGGTATAGAGCACCAGCATAGCGACGACCACCGGTGGAACAGCCTGTACAACCATCATCCCCGGAGAAATGAATGCGTCATATTTGCTGCCGCGTTTCCACGCTGCGAAGACACCAAGGCTCGAGCCGATACAGAATGCTAGGATTACCGCCGTACCGGCAAGAAATAGCGACCAGCCGACCGCGTTGCCCAGTACATCGTTAACCGTTTGCGGGTAGGTCTGAATTGAGATACCAAGATCCCAAGACAAAATCCCTTTCAGGTAAATTAGATACTGTTGGTAAATCGGGCCATCAACAAAGCCCAGCAGCTCTTTCATTGCTGCGATACGTTCTGGGGTCACCTGTACCGATGCATTGGCAAACATCATGGTGACTGGATCCCCTGGCATTGCCCGGGGAATGATAAAGTTAATTGTTACTGCGAACAGCAGCGCAATCCCATAAAAACTAAGCCTGCGTATAAAAAATCCCATAACTCACACCTTAAATTATCCAGTTACTCCAACCAGATTTCAGACACACTCTTCCCTGACCACTGGCCATTGATTCTATCTAAGGGGGGAAGGTTGAAAGGGCGGTGCGCAAGGTGCGCACCGCAAATCGCGAATAATTACGCTTTAGGTTTTAGGTCAAGTACTTGCAGTAGACGCTCTTGGGTATTGGTGATTGGCATTGGACGTCCTTTCGGATTTTTCTCGTTCCACCAACCAGTGAAGCGTGCTGTGTTGTATTGAGATGTGTAAGCACCAGACATTACAGGGATAGTTACTTGGTTCTCTGCAATGATCTTCTGGATGCCGTGAGCGATCTCAAGCTGCTCATCACGGTCTGCTGTCTTGTAGAAGCCATCTAATAGCTTATCTAGCTGCTCGTTCTTCCAGTAGTGTAGGGCGAAACGAGGCATACCTTCGTTAGACATGAAGCGTGAGTGGTACGCGCTATCCCAGTAGGTGTATGGATCTGCACCGTGGAAGTAGTTGGTGTAAGCCACGTCATAAGTCGCGTCAAGCATTGCCTGGTTGTACACTGAGAAGTCAGGTGTGCTGGCTTTCGCCTTGATGCCGACTTCCTGAAGCATTTCAACACTTAGCTGTACTGTGTTGTTGAAGTCTGTCCAACCGTTTGGTGATTGGATAGAAAGCTCGATCTGCTTGCCAGTTGGCGTTTCAACAAAGCCATCGCCGTTGGTGTCTTTGTAGCCAGCTTTCTTCAGAAGCGCTTTGGCGTTTGCAACGTTGTAAGTCATGAATGGCTTGTACTTTTCGTACACGCTGTTGTCAGACCATGAAGCAAATGCCTGGCCTAGACCAGATGCGTAGTCGTTCACTACACCGCCGCCGTAGAATGCGATGTCGATGATAGTTTCACGGTCGATAGCCATAGAGAAGGCGCGACGGAAATCAATATCGTTGATCGCTTCGTGGTTACCCTTGTTAGGCGTGTTGTAGTTCAACATGAATGCCTGAGTACCGCCAGCTGGGTACCAGTACTTGTTGTTAGGGTTCGCTGCTGCGTATGTGCTGTCCACATCAGGAATGAAAGCGTAAGACCAGTCGAACTGTCCGCTTAGTACCTGACCTAGGAATTGGTCGTTACCGCCAACCTGAGGCAGGCGTAGACAGTCAACGTCTAGGTTAGCGTTATCCCAGTAGTTAGGGTTACGGCACTGGGTGTATAGCTGAGGAGTGAACGTGTCGATTTCTGTGAACGGACCAGTACCAACAGGGTTTTCGTTGGTGAAGCGCGTTGGATCTTTCACTTTGCTCCATACGTGTGCAGGAACAACAGCCACTTTAGAAATCAGGTAAGGAACGTTAGAGTTCGCTTCAGTTAGGCTGAAGGTTACTTTGTCGCCCTGTGCCTTCACGCCTTTCAGACGGGCATTGATACCGGTACGGTCAAGCTCTGGGTGTTTCTTAAGAAGGTCGAATGTGAACGCAACGTCTTTCGCAGTGAAAGGCTTACCGTCAGACCACTTCACGCCATCACGAATTTCGAAGGTGACGTTCATTAGGTCATCAGTCATGAAGTAGTTCTTTGCAAGACGCATGACTGGCTCATTGCCTTTCAGCTCGTTGAACACAACCAATGGCTCGAAAATGAAGTCATAGGTAGTGTCTAGCTGAGTTTGTAGGTACGGGTTGAAGTTACGTACAAAGGTTGGGTAGAACTTAGGTACCATTGTCAGCTCAGTGCGATCCGCAGCTGAAGCCACTGGGGCTGTTAACATTGTTGAAGCTGCTGCTACAACGGCTAGCGCTAACTGGGTTTTCTTTATATTGGCAAGCATAGCTGTTCCTTACTCTTTGCTTTTAGTTTCACTTGTTTGGAAAAAGCCCGTCTCAGTATCGACATCAACGGGGTTGCAGACCCTACTTTGTTCAAGCGGTGGAACATTCCCGAACAAATGGCCTTGTAGGCTCTGTGTGCCCTAAGGAGACTCCTGATTGTCAAAACGGTCAATCAGGTTTCTCGTTAAAAACGTTAAATTCTTAGCCGGTACCGTCAAAAACGTAAATTTCGGACTGTGATCTGACTCGAAACTGGCGATCTCCTGTGCTGGATATCACGTTTATAGGTTTGACATTAAAGTCTGTTTCATTTCTTTTTGTAAAATATTTAATTATAAAACAATAACTTAAAATCTTGGTTTGTGGCGAGAATGCAACAAGTGAGTTTTCTATGGTTATTTGCCTGCGGAAAATTTTTGCCTTGGATTTGTTGTGATTGGCTTCTCATAACCTGAAACATTTCAGCGTTATGGCCGTTATCTACGGGGTTTGTCGACAAATCGGTGTGTTTTTGAACACTGTCTAGAGGGGGTAGGAAAGCGATTTTTTCCGTTTTTGGGGTATTAATTTGGGTCGAAAAAAAGCCCGTCAGAGACGGGCTTGAAAGAGAGGGGACATGGGCGCAGAAGTGGGCTTAGCGGCTATTGACTGATGAGCTGCTGAAGCCGCTCTTTGGCCTGATTGAGCTGCTGTTGCGCCGGAGAGGATGCCGGGCAGCGGTCCAAAACAAAATCTACGGTGCTAAGTACGTTACGCCAGCGCGGGGTCTTGGGTAGACTCTCTAAGTGGAGGTACTTATCAAGGGTCCGAGTTTGTAGGGTGCTTCGATCAAGGTACACCCGCCACAGCCCGCTTTCTTCGGCTAGGTCAAACTTTGTTTTTCCGGTGCAGGTTTCCCAGTGCTTGAGGGTTTGCTTCATGACATCAACAACCAGATCGCGCATGGTGTCTTGCTTGCTTTTGCCCCCGTCTCCCAGCTTGTTGGCAATATTTTGAAATTCGTCGCCTAAGTGGCGGAGTTTCTCTAGGTTGCCCTTGTCGCCATTGAAGGCATAGTCGGAAAGGACATCAACGGCATTCTCTAGCACTTCAATCCGGTGGCTGTCAGTTTGGCCTTGGTTGTCGAAGATGAACATCCGTTGTAGGCCAGAGGCTTCCGGCAAGTTGATGACGTCAGTATTGAGCGTTGTGAGCGAGTCGCCAATCCGGAACATCAGTTCGCCGTGGAAATGGTGCAGAGTGTGGATATCCTCCGGCAGGTGGGTAGCCAGAATATCTTCGATATGGTGGCGTTCGATATGTTCGGGTGAGCGATTAAACAGTTTGCCGGCAGCACTGTTCGCATAGCGAATCCTTCCTCCACTCTGGATGCAGATAATAGCTTCGTTGGTGGACTCCAACAGCCCGAGCAGGCGGCTTTGGGTCTCTAGCAGGCCAGCCTCGACAGCCTCGCGGCGGGCAATTTCCTCGGCTAGGCGTTGGTTCTCCCTGCGCTGGATCTCGGTTTGTCCCGCCTTGAGATGGGCGCCGATACGGGCAGTGAGCTCCTCTTTGTTGAATGGCTTGGTGAGATAGTCATTGGCCCCGGATTCGAATCCGCGGATCCGGTCCTGCACCTGGCCAAGGGCCGACAGCATGATGACCGGCAGCTCAGTCATGCTGTAGCGTTGGCGAAGCTGCTCGCAGACTTCATAGCCGGACATATCCGGCATCATGATATCGAGCAGCAACAGGGCTGGTGGGTTTTCCTCGATCATTTTGAGCGCCTGCGGGCCGCTTTCTGCCGTTGCAACGCGGTATCCTTCGAGCCGGAGGAAGTTCTTCAATACCTGCAGGTTCACCGGCTCATCATCGACAACCAGCAATAAATCACCGTCTGGGTTTTCCGGGATATCATCAATATCATTGATTGCAGTTTCGCAGTTTGGAGCCTGAAAATGCTGGTTGCGGCTGTTGAGCTGGCTCTCGGCGATTTCTTGCTTTGAAGCAAGGTTGAGAGTGAAACTGAACGTGGTTCCAATCATTGGTTGACTGCTGACATAAAGCCTTCCCCCCATTAATTCAATGAGTTGTCTGCTTATTGAAAGTCCAAGGCCAGATCCCTGACGGTACTGGGCCGAGTGGGTATTGGCTTGGGTCAGCGGCTCGAAAATATGTTCGAGCTGATCGGGCGGGATCCCCTGTCCGGTATCGACGACCTGAATCCGTAGCTGGTTTTCCAGCATGGTGGCAGACAAAATAATTTTGCCTTCAGAAGTGTATTTGATGGCATTGCCCACCAGATTATAAAGGACTTGTTCCAGGCGCTGTTCATCGCCGGCAATCGGTGGCAGGTCATCAGGGATCTGATTGATAATTCTGACCGGTTTGCTGCCAAGCAGGTGCCCGGACAACTCAAGCACCAGACGGACGGCCGAGGCCACGTCGACGGCTTGTTTTTGTATATCCATGTCGCCGTAGCGCATTTTGTGGTAATCGAGCAGATCGTCCACCAAGTTGGTGAGACGCTGGCCGCTGTTGATCATGATTTCCAGCTGGCGTCGCTGGGAGCGCTGGACGGGGCCATTGGCACCAGCGAGCAGCGACTCTGCGATACCGACCATGCCATGCAAAGGGGTACGGAGTTCATGGGAGGTCGTCGCGAGGAACTCATCTTTGAGCTTGTCAGCAGTTTGCAGCTCATTGTTCTTTTGCTGAATAAGCTGGAGGTTGTGTTCAAGCTTGGTGTTCTGCTCACGGATCAGGATCATTTTTTCCCTGATTGATGATTGCATCCGGGCAAAGCTGATTGCCAGTCGGCCGATTTCATCGCTGCGGTCGGTACTCTCTATTTTCTGATCCATATCTCCGGCCGATACGCGTTCGGCGGCCCAGGTCAGACGCAGCAGAGGGGCTGTGATCGAGTTAGAGAGCCAGTGCGAGGCGATAATCACCAGAATAATTGCCGTTACCATCGCGACGAGGAATATGATTTCCAGCTGGTGGATCCGAGCAAAGGCTTCTTTTTCCGGCAATTCCACAACCAGCGCCCATTCGCTCCCCATGATTTTGACCGGGGAAAAGGCACTCAGTACCGAGATACCGCTGAAGTTGGTAAAACTGCCGACACCGTGGTTGCCCGACAGCGCCTGATCAATACTTTGGCTTGAATAGGTTTTGGGCTCGTTGGCAGTGGCTGGCAGCCGAGAGTGGTGATCTTGGCCGACTAACAGGGTCTGGACTGAGTGGGCCCCATTGCTGGTGGTCCCAAGCAACTCGCTGATGACATGGTTGTCGAGCCGGAAGAAGACATAGCTATGCAGGTACCCCTGCTGAATAATGGGGGCGGCAAACCAAGCGGCAAGATCTTGCTGCCCAGGCTCCGTGCTGAAGTCAGTAAAGACAACTGGGACCTGATCCGGCTCGTTGCTGCTACTTTCGGTTTTGGCCTTGATAGCGGCAAAGGTCTTGCTCAGGGCCGGATAGGGCTGCGTTGCTTGCCCCAGGTTGATACTGAACATCTCGGGGGTGTAAGCGGAATAGACAATATTCCCTTTTAGATCAACTAATAGGATATCACTGAAGTTCGAGCGTTTGAGGTACTCGTCGTAAGCCCAGTTGTAGCGCTTATACATCAGTCGGTAGCGTTCATGACCGACATAGTTGCTGGCGGTCTGGGTCAAGTTGCTCTTGGTCGTCAGTGTTTCGCTGAAATAGCGCGCCCGACCTGTTTTGCTGAGCTGGGCATTGATGTCGCCGAGCTGGTGATATGCCCCTACGAGCCCGTAGAAACGCCCGCCGCTGGCATTGGCGAGTTCCGAGCGGGCAAAGCTTTGTACTTCTGATTCCCGTGCCGTAAAGAAGTCACTGAGCTGTTTTTTCTGATTGTCCAGCAAGGAGGCCAAGTGATTGGTGCTTTGTTGGACCAAGTCGGTGCTGTGCGATCGGAGGAAGAAAAGCGCAGAGAGGATAAGGGGGGTGATACTGAGAACCAGAAAGGCCAACATCAGCGTATGCTGAAGACGTTTGAAGCGAGTAGTATTCTGCATTCCTGTGCCTGAATTACCAGTGAATTTATGGTATTAACTTTTTGATTAATATTGATATCTAGGTGATAGCTTCCAACGCCAAGATTGACGGAATTAACGGAAGGCGCCGGGCCGGAGGAAGCAATATACCCTTATACGGAGTTTTTTTTTGCAGGCAAGGAAGTGATGATTGAAGCGTGTGCCGCCACACAAAATTGACGGATTTAACGGTAGTTTGAGGGTTATTTAACCCAGATGGCCAGGTCGGTCGTAAAACGCCGGTATGAATACCGGCGTCTTGGTTTATTTTTTTGCGGCGTAAATACAGAACTTATTGTTTTTGGCCACAGTGTTGCACTCACCCAGGCTTGCCTCGATCAGCGGCGGGTACTGCAGGAAGCTGTTGGCGACGATAAGCAGTTGGCCTGCATCAGTCAGGTACGCCGGTGACTGGGCGATGAAGTCTTCCGTTGCCGCATAGAAGGTTTTCAGCCCGGCATGGAAAGGCGGGTTGCTGATCAGATAGTCGAACGCTCCGTCAATATTGGCAAAAACGTCGGTCGGACGGAAGTTTGCCTCAAGCTGGTTGGCTCGGAAAGTTTCTTCTGCCGATGCAATCGCCAGAGCACTGATATCGCACAACGTCAGCTCGATATCAGGGTTGTTGGCTTTCATTACCGCACCGATAACGCCGGCACCGCAGCCAAAGTCGAGGACGCGGCCGGATAGAGAAGGTAGGGTCTCGAGTAGCAGCTTGGAGCCTAAATCCAGCTCGCCATGGCTGAATACCCCCGGCAGGGAGCGGATAGTCAGTTCAGTATTCGCGACTTTGATCGGGTAGCTGCGGAACCAGTCTGAGATGGTAAATTCCGCAGGGGCATTGTCACAGCGACCCCAGTAGAAACTGCAGCGGCGGGCTGAGTCATATTTGGTCAAGCTGCCGTAGTCGGCAAACAGTTTTTCTGCACTACGCACACCACTACGGTTTTCCCCGACGATACAGATTTCTGTCCCCGGGCCGAATTTTGCCATCAGCATGGCAAGCAGGTACTCGGCCTCAGCCTTGGCCTTCGGCCAGTACAGCAACACCATGTCGATGTCGGCCTCTTGCTCGAAGCTGGCCCCGAATACGGCGGTTAGTGCCGGGTGCTTGGCAAGATTGAGGTATGAACCGTAATTGGTCGTAAACACAGTTACCGACTGTGCGACCCGAGTCAGCTCGATCGGGAAGGTATCAGACAGCTCTCCGGCAACCAGTACTTTACGGTTGTCAAAGAACTCGATTTGGCGGGCAGCCACTTGGCTTGCAGCGCTGTAGGTCATAACGGCCTCGGGTAGAATCATCGGTCATTTGGGGCGCGAATTGTTCCACAAATCACGCCCTAAGGAAAGCCGGGGGAGTCCCCGGCCAGTGGTAGCCAATCAGTTCTCGTCTTGATGGCGGAGAAAGTCTTGGAATTCCACCTCGTAGAGTTTGAATAGTACCAGTGTCACGGCAAAAATAATTGGGCCGTAGATCAGGCCGATCAGGCCGAAGACATTGAGGCCGCCGATGATCGAGAAGAATATCAGCAGGGTGCTCATGCCCGAGCTGCCCTGCATCAGTAATGGCCGCAGGAAGTTGTCGATAGAACCGACGACTATCGCGCCCCAACCGGCAAGGAACAGCGCCCATTCCCACTGCCCGATAAGCAGTAAGTAAAGGCTCGCAGGTAGCCAGATCAAGGCGGTGCCGACAACCGGGATCAGCGAGGCGAAAGCCATCATCGAGCCCCAGAAAAGCCCCGGGAAGCCTGCCATCCACATGGCGAAACCACCGGCAAAACCTTGGGCAAGTGCGGTCAGAAACGATCCCAGCACCGCTGATTTAGCCACTTTTTCCACTTCGTTGAGGACGGCATCTTCCTGGCTGCGCGATAGCGGCAGGACATGGCGGATTGCCGAGACAATGCTGTCATGATCGCGGAGCAGGAAGAACAGCACAAACAGCATCAGCATGAAGTTGACAACGAAACCTGTGGCATCGCCGAGGAACTTGGCACTGACATTGAGCAACTGGGCGCCGAATTTGGAGGCCATCCCGGCGATCTTCTGCACCATCGCTTGGGTGTCCAGCGGTTCGAAAGGCAGATACTTATCAAGGAATGCCAGCAGCTTGACCACATAAGGGTGGGACAGTACATCGTGTACCCCGCCGTTGGTCAGCCAATCATAGCTGGTGCGCGAGAAGGTCGTGCCCTGATGGAGGATGGAGCTGAATACCACAAGCATCGGGATGACGATGATCACCGTCAGCATGAAGCACGATAGCACCGCAGACATATTCGGGGAGCGGGGCATCAGGCGGTCGATCCGGCAGTGGAGCGGGTGGAACAACAACGAGATGATAAATGCCATCACAATCGGCCCGAGGTAGGGAGCGATAAGTTGGTAACTGGCGTAAGCGGCGAGGCCAAGTGCAAGCATCAGCACCCAATGGCGCGATTCCACTTTAAATGGCTTGGGCACAGCGGTATCCTTCTGAGCGGTTAAAGTTTTTTGTGGTTAAGATTACAACACCCCGGCAAGAAACAGGTAATCAATTCGCTGTATTCCCGGGGATTATTTCTACGGAGGGTGGATGATGGGTTGCTGTGACTGCGGTTGTGATGACAAGAAAAAGCGGCGGATCCCCTTGGCCGTCTGGGTTTTGGTTGCCCTTGCCGCGATGGCCCTGGTCTTCTGGCAAGGTTGATAACAAAAAAAGCCGCTCATTGTGAGCGGCTTTGTCGATTCATGGCCGTGGGCCTTATTTTGCTTCCGCTGCCAGTGCGGCAAAGGCAAACTCGGCAGCCTCAAGGGTTGCTTCGATTTCCTTGTCGCCGTGAGCCAGCGAGGTAAAGCTAGCCTCGTAAGCCGATGGTGCAAGGTAAACGCCCTTTTCAAGCATCAGGTGGAAGAAGCGCTTGAAGCGTTCCACATCACACTTGGCTACGTCGCCGTAGCAGGTCACGCTTTCTTGATCAGTGAAGAAGAAGCCGAACATGCCGCCGACCTGGTGCGTGATCATCGGGATACCGTATTTGTCAGCCAATGACTGGAAGCCTTCGGCAAGACGCTGGGTAATATTGGCCAGACGGGCCTCGTTGCCTTCTTCGGTCAGTACGCTCAGGCAGGCATAACCTGCCGCCATCGCAACTGGGTTGCCCGATAGGGTACCAGCTTGGTAAACCGGGCCGGTCGGTGCGATGTATTCCATCACGTCGCGGCGTCCGCCGAAGGCACCAACAGGCATACCGCCGCCGATGACCTTGCCCAGCGTTGTTAGATCAGGCTTAACGTTGTAGTAAGCCTGCGCACCGCCTTGGGCCACGCGGAAACCGGTCATTACCTCATCGATGATCAGCAGCGCGCCGAACTCGTCACAGATAGTACGCAGACCTTCAAGGAAGCCCGGTACCGGTGGAATGCAGTTCATGTTGCCGGCAACTGGCTCGACGATGATACAGGCAACCTGATCAGGGTTCTCAACGAATGCTTCGCGTACCGAGTCAAGGTCGTTGAATGTGCATGTCAGGGTGTGCTTGGCGAAATCTGCAGGGACACCCGGAGAGCTTGGCTGGCCAAGAGTCAGTGCGCCAGAGCCGGCTTTTACAAGCAGGCAGTCGGCGTGGCCGTGGTAGCAGCCCTCGAACTTGATGATCTTGTCGCGGCCGGTGAAGCCACGGGCCAGACGGATTGCACTCATGGTCGCCTCGGTACCCGAGCTCACCATACGGACCATTTCCATTGACGGAACCAGCTTGGAAACTAGCTCGGCCATGGTGATTTCCATTTCGGTCGGTGCGCCGAAGCTCAGGCCCTGCTGGGCGGCTTTGATAACAGCGTCGCGGATTGCCACGTGGTTGTGACCCAGGATCATCGGGCCCCATGAGCCAACGTAGTCGATGTAGGCTTTGCCGTCAGCATCGAAGATATAGGCGCCGTCAGCACGATCGATAAACAGCGGGCTGCCGCCGACACCGGCGAATGCACGTACAGGCGAGTTAACGCCACCAGGGATCGTTTGTTGCGCTTTGGCAAATAAATCAGCGGATTTGCTCATCGGGGTATCCTGTTATTGACAATGTCCAATGTGAACTTCGGGCATTGTACTAGGGTCTGGCAATGTTTCAAAGTTGCTACGTCCTAGGTGTGACCGTACACGGGGCGCACAAGGATGCAATGCTAGTTTCCAACAATGGTTATATTCATTTTTCTTCACAGGGACTATCCTTTTATCAGATTGCCCTTGTCCAATGATGCCAGCCCAGCAGCTAGCCAGCGGCAGGAGGCAGACTCCATCTAGTCCCGGCTCCGGGAAAACTCTCAAAAATGTGCGGCTAACTCATGACTGATATAAATCAAGGCACTCCTGCGTCTGAACGTTTGCAGCCTAGCGGGCTGGTCAGGCGGTTCCTTTCTCGGGATAAGACCCCTGTTTCGGTACTTTTCCTCTCTGCATTGGTAGGGGTGGGGGCCGGGCTGTTGTCGACCCTGTTCGAGATTTGTGTGCATTGGATTTCCGAACAGCGTACCGAGTGGCTCCGGGCCGAGTTCAGCAGTATGTTGCCGCTGTGGTTGTCCGCTTTTTTGATCAGCGCCTTACTTGCCCTGTTGGGGTATTACCTCGTACACCGTTTTGCGCCAGAAGCTGGTGGTTCAGGGATCCCCGAGATTGAAGGGGCGATGGATGATCTGCGCCCGGTTCGCTGGTGGCGGGTGCTGCCGGTGAAATTTATCGGCGGCCTCGGGGCGCTGGGATCGGGGATGGTACTAGGCCGCGAGGGCCCATCGGTTCAGATGGGCGGCAATATTGGCCGAATGGTGTCAGATATGTTCCGCTTGCGTGACAAGGAAGGCCGCCATGCCCTGCTTGCCTCAGGGGCGGCAGGTGGTCTGGCCGCGGCCTTCAATGCGCCGTTGGCCGGGATTATGTTCGTGGTCGAAGAGATGAGGCCGCAGTTTCGCTATAGCCTGATTTCCATCAAGTGCGTGATGATTTCGGCGGTGACTGCCAATCTTGTATTCCGGAGCCTATCCGGCCAGGAGGCAGTGATCACCATGCCACAGTACGATACGCCAGTGCTGCGCTCGCTGTGGTTGTTCCTGCTGCTCGGTATGGCCTTCGGGGTCTTCGGGGTGGTGTTCAACAAATTGGTCACCCTGACTCAGGATATGTTCGTCAAGATCCACCGCAACAACCGTCGTCGCTATCTGATCACCGGTAGTGTGCTTGGCGGGGTATTTGGCCTGCTGCTCTTGTATTTGCCAGAGCTCACCGGTGGCGGTATCGCCTTGATCCCAAGTGCCACGAATGGCGAGTATGGGGTGGGTCTGTTGTTCTTGCTGTTCGTTGCCCGTGTCGCAACGACCTTGATTTGTTTCGGGTCGGGAGCGCCGGGGGGGATTTTTGCCCCGATGCTGGCCTTGGGAACCCTGTTCGGTACTTTCTTCGGTGCCGTTGCCCAGCATTATTTCCCTGATTTGGGGCTTCAGCCAGGTATGTTTGCCATTGCCGGTATGGGCGCGTTGTTTGCCGCGACGGTAAGGGCGCCGATCACCGGTATCTTGCTGGTGATCGAAATGACCAATAACTACCATTTGATCCTGCCGCTGATTATTACCACTTTGGGGGCAACCATGCTGGCCCAGGTGCTCGGCGGGCAGCCTATTTACTCTCAGTTGTTGCATCGGACGATAGAAAAGGAAAAAATGGCCCACCGAGAGCAGTCGGAGGCGGTCAATACTTGAACGTATTACTCAGGTATTAGATAATCACCGCAATGACCCAACGTATATGAGAGGTTTTTAATGAGCGATGCCAACTTGCCGCTGAATTTTTCCGATGTTGCAGCGAACAAGGTCAAAACGCTGATCGCCGAGGAAGAAAACCCGGATCTGAAACTACGCGTCTATATCACTGGCGGTGGTTGTAGCGGTTTTCAGTACGGTTTTACTTTTGATGAGAAAGTGAATGACGGTGATACCACCATCGAGAAATGCGGTGTGACATTGGTTGTTGACCCAATGAGCCTGCAGTACCTGATCGGCGGTACCGTCGATTACACCGAAGGTCTGGAAGGTTCGCGTTTCTTCGTGAACAACCCTAACGCCACGACTACCTGTGGCTGTGGTGCATCGTTCAGCGTGTAAGTCGTCCCTACCGGCTTGACGATAATACAAAAAAACCGCCCTCGGGCGGTTTTTTTATTGTTGTACGCAAGTCAAATGCCCAACGCTAGCTGCGGTTGTTGATGAGCGGGCTGTTGTCGGCAATCAGCTGGCTGAATTGGTTGAGTTGGGCCAGTCGCTCGTTGGCATACTCAATGAATTTGCGTTTCTCCTGCCCTTTAAGCGAGCGAGCCTGCGGCAGTTTTACTGTACGCGGGTTCTTGTGGACGCCATTAACCAAAAATTCGTAGTGCAGGTGAGGGCCTGTTACCCGTCCGGTTCCACCTAGCGTGCCGATCACCTGTCCCTGTTTCACCCGCTGGCCAGTTTTGACTTTGCGTTTGGTCATATGGAGGTACTTGGTAATGTAGGTCGAGCTGTGGCGGATGAAGACATAGTTGCCGTTGAATTTGTTGTAGGCAGATTTCATTACCACGCCATCACCGGCGGCCCAGATCGGCGTGCCTACCGGGGCGACGTAGTCGGTGCCGCGGTGGGCGCGGACTTTGCCCGTCACAGGGTGGAGGCGGCGAGGGTTGAAGTTCGAGCTGACGTAGCGGAAGTTGATCGGCGAGCGAAGGAAGGCCTTGCGCATTGCACTGCCGAATTGGTCGTAGTACTTGCCATCTTCACTGCGGATGGCAGTGAACGTCTGGCCGAGGTTGGTAAAGGTCGCGGCAATGATATCACCTCGGCCGATGGCCTCGCCTTCAACGAATTGCTCTTCGAAAAGTACAGAGAAACTGTCCCCTTGGCGGATATCAAGGGCGAAGTCGATATCCCAGCCGAAGAGCCCGGCGATCTCCATGATTTGGTTGGCCGTCAGCCCGGCTTTGTCGGCAGCACTCCAGAAGCTACTGGTGATCACCGCTTGGGCGAAATTGAGCTGGGTATCGACCTTCTTCGACTCAACCTTTGAGAAATAGCTGTCAGCAGTCCGGGTGACGACAAGGGTTTCAGTGACGCTCTTGGGTTGGATAAGCTGGATCAGTTCGTTGTTCTCGTCAAAGCCGAAGCGTAGCTTATCGCCCGGGCGCAGGTCGGTGAGCCCCTTGGTTCCCTGATCGGCATTAACCAGACGGTAGAGTGTGCTCGGACTCAAGCCGACTTTGTCAAAAACCACGGCCAGACTTTCGCCTGATTTTATCTTGTGCTCTTTCCAGGTCAGGGACGGGACGAGTGGCGTTTCATTGTTCTCCATTGGCCGCATTGCCAAGGCAGAATGGTCGATATCGAGCGGATAAAGCTTGCCTATTTCAAATTTTCGCTCGGGTTGACTTCGGCTTTCGTTGTTTGGCCAGAGCATCAGCAAAACGATAACCGTACTGAGCGAGGCAATAAGAAGTTGGTGCATCCGTGGCAACCGGCGGAATATCGATATCGGCATGAGTGGTTTTTTTACGATTTCGGAAAAAATAGGACCCCTGTAGTCTAACTGGTTTCAAAAAACATCGCTATTCAAGTAAGATTGAGGATTATGACTTTTTTGCCAATTCTGTGGGAGCAAACAAGAATGGCCAGCATTGAACAAGCATTAGCTGAAATTAAGCGCGGTGTTGATGAGCTGATTCCGGAAGAAGAGCTAATTGCCAAGCTAAAAGAAGACCGTCCACTTCGAATCAAACTGGGCGCGGATCCAACGGCCCCGGATATCCACCTTGGCCACACTGTTATTCTGAACAAGCTACGTACGTTCCAGGAGCTGGGCCACGAAGTCACTTTCCTGATTGGCGATTTTACTGCCATGGTGGGTGATCCAACCGGTAAAAACACAACCCGCCCGCCACTGACGCGTGAGCAGGTTATCGAGAACGCCAAGTCGTACACTGATCAGGTATTCAAGATCCTTGATCCTGAAAAGACCAAGATCGCGTTCAACTCAAGCTGGTTGTCTGAGCTAGGTGCAGAAGGGATGATCCGCTTGGCGGCCAACCAGACTGTTGCCCGTATGCTTGAGCGTGACGATTTCAAAAAGCGTTACAACGAAGGTCGCCCGATTGCGATTCACGAGTTTATGTACCCGCTGCTGCAGGGCTATGACTCAGTGGCAATGCATACAGACGTTGAGCTTGGTGGTACAGACCAGAAGTTCAACCTGCTGATGGGCCGTGAGCTGCAAAAAGCCAATGGCCAGAAGCCTCAGGTTGTTCTGACTATGCCATTGCTTGTTGGTTTGGACGGCGAGAAGAAGATGTCCAAGTCAGCGAACAACTACATTGGTATCTCCGATAGCCCGACTGAAATGTTCGGTAAGATCATGTCGATTTCCGACGATCTGATGTGGAACTACTACGAACTACTGTCTTTCCGCCCATTGGAAGAGATCGAGCAGTTCAAGGCAGATATTGCTGCTGGCAAGAACCCACGTGACGTTAAGATCCTGCTGGCGAAAGAAATCATCGCTCGTTTCCATAGCGAAGCGGATGCCGAAGCTGCTGAGCAAGAGTTCATCAACCGCTTCCAGAAAGGCGCGATGCCTGAAGAGATGCCGGAATTCGAATTCGAAGCCGGTATTGCGATCAGCAACCTGCTAAAAGATGCGGGTCTGGTTAATTCGACGTCTGATGCGCTGCGTATGATCCGCCAAGGTGCTGCAAAGCAAGACGGCGAGAAGATCGAAGACACTAAACTTGTTCCAGCCGCTGGTACCGCAGTGTACCAAGTAGGTAAGCGCAAGTTTGCCCGTGTAACCATCAAGTAATTGATTGGCTACCGCTGAATAAAAAAACCGCCTTACGGCGGTTTTTTTATAGTTGTAGATTAGAGTCAAGAGCGAAGGGCAAAGGTCGGTAGCGACAGGTGCCAACGGATTGCGGCCAGACGGATCACCAAGGTGGTGATGATACCGGCCAGTGTTGCGACTGAGGCTTGCACCCCGACAGTCAGTGCCGTGGTATGGACAATACCGCCGACAATACAGGCCGTGGCATATACCTCGGTTCTTAGCACCATGGGTATTTCACGCGCCAGAACGTCGCGGATCACCCCGCCGCCACAGCCAGTCATTACCCCCATGATCACCGCCACCATCGGCGTTGCCCCGAAACGCAATGCCTTTTCGACACCGATGGCGACGAAGACGGCAAGGCCAATAGCATCGGCAACTGGCAGGATCCACCAAGGCATATGCCGTGGCCGGCGAATCGCCGCCATGCTGATCAGGCAGGTAACGAATATTACCCACAGGTAATTGGTATCGTTGACCCAGAAGACCGGCGTAGCACCCAGAGCCATATCGCGGATGGTACCGCCACCGATAGCCGTCACACTGGCAAGCACGACAACACCGAAAGGATCCATCCGTAAACGCCCAGCTAGAAGGACGCCCGATGCGGCAAAAACGGCTGTGCCGAACATATCAAGAATATAGATTAGCATCACGTTACCTGTTGAAAGCTGATAGGGAAGAAGGCAAACGCGCTGATTGTACGTTTAATGGGCCTTCGCACAACTCGTTGCGATGGCTTTGTGAAGATTCTCACAATGAATTTTTATGGCCTGTCACTGTGTGGCCTCGCGCACCGAGTCGAGGTACTGGCAGACCTCCCTGACGGCATTGATTGTCCTCGGGGTCGGCCGGTTTAGCCAGTCGGAAGTCAGGGTATAGAGGTGTCCGTTAGCCACGGATGGGAGTTCATCCTGCCACTGGTTCCAGCGGTGCGGATCGGCTGTGGCATGGGCGGTGCCGAAGATCACCTCTGGCTGGCGAAGTATCACTTGTTCAACGGAGACCTGCGGGTAGGCGGCTGGGCTTTCCGCGAAGATATTACGGCCGCCACAAAGGGTAAATACCTGGCTCGGCCAGCTGTTGTCGGCCACGGTGATGATTGGGCTGTCGCTCAACTGGTAGAAATAGCCAACCGGGCGCTGGTGGTGGTACTTGGCCCGCATCTCGTTCAGCTGCTGGCGAAATTGGTTGGCGGCACGTTCGGCAATGCTCGGGTCGGCAGCATACTGGCTCAAGTTCTCCAGCGAGGTGGCGATATCGTCAAGGGTCTTAGGGTTGGAGTAATACACCTTGTAGCCTAGTTGTTCCAGCCTCGCCATTTCGCGGCTAGGGTTTCCGCCTTGCCAGGCTAGGATTAAATCCGGCTTGAGGGCGATGATCCGCTCTAGTTTGATCCCTCGGTAGTTGGCTACCCGTTCTAGCTGCTTGGCGGCTTCCGGATAGTCGCTGTAGTCGCTTGCGGCAACCAGTTTGTCGCCGAGGCCAGCGGCATAGGCGAGCTCAGTGGTATGGGGCGAAAGGCTGATGATCCGCTCGGCTGCCGCGAATGATAACGGGCTGGCAAGGAGCAGGAAGAAGCTAAATAGCGTGGTGCGCATTTATACAGTCCCTTGAAATAGTATCAAAAGCAGTGATTGCAGCAGTACCCAGATCAGCAAACGGGTATTGGCGATGCGGTCAATTTGGGCAAGGTGCAGTGCTGCCGGGGCAATTTTTCCACCGATACGTGGCCGTTCGCGTTTGGTTTGGTGATAGATAGCTGGCCCGCCAAGAGAGAGGGATAACTTGTGACCGGTAGCGGCCAGTAACCACCCCGGGCCCGGTAGTAGCCAATTTTCACCTTGGCTGGCAAGCCCGGATAGCGCTGCCTTGCTGTTACGGCCAAGGCAAATCAACACCGCAAAAATGCGGAGCGGGATCAGCTCGAAGACGGCCAGCAGGCGTACCGCGGGCAGTCCGAAATATTGGTAGCCGGGATGTCTTGGTGACCAGGTACGCGCCAAGGTCACGGCAAGGCGGTACATAAGAGCGCCGATACCACCGCTAAGGGCGTACCAGAACAAGACACCGGCAACATGGCGGCCATAGCCAAGCAGCAAGGTTTCAGCGGCGGCTTTGCCCAGCCCAAGCAGGGACAGGCTATCGGTTTGGCGGTTAATGCGCAGTCCGAGTAGCAGGCGGCAAACGGTTTTGTCCTCGCGGTTGAAAGCCTGGATAAACTGTTTGCTGAACGTAGAGGTTTCACGCCAGCCGAGGGCAAGCCAGAGGAGCGTGATGTGAAAGGCCGCTTCGAACCAGACTAGTTGGTAGGCGCAAATTAGCAAAATCAGCGGTGTGAGCCAAACCAGACACCAGGCAAGCAGGCCGGACAGTTGCTGCTGGCGAGGGGAATCATCGGATTTGATGACTTTGGCGGCAATGGCACTGGCTAATTGTTGCCCCACCTGCAAGGGATGCAGATGGGGCGGGATAGGCAACAGCCATTGCAATGCCAGTGCGCCCCACAGCGCGAGCAGGGTCGGGTAGGCTGTTACTAATGCAATGGCGTCACTCATTATGCGTTCAGTAGCTCAACCATTTTGGCAACCATGACAGATGAGCTCTGTGCGGCTAGCGGCAGGAATTCGTCGAAGCTCATTGGTGATTCTTTGTCGGCCACATCAGAAATTGCACGTACAACCACGAAAGGCACGTTGAACTGGTGACAAGCCTGGGCAATCGCCGCCGCTTCCATTTCTACCGCAACTACGCTTGGGAAGTTGTCACGGATGAAGGCTTGCTTTTCTGCTGAGCAGACAAACGCATCACCGGTACAGATCAGGCCGCGAACGGCGTGCATGTCACTGCCAGCAAGAGCTTGCTCGGCAACTGCCATCAATTTGCTGTCAGAAGCAAAAGCCGCTGGCTGCTGGGCCATTTGGCCGATTTCGTAGCCGAATGCGGTTACGTCAGCATCGTGGTAGCGTACTTCGGTTGATACAACAACATCACCGACATTCAGGCTGCTGTCGAAACCGCCGGCAGAGCCTGTGTTCAGTACGACGTCAGGCTGGAAAATTTCAAGCAGAATCGCTGTACCCACCGCCGCGGCGACCTTGCCGATCCCAGATTGCAGCAGTACGACGTCTGCGCCGTTAAGGGTACCGGTATAGAATGTACAACCTGCTTTCTGGTGGGTTTCGCAGTTGGTCAGTTGATCTTTCAGGATGGCAACTTCTTGCTCCATCGCACCGATAATGCCGATTTTCATCAATTGAGTCTCTTGTTAGGTGGATAAAGCCCCCCGAGGAGCGGGGGGCTTGATATGGCGCTAATTGTACCACGGCTAACTGGCCAATTGCCAAGCAGTCGCAAGGTGGCGATGAGGTTCAGAGCCCGAGATAGTCGAGGATCCCGCCTGCGGCGCGACGTCCCTCGTCGATGGCGGTTACCACCAGATCCGAGCCTCTTACGGCATCGCCCCCGGCAAAAATTCTCGGGTTGCTGGTCTGGAAGGCCATGTTGTTTTGACTGTGGGTCATGATCCTCCCTTGTTGATCGAGGTCGACATCGAAGTCGGCCAGCCACGGCATCGCATGGGGCTGGAAGCCAAAGGCCATGATCACCGCATCGGCAGGCAAAACATGCTCGCTGTCCGGCACGGTTTCGGGTCGTCGTCGTCCGGCCGCATCCGGCTCGCCTAGTGCCGTTTTGACCATCCTTACCCCGCAAATATGGCCTTGGGAATTGATCTCAAGGCCAATGGGCTGGAGGTTGAACTTGAAGCTGACGCCTTCCTCTCGGGCATTTTTCACCTCGCGCCTCGAGCCGGGCATATTGGCTTCGTCTCGGCGGTAGGCACAAATCACTTTGCTGGCCCCTTGGCGTATTGAGGTTCGCACGCAGTCCATAGCCGTATCACCACCCCCGAGTACCACCACCTGCTTGCCTTGCATGTCGATGTAGTGGCTGTCTCCCTCCAGCTCCATGACCCGATAGGTATTGGCGACCAAAAACGGCAGGGCATCATAGACGCCGGGCGCGTCTTCGTTGACTAGGCCCGCCCGCATGTTCTTGTAGGTCCCGACACCGAGGAAGACCGCATCGTAGTCGGCGATCAGATCGGCCATCATGATATCCTTGCCGATTTCGGTGTTGAGCCTGAATTCCACCCCCATCTCGGTGAAGACTTTGCGGCGATTGACCATGACCTTCTTTTCAAGTTTGAAGGAGGGGATCCCGAAGGTGAGCAGGCCGCCGATCTCGGGGTAGCGGTCAAAGACCACGGGCTTGACCCCGTTGCGCACCAGTACGTCGGCACAGGCGAGGCCGGCAGGGCCCGCGCCGACGATGGCGACCTTGCGCTCGGTCCATTCCACCTGCGACATGTCAGGCTTCCAGCCCATCTCGAATGCCTTGTCGGTGATGTACTTTTCGATATTGCCGATCGTCACCGCCCCGAAGTCCTCGTTGAGGGTGCAAGAGCCCTCGCAGAGCCGGTCTTGCGGGCAGACCCGGCCGCAGACCTCGGGCAGGGTATTGGTCTGGTGGGACAGTTCGGCGGCTTCGATGATCCGTCCCTCGTTGGCCAGTTTAAGCCATTGGGGAATGTAGTTGTGCACCGGGCATTTCCATTCGCAATAGGGGTTGCCGCAGTCTAGGCAGCGATCGGCTTGGGCCCCGGCCTGCTGCTGGGTAAAGGGTTCGTAGATTTCGACGAACTCGATCTTGCGTACTTTCAGTGGCTTCTTGTGCGGGTCGATCCGGGCCACATCAATAAACTGGTATACGTTCTGGCTCATCGGTCTCCCTCCTATTGTGCTTGAACGCGGAGCTCGGCTGCCGACCGGCTCTGGTGCCCGAGCAAGGTGTTGACGTCGGCGGATTTCGGCTTGGCAAGGTAGAACCGGGGGATCCACTGGTCAAATTCGGCAAGGATTGCCTGGGCGCGGTCGGAGCCGGTCAGTTCCAGATGGCGTTCAAGCAGCCCGCGCAGGTGTTCCTGGTGGATTTTGAGCTTGGACAGCGGCAGGGCCTCGACCAGCTCACTGTTGACCCTGCCGGCAAAGTCTCCGTCCTCGTCGAGGATATAGGCGAATCCCCCTGTCATCCCGGCACCGAAGTTGACCCCGGTTTTGCCAAGAATTGCCACTATGCCCCCGGTCATGTATTCACAGGCGTTGTCCCCCGCGCCTTCGATCACCGCGATGGTGCCTGAGTTACGTACCGCAAAGCGCTCCCCGGCCTTGCCGGCGGCAAACAGTTTGCCGCCGGTAGCGCCGTAGAGGCAGGTATTGCCGATAATCGTCGACTGGTGTGACTTGAAGGCAGAGCCCAGCGGTGGCCGGATGATGATTTGGCCGCCGGTCATCCCCTTGCCGACGTAGTCATTGGCATCGCCGGTCAGGATCAAATTGAGGCCGCCAGCATTCCATACCCCGAATGACTGGCCAGCGGTGCCCGTCAGGTTGAGGGTGATCGGTGCTGAAGCCATTCCCTGATTGCCCCAGCGCTTGGCGATCTCGCCAGATAGGCGGGCACCCACTGAGCGATCAGTGTTGCGAATGGTCTGGTGGATCTCAGCGCCGCAGCGCGAATCAATGGCAGGCAGTGCCAATTCGAGCAAGGAGGCGTTGAGCTCGGCGTTGTCGAATGGGGTGTTGGGCTCGCTGCAATAGAGCGTCTTGCCCGCCAACGGGGTTGGGCTGGCGAGTACTGGTGATAGATCAAGTTTGCTCTGCTTGGCGGTAAAGCCCTCGATGACCTCCAGCAGTTCGGTTCGGCCGATAAGGTCGGTGAGCTGTTCAACCCCGAGCATGGCGAGCAACTCCCTGACTTCTTGGCCGAGGCCGACGAAGTAATTCATGACCTGTTCTGGCAGGCCTTTGAAGAAGTCGCGGCGTAGGGTCTCATCTTGGGTCGCAACGCCGGTCGCACAGTTGTTGAGGTGGCAGATCCGCAGGTACTTACAGCCCAGTGCAACCATCGGGGCGGTGCCGAAGCCGAAGCTCTCTGCGCCGAGAATCGCGGCCTTGACCACATCGAGGCCGGTTTTCAGACCACCGTCGACCTGAAGCCGGATCTTGTGGCGCAGGCCGTTGGCGACTAAGGCCTGTTGGGTCTCGGCCAGCCCGAGTTCCCACGGACTTCCGGCGTACTTGACCGAGGTGAGGGGGCTGGCCCCGGTGCCGCCGTCATAGCCGGATATGGTGATGAGATCGGCATACGCCTTGGCGACGCCGGTAGCGATGGTGCCGACGCCTGGCTCGGAGACCAGCTTTACCGACACCAGCGCCTCGGGATTGACCTGCTTGAGGTCGAAGATAAGCTGGGCTAAATCCTCGATTGAGTAGATATCGTGGTGCGGCGGCGGCGAGATGAGGGTAACGCCGGGAACCGCAAAGCGCAGCTTGGCGATCTCGCTAGTGACCTTGTGGCCTGGCAACTGGCCGCCCTCGCCGGGCTTGGCGCCTTGTGCCACCTTGATTTGGATGACATCGGCATTGACCAAGTAGTGCGGGGTTACCCCGAAGCGGCCCGATGCCACCTGCTTGATCCGCGAATTGCGCTCGCTGTTGAAGCGACGGGGATCTTCGCCGCCCTCACCAGAATTAGAATAGCCGCCGAGGCGGTTCATGGCCGTCGCCAACGCTTCGTGGGCTTCGGGGCTCAATGCCCCGATCGACATTGCGGCCGAATCGAAGCGCTTGTAAAGCCCGGCGGCAGGTTCGACCTGCGCGATGGGAATAGGATCGTCGCTTTTCTTGAGGCGGAGCAGATCACGGATAGCCGCGACCGGGCGGGTATTGACGGTTTGCGCGAAAGCCAGATAGTCCTCGTAGTGCCCGGATTTAACGGCCGTTTGAAGGGTGCCAACGACATCGGGGTTGTAGGCATGGAACTCGCCATCGTGGACGTACTTGAGCAACCCGCCATGTTCGATCGGCTTGCGCTTGAGCCAAGCCCGGCGCGACAGGTTGAACAACTCTTGCTGGAAGTCGGCAAAGCCAGCCCCTTGGATCCGGCTGGCGACGCCGTCAAAGCAGAGATCGACCACCTCGTCGGCGAGACCGACGGCCTCGAACAGCATGGCGCAACGGTAGGAGGCGATGGTCGATATCCCCATCTTGGACATGATCTTGTAGAGCCCTTTGTTGATCCCGTTGCGGAAGTTGAGCATGACCTCGCGGTATGGCTTGGCAATGGCGCCGCTGTCGACCAGTTTGCCGAGGGACTCATAAGCCAGATAAGGGTAGATGGCCGTGGCCCCGAAGCCGAGCAAGACCGCGAATTGGTGCGGGTCACGGGCGGTTGCTGTTTCGACAATGATGTTGGCGTCGCAGCGCAGGTCGGTACTGACTAGGCGCTTTTGGACCGCGCCGACGGCCATTGCCGCCGGGATCGGTAATCTGCCGGCGTTAATACCGCGGTCGGAGAGAACCAGCAGCACGGTCCCTCCGCGTACCAGTCGCTCGGCCTGATCGCAGATCTCGGTAATGGCCTGCGCGAGATCTTTGTCGGCAGGGTTGAAATTGATATCGATAATGCTGTTGCGGTAATGCTGGTCATCCAATTCGAGTAACTGGACCAGATCCGAGTAGAGCAAGACCGGCGAGGAGAAGGCGACCCGGTAGGCATGGCCATCGGTTTCGCAAAATACATTCATCTCGCGACCGATACAGGTGGCCAACGACATCACATGTTTTTCTCGCAGCGGGTCAATCGGCGGGTTGGTGACTTGGGCAAACATCTGGCGGAAATAATCGGTTATAGCCCGCTCGCGGGAGGAAAGTACCGCCATCGGGGCATCGTCCCCCATGGATCCTGTGGCCTCTTGGCCGTTTTCGCCAATGACCCGGAGAACCTGGTCAAGCTCCTCGCGGCTTACCCCGAACAGTTTCTGGTAGGTGGTAAGCTCGCTGTCTTCAAGTGATCGGCTCCCGACTTGTTCATCGCCGAGGTTTTCGAACGGTACCAGTCGCTTAACGTGGCTGTCCATCCACGCCTTGTAAGGATGGCGGCCCATCAGATCGCTGTCGATATCGGTGGAGTGCCATATTTTGCCGAACTTGGTATCGATAACCAGCAACTCCCCGGGTCCGACGCGGCCTTTTTCGGCCACTTCGTCCGGGGCGTAATCCCAGATCCCAATCTCGGAGGCCAGGGTGATTAGCTTGTCCTTGGTGATCACGTAGCGTGCCGGGCGCAGGCCGTTGCGGTCGAGGTTGCAGGCGGCATAGCGGCCGTCGGACATCACTATCCCCGCTGGGCCGTCCCATGGTTCCATGTGCATAGAGTTGAAATCATAGAAGGCCCGCAAGGCCGGATCCATGTCAGGGTGGTTCTGCCACGCAGGAGGAACCAGCATTCTCATCGCCCGGAACAAATCCATCCCGCCGGCCAGAAACAGTTCGAGCATGTTGTCGAGGCTGGAGGAGTCGGATCCGGTTTCGTTGACAAACGGGGCTGCGTTTTGCAAGTCGGGCAACAGCGGTGAGGCAAATTTATAAGAGCGGGCCCTTGCCCATTGGCGGTTGCCTGCAATGGTGTTGATCTCGCCGTTATGGGCAAGATAGCGAAATGGCTGGGCCAGAGGCCAGCGCGGCTGGGTGTTGGTCGAGAAGCGCTGGTGGAACAGGCATATAGACGATTCCAGCCGGATATCACCGAGATCAAGGTAGAAGCGGGGCAGATCGGCGGGCATGCATAGGCCCTTGTAGACGGTGACTTGCGTAGAAAAGCTGCAAATATAGAAGTCAGGATCACCGCTTAGCCGCTTTTCGATCCGGCGGCGGGCAACATACAGCCGCCTGTCGATGTCGCGCGGCTTCCAGCCTGTGGGGGCATTGACAAAGATCTGCTCGATATTGGGCAGGCTATCGTTGGCTATCGGGCCGAGCACCTGCGGGTTGATAGGTACCTCACGCCAACCTGCCAGAGAGAGTGTTTCCCTGCCTAGCTCTTCAAGGATGACGGTTCTTGCCTGCTCGGCTCGGATCGGGTCTTGGCTCAGAAATAGCATTCCCACGGCAAACTCCCGTGAGAGTTTCCAGCCGTTATCTTCGGCTATCCCCCGGTAGAAACTGTCGGGCTTTTTCATCAGCAGGCCGCAGCCGTCGCCGGTCTTGCCGTCGGCGGCGATCCCGCCGCGATGGGTCATCCGGTCAAGGGCGGAGATGGCGGTACGGACAAGGCGGTGGCTGGTTTCCCCTTCGATGTGGGCGATGAGCCCGAAGCCGCAGTTATCTTTGTCCAGCATTGGGTTATACAGTGTCATTGCAACGCTCCCTTGCTCCTGCCTTGCAGGCAGTGATACAGCATGTGTCGACTCTTATCCTGACCGCCTTAAGTGTAACCTTGGTACCGTTTCCCGTTCGTTAATGACTGTGAGCAGGCAGGCTTGGCGGTAGGTATACCTATGCGTCCAGCGATCTTTCAAGTTAACGGCTATTTACAAAAAGGTCAAACGGCTGTGCTTGAGTAAACATTTCCGCAACCTTGCCGGGCTAGGGTAGAATTAATGCGTGACGAGAAAAGTGATGAAGCCGATAGAACGGGATGTCGGTATAAAAAAACCGGCCGAGGCCGGTTTTGGGAGTAGAGAAGCAAGACTTATACGTCAGAGAGCATTAGCGAGCTGGCTTTGGCTTCGAGGTTTGAACCGCCGAGCAGGTAGGTATCAATTTCTCGGGCGCATTCGCGGCCTTCGTTGATACAGCGAACCACTAACGACTGGCCGGTACGCATATCACCGGCGGCAAAGACGCCCGGCTGGTTGGTAGCAAAGCCCTTTGTGGCGACATTGCCGCGATCATCAAGGGCGATATCTAGCTGTGCCAGTACACCGTGGGGCTCTGGATGCAGGAAGCCCATCGCCAGAAAGGCCAGATCACATGGGATGACTCGCTCTGAACCAGCCACTTCGGTAAACGCCGGGCGCTCGCCGGGCTTGGCATCCTGCCATTGGATATCGGCGATGCGCAGGGCCTTGAGGTTGCCCGCCTCATCACCGATGAACTCTTTGGTCAGGATATTCCAATGGCGGTCGCAGCCTTCCTCGTGGGAGGTCGATGTCCGCAGGATCATCGGGTATGACGGCCACGGCTGGTTTACTGGGCGTTTTTCCGGTGGGATCGGAAGGATTTCCACCTGGGTAATGCTGGTTGCCCCGTGGCGGTTGGACGTACCGACGCAGTCAGAGCCGGTATCACCGCCACCGATGACCACCACATGCTTGTCTTTGGCATGGATTTCTTCTGTTTTCAAATCCATATCGTTGGCGCGGCGGTTATTCTGGGCCAGGAACTCCATCGCGAAGTGAACCCCCTTGAGCTCGCGCCCCGGGATGGGGAGGTCGCGCGGTACGGTTGAGCCGCCGGTGAGCAGGACGACATCAAAGTCTTGGCGCAACTGGCGGGCATTGATATTGACCCCGACATGGGCGTTGACTTCAAACTTGATCCCGGCTTCGGCCATCAGGTTGATTTTGCGGTCGATGATATCCATACCCAGTTTGAAATCGGGGATCCCGAAGCGCAGCAGACCGCCGACTTTCTCATCGCGCTCAAATACCGTCACGCAGTGGCCGGCGCTGTTGAGTTGCTCGGCTGCCGCAAGGCCTGCGGGCCCTGAGCCGATGATCGCTACCGTCTTGCCGGATCGGGTGCGTGGGGTTTTGGGTTTGGCATACCCTTCACGGTATGCCGTTTCGACAATGGTCTTCTCGATGTTGCAGATGGTGATAGGGTCTTGGTTAATACCCAGCACGCATCCGCTCTCACACGGCGCCGGGCAAACTCGCCCAGTGAACTCCGGGAAGTTGTTGGTCGAGCTCAGGATATTCCACGCTTCTTCCCAGCTGTCGCGAAACACCGCATCGTTGAACTCAGGGATGATATTGCCGATCGGGCAGGCGTTGTGGCAGAACGGCACACCGCAGTCCATGCAGCGCGCAGACTGCTGGTTGATCTTGTCACCAAACTCCGTATTGAGAACAAACTCCTTGTTGTCCGCGATACGAACGCTCGGGTCTTTCTTGCTTGGCAGCTCGCGGCCAAACTCCAAAAATCCAGTAGGCTTACCCATTGATGGCCTCCAACTCTTCCTTGTTCAGTGCTTCGGCTTTGCGTTTGGCCAGTACGGCCTTGTAGTCCCTTGGCATGACTTTGGCGATTTTCGCCAAGTTGCCCTCGAAGTTGTCGAGGAACATCTTGGCAACCGTACTGCCAGTGTAGGCAAGGTGCTTGGTCAGCATGTCGTGCAGCAATGCTTTGTCTTCCTCTTCCAGCGGATCGAGGTCAACCAGTTCAGGATTGAGCTTGGTGGCGAAATCGTCGAACTGATCCCAGACGTAGGCCACACCACCGCTCATGCCTGCGGCGAAGTTGCGGCCGGTCTGGCCGAGGATCACGGCAATGCCGCCGGTCATGTACTCACAGCCGTGGTCTCCAACACCTTCTACGACGACGCGGGCACCGGAGTTTCGCACGCAGAAGCGCTCGCCAGCCATCCCTCGGATGTAGGAGTCACCCGATGTCGCACCGTAGAAGCAGACGTTGCCGACCACGATGTTGTCTTCCGGCACGATGTCAGACTTGGCATCCGGGTAGAGTACCAAAGTCCCCCCAGACAGCCCTTTGCCCCAGTAGTCGTTGGCATCGCCTTCGACCTCGAATTTCACGCCCTTGGCGAGGAAAGCGCCGAAGCTCTGGCCGGCTGAACCGTAGAACTTGACGTTCATCGGCTGGGGCAGACCGCCGTCTTTGTAAATCTTGGAGATTTCATTGGACAGCATTGTGCCGGTACTGCGGTCGGTATTGATGATGCCGAACTCGGCGTCGACCTGCTTGCCCTCGTAAAGGGCTGGCGCGGCGGCCTCGATCAGCTTGCGGTCAAGCACCGCCTCCAAGCCATGCTCTTGCTCGCGCTGGTTATAGATGCCGTCTTCGGCACGGGCCGGCTCGCTGAACAGTACCGGGCTCAGGTCGAGATTCTGGTATTTCCAGTGGCCGATGCCATCGCGGATCTTCAGTTTGTGGGATTGGCCGACCATCTCATCGATCGTGCTAAAGCCCAGTTCGGCCATGATTTCACGCAGGCCGTTGGCCATGTACTGGAAGAAGGTCACCACATCTTCCACTCGGCCGTCGAATCGCTCGCGCAGGGTCTTGTTCTGGGTGGCGATCCCCACCGGGCAGGTGTTCTTGTGGCACTTGCGCATCATGATACAGCCTTCGACCACCAGGGCGGCGGTGGCCACGCCCCATTCCTCGGCACCGAGCAAGGTGGCAACAGCAAGGTCGCGAGGGGTCTTCATCTGGCCGTCGGTCTGGACCACGATCCGGTTGCGCAAGCCGTTTTTGAGCAGGGTCTGGTGGGTTTCGGCAAGGCCGAGCTCCCACGGCAGGCCGGTATGGCGGATAGAAGACATCGGTGATGCCCCGGTGCCGCCGTCGAAGCCGGCAATGAGTACCACATCGGCCTTGGCTTTGGCGACGCCCGATGCAATGGTGCCGACGCCTGCCTCTGAAACCAGCTTGACGTTGACCCGCGCCTTGCGGTTGGCGTTCTTGAGATCGTAGATAAGCTGGGCCAAATCCTCGATGGAGTAGATATCATGGTGTGGCGGCGGCGAAATCAGGCCGACCCCCGGGGTAGAGTGGCGGGTTGCGCCAATCCAGTCATCGACCTTGTCACCCGGCAGCTGGCCGCCTTCGCCCGGCTTGGCGCCTTGGGCCATCTTGATCTGGATTTCGTCCGAATTGGTCAGGTAGTAGGAGGTCACACCGAAGCGGCCCGAGGCTACCTGCTTGATCGCCGAACGCTCCCAGTCGCCATTGGCTTTCTTTTCGAAACGGGCTGGGTCTTCGCCGCCCTCGCCTGAGTTCGACTTGGCCCCGATGCGGTTCATGGCAACGGCCAGTGTTGAGTGGGCCTCGTAGGATATCGAGCCGAAGCTCATTGCACCGGTGGCAAAGCGTGCCAGAATGCTTTCGATAGGCTCGACCTCTTCCAGCGGGATAGAGCCGGCTGGGTTTTTGACGAATTCAAGCTGGCTGCGAAGCGTTGCTGCATCATCGCCCTGCTCGTCAACGGCCTTGGCATATTGCAGGAACTGGGCATAGTCCTTGTTGCGGGTTGACTGCTGCAGCAAAGAGATGGTCTCAGGGTTGAACAGGTGCTTTTCGCCGCGCTGTTTCCACTGGTAGACCCCGCCGACGTCGAGCATCTGGATTGGCACTTCGCGGGTCGGGTAGCCGAAGCGGTGGCGGACCAACACTTCCTTGGCGATATCATCGATGGTCAGGCCCTCGATACGCGAGACGGTGCCGGTGAAGTACTTGTCGACCACACTCTTGCTGATCCCGAGCGCTTCGAAAATCTGAGCGCCGTGGTAGGACTGCAAGGTCGAGATCCCCATCTTGGAGAAGATCTTGAGCAGGCCGCCGTTGACCCCTTTGCGGTAGTTGTTGAACAGGGTTTCGGTCGGGATTTCCGGATCGAGCTTGCGCTTGCGCTGCAGGTCAACCAGCGTTTCGGTAACCAGATACGGGTTGACGGCATTGGCTCCATAGCCGACCAAAGTCGCAAAATGGTGGGTTTCGCGCGCATCGCCGGTCTCGACCACGATATCGCACTTGGCGCGGAGACCCTTGCGGATCAGGTGGTGGTGAACCGCACCGACAGCGAGCATCGCCGGAATAGCGGCGTGGTTGGAGTTCACTGCGCGGTCAGTCAAAATGATGATCGAATAGCCGTCGTTGACCGCATCTTCGGAGTACTGGCAGATCCGCTTGAGGGCGCGCTCGAGCTTGCCCGGCTCGCCGCTGGCACGAAATACGATATCGAGAGTCTTCGCCTGAAGGTGCTCGTTGTCGATTGCGCGCAGCTTCTCCAGCTCGGCATTGCTCAGTACCGGTGATTCCAGCTCGACCTTCTGGCAGTGCTGGGGGCTTTCGCTAAGCAGGTTTTGGTCTTTGCCCAGATAGGTATTGAGCGACATCACCATGCGCTCGCGAATTGGATCGATCGGCGGGTTGGTGACTTGGGCAAAGAGCTGTTTGAAGTAGTTAGATAGGTGCTGGGACTGGTGGGACAGTACGGCCAGCGGCCAGTCGGCACCCATAGCACTGAGCGGCTCATAGCCAGTTTTTGCCAGTGGTACCAGAATTTCATTGACCTCTTCCGAGCTGATGCCGAATGCCTGCTGGTGATGCAAAAGGCGCTCAGGGGTCGGCTGGTGGTGCATGTTGTCGGCTTCCGGCAGCCCTTTGAGGGTCAGCAGGTTTTCCAGTACCCATTGTTCGTAGGGCTGGGCCGAGGCAATCGTGTCTTTGACTTCTTCGTCGGAAATGATCCGGCCCTGTTCGAGATCGGCAACGAAAATCCGCCCCGGCTGCAGGCGGCCGCGGTAGTGGATGTTTTCAGGTTCAATTTCAATGACCCCGGATTCGGAGGCCATGATCAGGAAGTCGTCCTTGGTGACGGTATAGCGCGATGGGCGCAGGCCGTTACGGTCAAGGGTGGCACCGACCTGAACCCCATCGGTGAAGCAGACCGAGGCCGGGCCGTCCCACGGTTCCATCATGTTGGCGTGGTATTGGTAAAATGCCCGGCGCTTGGGATCCATCCCTTTATTTTCCTGCCATGCTTCGGGGATCAGCATCATCAGGGCATGGGGCAGGCTACGGCCGGAAAGTACCAGCAGTTCCAGCGCCATGTCGAAGTTGGAGGAGTCCGAGCTGCCTTCCTGGCAGATCGGCAGCAGCATGTCGATTTCCTGCTGGCTGAATAGGTCCGATTCGAGGATCGCCTCGCGTGCCTTCATCCAGTTGAGGTTGCCGCGCACGGTGTTGATCTCGCCGTTGTGGGCGATATAGCGGAAAGGCTGGGCCAGACGCCATTTCGGGAAAGTGTTGGTCGAAAAACGGGAATGAACCAGCGCCAGCGCGGTGACCATCGATGGGTTCTGGAGGTCGAGGAAGTATTGAGGAACCTGCTCGGTGGTGAGCTGTCCTTTGTAGACAAGGGTCTTGTATGACAGCGAGTTGATGTAGAAGTCATCACCGATGTTGGACACGCTCTCGAGGCACACCCTTACCGTGTAGTTTCGCAATACGTACAGTTTGCGCTCGAGGGTGGCAGGATCAAGGCTCGGACCGCCGGTAATAAAGACATGCTCGAACTGGGGCTCGGTGCTTAGCGGGTCGTCGCCGATCATTGAGTTGTCGACAGGTAGCACCCGGTAGCCCAACACCTCGAGGTCGAGGCGCTTGGCATTGCGTTCGAGGATATCGCGGCATTGTTGGCGCTTGTATTCATCTTTAGGGAACAGTACGACCCCGATACCGTAGCGGTCAAACGCCGGTAGGCGGATCCCCAGCTTGACGGACTCTTCCAACAGGAATTCATGGGGTTTTTGTAGCAGGATCCCCGCACCGTCACCGCTGCATGGATCGCAGCCTTGGCCACCACGGTGCTCCATTCGTGCAAGCATATCAAGGGCTTGAGTGACGATTTGGTGGGATTTGCGGTTCTTCAGATGGGCGACAAAGCCGATACCGCAGGCATCGTGCTCCATTTCAGGCACATAAAGTCCCTGAGCATTCAGCTCTTGATCTGTCATAGATACTTCCTTCCAGTTTCAACAGGCACCGCTCCAGATGCCTGAGTTATCCCTAATTTTGATTGTTTCCCGCAGACCTTAGATGGACTCCTGTCCGGTTCTTGCGGGTGGTTTGCTGTGGGATGATGTTATCTTGCGTAGCAAACTAAACTCTGTAGCACTGTTGCTCTGGTATGCAAAAGCACTGCATTTTTGATGGGAAGCGACATTAAAATCTGTAGAAAACAGAAATATAGTCACATTTATTGCTCATAAATTGCACACAGCTGTAACTATCCTACAATTTTGATTTATCAATTACCAACAAAAATTCGCGCCAACCGCCAACTCCTTGGCAAATGAATGAATTTCTAGGCGGGTAGATTGAGTAATAATTCGAGAATGATTTGCATTATGCATATCGTGCTTAAATAAACTTGTTTTTGGTGTGGTTATACTGTCGATAGGTAAAAACGGAGCGTTATTGGTTGTTGTTGCAAATTTTCATTGTGCTCCCTGTCGCCGGAGCGGGAGATGGGGTATATGCTGGCTTTTTGTTCTGGCACAACGTTTGACCCAATATTCGGTGATAACCTGCACCGTTTTTTTCTTCCGTAGAATCAACCGAGGTGATCCGATGCAATTGCATGAACTTGTCAATACCTTTGGCCAGGACTTGCAGCGCCGCTATGGCGAGAAGGTACATAAGCTGACCCTACATGGGGGATTTAGCTGCCCGAACCGTGACGGAACAATTGGCCGGGGCGGGTGTACGTTTTGCAATGTCGCCTCTTTTGCCGATGAGCAAGCCCAGTTCAAGCCGATTACCGAGCAGTTGTCCCTGCGCGCCGGTGAAGTGAATCGCGCCAAGCGCTACCTCGCGTATTTTCAAGCCTACACCAGTACTTATGCCGAGGTTCAGACTCTAAAGGCGATGTACGAAGAAGCACTGGAAGCGGCTGATATCGTTGGCCTGTGTGTCGGTACCCGCCCTGACTGCGTGCCGGATGAGGTGCTGGAACTTCTGGCCGGCTACCACGAGCAAGGGTATGAAATTTGGCTCGAATTAGGGCTTCAGACCGCCAATGACAAGACCTTAAAGCGGGTTAACCGTGGCCATGACTTTGCTTGTTACGAGGCTATCACCAAGCGAGCCCGTGCGCTTGGGCTTAAGGTGTGCGCCCATTTGATTGTGGGGCTGCCAGGGGATACTCGTGAAGATAACCTTGATACGATCCGCAAGGTGGTCGATGCCGGTGTCGATGGGATCAAGCTGCACCCTTTGCATATTGTCGAAGGCAGTATCATGGGATTATCGTGGAAAGCGGGCCGCTTGGCCGAGCTGACCTTGGAGCAGTACACTGAGATCGCCTCGGAGATGATTCGCCTGACGCCGCCAGAAGTGGTTTTCCATCGCGTGTCGGCAAGCGCCCGCAAGCCAACATTGTTGGCACCGGAATGGTGCGAGAACCGTTGGCTGGCGATGACAGAAATCGGCCGAAACCTCGATGCGTCTGGTGGACAGGGCTCCGGGGTGGGAGAGCCATTTGTCTATCTGCCGCCGCAGGCCGTTAGTATGGCTAGCAAGTAAAGGATTTAGCATCAGTTAAGGATTAAACATTACGTAGTCTTTTGGTAGATTACAGTGAATAACTCTTAATAGATGTTGAATTATGCCAGCTCTCCATCAAGGCAAGTTAGGGCAGTGTGAGACCGAAGCCGCCTCCCCCAGAGCACCTAACTCATGGGGAGGACGGTTGAAAGGTGCGTTGCCGGCTGTTTTTCCTTCCGCTCCTTTTTTGGGGGCCGTTCTGGTGATCGCGCCGCCGTCAGCGCTGGCGGCGGCAGATGACCGATATCCATTACTGATGCCTCTATTCTTATTGTTGTTCAGTGTATTGTGCGGGGTGACGGCCGCGCTGCTGTTTACTGCATTTCGTCCCCGCACGTTTCGTTATCTTCACGCATTGCTGAGCACCATGCCGGTTGCGGTTGCTTTGGTACGCAAGCGTGATGGCTATCTTGTCTACGGCAACAAACCCTGCCGTGATCTGCTCGGGGTGCGCCGTCTTCACGGTCGTTATCTGATGCCCGACACCCTCAGTGCCGTGATGGTGCATGACTACCTGCGCCCCTTTGCTGATCAGGCTTTTTTCGATGATTCAGGTGTTGAATTGCCAGTCGCCAATGGCCAGCAACTTAACCTTCGGATTAGTGGCCGGGTGATCACCTATCTGTGGTCCCCGTGCTGGCTGCTTTATATTACCCCTGATCTCAGTTCGACAGATTCCCATCAGCAGTTCGAGAAAGAGCAACGTACTTTCCAGCAGGTACTCAACTCCTTGTCGGAGCTGGTCTGTTTCCAGAATAATAGTGGTGAGCTGATCGGAACCAATAAGGCGTTTGACCGTTTCTGGCGGGGGCGGCTCGAGGAAGGGATTGCCTGTGCTACCGAAGGGAATGCCCGCACCAAGGCTGCTAACCATAGCTGGACCGTCACGCCAGAGGGGTCGAGTTGCCTGCTCGAAATTAACCGCAATTTGCTACTGGGCGATAATGGCGAAGTTATCGGCAGTCTTAGCATCAGCCATGATGTGACCGAATGGCACGAGATGCAGGATGTGTTGCGCAGCGAAATCGAAAAGCGCGAGATAACCGAACAGGAATTGGCCCAGCGTAATAACCTGCTTGATACGATTTTGCATGCCAGCCGTGATCCGATTGGCTTGTATAACGAGCATGGGATCTATGTCGGTTGCAATGAGGCGTTTGCCCGCACGTTGGGCCATACCACGGAAACCTTGCTGGGCAAAGCGGTGCGGGATGTTTTGGAGCCCGAGCGGTTCGCCGAAGTCTGGAAGATCGACCTTAAGGTGATGGAGGAGGGGATCAGTGTTACGACGGATGACTGCGTGACTCTGACTGACGGCAGCATGGTGTGGTTTGAGGTGCTCAAGTCCCCTTATCGGGATCCGACCGATGGGACTTTGGGGGTATTGATGATGGCCCGTGATGTGACCGAGCGGCGTCTGGCCGAGCAACAGCTTGCCGATGCCATTATGGAGCTTCAGGAACTCAGCTTCGTTGACAGCCTGACCAAGGTTGCCAACCGCCGCAGCTTTGACGAGCAACTGCGCAAGCTGTGGTACAGCCATATCCGCGAGCAGCAGCCGCTGACCCTGATCCTGTGTGATATTGACTATTTTAAGGCGTTCAATGACAACTACGGCCATCAGCAAGGGGATTTTGCCCTGCGTGAAGTGGCCAAGGTTTTGCTCAGTGTCATTAAGCGCGAGACTGATGAAGTCGCCCGCTATGGTGGCGAGGAATTTGCGTTCCTACTGCCCAATACCAACCTCAATGGCGGCAAAGTCGTGGCGGAGGCCATCCACAAGGCACTGGCCGAAAAAGGTCTGACTCATATGTATTCCGAGGTATCGAACTCGTTGACAGTCAGCTTGGGCGTCGCAACGATCATACCGCAACCTAACCAAGATTACGGCGAGTTGGTCGAAATGGCCGACATCGCCCTTTATCAGGCCAAGGGGGCGGGGCGCAATTGCACCATGACGATGACCGACTCGCAGTGTGATGACGGGAGAGCCTGAGGGGCCAGAGAAAAGAACAGACAAAGCCTGCATCTGCAGGCTTTGTCTGTTAAGGCCTCCACATAGTCGCCATCTTGTGCCCAAACACCACTTGGGATATCGCGAATGGCCTATTATGATGGGAATAGCTGTGGTGTATTGGATGGAAGAATGAAGCAAATCAAAGTTCTAGCTCAGTTTTACGTGGACCTGCTGGTCAAGTTGGGGCTGGTAAGGTTCAGCATGCTGCTGGCTCTTGCCCTGGTGGCTCTGGCCGTCGTGGTGCAGATAGGCGTTACCTTGGTACTGCAAGGGGAAGTGGACAACCTTGATATCGTGCGATCGGTTTTTTTCGGGTTGTTGATTACGCCGTGGGCGGTGTATTTCCTGTCGGTGGTCGTGGATCAGCTAGAAGAGTCCCGCCAGCGTTTGTCTAAGTTGGTCACCAAGCTCGAAGAGATGCGCTCACGCGATATGCAGCTTAACAAGCAGCTTCAAGACAATATTGCCCAGCTCAATCAGGAAATAGAGGAGCGGAAGAAGGCCGAGGTTGCCCGCGAGGAGGCGATGGAGGATCTCGAGAACGAGGTCTACCAACGTGAGAATGCCCAGTTGGAACTGGCCGAGCAGAGTGCCTTGCTGAAATCTTTCCTCGATGCCTCGCCGGACTTGATCTACTACCGTAACGAACAAGGCCAGTTTTCCGGCTGTAATCGCGCGATGGAAGAGCTGACTGACCGTAGTGAAAAAGAGTTGGTTGGACTGACCCCGTGGGATGTCTACAGCGAGGAGATCGCCAGCAAGATCGCCGAGACTGATCAGAAGGTCTACATTGAAAGCCAGTCCATCACCTATGAACAGTGGCTGGAGTATCCCGATGGCCGCAAGGCTATTTTTGAATTACGCAAAGTCCCTTTTTATAGCCGTGATGGCCGTCGACTAGGGCTGATGGGGTTTGGTCGCGATATCACCGAGCGCAAGCAGTACCAAGACGCGCAAGAGAAAGCCAGTCGCGACAAGACCGCTTTTATTTCCACGGTCAGCCATGAGCTTCGCACCCCGCTGAACGGGATTGTCGGGCTTAGCCGGATGTTGCTTGAGAGTAAACTCGATGAGCAGCAGCGCGGCTATATGCGTACGATCCATGTCAGCGCCATTACCTTGGGCAATATATTCAACGATATTATCGATATGGATAAAGCGGATCGTCGCCGTCTCGAGCTATTGCCTAAGCCGCTAGATTTCCAAGAATTTGTGGCGGAGATGGAGAATATATCCGGATTGATGGCCGAGCAGAAAGGGTTGCGTTTTGACCTTGAGCGTCTGACGGCCTTGCCGCGCTGCATCGAGGCTGATGGGACCAGGCTGCGCCAAGTGTTGTGGAATCTGATCAGCAATGCGACCAAATTTACCAAAGATGGCGGAGTGGTGATGTCGGTCAGCTGCGATATCGAGCAGGAGTTGGCTCATATCACCTTTGAGGTTGAGGATAGCGGAATAGGGATCCCCCATGACGAACTCGACAACATCTTTTCCATGTACTACCAAGTGACCGACGAGAGCGACAACCTGCATGCGGTCGGGACCGGTATCGGCCTTGCCGTTTCTCGTCAGTTGGTTCAAATGATGGGTGGTGACATTTCTGTCGACTCGGAGCTTGGGGCCGGCAGTACGTTTACCGTGACCTTTTCAGCGCCGCTGGTGGAGCAAAGCGTTGAGGAGGAGATTATGCCGGCACTGCCTCAATTGGGGCTCAGTATTTTCATGGTTGAGGATATCGAACTCAATATCACCGTTGCCAAGGCCTTGCTGGAAAGCCTTGGCCATGAGGTGACCATTGCGATGCGTGGTGACGAGGCGTTGGCGATGTTCGATCCTGATGCCTATGACTTGGTGTTGCTTGATATTCAATTGCCGGACATGAGCGGGTTTGATATTGCTGCGGCACTGAGGGATAAATACGACGATCTGCCCGCCTTGGTTGCCCTGACCGCCAATGTGATAAAGGACAAAGGGGAGTATCTGGCCAAGGGAATGGATGATGCGATAAGCAAGCCGCTTAGCGTCAAGGCGATCAGTGAGGTTATAGAGCGGCTGGTGCTGACCTGCCCGCTCGATGATGACGAGCCGGATGCGATCGAATCAGCGGTTGATATACCTGTGCTCAGTGATGATACGGTCAGCACCCTGCTGGATCTGGAGATGCTGGGGTCATATGTCGAGATAGTCGGTACTCAGCCGGTTTACGATAGTATTGCGATGTTCGAGGAGAAGATGCCCGAGTATATCGCTATCCTTGATTCCAATATGACGGCCAAGGATCAGGACGGTATCAAGTTCGAGGCTCACAAAATCAAGGGGGCGGCGGGCTCGATAGGCCTCAAGCATATTCAGCAGATTGCGCAGATGGCTCAGTCACCGGAACTGCCTGCTTGGTGGGAAAATATCAATGACTGGGTCGATGAAATCAAAGACGGCTACCACAATGATTTGCAAGTACTGAAAGATTGGTTAGCCCAGCAGGAGAAAGGATAATGGATAAGTCGAAGCGGGCAGCTGCACTGCTGTCAATGGTACTGTTGGCGGGCTGCGGCCCAGATGATCCCGGAAAGGAGGCACAAGGCCAGCAGGGCGACGTGGCGAAGCCGGTAGAATCGGTGCAACCGACGACCTTGCCGGCTGAGCTGGATCTCTGGCAATCACCGTCGGAAATCACCCTTGCAGACACGGTTATTCATCTTGGCTCGGCATTGTGGCTGAATTCGATGCCGGTGATTGGCGATGATGGCAGTACGCCTGCTAATAAGTTGTTTGCCTCGGTCCGGTTGCTACCGGCTGAAAAGCAGGCTTTCCCCGATGGTGTGGATATCTTGCAGGTACTGATAGCCCAAGACGATGAGCAGTGGCTAGCCAAGCAGGATCTGGACGTTCGCCGTGACGGTGAACGGGGGATCGAGGTTGCGCTTCGCGGGGGGCCGGAGTGGATTCCCGGGAGCAAAGCGGATATTGCCTTGACGTTGCTCTACAAGGGCAAGGAATACGTGCTGGTGGAAAAGGGTATTGTGATCGAGCAGGTTTACTGACCCTTGTGAATGATTGGCTGATAAAGAAAAGGCTCCCGTATAGGAGCCTTTTGCTATGGGGTCATAAGTCAACCGCGCAAGCGCGCAGTGTTGCTTATTCTTCTTCCAGATCACCGCAGAAGCGGTAGCCTTCACCGTGGATAGTCGCGATGATTTCTGGCGTATCGGCAACTGACTCGAAGTGCTTGCGGATACGGCGGATTGTTACGTCAACAGTACGGTCATGAGGCTTAAGCTCACGGCCTGTCATTTTCTTCAACAATTCGGCACGAGTTTGGATCTTGCCTGGGTTCTCGCAGAAGTGCAGCAGGGCACGGAACTCTGAACGAGGCAGCTTGAACTGGTCACCGCTTGGGCTTACCAGAGAACGGCTGTTGATTTCCAGTGACCAGCCATTGAACTCGTAACGCTCAACGAGACGCTTGTCTTCAGCTGGTACGCCTTGGTTCATCGCTCGGCTCAGTAGGTTACGAGCACGGATAGTCAGTTCGCGAGGGTTGAATGGCTTGGTGATGTAGTCATCAGCACCGATTTCAAGACCAAGGATTTTGTCGACTTCGTTGTCGCGGCCGGTCAAAAACATCAGTGCCATGTCACCTTGCTCACGAAGCTCACGCGCTAGCAGCAGACCATTTTTACCCGGAAGGTTGATATCCATGATCACAAGGTGAACTGGGTGGTCAGAAAGCATCTGGTGCATTTCGGCACCGTCGTTGGCTTCGAATACCGTGTAGCCTTCTGCCTCAAAGATGCTTTTTAGCGTGTTACGTGTTACGTGCTCGTCTTCTACAATTAGAATGTGAGGGGTTTGCATTGGCAGTACCTAAAAGTTTTAAAACGGAATCTGGTTAAAAAACAGAATAGTTAAATTCTATATATAAAATTCACATACAGGCAAAAACTGGGGGAAAACGTGTGTTAGACCCGTGTTGCTGTCTGTTTGGTACGCCGTCCATTTATCCAGCAAAGTAACGGATCGCAGTTTCTTGCTGAAAATAGCCCGAAATTAAGGGGCATTGGCTTCAATTTCCGTAGGATGGCGATGATTGTATTCACTTAACAGCTCTCTAACAATATATGTATTTTGTTTCAGAGCTGCTTTCGGGCATTTTCTTGATTTATGTCAAATGCTATGAACTGCATTACGACTCACGAGATTGTTTAACATTCGCTACAAAAAAACACCTCGCCGAAGGGACGGCTCCATGTATGTGTGAAAAACTCTCGCTTTGGTGTAGCTACTGCTCGAGTATTTTTAAGATAACACAACACCCTGTTTACCCTTGCTTTGCAATTCTAACAGCATTCAATCCGAGAAGCACCGTAATTAGTAACAAAGAGAACCGGTTGCGGCACAGTCAATTGACTAAAGAGTTACGCCGATCGGGTTTTTCTTTTGAGTCAGTAGTGACCTGTTCACCTGATGGTCGTTGGGCTGAACAAGGTGTGATGGTGGCGATGGATAAATCAGAGGCCTGCCGAGTAGCGGCTCGCTGGGAGCAGAATGCGATTTATTGGGTGGAAAATGGCGAGCTGTTTTTGGTACCGGTACTGCTTGCTGGATTCGAACAACAAAGTTTGGGTGATTGGCGTGGTTTTCTCTACACTTAATACCAAATAAAGAGGCCGCAATGAACCCACACGGAGGGCGCTATGAACCAGAAAAAGGAACTACTGGCACTGGATATCACCCCCGATTTATGTGACCACTATGAGCAGGAGGTACGCTGGCTGCCGTTGTCGATGCAGGATTATGGTGGCCGGAGCGTGTTCTATGGGCAGGTAGTGACGCTACGTTGCTTCGAAGACAATAGCTTAGTTAGGGATATCCTCGCGGCACCGGGAAAGGGCAAAGTACTTTTTATCGATGGGCATGGTTCGTGCCACAGGGCTTTGCTCGGGGATCAGTTGGCCCTTCTGGCTCTGGATAATGGCTGGGAGGGGATTGTGATCAACGGCGCAGCGCGTGATGTCGCGACATTGGGCTCCTTGGATATCGGCGTTAAGGCATTGGGGGTTTGCCCGATCAAGACGGTGAAGCGCCAGACTGGCGAGGAAAATGTCACCCTGACAGTGACCGATACCTTGGTGTACCCCGGCGATATGATTTATGCCGACAGAAACGGAATATTGTTTAGTAAAACGGCATTGGATTTGTCAGTTATTGCGTGAATCAGAAATGAACAAAGCCATCTATGCAAGACAACAAGCCACCGATAGCGGTGGCTTGTTATATGGGTTGGCGGACAGGTTCAGAACTTAAAGCCAATCCCGAGTTGGTAAATCTGTTCGAGTGATTCGTAGTCCATCGTCGCATGGAGGTTGATGCGCTCGGTCACTTCGTATTGGCTGGACACCTCGACCCCTAGCACGGTTTCTTCGTCCTGTTTTTCCGATTTTACGGCACTTTTAAGGCTTAACTTGGGCGTGAAGTTGTATTTTACGCCAGATAGCATGCCTCGGGTCGCCGAATGGGCGTCATTGCCTGTTTTCAGTCGGGTACTGAGGTATAACTCGGTATTTTCCGTTAGCGAATAGGCATAGCCACTGTCAATTTGCCACAGGTCATATTGCTCGGCACCTTTGGATTGGGATGACAGAAACCATCCGGATGAGGCTGTGTTGTCGCCGAGCGAGAGCCAGTCATTCTCTGCTGCAGTTGTAGGAAGCGCCACTACCAGCAGGGCAATTGTGATAAGCAATGTGCGCATTGATCACCTTCCCTGTTTATCATTATTTATTTGTCTTGCTTCTAGCAAAATAATACTAGGTCAATTTGCTTAAAAAAGACACAGTCAATGACTAAGGTTGAGATCTACTATCATGTTTTTCTGATCCGTAGGCCGTCGTGGGGTGATCAAGTGGCAGCACATGTTGAGTAACACTGGATTTGTGTGTAAGTAATTGACGATCAAGCCTAAGTTTACTTTTGTAAGGGTAGACATCCTCAAAGAGGCCTTGTTGGATATTGGCCTGAAGTTGTTGCCAGTAGAGAGGATCGAACAGATCGCGGTGGAGCTCCTCGAACAAAGTCTTGAGTTTGGGGTTGATCAGCAAAAAAGTCCTAAATTCTTCGGGGAAAACATCGTTGGGGCCAACGCTGTACCAAGGCTCTGCTGCCAGCTCATCCTCTGGGTAGCGGGGAGGCGGAATGCGGCGGAAGTTCATTTCAGTCATGTAACTGATCTCGTCGTAATCATAGAAGACGACGCGTTTGTGGCGGGTAACGCCGAAGTTTTTGAACAGCATATCACCGGGGAAAATATTGGCTGCTGCCAACTGTTTGATCGCCTTGCCGTATTCGTCGACGGCGTGGCGAAGATCGGCATCGCTGGCCTGCTCGATATACAGGTTGAAGGGGATCATCCGCCGCTCGGTATAGAGGTGCTTGATGATGATCTGGGTATCGGTCACGATCAGCTGCGACGGTGCGACAGCCTGAAGCTCGTCGAGCAGCTCTTCACTGAAACGGTGGCGGTCGAAGGCAAAATTGCGGTACTCCTGGGTATCGGCCATCCGGCCGACTCGGTCGTGTTCTTTGACCAGCCGGTATTTCTCCTTGACGACGCTATGGCTGATATCTTTCTGCGGGGCAAACTTATCTTTGATGATTTTGAATACCACGTCGTAGGACGGCAGGGTAAACACTGACATTACCATCCCTTTGATCCCCGGTGCGAGGATAAACTGATCGTCCGATTGTTCCATATGAGCAAGGAATTCGCGGTACAGCTCGGTTTTGCCGTGTTTCTGGCAGCCGATGGCCGTGTACAGTTCGGCTTTGGTTTTATTGGGGAGCAGCTCGGCGAGAAAACGGACCAAGGCCGCTGGGGCCGGCGCATATACCATGAAATAGGAGCGGGCAAACCCAAACAGGATGCTGACATCATCCACATCGGTGAGGCAGGCATCGATATACAGTTGATGCTGGCTATTGGTCAGAACCGGTAGCACGAGTGGAAAATGTCGATCGCCAAGGCGGATCCGCCCGACAAGGTAGGCAGCCTTGTTGCGGTAAAACGGCTCGCGGATCATTTCTATCATTGGCGGGCCTGAGGTCGATATTTCAGCAACAGGTGCAGTCAGCCGTTCGATCAGCTGGGCGATGTCCCGGCTTCGGTCTTCCCACGGTAGGGTAAACGGGCTGTCGTCGAGCACCCGGCCAAGCAGGCTCTCTAGCCCAGAGCCGGTATTGTAGAGCCGGGTCAGTGCTGTGGGGTAAGAGGGGATACGGCCTTCTTGCGAGCTGTGGACGAAAAGCTTGTCGCGGTTGATATGGCGGTGCTCGAAGATCCGGCAATAGACGGAATTGAAGAAGCTCTCAGCGATTTCATAGCGGGGATAGTCGAGCAGCAGATCCTCATAGGCGTGCTTAACTCCCATTAGGAATCGGTGGTTGGCATAGCGTTTGCCAAGCATAATCTGGATTTGGCTGGTGACAAGCCCGACATGATGGTCGTAGAAGCTGATCCGGCTTTTCAGGGCTCGCTGTACGGCTGGCCAATTTTGGTTTTCAAACCGTTCCTGGGCACCGGCCGTGACATCTAGAAAGCGGCCATACATAGCATCAAAGCCTTGTAAGATAGTATGGGCGACGAGTTGTTCCATTGCAGCTTCTGTCATAGGGGCTCCCTCCGCATCTAACCATAGCCTAGTTTTTACGGAACAACCGAGAAAGCGAGTGGTTGTTTCCTCCCACCATACTGTGCCGATGGCCATTAGGGGCTGCAATCTAATTTGGGTTGGAAGGGTATATTTTCACACCGGTAAAACTCAAAAAATAATCAGCTTCGAGGAAATTGATTGTTGACTCGCCAATGCGAATGCGGTATTCGTTAATTAATAGATATTTAGGGCAACGAATTAGAGTCGCTATGTATAACAACAGCATCAGCCTAGTTACCACAACCACCATTATTACCGGCACGATTGCTGGGGTGGGCTGATGCGCGTAAGAATTGCAGAAAAGAGCCCACACCCAATCCGGTGTGGGTTTTTTTTTGACTGGATATTTGCCTGACAGGCACAGGATTAAGTAATGGGAGTAGGGAATGCGAGTATTAAAGTTTGGTGGTTCATCATTGTCAGATGCTGACCGTTTTTTGCGGGCGGCGGATATTATTGCCAATAATGCGCAGCAGGAAGAAACCGCCGTGGTGTTATCAGCCCCTGGCAAGGTGACCAATAAGCTGGTGGCCGTCATCGAAAGTACGATTGCCCACGGTGAGGCCGAGTTGCAGTTGCGTGATTTGGAAACAGTTTTCAATGAGTTGTTTGCCGGTCTGAAAGTGTTGGTACCGGCGTTTGACAAATTGGCGTTGGATGCCAAGCTGGCCAGTTCACTTGGTCAGCTCAAGCAGTATGTTCATGGCATCAGTTTGTTGGGGCTATGTCCGGACAACGTCTATGCCAAGATCATCAGCAAGGGTGAGCGGCTGTCAATTGCGGCGATGCAGGCCCTGCTTGAAGCCAAGGGACAACCAGCCAGCTTGATTGATCCGGTTGCTTATCTGCAGGCAAGCGGTGACTACCTCGAAGCCCATGTTGATATTGAGGCATCGACAGACAACTTCCGCCGCCAGCCATTGCCCGAGGGACATGTCAATATCATGCCGGGATTCACAGCCGGTAACGAGAAGGGCGAGTTGGTGACTCTGGGCCGCAATGGTTCGGACTATTCGGCGGCCGTACTGGCAGCCTGCCTCCGTGCGGATTGTTGCGAGATCTGGACTGATGTCGACGGGGTCTACAGTTGTGATCCTCGGTTGGTTCCGGATGCGCGCTTGCTTAAATCCCTCAGCTACCAAGAGGCGATGGAGCTGTCTTATTTTGGTGCATCTGTTCTTCACCCGAAAACCATTGCCCCTATTGCCCAATTCCATATTCCTTGCCTGATCAAAAACAGTTTCAATCCTCAGGGGGCCGGTTCGCTGATTGGCCTCGATACCGGCGAAGACAAGCTGGATATCAAGGGGATCACCACCCTCAAGGATCTGACCATGGTCAATGTGTCCGGCCCCGGGATGAAGGGTATGGTCGGGATGGCCGCAAGGGTCTTCAGCGCCATGTCTGCCGCCGGGGTGTCGATTGTGCTGATCACCCAGTCGTCGTCGGAGTACAGTATCAGCTTCTGTATCGAGAGTGAGGACAAGCCCGCGGCGAATAAAGCGCTGCAGAACCATTTCGAACTCGAGCTCAAAGACGGCCTGCTTGAACCGGTAGAGTTTATCGACAATCTTGCCATTGTCACCTTGGTCGGTGATGGGATGCGGACCTCACGAGGTGTGGCCTCACGCTTTTTCACCTCTTTGGCAGAGGTCGACGTCAATATCGTGGCAATCGCCCAGGGTTCTTCAGAGCGGGCTATTTCGGCGGTGATCCCGGATGAGAAAATCTCAGAGTCGGTCAAGGCCTGCCATGAGAACCTGTTCAACAGCCAGCATGTCTTGGATGTGTTTGTCATCGGTGTCGGCGGTGTCGGCGGGGAGCTGGTCGATCAAATTGGCCGCCAACAGGCCAAGCTGGCTGAGAGCGGTATCGCAATTCGGGTATGCGGCTTGGCTAATAGCAAGGGCATGTTGCTCGATGGCCGCGGGGTGTCGCTGGAAAACTGGCGTGACAGCATGGGGCAGGTCAGCGAGCCGCTCAGTCTTGCCCGGATGATCCAGTTGGTTAAGCGCAACCATATTATCAACCCGGTTGTTATCGATTGTACTTCGGATCAGGGCATTGCCGAGCAGTATGTTGATTTCCTTGCTGCCGGTTTCCATGTGATCACCCCGAACAAAAAAGCCAATACCGCCAGCATGGCTTACTACCAGCAGCTGCGTCAGGCTGCGCGCTCGACCCGTCGCAAGTTTATGTACGACACCACGGTAGGCGCTGGCCTGCCGGTGATCGAAAACCTTCAGAATCTATTGGCTGCCGGTGATGAGCTGGAGCGTTTTTCCGGGATCCTGTCAGGATCGCTATCTTATATTTTCGGCAAGCTCGATGAGGGTATGAGCTTTAGCGAGGCGACAACGGTCGCACGCAACAATGGCTTTACTGAGCCGGACCCGCGCGATGATCTGTCGGGCATGGATGTTGCGCGCAAGTTGCTGATTTTGGCTCGCGAAGCAGGCTTGTCGCTGGAACTCGATGAGGTAGACGTTGAACAAGCCCTGCCGCCGGAGTTCGATGCCAGCGGTAGCGTAGATGACTTTATGGCCAACCTGCCAGCAGCCGATGCGTACTTTGCTGGTCTGGCCGAGGAGGCCGCCGAGCAGGGCAAGGTACTGCGTTATATCGGGGAAATCAATGATGGCCGCTGTACAGTGAAAATCGCGGCGGTGAATCCGGACGACCCTATGTTCAAGATCAAAGACGGGGAAAATGCGTTGGCTTTCTATAGCCGTTACTACCAGCCTATCCCGTTGGTGCTGCGTGGCTACGGGGCGGGTACCGAAGTTACTGCTGCCGGGGTGTTTGCTGATTTGATGCGTACGCTGGGTTGGAAATTGGGAGTATAAGATGAGTGTAGTGGTTTATGCGCCAGCGTCGATTGGCAACGTTAGCGTTGGGTTTGATGTGCTGGGGGCCGCAGTTTCCCCGATAGACGGGACTTTGCTGGGTGATCGGGTTGAAGTAAAGGCTGGCGAGCAACCTTTTAGTCTGCGTTGCGTTGGCCGTTTTGTCGACAAGTTGCCGCAGCAGGCCGAGGAGAACATCGTGTACCGCTGCTGGCAGGTTTTTGTCCGTGAGCTGGACAAACTCGGCCTTGCCCCCAAGCCGTTGGCGATGACCCTTGAAAAGAATATGCCGATAGGCTCTGGGTTGGGCTCAAGTGCCTGCTCGATTGTGGCGGCATTGGATGCCCTAAATCAGTTCCATGGCTCGCCGTTGGACGAGACCGCGTTGCTTGCCCTGATGGGGGAGATGGAGGCGGAGATCTCCGGTAGCCTCCACTATGACAATGTGGCTCCGTGCTATCTCGGTGGCTTGCAGTTCATGGTTGAGGAGATGGGGATCATCAGCCAATCAGTGCCGTGCTTCGATGGTTGGTATTGGGTCATGGCCTATCCGGGGATCAAGGTGCCGACTGCCGAGGCGCGGGCAATCTTGCCAGCCCAGTACCGCCGTCAGGATGTGATTGCCCATGGCCGCTACCTCGGGGGATTTATCCATGCCTGCCATAGTCGCCAGCCAGAGCTTGCAGCAAAAATGATCAAAGATGTGGTCGCTGAGCCATATCGCGAACGCTTATTACCAGGATTCGGCGATGCGCGGCAGTATGCGCTGGATGCAGGGGCGCTGGCCAGCGGGATATCTGGCTCGGGGCCGACGATGTTTAGTGTCTGCGATGATTTGGACGTGGCCAAGCGTATTGCACGATGGCTGCAAGATCATTATGTTCAGAATGATGAAGGATTTGTTCATGTCTGTCGTTTGGATGGACAGGGCTCGAGAGTAACAGGAAGTGAACTGTAACCATGAAGTTATATAACCTAAAAGATCACCAGCAACAGGTTTCGTTTGGCCAGGCCGTCCGCCAGGGGTTGGGCCGCAATCAGGGACTCTTTTTCCCGGCAGAACTGCCGTTTTTCGAGGATGTCGACAGCCTGCTTGAGCAGGACTTTGTTACCCGTAGCACAGCCATTTTGTCCGCCTTCATCGGGGATGAACTCGCTCAGGAAACGGTAGCCCAAATGGTTGGCAATGCGTTTCAGTTTCCGGCTCCTATCGCAACGGTCAAAGAGGGGATCTATGCCCTTGAGCTGTTCCACGGCCCGACATTGGCTTTCAAGGATTTCGGCGGTCGCTTCATGGCCCAGTCACTGGCTGCCGTCTCCGAGAGTGATGGTAAGATCACGATTCTGACGGCAACCTCGGGGGATACCGGCGCGGCTGTCGCCCATGCTTTCTACGGTATGGATAACATCAAGGTGGTTATCCTCTACCCGAAAGGCAAGATCAGCCCATTGCAGGAGAAATTGTTTTGCACATTGGGCAAGAACATCACCACGGTTGCCGTCAACGGCACATTCGATGACTGCCAGGCGCTGGTTAAGCAGGCATTTGATGACGCCGAATTGCGCGAAGAAGTGGGCTTGAACTCTGCCAACTCGATTAATATCAGCCGTTTAATGGCGCAGATCTGCTATTACTTCGAGGCAGTATCCCAGATGCCAAAGGCGCAGCGTGAGTCGCTGGTTGTATCCGTGCCAAGCGGTAACTTCGGCAACTTGACGGCCGGCTTGCTGGCTAAGGCCATCGGCCTGCCGGTTAAGCGATTTATTGCCGCGACCAATGTTAATGATACGGTGCCGCGCTATTTGCAAACGGGCGAGTGGTCGCCAGCCCCAACCGTGGCGACCCTGTCTAATGCCATGGATGTGAGCCAGCCAAACAACTGGCCACGGATCGAAGAGCTTTGTCAGGAAAAGGGCTGGGGGCTCGATACTCTGGGCTATGGTGCGGTTACCGATGAACAGACGGCAGAAACCCTGCGCGAGATGGAACAGGATGGGTATCTGTGCGAGCCGCACGGTGCGATTGCCTATCGTTTGTTGAGTGAGCAACTGGGCGAGGGCGAAACGGGATTGTTCTTGTGTACAGCGCATCCTGCCAAGTTCAAGGAAGTGGTCGATGATATTCTGGGCTGTGATATTGCGCTGCCGGGGCCGTTAGCCAAGCACAATGCGCTGCCGCTGTTGTCGCTTGAGCGTGACAATGATTTCGACCAGCTCAAAGCTGTATTACGAGATGTGCAATAACCATATTTTATATATGGAGAATAAAAAAGGAGCCAAACGGCTCCTTTTTTATTGGGTATGAGGTGCAGTAGGGATTAGGCCGCTTGTTCTTCGCCTTTTACCGCCGTTTCCGGAGTGTCTTCATCGGCAAATTTTTCCACCCACATCGCTAATGCGCCATCACCGGTGATGTTGCAAGCGGTACCGAACCCGTCTTGGGCAAGGTGCAGGGCAATTTGCAGGCCGATCATCGCTTCGGTGAAGCCCATCATGGAGCCGAGCAGGCCGACGGCGGCCATGACGGCACCGCCAGGGGCGCCGGGAGCGGCGACCATTGTGATGCCCAGCATGGCGATGAACGGCAGGGCGTCAAGCATCATTGGAACCGGTTTGCCGGAAATGAGCATGACGGCGACACACACCGTGGTGATACTGATCGCGGAACCGGACATGTGAATGTTGGCACACAGCGGCACAACGAAGTTGGCAATGGGCTTCTTAACCCCATTTTCCAGTGTTTGGCGCAGAGTTACTGGCAGGCTTGCCGCCGACGACATGGTGCCCAGTGCCGTGACGTAGGCCGGCATCATGGTTTTCAGCAAGGTTAGCGGTGATCGGCCGGTCAGAGCCCCTGTGCTGATAAATTGCAGACTCAGCCATAGCCAGTGCAGCAGGACAATCAGTACCAGTACCAGGGTAAAGGTTTTCAGGGTCGAAAAGACGGTGCCTTTCACTGTCATGTCGGCGAAGACGCCGGCAATGTAGAACGGTAGCGACGGTACCATGATTTTGGCAAGGAACAGCTCGATAATGTTCCGACCCTCATCGCTGATCTGGCGCAGTTGCTGGCTGTTGGTTGCCGAAATGCCCAAGCCGAAAATGAACGCGACAGCAAGAGCTGACATGACTCCCATGACAGGCGGGACTTGCAGGTCAATCAGCGGTGATAGAACACGTACCGCCTCGCTGACATTACCGTTGTTATGGAGCATGGAGGGCAGGGTTTGGCTGGCAACGAAGTAGGCCATGGCCCCCGCGCCCATGGTTGAGACGTAGCTGAGGCCGACAGTTTTGCCGAGCAGCTTGCCAGAGTTTTTCGGTAGGTTGGCGATGCCACTGGTTACGAAAAACAAAATCAGCAAAGGAATAGTAAAGTTGATCAGCTGGCTGATCAGGGCTTTCATCGTAATTAGGATTTGCACCAGAAAGTCAGGGGCAAACAACCCAACACCGATGCCGGTTACGATACCCGCAAGAAGTTTGAGAATCAGTTTCATCGCCATAAGTCCTATTTAGGAGTAATCCATCATAAAGCGGCGGTGTTTTATCATTAATGGCGGTGTGATGCCAAAAAAGCTGCAAATAATGTGCTACTGAGTTGCAAATTAGTTGCTACTTGGCGAAAAAGCATACGATTTGTTTGGGGTAATCTAACGATAGCCCCGAGGCGTATGGTTAATGGCTTGTGGGGGGCGTCGGTGCTTGAGGCTCGCCTTGGCACCATTTGGGCCAAGGCGAGCAGTGGATTGCTGGCGAGGTGTTACTGCTCTGCTTGTTCGGTCGCTGGGAGCTTTTCGCGATGGGCGAACTTGTCGACCCATAATGAAATTGCGCCGTCACCGGTGATGTTGCAAGCCGTGCCGAAGCTGTCTTGTGCCATATAAAGGGCAATCATCAGGGCAAGCTCGGACTCGCCGAAGCCCAACATAGAGGCCATCAGCCCTAGCGCTGCCATGACAGCCCCGCCTGGCGCGCCCGGAGCGGCAATCATGGTCACACCCAACATCATGATGAAGGGCATCATCTCAAACAGCGACGGGATCGCAATATGTTGGCTTAGTGCCATGACAGCGGTCGAGCAGGTAACCAGGGTAATGGTCGAGCCTGATAGGTGGATGGTGGCACACAGCGGGATGGTGAAGTTGGCGATGGATTCGTCGACCCCGTTGAGTTTGGTTTGGCGCAGGGTGACAGGAATCGTCGCTGCCGAAGACATGGTACCGACGGCGGTCAGGTAGGCGGGCATCATGTTCTTGATCAGTTTGACCGGCGAGTGGCCGAGAGCCAGTCCGGTAACCGTATATTGAATACAGATCCATACCCAGTGCATGAAGATAGCCAGCGCCAATACCAAGCCGAAGGTCTTCAGGGTTGAGAATACGGTGCCTTCGGCAGCCATTTGGGCAAACACCCCGGCAATATAGAAAGGTAGCAGTGGAATAATCACGTTCGACAGTAGCAAGTCGATGATCCGGCGGCCATCTTCAGCCAGTGCCTTGAGCGATTTGCTGTTGGTCACACTGATGCCAAGCCCGAACAGGAAGGCCGTGGCAAGGGCGGTCATCACCCCGAACATAGGTGGGATTTCCAGAGAGATAAAGCTAGTTAGCTTATTGGCACTCTCGGTGGCCGCTGCTGCGGGTTCTGAAATACCGGCAATCACCGTGCTGGCAACAATAAACGCGAGGCTACCGGCGAGCAGGGTCGAGCCATAGGACAGGATCACGGTTTTGCCTAGCAATGAGCCAGAGTTCTTAGGCAGACTGGCGATGCCGCTGGTGATGTAAAAAAGGATGATGAGCGGGATAGTGAACCCAATGAGCTGGCCACCGAGCTCTTTGATTGTGAGTAAGGTACGAATGATGGGATCTGGGGCAAAAAAGCCAAGGAGGATACCGATCAATATACCTGCGACGAGCTTGAGTATTAACTTCATGAACTGGCTCCAAATTGTTGTTATTAGATACTTCCATATAGCGTAATTGCCCAGCGGTATTGCAGCAGGTGGTGGGCAACGGAGCCAATATACGCCTGAAAGCATATATCTGCCTATTTTTTGTTCGAAACTGAGAGGTATATATCTGCCTTTGCCATGCTTGTTGATGAGAATGTGAGCAAGGCGAAATAATGCTTTTTATGGCGGGGGGACTTTTGATAGGTATAAAAAAACGGCATCTAAAATGCCGTTTTTTGTATCACTGAAGCCTAAGGGGGAATTATAGGCTGTTAGTGAAGGTACGAGCGATAACGTCACGCTGCTGCTCTGTAGTCAGAGAGTTGAAGCGTACAGCGTAGCCAGATACACGGATAGTTAGCTGTGGGTATTTTTCTGGGTGCTTAGCAGCATCTTCCAGAGTCTCACGCTTAAGAACGTTAACGTTCAGGTGCTGACCACCTTCAATCTTTGCAGGTGCTTCGATTGGCAGTTCGCGGTACTCGATGTCGCCAAGTTCTGCAGTTGCAACAACTTGGTCAGCTTCGTAGCCAGCAGCTGCTGCAACACAACGTGCTTCGTTCTTCTCGCCGTCTAGCAACCAGATTGAGTTTAGTAGGTTGTCGTTTGCTGCTTTAGTGATCTGAATACCTGTAATCATGACTTTCTCCTTTAAGGATGTCGTTAATTTTTTCGATTTTTTTGTCGAGCTGCGTATTATATATCTCGAATGAGCCTATTGTGTATTGATGTAGATCAAATTACAACAAAAAACCTTAAATTGTTTAGGGCTGTTTTCTTGAGCTAAGTCAACTAACCATCACATTTCGTGGCTGTTAACTATTATTTTATCGTTTAAAAAATTTTTGAATGGATCATTTGTTGTAAAATTACAACATTTATCGGGTGATTTATTCGGTGATGACCACGGAAACTGCGTGTTGGTCGAGCCAAAAATGTAGTAAAAACTGTTGGTAATTACCGTACAAGAGAAGAAGTGAAAGTATGAAATTATTAGGCGCACATGTGTCTGCTGCGGGAGGGGTTCATAATGCCCCGGACAATGCTCGTCAGATAGGGGCGAATGCATTTGCCTTGTTTACCAAAAACCAGCGTCAGTGGGTGGCCAAGCCTCTGACAGAAGATGTTATTGCCGCTTTTAAGGCGCGCTGCCACTTTTATGGCTTCGGGCCTGAAGCGATTTTGCCGCATGACTCCTACTTGATAAATCTCGGTGCGCCAGAGGCGGACAAGTTGGAAAAATCCCGTGCTGCCTTTATTGATGAGATGGCGCGCTGCCAGCAGTTGGGACTGACATTGCTGAACTTTCACCCTGGTAGCCACCTGAAGAAAATCAGTGAGGCGGATTGCCTATCGTTGATTGCCGAATCGATTAACATGGCCCATGCTGCGGTGCCGGATGTTGTGGCGGTGATTGAGAATACGGCCGGTCAAGGAAGCAATCTTGGCTGGCGCTTCGAACATTTGGCCAGCATTATCGAGCAGGTTGAGGATAAGTCGCGGGTCGGGGTATGTATCGATACCTGTCATACGTTTGCTGCTGGCTATGATTTGCGGGGCGAAACCGCGACAGATAAAACGTTTGCCGAGTTCGATCAGATTGTAGGGATGAACTACCTGCGCGGCATGCACCTCAATGACTCTAAAGGGGGGCTGGGCAGCCATCTCGATCGTCACCATAGCCTCGGGGAAGGCGAAATTGGCTGGGACTGTTTCCGCTATCTGATGCAAGACAGCCGGTTTGACAATATTCCGCTGGTGCTGGAAACCATTAACCCTGATCTATGGCAGCAGGAAATTGCCACCCTGCGTGCTTTTGCTAATGGCTCCGTTGCCCAGTTATAGGGCAATAATTTCCCATCTGAGGGAGGGAATCATGGCGGTAGACCGATAAATAACGATTAAATTAATTAAAATCAAGCGCTTGCTGCTTTGGCACTGTTTTTTCATGGTGTGGGTGGGGACCATGAACATGGCATTCGCCAAGGAGGAGAGCATGAATACAGAAATGTTGATATTTAATTATGGGTTGGCCCGCCTGCCACAGCCCTACCGTTATAATCAGGGCCGGGGCCATTGGCGTCATCCTGCCGGTACGAGGGTTCGCCGTTAGGTTCTAGCGAGAAAATGAAAGCGCCTTCGGGCGCTTTTTTGTGGCGAGCCTGAGTGGGTGCCATCTGGATGGGGCTTGGGTATACTTTCGGTTTTACCCTATTGGAGCTTTTTGATGAGCCAACCTTTGACGTGGCAGGCGGTGATTGATGTTGAACGCCGACAGGATTACTTCCAGTCTATTGAGCAATTCGTGGCAGCCGAGCGCGAAGCGGGCAAGGTGATTTACCCGTCGGCTGGCGATGTGTTCAGTGCTTTTGATTCTACACCGCTTGATAAAGTGAAAGTGGTTATTCTGGGCCAGGATCCCTACCACGGCCCAGGCCAGGCTCATGGCTTGAGCTTTTCGGTCCGGCCCGGTGTGAAGACGCCGCCTTCGTTGGCCAATATGTACAAGGAGCTGGCTGTTGATATCGAAGGATTCTCGATCCCCAATCACGGTTATCTCCAGCAATGGGCCGAACAAGGGGTGCTGTTGCTCAATACGGTGCTGACAGTCGAACAGGGTAAGGCGCATTCTCATGCCAAAATTGGCTGGGAGCAGTTTACAGATAGGATCATCGAGGTGATTGACCAGCAATGCGAAGGGGTTATCTTCTTGTTGTGGGGCGCTCATGCCCAGAAGAAAGGAAAAAAAATCGACCAGAGCCGGCATCACGTCCTGCATTCCGCCCACCCGTCACCGCTCTCCGCTTATAGGGGCTTCTTTGGCTGCAAGCATTTCTCTCAGGTAAATATGTTGCTTGAGCAGATGAATAAATCCTCAATTGATTGGACGCTAGAGAATATCGCTTAAATAGCGGGCTCGCATGAATTGTGAGCTGATTGTTCGTTTGGTAATCAGGATCAATGCAGCATTGCCCCTTTGCTTTTACACTTTCTTTATAAGGAAGCGTTTTGGGAGGGAGTGTAATGATGTTGGATATTATTCATGCGGAGCATGGCAATATCGTCAGGCTGCTGGGGATTTTGCAGCACAAGCTGAAATTGATCCGTAACGGTGACGAGGTCGACTATAGCCTGCTCCGAGATATTGTCGAGTATTTGCAAAGCCATGCCGAACAGTGCCACCATCCTAAAGAGGATGTTCTGTACCACTATTATCAGGCCCACTACGCCGATGATAATGGCGCGTTGGCCAGCCTCGAGCAGGAGCACCAACAGTTAGCCGTATTGACTCATGAGTTTGCCGAGCTGGTTGACATGATCCTGATGGATGCGGTGATCCCGCTGGATATCTTCGCCGATAAGCTCAACGCTTTTGTTGATCGCCAGCGAGCCCATCTGGAATTTGAGGAATGCCAGATATTTCCAATGATACAAGCCCACTTTACCTCTGCTGACTGGCAGGCCGTTGCCAATGAGTACCAAGAGTGCGGGAGTGACCCGTTATTTGGCAACGAGGTAGCATTGCGTTATCGGAATCTGGCAGAGCGCCTGAGAGAGAGTGCCTAGATCAGGAAGTGAGCGGAACGCAGAATAAGGACAAAGAGTCGGCATGTGCCGACTCTTTTGGTATGGGGTGATTAAAAATCAATATCCTCGTTGGTCAAATCCCTGAATATATCAATATCTGCGAGTTCACGGCGTAGACGTTGCCTGTCCTTTAGCGCTTCGATTTCTCGCCATTTGCGTTTTACGGGTTTCTTGCGCGAGCTCCTAGGTTGGATATCGGTATCAAAAATATCATCGAATGCATAACTGTCCATAAAGCACCTCATCCTTAAAGGTTTAAAACCAGGTTGCCTCAAAAAAACGGGCTGTTGGGGGTGATCCCGCGCATTATCCGTTGGGCGAGATAAGCGCGAAAGGCTTTGCTATTCATGCGCTTACTTTCCTTGGTGCCGGCATGCCGTAAATACTCCTAACCCTACCTTTTGAGGTAACGTGGACATAACGTTAAATATCACAGGTAGGGTTAGAATAAAATTGAACTGTTTCTCATTTGTTGCCAAGGTATGAATGTTTCATGTGCGTATGTTCACAAAATCGAGCTGGCTGGCCGTGAAGTGGTTATTCGGTAGGGGAGAATAGAGGGGGACAGATGAGTCAAGGACGCGGTTTTTATAAGCATCTGGCTGATCCTACGAGGCCTATATGGGATATTTGTGAGCTGTGTCTTGATTTTTGTGGGTTAAGTTTGCATGATCGTCTGCCATCTGCAGCGCAACTCATGGTTACCGGGAAGCAATAGGTTTGATAGAGACCATCCGGAATTAACATAACATCAACAATGTCGCTGTATTGGTAGCGGGAGCTACTGTCATTTACCACATATTAAAACTAAGGTTGTAGTAATTACTCTGTTGCTGTGGCGTTTTTGCCGGCGCGGTAAGTACTGCTTTTTCTGATTGTCGGGTGGCCGCAGTCAGAATTTCGGTTCATTTTTTGAGGGGTAGACGTGTCAAGCCAGATTAATTTTTTGAACGATCTGTTATGGGGCTCTGTGCTGATCTACGTGTTGATCGGCGTCGGCGTGTTCTTCACCTGTCGCTTGGGCTTCATCCAGTTTCGCCATTTTGGCCACATGTTCAGTGTGATGAAAAACAGCCGCAAATCTGACAGTGCCGGGATCTCATCTTTTCAGGCGTTGTGTACCAGCCTGGCCGCGCGTGTCGGAACTGGTAACATGGCCGGTGTTGCCGTTGCACTGACGCTCGGTGGTCCGGGTGCCATTTTCTGGATGTGGCTGATTGCCATGCTGGGTATGGCGACGGCATTTGCAGAAAGCGCCCTTGCACAGTTGTACAAGACTCGCGATGACGAGGGCAACTACCGTGGTGGCCCTGCCTACTATATGGAAAAAGGCTTGGGCATGCGCTGGATGGGGGTTGTGTTCTCCATCTTCCTGATCATTGCCTTTGGGTTGGTATTCAACTCGGTACAGGCGAATTCCATCACGCAGGCGATGAATGTTGCCTTTGGCTGGAACCCTTTGTACGTGGGTATCGCATTGGTATTGATGACCGGCACGATTATCTTCGGAGGTCTGCGCGCCGTTGCCCGTACCGCTGAGATCCTGGTGCCAGCAATGGCCCTGTGCTATTTGCTGCTGGCCCTGTTCATTGTGTTTACGAATCTGGAAAAACTGCCAGATGTTATCGGTATGATCTTCCGCAGTGCGTTTGGCTTGGAAGAGGCCGCGTCTGGTGCTTTGGGCTACACCATTGCCCAAGGCATGATCAATGGCCTGAAACGCGGCTTGTTCTCGAACGAGGCCGGTATGGGCTCCGCGCCGAACGCGGCAGCGTCAGCGACACCTTATCCGCCACACCCTGCATCACAGGGTTATGTTCAGATGCTAGGCGTGTTCATGGATACGATTGTTATCTGCTCGGCGACAGTGGCGATTATCCTGATGTCGGGTGAATACGTGCCGCATGGCGAGGTGACGGGTATTGAGCTGACCCAGCGTGCGCTGAGTGCGCAGGTTGGCGGTTGGGGTGAAGTATTTATCGCTATTGCGATTTTCTTCTTCGCTTTTACCTCGCTGGTGGCGAACTATTCATATGCCGAGACTAACTTGTTGTTCTTGGAGCACAACCACAAAGCAGGCCTGAATGTATTTCGCCTCGTTGTGCTGGGTATGGTGATGTTTGGTGCCTTGGCGGATCTGCCGACGGTGTGGGCGATGGCGGATGTCTCCATGGGAATGATGGCGCTGATCAACCTGATTGCGATTGTGCTGTTATCAGGTACGGTGGTGAAGCTGGCGAAGGATTACAACAAGCAACTCTCGCAGGGCAAAGTGCCGACGTTTGACAGCAATGATTACCCGGAGCTTCATGCCCAGCTTGAAGAAGGGATCTGGGATCGTTCCGAGCAGTCGGACAACCGTTGATCATCGACGTTTCCGATGGCAATAATAGAAAAAGACCACGCTCACGAGCGTGGTTTTTTTTTGCTGGCCTGTTACCATTTTGGCAAAGCATAAGTTTGCCAAAAGGAATGTTCAGATGTTGATTGTGGTTTCCCCTGCCAAAACCCTTGATTACGAATCGCCGCTGGCGACACAGGAATATACTCAGCCTGAGCTGGTCGAGCATTCGGCCGAGCTGATCGATGTCTGCCGCGAGTTGACCCCGGTGGATATTGCTAGCCTGATGAAGGTTAGCGACAAGATTGCCGGTCTCAACGCTGCGCGCTTTGCCGAGTGGCAGACAACCTTTACTCCGGACAATGCCCGTCAGGCGATCTTGGCGTTCAAAGGTGATGTGTATACCGGTCTGGCAGCCGAAACGCTGGACAGTGACGGGTTTGCGTATGCCCAGCAGCACCTGCGGATGCTATCCGGCCTGTACGGCTTGCTCAAGCCGCTGGATCTGATGCAGCCTTACCGGTTGGAGATGGGCACCAAACTGGCTAACCCACGCGGTAGCAACCTCTATCAGTTCTGGGGCGATATTATTACCGATAAGCTCAACGAGGCCCTGGTTGCTCAGGGGGACGATATTCTGATTAACCTGGCATCCAACGAATACTTCAAGTCGGTCAAGCCCAAGAAACTGGCCGGTTCGGTGATCACACCTGTCTTCAAGGATTGCAAGAACGGCACCTACAAGGTGATTAGTTTCTATGCCAAGAAAGCGCGTGGCATGATGGCCCGTTATATCATCGATAACCGTATTTCTTCGGTTGAGGCCCTGAAGGCATTTGATACGGCAGGGTATTATTTTGTACCGGCGGAGTCGACGGCAACAGAGTTGGTGTTCAAGCGCGAAGAGCAGGCTTGATAGCATCGAAGTGATATTGACGAGATAAAAAACGGGCTGGATAAACCAGCCCGTTTCGTTTTCGATTGTTGTCCGAGTACCGGGTTAGTGCCGGTATTGCAGATTACTTCTTGGCTTTTTTCTTGCCAGCCGCTTTCTTTTTCGGATCTTTTTTCTTTTTCTTCTTCACGGTGCTGGCTTTTTTGTGTTGTGGACGCAGGCCCTCAACAAAGCGCTCTGGCACCTCTTCTTTCTGGTAGCGGCCAACACGCTCTAGCATTGACTGGTCATGGGCCTCAACCAGTGACACCGCGATGCCTTTCTTGCCGGCACGGGCGGTACGACCGATACGGTGCAGGTAAGTATCGGCAGAACGTGGCATATCGAAGTTGATGACATGGCTGACATCCGGCAGGTCGATACCACGGGCGGCAACGTCGGTAGCCAGCATGACATTGACGACGCCTTCGCGGAAGCGGCGGATAGTATTGTTGCGGGAGGCCTGGGCCATCTCACCCTGTAGCCAGCAGCAGGCAATCTTCATGGCTGCAAGTTGGTCACGCAGGGTAGCCAGACGCTCACGGGTCTTGACGAAGATAATCGTACGTTCGGCTTCGCCCAGAATATTTTCCAGCAATGCCAGTTTATGTTCCATGGTGTCGCAACGGTGGTAGTACTGCTGGATCTTCTTGCGCTCGCGGCGAGGCGGCTCGGCGTTAACTTCTACCGGCTCGTTGAGGATGGTGCTGGAGAAATCGCGTACGCCTTTGCCTTCGAGCGTTGCAGAGAACAACAAGCTCTGGCGGCGCCAGCGACATTCTTTGTTGATACGCTCGACGATTTTGCCAAAGCCCATGTCCAGCATGCGGTCAGCTTCATCAAGGATCAGGCATTCGATCGCGCGGCAGTCGAAGCGCTCGCTCTCGATGTATTCCATCAGGCGGCCCGGCGTGGCCACGACGATATCCTGGGTTTTACCCAGTAGCTCGGCGTGCTCGTCATAGGAGATCCCGCCGGTGATGGTGAAGACCTTCTGGTTGGTGTATTTGGTCAGGGCACGGGCTTGGTCGGCAACCTGGATGGCCAGTTCGCGGGTCGGCGTCAGTACCAATACGCGGGCAGGCCCCGGCTTCTTGCGCGGGAAATCCTGCAGGTGCTGGATCATCGGCAGAAGAAACGCAGCTGTCTTTCCGGTACCGGTAGGAGCTGATGCCAGTACATCGCGGCCATCCAGTGCGTGCGGGATCGCTTCGGACTGAACCACTGTCGGGCGCTCGTAACCAATTTCTTCAATGGCTTGAAGCAGCTCGCTATCTAATTCTAATTCGGAAAAGTCTCTCACCTGTCATTTCTCCTCGGAACTCAGGGATGATCTTGCCGGCGAGGGAAATGACCTGTCACCGGTGTCGGGCAAATTGCATAAGGGGCGGCATTATAGAGATTATTGTCGCAACGATCACCGATAAAAGCACAAAAACTTCTTGGAATTGGCCATAGCTGCCAGTCGTTGCCTGCTCATGTTTGGCCCCAGAGCGTGAGAACACGGGGTATTCGGCTTACATTTTCAGGTAGAAATCCCGGGTCAGGGCGGTAAATGCTGCCGAGTAATGGCCGTGTTCGTGGATAACCAGCTGTTCGTGGCGTGTCGCGGTCTGAACGGGAGTCAGAGCGATGAGCAGCCGACTGACGGGTTTGCTGGCAGAAGTGCGAACGTCGCAGCGGCGCTGGCAATATAGCCCAGTTTGCTCTGCCTGCTGGAGCAGTTGCTCGCCCTCGTAAGTGGGCAGGATCAGGCTGGCGATGCCGTCGTCTGCCAACAGGAAGCGGAGTGCTTCCAGCAGCTCGATGTGCGGTAGGCTATCGGTGTGGCGGGCGGTTGCGCGTGCTTGGCAGTTCGCCTGTTCGCCGCTGTTGAAGTAGGGCGGGTTGCAAATGACGGAGGTCACAGTCCCTTGTTCCTGCGTCTTGGCCCATTGGCGAATATCTTGCTGGGTCAGGGATAGTGCGTCTGGCCATGGGGAATGCTGGAAGTTTTGCAGGGCAGCCTCGGCAGCTGCGGGATCGATCTCCACGGCGGTAATCAGGTTGCCTTGGGTGTGTGTGCGCTGGGCGGCCATCAAGGCCAGCAGGCCACTGCCTGTGCCGATATCGACGATGAGTCCTTTACGTGAAAGGTCAGCCCAAGCGCCCAGCAGTACTCCGTCGGTACTGACCGGCATGCCGCAGCCATGATCGTTGACGTGAAATTGCTTGAATGAAAACCCTTTAGCCATGGTTACTGTGACCTGTACTGTTTGTGACGGCAAAATTATATCAGTTCATTGCTGATAGATACTCAAGAACCTTCAAGTCAGAGGCTACATGGGAATAGTCATATCCTCTCTTATCATTGGTGGTTAATTGTTATGATGAGTGTTTTTGATTTTGTTTATTTTGAGTTATTCAGATGTTGATTCTGTTTTTGATCTTTTTTATAAATGAGATTTGTTGGATTTAAATTCTGATATTTAATTTTAATTTGGTTGTATATTTCAGTTTTTTCATTGTGTATCCAAAGATTATGGTGTTTTTCACTGCGGGGTTGCGCATTGGCTGCTTTTTGTTCATTATGCTGTGAGTAAGGTCACATTCAGCTTTAAGTTTTTTGTGGCGAGAAAAACAACAAAACAAAAATTACGCAAGCAAACATTTCATCAATATCAGAGTGGAAGGTGCAGTTTGAAAAAGACACTCAAGTTTAGCGATATCATGGCAGTAGGTTTTATGACCTTTGCCTTCTTCTTGGGCGCAGGCAACATCATATTCCCGCCGCAGGCTGGTTTGGCTGCTGGTGAGCATATGCTTCCTGCGATGTTTGGTTTTCTGTCTACGGCCGTTGGCCTGCCGCTGATTGCGATTATTGCTGTCGCGATTGCGGGTGGTGGCTGGAAAGGCTTGACCCGTGACTTGCCACCTGCCGTGGCAACCCTGATGGCTGTGCTGATCTTCATTATTATTGGTCCCGCTTTTGCAGCACCGCGTACAGGTCTTGTGGCTTACGAAATGGCAGTGAAGCCGTTCATTGCAGATGCTGGGCAGATGAGCCTGACTGTTTTCTCTGTGGTGTTCTTCGCCGTTGCGCTGTTCTTTGCCTGGTCTCGCGGCAAGCTGATTGACTTGATCGGTAAGTTCCTGACTCCTGCACTGTTTGCGGTACTGGCTATTCTAGCGGTGGCTGTCTTTATTAACCCGCAGGGTGATATTCTGGCGGCCCAGGGCGACTATGTGGACATGGCTTTCACCAAGGGTTTCCTTGAGGGCTATAACACCATGGATACCTTCGCCGCGTTGATGTTCGGCATGTTGATTGTCGATGTGATCCGCAGCAAGGGCATCACGGATGAGAAGGCGACATGCACCTACCTTATCTACGCAGGCCTGATTGCGGCAGCGGGATTGGCATTTGTATACATCTCACTGTTCTACCTGGGTGCAACAAGCTCGGCGGTGGCAGCCGGTGCTGATAACGGTGGTGCAATTCTGGCGGCATATGTATCGGCTCTGTTCGGCCCGGTTGGTCAGATCATCCTGTCGGCTATCGTACTGCTGGCATGTTTGACTACGGCGGTTGGCCTGATCAGTGCGTGTTCTGACTACTTCAGCTCGTTGACCAAGCTGTCTTACGAGAAGTGGGCGATTATCCTGGCTGTAGTGTGCGCCGTGGTTGCCAACGTAGGTCTGAGCCAGTTGATTTCTCTGTCCATCCCGGTACTGTTTGCCCTGTATCCGGTAGCGGTGGCGCTGGTTGCGTTGACATTTGTTCGCCGCTGGTTGCCAAACCCTCGTATGGCTTACCGTGTGGTACTGTCAGTGTCGTTGCTGTTCAGCCTGATTGATGCGGGCAAGTTTATCGGTATCGATATGAGTGTGTTGAAGTTCCTGCCGCTGTTTGACTACGGTATGGCATGGGCATTGCCGACGGCATTGGCAATGGTGGTGACTCGCTTCATTGGCTCGGTACAATCAGTACAGGACAAAACCCAAACGGCATAATGCCACTGTGGTGACAGTCAAAAAAACGGGATGCTTTGCATCCCGTTTTTTTTGTTTTGCTGTTACAGGCTGTCGCTGTACTCGGTGAGGATCTGCTCACACCAGGAGGTGATTCGTTCGTCACTCAGCTCATACTGGCTGTCTTCGTCCAGCGCCAGGCCGACGAAGAACTGGCCGTCATCGGTAAGTGCCTTGGAGGCTTCGAACTGGTAGCCTTCATTGGGCCAGTAGCCGACGAACTGGGCTCCGGTCGGTAGTAGCTTGTCGTGGAGCATCCCCATCGCATCAAGGAACCACTCGGTGTAGCCTTCCTGATCGCCAAGGCCGAATAGGGCGATGGTTTTGCCGGTCAGCGATAGGCCGTCGAGTTGTTCCCAAACCGCTTCCCAGTCCTCTTGTAATTCGCCGAAGTCCCAGGTCGAAATCCCCAGGATCAGCATGTCGTACTGGTTCATGGCGGAGATGTCCGCTTCTTTGATGTTGTGCAGGTCGATCATTTCTTCACCGATGCAGTTGCGGATTTTCTCCGCTGCCATTTCGGTATAGCAGGTGGTCGAGCCGTAGAATAAGCCAATCTTCATGCTGCGTGTCCAACTTGATACAAATGAGAATGAGGCGATTTTACCTAGCTTGGCGTCAGTTGCCTAATATTGTGTCCTTGAGCCATAAAATTACGCTTGCGATGGAATCCCAGTTACATTCTTTTGTGGATCGACTAACATATAACCACTGTTTATTTATCCATGTGTTATCGCGGCGGCCGCGGTGGCGCAGTCAGGAATCTGCTGAGGTAGAAGTGGAAAACGACGAAGTGATCATTGAGCGCTTTCTCGATGCAATGTGGATGGAACGTGGGCTCTCGGACAATACCCTGTCTTCTTACCGTAATGATCTCAAGAAATTGGTGGGTTGGATTGGTGAGCAGGGCTTGAGCCTCGAGCGGGTTTCGGCCGATGAGCTGCAGCGTTACCAGCAGTGGCTGTTCGATGCTGATTTCAAGCAAACGTCGCGAGCGCGCATGGCGTCGGCGATCCGCCGCCTGTTTCAGTACTTGCACCGTGAGAAGGTGCGCGACGATGATCCGAGTGCGATGCTGGTCAGCCCCAAGCTGCCAAAGCGCTTGCCCAAGGACATTACCGAGGCACAGGTCGATGCCCTGCTGGAGGCCCCGAACACCGACGATCCGATAGAGTTGCGCGACAAGGCGATGCTCGAACTGCTTTATGCGACAGGGCTACGTGTGACGGAACTTGTCAGTTTGACGATGGAGAATATCAGCTTGCGCCAAGGCGTTGTCCGGGTAACGGGTAAGGGCGACAAGGAGCGGCTGGTGCCGATGGGCGAGAGCGCCGTTGATTGGATCGAGCAGTTTCTGGCCCATGGCAGGCCACAGCTGCTTGGCGAGAAAAGCTCCGATGTGGTCTTCCCGAGCAAGCGGGCCAAGCAGATGACCCGGCAGACATTTTGGCATCGGATTAAGCATTATGCCGTCTTGGCCGATATTGATACCGATACCCTGTCGCCACACGTCATGCGCCATGCGTTTGCCACCCATTTGCTAAATTATGGCGCAGACTTGCGGGTCGTCCAGATGTTGCTGGGGCACAGTGACTTGTCGACGACCCAAATCTATACTCATGTCGCAACTGAGCGACTTAAGCAGTTGCACCAGACGCACCATCCGCGGGCTTGAGTGTATAATTACTCCGCGATGGGTGATATCCCCAGGTGTTTTGAGGAGCCGGGGTGTTCTGAGCCGATATGTATTGATCGAATTGACCAATAAATTGGTCTGCATTGAAATTATTTTTGCGATCAGGGGTCATATACCACGCAGGCGCATCATTGACGACTGGCGTCGGCCTTAGCCCTGTATGGTTTTTAATTGTTTACATTTTAAGGAAAATCTAATGCACTTCTTTGGCCGTACGTTACTAGCCACCACGGTTGCCCTGGCTGCTTGCTCAGCTTATGCCAAGCCGGATGAGGCCGCAATCACGACCAAACTGAGCGGCCTTGGCCTGACGCCAGAGTCTATCAGCGCTTCTCCACTGTCTGGTCTGAACGAAGTCGTGACTGAACGCGGTATCCTTTATGTTTCTGATGACGGTAGCTACTTCCTGGCAGGCCATTTGTTCCAGAATGACGGTGCACAGCCTGTCAACCTGACCGAGCAGAAGATGGCCAAGATCAACAAGGAAAAACTCCAGGGTTTGGAAGGCGAGATGATTGTCTACCCGGCCAAGGATCAGAAATACGTGGTGACGGTCTTTACCGACACTAGCTGTGGCTACTGCCGCAAGCTGCATAACGAGATGCAGGCCTACAACGATGCCGGTATTACGATCCGCTACCTTGCCTTCCCGCGTGGCGGCGAGCGTTCTGGTAACTTCAAGGAAATGAGCGCCATTTGGGGGGCTAAGAACCCGGCTCAGGCAATGAATGATGCCAAGAACGGCAAGCTCAACATGGAAGGTGCCAAGTTGCGCGAAGATATGGTGCGCAAGCACTATCAGTTGGGCGTCGCGATGGGGGTGTCGGGTACACCGGCCATGATTCTGGAAGACGGCACTATGCTGCCGGGCTACCAGCCAGCCAATATGCTGCGCCAGTTGCTAGACAGCCGCAGCAAGCAAAGCTAAGAACGCTATCCCACAGGCCCGGACTTTTCCGGGCCTGTTTGTTTCTGTTTTGTCCCTGTCCCTAGGGGTATACTTGCCTCTATATATAGTCAAGAGCCTTCCTTTTTATCTCGCTGCTTGTGGTTTGGCCCGTAGGGTTCTTCGCTATATAACAATGAAAGAGTTGCCTGATGATTGAAATTAAACGTCGCCCAGAGGCCGACACGAGTCAGTTTAGTGATGCGATCCCTCCTTTGTTGCAACGTATTTATGCCAGCCGTGGGATCCATTCGGACAGTGAACTGGAGCGTGGTGCTCGAGGTCTGCTTGGTTACAACCAGTTATACGGTATTGTCCCGGCAGTGGCTCTGCTCAAGCAGGCACTGGCCGAGCAGCAGCGGATTATCGTGGTGGGGGATTTCGATGCCGACGGGGCGACCAGCTCGGCGTTGTCGGTGCTAGCATTGCGTATGCTTGGCAGCCGCAATGTGGATTACTTGGTGCCGAACCGTTTTGATGACGGCTATGGCCTTAGCCCTGAAGTGGTCGAGCAGGCCGCGGCACGCGGTGCCGAGATGATCATGACGGTTGATAATGGGGTTTCTTCCATCGCCGGGGTAGCGGCCGCCAAGGCCAAGGGGATGCAGGTTTTGGTCACCGACCACCACCTGCCGGGCGACACCCTGCCTGAGGCTGATGCCATCGTCAATCCGAACTTGAATGAATGCGGTTTTCCTTCCAAGGCGCTGTGCGGGGTCGGGGTGGCCTTTTACCTGATGCTGGCCCTGCGGGCATCGCTGCGCGAGGACAACTGGTTCGCCGAGCAGGGGCTGGCAGAGCCGAACCTAGCCGAATTGCTGGACTTGGTGGCTCTGGGGACCGTTGCCGATGTGGTTGCGCTGGATGGCAACAACCGTATTTTGGTGCATCAGGGGTTGCAGCGGATCCGCGCCGGGAAATGCCGCCCGGGGATCAGGGCGCTGATTGAAGTGGCCAACCGTGAGCCATCGCGCCTTGTCGCCAGCGATCTCGGGTTTGCGCTGGGGCCGCGGATCAATGCCGCGGGCCGTCTGGACGATATGTCGTTCGGGGTCGAGTTGCTATTGTGTGACAATATTCAGGCCGCGCGCCGGATGGCGACGGAACTGGATGCCCTCAACCAGACCCGCAAGGAAATCGAGCAGGGGATGAAAGAGGAGGCGCTGGCGATTTGCGAGCGGCTCAAGTTCAACCAGAAAGACATGCCCTATGGTCTGGCCCTGTACCAGCGTGATTGGCACCAAGGGGTCATAGGCATCTTGGCTTCGCGGATCAAAGAGCTTTACCACCGTCCGGTGATCGCGTTTGCCGATGCGGGTAATGGCGAGATCAAGGGGTCGTGCCGATCGATTCCCGGCCTCCATATGCGTGATGTGCTCGATCTGATTGATACCCAGAACCCGGGGATGATCCTCAAGTTCGGCGGCCACGCGATGGCGGCGGGTCTGACAATCCCTGAGTCCAAGCTTGAGGCGTTCAGCCGGGCGTTTGATCAGGCGGTGCGCAATGAGCTGGACGAGGCGGCCCTCAAGGGGGTCTTGCTGACCGACGGCGAGCTGCTGCCGCAGGAGTTGAATTTGCAGACGGCAGAGGTTCTGCGGGCTGGTGGCCCATGGGGGCAGCAGTTCCCCGAGCCGCAGTTTGACGGCCGTTTTCGTCTGCTTCACCAGAAACTGGTCGGCGGCAAACACCTTAAGATGATGCTCGAGCCACTGGCTGGTGGCAGCGTGATTGATGCGATTGCTTTTAATGTGGACTTGCGCCAGTGGCCGGATGCTTCGGTCCAGCAGGTTGAGCTGGTCTATCGCCTTGATGTCAATGAATTCCGCGGCAACTGCAGTGCTCAGTTGTTGGTCGAGCACCTCTCTGCGCTCTGATTCTTAACCTGCTAGCGGCCGTCACATCGGCGGCCGCTTATCGTCCGCCTCGCCCGGTGGTTCCTAAAATAATCACGGTTTCCCTTTCTCTGCCTCTGTATATTCTATCAACAATTCGATAGAATCCTTCGGTTATGTCCATTTCGGCTATGAAGAGTGGCAATGTTCGAGATTAATCCTATTAAAAACCGACTTGAGGATGTATCAGCGCGTACTGACATCCTTAGGGGGTACCTTTGACTATGATGCTAAGAAAGAGCGTCTAGAAGAGGTTAACGCAGAATTAGAGCAACCAGATGTATGGAACGAGCCAGAGCGTGCACAGGCGCTGGGCAAAGAGCGTGCATCACTGGAAGCGGTTGTAGAGACTATTGACCAGCTAGACCAGGGCGTTGAAGACGTTGAAGGTCTGCTTGAGTTGGCGGTTGAAGAAGAAGACCAAGAGACATTTGACGAGATCGAACCTGAACTGGCTGAGCTTGAAGCGAAGCTGGCACAGCTAGAGTTCCGCCGTATGTTCTCTGGTGATCATGACGCGTCAGACTGTTACATCGACCTGCAGGCAGGTTCTGGTGGTACGGAAGCACAGGACTGGACATCGATGATGCTGCGCATGTACCTGCGCTGGGCCGATGCCAAGGGCTTCAAAACAGAAGTGATTGAAGTGTCTGAAGGTGATGTTGCCGGTCTGAAATCGGCGACAGTGCGTATCAGCGGTGAGTATGCTTACGGCTGGCTGCGTACGGAAACCGGTGTTCACCGTCTAGTTCGTAAGTCACCATTTGATTCCGGTGGTCGTCGTCACACATCGTTTGCTTCTGCCTTTATTTATCCTGAAGTTGATGACAATATTGCTATTGATATCAACCCAGCTGATCTGCGTATCGATGTATATCGTGCATCGGGTGCCGGCGGTCAGCACGTAAACACCACCGAATCGGCCGTACGTATCACCCACGTACCGACCAACACCGTGGTTCAGTGCCAGAACGACCGTTCTCAGCATAAAAACAAAGATCAGGCGATGAAGCAGCTTAAAGCGAAGCTGTTCGAGCTTGAAATGCAAAAGCAAAATGCTGAGAAACAAGCAAACGAAGACTCTAAGTCAGACATTGGCTGGGGTAGTCAGATCCGTTCGTATGTACTGGATGACTCTCGCATCAAAGACTTGCGTACAGGAATTGAGAACCGTAACACCCAAGCGGTGTTAGACGGCGACCTAGATCGATTTATTGAAGCCAGCCTGAAGTCAGGTCTGTAACCGATTCCGGTTAGAACATTTAAGGGTTAACCCATGACTGATCAATTACTAGATGAGAATAAGCTAATTGCTGAGCGTCGCGCGAAATTGGATATGATCCGCGAGAACTGCAAGGCAAACGGCCACCCGAATGATTTCCGTCGCGATAGCCTAGCGGCAGATCTTCAGGCGAAATTCGGCGAGCTAAGCAAAGAAGAGCTTGAAGAAGCCGGTCAGGTTGTTGCAATCGCCGGCCGTATCATGGCTAAACGTGGTCCATTCCTGGCGATTCAGGACGTGTCTGGCCGTATTCAGGCTTACGCGGATAAGAACGTTCAGAAAGAGCTGAAAGAGAAGTACTCAGGTCTGGATATCGGTGACATCATCGGTATTAAAGGTGCGCTGCATAAGTCTGGTAAAGGCGACCTGTACGTGAACATGGATCAGTACGAGCTACTGACCAAGGCACTACGTCCGCTTCCAGAGAAATTCCACGGTCTGACTGACCAGGAAATGCGTTATCGCCAGCGTTATGTTGATTTGATTGTCAACGACGACTCTCGCAATGCGTTCAAAGTACGTTCAAAGCTGATTTCTGCTATTCGCCGTTACATGGAATCAAAAGGTTTCATGGAAGTGGAAACGCCAATGATGCAGGTGATCCCGGGTGGTGCGTCTGCACGTCCGTTTATCACTCACCACAACGCGTTGGATCAGGAAATGTTCTTGCGTATCGCGCCTGAGCTATACCTGAAGCGTCTGGTTGTTGGTGGCTTCGAGCGTGTATTCGAAATCAACCGTAACTTCCGTAACGAAGGTCTGTCTCCACGTCACAACCCAGAATTCACCATGATTGAATTCTACATGGCGTACGCGGATTACAACGACCTGATGGATCTGACTGAAGACATGCTGAGCGCAGTTGCCCTAGAGGTACTGGGCAGCACTTCTATGCCTTACGGTGAGCACACGGTTGAATTCGGTGGCAAGTATGCGCGTATGAGCATGCTAGACGCGATCAAGCACTACAACCCAGATCACGCAGACATCCAGGCACTGACTTACGAGTTGGTGGCAGATCGCGAGCACATGGCAAACATTGCACGCAGCCTGGACATCTACGTAGAGAAGTTCTGGACATGTGGCCAGCTTCTGGAAGAGATCTTCGGTGAAACTGCTGAGCCTCAGCTAATGCAGCCAACGTTCATTACAGAATACCCAGCAGACATCTCTCCGCTGGCACGTCGTAACGATGATAACCCGTTCATCACCGATCGTTTTGAATTCTTCATCGGTGGCCGCGAAGTGGCAAACGGCTTCTCTGAGCTTAACGACGCGCAGGATCAGGACCAGCGCTTCAAGGCACAGGTGAACGCGAAAGATGCTGGCGATGATGAAGCGATGTACTACGATGGCGACTACATCACCGCTCTTGAGCACGGCCTGCCGCCAACAGCTGGCCAGGGTATCGGTATCGACCGTCTGGCAATGCTGTTTACAAACTCGCACACTATCCGTGATGTGATTTTGTTCCCGGCAATGCGCCCGCAGAACAACGCTTAATTGATGTTGTGATGGAAAAACCACTCTTCGGAGTGGTTTTTTTTTGCCTCAAATATCGTTGTCGCCAATCACTTTTACCTGAAAATAGAGTGAGGAAGTTCACAGAGATTGAAACGAAAAATAGTGCCAACGGGCGCTTTTTATGTTTTTTGGCCAAAATTTTTGGGAGGCAAGCCTGTAAGCTATAATTTTAATAGTAAACGAGTTGCATTTATCGGTTGAGGCAAATTATGATCCGGCAAGATGAATTTAGGCTTTGTCATATACCTAAGTTGTCACAGGCCGCAAGGCTTCGTGTGAGTTGTGTCAGCCTCTCCTTTGTGTCGTGTTATGACACGGAGCGATTATGTGTACCAGTGATGAAATCTGGAAAGATGCCAGGTAGAAGCGGTACACATTTTTGCGGCAACGAGCCTCTAGAGGCAACGTGGGTATAAAGGATTGATTTATTGCCTGGTTGGACGATAGGAAGCTGCCAGCAGGGAAGGGTTTGGGAATGAATAAGCAGAAAATACCGGTATTGGGAACCTTGGTGGTGCTTGGGGGCAATGATACGCCTTGGCTTGCCGTTCTTGAGAAGGCTGGCTGGCTATGCCACCGTTGCTATGATTTGAGGGCAGCTGAAACCTTGCTGCTCGATGTCGGTCCGTGTATTGGCGTTGTTGACCTGACCCGGGATAATTTTAGCTTGCAGGCTGTCGCGGGGATCACCCACCGTAACAAGCAGGTACGCTGGCTGGCTTTGGTCCGGGAAGATCAGCTCAAGCGGGAGGCCGTTTGCCAGTTTATCGTTAGCTTCTGTATTGATTACTTCACTTCACCTGTACCTGAAAACCAACTTCTTAAAACCATTGGCCACCAACTGGGGATGCTGCAGCTTGAACGTCAGGTTTGGCCTCAGCTAGGCCAATTCGGTCAGCAGGGGTTACAAGGTGGCAGTCCTGCCATGAATCGTTTGCGCCATCAGGTAAAACGTATTGCGATGACGGACATGCCGGTGTTGATCCACGGTGAGATTGGTACCGGCAAGGAATTGGTTGCCAGGGCGGTTCATCAAGCATCGACCCGGGCCAAAGGAGCCTTTGTCGCAGTAGGTTGCGAGGCGCTGACGGAAGAGTGGCTCGTGGCTGATAGGGCTGATAGTCCGGCCCGGAGCTGTATCGAGGCCGCTCAGGGGGGAGTGGTATACCTTGATGAGGTAACGGCATTAGCGCCGGAGCGTCAGCTGGAGTTGGTGAAATGGCTCAAGGAAGAGAGGTTTATTCATGCCGACAGCAGTCAGCCAAAGTCGGATATTAGGGTGATTGCCGCGACCCGCTACAGTGCCGAAGAGTTGCTTGAGGGAGCGCTTATCCATGATGATCTGTATTTTCAGCTTAATATATTGAACCTTCAAGTACCGGCGCTGCGCGAGCGCGACGAGGATATTGTCCTGCTGGCGGAATACCTGCTGCTGAAACTTGCTCGCCAGTACAACAGCCCCGCCAAGCAGTTGTCGGCGGGGGCCAAGCGAATGCTCTCTGGCTACAGCTGGCCGGGTAATATTCGTGAGTTGATCAGCCAGCTTAAGCGGGCAATATTGCTGGTGGATGGCAAGGAACTCGATGCAGAACATTTTGACCTGCCCCGATTGGTCGATGATCGCCAGAGCCTAAAGCAAATCAGGGAGGATTCAGAGCGAGGAGCACTGCTGGCCGTGCTCGAAAACAACAAGGGGCAGATTTCTGCGGCCGCCCGGGAGCTGGGAGTATCGCGCGCCACCATGTACCGCTTGCTCAATAAGCATGATCTGGTGCCGCCGCCGCGCAATTTCCGTCAGGGCTGACGTGGGGCGATACGAGCCAGAGTGCAGATAATAATCATGGGGCAATAGCCGCAGCGTGCGGTGCCAAAGCATAAAATCGCGTTATTGCATATTATGCAACTAATGGCTTGAATTGTTGTCCTAGCCCGATAGAATAGCCATATATTTCACATCAATATAACTTATTACCGGAGGAGCTTACTATGCGAGAACTAACCATCCAGCGTACCAGTTCGTTCGGTGATGGGTGTCAAACCCCTAACCACTAACAGCATCCGCTGTGTAAATGGGCCGCGGATCATTGTCGCGGCAAGTTAAGTCTTTACTTATGTAGTCAGCCTGAATCGGCAGCATTCGCGTCCCGTAAATTTAACCTTTTAATTTATGGAGAGCATAACTATGCGCCAGTCAGTCTATTTACGTCTTGCGGTTTTTTTCGTTCAACTGGACCTTCAGCGTGAGGATGCCCAATGGCGGCATATCCATCGTCGTGTCCGCGTTCAACTGCCTCACCTGTCCGCCCACATTATGCGGGACGTAGGGATCGATGCCGATGAGCGTATTGCCAATCATCTGCTGCAAACTCCGGCCGGCCGTCAGGTGCAGCACTTGAGACAGCGATCCCGGCTGCGATCGATAACGTAATGCCAGCCCTGCCAATTTCGGTTGGCAGGGCCAGACGCCGGGTAATTCCTTGTAACACTTACCAATGCTTTGCGACGATTCCACACTGGTCTGAGGTAGGGCATATTCGATAAAGTGGTAAGGTATCAACAAAGGGGATTGCCTGAGTTGGTTGAGCTAATGTTTTTGGCCCCCGTTCCCACGGGGGCTTTTTTTGTTTGGATCAACAAGGTGTTGTGGTTAGTCCATTATGGACAAGGGTTGGAGAATTGCACACCGACGGCCTGTAGATCAGCCAGAACTTCCTCGTTCAGGTGCAGGTCGATACTGGCGATATTGGCATCAAGCTGCGACAGGTTGGTGGCACCGATGATATTGCTGGCGACGAACGGGCGTTGGTTGACAAAGGCCAGTGCCATTTGGGCCGGGTCAAGGCCGTGTTTGCGGGCAACCTCAATATAGGCTTCGGTGGCCGCAATGCCTTGCGGGGTGAAGTATCGCGAGAAGCGTTCGAACAAGGTGCAACGCGCTCCGTCTGGGCGGGCACCGCCAAGGTATTTTCCGCTTAGGGTGCCGAATGCCAGCGGAGAGTAGGCTAGCAGTTCGACGCCCTCGTAGTGGCTGATTTCCGACAGGCCAACTTCGAAGCTGCGGTTGAGCAGATTGTAGGGGTTCTGGATGGTGACCACACGCGGTAGGTTATGTTTTTCGGCAAGGCGTAGAAACGACATCACCCCCCATGGCGTCTCGTTGGATAGGCCTACGTAGCGGATCTTGCCAGCGCGGACAAGCTCGGCCAGGGCCTCGAGGCTATCGCTGATTGTCACGCCGCTGTTGTCGTCTTTATAGGGGTAATTGAGCTGGCCGAAGCAGTTGGTTTCCCGCTGCGGCCAATGGATTTGGTACAGGTCGATATAGTCCGTTTGCAGGCGTTCTAGGCTGGCATCGACGGCATCGTGGATATTGCGCCAGTCAAGAGCCATATTGTCCCTGATATAGGGAACATTGCGCGGGCCGGCGACTTTGGTGGCCAGAACGATCTTGTCCCGAAGGCCGGTTTTTTTCAGCCAGTTGCCAATGTAGCGCTCGGTGAGGCCTTGGCTGTCATATTTCGGGGGAACCGGGTACATTTCGGCGGTATCGATGAAGTTGATGCCGTGCTCAATGGCAAAATCAAGCTGGCTGTGGGCTTCCTTCTCGTTATTCTGCTCGCCAAACGTCATGGTACCGAGGCAGATTTTGCTAACCTCGAGGGTCGAATTGGGGATTTTGTGGTATTTCATCAGCCCTCCTTGGAGCGTGTTGTTGTATACCTAAGCTACCTTATTCCTAAGCTACCTTATCCCCAAGTTACCTCAAGATGCGCGTTTCGGCGACAATGTATTTGCCTGAGCGGGAGGCTAGTTGCCCAATAACGACTTATCGACAATAGTTATGAGATGGTGAGCCGGGCATCCAACAGCAGGAGGCATGATGAAGCTGTCTCAACTCAAACACTGGACTCAGTCCAGCCGTGGCGAATTGCCGCACTGTATCCTCACGAGCTACGCAGGGTGCGGTGACTACCTTATGGAAGTGGAGTACAAGCACCATCTCGAGCCATTGAAAACCGAGCAGGGTGAGATGATGACTTTCCAGACGATCGAGCAAGCCGGCGAGCTGCTCAGGCCGCTCGGGATAACCTCGGTGACGCTGCGAATGACCGATCCTTACGATGAATTCGGACCGGCCGGGTTGGAGTCCCGTTGTCAGCAGGATATGACCGTGCACCTGTAGAGGGGCGTTAGAGAATAAAGTAACGCTCTAGCAAGGCGGCAGTGAAATGGGTCTTGAGGTAAAAGCCCCGAGGCAAGGTCTTGATGGGTTGGCCGTTGGCACCGTACGCTTCGGTCAGGGCTCGGCTGTTTGCCGCCTTCGGACGTAACTGCAGAACCTCGCCGTGACGGGCCGTAATTTGTTCGACCTGGCCGAGGACAATCATGTCCATCAACTCTTCCCAGTCCCGGCGGAGCTGCTGCTCTTCTTCTTCTGACGGGCTCCATAATAGCGGGGAGCCAACGTGGCGATCTGGCAGCGGGATATCCCGCTCACCCTCCACAGGAACCCACAGAACTCTGGCGAGTTTGTGGCGGATGTGGCTTTTTTCCCAGCTCAGCCCATGCAACCCGATAAGGGGGGCCACACAGACAAAGGTCGTCTCGAGAGGTTTGCCGTTGTAGCCAATCGGGATGGTTTTCAGCTCAATCCCGAGGTTGTCAAAATCGGGTACCGGTTTGCTACCTGCTGAGGCGCCGAGGTGCCATTCCAGCAATTGGCCAACCCATCCCTTGTCGCGGCGTAGATCCATCGGGACGGAAATGCCTGCCTGTACAGCCAGTTCGCCGAGAGTCTGCCCGGCCAGGTTACATGCCCGCTCGAGGAGTGCGTGTTCAGAGGTCGGGGGGGAGGGTTGCATATCGTGGTACCTATTGTTGTCGAGGTGATGATCCTAGCATAGGCGCAGGGGGAAAACCGAGGACAAATGGGGCGTAGTGCAGTGATGGCAGGAGACGATCCTGCCCGAGGATCTTATCACGGCGTTGGAAATCAACTTATCCACAGTAAGACATGATATTTTTTAATTCCTGCCATTAACTGTGGATTTAAACAGGGGTTGGTTGCAATTTTGAACGCTGTGCTGCGGTTTATTTATCCGGTGTTGATGATTTTATGTGGATAAAACCTAATCTGGTCGATCTTTAACCGATCTGGATTTTGCATACAAACTGGTATCTGTTGGTATTTTGTTTCCGAAAGGATCTCTCGTTCAAGTTGTTGATTTGATGGTGTTTTGTTTTTGTTTTTGAATGCTTTTATTGTTGTTTTATATAATAATCACATTCCAAAGATCCTTGGATTTACCGCTTCTTCACAATTCTATCCACAGAAATCGTGTATAAATGTGGTCTAGGTCTCATTGGGTTGTTTATAAAATAACCAGCAGATAAAAGTTATCCAAAAACTGAGGCTTTGGTAGGAAAATAGGGGGATAAATTCGATTGTTAGTTTACCCGTTGCGGCGACTGTGAAAAAATCACTATTAATAGAGATTTATATTGAGGTCGTCCAGTGATTGATGGCGATGGATACCGCCCGAATGTGGGGATAGTGATCTGCAATAGCCATGGTCAAGTATTCTGGGCTCGGCGGTACGGACAGCATTCCTGGCAGTTTCCACAAGGTGGTATTGACGAAGGGGAAACCCCTGAGCAGGCCATGTACCGGGAACTGTATGAGGAAGTGGGATTAACGAAGAAAGACGTGCGGATTCTGGCATCAAGCCGGCACTGGCTTCGTTATAAGCTTCCTAAGCGTCTGGTGCGCTGGGATTCAAAGCCTGTTTGTATTGGTCAAAAGCAAAAATGGTTTTTGCTGAGTTTGGAATGCGATGAATCCAAGGTAAATATGCAGCGTGGTTCGATTCCGGAGTTCGATGGCTGGCGCTGGGTCAGTTATTGGTATCCGGTTCGACAGGTTGTATCGTTCAAGCGGGATGTTTACCGCCGAGCATTGAAAGAATTCGCAGCGATGGCAATGCCCTTCAAGGAGCGCAAAGAACGTAGAAAGCAGCGCCGGGGCAAACGCAGTTAACCCAGTTTGATGTGGAGTTAGGCAAAAGATGCTGACGCAGCTAAGAGAAATCGTTGAGAAGGTGGCCAGTGCGCCGAGCCTGCTTGATGCACTGGAACAGTTGGTGGTCAGCACTTGCCATGCCATGAAAACGGAGTGTTGTTCGGTCTATATCGCAGATTACCAGCGTCAGCGTTATACCCTGATGGCGACGAAGGGGCTCAGAAAGCCCCATCGTCATGTCGGTCTTGCCTTTGGCGAAGGGCTGGTCGGGCAGGTGGCTGCCAAGGCCGAGCCCATCAACGTCGCTGACGCCCGTCAGCACCCTCATTTCAAGCTCCTTCCCGGCATTGGGGAGGAGTCTTTCCGCTCTTTCTTCGGTACCCCGATCATTCATCAGCGACAGGTGCTGGGGGTATTGGTGATCCAGCAGCGCGAGCAGCGCGAGTTCGACGAGAGCGAAGAATCCTTTATGGTGACGCTGGCAGCCCAGCTGGCAGTATTACTGGCTCATGCCAAAGCGCAGGGGATGTGGCCTGATCAGCATCGCGGGTTGCGTCTGGTCGGTTCGGCCGCCTCCAGTGGTGTTGCGGTTGCAACGGCATGGTGGGATGACAATCAGCCGCGGCTGGAGCTAGTGTGTCCGGCATCGTGTATCGATCGCGAGGCGGAGCAGGAGCGGCTCAGTATTGCCATTGAAATGGCCAGTGCCGAGTTCCGTCGTCTGCGCAAGCGATTCGACAGTGAGCTGCATAAGGAAACGCTCGCTATTTTTGACTTATTCAGTCACCTGCTCAATGATCCCATGTTGCGCAAGGACTTGTTTGGCAAGGTTTCGGCGGGCGCACAGGCGGAATGGGCCGTTAGGCAGGTTGTTGAAACCTACTCGGCACAGTTTGCCAATATGAAGGACGATTACCTCAAAGAGCGCGCTCAGGATATTCGTGAGCTGGGCCAGCGCTTATTGTTCTTCCTCAATAATGAAACGGTCGACGAGCATCAATGGGATGAACCGGTTGTCTTGCTGACCCGCGAGCTCACCGCTGGGATTCTGGCCAGTATCCCCCGGGAGAAACTGGCCGCCGTGGTATCTCAGGAAGGGGCGGCGAACTCCCATGCTGCGATTTTGTCTCGGGCACTTGGGATCCCGGCGATTATGGGGGTCGATTTCGTTCCCGATAAGATCCATGACTGCAAGGTCGTGGTGGACGGCTACCGCGGCGAACTGTTGGTCAACCCGCCCCGTCATGTTATGGCGGAATACAAGCGCTTGGTGCGCGAAGAGCTGGAGCTGGCCAAGGTCGTCGAGGAAGACGTTGAGAAATGTGCCGTGACCCGAAATGGCGAGCGGGTGCATATCTTCCTCAATGCCGGGCTCAGTGCCGACACCAGTATTGCGGTTAACCGTGGCGTGGACGGGGTGGGCCTGTACCGTACCGAAGTGCCCTTCTTGTTGCAGCGTAGCTTCCCCTCTGAAGAAGAGCAGACCCAGCAGTACCGCGCGATTTTAGATACCTATCAGGGCAAGCCGGTGGTGATGCGCACGCTCGATATCGGTGGTGACAAGCCGCTGCCCTATCTGACCATCGAGGAGGATAACCCGTTCCTCGGCTGGCGGGGGATCCGTTTCACCCTTGATCACCCTGAGATATTTCTGATCCAGGTCCGGGCGATGCTTCGGGCCAGCATCGGCATCGACAATATGGATATCCTGTTGCCGATGATTTCCGGCATTGCCGAGCTTGATGAATCACTAGCACTTATCGAGCGGGCCTACATCGAAGTGGCCAAGGCGGCCGAGGCGCAGGGGCTGACTCTGCGCAGGCCGCGGGTCGGGATCATGATCGAAGTGCCCTCGATGCTTTACCAGCTATCGGGCTTGACGTCGCGGGTCGATTTCATTTCGGTCGGCAGCAATGATTTAACTCAGTATTTATTGGCTGTAGACCGGAACAATTCTCGGGTGGCCGGTGTCTACGATGCGTTGCACCCTGCGGTGATCCACGCCCTCAAGTATATTGTCGACACCAGCAAGCATATCGGTTTGCCGGTTAGCTTGTGCGGTGAGTTGGCCGGTGATCCGGTCGGGGCTTTGCTGCTGGTCGGGATGGGGTACCGCTCGCTCAGTATGAATACCCGTAACGTGGCCAAAATTAAATATATGCTTAGGCATGTCTCCATTGAGGAAATGGAGCAGCTGGTGGATTATGCCCTCACTGCGACGTTTGCCGATGAAATCCGGGCCAAGGCAACGGCCTTTGTTGACAGCCACGGTTTAGGTGGCTTTATCCGTGCAGGGAAATAATCTCGATGAGTGATGCGCTATCGGCCTTCTGGCTGTTGGTTGTCAGCTATAGCCCAGAACTATGGGTCTTTGGCGTGTGTTTGGTGCTTGGCGGCTGTGTTGGCATTCTGGCCGGGCTGTTGGGGATCGGCGGTGGGCTTCTGGTGGTGCCTGCATTGGTCTGGCTCTTGCCCCATGCCGGTATTCATGGTGATATGGCGATGCACATCGCGTTGGCGACCTCGCTGGCCAGTATCGTGCTGACTTCCGGGGCATCGGCCAGAAACCATTACCGGTTGGGTAATGTCGATCTGGGCGTAGTCAGGGCGCTTGCGCCCGGTGTCGTGGTTGGCGGTCTGGGTGGCAGCGTAGTGGCCGAGCTGGTGCCCAGCCATGTCCTGCCACGTATTTTTGCCGTCATCGTGTTGGTGTTGGCGCTGCAGATGATGCTGTCGATGCGTGTCACCAGTAATCGCCCGTTGCCGGGAAGCAGCCGAGTTTTCGGCGCCGGTAGCATGATCGGCATGGTATCGAGCTTGGCCGGAATTGGTGGAGGCTCGTTAACTGTGCCATATTTGAGCTGGCACGGGGTTGAGATGCGCCGTGCCATAGGCTGCGCGTCCATGGCTGGGGCACTGATAGCCGTTGCCGGGATGACGGGGTTCATTGCCGCCGGGGTCGGGGAGGAAAATTTACCTCGTCTGAGCCTTGGCTATGTATACTTGCCGGCCTGGCTCGGGGTGATATCCACCTCAATGTATGCCACCCGGTTTGGTGCAGCATGGGTCAGCCAGCTGCCAACGCTGGTACTGAAGAAAATTTTTGCAGTATTCTTGCTGTTTGTCTGCGTGAAGATGTTCATGGGGTAAGCCCGTAACCTTCCGAAAAGGTAGAGATATAATTTAATGAGCCAAGGTTTTTTGACGTTTCCGAATATCGATCCGGTGATTTTTGAGATCGGTCCGCTGTCAATCCGCTGGTACGGTATGATGTACCTGCTCGGTTTTGTGTTCGCCATGTGGCTGGCCAACCGCCGTGCCGACAAGCCGGGCAGTGGCTGGACCCGCGATCAGGTCAGCGATCTGCTGTTTGCCGGTTTCCTCGGGGTGGTCGTCGGCGGCCGTATTGGCTATGTGCTGTTCTACAACTTCCAATTGTTCCTGGATAACCCGCTCTACTTGTTCCAGGTATGGACTGGCGGGATGTCGTTCCACGGCGGCCTGCTGGGTGTGATCACCGCAATGATCTGGTATGCCTACAAAAACAACCGCACTTTCTTCAATGTGGCGGATTTCATCGCCCCTTTGGTGCCGTTTGGGTTGGGCGTTGGCCGTCTTGGCAACTTCATCAACGGCGAGCTGTGGGGACGCGTGACCGATGTGCCGTGGGCGATGGTCTTCCCGACAGGTGGCCCGTTGCCACGCCATCCGTCACAGCTGTATGAGTTCTTCCTTGAAGGCGTTGTCCTGCTGATCATCCTCAACATATTCATCCGCAAGCCTCGCCCTGCCGGTGCGGTGTCTGGCTTGTTCCTGTTTGGTTACGGCAGCTTCCGCTTTATTGTCGAGTACTTCCGCCAGCCGGATGCCCAGCTTGGCCTGTTCGGCGGCTGGATCAGCATGGGTCAGATCCTGTCATTACCGATGGTGATTGCCGGTGCCCTGATTATGCTGTGGGCTTACAAGTGCCAGCCTAAGGGCAAGACGGCGTAAGTTTGTAGAAATATCTAGACTGAAAAAGCAGCCATCCGGCTGCTTTTTTTGTTTTGGGCGGTTTATTCGGTAGAATCAGCCACAATTGTAATTTAGCAGTATGAAGGTCAGCAGGACATGAAACAGTATCTAGCGCTATGCCAGCGCATTGTCGACGAAGGGGTATGGGTTGAGAACGAGCGGACTGGCAAGCGTTGCCTGACCGTTATCAACGCTGACTTGAACTATGACGTGGCCAACAACCAGTTTCCGCTGATCACTACCCGCAAGAGCTTTTGGAAAGCAGCCATTGCCGAGCTACTGGGCTACATCCGCGGCTATGACAATGCCGCCGATTTTCGCGCACTGGGCACCAAGACCTGGGATATGAATGCCAACGACAACGCTGCTTGGCTAGCCAACCCGCACCGCAAGGGTGAGGATGACATGGGCCGAGTATACGGCGTACAGGGCCGTGGCTGGAAAAAGCCTGACGGTACGACGATCGATCAGCTGCGCAAGATTGTTGATGACCTAAGCCGGGGGATTGATGATCGCGGTGAGATCCTGACATTCTACAACCCGGGCGAGTTCGATATGGGCTGCCTGCGACCTTGTATGCACACCCACACGTTTTCCCTGTTGGGCGATACCTTGCACCTAACCAGCTACCAGCGTTCGTGCGATGTGCCGCTGGGGCTTAATTTCAATCAAATTCAAGTGTTCACGTTATTGGCATTGGTCGCGCAGATCACCGGCCACAAGGCGGGCCAGGCCCACCATAAAATCGTCAACGCCCATATCTATGAAGATCAGCTGGCACTGATGCGTGATGTCCAGCTCAAGCGCGAGCCGTTCCCGTCGCCGCAGTTGAAGATTAACCCTGACATCAAGTCGCTGGAAGATCTTGAGACATGGGTCACAATGGATGACTTTGAGGTGGTGGGTTACCAGCACCACGACCCAATCAAGTATCCTTTTTCTGTATAAAAATGTTAACGGGGGTAACGTATCGTTGCCCTTGACACACTTTTGGGTGTGGTAGAGGCATAAAAAAACCCCGCATGGCGGGGTTTTTTTGTGGCTTGAATCAGCGGTTAGGCTGTCAGTGCCAAGATAGAGCCAGGAATAACCAGGAATACTAGGGCAATGTAAGCACCAACGGCAGTCTTGCTCTTTGTACCTAGGTCACCTAGGAAGAATGCACCCTTCAGAGGCAGTTCACGTAGGAACGGCGTACCGAAGATAAGCAGTGTAGCCAGGACGTTGAACGCAAGGTGTACCAGTGCAATCTGCAGGGCGAATACCGCGAACTCACCGGTTACCGCTGTTGCAGCCAGCAGGGCTGTGATACAGGTACCGATATTAGCGCCCAGAGTGAACGGGTAAACATCACGTACTTTCAGAACACCAGTACCAACTAGCGGAACCATCAGGCTGGTTGTCGTAGAAGAAGACTGAACCAAGATAGTTACCAGAGTACCTGACGCAATACCGTGCATTGGGCCGCGGCCGATAGCGTTTTGCAGGATTTCACGAGCACGGCCAACCATCAGGCCACGCATCAGTTTGCCCATTGCAGTGATTGACACGAAAATCAGGCCGATACCGATAGCGATCATCAATGCGCCACCCATGGTACCCATGTCTGCCAGCGGAGCCTTGATAAGGTTAACGCCAGGCGAAGTCAGGGCTTTCATGAAATCCATGCCTTTCATGCTTAGGTCGCCAGTGTGCATTAGCGGCGACACCAACCATGCAGAGATTTTGTCTAGTAGACCAAACATCATTTCCAGCGGCAGGAAGATAGCAACAGCCAGTAGGTTGAAGAAATCGTGAACGGTCGCACTGGCGAACGCACGGCGGAATTCTTCATTACAACGAGCATGACCTAGGCTAACTAGCGTGTTTGTCAGGGTTGTACCGATGTTAGCACCCATTACCATTGGAATAGCGGTTTCAACTGGCAGACCGCCAGCAACTAGACCTACGATGATAGAGGTTACTGTACTTGATGACTGGATTAGCGATGTCGCTACCAGACCGATCATCAGGCCAGCAATTGGGTGCGAAGCAAATTCAAATAGCGTTTTAGCTTGTTCACCAACAGCAAGTTTGAAGCCGCCGCTTACAACAGATACGGCAACAAGTAGAACATACAGCATGAACGCCAGGTTTGCCCAGCGGACCAAGCGCATAGAGCTGCTAACTGGTTGTTCAGCAGTAGTGGCTTGGATAGTCATAATCATTTCTCCGTGACAGGAATATGTCGTTTGGGTTTCATGTGTTTGAAATCTGGTGGCGATGGTAGAGATCGAATATTTCAGAAATATGACACTTGCTGTCACAAAGTGATTTTGCGCTCACTAAATGAACAACTTTGAAATTATGAAGTGTAATGATATCTTTGCTTTGTGATTAAGCTCTTGATTTTAATTGCTTTTATCTTATGTGGTCGATTGGCGGAATAAATGAGATTTTTCGCTGCTATTTAAGGTGTTTTTGTTTTTTTTATGCTGAGGGAGGGCGAATTTGTTAGTGAATATGGCGCTTATTTAACGCTAAAAACTAACACTGCGTATATTGCTCACTATAAAGGCCAAATGCTCGGAAATTTCGAGGTGTTTATTCCGAACAAACGATTTAACACTTTGTCGCTGTGACGGATAAACTAAATTTACATTTTTGGGTGTGATATTTGTTTCATGCAAAGGAGATCCGGTCGATGACCGATGCTATTCGTAAGTTTTTGAAATTGGAGTCCGCAGGCGGGATTCTCCTGATTATTGCGGCGGCGGTTGCCATGATGACGGCCAACTCGCCCCTTGCTGATATGTACAACGATACGCTGCACATGAAAGTAGCGGGACTGTCGATTTCTCACTGGATCAACGACGGTCTGATGGCGATCTTCTTCTTGTTGATCGGTCTTGAAGTAAAGCGCGAGTTGATTGAAGGTGCACTCAATACCAAAGAGAAGGCGATCTTCCCGGCTATTGCTGCGGTAGGTGGCATGATTGCACCGGCCCTGGTGTATGCCGCATTTAACTTTGCCGATCCGATGGCAATCAAAGGCTGGGCGATCCCCGCTGCCACGGATATTGCGTTTGCGCTCGGGATTATGGCGCTACTTGGCAACCGTGTACCGGTTAGCTTGAAGGTATTCCTATTGGCGCTGGCGATCATCGATGACCTTGGTGTAATCGTGATTATCGCCTTGTTCTACAGCAGTGATCTGTCAACGTTGGCACTGGCCGTGGCGTTTGCCTCGACAGCGGCGCTGTTTGTCATGAATGCCAAGAATGTCACTAAGCTGTCATGGTACCTGCTGGTGGGCGCAGTGCTGTGGGTCAGCGTGCTCAAGTCAGGTGTTCATGCGACGCTGGCTGGCGTGGTACTGGGCTTTGCGATTCCGCTGACGGGCAAAGATGGGCGTTCCGACGACCATTCGCCGCTTAAGCATTTGGAGCACGCACTGCACCCTTATGTCGCATACTTGATTCTGCCATTGTTCGCGTTTGCCAATGCGGGTATCTCACTGGCGGGTGTATCGCTGGCCGGTCTGACCGCCATGCTGCCGCTGGGTATTGCCTTCGGTCTGCTGGTTGGTAAACCACTGGGTATTTTCACGGCCAGCTATCTGGCAGTGAAGACGGGCTTGGCCAAGATGCCTGAAGGTATCGGCTTTAAGCACATCTTCGCGGTGTCTGTTCTGTGTGGTATTGGCTTTACTATGTCGATCTTTATCTCGTCGCTGGCCTTTGTCGGCGCACCAGAGGACTTTAGCACCTATTCTCGTCTGGGGATTTTGCTAGGCTCGACAATTTCTGCGCTGCTTGGTTACGCGATGCTGAGTCGTTCTCTGCCAAAAACGGAGGTATAACATGAAATACGCTCTACTATTTGCTGCTACTTTAGTATCGGGCGCTGCACTGGCAGGTACCCCGAATTATGACAGCTGTTCACAGAACAGCGACACGGATGTCTGCCAAGCGTACCTTGCGGGCTTGAACCATGGAAAGGCACAACAGGATACTGTCATGGCTGAGACGGAGAGTAAGTTCCGCTCTCGTGCTCTAGAGCAAAGGGTTGGAGAGCGTACTCGTAAAACCGCTGCGTTTGATAAGACAATTGACCCAATGACGAAGTGATCCTGCTGTTTGTGTAATCAGCCATGAACAGTTAGTGGATTCTAGTTGAAGCGCCCAGATGCTCAGCGTAAGCTGACATCTGGGTTTTGTTTTTTTTGGCGGGTGATGAATGCCCGCCGTTCTATGATGGCAGCTAATCATGTCTCACCTTAATTACAACCACTTGTATTACTTTTGGATGGTATGCAAGCAGGGCTCGGTGACCAAGGCGGCGGATGCTTTGTTTTTGGCACCCCAAACGGTCACCGGCCAGATCCGCGCACTGGAAGAGCGCCTTAAGGGTAAGCTGACCAAACGGGTCGGCCGTAACATCGAACCGACTGAGCTCGGGCAGCTGGTATTTAAGTATGCCGATAAGATGTTCGACCTGAGCTACGAGATGCTCGATATCGTCAACTACACCCAGCGAGAGAACTTGCTGCTCGAGGTCGGGGTGGCAGATGCATTGTCCAAGCGCCTGGTCAGCAAGGTGTTGATGGAGGCGCTGCCGGAAGACGAGCGTATTCACCTGCGTTGCTACGAATCAACGCATGAGATGCTGCTGGAGCAGCTGTCCCAGCACAAGCTGGATATGATTTTGTCTGATTGCCCGGTTGATTCCGCCCAGAGCCCAGGTCTGTACAGCAAGAAACTGGGCGAGTCGAGTATGAGCTTTTTCTGCTCGGATCCCATTAAGCCCCTGTCGTTTCCTGCCTGTATCGAAGACTACAAGCTGTTGATCCCGGGGAGGCGCACGGCGATGGGGCGTAAACTTCACCACTGGTTTGACAGGCTGGGTATCACTCCGAATATTCTCGGAGAGTTCGATGACGCCGCCTTGATGAAGGCATTTGGCTTGTACCAGAAGTCAATGTTCGTGGCTCCGTCGATTTATGCCGCCGAGTTGGAAGACAGCAAACACAATATCCGAGAGGTCAAACGGGTACGGGAGATTCGCGAAGAATACTACGTGATTTTTGCCGAGCGGATGATAATGCATCCGGCCGTTAAGCGGATTTGCGAGGCAGATTTTAGGAAGTTGTTTAAATAATGTTGCGCCGATTTGTTTGTTTGCTTTAATTCTAACCGGTTATGGCTAGAAAAGGCCGCCTGATTTAAGTACATTAGCATTAACTTAATTTAACGGGTGGTTCGGTATGGAATTACAGCAGATGGAGCAGAATGCACCGAAGGCGGTCGCCCTGCTCAAAGCGATGGCAAACGAGCGGCGCCTGTATATTCTGTGCTACCTGCTTGAGCAGGAAATGTCGGTCGGGATGATGAGCGAGCGGCTGGGCCTGAGTCAGTCGGCATTGTCGCAGCACCTTGCTTGGTTGCGGCGTGACGGGCTAGTGGATACCCGTAAGGAAGCACAGACGGTGTACTATCGGCTCAAGAGCGACGAGGTACGAGCCATGATCCAGCTACTGCATAAAATGTATTGCGGTGCCTAGCGCCTAGCATAGATGAATAGCAATCGTAGCTGCTGAGCAATAACTTACTGTGATTGGTATAACCTGTTGTTGCAGGTATAAAAAAACCGGCTGGCGCCGGTTTTTTTTAATAAATCAAAAACTCAAATTAAAGAGCTTTGATTTTAGCAGCTAGACGAGCTTTGTGACGTGCAGCTTTGTTCTTGTGAACCAGGCCTTTAGAAGCCATGCGGTCCATAACAGGTTGCATTTCAGCGAAAGCTTGAGTAGCAGCTTCTTTGTTGCCAGCTTCAATAGCAGCAATAACTTTCTTGAAGAAAGTACGCATCATAGAGCGACGGCTAGCATTGTGCTTACGACGTTTCTCTGAAGTGATAGCGCGCTTCTTAGCAGATTTGATGTTTGCCAAGGGTATAACTCCAAAACTTGGTACGGTGACAATTTAAGGCCGAGGACTATGCCTGTTAGACCGAAGAATGTCAAATGATTTGTGCAAATAACCGCCTAACCAATTGAATTGGCACTGGCGGATTATCACGGTTAATATGGCGGCAGATTTTACCAGCATTTGAACTCAGAAGTCACCTTCTGAGACCATCTTTATGAGGTTTTTTTTGTGAGCAAGCGTCTATTGCGTTCCGGACTGATAGTCAGCACCATGACATTGGTCTCTCGGGTGCTAGGTTTGGTGCGGGATGTGGTGGTGGCAAACCTGATGGGAGCGGGGGCAGCAGCCGACGTTTTCTTCTTCGCCAACAAGATCCCAAACTTTCTGCGCCGTCTGTTTGCCGAGGGGGCATTCTCTCAAGCATTTGTCCCGGTGTTGACCGAGTACCATGCTGCAGGCGATATGGACAAGACCCGCCAGCTGATTGCCAGAGCTTCGGGTACCCTTGGGGTGATCGTCACCGTGGTGACCCTGTTCGGGGTGCTGGGTTCCGGTGCAGTTACCGCATTGTTCGGCTTTGGCTGGTTCCTCGACTGGCTCAATGACGGGCCGTCGGCGGAAAAATTCGAGCTGGCGAGTCTGTTGCTCAAGATTACCTTCCCGTATTTGTGGTTCATTACTTTTGTTGCTTTGTCCGGGGCCATCCTCAATACCTTGGGTAAGTTTGCGATCTCCTCGTTTACCCCGGTTTTCCTCAATGTGGCGATCATCGGCTGTGCGGCCTTTGTCTCCCCGCATTTGGCCCAGCCGGAAATAGGATTGGCTATCGGGGTGTTCCTTGGCGGCTTTATCCAATTTATGTTCCAGATACCGTTTCTGTATAAAGAGGGGCTGCTGGTCAAGCCGCAGTGGGGATGGAGCGATCCCGGCGTGGTGAAGATCCGCAAGTTGATGCTGCCGGCTTTGTTCGGTGTCTCGGTGAGCCAGATCAACCTGCTGCTTGATACCTTTATTGCCAGTTTCCTGATGACCGGCTCGATCAGCTGGCTTTATTACTCGGATCGTCTGCTGGAGTTCCCGCTCGGCCTGTTCGGCATTGCCATTGCTACCGTGATCTTGCCTGCACTGTCGCGCAAGCACGTGGACAAGTCTGCGGAGCAATTTGCCCAGACCATGGACTGGGGCGTGCGTATGGTGCTGCTGCTGGGTATCCCGGCCATGTTGGGGATGATCGTGCTGGCCAAGCCGATGCTGATGGTATTGTTCATGCGTGGCGAGTTTGGCGTCCATGATGTCAATCAGGCATCGATGTCGCTGTGGGCGTTGTCAGCTGGCCTGCTCAACTTCATGCTGATCAAGGTACTGGCACCGGGTTACTACGCCCGTCAGGATACCAAGACCCCAGTGAAGATCGGGATCATCGCGATGGTCAGCAATATGGCATTTAACGCCATGCTGGCCCCGTTTTTCGGTTATGTGGGTCTTGCGATGGCCACGGCGTTGTCGGCGCTGGTTAATGCCGGTCTGCTATACCGCGGCCTGCACCGCGGCAACGTGTACCGAGTCAGCCGTGAAACCGGTTTTTTCGTCTTGCGTCTTGCGTTTGCTGGCGCGGCGATGGTCGGGATGCTTTTGTGGCTGTCGCCGGCAATGGCGCAGTGGATCGACTGGTCGTTGGTTCACCGTGCTGGTTGGCTGGCGGCTCTTATCGGTGTGGGCGTCGTTTCTTATGTCGCCGTGGTGCTGCTGCTGGGCGTTCGTCCGCGCCACCTGCGAGCGGCGGGTTGATCCTCCCGGGGCGATACTCGGGGTTTGGACGGCGCGGGCAGTTGACCCGCGCTGATAAAATACCCGCAAAAACAGCCTGAATATGATTGAAATTGGTATGATGGCTGGAGAGTAGTATATAATCCGGCAGTTTTTCACATTGCGAAAATGAATTTGGCGCATGGAATTGATCCGAGGAATACATAATATCCAACCCAAGCATCACGGTTGTGTGCTGACGATTGGGAATTTTGATGGGGTTCACCTAGGCCACCAGGCCGTGCTGCGCAAGGTAATTGCCACCGCGCAGTCGCTGGGATTGCCGTCGACGGTGATGAGCTTCGAGCCTCAGCCTCAGGAACTGTTTGCAGGGGATAATGCCCCGGCGCGCCTGAGCCGCTTCCGCGACAAATACCTGCAATTGCGGGAAGTTGGTCTGGAGCGTTTTTTCTGTGTGAATTTTAACCACCGTTTTGCTAACTTATCAGCGGAAGATTTTGTCCGCCGCTTGTTGGTTGAGCAATTGGGTGTTAAGTTTCTGGTTGTTGGCGACGATTTTCGCTTCGGTAAAGGCCGCAGCGGAGATTTTGCATACCTGCAAGCAGCCAGCAAGAAATACGGCTTCACTGTCGTCAGCACGCAGAGTTTCTGCGTGTCGGAGCAACGTGTCAGCAGTACCGCCATCCGCCAAGCCTTGGCGAACGATGATTTGGAGCTGGCTGAGTCCATGCTAGGGCGTCCATTCAGTATCAGTGGGCGCGTCTCTCATGGGCGGAAATTGGGACGGACTATCGGTTTTCCAACCGCCAATGTCCCGCTCAAGCGCCGGGTCTCCCCGGTGTCCGGCGTTTATGCCGTCGACGTTTACGGTGTCGCAGCCACGCCGCTTCCCGGTGTGGCAAATGTTGGCCGACGGCCAACGGTCAATGGGGTTCGCCGTCAGTTGGAGGTGCACCTATTTGATTTTCAGTCTTCGCTTTACGGAGCGCAGATTGACGTCGTGCTGCGGCACAAGCTGCGCGACGAGGTAAAGTTTGAATCATTTGATGCCTTGAAAGCACAAATTGAGCGTGATGCCCATTCAGCCCGGGTGTGGCTGTCTGAGCGTAGTAATGTCCAACTTCGTCCAAGTAACGGAATCGAGAATCAATGAGCGACTACAAAGATACCCTGAACCTGCCTGAAACAGGGTTTCCGATGCGAGGCAACCTAGCTCAGCGTGAGCCTGCAATGCTTAAGCGTTGGTATGATGAAGACCTTTACGGTGAGATCCGTAAAGCCAAGAAGGGTAAGAAATCCTTCGTACTACACGATGGCCCTCCATACGCCAACGGCGATATTCACATTGGTCACGCGCTAAACAAGATTCTTAAAGACATTATTATTAAGTCCAAGACTCTGTCTGGTTTTGATGCCCCGTACGTTCCAGGTTGGGACTGCCACGGTCTGCCAATCGAACTGATGGTGGAAAAGAAAGTCGGCAAGCCAGGCCACAAGGTGACAGCCGCTGAGTTCCGCGAGAAGTGCCGTGAATACGCTGCTGGTCAAGTTGAAGGCCAAAAAGAGAGCTTCATTCGTCTGGGTGTACTGGGTGAGTGGGACAAGCCGTACCGCACGATGGACTTCGATACCGAAGCCAACATCATTCGCGCGCTGGGCAAGATCGCCGATCAGGGCCACCTGCTAAAAGGCTTCAAGCCTGTTCACTGGTGTACTGACTGTGGTTCTGCACTGGCTGAAGCAGAAGTGGAATACAAAGACAAAGTATCCCCGTCTATCGACGTACGCTTCAAGGCGGCTGACGAAGCTGCATTGCTGGCTAAATTTGCCATGACCGAAGGCCACGAAGGCCAGGGTGACGTGTCTATCGTTATCTGGACCACAACGCCTTGGACACTGCCTGCCAACCGTGCGGTATGTCTGCGTGACGATCTAGAATACGTTCTTATCCAAGTTGAAGCTTCTCCTGAAAACGGACAACAGCCTGAGCGTATCATCGTTGCCGCTGAGCTGGCCAAAGACGTGATGGACCGTGCCGGTATCGAGCACTTCCACAACCTTGGCTTCGCCAAAGGTGCCGATCTTGAACTGATGCAATTCCAGCACCCGTTCTACGATTTCACCGTTCCTGCGATCCTAGGCGATCACGTAACGACGGATTCGGGTACTGGTGTCGTACACACTGCACCTGGCCACGGTCAGGAAGACTTTGCGGTTGGTCAGAAATACAACCTAGAAGTGGCTAACCCAGTCGGCTCTAACGGCGTATACCTACCTGACACGGAGCTATTTGCCGGTCAGCACGTATTCAAAGCCAACGACGCGGTAGTCGAGACACTGAAAGAACACGGTGCCCTGCTGCACCACCACGCTTACGAGCACAGCTACCCACACTGCTGGCGCCACAAGACGCCAATCATCTTCCGCGCGACCCCTCAGTGGTTCGTGTCGATGGATCAGGCGGGTCTGCGTGCCAAGGCACTTTCTGAAATCAAGGGCGTTCAGTGGATGCCTGAGTGGGGCCAGAGCCGTATCGAAGGTATGGTTGAAGGCCGTCCAGAATGGTGTATCTCCCGTCAGCGTACCTGGGGTGTGCCAATTGCCCTGTTCGTCCACAAAGAGACGCAGGAACTGCACCCTAACTCAGCCGAGCTGATCGAGAAAGTCGCCAAGCTGGTTGAAGAAAAAGGTATTCAGGCGTGGTGGGATCTGGAAATTGCCGACATCATGGGCGAAGCCGATGCCGCGAACTACGAGAAAGTGCTAGATACACTGGACGTATGGTTCGATTCAGGCGTGACCCACTTCTCTGTGGTTGATAGCCGCGAAGAGTTCAACGGCGCAAGCGCTGATCTTTACCTAGAAGGTTCTGACCAGCACCGCGGTTGGTTCCAGTCATCGCTGATCTCATCGGTTGCGATGAAGGGCGTGGCTCCATACAAGCAAGTATTGACTCACGGCTTCGTGGTTGACGGCCAGGGCCGCAAGATGTCGAAATCTATCGGCAACGTAGTGGCACCGAAAGACGTAACCAACAAGCTGGGTGCGGACATCTTGCGCCTGTGGGTTGCATCGACTGACTACACCGGTGAAGTTGCGGTTTCTGATGAAATCCTTAAGCGCTCTGCCGATGCATACCGTCGTATCCGTAACACAGCGCGTTTCTTCCTGGCTAACATCAGCGGTTTCAACCCAGAAACTGACTGTGTACCGGCAGAAGAAATGGTGGCACTGGATCGCTGGGCGGTTGGCCGTGCAATGGCTGCGCAGGAAGAGATCATCCAAGCTTACAACGACTACAACCTGCACGCGGTAACCCAGCGTCTGATGCAGTTCTGTTCAGTTGAGATGGGCTCGTTCTACCTTGACGTGATCAAGGACCGTCAGTACACAGCGAAGCGCGGCGGCCATGCTCAGCGCAGCTGTCAGACAGCTCTGTACTACATCGTAGAAGCACTGGTTCGCTGGATGGCGCCGATCATGTCGTTCACTGCAGATGAAATCTGGAACGAAATGCCAGGTCAGCGCGACAAGTTCGTATTTACCGGCGAGTGGTTCGATGGCCTGTTCGGTCTGGCCGAAGGTGAAGCACTGAACAACGAATTCTGGGCTGAAATCCAGAAAGTGCGTGGTGGCGTTAACAAGTTGCTTGAAGCGGCGCGTAACGAGAAAACCATCGGTGGTGCACTACAGGCAGAGATCACGCTGTACGCCAACGAAGCATTGGCTGCCAAGCTGAATATGCTGGAAGATGAGCTACGCTTTGTATTGTTGACCTCAAAAGCCGAAGTGGTTGTTGCTGAAGCCCAGCCTGAAGGTGCGCACAGCACTGACGTTGAAGGTCTGTACGTTGCAGTTAAAGCCTCTGATGCCAAGAAGTGTGACCGTTGCTGGCACCATGTTGCCGATGTTGGCACGATTGCGGGTCATGAAGAAATCTGTGGCCGTTGTGCAAGCAACATCGACGGCGAAGGTGAAGAGCGTAAGTTTGCCTAATGAGTAAGTTATCGCCTGAAAATGGGCTACCGCTTAAACAATCAGGAGTCCGCTGGCTTTGGCTGGCGGTACTGGTGTTCATCGTAGATATTGCCAGTAAGTTTCTGGTTATGAATACGATGGAATACGGTTGGCCAAACCGAATCGAAATCCTGCCATTTTTCAATTTGCTGTATGTCCACAATTACGGGGCAGCCTTTAGCTTTTTGAGTGATGCGGGCGGTTGGCAGCGTTGGCTGTTTACGGCGATTGCTCTCGGGGTATGTGGTCTGCTGACCTTCTGGATGCGCCGCCTGCCGGCGACCAGCAAGTTGGCCAATATTTCATACGCGCTGATCATTGGCGGTGCGCTGGGCAACTTGTTTGACCGGCTGTACCACGGCTTCGTGGTCGACTTTCTTGATTTCTATATCGGAAAGAACCATTGGCCGGCGTTCAATATTGCCGACATGGCGATTTGTATCGGTGCCGGACTGATCATACTTGAGGGCTTCTTGTCCGATCGCGACAAGCAAACCGTGAAGCATTGATCGGCCTATTGCCGAGACCGCATACCTGATAACCCTAAGCGCTGTCCGTTGATACGGGCGGCGCTTTGTTGTTAAATGGCAGTAACAAAACCCAGTATAAAAAGGATCCCTACATGCCGGTGATAACGGAAAACAGTGAAGTTCTCATGCATTTTGCCATTAAGCTGGAAGATGGCACCGTGGCTGATTCTACCCAGACCGCGGGTAAGCCGGCAAAATTCCGGATGGGAGACGGTAGCCTGACAGCTAATTTCGAACAATGCCTGCTGGGTTTGTCCTGTGGCCAGAAGTCGGCTTTCGAGCTGGCTCCCGAGGATGCCTTTGGTTTGCCTAACCCTGACAATATCCATCATCTAGACCGGGCTAAGTTCGGTGCCGATGTGCCCGCTGAAGTCGGAACCATTATTGCCTTTGCTGGACCCGATGGTCAGGATATTCCCGGGATCATTACCGATGTACTGGGGGACTCCGTGACGGTAGACTTTAATCACCCCCTTGCCGGGCAGCGTGTGACTTTTGAAGTTGAAGTCGTTGCCATTGAAAACTAAGAGCTGTAGCAATGAAAATCTTACTCGCTAACCCGCGTGGTTTCTGTGCCGGTGTCGACCGTGCGATCAGTATTGTTGAGCGTGCGCTGGAGCTGTACCAGCCGCCGATTTATGTTCGCCATGAAGTGGTTCACAACCGTTTTGTGGTTGAGGGGCTGAAGCAGCGCGGTGCGATCTTCGTCGAAGAGCTTTGCGAAGTGCCTGATGATAGTATCGTCATCTTTTCGGCCCACGGGGTATCTCAAACTGTACGTAGTGAAGCCAAAGCCCGTAAGCTGACGGTGTTTGACGCGACCTGTCCGCTGGTGACTAAGGTGCATATGGAAGTTGCCCGTGCAAGTCGCCGTGATATGGAAGTGGTTCTGATTGGCCATGCCGGGCACCCGGAGGTGGAAGGCACTATGGGGCAGTATGCCAGCGAGGCGGGCGGCATGTATTTGGTCGAGAAGCCAAGTGATGTGGCCACGTTGCCAGTGAAAGATCCGGCCAACCTGCACTATGTCAGCCAGACGACCTTGTCGGTGGACGAAACGGCAGATGTGATCACCATGCTGCGCGAGGTGTTTCCTGAGATCCAGGGGCCGCGCAAGGATGATATCTGCTATGCCACCCAGAACCGTCAGGATGCGGTGCGCGAAATGGCCGCCGAGGTCGATGTGATGATAGTGGTCGGCTCGAAAAACTCATCCAACTCCAACCGCCTGCGTGAACTGGCGAACAAGCTGGGTACGCCGGGCTACCTGACCGATGCCCCGGAGGATCTGGAAGCTGCATGGTTCGATGGCAAGGCCAAGATCGGCGTGACTGCCGGCGCATCGGCTCCCGAGGAGCTGGTTAACCAAATCATCGAGCGAATCCAGTCACTGACCGGTGCCGAAGTCGAGGAGTTGACCGGCCGCGAGGAAAATATGTTCTTCGAAGTACCGCGTGAGTTGCAGGTGAAGAATCTCTGATTCGCAGAATGAATTTCCAACCCCGGCAATGGCCGGGGTTTTTTTATTTATCCCAACAGGCTACATTGGTCGGGTATTGATTTAGAAAGTTAACCAAGGGAGAAAACGCAATGGTGAGAATTGCGATTGCTGGTGCTGCAGGACGCATGGGCCGCCAGCTATTGAAGGCCACACATGTTTCAGAGCAGGCAACATTGGGGGCTGCGACCGAGCGTCCGGAGTCCACGCTGGTTGGTGCCGATGCCGGCGAGTTGGCGGGTGTGGGCCCATTGTCTGTGGCGATCGTTGACGACCTTGCCAAGGCGATTGATGACTTTGATGTGTTGATCGACTTTACCGCGCCGGCTGCCACCTTGTCTAACCTTGAGGTTTGTCGCCAGCACGGCAAGAAAATTGTCATTGGTACAACCGGATTTACCGAGCAAGAGCGTGCGGTAATTGATGCGGCAGCGGAAACGATGCAGATAGTAATGGCGCCAAACTACAGTGTGGGTGTCAACTTGGTGTTCAAGCTGCTTGAAAAGGCGGCCAAGGTAATGGGCGATTACTGCGATATCGAAATTATCGAGGCTCACCACCGTCATAAGGTCGATGCGCCGTCTGGCACGGCAATCGGTATGGGTGAGGCCATTGCCGGAGCGATGGGCAACAAGTTGAGCGATGTTGCGGTTTATGCCCGTGAGGGGATCACCGGGGAGCGCAGCCGTGACGAGATCGGGTTTGCTACGATTCGGGCTGGCGACATCGTCGGTGAGCACACAGCCATGTTTGCCGATATTGGCGAGCGGGTCGAAATTACCCACAAGGCTACCGACCGGATGACGTTTGCCAACGGGGCTGTCAGGGCGGCGGTGTGGCTCAATGACAAGCCTGCCGGGTTCTATACCATGCACGATGTGCTTGGGCTCGACGAGTTATAATTTGGAAAAACCGGCCGAATGGCCGGTTTTTTTATGCCTTGAAGCCTCGAAAATGTATTTGGCGAGTATGCTTGTCATAATTTGTTGCAGTATTCTTCGCTGGAATAGGGGGTGTTCAACGTCAATGCTTAATGCGTACCCTTTGCATAAAACATTATTTTTCACATGGATTTTCTGGGGCTTGGTTTACTGGTATTGATAGTACATAAAATCACCGTTAAGGGGTGGTGTTTTGCTGTGTTTTATCACTATTGGTTTTTAGATTGGCAAAATGTCATGATAAGTTGTGAATTTAATGGCTTTTTGATGAGGAAGTTTGTTTGTGATTGATTATCCAGTTTAGGCAAACGATTAAATTTTCTTGTTCAGCTAAACCTTGCTTTTTGCAGGGTGTTTGCTGTTGTTTTTGGTGTCTTTGTGGTGTTTTGGTGTGTTATTGCCTGTAAATAAAATTAATTTTACGTGATTTCTTGACAGGTAAAGCATGCGTCTCTAGAATGCGCGCAATTTGTCAAAAATATGCTTGACTAGGTTTTTGACATTGTATGGAATGGGTAAGTGCAAGTTTATCTGTTTTGATTGCATTATTATTATACTTGGAGGTTGTCTTGAGCAAATCAGCGCTGTTAGTCCTGGAAGATGGGACAGTGTTCCGCGGCGTGTCCATTGGGGCAGATGGGTCGGCCGTTGGTGAAGTTGTTTTCAATACCTCGATGACGGGGTATCAAGAAATTCTCACCGATCCCTCGTACTCCCAACAGATTGTCACTCTTACTTATCCCCATATTGGCAACACCGGCACCAATGCCGAAGACGAAGAATCCTCCTCAATCCATGCCCAAGGCTTGGTAATCCGCGACCTCCCCCTCATTGCTTCTAACTTCCGTAATCAACAATCCCTTTCCGATTACCTCAAATCCCAGAATATCGTCGGCATCGCTGACATCGATACCCGCAAGCTCACGCGTCTGCTGCGTGAAAAAGGTGCCCAGAACGGCTGCATCATGGCGGGCGATAATCTGGATGAGGCGCTGGCGCTGGACAAGGCGAAAGACTTCCCGGGTTTGAAAGGGATGGATCTGGCAAAAGAAGTGACCACGGCCGAGCAATACCAGTGGAAACAGGGATCATGGACGCTGGAAGGCGGCCTGCCAGAAGCTCTGGATGACAGCGAACTGCCATACCATGTCGTGGCCTATGATTTCGGTGCCAAGCGCAATATCCTGCGCATGTTGGTTGACCGCGGCTGCCGTCTGACAGTAGTTCCAGCCCAGACGTCTGCCGAGGATGTACTGGCGCTTAATCCGGACGGTATCTTCCTATCAAATGGTCCTGGTGATCCGGAACCATGTACCTATGCCATTGAAGCTACCAAGGTATTTTTGGATAAGGGCCTACCGATTTTCGGTATCTGCCTTGGCCACCAAATCTTGGCGTTGGCCTCAGGTGCTCAGACCGTCAAAATGAAGTTTGGTCACCACGGTGCCAACCATCCGGTAAAAGACCTCGAGCGCGGCGTTGTGATGATCACCTCCCAGAACCACGGCTTTGCCGCTGATGAAGGCACGTTGCCTGAAAACCTGCGCGCAACCCACAAGTCGTTGTTTGACGGCTCGCTGCAGGGAATCCATCGTACCGACAAACCGGCCTTCAGCTTCCAGGGACACCCTGAAGCTAGCCCGGGCCCGCACGATGCCGCCCCGCTATTTGATCACTTTATCGAACTAATTAAAAAGCACAGCGCCTAAGCCGGAGTAGTAAGCAATGCCAAAACGTACTGACATCAAAAGTATTCTAATTTTGGGTGCAGGCCCGATCGTTATCGGCCAGGCGTGTGAGTTTGACTACTCGGGCGCACAGGCGTGTAAGGCCCTGCGTGAAGAGGGTTACCGCGTTATTCTGGTTAACTCCAACCCTGCTACCATCATGACCGACCCGGAGATGGCCGACGCGACCTACATCGAGCCGATTCATTGGGAAGTGGTACGCAAGATCATTGAAAAAGAACGTCCGGATGCGGTTCTGCCGACCATGGGTGGCCAGACGGCACTGAACTGCGCATTAGATCTGGAGCGTCACGGCGTACTGGCTGAGTTCGGTGTTGAGATGATCGGCGCGACGGCCGATGCCATTGATAAAGCCGAGGACCGTTCGCGTTTTGACAAGGCAATGAAGTCTATTGGCCTGGCGTGTCCGCGTGCCGATACCGCCAAAACGATGGAAGAGGCGTACCAAGTCCTCGATATGGTCGGCTTCCCATGTATTATCCGCCCATCGTTCACAATGGGTGGCACCGGTGGCGGTATTGCCTACAACAAAGAAGAATTCGAGGAAATCTGCCGTCGAGGCTTGGATCTGTCGCCAACCAACGAGCTGCTTATCGACGAATCGTTGATCGGCTGGAAAGAATACGAGATGGAAGTGGTTCGTGATAAGAACGACAACTGCATCATCGTGTGTGCGATTGAAAACTTCGACCCGATGGGTATCCATACCGGCGACTCTATCACCGTCGCCCCTGCCCAGACACTGACCGACAAAGAATACCAGTTGATGCGCAACGCCTCGTTGGCGGTGCTGCGCGAGATCGGTGTGGAGACGGGCGGCTCGAACGTACAGTTCGGTATCAACCCGAAAGATGGCCGCATGGTAATCATCGAGATGAACCCGCGCGTATCCCGCTCTTCGGCACTAGCCTCAAAAGCGACTGGCTTCCCGATTGCCAAAGTGGCGGCGAAACTGGCGGTGGGCTTTACCCTTGATGAGCTGATGAACGACATCACTGGCGGCGCAACGCCAGCATCGTTCGAGCCGACCATCGACTACGTCGTCACCAAGATCCCTCGCTTCAACTTCGAGAAGTTTGCTGGTGCCAATGACCGTCTGACGACCCAGATGAAGTCAGTGGGCGAGGTGATGGCGATTGGCCGTAACCAGCAGGAATCACTGCAAAAAGCTCTGCGCGGTCTGGAAGTTGGTGTGAATGGCTTCGACGAGATGGTTGACTTGGATGCGCCGGATGCGCTGACCAAGATCCGCCATGAGCTTAAAGACGCGGGTGCTGAGCGTATCTGGTATATCGCTGATGCCTTCCGTGCCGGTATGTCTGTGGATGGCGTGTTCAAGCTGACCAATATCGACCGCTGGTTCCTGGTGCAGATTGAAGAGCTGGTCAAGCTTGAAAACGATGTGAGAGAAGGGGGCTTCGCAGGCCTGAATGCCGATGTACTGCGCAAGCTAAAGCGCAAGGGCTTTGCCGATGCGCGCCTGGCCAAACTGCTTGGTGTGGCAGAAAGCGAGATCCGCCGTCTGCGCGACCAGTTCGATATTCACCCGGTCTACAAGCGCGTTGATACCTGTGCGGCAGAGTTTTCATCAGATACGGCATACATGTACTCGTCTTACGATGAGGAGTGTGAAGCGAACCCAACCGACAAAGACAAGATCATGGTATTGGGCGGTGGCCCGAACCGTATCGGTCAGGGTATCGAGTTCGACTACTGCTGTGTGCATGCCTCGCTGGCATTGCGCGAAGACGGCTACGAGACCATCATGGTCAACTGTAACCCGGAAACTGTATCGACAGATTACGATACCTCTGATCGCCTGTACTTCGAGCCGGTCACGCTGGAAGACGTACTGTCTATCGTTCGTGTCGAGAAGCCGAAGGGCGTGATTGTCCAGTACGGTGGCCAGACGCCGCTGAAACTTGCCCGCGCCCTTGAAGCGGCCGGTGTGCCGATTATCGGTACCAGCCCGGATGCTATCGACCGTGCCGAAGACCGCGAACGTTTCCAAGCTGCCGTTGAGCGCCTTGGCCTCAAGCAGCCGGAGAACGCCACGGTGACAGCGATTGAGCAGGCCGTAGATAAAGCCCGTGACATCGGTTACCCATTGGTGGTTCGCCCGTCTTACGTGTTGGGCGGCCGCGCGATGGAAATCGTCTACGACGAGCAGGATTTGCGCCGTTACTTCAACGAGGCGGTCAGCGTCTCGAACGAGTCCCCGGTACTGCTTGACCGTTTCCTTGATGACGCGACCGAAGTGGACGTCGATGCAATTTGTGACGGCGAACGCGTGGTTATTGGCGGTATCATGGAGCACATCGAGCAGGCGGGTGTTCACTCGGGTGACTCGGCGTGCTCGCTGCCGGCTTACACTCTGAGTCAGTCTATCCAAGACGAAATGCGCCAGCAGGTCGAGAAACTGGCCTTCGAGCTGGGTGTGCGCGGCTTGATGAATACCCAGTTTGCGGTCAAGGACGGCGAGGTCTACCTGATTGAGGTGAACCCGCGCGCAGCGCGTACGGTACCGTTTGTCTCCAAGGCCATCGGTGCGCCGCTGGCGAAGATTGCGGCCCGTGTCATGGTTGGCCAGACGCTGGAACAACAAGGCTTTACCCAGGAAATTATCCCGCCGTACTACTCGGTGAAAGAAGTGGTGCTGCCGTTCAATAAGTTCCCGGGTGTAGACCCGCTGCTTGGCCCTGAAATGCGCTCGACCGGTGAGGTTATGGGTGTGGGTGACACTTTCGCCGAGGCGTTTGCCAAGGCCGAATTGGGTTGCGGCAAGATCAAACAGGCCAAGGGACGCGCACTGCTGTCTGTGCGAGGCAACGACAAGCAGCGCGTGGTCGACTTGGCATCGAAACTGATCAAGCTGGGCTACGAACTGGATGCGACCCACGGTACCGCGGTTGTGCTGGGCGAAGCGGGTATTAACCCTCGCTTGGTCAACAAGGTCCATGAAGGCCGTCCGCATATCCTCGACCGTATCAAGAACAACGAGTATACCTATATTGTCAACACGGCTGAAGGTCGTCAGGCAATTGAAGACTCGAAGGTACTGCGCCGTGGAGCATTGGCAGAGAAGGTGAACTACACCACGACGCTCAATGCCGCCTTCGCAACGTGCATGGCATGGACTGCGGATGACCGCAACAAGGTCACCTCGGTACAAGAGCTGCATGCTCGCTTGAACAACGCGTAGTCGTTGCCAGTGGCATAACAGAAACGGCCTGCAAGTATGCAGGCCGTTTTTTTACCTGTGAGTAAATGGCTGTGAGTAAACGGCTCCCGTATCAGAATGTGAGGGGCGTAATATTTTGTTCCATCTTGGCACTGCTTTGCCTTGCGCTGCTATCTGAAGCGCGTACAATTGGCCGCGTCGCATAAGCGATAACTTTTCTGGAGACATTAATGAACGATACCGACCATCCCCCGAGTATGAAGGTGGAAAATCAACCCCGCTAACGGTATCGGTCGTTTTTCTTCCGAACCGTACGAGGTTCGGATTAGTTTGTCCCCCCCTGTTCCCGCGCTGCAATGCCGCGTGGATATAGCATTCTTGACATGCTCTTCCTTGGTTTTCCTACCATTTTTTCTCAACATGGGTGTTACCTGCTTCACTGAGTGACAGGCTGTGTGCTGCCGTGCATTTGCGGCGGGCGGAGCACATTCGTGACGCATTCCGGTGCCATCCTGGTGGTCGTTACCCATGCTTGCTTGATCGCAGGCATTGCCAATCGGGAGATTCGCCATGGCGGTAATGAACTATGCAGCAGCTGCTGCAATGACAAAGAATGAAACATTGGCCAAGAATGACATCCTGGCCGCAAGAAACGCGTTTTTGAAATACGATTTGGCCGAACAGGCTGCGCTACTGGTCAAGATGCCGCTGTCGGAGGCGATTGCGATCCTGCATGAAATTCCGTTGCGCCATGTCCAGACCTTGCTTGATCGCTTGGATGAAATGGACGAGGAGGTGTGCATGCGCCATCTCGCCAACGGGCTGGGCTTGATCTGCTCGGAAGCAGAGCCGGCGGGGCACTATTTGAAAAACAGTGTCTTTAGCCATGTGCGTGAGCGCATCGGCTGGATTGTCGGTCTTGCCCTGCTCGGCATCGTTTCGGGGCTGATTATCTCGCACTACGAAGACACCCTGAGCCAATTGGTGTTGCTGGCTATTTACATGCCGGTGATCGCGGCGGCGGGTGGTAACACCGGTTCGCAGGCGGCTACCTTGGTGGTTAGGGCACTGGCAATGGAGGAGATCCACTGCCGGGACTGGGCCAAGGTACTGTGGAAGGAGTTCCGGGTTGCACTGATCATGGCAGCGGTCTTGGCAACCGTGATTGTCGGACGGGTGATGCTGTTCAGTGATAGCACCGTTTTGCCGGTGGGGATGGCGTTGTCTGACATCGCGTTTGCGATCGGTATCGCGATATCGCTGCAGGTGGTGCTGTCGACGGCGGTCGGCGGGGTTTTGCCGCTGATTGCCCGGGCCTGCAAGCTCGACCCGGCAGTACTGGTCAGCCCGGTACTGGCCTCGGTGGTCGATATCTCCGGGATGATCATTTACTTCAAGACGGTCAATACCTTGCTCGGGCTCTCCTAGTTGTAGCCAAGCAAACAAACGGCCAGTCGCGGTTTCGCGGCTGGCCGTTTTGCGTTATGGGAAGACGTGACTCGCAGTTAGTAGTTACTATACAGCTGGCGGTAGAGATCCTGCTCGAAACTCTCGATGGCAGGTGCGCTTTTCGGGGCATCGTCTGATGTTGCCAGCGGGTGGTAGTTGGTCACCATCTGGACGAACAGCAACTCGCGGCCCGAGCTCGTTGTTATACGGCCAGCCAAATTGTAAGTGCCGTACAGTGAACCGCTTTTTGCGTGAATTTTCCCCTTGAGTGGCTGGTGGCGGATACTCTGGCGGTAGAGTAGGGTGCCGCTCTGGCCACTGACCGGGAACGTCTTGCTAAGGGCAAGCGTCTTGTCATGGCGATAGAGGTAAGTGAGGACGGCCATCATTTGTTCGGCGGTCAGGCGGTTGTTGCGAGACAGGCCTGATCCGTCAGCCAGTACGGCATGGGCGAGGTCAATGCCGGTCTTGTTCTTGATAATGGCCTTTATGGCTTCGGTCCCGTTGGCGAATGTACCGGGTTGCTCGAAGTAACGCTGGCCCAAGGTTTTGGCCAAGTTGTCGGCAATCAGGTTGTCGGACTCTTTCACCATGGTATCGAGCAGTTTACTGAGCGGTGCAGAGCGGTGGGTCGCAATGATCTTGCCGTTCGCATTGTCGTCGCGGCGGACATTGCCGCTAAAGCGAATGTTGCGGCGCTTGAGCTCCTGCTTGATCACCGCAGCGATGTACTGCTCGGTGTCTTGTACGGCGAAATTGAGCGGCAGGGGCTGTTTGCGCTGGGCAAGGCAGCCGCCCAGCTGGTATTGGTTGCCCGGGCCTGTGGTCAGCTCGAGATCGCAGTGGCGTGTTTTTTGTTCTTCTTTGCTGACAATAATCGCATTGGTTGAGACGGCGATCGGCTGGTGGGCCGGAATATGGACACGGGTTAGCTCGCCGGTTGCTTTGTTGCTGTATAGCGCGCCCTGTACACAGTTGTGATCCAGGCTCATGCTGCTTGCCGGGGCACTGTAGCAGACACCGAGAATATCCCACGGCCAGCCGGGAGCCTGCTCATGGCCGGAGAACTGGCTGCCATTGAGCAGAATATCGCCTTTTATCCCCTGTTTTTTGAGTTTCCCCAACAGTGCAGAGAGCTGCTCTCGGCTGAGGGTAGGATCCCCGCCAAAGCGGATCACGATGTCATCGCCTTGCTTTTCTAGGGTGGTGGCAAAGCGAAATTCAGGGCCTAGATAGAGCCTTGCAGCAAGTGCGGTGATCATCTTCTGGGTACTGGCAGGGGGCTGGAGTTTGTTCTGCCTTTGTTGGTAGAGGGTCTCGCCGCTGTTGGCGTCGGTGACCAGCAGCGCGACGTCATGGCCGTCAGGCAGTAGGCTGTAGTCGGGGTGGATAGATAGCGGTTGGCTATACGCTGCCGTGGCAAGCATGGCACAGCAGGCAATGAAGAGGTTACGCAGCATATCGGGTTACCGGTGGAGGATAATGCCGCTAAGTGTATATGAAAGTGATAATGGGATAAAACAACGCCGGCTCAAAGGCCGGCGCTGTCAGGCAGTGTGAGACGCTAATCGAAAAAGTGATTAGAAGTCGTAGCGTGCACCTAGTACGAATTCGTCAGATGCAGCTGCTTTGCCCACTTTGTCGCTGTCTAGCATGTTGAACTTGTAAGACGCGTAAGTACGGAAGTTGCTGTTGAAGTAATGTGTTGCATCAATCGCGATAGCGTCGTTCAGGTCAACATTGTTAGAGCGATCTTCGCGGTAGTTGTATGTTGAAGTGAACACTGTCTTGTCCCAAGTGTACGCTGCTGCTAGTTCGTAGCCGCGCTGCTTGTCAGAGTTCGCTACTGTGTGGCGAGCATCTTGGTATAGACCTGCTACATAGAAATCACCGTAGGTGTATGAGATCGCACCGAAAGCTTGTTTCTGTGCATCTTCGTCACCTACGATTTTCTGTTCGCCGTAACCTGCACCGAATGATAGACCCATGTCCATGGTGTAGATTGTACCTACTGAGTAACCATCGTCGTAATCAGTGGTTGATTCAGTAACGATACCGCCTAGGCCAGTAGAAGTTGTAGTATCAGAGTTGCCTTCGAAAACGTAGTTCGCTTTGAAAGTCAGGTTGTTGCCGCCTAGGTCGAATGAACCGGTGTAAGCAAGGTTGTTACCAGTACGGTCGCCTGCAGCAATCTTGTTACCCGCTTCGTTACCGTGGTAAGCCATGATATCAGTGAAGTCGGTTAGCATGCCCAGAGAGCCGTCTGCCTTACCGTAAACAACTTGGCCGTAAGTACCGCCCATACCTGCAAACATGTAACGGTTGTCTAGGTTACCGTCGCTGTTTGACGTACCTTCGTTGGTGTATTCGCCTTCCCAGAAACCAATACCGTATAGTGAGTCAGTGATATCTGTCTTACCTGCTACGTTGATACGTACACGAGTCTTGTCAGTAACTTTAGTGCTACCTTCGTCGTTATCAGCAACAACACCACGAGCTTCAAAACGACCGCCAACAGCCAGGCTAGATGTTTCGTCTGAGTAAACTTCCGCAGCATTAGCTAGAGAAGAGATAGAGGCCGCTGCTACTGCTAGAGCAATCAGTTTCTTGTTCATTGTCGAATCCTTTTGGAATTTTTTTGATGTATGCATGTCTGTGCTAAATGCATGGTGTTCTTTTTACTGGTTTCTGATGGCCGAGAGTTAGTAAAAAGATCTTAAAAATCGCCATTAGGAATATAAATTTGGATGAGTAACTTTATTTAGATCAATTAAAACAGTGCCTTATCGGCATGAGTAAAAGTTCATTGTTAGAGTGTGTTTTTTGTTTTTTTTTGCTTTTGTTTAGCTATTTTGTGGTGATTAAAATTGTCACAAGTTACTGATTTGTGAGGTTAGGCACATTATTTGTAGTGTCTTTGTGCCAATGGAATAATTTTAATTTGTTGAGTTGTGACCGAGAAGGAGCAAGAAGTGGCGGCATTCTCGGTAAAGGTAAGAATGCTGGGTGATCTCTTGGCTATCTTTGTTTAGAATGAAATTGTTTTCGATTAACTAACCGTTCGCCAGTTCGGCAATAATGCCGGGCCGGCTTCGTTTTGCCTTTTATAGCTGTGGCTATACAGGCGTAGAGGTAAATATAAGCATGGATAAGATTCCAATGACAGTGCGCGGCGAGAAGCTGCTGCGTGAAGCACTGGAAGTATTGATGAAACGTCGTCCGCTGATTTCTCAGGCCATTGCCGAAGCTCGTGAGCTAGGCGACCTAAAAGAAAACGCGGAATACCACGCTGCACGTGAAGAGCAGGGTATTTGTGAAGCTCAGATCCGTGATATCGAATACAAGTTGTCGATGTCGCAGGTGATCGATGTCACCAAGATGCAAAACACTGGTAAGGTGATTTTCGGTACGACGGTAACCTTGATTGACGTGGATACGGATGAGGAAGTGACTTACCAAATCGTGGGTGATGATGAAGCAGACATCAAAGCCGGTCGTATTTCGGTGAACTCTCCGATTGCTCGTGGTTTGATCGGCAAGATGCAGGACGACGAAGTGTCAATCACTACACCGGGTGGCAAGCGTGAGTTTGAAATCTCGGAAGTGGCTTACATCTAGTGGTGAAATTGTTTGTAGTTGTAACTAACTATTAGCAGTGATGACAGATTAAGCCCCTGATGTGGCCGTAATGGTCACATCAAGGCAATAAAAAAGGCCGCAATGGCGGCCTTTTTTATTTGCGTGGAAGCTCGATTTTGCGATCTTCGCTCTGGCGGTAAAGCACCAGTGTGTTACCGATAACCTGAACTTTTTCTGCTTTGGTCTCGCGAACAACTGCGTCAACGATCAAAGCTTTGGTTTCGCGCTCTTCTGCAGCAACTTTAACCTTGATAAGCTCATGGTGATCCAGTGCAATCTCAATTTCGGCAAGCACAGCTTCGGTGAAGCCATTTGCGCCCATTAGGACAACTGGTTTCAGGCTATGGGCAAGACCTTTTAGGTATTGCTTTTGTTTGGTGCTTAGATTCATGTCGACTCTATATCAATTTAGGGTTGAAAACCGCGTATTCTAACGCCATATAGCCTAGAAGACTAATTTGTTTAGTATACGCCAATTGTGGTGTTGCTGAGTATACTTGATAAGTACCCAAACTCATTAGGTAAATCATGAGTAAGAAAAAGCACTCGGGAAGTTCTGGCCGTTGGCTGAAAGAGCATTTTGATGACAAATATGTTCTAGAGGCTCAAAAAAAGGGCTACCGCTCACGCGCCATTTTTAAAATTGAAGAGATCCAGCAGAAAGATAAACTGCTAAAACCAGGTATGACCGTTGTTGACCTCGGTGCTGCACCGGGCGGCTGGTCACAATACGCGGCAGAAGTTGTTGGTGATGACGGGCAGGTAATCGCCTGTGACATTCTGCCAATGGATTCCCTACCAGGGGTTAGCTTCCTACAGGGGGATTTCCGAGAGGAAGCAGTTTTGGATGCACTGCTTGAACGCATCCAGCCGGACATGGTTGACGTGGTATTGTCTGACATGGCGCCGAATATGAGCGGCAACATGGCTTCAGATCAGCCTAGAGCTATGTATCTTGTTGAACTAGCATTAGATATGTGTAGACAAGTACTTGCGCCCAACGGCAGCTTTGCGGTAAAAGTTTTCCAAGGTGAAGGCTTTGACCAATATCTTGCTGAAGTGCGTAGTATGTTTAAAGTGGTCAAAATTCGTAAACCGGATTCATCACGAGATCGCTCTCGTGAGGTATATATTGTAGCTACAGGTTACAAACTGTAGTACCCTAAATTCATCTATTTAGTTATCGCGAGGTTAACACCTTGAGTGACATGGCAAAAAACTTGATTTTGTGGTTGGTTATCGCTGTGGTTCTGATGTCTGTTTTTCAGAGCTTCGGTCCGGGCGATAGTGCTGGCCGTCAAGTCGACTATACAACCTTTGTCCGTGAAATCGGTCAGGATCAGATAAGGGAAGTGCGATTCAATGATCGTGAAATTACGGTATTCAAACGTGATAACACGCGATACGTCACTTATCTACCTGTCTACAACGACCAAAAGCTGTTAGACGACCTAATTAACGCTAACGTAAAGGTTATGGGTACTCCACCGGAGGAGCCTAGCCTACTCGCTTCCATCTTTATCTCTTGGTTCCCGATGCTGTTGCTTATCGGGGTCTGGATCTTCTTCATGCGCCAGATGCAGGGCGGCGGTGGCAAAGGCGCCATGTCGTTCGGCAAATCTAAGGCCCGCATGATGAGCGAAGACCAGATTAAGACCACCTTTGCCGACGTGGCAGGGTGTGACGAAGCCAAGGAAGACGTAAAAGAATTGGTCGACTACCTGCGCGATCCAAGCCGCTTCCAGAAACTGGGCGGTAAGATCCCAACCGGTGTGTTGATGGTTGGTCCTCCTGGTACAGGTAAAACCTTGCTGGCGAAAGCCATTGCCGGTGAAGCCAAAGTACCGTTCTTTACTATCTCTGGTTCTGACTTCGTTGAAATGTTCGTCGGTGTGGGTGCGTCCCGTGTCCGTGACATGTTCGAGCAGGCGAAGAAAGCGGCACCTTGTATCATCTTTATCGATGAAATCGACGCCGTAGGCCGTCAGCGTGGTGCAGGTGTAGGCGGTGGTCACGATGAGCGCGAGCAGACATTGAACCAGATGCTGGTTGAAATGGATGGTTTCGAAGGTAACGAAGGTATCATCGTTATCGCGGCAACCAACCGCCCAGACGTACTTGACCCTGCGTTGTTGCGTCCTGGCCGTTTCGACCGCCAAGTGGTTGTCGGCTTGCCTGACGTCCGTGGTCGTGAGCAGATCCTGAAAGTACACATGCGCAAAGTACCGCTAGACGGTGACGTGAAGCCTGAGCTGATCGCTCGTGGTACTCCTGGCTTCTCTGGCGCTGACTTGGCGAACCTGGTGAACGAAGCGGCACTGTTTGCTGCCCGTGGCAACAAGCGTACCGTGTCTATGGTTGAGTTCGAACTGGCCAAAGACAAGATCATGATGGGTGCCGAGCGTAAGTCAATGGTAATGACCGATGACCAGAAAGAGTCAACGGCCTACCACGAAGCTGGCCACGCAATTATCGGTCGCTTGGTTCCTGACCATGATCCGGTCTACAAGGTTTCTATTATTCCTCGTGGCCGTGCGCTGGGTGTGACCATGTATCTGCCTGAGCAGGATCGTGTCAGCCACTCGCGTGAGTTCCTTGAGTCGATGATTTCTAGCCTGTATGGCGGTCGTCTGGCTGAAGAGCTGATTTACGGTCTTGAGAAAGTATCGACTGGTGCATCGAACGATATCGAGCGCGCAACTGAGATTGCCCGCAAGATGGTGACCCAGTGGGGCTTCTCTGACAAGATGGGTCCAATTCTGTATGCCGAAGATGAAGGCGAAGTCTTCCTTGGCCGCAGCGTAACCCAGACTAAGCACATGTCAGACGAAACGGCTCGCGCAATTGACGCTGAAGTACGTGCCATTATCGACCGCAACTACGAGCGTGCCCGTGAAATCCTTGCTCAAAACATGGATATCATGCATGCAATGAAAGATGCGCTGATGAAGTACGAGACGATTGATGCCGGTCAGATTGACGATTTGATGGAGCGTAAAGCCGTCATTCGTGCGCCGAAGGGTTGGGGTGACGAAAACGACACCATGAACTCTGATAGCGATGCTGAGAAGCCAGTCGCTGAGAAATCAGCTGCAGAGCCTGCTGCTCAAGCACCGAGTGAGCAGGATGTGCCAGAAGCACAGCCAGCCCAGCAGAATAAAGAAGACGACAAGCCACAGGCTTAAACGTTGTCGATAGCTACTAAACCCCGACTTAGTTCGGGGTTTTTTTTCATACCTGTGATGATCGGAACCGGCCCGCCATCATGGTAAACAAGGAGCCGAGACTTGATACTGACAAGCAAAGACAAATCCCTCGATCTTTCCCGTCCCCATACAATGGGAATCCTCAACGTTACCCCAGACTCTTTCTCCGACGGTGGCCGCTTTAACCAGCTTGATGCCGCGCTGCGCCATGCCGAGTCGATGCTCGAGGCGGGAACTTCAATTTTAGATATTGGCGGCGAGTCGACCCGCCCCGGAGCCGCGGATGTCGCGACCGAGCAGGAAATTGAGCGGGTAGTACCGGTTATTGAAGCGATCCGCGCGCGTTTCGACTGCTGGATCTCAATAGATACCAGCAAGGCGGCAGTAATGCGCGAGGCGGTACAGGCAGGGGCGGATTTGATCAACGATGTCCGCGCACTGCAGGAGCCGGGCGCGCTGGCCGTGGCAGCGGCAGCCCAAGTGCCAATCTGTTTGATGCATATGCAAGGACAACCGCGTACAATGCAGCATCAGCCTGTTTATCAGGACTTAATGGCAGATGTTGCTGGTTTCCTTGACGAGCGTGTCGCGGCTTGTGAAGCCGCAGGGATCCCTCGCCAGCAGTTGCTGTTGGATCCGGGGTTCGGCTTCGGCAAGACCTTGGAACACAATTACCAGTTATTGGCCAACCTTGAGGCCTTTCATCGATTTGAACTGCCTTTGCTGGTAGGAATGTCGCGCAAATCGATGATTTTTAAATTACTAAATAAAGAGCCTGCAGAATGTATGGCCGGTAGCTTGGCCTGTGCCGCTATCGCCGCCATGAAAGGGGCGCAAATTATCCGCGTTCACGATGCAAAAGAAACCGTAGACGTGCTGAAAGTCTGCGAAATGACCCTTGCCCAGTCATAGGGCATTCTGAGTCAGGCATATATAGATGAGTTGCTAGGAGCAGAACATGACAGAACGTAAATACTTCGGTACTGACGGGGTACGCGGATTGGTGGGTCAAGCACCGATCACGCCGGATTTTGTACTGAAGCTGGGTTGGGCCGCAGGCCGTGTGTTGTCTAAGCAGGGCACCAAGAAGGTCATTATCGGCAAGGATACCCGAATCTCGGGCTACATGCTGGAGTCGGCGCTGGAAGCTGGCTTGGCAGCCGCCGGTTTGCAGGCGGCCTTTACAGGCCCTATGCCTACGCCTGCTGTGGCCTACCTGACCCGTACATTCCGTGCCGAGGCCGGTATTGTGATTTCGGCGTCGCACAACCCGTATTACGATAACGGGATCAAATTCTTCTCGTCGGAAGGTACCAAGTTGCCGGACGAGGTCGAACTGGCTATCGAAGCCGAGCTGGAAAAGCCGCTTAACTGCGTGGAATCGGCGCTGTTGGGCAAGGCGTACCGGATCAACGATGCCGCCGGCCGTTACATTGAATTTTGCAAAGGGACATTCCCTAGCCAGCTCGATCTTGCTGGCTACAAAATTGTGGTCGACTGTGCTCACGGGGCGACTTACCACATTGCACCGAATGTTTTCAAAGAGCTGGGTGCTGAGGTAATCACCATCGGCTGTGAGCCTAACGGCATCAACATCAACGACAAGGTTGGTGCGACGGATGTTGCCGCATTGCAGGCCAAGGTACTGGAAGAGAAAGCCAACTTCGGTATTGCGCTGGACGGTGACGGTGACCGCGTGATCATGGTGGACGAAGAAGGCAACAAGGTCGACGGTGACCAGATTGCCTATATCATTGCCCGTGACGCGCTTCGCCGTGGTGAGCTCAAAGGCGGTGTGGTCGGTACCTTGATGACCAACCTTGGCATGGAGAATGCGCTTAAGAACCTGGGTATTCCGTTTGTTCGTGCCAATGTCGGTGACCGCTACGTGATGGAAGAACTGCAAAAGCAGGGCTGGCTGATCGGTGCCGAGAACTCAGGCCACGTTATCCTGCTGGACAAGGTGACCACGGGCGACGGTATTGTGGCAGGCTTGCAGGTTATGGCATCGATTGTCGGCAGCAAGATGACCCTCAAGGAGTTGGCTGACGGCATGACCATGTACCCTCAGGTGCTGGAAAACGTCCGTTTCAGCGGTGATAGCAATCCGCTTGAATCTGCACTGGTTGTTGCGGCACAGGCAGAAGTTGAAGCTACACTTGGAGAGAAGGGGCGGGTGCTGCTGCGCAAGTCGGGCACCGAGCCGCTGATCCGTGTTATGGTCGAAGGGGAAGACGGTGAGCTGGTGAAAGCCTCGGCGCTAAAAATTGCCGAAGCGGTTAAAGCAAGCTTCTAACCTTCTGTTTTAGACTAAAAATAGCCGGTTTTGCTTAATTCTTCGGCAGGTGATCGGCGAATCTTCAAATTCGCTAAAATTTTGCTTGTCAGTCGGATTCTGTTTCGCTAGTATTCATCCCGCTCCTTAAGGAAGGGGTGCGCTGGCGGTGCTAAAGCAAGGCCGGCACAACAACTTAACCATAGGTGGAAACATGTACGAAATTCTACTTGTGATTTATCTGTTGGCTGCGCTTGGTGTGATTGGCCTAGTATTGGTTCAACAAGGTAAAGGCGCAGATATGGGAGCCTCTTTCGGGGCTGGCGCATCAGGCACACTGTTTGGCGCTAGTGGCTCTGGTAACTTTCTTACCCGAATGACGACAATTTTGGCAACAATCTTTTTCGTCATCAGTTTGGTTCTTGGTAATATGAGCACCAAGCAAGCGAACGAAGTCAGTGGTTGGGAAGACCTAGCAGCACCGGCTCAAGAAAAAGTTGTTGAGAAAACTGAGACTGCGCCAGTAAATAGCGACATTCCTCAGTAAAAGAATTTAGCCGAGATGGTGAAATTGGTAGACACGCTAGCATGAGGTGCTAGTGCCGTAAGGTGTAGGGGTTCAAGTCCCCTTCTCGGCACCATTATTTGGTTACTTGAAAAAGTAACGTCTGAGCGGTATAATTCGCATCAGATTACGGACGCGGGGTGGAGCAGCTTGGTAGCTCGTCGGGCTCATAACCCGAAGGTCGTTGGTTCAAATCCGGCCCCCGCAACCACTTCCGAAAAAACAGACTATCTTAATTGTTAGATTGTTTTTTCTGCCACAGCCTAGGTTGTGGTAAACAGGGTCCAGTGATATTAAACCCCGTAATTCGGGGTTTTTTATTATCTGAAAAATGACCATTCAGGTATCTACTGGGCTTTATAGCCCTTTTTTTGTTTCCGGGGGGTTGTCTTGACAGCTTTAGAGATGCAATTGACCGAACTGCTTGATGCGCCGGTAACGGCGACAGGTTACGAATTAGTCGGTCTGGAATTTATCCGTGCAGGCGAACATTCAACACTTCGCGTGTTTATTGATCACGAAAACGGTATCACCGTTGAAGATTGTGCAGAAGTAAGCCGTCAGGTTAGCGCAGTAATGGATGTTGAAGATCCAATCACTGTAGCCTATAACCTGGAGGTCTCTTCCCCTGGTCTTGAAAGGCCACTATTCAAAGCCGCACATTACCAACAGTTTATTGGCCACGAAGTCAGCCTTGTGCTGAAAATGGCGATGGGCAACCGTCGCAAGTGGAAAGGTGACATCATTGCCGTTGATGGCGAGCTGGTCACGCTAAACGTAGATGGCAATGAAGAAACGTTTGCACTAAGCAATATTTCCAAGGCCAACCTGGTTCCAAAATTCTAACCGCTAAATTGGGGCACTAGAAATGAACAAAGAAATCTTGGCTGTCGTTGAAGCGGTATCCAACGAAAAAGCTGTTCCTCGTGAGCGTATTTTTGAAGCGCTTGAAATCGCGCTTGCAACCGCAACGAAGAAAAAATACGAAGCCGAAATCGACGTTCGCATCGCGATCGATCGTAAAACTGGCGAATTCGAAACTTTCCGTCGTTGGAAAGCGGTAGAAGAAGTTACCCAGCCTACGCTGGAAATGACTATCGAAGCGGCGCAGTACGACGACGAGACTATCCAGCTAGGTGATTTTGTCGAAGAAGAAATCCAATCGGTAACCTTCGACCGTATCACCACCCAGACTGCCAAGCAGGTTATTGTACAGAAAGTTCGTGAAGCCGAGCGTGCGCAGATCGTTGAGCAGTTCATCGACAACGAAGGTGAGCTGATCACCGGTGTGGTTAAGAAAGTAAACCGTGACGCAGTGATCGTTGATCTGGGTAACAACGCTGAAGCTGTTATCCTGCGTGAAGATCAGTTGCCACGTGAAAACTTCCGTCCGGGTGACCGTGTGCGTGGTTTGCTGTATGCTGTACGTCCAGAAGCGCGCGGTTTCCAGCTGTTTATGACCCGTTCTAAGGCAGAAATGCTGTCTGAACTGTTCCGCATCGAAGTGCCAGAAATTGGCGAAGAGATGATCGAACTGATGGGCGCTGCTCGTGATCCGGGTTCTCGTGCCAAGATTGCCGTTAAGACTAACGACAAGCGTATCGACCCAGTTGGTGCGTGTGTTGGTATGCGTGGCGCACGTGTTCAGGCTGTTTCTGGCGAGCTTGGCGGTGAGCGTATCGATATCGTGCTGTGGGACGAAAACCCAGCTCAGTACGTGATCAATGCAATGGCTCCTGCTGAAGTTAGCTCTATCATCGTGGACGAAGACAACCACACGATGGACATCGCAGTAGAGAAAGACAACCTAGCACAGGCTATCGGCCGCAGCGGTCAGAACGTACGTCTTGCTTCTCAGCTAACTGGCTGGGAATTGAACGTAATGACGGTTGAAGATCTACAGAAGAAACACCAGGAAGAAGCGCAAGAGTCAATTGACAACTTCACTAAGTACCTGGATATCGATGAAGGTTTCGCAACTTCACTGGTTGAAGAAGGCTTCACGACACTAGAAGAAATTGCTTACGTTCCAGTTGCAGAGCTACTGGCTGTCGACGGTCTTGATGAAGACACTGTCGAAGAGCTGCGTAACCGTGCGAAAGAAGCGTTGACGACTCTTGCCCTTGCTCAGGAAGAAGCACTGGAAGGTGCCGAGCCTGCTGAAGACCTATTGGGTCTGGAAGGCCTTGAGCGTGAACTGGCTTACAAGCTAGCCGCGAAGGGTGTATGCACGCTGGAAGATCTTGCTGATCAGGGTACAGATGATCTAACCGACATCGAAGGTGTCGACGAAGCGAAAGCGGGTGAGTTGATCATGGCAGCACGTAATATCTGCTGGTTCAGCGACGAAGCATAAAATATTTTAATCGCAAGGGAGGAGCAGCATGTCAGAGGTTACAGTTAAAGCATTAGCCGAAGAAATCGGCACGCAGATTGACCGTTTGCTTCAACAGTTTGCCGATGCAGGTATCACCAAGAAAGACAGTGATACCGTAAGCCAACAGGAAAAACAGTCGCTACTAAGCCATCTTCAAAAAGAACATGGCGGCAGTGGTACTGGTGAGGCTCCTACACGCCTTACCTTGCAACGTAAGACCCGAAGCACGCTGAGTGTTTCGGGCTCTGGTGGCAAGAATAAAAGCGTTCAAGTAGAAGTGCGCAAAAAGCGCACCTACGTAAAGCGCTCTGCGCTTGAAGACGAACAGCGTGTCGCTGAAGAAGCGAAGCGTGAGGCAGAAGAAGCAGCCAAGCGCGAAGCCGAACAGGCAGCGAAACGCGAAGCCGAAGAAGCGGCCAAGCGTGAAGCCGAAGAGGCGGCCAAGCGAGAAGCCGAAGAACGTGAAAAACGTGAGGCAGAAGAGCGGGCAAAACGTGAAGCTCAAGAAGCTGAACAACACGCTGCTGAAGAAAGGCGTTTAGCTGAAAGTGAAGCCGAACGTGATTCAGATAAGAAAGCCAAGCGCGAAGCTGAGGAAAAGCTGAAGCGCGAAGCTGAAGATAAGCGTCTGGTGGAACAGAAAGAAACCAAACGCACCGCTGATGAAAAGGCTAAGAAAGATGCTGAGGCGCTCCAACGTCGCCGGGAAGAGGAAGCCAAGCGTAAAGCCGAAGAAGAGAGTCAGCGGCAGCTAGAAGAGGCACGCAAGATGGCAGAAATGAATGAAAAGAACTGGTCAAAAGCTGACCAGGAAAAAGGTAATATGGATAAAACAGACTACCATACTACAACGTCTACCTACGCGCGCGCTGCGGAAGACGAGCAGGATCGTAAAGAAGAAGGCGCACGCCGTCGTAAGAAGAAGAAACCTGGCGCTAAGCAAGATGATCGCGCAAACGCCCGTGGCGGCCGTAACCAGCGTGGTCGTGGTAAGCCTCAGATGGCTAAGCCTACATCTATGCAGCACGGTTTCGATAAGACAGCAACAGTCGCTAAGCAAGATGTTGTGATCGGCGAGACTATCGTTGTGTCTGAACTTGCTAACAAGATGTCTGTTAAAGGCGTTGAAGTTATCAAGGTGATGATGAAGATGGGTGCAATGGCAACCATCAACCAGGTTATCGACCAAGAAACAGCAGCGCTTGTTGCTGAAGAAATGGGCCACAAGGTTATCCTACGCAAAGAAAACGAACTGGAAGAATCCGTTCTGTCTGACCGTGACGAGAACCTGACTACCGTTCCGCGTGCACCTGTTGTTACCATCATGGGCCACGTTGACCACGGTAAGACTTCTACCCTTGACTACATCCGTAAAGCACACGTTGCAGCGGGCGAAGCCGGCGGTATTACCCAGCACATCGGTGCATACCACGTTGAAACTGACAACGGTATGATCACCTTCCTAGATACTCCGGGACACGCCGCGTTTACCGCAATGCGTGCTCGTGGTGCTCAGGCAACGGATATCGTTGTTCTTGTTGTAGCAGCAGACGATGGCGTAATGCCACAGACAATCGAAGCGATTCAGCACGCGAAAGCGGCTGGCGTACCTCTGATTGTTGCCGTGAACAAGATCGACAAAGAAGATGCGAACCCAGACAACGTTAAGAACGAGCTTGCTCAGTACGACGTTATCCCAGAAGAATGGGGCGGCGAGAACATCTTCGTTCACATCTCTGCGAAGCAGGGTACGAACATCGATGGTCTGCTAGAAGCTATCCTACTTCAAGCTGAAGTTCTTGAACTAACAGCAGTTGCTGAAGGCATGGCGAAAGGTGTGGTTGTTGAATCACGTCTTGATAAAGGCCGCGGTCCTGTTGCAACTATCCTGGTTCAGGAAGGTACCCTGCGCAAGGGCGATATCGTTCTGTGTGGTCTGGAGCATGGCCGTGTTCGTGCGATGCGTGATGAGCGTGGTCAGGAGATCGAATCTGCTGGTCCATCTATCCCAGTTGAGATCCTAGGTCTGTCAGGCGTACCGTCTGCCGGTGACGAAGCGACAGTTGTACGTGACGAGCGTAAAGCGCGTGAAGTTGCACTGTACCGCCAAGGCAAATTCCGTGACGTTAAACTGGCTCGCCAGCAGAAAGCGAAACTGGAAAACATGTTTGCCAACATGGCTGCCGGTGAAGTTGCTGAACTTAACGTTGTACTGAAAGCTGACGTACAGGGTTCTGTTGAAGCAATCGCTGACTCACTACGCAAACTGTCTACCGACGAAGTTAAAGTTAACATCGTAGGTTCAGGCGTAGGTGGTCTAACAGAAACTGACGCTGTACTTGCAGCTGCGTCTAACGCAATCCTACTTGGCTTCAACGTTCGTGCTGATGCATCAGCGCGTCGTACTATCGAAGCTGAGAACCTGGATCTTCGCTACTACTCAATCATCTACCAGCTGATTGACGAAGTGAAAGCGGCAATGGGCGGCATGCTTTCTCCTGAATTCCGTCAGGAGATCATCGGTCTTGCTGAAGTACGTGACGTGTTCAAGTCACCTAAACTGGGCGCGATCGCTGGCTGTATGGTTACCGAAGGTACTATCAAGCGCAGCAACCCAATTCGCGTTCTACGTGATAACGTTGTTATCTACGAAGGTGAACTGGAATCACTACGTCGCTTCAAAGATGACGTTGCTGAAGTGAAGAACGGCTACGAGTGTGGTATCGGCGTTAAGAACTACAACGACGTACGCGTAGGCGACCAGATCGAAGTTTACGAAATCATCGAGATTCAGCGTACCCTTGACTAATCCCCAAGGCGCTAGCTGAACTAGGATGAAGAAATAATCTATGGGGAGCTTAGGCTCCCCATTCTTTCAAGAGCGTTTTCTCTAAGAGAGGCATTGAATGTCTAAAGAATTTAGCCGTACTCAGCGTGTTGCCCAGCAACTGCAAAAAGAGCTAGCGGTGATCATGCAGCGTGAAATCAAAGACTCACGTATCGGCATGGCAACTATTTCAAGCGTTGAAGTATCACGCGACATGGGTTACGCCAAAGTGTACGTAACCTTCCTGACAGTAGGCGAGCAAACGCCGGAAGAGAGCCTAGAAGCACTGCGCGAAATGGCTCCGTACATCCGTTCGCTGCTGGGCAAGCAGATCCGCCTGCGCGTAACGCCAGAGCTGAACTTTATCTTCGATAAGTCTCTGACTGAAGGTATGCGCATCTCGAACTTGGTGAGCAAGGCCGTTCGTGATGATGAAGAGCGCCGTGGCAATGAGCCACGCGAGGAAGGCGAGGAGTAATCCATGGCCCGTCGTCGTAAAGGCCGTGCTATTGACGGTGTGATCCTGTTGGACAAGCCAACCGGGATCAGCTCCAACGATGCATTGCAGAAAGTAAAGCGTATTTTCTTCGCAGAGAAAGCAGGCCACACTGGTGCGCTTGACCCGCTGGCAACCGGCATGCTGCCGATTTGCTTTGGCGAGGCAACCAAGTTCTCCCAGTTCCTGCTGGATTCGGACAAGCGCTACCGCGTGATTGCCAAGCTGGGCGAGCGTACCGACACCTCCGATTCGGACGGCGAAGTGGTACAGACCCGCGAAGTGAAGGTAGACCGTGGCCAGCTTGAGCGTTGTATTGCCAAGTTCCGTGGTACAACCGACCAGATCCCATCGATGTACTCGGCACTGAAATACCAGGGCCGCAAGCTGTACGAATATGCCCGCGAGGGAATTGAAGTACCGCGCGAGCCACGCAAGATCACCGTTTACTCGGTTGAGTTGCTGCGCTTTAGCAACAACGAAGTGGAAATGGAACTGCACGTATCCAAAGGCACCTACATCCGTACCATCGTTGATGATTTGGGAGAGATGCTAGGCTGCGGCGCACACGTGATCGACCTGCGTCGTACCGGCGTGTCTAACTTCCCGCTTGAGCGCATGGTAACGCTGGAGCAGCTCAATGCGCTGCTGGAGCAAGCCAACGAGCAAGATATCGCCCCGCGCGAATTGCTTGACCCGCTGTTGCTGCCTACAGATACTGCAGTGCAGGATCTGCCTGAGGTGAACATCATTCCGGCGCTGGCGGTATACATCCGTAACGGCAACCCGGTTAATGCAGGCCGCGTACCGGAAGAAGGTACCCAAGTTCGCATCACCGTGGGTGAGCAGCATGAGTTCATCGGCGTGGGTGTGATCGACGGCGAAAACATGCTGGCACCAAAGCGCGTGTTCGCCAACCCGCAGCCGGCGAAGTGATCCTCGGCTGCTGGCATGGCTAGCGCGTGGTGCGCTAGGTGTCATTGCCCGCCATGATAATAAAAGCCGCCAGCCCGATAGGGCAGGCGGCTTTTTGTTTTTCATCGCGGATTTTGTTTTTTGCAATCGCATTGTTCATTGAATATTCCCTTGTAGTTAACTTAGCCTCCACGTATAATCCGCGGCTCGGGTGTCGGCTGAATCAGAGATTGGCTGACACAAGTTAAAAACAATTTTGTATTAGGAATGAGTTATGTCTCTGAATGCAGAAACTAAAGCAGCAATCGTTGCTGAATACGCGCAGTGCGAAAACGACACTGGTTCTCCTGAAGTTCAGGTTGCTCTGCTAACAGCGCAAATCAACCACCTTCAAGGTCACTTTGCTAACCACAAGCACGACCACCACAGCCGTCGCGGTCTACTACGCATGGTTTCTCGTCGTCGTAAGCTTCTAGATTACCTAAAAGGTAAGAACCTAGATCGTTACCAAGACCTAATCAAGCGTCTAGGCCTACGCCGCTAAGATTGCTTTTAGAAAGGAGCCGCAAGGCTCCTTTCTTTTTATCAGGCCCTTTGTGCACAGTATTTGTGCGAAGTGGTAGTAACACGTGTCGTTTTCGTCGACCTTAAGGTCGCGGCTAATGACAGTTCTCCTGTGCGGAGGGTTATCATTAGTCGCGATGGCGTGAAATTACCGTAAAGTGCCTTTCATCACATGACGCTTTTCCTTGTGTCAGATATACTTAACGACGCAAATAAAAAGCGGAATAATACTAAGGAAATTCACGTGAATCCTATCGTAAAGACATTCCAGTACGGTAACCACACGGTTACTATCGAAACTGGTGTTATGGCACGTCAAGCGACGGCTGCTGTTATGGTCAGCATGGACGATACATCTGTATTCGTTTCTGTGGTTGGTAAGAAAGAAGCGGTAGAAGGCCAGGACTTCTTCCCATTGACTGTAAACTACCAAGAGCGTACTTACGCTGCGGGTAAAATCCCTGGTGGTTTCTTCAAGCGTGAAGGTCGTCCATCTGAAGGTGAAACACTGACTGCTCGCCTGATCGACCGTCCAATCCGTCCGCTATTCCCAGACGATTTCAAAAACGAAGTACAAGTTATTGCTACTGTCGTTTCTGTAAACCCAGACGTTCAGCCTGATATCCCAACAATGATTGGTACATCAGCGGCACTGGCTATCTCTGGTATCCCATTCAATGGTCCAATCGGCGCAGCACGCGTTGGTTTCATCAACGACCAGCTAGTTCTGAACCCAAGCAACAAAGAGCTTGATCAGAGCCGTCTTGACCTAGTAGTAGCCGGTACTGAAGGCGCTGTACTGATGGTTGAGTCAGAAGCTGACCGCCTAAGCGAAGAGCAAATGCTTCAGGCAGTGGTATTCGGCCACGACCAGCAGCAAGTTGTGATCAACGCGATCAAAGAGTTCGCTGCTGAAGTGAACACGCCAGCTTGGAACTGGGTTGCACCTGTTGAAAACACTGAACTGAAAGCACGCGTTGCTGAGCTTGCTGAAGCTCGCCTAGCTGATGCTTACCAGATCACTGAGAAAATGGCACGTTACGAAGCTGTTGGCGCAATCAAGAGCGACGTGACTGAAGCCCTACTGGCTGAAAACGACGAGCTAGATGCGAACGAAATCCGTGGCATGCTAAGCTCGCTTGAGAAGAAAGTTGTACGTAGCCGCATCATCGCTGGCAACCCACGTATCGACGGCCGTGAAAAAGACATGGTTCGTGCGCTAGACGTACGCACTGGCGTACTGCCACGTACTCACGGTTCATCTCTGTTCACCCGTGGTGAAACTCAGGCGCTGGTAACAGCTACTTTGGGTACTCAGCGTGACGCACAGATCATCGACGAGCTAACTGGCGAGCGTAAAGATCACTTCCTGCTTCACTACAACTTCCCTCCATACTGTGTAGGCGAAACAGGTTTCGTTGGTTCACCTAAGCGTCGTGAAATCGGCCACGGTAAACTGGCTAAGCGCGGTATCGCAGCGGTAATGCCTTCTGTTGATGAGTTCCCGTACACAGTACGTGTTGTTTCTGAAATCACAGAATCAAACGGTTCGTCTTCAATGGCGTCTGTATGTGGTACGTCTCTAGCGCTGATGGACGCTGGTGTGCCAATCAAAGCATCTGTTGCGGGTATCGCAATGGGTCTTGTGAAAGAAGGCGACGACTTCGTTGTTCTGTCTGACATCCTAGGTGACGAAGACCACCTTGGCGACATGGACTTCAAAGTAGCGGGTACTGAAGACGGTGTTACTGCCCTGCAGATGGACATCAAGATCGAAGGTATCACCAAAGAAATCATGCAAATCGCCCTAAACCAGGCGAAAGGTGCGCGTACGCACATCCTTAGCGTGATGGATCAGGCGATCAACGCGCCCCGCGAAGACATCTCTCAGTTCGCACCACGCATCCACACCATGAAGATCAGCCCTGAGAAGATCAAGGACGTGATTGGTAAAGGTGGTGCGGTTATCCGTGCGCTAACTGAAGAAACTGGCACTACAATCGAAATCGAAGACGACGGTACAGTGAAGATCGCTGCAACCGAAGGTACCGCTGCGCAAGAAGCTATCCGCCGTATCGAAGAGATCACTGCTGAAGTTGAAGTTGGCCGTATCTACACTGGTAAAGTAATGCGTATCGTAGACTTCGGTGCGTTCGTTTCTGTTATCGGTGCGAAAGAAGGCCTGGTACACATCTCTCAGATCTCTCAAGAGCGCGTAGAGAAAGTATCTGACTACCTAGAAATGGGTCAGGAAGTACAGGTTAAGGTACTGGAAATCGACCGTCAGGGCCGTATCCGCCTAAGCATGAAAGAAGCTCAGGGCGAGCAGGCTCCTGCCGCTGCTGAGGAAAAGCCAGAAGCATAACGCTTTTTGCTAAAACCATGATATAAAGGGGCTATTAAGCCCCTTTTTCATGTCCGGGTACATGTAACCGGAAAGAGAGGGGATCTGTGAGCTCCCGTCTCGTTGTTAGGTAATACTAATCTTATTCGTTAGCTCATTCGTTGGATTGGTATAAATGGCATAGCCTGGCCCGTACATGGGCATTGATGGTATATGCTAGAGTTAGAAGCGTCTCACTGAGGGAGAACGGCATTGATTACAAATAGGATGAAGCTGGCATGTCTGGCTCTGACCATGGTATTGGCCGGGTGTTCTTCACCCCAGCAGCAATGGAACCAGCCACCGATGGCCGTTCCGTTCCAGCCAACCATTCAGCAACAGATCCAGCTGGCCCGCATCGACCAGTTGCTAAAGCGCAACGATTTGGACAATGCCACATTGGCACAGGTGTTCTACGAGCGCGGCCTGCTGCGCGATAGCCTTGGCTTGCGTGATCTGGCCCGCCTAGACTTCAACCAGTCGTTGTCGCTCAAGCCGGATCAGCCAGACGTATTCAATATTCTTGGTGTCTACTTTATCCAGAGTGCCCACTTTGATGCGGCATACGAAGCATTTGACTCGACCCTTGAGCTGGATGTGACCCATCCGTTTGCCCAGCGCAATCGCGGTATCGCCCTGTATTACGGTGGTCGCTACCAGTTGGCCTATGAGGATCTCAATGCCCACTACCAGCAGGGTATCAATGATCCCTACCGGGCGATTTGGCTCTACTTGGTGGAGCTTGAGCGTGAGCCCGAGAAGGCCCAGCAGAAATTGCGCAACTGGTATGATGCCAGCGACAAGCAAGAGTGGGGATGGCAGATTGTCCGCCTGTATCTTAATGACGTCAGCGAGCGTGATTTCCTCAACAGTATTGCCCTAGAGAGCGAAGACAACGACATGCTGGCGGAGCGCCTGACCGAAGCGTATTTCTACCTTGGCAAGCGTTACCATCACAACAAGGATTTCCCGGCTGCGCTGATGCTCTACAAGCTGACGCTGGCAGGCAATGTCTATGAGTACGTCGAGCACCGTTTCGCGCTGCTGGAGCTCAACAGACTGATGACCGAGGTCAACAACCAGCCGCAGCCTGCTGCCGTCACGGACAGCAACGAAGAGGCTTGATAGGCCGGGTTATCGGATAAACAAAAAAGCCGCGTTTTATAACGCGGCTTTTTTTATGGTATCGGCAGGCTGTTATTCGATGTTCAGGCCGGCCAGGTTGTGCCAGTAGCCATTACACTGGTGGCCGCCGGCAAGCGGCTGCGGGTGGCTGCCGGTTTGGTTGGCGCGGAAGTCGTCGACCACCGACAGGGTGTCGATACCCAGCGGGCTGAGGCGGACAACGTCGACCAGGCCTTCCATCCCCTTGAGATCATTGATCAGGTTGTAGCAGTAACCTGATTGGGTCTGGATACCGTTGAGGGTGAAGACTTTCTGCTCTTCCTGGCTGTTCACCGTGATCCCGGTCGGGTACTTGATACAGCAGGTTTCGCAGTCATCCTTGGCGCGATCTTCGGCGCGGGCGGTGAAGCAACGGGCCGAGTAGGCCAGCGGCAGGTAGCCGTAACTGAAGACTTCCGTTTCGAACTTGTCGCGGATCCCCATCTGCTCGCACTGCTCGGCGACATTCTGCAGCCACTGGCGTGACAGCTCAACCGGCATGCACCAGCGAACCATGCCTTTTTTCAAAAACAGGTTCAGGGTCTGGGCGTTATAGCAGTTGACCGCAGGGCCGACCACGAACGGTACACGCTTTTCGTGGGCAAGCTGGATCGCCGACACGTCATTGGCCTCGACAATGAACTCGCCGTTGTCGATGTATTTCTTCATCACGTTGACTTCGCTCGGCGCCTCGAGCAGTGCCATCGTCGACAGGACGACCTGCTTGCCGGTACCGGCGATATCACGGGCGATATCAAACCAGTGGGCCGGTTTCATCTCGCGGCGTTTTGAGCACACCGTCTCGCCAAGGTAGATGATATCGGTATTGGCTTGTTTGGCTTGCTGGTAGAAGGCTTCCACGTCTGTTTGCGGCCAGAAGTACAGCAGCGGACCAAGAGAATATTTCATGCTGGCTCCTTATTGCCATTTACGGTGGTAGGCACCCAGAGTGGTCTGCTTGCCTTCTGAGACATTGCCCAGACAGGCGTTCCACGCCGGTTCGACACTGTAGCCCTCAGGGTTGGCCAGATAGCGGTCGATGGCCGCACGCCAGGTTTTGGTTACCTGCTCGACATAGGCCGGGCTGCGCTGGCGTCCTTCGATTTTCACCGAGGAAATATTGGCCTTGAACAGCTCAGGCAGAATCTCTAGCGTGTTGAGGCTGGTTGGCTCTTCCAGTGCATGGTAGCGGCGGTTCTGGCCATCGAGGTTTACATCGAAGCGGCCTTTGCACAGGGTCGGGTAGCCAGCGTTCTCGCCTGCTGCGTAACGGTCGATCAGCACTTCGTTCAGGCGCGATTCCAGTCCCTGCGCCGTTTCCTGCCAGCGTACGAACTTGGCGGGTGAACAGGCTCCCACGGTGTTTGGCGACTCGCCGGTCATGTACGATGACAGGTAGCAGCGGCCTTCTGACATAATGCACAGGCTGCCGAAGGCAAACACTTCTAGTTCGACATCGGTATTGCGGGCCAGTTGCTTCACCTGGTGGATTGACAATACGCGCGGCAGTACTACGCGCTTCACATTGAAGTTCTGCTTGTAGAAGTCAATGGCTGCGGTGTTGGTGGCCGAGGCCTGTACCGACAGGTGCAGTTCCAGATCCGGGTATTTGGTTGCGGCGTAGTCAAGTACCGCGATATCCGCCACGATCAGGGCGTCGACGCCCATCGCTGCGGCGTTGTCTACTGCCGCGCGCCAGCGGTCGAAACCATCTGGGTGGGCAAAGGTGTTAAGGGCAACGTGGAGCTTGCGGTTGTGGTCGCGAACATATTCGACGGCTTTCTCAAGCTTGCGGCCTGAGAAGTTGAGTCCTGCAAAATGGCGCGCATTGGTGTCATCTTTGAATCCGATGTATACCGCGTCGGCGCCGTTGTCGATGGCAGTTTTTAGCGCTGGCAGGTTGCCAGCGGGGCAAAGTAGCTCCATTTTTTTATCTACCAAGGTGGAATGAGTCATGGAGCAAATAGTAGGGGGCGAGCGCCCCCGAAGTTTTGATATCAGGCAGGTTTTGTTGATTTAGGACAACTTATTTTCCATTAATGGTGCTTTCCCGATGAATAATTCGCCGTTGTATGCTCCGGGTATACTCATCGGGCATTGCCGTTATTCTATTATCCGACCCGGGCGTGTTTGTGGAGCAGTGCTTCCACCTCGTTTTTCGGGATCGGCTTGAAGAAATGGAAGCCCTGGATCGCATTGCAGTTGAGGTTCGACAGCAAGGTGGCCTGCTGGCGGGTTTCGACCCCTTCGGCTACGACACTCATATTGAGTGACTTGCCGAGGTTGATGATATTCTCGATCAGGGTCAGCTGCTTGGGCACGGTGTCGATGTCCTTGATGAAGGCACGGTCGATCTTCAGCTCGTCCAGCGGGAAGCGGGCAAGGTAGGAGAGCGACGAGTAGCCGGTACCGAAGTCGTCGATAGAGAGCGAGAAACCGAGTTTCTTGATGGCGTTAAGCATCTGGATCGTATGCTCGCCGTCGCTCATTACCGCGCTCTCGGTCAGCTCGAAGGTGATATCGAGCGGGTTGACCCCGGTTGCCTTGCGCAGGTTATCGACGAACTGGATCAGGTTGGGGTTGCCGAACTGCTGCGGCGAGAGGTTGATCGCCACCTTGCCCTTGAGCAGATTTTGCGACTTCCACTGGCGCACGGTGGTGAACACCTCGCGCATCACTGCCTGGCCGAGTTGCTCGATCATCCCCGAGCGCTCGGCGACCGGGATAAACTGCCCCGGGCTGATATAGCCTTCGACCGGGTGCTTCCAGCGAACCAGTGCCTCAGCCCCGTCTATCGAGTAGTCGCGGGCATTCACCTTGGGCTGGTACCACACTTCCAGTCCTTTGTTCTGCAATGCTTTTTGCAGCTCTATCTCGAGCCATAGCTGCATCCTCGCTTCCTTGTTCATCTCCTCGGTGAACTTGACCACTCGGTTGCGGCCGCGGTGCTTGGCCTCGTACATTGCGGTATCGGCATTTTGCAGCAGCACCCGGGCATCGTTGCCGTTGCCGGGGTAGCTGACCATGCCGATAGAGCAGGCAAGGTGCTTGCTGAAATGGTGGAGGTTGAACGGCTGGTTGATCAGCGAGATAACCTGATCGGCGATCAGATCGCCGCTGCGGGCATGCTCGGGGTTGGGCAGCAAGATGGCAAACTCGTCACCGCTGAGGTGGCCAATGGTGGCGTTGCTCGGCAGCAGGCGGCGCAGGCGCTGGGCGATTTCCTGCAAGACCTGATCGCCGATATGGTGGCCGAGTGAGTCATTGATGTTCTTGAAGTTGTCGATATCGAGGTAGAGCATGGTCAGCGGGGTCTGCTGGCCGATTATCTGCTCGAGCTGGCGGCTGAAACCGTGGCGGTTGTACAGTCCGGTGAGCGGGTCGATATGGATCAGGTGTTCGATTTTTTCCGGCTTGAGGGCATTTTTGCTGTTGTCTTGCAACAGTACCAGCTTGGCCGGTGAACCGAGGAAGTTGATGGCCGTCGACGACAGTCGCAGCGGGCGCTGGCTCGGACAGTGACTGCTGGTTTGGCAATTGCGTGACTCACCCCGGCTGAGTGATTGCAGGTGTGCCTTGCGAACCGGCTTGCCGTTGCTGTCGGTAATAAAACGGCCGAGCTCCATACCCTTAATATCATTGGTAGAGGCAAAGCCGAGCAGAGCGGCGGCCTGCGGGTTGGCACTGAGGATGGTATTGTCCTCGACCACGCAGCACCCATCGTTGATCAGCAGGCTGAGTTCTTGAATCTGCTGCTCGAGATCTTGAATCGAGTGGGTCAGGATCTGGCGTTCGGAGGTATCGATACAGTGCAGCACGATATAGAGCACCTTGCCATTGCTGTCACTAATCGGTGCCAGAGTGAAGTGCATGCTGGTATCATGGCGGTTGTCGTTGAGCACAACCTCGCTTTCAATGCGTTCGCCCCCGAAGGCGCGTTCGTAATAAGGGCGCATGGTTTGGTAAAACGTCTGGCCGAGGGTATCGGTATCGTTAAGACCGATCAGCTCTTCCCGCGTCATACCGCTTATTTCACAGTAGCGACTGTTGACGACCAGATAGTTGTGCTGGGCGTCGAGTACCGCGAATAAAAATGGGCTATGGTCGGTTAGCAGGGGGAACCAGAAGTTGAGTTGCTCTGTCGGCATGATTAGAAGCGTCTGTCCATTGTAGCTGCCATCTGAGACAGGTTGATTTCAAAGTAATATACCCTGCCTCAGGCAGGGTTTGCCAAACTTTACCCCGACAAAACCGGTTTTTTTGACTCAAGGCATAAAATACGAGCCTTTTGTTGCCATACAATCGTTAGGGTTTGTTATCTTTCTTAGTAAAGCGACAACCTTACAGATGATCTAAAGAGGATGATTACATAGTGATTGCTCAACTGAGAAAACAGCTGGTCCAGCGTGGCCCTGCATTGCTACGCGTACCGGCAAGTTTCACCCCTTTTTCTATCCAGAAAAAAGTGATGCTAGAAGGGTTGGGACTGGTTTTTAAGGAAGCCTTGGAAGATGGAGATTTTGAGTTTCTGGAAGACCGTTGGCTGAAAGTGGAAGTACGCGATCTTGGCCTGCAGTGGTTTATTAGCTTCCAGAATGAGCAATTGGTGGTTTCCCAGCATGTTGACCAGGAAGATGTCAGCTTCAGCGGCGACTTTCATGACCTGCTGCTGATAGCGGCACGTAAGGAAGATCCGGATACCCTGTTTTTCCAGCGTCGCCTACGTATCGAAGGCGATACCGAACTGGGTCTGGAGGTAAAGAACCTGATGGACAGTATCGATCTTGACTCGTTGCCAGGGCCGATGAAGTTCATGCTCGAGCAGTCTGCCGACTTTGTTCACAAGGGGATGACAACGCCTGATAATCACCGTGAGGTTGCCCATGCTCATCAGAACTGAGGCTCCAGCCGATATCCTACCTATTGACCGTTTGCTGAAGTCGGTGTTCGATACCGAGGCCGAAGCCAATTTGGTGATGAAGCTGCGTGAAAACGGTCGCTGTACGTTGTCCTTGGTGGCTTGTAACGACGAGGGCGAGGTGGTCGGCCACGTATTCTTCAGCCCGGTACTGCTCGATGGCGAAGACTACTACTGGCAAGGGCTTGCACCGATGGCGGTCAACGCGGACTACCAGCGGCAGGGGGTTGGCCTGGCTATGCTTGAAGAGGCCAAGCAAATGCTGGCTGAGTTCGGCTACCCGGCAGCCGTTGTGCTCGGGCATAGCGACTACTACCCGAAAGCGGGGTTCGAAGTGGCTGCCAAGCACGGCATCTTGTGCCCGTATGACGCACCTGAAGAAGCGTTCATGGTGCAGGCATATGTTCCCGGCGCACTCGAAGGCCGAACAGGAACTATTGAATATTGCCCCGAGTTCGCCGATTTGTAGCTGTAATTAGCAAAATGATAGCAATTAATCTTATAGCTTATTGATTTCGTTATTATAGATACTGGCTTGACATGAAGAAGGTAGGAAAGCGATTTGCTCAAAGCAATTTTTCTCGATATGGATGAAACCCTGTGTGGTACATCTGAAGCCGATCAACTGGCAGGACAGGCATTTGCTTGCTGGGTCAAGGAAACTTACCCGGAGTTGGTAAACGAGCAACGTTTTATCGAACGTTACTTGGCTGGTGTCTATAAACAACTCAACTCAGAGTTTCCTCAGCTTGTTGCTCTGCTGCCTGACGAAGGGGCATTTCGTACAGGATTGATCCGAGCCTTGCTGGCAGAGCAGGGGGTAGACGTTGACAGCGATGAAGCCTGTGCCGCACAAGCATATTTTGATGATCAGCGTATGGCGGCCTTTACGTTTTTCCCCGGAGTGGCCGAACTGCTGCGAACTTTGCGTGAGCGCTATAAGTTGGTGGTTATCACCAATGGGCCGACTTTCTCCCAGTATCCGAAATTGGCGGCGGTGAAGATGCCTGATTGGGTTGATCATATTATCGTTGGTGGTGATGAGCCGGAGGAGAAACCGGCTGCGAGTATTTTCCAAAAGGCCCTGGATTTGGTTGGCGCATTTCCTGAAGAGGTACTGCATATTGGGGACTCTCTATCAAGTGATATCGCAGGAGCCAATCGGATGGGGATCAAAAGCGTTTGGGTGGATGCTTCCGGGGAAGGTATTGCAGGAAGTGATATTGTGCCAACTTATACTGTCCGTAGTGCGGCTGAATTACCATTGATATTGGCTGATTTTCAATAAGTGTTAGTCGGTAGCTATTTCGTATTGGGTTATTCGTTAGCTTATTCAAAAACAGAGGAGCCTGCATGGCTCCTTTGTTTTTGATGATTTTGGAGCATTCTAGAATAAGACCCCGCCGTATTTTTTACTGCCCGTCAGGGGCGGATCTGGTAGTATCCCCAGCCATAATCTAGGCAAGCAAGGTGAGTGGATGAAACAACGAGATTTACAGCTCATGCAGGAAATGGGGCTGACGTACTGGCAGGTACGCAAGCCGGATTTTTTTCCTGACCGTGAGGTGCCAGCCATTGATTTGCCTGAAACCTGCAAGTTGCTGTTTGTCTGCGATGACCCGCTCGATGAGCAAGACCGGTGGCTGTTCGGCCGTATTCTGCTCAGTATGAAGCTGACGCCCGAGCAGGCGTTGCTGCTGCCGTCTTCGGCCACTGAGCTGATCCGCGAGCACCATCTTACCTGGTGCTGGCAGGCGGGTTGCACAGCACCGCATCCGGCGGGGTGCCAGTTGCTGACATCGGTGCCGCTCAAGCAGATGCACACCCATCCCAGCGCCAAGAAAGCCTTGTGGCAGCAAATTTGCAGCTATGACAATTAACCCTATCTTTTGATTTGTTGATGATGACATCCAGTATTGTTCCTCTGGCGCCGTACCATCTAGATGATGTGTGGCGTATCGAGCAGGCCGCCCATGCCTTTCCGTGGGCCGAGTCGATGATCCGCAAGGATCCCAATAGAATTGCCGTCAATATTGCCCTCGAAGTCGATGGCAAGCTGGTGGGCTACTGTTTTGGCCAGTTGGTCGCTGGCGAGGCGACCCTGCTCAATATCGCGATTGATCCGGCCCTTCAGGGCAAGGGTTACGGCAAGCAGTTGCTCGACGGTTTTATCGAGGCTATTCAAAGCCGTGCGGGCGAAGAGATTTGGCTCGAAGTGCGCGAGAGCAACACCCGTGCCTACCAGCTGTACGAGGCGACGGGTTTCAATGAAATTAACCGCCGCGAAGGCTATTACCCAGCGGCGGACGGCCGTGAAGATGCCCTGATCATGACTTACTATGTGATGTAGTGGGTTGGCCGCGCGCGCCCCTTGCTGGTCAGGGGGCGGCACGGGCGTCTTAGTGCTGTCTCTTTGGCTGGAGTTTGCGTATAATTCCGCCATCTTTACCACTCCTGACAGTAAACCGGCACATCGACGAGAGGGCGATATGTAGCAACTTTGAGGTGCGGCACCCGGAAACGGGCAGCCTTCTGGTTACGATGAGGTGCTTGTCCTGCTATCAGGCCATGCACGCTGTTTAGGAGTCAGGCACCGGCTATATGTGGCCGGTGGCCATGTCACCATTGAAATCTCTCACAGGATTATCAACGCTTATGTCTTTTCTTACTGAAGTGGGCAAACGTCGTACGTTTGCGATCATTTCTCACCCGGATGCGGGTAAAACCACAATTACCGAAAAAGTTCTGTTGTTCGGAAACGCCATCCAGAAAGCCGGTACCGTCAAAGGCCGCGGCTCAAACCAGCACGCCAAGTCGGACTGGATGGAGATGGAAAAAGAACGTGGTATCTCGGTAACCACCTCGGTGATGCAGTTCCCATACAATGATTGTCTGGTTAACCTGCTGGATACCCCGGGACACGAGGACTTCTCGGAAGATACCTACCGTACTTTGACGGCGGTTGACTCGTGCCTGATGGTGATCGATGCCGCTAAGGGTGTCGAGGATCGTACCCGTAAGCTGATGGAAGTTACCCGTCTGCGTGATACGCCGATCGTGACGTTCATGAACAAATTGGACCGTGAAGTGCGTGATCCAATGGAAGTCTTGGACGAAGTTGAAAACGAATTGGGTATGATGTGTGCGCCAATTACCTGGCCAATTGGCTGTGGTAAAGAGTTCAAAGGTGTTTACCACATCCACCGTGACGAGACGATTCTGTATGAATCGGGTCATGGTCATGAGATCCAAGAAGTTCGTATCATCAAAGGTCTGGATAACCCAGAGCTTGACGAGACAGTAGGTGCAAACCTAGCCGAAAGCGTGCGAGAAGAGCTTGAGCTTGTAATGGGTGCTTGCCCTGAGTTTGATCTTGATGCGTTCCTGACCGGTGAGCTGACTCCGGTTTACTTCGGTACGGCACTGGGTAACTTCGGTGTTGACCACATGCTAGATGGCTTGACCGAGTGGGCGCCAGCGCCGAAAACGCGTCAAGCGGTAGAGCGTGATGTTGAAGCAACAGAAGAGAAATTCTCTGGCTTCGTGTTCAAGATCCAGGCAAACATGGATCCAAAGCACCGTGACCGTATTGCGTTCATGCGTATCGTGTCGGGTACTTACACCCAGGGCATGAAGATGAACCACGTGCGTACCGGTAAGCAGGTGAGCATCTCTGATGCCGTAACCTTCATGGCCGGTGACCGTTCTCGTGCGGAAACGGCGTATGCTGGCGATATCATTGGTTTGCACAACCACGGTACGATTCAGATCGGTGATACCTTCACTCAGGGCGAAGCGCTGAAGTTTGCGGGTATTCCTAACTTTGCCCCTGAACTGTTCCGTCGTATTCGCCTGAAAGATCCACTGAAGCAGAAGCAGTTGCTCAAAGGTCTGGTTCAGCTGTCTGAAGAAGGTGCGGTACAGGTGTTCCGCCCGCTGCAGAACAACGATCTGATCGTTGGTGCGGTAGGTGTGCTGCAGTTCGACGTGGTTGTTGCCCGTCTGAAGGCTGAATACAACGTGGAAGCTATCTACGAAGGCGTTAACGTTGCGACGGCGCGCTGGGTTGAGTGTGGCGATGGTAAGAAGTTTGAGGACTTCAAGCGCAAGAACCAGAGCAACCTGGCCCTGGACGGCGGCGACAACCTAACGTACATCGCACCGACCATGGTTAACCTGAACCTGGCCAAAGAGCGTTTCCCTGAGGTTGAGTTCCGTGCAACCCGCGAGCACTAATCGCGCCAGCCGGTGATACCTGATAAAAACCGCCCCTGTGGGCGGTTTTTTTATGTCTGTTTTTCGTCAGGGGAGTGTGGCGGTATTTTTTTGCTTTTGCGGACTGGGCGGCACGTTTTTCTCTGGATGTTTACTATTCTGGTTGATGCATATGGCGGGCGAAGCGGCCCATACCTGCGAAACGCAGACAGCCCCGGCGGGGCACGGAGGGAGTCCGATGTACGAATTGGCACAGTCACACGATGTTTATACCTGGCCGGGAGAGGCTTATCCGCTGGGGGCGTCGGTCAAGCGCAATGGCGTGAATTTCACCCTCTATTCCAAAGATGCAACCCGGGTTGTCTTGCACCTGTTTGCGAGCGCTGAGGCAGCTAGCCCCGAGCACAGTTTCGAGCTTGATCCGAGCATTCACAAACGGGGCCATTACTGGTTTATCTTTGTCGGCAATATTGGCCACGGGCAGGTTTACGGCTTTCAGGTTGATGGCCCTTGGGATCCGGAGAGGGGGCAGCGCTTTGATGGTGACAAGCTGCTGATCGACCCTTATAGCCAGGCGATCAGCTTGGGCCGCAATTACGACCGCCAGCGGGCGATCGGCAAGGGGCGCAACATGGATGCCAGCCTGCGCAGTATCGTGGTCGATCAAAGTGAGTTCGACTGGCAGGGCACCGTCACCCCGCGCCATTCACTGACCGAGACCATTATTTACGAGATGCATGTCGGTGGTTTTACCCGCCACCCCAATTCAGGCGTTAGCGAGGCCAAACGCGGCACGTTCGCCGGGGTTATTGAGAAAATACCATACCTTAAGTCGCTCGGGATCACGGCAGTAGAACTGATGCCGGTGCAGCAGTTCGATGTTGACGATGCGCCCGAGGGCAAGCAGAACTACTGGGGCTACAGCCCGATCAATTTCTTCTCGGTGCACTCGGGCTATAGCGTCGAGAAAACCCCGCTGGCGGCCATAGACGAGTTCAAGACCTTGGTACGCGAGCTGCACAAGGCCGATATCGAGGTGATCCTCGATGTGGTGTTCAACCATACTGCCGAGGGCGATGAGTTCGGCCCGACATTCTGCTTCAAGGGGCTCCAGAACGGGAGTTATTACCTGCTTGATCGCGAGAACGGCCGTTACAGCAACTTCAGCGGCTGTGGCAACACCTGCAATGCCAACCACAGCGTGTTGCGCCGGATGATCATCGATGCTCTTCATTTCTGGGTCACGGAGATGCATGTCGACGGCTTCCGTTTCGATTTGGCCTCGGTACTGGCCCGTGACGGCAGCGGCCAGCCGATGAGTGATCCGCCTTTGCTGTGGACGATAGATACCGACCCGATCCTGTGCGCGACCAAGATCATTGCCGAGGCGTGGGATGCGGCGGGGCTGTATCAGGTCGGCTCGTTTATCGGTGATCGCTGGAACGAGTGGAACGGCAAGTACCGCGACGATGTGCGCGCGTTCTGGCGTGGCGATAATGGTTGTGTGAGCCGCTTTGCCTCGCGGATCCTCGGCTCGCCCGATATCTATTGCAGCCACCACCACTCACCCCACCGCTCGGTGAATTTCATTTGTGCCCACGACGGCTTCACCCTCAATGATCTGGTCAGCTACAGTGACAAGCACAACTTGGCGAACGGCGAGGGCAACCGTGACGGTGACAACCACAACCTGTCGAGCAACTATGGGGTTGAAGGGCCGACGACTCTCAAGGACATCGAGGAGATACGGGTTCGCCAGTGCAAGAACATGCTGGCAACGCTCTACTTGTCGCTCGGTACGCCGATGCTCAACATGGGGGACGAGGTGCGCCGTACTCAGCAGGGCAACAACAATGCCTATTGTCAGGATAACCCGATCAGCTGGTTTGACTGGCAGGGGCTTGAGCAGCATGCCGAGATGCTGCGTTTTGTTCAGATGCTGGCACAGGTTCGCAGCGCCGAGCCGACTATCGACTGGAATCTGCATACCCCGCTCAGTTCGGTGGTGGAAGACGTCAACATTTGCTGGCACGGCGTGATGCCTGATCAGCCTGATTGGTCGGAGCATTCCCATTCCATTGCCCTGACGGTGTACCACCCGATCACCTTGGATGAGCTCTATGTGGTGTGCAATGCCTATTGGGATCCGATTGAATTTACTATTCCTGATCGCGACGACAGCGACTGGCACCTGCTGATTAATACTGCGAACCCGTCGCCGCAGGATATCTATCTGGTGGAGGAGGCCCCTAGTTACCCGGACAATACCGTTCTTGTAGCGGGGCGTAGTATGATTGTGATGGTCGCGAAGTCGAGGAAGTAAAGAGTAGGAGAGGTAATGCGAAATTGGCTCAAACAGGCACTGGCGGCATACGACCGCTGGTGCGCCTCCATGGGGTTGGTGCCCGAGAACCGCCGGAGCTGTGCGCCGGTGCGTTATGATCATGACGACCCGCGTCATCCCGATAACCGTTGCCAGCCAAAACGGGGGGAGCGGGATGTTGATTGACAGCCATTGCCATTTTGACTTCCCGCCTTTTGCCGATGATCCCGCCCACTATCTGGCGCTGGCCGCACAGGCCGGTGTGGGACGTTTGGTGGTGCCGGCTGTGGGTGAGCGCAATTGGGCGCAGGTGCGCCAGCTCGCGGGTTGTTTTCCCCAGATCTACTACGGGCTCGGCCTGCATCCGTTTTTCAGTGCGGAGCACACCCCAGGGGCGATGGCGCGGCTTGCCGCTGAGCTTGGTTCAGAAATGAGCCTGCCGGGCACTCGGTGCGTCGCGGTTGGCGAATGTGGGCTAGACTTTGCCATTGCTGATGTCGATCGGGCACAGCAGATGTCGCTGTTAGAGGAACAGTTGGTGCTTGCTAACCAGCACGGGCTGCCGGTGATTTTGCATTGCCGCAAGGCCTATCCGGAGTTGCTGCAATTGTTGAAGCGTCACCGCCCGGAAGCGGGCGGGGTATATCATGGTTTTAGCGGTAGTTTGCAACAGGCAATGCAACTAATTGAACTGGGTATCAAAATTGGTGTCGGGGGGACGATCACCTATCGCCGAGCCAATAAAACCCGCCATACAATAGCGTCATTGCCCCTGACGGCATTGCTGTTGGAGACCGATGCGCCGGATATGCCGGTGGCGGGTTATCAGGGGCAGCCCAATCGCCCGGATCGGCTGGTGCAGGTGTTGGCCGAACTGGCGGCGATACGGGGGGAAAGTGAGCAGGAAATAGCGCAGGTAACAAACTTAACTGCAGCTGAATTATTCCGCATTCCGATATGAATCCACATCACAAATATAAACGTTTGCGCCAAACGGTTGCAATCATTTGTGATTGGTATCACGTTTGCGGTTGTGGGCTGGCTTTATTTCCTTGCAAACTGTGAGCGCGGCATTATTTTATCCGGCGCTGCATGAGTATAATGCGCCGGACTCTTAATGAGCCGAATTGTCGAGACGCCAAACTTAACTAAAGGGATGCCATAAACTATGAGCCTGTTTATGAGCCTGGTTGGGATGGTAGTACTGCTACTAATCGCAGTACTTCTATCTGATAACCGCAAAGCTATTAATCTTCGTACTGTTGGTGGCGCATTTGCCATCCAATTCTGTCTAGGTGCATTTGTACTTTACGTACCTGTGGGCCGTGATGTGCTTTACGGCATGTCAACTGCTGTTTCCAACGTTATTGCTTATGGTAACGATGGCATCAACTTCTTGTTCGGTGGTTTGACGTCGGACAAAATGTTTGAAGTATTCGGTGGCGGCGGCTTCGTTTTCGCCCTGCGCGTACTTCCAGTAATCGTATTCTTCTCTGCACTGATTAGCGTACTTTACTACTTGGGCATCATGCAGGTTGTTATCAACATCCTGGGTGGTGGTCTGCAGAAGGCGCTAGGTACTTCTCGTGCCGAATCTATGTCTGCAACAGCTAACATCTTCGTTGGTCAAACGGAAGCACCTTTGGTTATCCGTCCGTTCGTACCTAAAATGACTCAGTCTGAGCTGTTCGCGGTAATGTGTGGTGGTTTGGCATCTGTTGCTGGTGGTGTACTGGCTGGTTACGCATCAATGGGCGTGCCACTAGAGTACCTAATCGCGGCCTCTTTCATGGCGGCACCGGGTGGTCTGCTGTTTGCTAAAATCATCAAGCCTGAAACTGAAGAAGCTGTTGAGCAGATGGCTAGCGATGCAACGTCTGGCGACGACAAGCCTGCCAACGTTATCGACGCAGCGGCTGCGGGTGCATCTTCTGGTATGCAGCTAGCGCTTAACGTGGGCGCAATGCTACTTGCTTTCATCGGTCTGATTGCTCTGGTTAACGGTATCCTTGGTGGTATCGGTGGCTGGTTCGGTATGCCTGAGCTGACTCTGGAAATGATTCTGGGTTATGTCTTCTCACCACTTGCGTTCCTAATCGGTGTGCCTTGGTCTGAAGCAACTGTAGCTGGTTCTTTCATCGGTCAGAAACTGGTTGTGAACGAATTCGTTGCTTACCTGAACTTTGCACCGTACCTGAAGGACGTTGCTGAAGGCGGCATGGTGATTGCACAGACTGGTGCTGAAATGTCTGATAAGACTAAAGCTATCATCTCGTTCGCACTGTGTGGCTTTGCTAACCTGTCTTCTGTGGCAATCCTACTAGGTGGTCTGGGCGGTCTGGCTCCAAGCCGTCGCCACGACATCGCACGCTTCGGTATGAAGGCTGTAGCAGCAGGTACTCTATCTAACCTGATGTCTGCAACCATTGCTGGTCTGTTCGTGACCCTGTCAATGTAAGCCTTTCGGTTATACCGTTTGAAACGCCGCGGCCCTTGTGCCGCGGCGTTTTTGTTTGTGCTGTCTGGCTGGGTCGAAGGCGGTGCTTGGACCGGTGCGCGGGCTGCATGCGTGGCATAGTGCGCGGCATGGCGCGTGTGTTTATCGAGTCAACAGATTAGGTAAACATGAAACAGGCTTGTCTATTCTTATCTGATAAAATCGATTGCGCTCCGTTTTCTCGACATTGCCTTTGTTAGCATTACTTTCGTTGTCGAGGAGACTACACTAACTGTGTTTGAAATAGAGACAGAGGGTGTGGTGATGAGTGAAGTCTTATTGGCCTTGGCGGCAGGGTTTATTGTTGGTGTGCTGTTTTCAGCGCTTAAACTTCCGATTCCAGCGCCACCGGTATTGTCCGGGGTGATGGGGATAGTCGGGGTCTACGGTGGCGGGATTGCCTATCAGTGGATCGTAGAGCGCTTTTTTACCTGACAATAGGCGTGGTTGCTTACCCAATGTTGTTGTTGGTGTTTTTCTTCCGGTAAACACATTGTCGACTCTGGGAAACGTAACTTTCATGGTGAGTGGGCGGCTGGCTTGGTATTATTGACAGGCACCATCACAAACAGATTCGTGTTGTTTCAGTGGGTATTATTCATGTTGCGAGAGGCAGCATATATCGCTGGGCAACCTTCGGCAGATCAGGTTTGGCTTGGTTTGCACGGTGACAGGGAAAGCAATCAGGATACCGAACTCGCGTTGGTGGCCTGAGTCTTCAGGGAGCAAGTCCGTAAACCCCGCAACTCTCGGTAGAGAGTCGGGAAAACTGTTCGCGTTGCGGGCCGTTTGGTGGTGGCACAAGAAACTGCAACCAGACGTATGGAACAGTTTTCGCATACTTTGGCGACGCTGCATATTTCCGGATTGGAAGGGCGGGCCGAGTATAAGCTTGGTAGAAATTAACTGGACTGGAGAAAGTCATGAGCGATTTAAAAGCTGCTGCACTGCGTGCACTTAAACTAATGGACCTTACAACGCTTAACGATGATGACACTGATGCGAAAGTGATCGAGCTTTGTAAGAACGCTAAGACGCCTGTAGGCAACACAGCAGCTATCTGTATTTACCCACGTTTCATCCCAGTTGCTAAGAAGCAGCTGTGCGAGCAGGGTACGCCAGAAGTTCGCATTGCGACTGTGACTAACTTCCCTCACGGTAACGACGACATCGAAATCGCAGTAGCTGAAACAAAAGCCGCTGTAGCTTACGGTGCAGACGAAGTTGACGTGGTATTCCCATACCGTGCGCTAATGGCTGGCAACGAAGAAGTTGGTTTCGAGCTAGTTAAGCAGTGTAAAGCAGCGTGTGGCGATGTATTGCTGAAAGTGATCATCGAAACTGGCGAGCTGAAGACTGAAGAGCTGATCAAGAAAGCTTCTGAGCTATCAATCAAAGCTGGCGCTGACTTCATCAAGACTTCTACTGGTAAAGTGCCAGTAAACGCAACACCAGAATACGCTGAGATCATGCTGAACGTGATCAACGACATGGGCGTAGCTAAGACTGTTGGCTTCAAGCCTGCAGGTGGTGTACGTACCGCTGAAGACGCACAGCAGTACCTAGATATGGCTGACCGTATCCTAGGCGCTGAGTGGGCAGACAACATGCACTACCGCTTCGGTGCTTCTAGCCTGCTAGCTAACCTGCTTCACACGCTGGGCGAAGGCGAAAAAGCGGCTGAAGGCGGCTACTAATCTTTTCTCGACAGGGTGGCTCAGGCCACCTTGTTTTTAGGTCTTTTGACCGACCCAATACCCGTGATGCTTTACTGTTTGGTTCTTGCCTGCTGCGGCGCAACGCAATGGGACGGCACCCTTATGCCTGAGAATCACTGAAAGGCCCGATGTAACTGAGTTGCCAGGGTAAAGCGTCTCACCACCCTACAGAATGAAAAACGGGGAATACCATGTATTTACCACAAGAAATTATCCGCAAGAAACGTGACAACATCGAACTGACTGCTGACGAAATCAACTTCTTCATCCAGGGCGTTGCCAAAGATACCGTATCGGAAGGCCAGATTGCCGCTTTCGCAATGGCGATTTTCTTCAATGACATGACTATGGACGAGCGTGTTGCCCTGACTTGTGCGATGCGTGATTCTGGCATGGTTATCGACTGGAGCCACATGAATTTCGATGGTCCGATTGTCGACAAGCACTCGACAGGCGGCGTGGGCGACGTGACGTCCCTGATGCTTGGCCCAATGGTGGCGGCATGTGGCGGTTACGTTCCGATGATTTCTGGTCGTGGCCTTGGCCACACGGGTGGTACGCTGGACAAGCTTGAAGCGATCCCTGGCTACGACATCACCCCGAGCAACGAAGTATTCGGTCAGGTGACCAAGGACGCAGGCGTGGCGATTATCGGCCAGACTGGCGACTTGGCTCCAGCTGACAAGCGTGTTTATGCGACTCGCGACGTAACGGCGACGGTTGATAATATCTCTCTTATCACCGCTTCTATCCTGTCTAAGAAGCTGGCTGCCGGTCTTGGCTCGCTAGTGATGGACGTGAAGGTTGGCTCTGGCGCATTCATGCCGACTTACGAGGCATCTGAAGAGCTGGCCAAGTCTATTGTTGCGGTAGCCAATGGTGCAGGCACTAAGACCACAGCTTTGCTGACAGACATGAACCAGGTGTTGGCATCAACTGCTGGTAATGCACTCGAAGTTCGCGAAGCCGTGCAATTCCTGACCGGTGAATACCGTAACCCTCGTCTATTTGACGTGACTATGGCATTGTGTGCTGAAATGTTGATAAACAGTGGTTTGGCAGAAGATCTTGATCAGGCAATGGTTAAGCTTCAGGAAGGTCTGGACAGCGGTAAGGCAGCAGAATGCTTCGGCAAGATGGTTGCTGGCTTGGGTGGCCCGGCTGACTTTATGGCAAACTACGACAACTACTTGGAAACGGCTGAAATTGCCAAGCCGGTATATGCCGAGCAGCAAGAAGGTTACGTTTACGCGATGGACACCCGTGCCCTAGGCATGGCTGTGGTAGGTATGGGCGGTGGCCGCCGTGTACCAAGCGACAAGATTGATTACGCTGTGGGCCTAAGCGACATGATTCGCCTTGGCGACAGCGCAGACAAGCCGCTGGCTGTGATCCACGCGCGCAACGAAGCGCAGTGGGAAGAGGCTGCGAAAGCGGTACGTGCAGCGATTACGATTGCCGATACCCAACCAGAGCCGACTCCGGTTGTCTACCGCCGTATTCGTCTAGAAGATTGTTAAGGGAGATCCCGATGAAACGTTCGATTATTCTGGTACTGGACTCATTTGGTATTGGCGCAACGGAAGACGCCGACAAATTTGGTGATGTGGGTGCAAACACCCTTGGCCACATCGCTGAAGCCTGTGCCCGCGGCGAAGCCGACAACGGCAACCGCAGCGGCGCACTGAAGCTACCTAACCTGAACAAACTGGGTTTGGGCAAGGCGTGTGAGGAGTCATCGGGCTACTTCCCAGAAGGGTTGGAGCAGGGCGTTGAGTTCAACGGTGCATTCGGCCATGCCAAAGAGCTGTCATCGGGCAAGGATACTCCGTCTGGTCACTGGGAAATTGCTGGTGTACCTGTACTGTTTGACTGGGGTTACTTTACTGACCACAGCAACAGCTTCCCACAGGAGCTGTTGGACCGCATCGTAGAGCGTGCCAAGCTGCCGGGTTACCTAGGTAACTGCCATGCATCGGGTACTCAGGTACTTGACGATCTTGGCGAAGAGCACATGAAGACCGGCAAGCCGATTTTCTACACCTCTGCCGACTCGGTATTCCAGATTGCCTGCCATGAGGAAACTTACGGTTTGGACAACCTGCTTGAGCTGTGCCAGATCGTGCGCGAAGAGCTGGAAGACTACAACATCGGCCGTGTTATCGCTCGTCCGTTCATCGGCGCTGGCAAGGGCCAGTTCGAGCGTACCGGCAACCGTCGTGACCTGTCTATCGAGCCGCCAGCACCGACTGTGCTGCAGAAGCTGGTAGAAGAGAAGAACGGCAACGTTGTGTCTATCGGTAAGATCTCTGATATCTATGCTGGCTGCGGTATCACCAAGAAGGTGAAGGCAACCGGTATCCCTGCATTGTTCGAGGCGACACTGGAGCAGATCAAGGAAGCGGGCGACAACACTATCGTGTTCACCAACTTCGTTGACTTCGACTCAGCATACGGCCACCGCCGTGACGTTGCTGGTTACGCGGCTGCGCTTGAGTACTTCGATGCGCGCCTGCCAGAGATTTTGGCTCTGCTAAAAGAAGATGACGTGCTGGTTATCACTGCCGACCACGGTTGTGATCCAACATGGCCGGGCACAGACCACACCCGTGAGCATATCCCTGTTCTGGTTGCTGGTCCTAAGGTGAAGCCGGGCTCACTGGGTCGTTTGGGTACGTTTGCCGATATCGGTCAGTCGCTAGCAGCGCACTTCGGTATCACTGATATGGAATACGGTAAGTCATTCTTGTAATTTGCTTGCTGTAAAGCCTTCAGATTGGCTGTTTCGGTCTATATTTGTGCTAGATTGAAGCAGCCAACAAGAGACTAATTGACATTGATGTTGGTAAAATCATTCAGTGCTATACCAACATAACTATTAAGGAATTAACGATGGCAACTCCTCACATTAACGCTGAAATGGGCGATTTCGCAGACGTAGTACTGATGCCGGGCGACCCACTTCGCGCCAAGTACATCGCTGAGACTTTCCTAGACGATGCCAAAGAAGTTTGTAACGTTCGTAACATGTTCGGTTACACCGGTACTTACAAGGGTCGCAAGATCTCTGTAATGGGCCACGGTATGGGTATCCCATCATGCTCTATCTACGCGACTGAGTTGATCAAAGACTACGGCGTGAAGAAAATCATCCGTGTTGGTAGCTGTGGCGCGGTACGCGACGATGTGAACCTGCGTGATGTTGTTATCGGTATGGGTGCTTCTACTGACTCTAAAGTAAACCGTATCCGTTTCGGTGACCACGATTTCGCGGCACTGGCTGATTACGATATGGTTCAGAACGCAGTTGAAGCGGCGAAGGCGAAAGGTGTTGACGTTAAAGTTGGCAACATCTTCTCTGCTGACCTGTTCTACAACCCAGATTTCGATTTCTTCCAGACTATGAAGAAGTACGGCATCGTTGGTGTTGAGATGGAAGCGGCGGGTATCTACGGCCTTGCGGCTGAGTTCGGTGCGAAAGCCCTGACTATCTGTACTGTGTCTGACCACATCCTGCGCGGCGAAGCGACAACTTCTGAAGAGCGTCAGCTGACGTTCAACGAGATGATCGAAATCGCGCTTGAGTCTGTTCTGCTAGGCGACAAAAACGCGTAATTGATACGCGAATTTGACGGCGAAAAAAAAAGCTTGGGGCAACCCAAGCTTTTTTTATGTCTGTCATTTATACCGGAGATGCGGTATGCCGCTGGCTAGTCTTTGGTATTGGCCGTGAGCAGGAACGGGAAGTGCCAGATGTCCTTGCGGCGGCCGAAGGTGAAGGCCAGCAGGAAGCCGATCATCAGTGCGCTGATAATCATGGCCCGGATCACGTTGGTGACATAGTCGATTCGGCTGATGGTAGCCGCGAGCAGTTTGTCATGCTCTAGGGTAATTCGCAAAAAGCCCACGACCTGATGCTCGGTCATGACCGGCTCGACCAGCTGTTGGCGGCCTTGGCTGGCGATAGAGAGCGGGGTGGACAGGCCGGTGATCATTTCCAGTGGTAGCGCGTTTTGGCTTCTGGCAATCGTTGCCCCTTCCAGCTCGTAGAGGGTGGCATCGAGGATCAGCGGTTCGTCGGTGAGCTGCTCGACCAGTTGCTGGAGCTGTTCTTGGTTTTTCTCGACGATATTCGGTGCGGCCGTTTCTGCGGCTAGCCGCACTGCCATTCGCGATAGCTGTTGGGTTTGGTCGCTCAGCGCCTGATAGTTGCGCTTGGTAAGATCAGCGCCGTATTCCAGCATGGTTAGCACGGCCGCCAAGCAGCCAAAGAGAACGAATAGCTGCCAGGCTTTGATAAATCGGGATTTTTTTACTTTCATTGTCTTGCCCAGTGCGGCGGCACTCCATTGGGTACAAAATTAGGTCTCTAGGGTAAAGCTCTTGGCATTATGGCGGCTATTTGGGCGTAAGCAAAGAATAAATCGGCTAATCGGCGTACTGTGAACGATGGTACTGGGGTTTGGCGTGATGAGAGGCAATCCTTTGTTGCTTAAACACGCATCTTGAGGTCACTTGGACATATAGGTTAACGTATAGCCTATACGGAGAAGAACACGGATGGTTTACAGGTGCTGAAAATTAGGAAACATACCACATTGCTGGCGCGATTCCCCGAGGTCGTTGCTGCGGATAATCGTGAGCGGTATCGGGCGACGACCTTGATTTACGGTAAGGCAATTCAACCGGCGGCCTTGACGGCGGTTGAACGGGTAACCGGTGAGCCGTTGCAGATTGTGGCGGCATGGAAAGTTGGCCGCTACGACTGTTTGCTGGTGGCCAATCCCTATGATTTGCAGCTTGAGCAGGGTGTTGTCTCACAGCAGCTTGATATCGCAGATTTGCGAGATGCGCCGGACTTGCGCGAGCCGGGGTTGGTGGTGATGGATATGGACTCGACGGCTATCGAGATTGAGTGCATCGATGAAATTGCCGCATTGGCAGGCGTGGGCGAGCAGGTATCAGCAGTGACCGAGCGGGCGATGCAGGGCGAGTTGGATTTTGCCCAAAGTCTGCGTGAACGGGTCGCGGCGTTGAAAGGGGCCGACGAAGCCATTCTGGCCGAGGTTCGCGAGCGGTTGCCGATGATGCCAGAGCTTCGCGAGATGGTGGTAACGTTGCAGGCTCGGGGCTGGAAACTGGCGATTGCATCGGGGGGGTTTACCTATTTTTCCGACTACCTGCGCGACGAGCTTGGGTTGGTCGAGGCACGCTCCAACACCCTTGGGATCGAAGATGGTAAGCTGACCGGCAACGTAGAGGGCGAGATTGTTGACGCCCAGGCCAAGGCATCGATCCTACGCAATCTAGCATCGCAGCTCGATATAGCCCCGCACAACACGGTGGCTATTGGTGACGGTGCCAATGACTTGGCCATGATCCACGCCGCGGGGCTTGGCGTGGCCTATCACGCCAAGCCACGGGTGGAAGCTGAGTCACCGGTGGCGATCCGCTTTGCCGATTTGGGCGGTTTGGTCTGCATCCTCTCGGCATCGCTGGTTCCCCAGCAACTGGGTTGGTCTGGTTAAGCTAAATTAAATGTTAATTAGCGCCTAGGCGCAGCAGAACCTCATCGGTGATATCAATGATCTCGCCGCACCCAACGAGCTCGCTGAGCTCAGACTCCAACGTTTTGGCACGGTGCATCGTCAACCGTGCCAGCTCACCGATTTCCTGACTGATCAGGGCGGTCATCGGGCTGTGTACCGGTACTGCTGTGATCTTCAGCGCCATAAATATGCCGTTTTCCTGCGCTTGGCGGATAAATTTGATCCGGGCATCATTGTCGGCAAATTCCCTGTGCAGTTTGCTTTGGGTTTCAATCAGTTTGCCGTCGCGGTAGCGCGCGTAGCAGTAGAGATCGTGGCTGAACGGCGTATGCACTTCTACGGGGCGCATGGTTTCCGTCAGCATGGTTTTGATCCGATTACGGAACAGTGACTTGAGACTATAGCTATCCCCGTCGTTGAGCGGCTGGAACAGTTTGATGATTTCGGGGAACGGGGTATTACTGCCGATCGCCTTGAGCCGGATTTTGTGATCCACCTTCTCGGTGAAATAGGGCACGCTGTTGAGGCGACGCAATAGCATCCGGTGCATGGCCAGCAGGAGCTCGCCGCGTGGCAGGCGCTCTTCGCTGACAACCAGTTTCAGCTCATTGTGCTTGATCAGCTTGCGCAGGAAGCTCTCGCCGCTCTTGGCGATCCGGCCGTCCCCGGTTTGCAGCCGGATGTTGAGCTGATCCGGGCTGATGCGCATGATCTGGTACGGGATCTCGCTGAGCGGAAACTGCTTGTTGATCGTCTGCAATCGGGGGAAGCTGATAGCGACGGTGTCGCCCCGGCGCAGCATGGCCGGTTCCTTGAGCTGGATGTTCAGGCCGCGCGAGGAAAAGTCGATACTCCGCCCGGCGATCTGCTGGGTGTCGCTGCGCAGGGTGATCGGAGTACCATAAAGGAAGCGCTCTTCGCTGCGCTGCGGCTTGGGATCGAAAAAGACCCCCTTGGCACTGGCAACCGGGTTGCGTTGGTGACGGAACCGGTTGAGGGCGCTTGGTGGGAGCCTTGGGCGGTTGCCCATCCGGTAGTCCTGCTGGGACTCAGGGTTGCTGAGATCTTGCAGTAGGCCGATATGGGTCAGCGTCTTGATCTGCTCGACCATGTCGGGGGCGAGGTGTTTGAGCTGCTCGATATCGTCCGGCATCACGGCCTGCAAGGTCAGGCGGTAGACCCGCCAGCTGCTGCGCTGGGCACCGAGGTACCAGAACAATTCGCGCTCGTCGCTGTCCAGCTCCGACAGGGCGGCGGAATAGAAATAGCTGCGGTTGTTGTACTCGTGGCCGAAGCTGTAGAGCAGGGTTGAGGAATATGTCATGCCGGGGCGGGCGAGGTTGGCCAGTCGCTCGGGAGAGAACAGCTGGTTGATCACCGGCTGGTGGCGCTCGTCGTGCCAGTATTGCCAGATAGGGCGGTTGTGCTGGGTGAGCAGGGCATATTCCAAGGTGTTGCCCGAGAAAAACAGCGGCAACCCGGCACTGTGTTTAAGGTAGCAGTGCTCGTAGCCGCGGGTGCGGGCCTGCAGGACCTTGTCGTTATGGTTCTGCTTGGCGCGGTTGGCGGTTTGGTTGAGGTAGCTGTTGATGGCGTCTTTGATGATCCCTTCGTGGCCGAGCAACCTGACCCGTAGCCATTTGTTGCTGGCGCAGTCGTTGTTGTCTTCAAGGCCGATGATCCGGTAGCACAGGGTGTTGTCGTTGAGCTTCGGGGCCTGGATCTGGCGCGCGAGATCTGGGTAGCTGACGTGGATATCCATGCCCAGCTGGTAGTTGAAGGACGCAGGGACCTTGAACTTGGCACCGGAATAGGAAATATCGCTGGTGGTTGCGTTGACCACTTGGCCGAACGGCAGGGAGAGTACGGCCTGAGTGGCGATTTGCAGCCGGTTTTCGTTGCGGCTTAGGTAGTGGCCGAAACGGATCAGGGTCGCATCGAACTGCGGATCGTCACTGGCTGCGATTTCGGTTTCGGTCGGGTAGAGCTCGCCGTTCTGGTGCAGGACCCGAAAGTTGTTGCGGGTATTGTGCAGCTCTTCGTAGAGGCCGACCCTGAATCTCCCGCCGAATATACCGATCCGGTTCTGGTAGATGTTGATGGCGACATCATCAAGCCAGTGTTGCTTGCCGTGGAGTTGGTATGGCCGACATTCCCCTTTGACCCGGCCGCGTAGGTCGACGGCTTTGTGGTTGAGGGCCATGATCCGGTGGAGTTCCATTTTTATTTTGAGCCGGGTCGGGCCGTCTAGGTCGGCAGCCATCTGCAGGAAGATGTTTTCGAAGTCTTCGCTGTCGTAAACCGGGATCAACTGCTCGAGCAGTCCTTTGTATTCGTCAGGCAACATTGTTCTTTTGTTCGCAGGTATTTCGTTTAATATCGTTATTTTGCCGCAAAAGCTGAGTATGTCATCTTTTTGCGTTGAGTTTTTTGTATTACGTCGATTTTGTGGCGCAATACGTTCGGTTTATATGATGTAAGGTTGAAACATGGCGAAAACCAAACGTGCCTATGTGTGTAGTGATTGCGGCGCTGATTTTCCGCGCTGGCAGGGACAATGTAGCGCATGTGCGGCATGGAACACGATCACTGAGTTCACGATCCCCAAGACCCGTGCGGCAGTAGGGGGCGGCGCTGCCGCAGCCAGCAGTTACGCGGGTGGGACGACTCAGGTTCAGAAGCTGTCGGAAGTTGAGAGCAAGGATCTGCCGCGCTACAGTTCGGGTGTCAGCGAGCTTGACCGGGTGTTCGGTGGCGGTATCGTGCCGGGCTCGGTGCTGTTGCTGTGCGGTGATCCGGGCGCGGGTAAGTCGACCCTGCTATTGCAGAGCATCGGTTCGGTGGCGGCGACCAAGTCATCGCTGTATGTGTCCGGCGAGGAATCTATCCACCAGATCTCTCAGCGCGCCAAGCGCTTGGGTACGCCAAACCTCGACAATATCAGCGTGGTGGCGGAAACCTCGGTGGAGCAGATCCTGGCTCATGTCACGGCGCAGAAGGCCGAGTTTGTGATTATCGACTCGATCCAGACAATGACCGTGGCCCACAACGATTCGGCGGCGGGCAGTCCGAGTCAGGTCAAGGAGTCGGCAGCGGCGTTGACCCGTTTTGCCAAGACTGAAGGGGTGACCTTCATGATTGTCGGCCATATCAACAAGGACTCGAATGTGGCTGGCCCGATGCAGCTGATCCACATTGTCGATGGCCTGTTCTCGCTGTCGTCGACCTCGGATGAGAAGTTCCGGGTGCTGCGTACCTCGAAGAACCGTTTCGGTGCCGATTCCGAGTCGTGCTTCTTTGCCATGACCGAAACCGGGATGAAGCAGGTTAAGAACCCGTCGGCGATCTTCCTCAGCCGCTCCAACAAGAACCATGCCGGTTCGGCCTGTACCACCCTCTGGGAGGGGACGCGCCCGTTGTTGGTGGAGATTCAGGCCTTGTGCAATAGCTCGGTGACCGAGAACCCGCGCCGTTTGACAGTGGGCTATGACTCGAACCGTCTGGCGATGTCGATTGCAGTATTGGCCCGCCACGGCGGGATCATGCTGTCGGACATGGATATCTTCGTCAACTGTGTCGGCGGGATCAAAATTGAGGAGACCTCGGCGGATCTCGCGGTGCTGCTGGCGATTTTCTCCAGCTTCAAGAACGCACCGATCCCGCAGGATGTGCTGGTGTTCGGTGAAATCGGTCTTAATGCCGATATCCGCCCGGCCGCCAATGGTATCGAGCGTATTCGCGAAGCGGCCAAGCAGGGCTTTACCCGCGCGATTATCCCCAAGGCCAACGCCAGCCGTCAGGTGCCGGGGATCGAAATTATTGCGGTGGAAGATCTGCAGGAGGCGCTGTCGGCGTTCGACCGGATCTGCAACCCTGTCTGATACATGGCGGTTGGATTTCCAGCTATAAAAAAACCGGGCCAAGCCCGGTTTTTTGTTGGCGCAGGGTTTGCCCGACGCCGGCATGTCGCAAGATTACTTGGCGATACGCTTGTACTTGATGCGGTGTGGCTCGGCAGCCTGTGCACCCAGCGTTTTCTTCAACCAGTCAGTGTACTCGGTGTAGTTACCTTCGAAGAAGTTAACCTGACCTTCGTCACGGTAGTCAAGGATGTGGGTTGCAACACGGTCAAGGAACCAACGGTCGTGCGAGATCACCATGGCACAGCCAGGGAATTCAAGCAGTGCTTCTTCCAGTGCACGTAGGGTTTCTACGTCCAGGTCGTTGGTCGGTTCATCGAGTAGCAATACGTTGCCGCCCGCTTTAAGCAGCTTCGCTAGGTGAACACGGTTGCGCTCACCGCCAGACAGTTCGCCGATGCGCTTCTGCTGGTCGCTGCCCTTGAAGTTGAAGCGAGACACGTAGGCACGGGCCTGAAGCTCGAAGTTGTTGATACGGATGATATCCGCACCTTCCGAGATCTCCTGGTATACCGTGTTGTTGTCGTTCATGCTGTCGCGGAACTGATCCACAGACGCCAGCTTCACAGTGTCGCCCAGTTCGATGGTGCCTGAATCAGGCTGCTCTGCGCCGCTCAGCATCTTGAACAGGGTCGATTTACCCGCACCGTTGGCACCGATGATGCCGACGATCGCACCCTTAGGCACGCTGAATGACAAATCGTCGATCAGTACGCGGTCACCAAACGACTTGGTCAGGTTCTGTACTTCGATAACCTTGTCGCCCAAACGCTCACCTGGCGGGATGAACAGTTCGTTGGTCTCGTTACGGCGCTGGTGTTCGGTGGTGTTCAGCTCTTCGAAGCGAGCCATACGCGCTTTCGATTTTGCCTGACGACCTTTAGGGTTCTGGCGAACCCACTCAAGTTCTTTCTCGATGGTCTTCTGACGAGCTCTCTCTTGAGACGCTTCTTGTTGTAGACGCGCGTCTTTCTGCTCTAGCCATGAGGTGTAGTTACCTTCCCATGGAATACCTTCACCACGGTCAAGTTCCAGGATCCAGCCAGCTGCGTTGTCTAGGAAGTAACGGTCGTGGGTGATTGCCACAACAGTACCGCTGTAATCAACAAGGAAGTGTTCCAGCCATGCTACGGATTCTGCATCCAGGTGGTTGGTTGGTTCGTCAAGCAGCAGCATGTCTGGCTTGTCTAGTAGCAGACGACAGATTGCCACACGGCGACGCTCACCACCGGACAGGAATTTCACTTGCGCGTCCCACTCAGGTAGGCGCAGGGCATCGGCGGCACGCTCTAGCTGCATGTCTAGGTTGTGGCCGTCTTTGGTGGCGATCAGTGCTTCCAGTTCGCCTTGCTCTTTGGCTAGCTTGTCGAAGTCAGCGTCTGGTTCGGCATAGGCCGCGTAGACTTCATCAAGGCGGGTCAGAGCGTATTTCACGTCAGCGACAGATTCTTCGACAACTTCACGAACGGTTTTCTCTTCGTCCAGTACCGGTTCCTGTGGCAGGTAGCCAACTTTCAGGCCGGTTTGCGGGCGCGCTTCACCTTCGATATCGGTATCGATACCAGCCATGATGCGTAGAAGGGTCGATTTACCCGAGCCGTTCAGACCCAAAACACCGATTTTGGCACCCGGGAAGAAGCTCAATGAAATATCTTTTAGGATTTGGCGCTTTGGTGGGACGATTTTGCCCACGCGCGACATGGTATAGACGTATTCAGCCATAGCCGTTGCGATCTCTAAAATTCAAATAAAGGGGTATTTTACCTGTTCTGGACATAAGTTTAACAGCTATGTGCAAAATAAATGGTAAGAGAGTGTGCTGGGTAAGAGGGCTGTGGAGCTAGGTCGCGAATTGGGTGGTTGAACTGTTCACCGTGGTGACAAGGGGATGCAAGGTCGCTAGCAATACTGACAAGGGAAATGGCATGTTGGCGGCGGTGCTCCTAAGCTGGAAAGGAGCCATCAAGTGCTGCACAATGGCGGCGGCAACGGTGGCCGGGGAGTAGCCCGGCTTGCTGGTGGTACAAAAATGTGCCATAGATGGTTTTTAAGGGATTGAAACAGCAGGAATTTCAAAGTGGAGTAAAGTTGTGCCTGAAAAGTTATTTGGTCAAATACGCATAGTTACATGTCTTGCGGGCATTTTGTTTGGATCTTATGCCTATTCCGCGACTATCGAGCAACAAAGGGAGTGGTACGAGCAGGCTCAGGCTGCGCTGGAGGAAAAAGACAACAATGCGTATCAGGTACTTCGCAACAAGCTTGATAGCTATCCGTTGGTGCCGTACCTCGATTATCGGCAGTTTAACCAGAGCTTGTCTGAAAAAACGCCGGCTCAGGTCGACGATTTTGTTAATAAATATGAATCACTGCCGTTTAGTACGACAGTGCGCTCGCGCTATTTGAGTTATCTGGCCAGCAGCCAGCGTTGGCGCGAATTTGTGGCAATGCAGCCGAGACCGCCCAAGGGGCAGGTGATGCAGTGCCATTACTACTATGCCAAGAGCGAGTTGGGCAAAGAGGCGACGGCATGGAGCGGGACCCGGAAACTGTGGCTGACCGGCAATTCACTCAACGATGCCTGTGATCCCCTGCTCGAGAAGTGGGAGAAAGCCGGCAAGCGGACCGATGGTTTGATCCTTGACCGGATGCTGCTGGTGTACGGCAAGGGCAACAAGAGCCTGCTCGAGTACCTCGACAAGCAGCTAAGTGGCAGCAAGGCCAAGAAGGCGGGCGATACGGTACTGGATCTGTTTGACAAGCCGCAGGGCGTGGCTGATTTTGCCAAGCGCAGCAAGGTAACGCCGTTTAATCAGTCGTTGACCGAGCAGGCCTACAAGCGGTTGGTTCGGCGTGATGTCCGCGAGGCAGTTTCGCAGTATCCGCGTACGGTCGAAGGGCAGCACCTCACGGCGTCCCGGCGTCAGGCTTTGGCTGATTATACCGCCAGCCGGTTGATGGCGACCGACGATGCGGGTTTGCAGCAATGGCGCGACAAGGTACTGGCAAAGAGCAAGAATACCTCCTTGCTCGAGCGGCGGGTTCGCCAGTCAATGCGCGAGGATGATTGGAAAGGCGTTGAGCTGTGGGTTAAGCGCTTACCTGCCAAGGCCAAGCAGACCGAACGTTGGCGTTTCTGGCAGGCTCGGCTGGCTGCGATGGCTGGGGATCAACAAGCCGCTGACAAGCAGTACCGGGCGTTATTAGGCACCCGAAATTTTTACAGTGCGGCGGCGGCAACGGTGTTGGGTGAGCCGATCACCTATCCGGTCAAGAAAGCCAGCGATACGGCGCAGGTCAAAAAGCAGTTTGGTACGACCCTGGCTCGGATCAAGGAGCTGGTGGCGCAGGACAAGTTTCTTGATGCTAACCGTGAATGGCATTATCTGTTGCGAAATGTCAATAAGAGGCAGGCAGTAGCATTGGCAAGTTATGCTTCGGCAAGCAAGTGGCACCATTTGGCGGTACAGGCGACGATTTCGGGACGGTTGTGGGATCATATCCCGTTGCGCTTCCCGGTGGCCCACAAGTGGTGGTTTGACTTCTTCAGCAAGAAGCGCGATCTGCCGGTGACGACCATGATGGCGCTTGCCCGCCAAGAGAGTGCGATGAACGTCGAGGCGCGATCGCCGGTTGGGGCTCGCGGCCTGATGCAGTTGATGCCGGCGACGGCGAGGGAGACCGCCAAGAAGCTGGGGCGTAACTATCAGGGTAAGGACAGCTTGTTTGATCCTGGGGTCAATATCCGACTTGGCAGCGGCTACCTCAAGATGATGCTGGAGCGTTACGACAACAACCGGATTTTTGCCTTCGCTGCCTATAATGCCGGGCCATCGCGGGTGACGCGCTGGCGTGAACAGACAGACGGCAGGTTGGACGCTTATGCCTTTATCGAGGCGATACCGTTCAATGAAACGCGGGGCTATGTCCAGAACATCCTGATGTTTGAGGTGTATTACGGCAACCTTACTGGTGTGAAAGTGCCGCTTCTTAAGCCGAACGAGTTGGCGACGAAGTATTAGTTTGGACTATTCATGGTGGAAAGGGATAAAATTAGTAATCGTGAATGAGTACGTCAAATGAGGATGACATGTCGACTGTTCAAGAAACTCCGGAATTTACTGACTGGCAACAGGTAGTAGATATTTTGCGCCAGGCGGCATCGGAACAAAAAGAAGATACCTTGCTGAGGTTATTGCTGACCCCCGATGAACGTTCGTCGCTGTTGTCCCGTGTCAATATTTTGCACGAGTTACTCAACGGTGAGCGTAGCCAGCGTAGGATCAGTGAGTTGCTTGGGGTTGGTGTGGCGACGATCACCCGTGGCTCCAACGAGCTGAAACACCATGACGACGAGACCAAGCGCTGGTTGGCCGATATGCTGGCAAAGCAGCTTCAGCCTTGATCCTTGCTTGGTAACAAAAGACGCAAATCCCCTGTCATCGGCGGGGGATTTTTGTATCTGGGGTAGGCGTTATGCCTGTTCGGTAGGGAACAGCGCCGGGTTGATAAACGGGATCAGGGCGAGGATCAGGGCCTGCTGGTATACCGAACTGCGGCTGAGCAGGTGGTTGGTGAGCATGGCGATGGCTCCGCCTTTTTGCTTGATGTTGGTTTGGTTGAACATTGCATCCATCACATCACCCAATTCTTCGCCTTGATGCAAGCGGGCAAGGGCGGCTGGGGGCAGGGGCAATGAGGCCGAGCGGGCCTCGCCGCGCTGCTGGCCATTATCGATCACCATCCAGGCGAAGGTCAGGTCGTTGTCGATCCCGGCTTCTAGCCCGACATAGTAGTCGGCTTCTGGGGCGAGGGCGCGGGCATTGGCCACCCGGTTGCGGGCCCCGAGCAGGGTTTCGTCGGCTGACATCGGTTGGTCGCGCACGCCGCTTGCGGCACTGATCCCTTCGATATGGAAGGCGGTGTCTGGAAATACTTGTTTGAATGCGGCGTCGACCGCTGCGATTTTGGCGGGGTTGGTCGAAGCGACAATGATCGTTTGCATATCGGGATCCGGTTATGGCTGAAACAATTATTCTAAACCCGATTGGGTGACGAAAGCGATGCGGGTTTGGCCATGAAAGAGCGGCAAGTGATTCGGTAAGCCGAATGAGTGTTGGATGTCTACGTGGGCGAGTGCGGGGAAGATAGCGCAGGGAGAGTTGCACGAGGAGGCAGGCGCCCAAGCATCTTAGATTAGGGTAACGAAAGATGCTTGGGGATCGCTACCGGCAGTATAGGGTCATACTGCCGTTGCACGAGGTACAGAAGGTATTATGTTTTGCCAGCGGTGATTAACGGTCGTAGGCCCAGTCAGACTGGATAATGTAACCGTGGATCTGGTATTCGCCGTTGCTAACAAACAGATTCGGGAAATCTGGTTGAGAAGTGGAGAACACCACGCCGTCTGCCAATTGAGTCATGTGGTAGAAGTCTGGCTCGCTGCCGCGTACTGAAGCAAACACAGGTTGCTTAGGACGGTATTCGGCAGTTCTTGTTGCTAGCGCGTAGCTACCTACAGGTGCACACTGGGCAATGTTTTCGTTATCGACCAGCAGGCCCAGACATTCTTCGCGGATCAGGTGCTGTGGAATTGCACGCTTGCTCACGACATCGACGCTCGCACCGCTGTTGTAAGACACGAAGTCTTTGCGGTGGATGATCGGAATGTAGGTGCTGGTTGTACCTTGGCTGTCAGCGCTGTTGATGGTGGTGGTGGCTTGGGTGCCGGTATCCACTTGGCCAGTCAACAGGTAGCTGATAGATGTATTGAGGGCTTCGGCGATCTTTTCCAGTTCGCGAACTTCAATACCGTATTTGCCAGACAGCTTACGGCTCATAGTACCTTGTTGTAGGTCTAGTGCTTCACCGAGTTGTTTCTGGCTGATGCCCTGGACTTTAGCCAGGCGTTTGATTCTCTCTAAATATTCCATCTCACAAGCTTCCTGCTGAAAATAATAAAACGATGCAAATGGCATTCGTAAAAGTCATACCCATTGTACTGATTAACTTCGCGGGGGGATCTCGCTGGTATAGAAAATGCGATTGGTTTCGTTAAAGGAATATCGGTTTTTTTCAGGATGGGAAAAAAATGGCACAAAATTCGAGAATTAAATTAAGAGCAAGGGGGTGAATGATTGGACTAAGATCACCTTTTTCTCTCTTGACACCCTATTTGATATTTGTGTCATTCTTGTCTCCTTTCCTTGGGCTTGCTTGTATCTATTTGTTTTTATTGGATTTTAATCTGCATTTGTGAAAAATGGTTATTTTTTGTGTGCCTATCAATCAAAATATCAATATTGATAGTTTAAACCTATTTAATGGTCAAAATTGTGACACTGAAATCGGGGGAGCGTATAGGTTGGCGCGGGCGTGAAATAAAATTCAGCTATACCTTTTAGGGATGTCTTGAGGTGAGGGGCGTGCAGCTTGGGAGTCCGCAGAAGGCGGTGAGGCGGGAGAACCGCAGGCGGTGACTGGGTTTGGACAAATTTTGAGCGCAAAAAAAGGAGGGCAGAAGCCCTCCTTTTTGTATTTTGACGGCCGCAAGGTACTAGCGGGTCAGGTAGGTGTACAGGAAGCCCGAGATCGCCACCATGTCGTCGATCTTGATGAATTCCTCGGTGGTGTGCACCTTGGCCATACCGGTAGACAGGTTGACGGTCTTCAGGCCCTTGCTGTTGAAGATGTTGGCGTCGCTGCCGCCGCCGGTTGACTTGGTGAACGCGTCGATGCCGTTGGCGGCGAAGGCTGCCTTGATGCGCTCGATGTGGGCATCGTTCTCGTCGATGCGGTAGGCGTTGTAGGCGCGCTTGGAGATGATATTGATCTCGGCACCGTGTTTTTCCGCTGCCGCTTCGAATGTGCTGACCATATGGTCAACCTGTGCCTGCAGCTTGCTGTCGTCCAGCGAGCGGGCCTCGGCTTCGATGTACAGCTCTGGCATCACGATATTGGTTGCCTGGCCGCCCTTCACCACACCGATGTTGGCGGTAGTTTCGTGGTCGATGCGAGACAGCTTCATTTGGCAGATGGCGTCAGAGGCCACGGTCAGGGCGTTGATCCCTTCTTCCGGGGCAAGGCCTGCGTGGGCTGGTTTGCCGGTAATGGTGACTTTCAGGTTCTGCTGGCCCGGCGCGGTGGTGATGATAGTGCCGATAGGGCCGCCTGAATCGAAGACCATCGCTTGGTGGGCGGTGACTTTCGACATGTCGAAATGCTGTGAGCCTTGCAGGCCGCCTTCTTCGTGAACGGTGAACGCCAGCTCGATAGTCTGGTGGTCACGGCCGTCGGCACGGATGCAGCGAACCGCTTCCATGATCGCGGCAATGCCGGACTTGTCGTCGCCGCCAAGGATGGTATTGCCCTTGGAGCGGATGATGCCGTCTTCGATGATTGGCTCGATGCCGTTGCCCGGGGTCACGGTGTCCATGTGGCAGCTCAGCAGGATGGTGCCTTCCAGCTTGCCCTCGAGCTTGGCGTAGATGTTGAAGCCGTTGGAGATTGCCTCGGGAACCGGCAGTTTTTCCACGGCGAAGCCCAGCTCGCCAAGTTGCTCGGCCAGTGCCTCGGCAATGGCTTTCTCGTTGCGTGACTCGCTGTCGATCTTAACGAGATCGAAGAAATGTTGGACCAGACGGTCTTGGTTGATAGTTGTCATGGTGTTCCTCCTAATCAGACCATCTTAAGATAATTTTTCAGGGGGATTTTGATCTGAATCCGAAGAACGTGGGACTTATCACTTTAAATTGGCTGTTGTGAAGCGGTTTGTGCGGTGATGTTAACCTAAGGTAGCCAAGGGAGGGTTTGTTAGGCTCTGGCAGCAGCGGGCGGCACGGGGTGTACCGCCCGAGGATGGCGCATTGGAGAGACGGGTCTAGCGGGTAAGGGCGTGGAGGGCCGCGAGGATGGCATGGCGCTCGGCTTTTGCGGTGGCGGCAGATTCAGCCACGTAGTCTGCCACGCCCTGCTGGACATCCTGCTCGTAGCGCACGACATTGGCCAGGATCGAGGCGACCTTGAGCCCGCGCAGGCGGCCGACGGCGAGCAGGGCGGAGGTTTCCATGTCTGCGCCCAGTACGCCTTTCTGGTGCCAGTGGCGGCAGATCTGCGCTTCGTCGTCGGTATAGAAGCTGTCGTGGGAGCGCACCACCCCGGCATGGAAGTCCAGCGAGTGGACGGAGCAGTACTCATGCAGGCCGATCAGCAGCTGGGTGTCGGCACTGGCCGGGTAGGCCGGGCTGACATAGCTGCTTGATCCGCCTTCGTCGCGCACCGCGGCTTCGGCGATGATCAGATCGCCGATGGCAATGTCATGTTGCAGGGCCCCGGCCGATCCGACCCGCACCATGCGTTCCACGCCGCACTGGCGCAGCTCCTCGAGGGCGATCAGGGCCGAGGCGGCACCGATCCCAGTACTGCAGACGGTAATGGAGGTGTGGTTGTATTTGCCGCGCATTAAGCGGAATTCGCGGTTTTCGGCAAGGAACTCGACCTCGGTGAGGTGCTCGGCGATCCGGTTAACCCGATCGGGCTCGCCACATACGATGGCATTGGCTGTGATTTGGTGGGGTTCGACCAGAAGATGAGGCTGTTTGCTCATACATTACCTTTGTAACTCTGTATTTCATAGATCGCGGCGGGCAATACCTGTACAGGTGCCCGCCGCGTGATGGGGTGGTGCGAGATGGGTTAGACGAACAGGCCGACGATGGCCGCGTTCATCAGGTTGGCGAGGGTCGCCGCCAGTAGGACGCGCATGCCTAGTTGGCCGATAAGACCAGCACGGGCCGGGATCATCGAGCTCAGGGCGCCGCACACCATGGCCACCGAGCCGATGTTGGCAAAGCCGCACAGGGCGATGGTCATGATGGCCGTTGCACGTGGGCTCATCGTAACGTTGCCCATGTTGGCAAAGGCGACGAACTCGTTCATGGCAATTTTCTGGCCGAGGAACGAGCCTGCGGTCATGGCTTCATCCCAAGGAATACCGATCAGCCAGGCTATCGGGGCGAACAGGGTGCCGAGGATCAGGTCGACAGTTAGCTCAGGGATCCCGATCAGCTCGCCGATGGCGCCCAGGCCGCCGTTGAGCATCGCCATCAGGCCGATACAGGCGATGATCACCGCACCGACGATGGCCGCAATGTTCATACCGGCAATGGCGCCCTTGGCAATGGCGTCGATGAAGCTGGTTGGCTTCTCGTCGTCCGGCAGCTCAGGTACTTCGTCGATGGTCTGCTCGGTTTCCGGCACCAGCATCTTGGCAAACATCAGACCGGCCGGGGCCGACATGAAACACGCCATGATCAGGTAGTTGAGATCCACTCCCATCCCGGCAAGGCCGGCGAGGATAGAGCCCGCGATGGACGACAGGCCGCCCACCATGATGGCGAAGATCTGGGCGCGGGTCAGCACGTGGTGGTACGGCTTGACCAGCAGCGGGGCCTCGGTCTGGCCCAGTACGATATTACCCGCCGCGCTCATGGATTCGGCGCGCGATGTACCCAGTACCTTTTGCAGACCGCCACCGATGATCAGGACGAACCACTGCATGATGCCGAGGTAGTACAGGAGCGAGGTCAGGGCGGCGGTGAAGATGATTTGCGGCAGTACCTGCAGGGCCCAGACAAAGCCGATCCCCTCGACGCTGAAGTTCACCAGGCTACCGAATACGAAGCGGATCCCCTCGATACCGTAGGCGAAGACCTTGCCGACGGCGTTGGAGACAGCCAGCAGGACGTTGCCGCCGGTTTCGGTCGCCAGAACGAAGAAGGCGACCGATAGGATGATACCGAAGGCGCCGGAGACCGCACGCCAGCTGATCTGGCGGCGGTTTTCAGAGCACAGGAAGCCGATAAGCAGAAGGACGGCAATACCGATCATAGACTGGATCATGCGTGGACCTCCGTGAACTGGCTGACGGCGGCCATGACACGCTCGGCATGGCGGTGGGCCAGTGCCAGCGTGTTGGCTTCGTCGCCGCCTTCTTCCGGTGTGGCGTTCATCTCAAAGGTGATGACGGTATCAACAATATTGACTTCGGCAGCCCGGAACGGGTGCTCGTAGGCAATTTGGTAGTGTTCGAACGGCAGGAAGTTGAACCCCTCTGTGCTGTACGAGGCCTCGGTTGCACCGGCGGTCACCGAGAAGATCACCTTCTTGCCCTTGATCTTGCTACCCTCTGGGCCGAAGGCGAAACCGTAGGTGAAGACATCGTCAACCCACTTTTTCAGTACCGCCGGATAGGTGCTCCAGTACAGCGGGAACTGCACCACGATCACATCCGCGTTGAGCAGCTGTGCCTGCTCGGCCTCGATGTTGCCGTCGAAGTCGGCAACGTGGTTGACCGTCCAGTTGGTCTGCTCTGCCAGATCCGCCAAGATGGTGCGGTTGGCAACTGACTGGGCCAGGTTAGGGTGGCCGTTCAGAACCACTACATTCATATTATTATCCTTATATTGCTCACGGGTCGTCGTTGCGCCCGTGAACCACGTCGTATGGCGGCGATTATAAAGAGGGAGCGAGGCACAAAGGGAGGACATTTGTCCCCTTGGGGCGGAGTGAGATCATATTATTGATACAAAGCTAGGTAACCGAGTGGTTTTGGGCGATGGACCGGGACGTTACCCCGCTGGGTTATGTATGGCTGGTCTTTTTTGAGTTCAAAATGACACATTTTCTTACATTTTTTTGTACGCTGTGCAAAAATCAGAAAACTGTGATCGGATTCAACAATGATTCAACTATGGGTGACGTTATGAAGCACCGTATCAGCCACCTTGCCTTCGTGCTGGTGGTCTCCTTCTTTTTTGCCTCTTTCCAGAACTGGGCGCTGTGGCAGCACCTGACGACGATACTGGCCCAGGCCGATAACCTGAGCTGGGGCTTTTTGCTGAGTATCCCGCTGCTTATCACCGCGCTGTGCGTGGCACTGTTTACCTTGCTGCTGTGGCCTGTTGTCTACAAGCCGCTGGCTGCGGTGCTGATTGTGCTGTCGACATTGGCCACCTACGCCATGGTCAACTACGGCCAGTATTTCAACTACGGCATGATCGTCAATATCTTCGAGACCAACCAGAGCGAGGCTGCGAGCTACCTTTCGCCGTCGGTGCTGCTGTGGTTTGGTGCGCTGGCCCTGTTGCCGCTGGTGTGGCTGGTGGCGGTGAAGGTACGTTTCCCTTCTTCTGCCATCCGGCTTATCGGGCAGAAGCTGGCGATGTTGCTGGCAGTCGTGGTTGTTGTTGGTGCGGTTGCCGGGCTTTACTACAAAGACTATGCCTCGCTGGTGCGCAACCACAGCGAGATCAAGGCGCTGATCAACCCGACCAACTACCTCAGCGCCAGTTTCCGTTATGCCAAGTACCGCCTGTATGAGCAGAACTTGCCGTTCAAGGTGTTGGGGACCGATGCCCGCGATACCCACACTATGGCTATTGCCGAGGGCGGCAAGCCCGATGTGGTGGTGCTGGTAGTAGGCGAGACCTCGCGGGCGATGAACTATTCGCTCAATGGCTACCCGCGCCAGACCAACCCGCGCCTGTCACAGGAGGATGTGGTGAGTTTCCGTCACGTGGCCTCGTGCGGCACCGCCACGGCTGTATCCTTGCCTTGCATGTTCTCGGATATGACCCATGACAGCTACAATGCCACCGCCGCCCGCCATGAGGAGGGGGTGCTGGATATTCTTAAGCATGCCGGGGTGGATATTAGCTGGAAAGACAACGACGGTGGCTGCAAGGGGGTGTGCGACCGGGTGGAGCATATGGAGATTTCACCCAAGAGCGATCCGACCCTGTGCCATGACGGCACTTGTTACGATGCCGTGTTGCTCGATGGCCTTGCCGAGAAAATTGCCAATGCCAAGCAGGATACCCTGATAGTGCTGCACCTTATTGGCAGCCACGGCCCGACCTATTACCGCCGCTATCCCGAGCAGTTCAAGGTGTTCACCCCAACCTGCGATACCAGCGAGATCCAGGATTGCAGCCGCGAGGCGCTGCTCAATACCTACGACAACACCATAGTGTATACCGACTACGTGTTGAGCCAGGTGGTGGCGCTGCTCAAGCAGAATGACACCGAGCACGAGACCGCGATGCTGTATTTGTCGGATCACGGCGAGTCGTTGGGTGAAGACGGCGTTTACCTCCACGGTTTGCCCTACGGCATCGCCCCACGGGAACAAAAGCGGGTACCTTTGATTTTGTGGCTATCGCCTGCCTACCAGCAAAGCCACGGGATAGATCGCCAGTGCCTGCAGGCCAAGGCGCAGCAGGATAAGGTATCGCAAGACAACCTGTTCCATACCCTGCTTGGCATGATGGCGGTGCAGACCCATGTCTACCAACCGGGGTTGGATATTCTGGCCAGCTGCGAAACGGGTGAGTAATAGCTGGCAAGCGTAGCCGCATAGACTGCAAACGATCGCAGCCTATGCGGACACTGCCGCAACGCACTGATAAAATGCGGCGTACACAGAATCGGGCTGATATATTCAGCTTTGATTGATGATACATACCAAGAAAGAGAAGACAGCATGAAACCCAGTACCACCGGCCTTAGGCGAATTATCAATGCGACCGGCTATTCCATGAAGGGGCTGCGCGCCGCCTGGCAGAACGAGGCGGCCTTTCGTCAGGAATCGGTACTGCTGGTGGTCATGACCGCCGCGACCTTCTTCCTGCCGGTAACTCTACTCGAGCAGCTGTTGATGATAGCCAGCCTGTTTCTGGTGGTGATTGTCGAGCTGATCAACTCGGCCGTCGAAGCGGTGGTGGATCGCATCGGCCCCGAGCATCACGAGCTGAGCGGCCGTGCCAAGGATATCGGCTCCGCCGCGGTATTCGTCGCCCTCGTGCTGGTGGTGATCATCTGGGGCGCGATATTGGTGTTTTGATATTGGGGCAGTTGGCTGATATTGCTTCTATATACTGACAAAGGGATAGGCAATGCCTGTCCCTTTTTGTTTATTCGGGTTTGTCAGTATACTGCCGAGATAAAATAACTGATTGAAGTCATTGGAATATGCCAAATTATTACAGTGTGAACGCACAGGCTTTTTTTGACGGTACGGTGAATGTTGATATGTCATCGCTGTATTCAGCATTTCTTCCCGTATTGCCGTTCGGTGGTGCGATTTTGGATGCAGGTTGTGGCTCTGGTCGAGATAGCCATTATTTTGTGGGCCAAGGTTTTGCTGTGACTGCGTTTGATGCCAGTGATGCGATGGTGGCGTTGGCCAGCGAGTATTCTGGTTTGTCGGTGCACCATGCAACATTTTCAACATTTACCGCTCCGCCTGCTTCGTTTGATGGTATTTGGGCATGTGCATCATTGCTACATGTTCCTGCCGATGAGTTGCATGCTACGTTTGCGCATTTGGCAACCTTACTAAAACCTGAAGGTCTTTTTTACTGTTCGTTCAAATATGGCAAAGAGGAAGTGGAACGAGACGGTCGTCGATTTACCAATTTGGATGAGGTTGGGCTGGGTGCGCTATTGGTTGATACCTTGTTGACGGTAAAGCAAACGTGGATCACCGGTGATTTACGCCCCGGGCGTGATCATGAAAAGTGGCTCAATGCCCTGTTGGTGAAGCGTAGCGACTTGGTGAAATAGGAATACGGTCATTTAGGAAAGCTGTTATGACAATGCCGTCTTTGGTAATGGAGCACAATGTGCTGACTACCGGGGGAGAAGACCCATTGCTTCCCCAACTTTTGCATGCGATCAACCATGCGACTGAAATAGAGATAGCCGTCTCATTTGTCCAACGGTCAGGTGTGGAGTTGTTACTCCCAAGCTTAAACGAGGCCATTGAGCGCCATAAGCACCAAGGTACGCAGTTGATATTGCGTATTCTCACTTCAGATTATCTGCATATTAGCCATCCGATTGCTTTGCGGTATCTACTGGCATTAGAGGGAGATGGGGTCGAGGTGAAAATATTCGAGTCCCAAAACCAGAGTTTCCATCTTAAATCTTATATCTTCGTGCGGTCTGATTCTAATGATCTCCTGATGGAGGGGACGGCATTTATTGGCTCCAATAACATCAGCAAAACGGCACTGACTGATGCCCACGAATGGTGTTTGCGCTACGACTATCAACCGCCAGAGGATTCGTATCCAGCACAGCAGTTTGCTAATATCCGCAAGCAATTTGATCGCTTATTTACACACCCGTCAGCACAGCCTTTGACTGACGAGTGGATATCCCGTTATTTGCAAAACCGTAAACCACCCAAACTGGCATTGGTGGGAAGCAATGGTTTGATTGATGCAGACGAGGAAAAGGTCGGGCCTAATTCTGCGCAAATTGAAGCATTGGAAGCCCTCCATCAGACGCGCTTGGCGGGTAATGTACGGGGGTTAGTGGTACTTGGCACCGGAATGGGAAAAACATGGCTGTCAGCGTTCGATGCCAAGCAGGTGGCGGCCGAGCGGGTATTGTTTGTTGCTCATCGGGAAGAAATTCTGACTCAGGCGCAGAACACCTATACGAAACTGTGGCCAGAAAAGTCATCGGGTTTCTATCATGGCCAAGAGAAGGAGCTCGACAAGGAGATGGTCTTTGCGTCCGTGCAGACATTGGGGCGCCAGCATCATCTTGATCGTTTTTCCCCTGATCACTTTGACTATATCGTGATTGATGAATTTCATCATGCCAGCGCAAAAACCTACCTTAATATTCTCAATTACTTCACGCCGACCTTCTTGCTGGGTTTAACCGCCACGCCGGAGCGTACCGATCAAGCCAATATCCTTTCGCTATGCCATGACAATTTGGTGTTTGAGCGTAATCTGGTTCATGGCATCGATGAGAAAATTCTCGTGCCTTTCCATTACTTTGGGATCTGGGATGACGCTGTTGATTACCAAGAAATCCCCTGGCGTAACGGTAAGTTTGACCCACAAGCCTTAGATGCTCAATTTGCCACCTTGCGCCGTGCCCAGCATATTTTCCATCATTGGAAACAGCATCAACAGAGCCGCACACTGGCGTTCTGTGTATCGAAAAAACACGCAGATTTCATGGCTGATGCGTTCAATGAGGCTTTTGCCGAGCAAGGTTTAAAAGCATTGGCGGTGCACAGTGACTCATCTGTGCGACGTAACGAAGCGCTTACCTTGCTCGATAAGGGGGAAGTACATGTGCTTTTCTCGGTGGATTTATTTAACGAAGGGACGGATCTGCCATCTATCGATACCGTGATGATGCTCCGTCCTACCGAGTCCAACATTATCTTCTTGCAGCAGTTGGGCCGTGGGTTAAGGCGACATGAAAGCAAGGCACATTTGGTCGTGCTGGATTTCATCGGGAACCATCGAACATTTTTGAATAAGCAGGAGGTCTTGGGGCTATCTTTGGGGCAACGCGCAGCTAGCAGTGCGTTACGTTCGTCATCCGGTGAGGCGCCACGTTTGGGGGCAGGGTGTTTTGTTAATCTTGACCCGCAGATTATCGCTTTCTGGGAACAGCTGTCTAAGCAGTACCGTAATACCGCCGAAGAAGATTACCTGAACCTTGAGGGACATTTAGGCCATCGACCTCAAGCTGTTGAGTTTTACCGAGCGGGCTATGATTTAGCCAAAGTAAGCAAGCAGCATAAGAGTTGGTTTAGCTTGGTCGCACAGCATTGTGAGAGTGACACGACACGCAATGTGATTGCACGTCATCATGATTTTCTGTTTAACGCCGTTCAGAAAGCCAGTATGACAAAGTGCTTTAAGGCGGTATTGCTTGAAGCCTTTTTGGAGCTGGATGGTTTCCAGACACCACCGACTATCGAACAATTAGCGGCACGTAGCTGGCAAGTACTTTCTTGTTATCCGCGCTTACGAGAGAGAGATCTTAAACCCAAAGAGCAAGCGCTGTTGGCAACCGATAAGCAATGGGTGAAGTATTGGCATGCTAACCCAGTTAACGCTTTCATCGGAAAGAACAGCAAACAGGCTGATGCTTGGTTCAGGCTTGAGGGGGAGCATTTTTGCGCCAACTTTGAGGTATTACCGAGTGAGGCGGCCATTTTGCACGATTTGGTCAAAGAGCTGGTGGATTACTTACTTGCAAGATATACCGATCGCGACAGTACACCAGCTATTGTCACCAACCAAGTAACAGAGCAGGTATCCAATGTGACAGCTTTGGATTCGGGAAAGACAGAAGTACCAGAAAAGGTGCAAGTGTCTCTGCCATATTATCCGGATCTGAAAATTGCCTGTGGCCATTTTAAAACGGGGCATCATGATGAGTGTGAGTTGATGGCGGTTGATCTTATGAATGTTGATCCTGAGCGTCATTTCTTGGCTCGGGCATCCGGTAATTCGATGAACGGTGGTAAGTCACCGATCTATGATGGTGATTTGCTGTTGCTCGAATTGGTGACCCCCTCCAGTGCCGGGTCGATCACGGGGACGACAATGGCTATCGAGATCCAAGATGAAAGCGGAGACAACCAGTACCTCTTGCGCGTCGTCAAGAAAGACAAGCAGGGCCAATATTGGCTGAAGGCCAATAACCCTGATTATGCTGACATGCCTGCTAACGAGACGATGAAAACCTTTGCGAGGTTGAAGCAGGTGGTGAGGTAAATCATAGAGGGAGAGTGGTCAATCACACGTTTTTTGCATCGATTTGATCAAACACAGATGCCAATTTTCAGGTAAGACAAATTTACTCTCCCTATGCTAACGTTAAACAAGAATTTAAGCCTTCTTAAGAAAAGAACATCCTATGAATAACAAGCCATTAGCAACGCTCACAGACGAACAAAAAATCCTGATTGAACAATTGGCCACAGATAAAGTGAACTCGATGAACAGTGACCAATACTTATGTGATCGTATTGATGAAAAAGTATTGGAAATGGAAGAGCACATCCAAGCGTATTTTCATGAACGCTTTCATTTTCATATGAAGAAGCACGAACAAAAATAACCGTTTGTAAAATAGCGAGTTGTTGAAACTGAGAGGCTGCTTTATGCGGCCTTTTCTTTATCCATCATATAGTTGGGGCTATTGATATATCTCAGCAGTGACGCCCAGTAAGGTCGCATCAGGTAAACACTGGCAGCGTTGATAGTGTCAAAGAAAACTTCTTCGTATTTAATCAAGCTGTGTTGGTTATCAAGCAACAACACAGCAAATACTTCCCTTTCATATCCTCCCATTTTGTATTGCAGAAAATCTTTTGTTGCTTGTGGATTGGTAAATGCGTTTCCGCGTAGGTATCGGGTTGCCACGATCTCTGCGGCTTTCTCTAACACTTGATCTGCTGTCATTGGAGTATGAAGAATGTAGTCGTTTTTCTTGTGCATAGCCTTGATTCCTTATGCTTAATGGGCTTCTACACAAGGGTGATATATGTCTGAAATTTCTTTGATTCTGATTTGATAGGGTATCGAGGTAAGGCGGAGTATTGGTTGTCCAAGTATCTGTAAAGTGATAGAAAATGGGCGTTTACCGAAAAGTGAGTTGCTAGGGGATAGCCGCAGTTGTGCTTGAAAGTGACGTCGAGCAGTGTGCAGAAGATAAATTGGTTGAGTGGGTATAATAAACCCAATAGTAAATGGTGGATTCTACCATCATTTGTTTGTACCGAGTCTTCATTGAACAATTGAGTGCATAATTAAGCTTAGATCATTGCCGATTCCCCAATTTTCCCATATTCTCTCATAATTCAATTTGTCTACTGAAGTATAGAGAAACGCTCAGCAATGGATGACCAAATATTAACGCTTAAGGAAGTGGCTGCTTACTTGAAGCTAGCCGAGAAAACGGCGTACCGACTTGCGAGTGAGGGAAAGCTACCAGGCTTTAAAGTCGGGGGCTCTTGGCGCTTTAAACGCACAGATCTTGAGGTATGGATTGAAGCACAGAAAACATACTCTGGGGATGTCAAGTCAGACGATTTGAAATGATACTTGCAAGCATGAACTGCATCTTGCTGGTATTGATAAAAAGTGAAATATCAACATTTTAGAAGAATCCCCTCTTCTAACATAGAGCAACAATTAGAGATAGAATTTTAGGAATTTATGAAATGGTAAGTATCCAACAGCGCAAAGCCTTACAAAGCCAAATTTGGGCGATTGCTAATGATGTTCGCGGCTCGGTCGATGGATGGGACTTTAAACAATACGTTCTTGGCACTCTGTTCTACCGATTTATCAGCGAGAACTTTGTTGACTATATTACTGGTGGTGACGATAGCATCGATTATGCCGCTATGGCTGACAATGACGAAAATATCGAGGCCGCAAAAGACGACGCTATCCGAACTAAAGGTTACTTTATCTATCCAAGTCAACTATTTAGTAATGTTGCTGCCAATGCTCACAAGAACGACAATTTAAATACAGATTTGGCAGCTATCTTTGCAGCGATTGAAAACTCAGCCAATGGCTATGATTCAGAGAAAGACATTAAAGGCTTGTTTGCTGATTTTGATACCACCAGTAATCGTCTTGGTAACACGGTGGAAGCTAAGAACAAGCGCCTAGCAGCTGTGCTGAAAGGTGTTTCTGGGCTAAATTTTGGTAGTTTTGAAGATAACCAAATTGACTTGTTCGGTGATGCCTACGAGTTCCTTATTTCAAACTATGCAGCCAATGCCGGTAAATCCGGTGGCGAATTCTTTACGCCTCAACACGTTTCAAAATTAATCGCACAGCTAGCTATGCACGGCCAGAGCAGCGTCAATAAAATCTATGACCCAGCAGCAGGCTCGGGTTCATTGCTCTTACAAGCCAAGAAGCACTTTGATGCGCATATCATTGAGGATGGTTTCTTTGGTCAAGAGCTCAATCACACCACCTACAACTTGGCGCGTATGAACATGTTTTTACACAACATTAACTACGACAAGTTTAATATTCAGTTGGGGGACACGCTTGAGGAACCTCACTTTTTGGAGGACAAACCGTTTGATGCGATTGTCTCAAACCCGCCTTATTCGGTGAAATGGATTGGTAGCGACGACCCAACCTTAATCAACGATGACCGTTTTGCGCCCGCTGGTGTACTTGCGCCCAAATCAAAAGCCGACTTTGCTTTTGTGCTGCATGCGCTAAGTTACCTATCAAGCAAAGGCCGCGCAGCCATTGTTTGCTTCCCCGGTATTTTTTACCGTGGTGGCGCTGAGCAAAAAATTCGCCAGTACCTAGTAGATAACAACTACGTTGAAACCGTGATTTCATTGGCACCTAACCTGTTCTTTGGAACCACCATTGCCGTGAATATTTTGGTGCTGTCTAAGCACAAAACCGACACCACCACCCAGTTTATTGATGCCAGCGGTTTGTTTAAAAAAGAAACCAATAACAACGTGCTGACAGACAACGAAGATGAAAAAAATCCGGGCCATATTCAGCAAATCATGAAAGTGTTTGCCAGCAAAGAGAATGTGGAACACTTTGCTAAATCTGTTGATTTCGATGACATTGTTAAAGCTGAATACAATCTTTCGGTAAGCAGTTATGTAGAAGCGAAAGACAACCGCGAGGTGGTAGATATTGCAGAGCTTAATGCCGAACTTAAAACAACCGTCGCTAAAATTGATGCGCTTCGCAGTGATATTGACGCCATTATTTTAGAAATAGAAGGGGCGGAAATTGAAGGTGAGGAGATTGAAGCATGAGTCAATTAAGCTACATGGAGAAGCTGCTGGATGGGGTTGAGGTTGAGTGGAAAGTGCTCGCTGAGCTAGGCGAGTTAGTCCGTGGAAATGGCTTACCAAAAGCCGATTTTACAGACTCGGGTGTGCCAGCTATTCATTACGGGCAGATTTATACTCATTATGGGCTTTCTACTGAAACAACAATATCTTTCGTTTCGCCTGAAACAGCAAAAAAACTAAAAAAGGTAAACACAGGTGATGTTGTAATAACAAATACAAGTGAAAACTTCGAAGATGTGGGTAAAGCATTAGTGTACCTAGGGGAAGATGAGGCTGTCACAGGTGGTCACGCAACAATCTTTAAGCCTTCAAAATTGATTCTAGGAAAATATTTTGCATACGTTTCACAGACCGGAGCTTTTACTAACGCTAAAAGAAAGTTCGCTAAGGGAGCTAAGGTAATTGATGTTTCCGCCAAAGATATGGCAAAAATAGAAATCCCAATACCTTGTCCAGACAATCCAGAAAAATCCCTAGCGATCCAAATTGAAATTGTACGGATTCTGGACACATTTACCGAGCTTACAACCGAGCTTACAACCGAGCTTAACCTACGCAAAAAACAATACAACTACTACCGCGACCAGTTGTTGAGTTTTGAAGAGGGGGAAGTTGAGTGGGAATGCTTGGGTAACCTAGCTGAAAACCTTGATTCAAAACGTAAGCCCATTGCTAGTGGTTTAAGAGAGCCTGGAGATATCCCGTATTACGGAGCATCCGGCATCGTTGATTACGTTGAAGATTACATTTTTGATGAAGACCTCCTATTGGTTTCAGAAGATGGGGCAAACCTTCTGGCTAGAAATACACCTATTGCATTTAGCATCTCAGGTAAAACATGGGTAAACAACCATGCGCACGTGCTTAAATTTAAAACCTATGCAGAGCGCAGGTTTGTTGAGTTCTACTTAAATAGCATCGACCTAACTCCATATATTTCTGGAGCTGCTCAACCTAAGCTCAATAAAAAGAATCTAAACAGCATACGCATACCTAATCCTTTACCAGAAGAAAAAGAACGCATTGTGGCTCTATTAGATAAGTTTGATACTTTGACCAGTTCAATCAAAGAGGGTCTCCCTCGTGAAATTGAGCTACGTCAAAAGCAATACGAGTATTATCGTGACCTGTTGTTGAGCTTCCCTAAACCGAACACTCAGGCGGCGGTCTGATATGAACAAGACACTCAAACAGATCGCGGAGCAACTAAATGCGCCGAGAAAAGTGAAAAGTAAGAAGACTACCGAAGTCGAAGTCGTAACGCAGGTTCCTAAAGTACAGCTGATTTATGCCTTCAACGGAACAGGAAAAACCCGCTTGTCTCGTGAGTTCAAACAGTTGGTTGCACCTAAAGGAAATGGCGAAGGTGACGAAACCATTTCGTCACGGGAGAAAATACTCTACTACAACGCCTTCACTGAAGATCTCTTTTATTGGGATAACGATTTACAAGATGATGTTGCCCCCAAGCTGAAAATTCAGCCGAATACCTATACAGACTGGCTGCTCACCTTGCTGAAAGACCTTGGACAAGATGCGAATATCGTTAAGTACTTTCAACACTTCGCCAATGACAAGTTAACTCCCCATTTCAGTGAAAATTATGCCGAAGTCACCTTTACCCTAGAGCGAGGTGATGATGAAGGTACTGCGCCCCTGAAAATATCCAAAGGTGAAGAAAGTAACTTTATTTGGAGTGTTTTTTACACGCTGTTGGATCAGGTGATTACCATTCTTAATGTCGCAGAGCCAGAGAATCGTGAGACTAGGCAGTTTGATCAACTGGAATATGTGTTTGTTGATGACCCTGTGAGTTCGTTGGATGAAAACCACCTGATCGAATTGGCTGTGAATCTCGCTGGGCTGATCAAGTCCAGCAAGTCTAACTTGAAGTTCATTATTACGACCCATAGCCCGCTTTTTTATAACGTACTCTACAATGAGCTAAACAGCAAAGCCTGCTATTTGTTGGAACGGTTTGAAGATGGCACCTTTGCACTACTGGATAAGCACGGCGATTCCAATAAGAGCTTCACTTATCACCTGTATTTGAAGCAGACACTGGAAAAAGCCATCGCTGACAACACCGTGCAAAAGTACCATTTTACGCTTTTGCGTAACCTGTACGAAAAGACTGCGAGCTTTTTGGGCTATCCCAAATGGTCGGAACTCTTGCCTGATGATAAGCAGGCGTATTTAAACCGCATTATTCAATTTACTAGTCATTCGACATTGTCGAATGAAGTCGTTGCCGAACCTAGTGACCCCGAAAAGAAAACAGTAGGTTTTCTATTGAATCACTTGGTAAGCAATTACGGTTTTTGGCAGCAGGAAGAACAAAATGGTTGATTATACCAAGCCTATCGTCCAGTCGAACAATTACATCGTTTTAGATAAATATACAAAAAACTGGCAGATAGCAGAAAGCTACCAGAGCGAAGGTGATTTAGAGCGTGAGCTGATTCAGGATCTCGGCAATCAAGGTTATGAATATGTGGCTGCGTTAACGACACCCGATGCCATGCTGGTGAATGTGCGCAAGCAGCTACAAGCCCTGAATAAAGTTGAGTTTACCGATGCCGAGTGGGTTCGCTTTTGCGAGCAATACCTGAACACACCCAGTGACAATATTCTCGACAAAACCCGCAAGGTTCACAGTGACTATATCTTCGATTTTGTCTTCGATGATGGTCATATCGAAAACATCTACTTGTTCGATAAGAAGACTATTGCTCGTAACAAAGTGCAGGTGATTAAGCAGTTTGAACAAACGGGAAGCCATGCTAACCGCTATGATGTGACGATTTTGGTCAATGGCTTGCCTTTAGTGCAAGTTGAATTGAAAAAACGTGGTGTGGCGATTCGTGAAGCGTTTAACCAAATACATCGTTACAGCAAAGAGAGTTTTAATGCTGAGAACTCTTTGTATAAGTTCTTACAGCTTTTTGTTATTTCTAATGGCACCGACACGCGCTATTTTGCCAATACCACTAAGCGCGACAAGAACAGTTTTGACTTCACCATGAACTGGGCGAAGTCAGACAATACGCTGATTAAGGATTTAAAAGATTTTACGGCGACTTTTTTCCAGAAAGAGACGCTACTTGAAGTGATCTTGCGTTACTCGGTGTTTGATGTAAGTAATACCTTGCTAGTGATGCGCCCTTACCAGATTGCAGCCGCCGAGCGCATTTTATGGAAGATAAAGAGTGCCTTTAACGCTAAGAATTGGAGCAACACCGAAAGCGGCGGGTACATTTGGCACACCACTGGGTCAGGAAAAACACTCACCAGCTTTAAAGCGGCACGTTTGGCTACCGATTTAGACTGTATCGATAAAGTCTTTTTTGTGGTGGACCGAAAAGACCTCGACTATCAGACCATGAAAGAGTATCAGCGGTTCTCGCCTGATAGTGTGAACGGTTCAGACAGTACCGCGGGGCTTAAGAGCAATCTGGATAAAGATGATAACAAGATTGTCGTCACCACAATACAAAAGCTCAATAATTTAATCAAAAGTGAAAGCGATTTAGCAATCTACAACAAGCAAGTGGTATTTATTTTTGATGAGTGTCATCGAAGCCAGTTCGGTGAAGCGCAGAAAAACCTGCAGAAGAAATTCAAAAAGTACTATCAGTTTGGCTTTACGGGTACGCCAATTTTCCCAGAAAACGCCTTGGGTGCGGAGACGACGGGCAGTGTGTTTGGTCAGCAGTTGCACACTTATGTGATCACTGATGCCATTCGTGATGAGAAAGTACTCAAGTTTAAAGTGGACTATAACGATGTTCGCCCGCAATTTAAGAGCATTGAGACTGAGCAGGATGAGAAGAAGCTCAGTGCCGCGGAGAACAAGAAAGCGTTCTTACACCCGATGCGCATTCGTGAAATCTCGCAGTATATTCTGAGCCATTTTAACCAGAAAACGCATCGAGCCTATTCGGGCGCGAAAGGGTTTAACGCCATGTTTGCGGTAAGTAGTGTTGATGCAGCGAAAGCCTACTATGAAACTTTCAAATCATTGCAAGCCGAGGCTGAGAATGGACCTACGAGTAAACCTCTGCGCATTGCGACTATCTTCTCATTTGCAGCCAATGAAGAGCAGGACGCCATTGGTGATATTTTAGATGAGAGCTTTGAAGTCAGTGCCATGAACAGCAGCGCAAAAGAGTTTTTGAGCGCCGCGATTATGGATTACAACGCCATGTTTAAATCTAACTATGGCGTGGATAGCAATGGCTTTCAGAACTACTACCGAGACCTTGCCCAGCGTGTTAAGAATCAGGAAATAGATTTACTTATAGTGGTGGGGATGTTTTTAACTGGCTTTGATGCACCTACGCTCAATACCTTGTTTGTTGACAAGAATTTGCGCTATCACGGCTTGATGCAGGCGTTTTCTCGCACTAATCGCATTTATGATGCGACGAAGACCTTTGGCAATATTGTTACCTTCCGAGACTTGGAGCAGGCAACCATTGATGCTATTAGACTTTTTGGTGATCGTGAAGGTAACGAAAATATTAGCCAAGTGGTGCTGGAAAAGAGTTACCAAGAATATATGGAAGGCTTTAATGATATTGTTACCGGCCAAGTACGCCGAGGTTTTGTTAATATCGTAAGAGAATTGCAAGAACGCTTTCCAAACCCAGAAAACATTGAAAAAGAACAAGACAAAAAAGAATTTGCAAAGATTTTTGGTGAATACCTTAAAGCAGAAAATATTTTGCAAAACTATGACGAGTTTGCCGCTTTAAAAGCAATGCAAAGCTTAGATACCAGTGATGAGCAAGCTGTTGAAGAGTTTAAAGCCAAGTACTATTTAGACGACGCAGACATTGAGACAATGCAAACCATCGATATGCCAAGCGAGCGTGCTATTCAAGACTATCGTTCTGCCTACAATGATACCCGAGATTGGTTACGACGTCAGAAGCAAGGTGAGGAAAAAGACAAGTCAACCGTAGACTGGGACGATGTAGTATTTGAAGTGGATTTGCTTAAATCACAAGAAATAAACCTCGATTACATTCTTGAACTGATTTTTGATCACAACAAGAAGAACAAGAGCAAAGAAGGCTTGATTGAAGAAGTTCGCCGTATGATTCGTGGTAGCCTTGGCAATAGAGCGAAAGAAAGCTTGATGGTTGATTTTATCAATCAGACAAATCTTGATGAGTTCAATGACAAAGCCAGCATTATCGATGCCTTCTTTAAGTTCGCCCAGGCTGAACAGAAGCGCGAAGCAGATTCCATTATTGCCTCTGAAAAGCTAAATGAGGAAGCTGCCAAACGTTATATTGCATCTTCACTCAAGCGCGAGTATGCCTCTGAAAATGGCACTGCGCTTAATGAGGCGCTACCAAAACTTAGCCCATTGAATCCACAGTACCGAACCCAGAAGCAAACAGTTTTTCAGAAAATTGCCACTTTTGTTGAGAAGTTTAAAGGGGTTGGAGGGCAACTTTGAACGTGCAATCGGGCTCTATTTTAGTTCGCATAATCTAGAGCCAAAGCCAGTCAAATGACTTTTAATTGCTTAGTTCCAGTAACGGAGAGGCTGCCTTTGGCGGCCTCTTCTATATGCCTACTCCACCAAGTCATCATTGGAATACGTCTTTCTAAATAGTCAGTTCGATTATAAGCACTGCGTACTTGGTTATCATCAACGTGTGCCAATGCCGCTTCAATTAAATCAGGTTCAAAGCCTTGTTCATTGAGCGTGGTACTCGCAAGTGATCGCAAACCATGACTAACCAACCTTCCTGCAAATCCCATACGTTTAAGAGCCATGTTTGCGGTTTGGCTATTACAAGGCTTGTTAGGATCTCTATCCGATGGAAAGACAAATTCTCTATGTCCACTGATAGGCTGCATAGTTTCAAGTAGCGCTATTGCTTGTTCTGTTATTGGAATACGGTGTTCTCGGCGCTTATTCATTCGCTCAGCAGGAATCGTCCATACCTTGATATCTAGGTCTATTTCAGCCCAACGAGTGTCAGAAGATGCAGTAGGGCGCATAATGGTATGTAATTGCTATTCTAGCAAGTAACGTGTAGTACGCTTGATAGAGGCGTTAGCAATCGCATTGATAAGTTCTGGGAGATCATCGGGCTTGAGTGATGCCATGTTTTCTTTCTTGGGCTTTTTGAATGCTGCCTTTATGCCACTAAGAGGATTAGAAAGGAGTAAGCCACAGTTAACCGCATAGTTCATGATTTCGGGATGATTACAGTTTAGGCGTTGAGTTAACAGCTTTACGGTCTCTAAGCTTCCTTTGGCTTCAATGGGGCACAAGATAGCCATGATCATGGGGGCGGTGATCTGAGGAATAGGGTAGTTGGCAAGTTTGGGAAAGATATGTCTCTCTAATGAACGCTAAATGCCTTCTGCGTAGTTCGGTGTGATTGACTCTTTTTTTAATTCAAACCAGTCTGATGAAACATTAGTTAATGTGTGCTTGCTAACTTTTGAACGTATAGTTTTGTTGTTCACGGTGTTCTTTAGGGCCGATGCCTTGAGTAACAAGAGAACGAGCTTCCAAGGTATATTTTCTTGCTTGAGCTAAAGATAATTCAGGGAAAGCACCAAAGCCCATGTTTACTCGTTTCTTGGTAAGAGGCTGGCGATAGCTGTAGTTCCATAGACGAGAGCCGTTTGTACGGACACGGAGTTGCAAGCCGTCACCATCAGAGAGGACATAATCTTTCTCTTTTGGTTTAGCGTGTTCAATTTGCTTTTGGTTGAGTCGTACTGCCTTAGTGCCCATGTTTACTAGCCTCCGTTGCTAATGGTATTCCAAAATTGTACTCCAAAAAGCTTGGAATACCACGTGGAATACCAAATGGTGTGGATGCTGGTGGACGGTAATGGACACTACAGATACAAAAAAGCCCCCTAAACCAGTTATTTAGGGGGCTTTCTGGACATCCTAGGATGTCTTCGTATACGAATTTGGTGGAGCTGGCGGGATTTGAACCCGCGTCCAAAACCAGTCTAACAGATGGCGCTACATGCTTAGTCAGTCTTTATTCTCGTATCTACACTGCGAACTGACACGCTATGCAAACACATACCAGAATTCTATTTCGCGGTTCATCTCTCTAGCCAAAGATTCCCTCGCTATCTTGTTTGGGTTTGACTGCCCTTGATTCCCCGTCTTACAAGCGGAAGCTAGGGAGGGCAGGCTCTGAACAGGTTATTAAGCTGCTAGTGCGTAGTTTTCGTCGTTTGCGACTATTTTTTGCGGTTTTTTTACGAGGCCAACCGCACCTCGGCATGCTCCACAAGCCTTCGTGATCCTGTCGAATCCTAAATCAGCCCCAGAGTTCGATCGATGTTAGCAGATTAATTGCTACCGTCAATAGCCATGCGGCTATACGTGTACTGACTGGCTGATAAACAACCACTTACCAACATCGACAATCAAAAACGCTTAGCGGTTGCTGCTTTTCATGATGCGGGCTTTGTCACGCTGCCAGTCGCGGGCTTTGGTGTCTGCACGTTTGTCATGAAGCTTCTTACCGCGCGCGGTACCTATCTTCAGTTTAACAAAGGATGCCTTCCAGTACATGCTCAGCGCCACAATGGTTTCGCCGTTGCGGTTAACTGCGCCTGCTAGCTTGTCGATCTCTCGGCGGTTCAGCAGTAGCTTGCGGGTACGTGTTGGATCGGCAACGACGTGGGTGCAGGCGACGTTGAGCGGGGTAATGGTCAAACCGGAAATGAAGGCTTCGCCGTTACGCAGGAAAACATAGCTCTCTGTCATGTTGACCTTGCCGTCGCGAATGGCTTTGACTTCCCAGCCCTGTAGCGACAGGCCGGCTTCGTATTCGTCATGAATTGCAAATTCAAAGCGGGCCGTTTTGTTTTTAGCAATGGTATTGCTGTTTGGTTTGCTTGGTTTCTTTGCCATAAATTGCTCTTTCTCTGTAGTCCCAGCCAGCCGCATGGCTTCTGGTCGAAGTGTCCTTACTTGAACATCAATAGGTTATGATGCTCCAAGTATGCTAATTTTGGCTGTTAGCGTTGTAATGGTATCATTGCGGTTGTCCTTCTCATAGGCTTTGTCGCGTGCGGCTTGGCTGTGGGATGTGGCATGTTCCGTGGGTAAAGGAGAAGCTATGCCTCAGATTAGCCGTTCTGCGCTTGTGCCGTACAGCGCGAAGCAGATGTTTGCATTGGTCAATGATGTTGAATCGTATCCGACTTTCCTGCCGGGCTGTTCCGGTACAAAAATTCTGGAAAGCTCTGGGCAGCATGTAATGGCGTCGGTGGATGTCTCCAAGGCGGGGATCAAGAAAACGTTCGTGACCCGCAACGCGATCACCGAGGGCATTAAAATTGACATGCAGTTGGTTGAGGGGCCGTTCCGCAGCTTGGTGGGTGGTTGGCACTTTATTGAGTTGGATGCCGAGGCATGCAAGGTAGAGCTGAAGTTGGATTTTGAGTTTACCAATGCGTTGGTGGAAGCGGCGTTCGGTAAGGTGTTCCGAGAATTGACGAACAATATGGTGAATGCGTTCACGCAGCGAGCGAGAGAAGTCTATGGGTTCTGACGAGAAGCTGATCCATGTCGAGGTGGTGTATGCGCTGCCTCATATTCAGAAGGTGATCCGCCTGACGGTGACACCGGATACCCAGGTGCAGGATATTATCGAGCAATCAGGCGTGCTGGAGCAGCACCCAGAGATTGACCTGAAGCAGAACAAGGTTGGGGTGTTTAGCCGCAATGTTCGCTTGGATGCGACTGTGCATGATGGTGACCGTATCGAGATTTACCGCCCGTTGCTGGCCGATCCCAAAGATATTCGCCGTAAGCGTGCCGAGCAGGCCAAGCAAGAGGCATTGGCTGCAAAAGGTGATTGATCCCGTTCACAGTTGAACGAATGTGGTCTTTCAAACACGAAAAAAGCTCGCTATAGCGAGCTTTTTTGTTTTATCGGTCAGGGTAGTGCTTAGTTGGCCGCACTCATGAAGCCAGTTCCTTTCGGGTAATCCCCCTCAAGGCTGATCAGCTGGTTCTGGCCATTGAAACGCAAGATCAGGTTTTTCTGCTCCGCCTTTTCATGTCCCGGCTTGTGGTAGTAAACGTAATACCAGGTGTTTGGGTATTCCGGCTCTACCAGCATCGGCGAGCCTAGTACGAACTCAACCTGTTGTTTGTTCATTCCATATTTCAGGGTATCAATATCCTTTTGCTCCAGATAGTTCCCCTGATTGATATCAATACGGTATACCAGCTTATCAAGAACTGAGCACCCGCCTAGCAAGCTGACTGCCAACGTCATGGCAGCAAGATTTTTCCAACTCATAGCATCCCGGCAAATTCGCGTTACTTCTGCTGCGATAATAAACAACCGCTTGGCAGAAGTAAAAAAGCGTTGAAGAAAAAAACTGTAAATGAGACTGCGGTACAACCAATAAGTTGCATCATTCACATAATTCTATGTTATTTACGCGGCAAACAGCAGCTCTTTTGCGTTGGCCAGGGTGCGTTCGGTGATTTCACTACCGCCAAGCAGGCGAGCCAGCTCGTTGATCCGGTCTTCTTGGCTTAGCGGGTACATGTTGGTTTCGGTCTGTCCCTCGCTCGCTTTTTTGGCCACGAACATTTGCTGATGGCCGCAACCGGCCACTTGTGGCAGGTGGGTAACACACATTACTTGGGTTGATTCGCCCAGAGTGCGCAGCATCTTGCCGACAATGGCAGCCGTCGGACCACTGATACCTACGTCTACTTCATCGAAAATCAAGCTTGGGGTCTCGACCTTCTGGGCAGTGATCACCTGAATTGCCAATGAGATCCGCGACAGTTCACCGCCTGAGGCGACTTTGCCCAACGGCTGGAGTGGCTGGCCCGGGTTGGTGGATACCAAGAAGGTAATGGTATCGAACCCTAGTGGGCTGAGCATGCGTTCGGCGTCGCTTTGAATATCGATGCTGAAGATCCCGTGCTCCATGCTGAGTTGGTGCATGCTGTCGGAAATTTTCTTGTCGAGTTCTTTGGCATAGCGCTGGCGGCTCTTGCTGAGTTTTTCGGCGCAGGCAATGAATTGCTGGCGTAATGCTTCTACCTCTTCGGCGATCTCTTCTAGGCGCTCGTCGCTGCAGTCCAGGTTCTCGAGCTCCTGCTTGAGCTCTAGGTGCTTGGCATAAAGCTCGCCCGGCATCACGTAGTGCTTGCGCGACAGTGACATGATCTTGGCCAGACGCTCTTCGAGGTAAATCAGGCGCTGCGGATCCATATCCAGATTATCAAGGTAGCTGCGCAGCTCTTGGCTGGCTTCCTGTACTTGGATGATGGCTTCTTCGAGCATCTGCGGAATCGTGCTCAGGCTGGCGTCGATTTCGCCTAGGTTGCACACTTGCTGACTGGCCATCTGCAGCATGTTGAGTGCATTGCACTCTTCGCTATCGTAGAGGATCGAGAGGGCTGTCTGGCTTGATACCGCCAGCTCGCCGCAATTCGACAGGCGCTTGTGTTCTTCTTCGATTTCGCTGAATTCGTCTTCGCCCAGAGCCAGTTCGTCGAGTTCTTTGACTTGATACTGGATCAGTTGTTTCTGGGCTTCGTTTTCCTCGCGACTTTGAACCAGACGCTTGTACTCGTTGTTGGCCTGACGCCAGATCTGGTAGCTGTCGCGGGTTTGGTCCATCAGGTGATGGTGACCGGCGTACTGATCCAGCATCTGTTGTTGGTAGTCAGGGCGCATCAGCTGTTGGTGGGCGTGCTGGCCGTGGATGTTGATCAGTAGTTGGCCAAGGGCTTTTTGCTGAGATGCAGGTACCGGGCTGCCGTTGATGAAACCACGAGAGCGGCCTTCTTTGGTGATCACCCGGCGCAGGATGCAGTCATCTCCGTCGATCAGTTCGTTGTCTTCCAACCAGCGGCGTGCGGTTTGGTTGTTGAGCAGCGAAAAGGTGGCTGAGATCTCGGCCTTGTCTTCGTTAGGTCGAACCATGCAGGCTTCGGCACGATCGCCCAGACAAAGGCCGAGCGCGTCGATGGCAATGGATTTACCGGCACCGGTTTCACCGGTGATGGTTGTCATACCTGGTTTCAGTTCGAATTCAAGGTTTTTGACAATGGCAAAGTTTGAGATTGTCATGTGAGCCAGCATGTGTGTTTACCTGTTCAAATCAACACCTGTTTTTCCATACAGTATATACTGTATGTAGGTACAGTAAAGTACTGAGTGTGAATTTTCAGAGCAAAATTTGATTTACGTTAAGGTGATGAAAAACAGCGATAAAAAAAGCCAACCGTGAAGGTTGGCTCAATTGGGAATTCTGGCTCAGAACAGGCGGCTTGACCAGCCGAGTTTGCCCCGCAGTACTTCGTAATAGCTGTAGTGCTTAGGGTGGATTAGCTTGAGCGTGTCCGGGCTTTGGTAGATGTGGATCTCATCGCCGGGGCTGACGGGCAGCGAAACTTGGCCGTCGCAACTTACCTCGAGGGTGCTGCCGTTGGTCGGTGATACCATCAGCTTGATCCGGCTGCTGCCGTCAACAACCAGCGGCCGGCAAGACAGGGTGTGCGGGAACATCGGCACCAGCGAAATCGCGTTGAGCTCGGAGGTCAGGATCGGGCCGCCGCCTGAGAGCGAGTAGGCGGTAGAGCCGGTCGGGGTCGAGATGATCAGGCCGTCAGATCGCTGCGAGAAGGCGAATTTCTCGTCAATGTAGACCTCGAATTCGATCATGTGCGCGATTTTGTCGGGATGGAGCACGGTTTCGTTAAGTGCGGCATTGCGGCTTTTTATCTGGCCGTGGCGGTGCACTTCGGCTTCGAGCAAAAAGCGTTTTTCGACGACAAATTGGCCGTTTAGCACCTCTTCGAGTTCGGATTCGAAGTCGTCGGGATCCAGGTCGGTCAAAAAGCCGAGGCTGCCGCGGTTCACCCCGATCACCGCGATGTCGAAGCGGGATAATACACGTGCTGCACCCAGCATATTGCCGTCTCCGCCTACCACGATGGCAAGGTTGGCCCTGTCGCCGATGGTCAGTAAGTCGCAAAAGGCGGCCTGTGGCAGGTCGACATCGTTGGCTAACCGGTGGTCAACCAATACCTCGTAGCCACGCTCTACTAACCATGTGTACAGGCTTTGGTGGGTTTGCAGGGCCTCGGGATTACGGGGCTTGCCGATTATCGCAATGGTCTGAAAAACACGCGTCATGTCCATGATCCGACAGATGAAGAGTGAGCCAGTATAGCGTCAGGATGAGAGAGTTGTCGCGCTTTGTGAGCTATATCGGCTTGAATCATTGAGGTTCATCCCCATAATATGCCCATCAACCCGTTTTTAGGATAGGTTTTCAGCCTATTCTCATAAAACATGATTTTGGTGGAGAAGCGAAAGCATGAGCAACGAAGAGAAAAAAGTACAGGACGAGCAGCTTCAGCAAGAAGCTGTTGAGACAGTGGAAACTGATGCTGTTGAGCAGGATGAAGTCGTCGAAATGACCCTTGAAGAGCAGCAGGCTGCACGTATTGCTGAGCTTGAAGCGGCATTGCTGGCTAGCGATGCGAAAGCGAAAGAGCAACAGAACGATGTATTGCGTGCCCGTGCTGACGTTGAGAACATGCGTCGCCGTACCGAGCAGGAAATCGACAAGGCTCGTAAATTTGCCCTGAACAAGTTTGCCGAAGAGCTGTTGCCGGTTATCGACAACATGGAACGCGCTATCGAGATGGCCGACAAGAACGACGAAGCTATCAAGCCAATGGTTGAAGGTGTCGAGCTGACCCTGAAGACCATGATGAGCACGGTAGAGAAATTCGGCCTGAACCAGCTGAACCCAGTTGGCGAGGCGTTCAACCCAGAGCAGCACCAGGCGATGGCGATGCAGGAAAGTGCCGAGCACGCGCCGAATACCGTGATGCTGGTTATGCAGAAGGGCTACGAGCTGAACGGTCGTGTGGTTCGTCCGGCAATGGTCATGGTGTCTAAAGCGGCATCAGGCAGCATCGATACTCAAGCGTAATTGGGCGTGTTGTTCAGCAAGCCCGCAGCGATGCGGGCTTTTTTATTTTTTTGAAATTTTTTTCGTTGTCGCCCTTGAAAAGTGTTTGGCTGCCCTTATCTAGTAGTCATACGACATCGTAAACCAATTTCTGCGGATGATTCCGCATTGTCGGTGGAGCACGATGGCACACTGGCAAATAAGCTAAATGAATTTCGGAGAGAACCTGATGGGTAAAATCATTGGTATTGACTTGGGTACAACTAACTCTTGTGTAGCAGTACTTGATGGTGACAAGCCACGTGTAATTGAAAATGCTGAGGGTGAGCGTACAACGGCATCAGTTATCGCTTACACCCAAGACGGTGAAACTTTGGTCGGTCAGCCAGCAAAACGCCAGGCAGTAACCAACCCTGAAAACACACTGTTCGCTATCAAGCGTCTGATCGGTCGTCGTTTCGAAGACGAAGAAGTTCAGCGTGATATCGAAATCATGCCTTTTAACATTGTTAAGGCAGACAACGGCGATGCATGGGTAGAAGCGAAAGGCCAGAAAATGGCTGCTCCTCAGGTATCAGCTGAAGTTCTTAAGAAGATGAAGAAAACTGCTGAAGACTTCCTTGGCGAAGCAGTTACTGGCGCAGTTATCACTGTTCCTGCTTACTTCAATGATGCACAGCGTCAGGCAACTAAAGATGCAGGCCGCATCGCGGGCCTAGAAGTTAAGCGTATTATCAACGAACCAACTGCAGCTGCTCTAGCATACGGCCTAGACAAGAAAGGCGGCGATCGCACTATCGCGGTATACGACCTAGGTGGTGGTACGTTCGATATCTCTATCATCGAAATCGACGAAGTAGAAGGCGAGAAAACTTTCGAAGTATTGGCAACCAACGGTGACACTCACCTAGGTGGTGAAGACTTCGACAACCGCATGATCAACTACTTGGTTGAAGAGTTCAACAAAGAGCAGGGCATCAACCTGAAGAACGATCCGCTAGCGATGCAGCGTCTGAAAGAAGCCGCAGAAAAAGCGAAGATCGAACTATCTTCTGCACAGCAGACAGATGTAAACCTACCTTACATCACTGCCGATGCAACTGGTCCTAAGCACATGAACATCAAAGTGACTCGCGCTAAGCTTGAGTCTCTGGTTGAAGATCTAGTACAGCGCTCTCTTGAGCCGCTAAAAGTAGCACTGTCTGACGCTGGCCTGTCTGTAAGCGACATCAACGACGTTATCCTTGTTGGTGGTCAGACTCGTATGCCAATGGTTCAGGCTAAAGTGACTGAGTTCTTCGGCAAAGAGCCACGTAAAGACGTTAACCCAGACGAAGCTGTTGCGATTGGTGCAGCGGTTCAGGGCGGCGTGCTTGCAGGTGAAGTGAAAGACGTTCTTCTGCTAGACGTTACTCCACTGTCTCTTGGTATCGAAACCATGGGCGGCGTGATGACTAAGCTTATCGAGAAGAACACCACTATCCCGACAAAAGCGAACCAGGTGTTCTCTACTGCAGAAGACAACCAGAACGCGGTAACTATCCACGTTCTACAGGGTGAGCGTAAGCAAGCGAACTACAACAAGTCACTTGGCCAGTTCAACCTAGAAGGTATTCAGGCAGCACCACGCGGTATGCCACAGATCGAAGTAACATTCGACCTTGATGCCGACGGTATCCTGCACGTATCTGCGAAAGATAAGTCTACTGGTAAAGAGCAGAAGATCACTATCCAGGCATCTGGCGGTCTGAGCGACGAAGATATCGAGAAAATGGTTCAGGAAGCGGAAGCTAACAAGGAAGCGGACAAGAAGTTCGAAGAATTGGTAACTGCACGCAACCAGGCTGACCAGCTAGTTCACGGTACTCGCAAGCAAATCGAAGAAGCTGGTGAAGCACTGCCAGCAGACGAGAAAGCGAAGATCGAAACTGCAGTAAGCGAGCTTGAAGAAGCACGCAAGGGCGAAGACAAAGAAGCGATTGACGCGAAGGTTCAGGCCCTGATTGCAGCATCTCAGAAGCTAATGGAAATCGCTCAGCAGCAGGCTCAGGCTCAACAGGCACAAGGTGCTGGCGAGCAGCAGGCACAGCAGGACGACAACGTTGTTGACGCTGAGTTCGAAGAAGTTAAAGACGACAAGAAATAAGAACAGAGCTAACGCTTAATCTTATTCGGGCACGGGCGTTGGAGGTTACTCTTGCGCCCGTAGCTGTATTAAGGCAGGTGACAGATAAGTATGTCAAAACGTGATTTTTATGAAGTTCTGGGCGTAAGTCGTGATGCGTCAGAGCGTGACATTAAAAAGGCTTACAAGCGCCTTGCAATGAAATTCCACCCGGACCGTAACCAGGGGGATGCCGAGGCTGCTGAGAAGTTCAAAGAAGTTAAGCACGCATACGAAATCCTAACCGATCCGCAGAAGAAAGCAGCCTACGATCAGTACGGCCATGCGGCATTCGAGCAGGGTGGCGGTGGCTTCGGTGGCGGCGGCTTTGGCGGTGGTGCTGATTTCGGTGATATCTTCGGTGATGTGTTCGGCGATATCTTCGGTGGCGGCGGCCGTCGTGGTCAGCAACGTGCCCAGCGCGGTGCAGATCTGCGCTACAACATGGAGCTGACACTGGAAGAAGCCGTTCGCGGTTGCTCCAAGGAAATCCGTGTTCCTACCTTGGTTCACTGTGATACCTGTGATGGTAGCGGTGCTAAGAAAGGCACCTCGGCAACCACTTGTGGCACGTGTCACGGTAGCGGCCAGGTACAGATGCGCCAAGGCTTCTTTGCCGTTCAGCAGACATGTCCGCACTGTCATGGTCGCGGTAAGATCATTCAGGAACCTTGTGGTACCTGTCATGGTCAGGGCCGTAAGGAAGAGACCAAGACGCTATCGGTCAAGATCCCTGCTGGCGTAGATACGGGCGACCGTATTCGTCTGTCTGGTGAGGGTGAAGCTGGAGAGTTTGGTGCTCCCGCCGGGGATCTGTATGTACAGGTTCATGTTGCTAAGCACCATATCTTCGAGCGTGATGGCAATAACCTGTACTGCGAAGTGCCAGTTAGCTTTACCATGGCAGCCCTTGGTGGCGAAGTGGAAGTGCCGACTCTTGATGGTCGTGTTAACCTGAAAGTCCCATCTGAAACGCAAACGGGCCGTATGTTCCGTATGCGCGGTAAGGGCGTGAAGTCTGTACGCGGCGGTGCAATGGGTGATCTTATCTGTAAGCTGGTTGTGGAAACACCAGTTAACTTGAGTTCACGTCAGAAAGAGTTGCTGCAAGAGTTGGAAGAGACTTTGGGCGGAACCGCTGCTAAAAAGCACAAGCCTAAGTCAGAAGGTTTCTTCGACGGTGTGAAGAAGTTTTTTGATGACCTAACCGGTTAATTTATTTTAGCCTGTTAGTGATGAATAAAAGAAAAGCCAGCATAGTTGCTGGCTTTTTTATATATTATGGAATAATAGCGCTGTTAAAATAATAACTACCAGCATTCAGATAATGGTTTGTTATTACTTCCGTATCCTTTTTTTACACCCGCAGCATTAATTGATAATGCTTTGCATGCATCCCCTGTTTGTTTTCCATTTGCAATTACACTGGCTGTAATAATAAAACGATCTTGGCCTTTTCCGGTATTAGATATGGAATATGTATATTCATCAGCGAGAGTACATTGTTCACATTTATTTGTGCCAGTACTGAGGTCTGATGAATTGGGGTATGTTTTATTTAAACTTGGGCTGTTAGTATAATACTGTTCAGCCCATAATTGTAATTCCATAAGACTTGCCTGAGCTGCCGTTCGGCGCCCTTTTTCAACATGCTCTTGATAGGAAGGATAGGCGATTGCAGTGATGATTCCGAGAACTGCAACCACGATCATTACTTCAATGAGTGTCAAACCTTTTTGTAAAATACACCTGTTCATTACATTCACTTTTTTAAGCGTGACGAAAAAAAAATTGATGGGACTGTGTAAAGCTATACCTTGTGATAAGTTGATTTCAAGTCATTTTTGGTTATTTAAAAAAAATCATGCATAGTTGGAAGGTAAATCAAGGTCTAACATTAATAGAGTTAATTACTGTAATTTCAATAATTGCTGTGATATCGGCATTCGCTATTCCTAGTTTTGAAAAAAGTCGTAATGCAGCTGAAATAACAAGTAAGTCAGAAATAATTTATGAATTTATCAGATTGGCAAAATATGAAGCGGTAAAAAGAAATACCACCGTGGAAGTGTTTTTTGAAAAAAATACGCGAGACACATTTTGTTTTGGTATGAGAAAAAAGAATTCATCTGATACTTGCGACCAATCATCTTCAGCCTATCCTCGCACTATTTTGGATAAAAACTCGCATTACTTTCTCAAGACAGCAGATGTTAATGGTGGCTTAAAAGATTTATCTGTAGGGACTTTGTTGGATTTCAATCCCGTGACTGGGCAGGCTTCTAATAGCAAGAGAATATTGGTCAATAGTTCATTGGATGCAAATCTCCTAAAAGGGGTCAGGGTTACTGATATCGGTTTTGTGTACCGCTGTAGCAGCGCAACCAGTAGTGGGGAAGAAACATGCGTATAGAAAAAGGATACTCACTGGTTGAATTACTGATTTCAACGTTTCTTGGCATTTTGGTTATAGGAACAATTACATCAGCATATACGATGACTCTTACAGGTTCGAATCAGTATTTAAAAGAATCTGCTTTGTCATCAGAGCTAGACAGTATTTTGTTTTTGATGGCAAGTGAAATTAAACGAGCGGGTTATTGCCGGGATTGCTTTGCTACAAATCCATTCATGCTAAATGACGGGACAAACTCTGCCAATATCCTTATTGATGGCCTTGCTGATAGTAGTAACGGTCATTGTATTTTATTTGCTTATAACCATGACTCAGCACTCGGCGTGACTTCAATTAGAAATGACGATGCGAGAGGGTTTCGTGTCACTGACAGTGATAAAGATGGCAGGAACGAAATAGAAATCTATACCACATATAGTGGTATGGCGAATTGGTCTTGCTCCGGCACTAATTGGCAAGATTACAATAATAAGCGCATAGATATTAAAAAGTTGGATTTTACTAGAACGGTTTATGACTCATCGGTTGCTGGCTCAACCAACAGTATTCAAAACATCACGATTACGATTGGTGGGAAGCTTGGTGAGCTATATGAAGAAAGAACGACCAGTGTGGCTCTGCCAAATATTAAACCTTAGGATGAAGTTAAAATGAGAGTGCACCGAAATCTCCAACAAGGAATTTCTACATTACTAATAACAGCTGTATTAGCGTTATTGATGGCTTTGTATGTATTTGGTGTATTGGCGGTTGAAACCTTTAATGCCAAAAAGACACAAAATGCGGTCGTAACCAAAGAATTGAAAACAAGGGCGGATGCCGAGCTTCAATGTGCAAAAGAAATTGTTTTATCTTCTGGAGATTTGGCAGCGGCACACGACTTCTCTAGTTGTAGCAAAGCTAAAATTGAGCTAGAGCAGATTGATGTTAATAACTATGAACTGAGATCTATAGTCGCTGATCTTGTTTCCGAAGGCCAGGCTGTATCTAAGGTGATTCTGTCGAATTACGGCTTGTCAGGCCCCACGGCGGCTATTTCTTCAACGGGTAATCTTGTTTTTAATGTCTCGCAGACAATCGACCCGTATGAAGGAGACAAAGTCGGTACGGGCTACAACTGCAGCGCCATTCGTACGGGGGGAACGTTTACTCTGCAGGATAATGCTGATCTGGTTGTCCGACATCCTCTTGATCAAAATGGGCAGCCTAAGAAAGGGGAGGATGGCAATGTCATTAAGTGTAACAGTAGCCATTTAACTGAATCGCCAAAAAGTCGGGCGGATTACAAATTAGATATAGCCGAAAACGTAAAGGACATGGATCTGTTCGAAGAGAACTTTGGGATCCCGCGCGAGGAGTGGGCGAAGGCAAAAGAAAAATTCCAGGAGTTCTTAACACCTACGATGGTAACGCAAGATATTGTGGTTGGTCATGGCACTGATGGCACACCGATTACAAAATCTGTCACGTTTCCGAAAGTCGTAGACTGTGGCAAAAAAATTCAAGCGATTATCGATGCCAATAAAGCGTTAAAGCCGGGCGAAGAGAAGAAGAAAATTGAGTATATCTGGGTTGAGGGAAGTTGTGATCTTTCGGGCATGAAGTATGAACAAACTGCGCCAGATACAGCGGGTGTGACAGTTGTGGTTAAAGATGGCTTTATACATACCTCTGTACCGACCTCGTTTCACGGTAACCTGTATATGTTGGACGTAGCGATGACTAACGAGCAACTGAAGGCAGCATGGGCGAACTCAAAGCTTGATGTATATATGGCGGGCCGGAATGTTGATTTGGCAAATGTTCCTTTTTATTTCCACGGTACTTTCCAGACCCAGGGAGCGTTTAATTTGGATTCACCCAATCGTGACTCGCATGTGTTTGGTGCGTTCCAGCCGGGATACTCAAAAGGTAAGGCGATGCCTGGTACTCCTTTATTTCCTCAAGTAAAAATATTGAATGGGAGCTGGCATGATTTCTAAGCGAGGCCGTGGCTTTAGCCTGATAGAGGTGTTGGTATCCTTACTGTTGATTTCAGTGTCGTTTGCTGCAGTGATGCGAATGCAGGCATATGTAGAGGTAAAAAGAGAACAAGCTGCGTTACAGTACCAAGCGATGCAGCTTGCTGAGCAGCAAGTGATGCTCTGGCAAAATGTAGGGGCGACAGTTAATTGCAATGGAACAATGAAAGCGCTGACATTAGCCAATCTGGAAACCTGTCAGATTGGTTTTGGCAAGATGACAGGAACAGTCAGTGTTGTGGGAACCCCAAAAAAAGACTTGGCGGGTGCTATTATCTTTAAGCGTTTGCAAGTTGCGGTGCAATGGATTGATAGGAGTGGTGAAAAGGGTACGGTAACACTCTATTCCGGCCATTCGAATCAGAGCCCGCTTCTGAAATAGAAATAATAATTTTGATTATAGAGCACACAGCAAGTTGTATTGCTGTGTGCTTTTTGTTCGCTTGGTTTCTTTTGTTGTTTTTTTTCTTGCCCTTCATAAATCCCACCCTATAATGCGACCTCACTGACACGGACAACGGCATTGCCGGTAACGATAAGTCAGTTTGTTCTTTAACAATTTGACCATGCAATCTGTGTGGGCACTCGTGAAAAGATTTAGTCAAAAGATT
>NZ_LDOT01000023.1 GCF_001029445.1 Photobacterium aquae
TTTGTGGTTTTCAACAAGGTTTGTTTTGGATTGTAAATCCTGATGATTACGAAGCGGTGTTGGATGAGTGGTTGGAACAGACCGACATACCCGACAATGATATTTACCATGTATTTGCCAGAAATGCTTTTGGTGATTTATTTTTATGGGGGGAAGAAACGGGTGAAAGATATAAAATAACTGCAGCTTATGGTTGGATTATTCAATATGAGGGAAATACCAGAGAAGATGGAGATTTTTCAATTAAGTGTTTTTTTGGTGGGTCCAGTGTTAGGTCTCACGATCTAGAGGATGAGCATGGTAAGTTGATGTTTAACCGCTGTATCAAAAAATTTGGTGCGTTAGCGGATAATGAAATGTTCGGTTTTGAACCGAGTTTAATGCTGGGCGGAGAAAGCTTGTTGAGTAATATTAACAAAGTTAACATTCATGTACATTTGTCGATATTAGCACAATTGGGCCAGATTGAAGTTTTAGATGATGATGGATTAGTCGGTAAGGCATTTAGTTAGAGTCATTCAACCAAGAGAATATATACTCATTTTAAAATAGTCAATTAGGCCGCCAGACCATTTTTACCGATGCCAATTATTTCCAGTATGACAAACTGGGGCGGCTACGGAACGCCAACAATGCCCAACGCAAAATCCATGTTGATTATCATGCCAATGGCCAGCTCAGCGAGATTTGGCAAGATAACTGGCGGCTCCATGCTGGTCGGCGTATCGCAACCTGCCTGTCGGGCGACCATCAAGTTCATTATCGCTATAACAGCCAAGGTCTGCTGGTGGCCATTGACTGGGACGGGCAGACGGTTTGTGAACGTGATTTTGACAGTTGTGGGCGAGAAATTCACCGCCGACAGGGCAATGGCATTACTTGCCTACAACAGTTTGATGTACTGGGGCGTTTGCAACAGCAGCAACTGTAATCCCCCCATTTTTAGTAGCACCCTAAATTAGGGCCCTCGTTGTGTCTATTAAAGATACAACGAGGTATAACAGCAGATGGATTATGGTATTAATATACTCTTCTTAATTATTTATATCTTGTTGTGCATCTATGACTTTATTGCAAATATATTCCCCTATTGGAATGGCCGAAGTTGCTGCGGGGGAAGGTGCGTTACATACATGCAAGCTGCGGGGTGTCTCGGCAAACAGGAAGTCATGCACCAGCGTACCATCCTGCATTACCGCTTGTGCCCTTATTCCCGCAGGATAGGGAAGCAGATCTGCGGTTGTTAATTGTGGACAGTATTTATTGACCAAAGATAGGTACCCCGGCTTCCACCAAGCATTTTTAGTTTCTACTAGCCCTGTTTTGAAATGCTCGGCACAAACTTTCCAAAAACCGCTAAAACTGATCATTTCTAATGTGTCTCGAAGGTTGAAGTTGAGTCTTCCGTAGCCTTCGCGTTTCCAGCCTTGAACCGCATTGGGGCCTACAGTGACATAGCCATCGATCATCTTGGTGAGATGGACGCCGAGAAATGGCAAGTCAGGATCGGGAATAGGGTAAATAAGGTGATTGACGATGTGGTTATGCTTAGGCGCAAGGCGATAATACTCGCCGCGATAAGGGATAATTTTGAAGTTGGTGGCTAGCCCTTGCATATTGGCGAGTCGGTCGGCCATTAACCCGCCGCAACAGATAATGAATTGGCTTTGCAAAGAGAAAGTCTGCCCATCGCTTGTACAGCGTATGGTGACGATATCGTCACTTTCTTCAATGGCGGTAACTTCGGTTCGACGGCTTACTTGGCCACCCAGTTCGACAAATAGTTCGGCCATTTTATTGGTGACGCGTTGGTAATTAACAATACCGGTTGCCTTGACGAAAAGAGCACCAAGGCCTGTTATGTTAGGTTCTTGTTCTCGAAGTTGGGCCTGATCAAGTCGTTTGGTATCAATACCATTTTCCGTGCAGCGTTCATACAGAGCGTGCATGCGCTCCAATTCTTTATCTGTAGTTGCTACCAGTAGTTTTCCGCAGAGCTCGACGGGGATTTGGTGAGCTTGGCAAAAGGCTTTAGTGGCTTTCTCACCCTCTTTGCAAAATTTAGCTTTCAGGCTGCCGGGTGCATAGTAGACGCCAGCATGGATGACACCGCTGTTGTGTCCTGTTTGATGAGCTGCCAGCTGTTTTTCTTTCTCTACCACGATAATACTGGCATTGGGGAAGTGCTGTTGAAGTTGCCATGCCGTGGATATCCCAATAATCCCACCGCCTATAATGACATAGTCGTATATTTTCCCTTGCTTTATGCTGGTCATGTTTTTTTTGAAATTAGTCACAATGGATATTCAGCTCGTTAGCTGCCTTTAGTTTGTGAGGAGATAGTTATCCAGATATTAGATGCTACGTCGAATTGGCGATGAATTCTGAGATGTAGCGCATTGATTACACATTGAATCTATGTACAAAGGTGTCAAAAAAGAGAGTGAATATCAAAATACGGTACAGTGCATTATTCAAGCAGTGATTAATCACTATTTTGTTGTTAAATTCAGATTATGAATAGAGGACTCCCATTTTTACGAACAGCTTCTTATAATGATACATAGTAGTCTGGAGGTTGAGTAAGAATGATCGTCTGCTATGGATTTCCAATGTATATTACAGTCATGAGTTCGTTGGTTCGCTACCGCATAATTTCTTGTTTGAAAAAGATTGGAAACCTTTTTCAAAGGTTGATTGCCAACCATAAACGGTAGCCAAATTTAGAGGGAAGCTACCGGATAGATTGCTGAATATTGGCAAGAGTATGTTTTTTGTGGTTTTCAACAAGGTCTATGAAATTTGATTTGAGAGATACAGTTGTTTTTATTTAATAATAGGTAACACAATTGCATTTTTTAGCGTAAGTGTGCGTATGGAAATTTCATGTTAACAATGTTATTTAATGGTTAATATATGTCATTTAGAATTCCTGATGAAAAGTTGATTGAGTTAGCATCATTATTTTTAGAAACTAAAGATGTAAAAGATAATGATTGGACCGAATGTTGTTTTGTTTTTGAATTTGGAGAAGGGCATGTTTCTAATTCAGGCTATCTATATGATGGTGATGAAGTTACACCAGCGATAGCAAGCATAGAGTGTTATCCGGTTCTTTTGGGTTATAAGTTGCTGGAATTAAGAGAGTTGATTTATTCAGAATGTGGTCATAAATTCATTCAACTTTTATTCCAAATGGAAAATAAAACAAAGCGTTTCAAAATAGATTTTGAGTTTGATGATCCAAAACGTTGGGCTATTACACCGTGTAATATGTTTGAAATGCGTGAAAGGTTAAAGCCGGTCTTTGATAAAGAGTGAGTTTACAATATTGCTCAGCAGTGAAGATTATATTGAATTTGAAGTCATTGATAATTATATAATCAATTATATTAATTTTATGCAGTGAGTGAAAGAGCATTCACAAATCACTCCACTTTATTCAATTTGTTGTATTTTGTAATTGTGATCAATGTTCCGTTATTACATTTGGTTACATATTAGCGTATGGGGAGAGTTGTTTTATTTTTGCAGAGAATAATCAGTATCGAGGATGCGCTTATGCTGCTTACCAAAGAAAAGTCAAAAACATTTCAATTCCCAACGGCATTTACTATTTTGTTTATTATTACGTTGTTTGCGATTGGGTTGACTTGGATTGTTCCAGCGGGTTCATATTCAAAGCTCTCATATGATTCAGCGAGTAATATTTTGCTGGTATCCAGCCCTCACGGTGATGTTGTTTCTGTACCGGCAACACAGGATGAACTTAAGAAACTCAATATTAATATTGGGATAGATCAATTTGTTAATGGCACGATACGCAAGCCTATAGCGATTCCTGATACCTATGAAGAGCTTGAGCAATCACCGAAGGGATTGAGTGATATTGCTATTTCGATGGTTGAAGGTACGGTCGAAGGGGCTGATATTATAGTATTTATTTTGATTCTTGGTGGGATGATTGGTGTTATTAATAAGACCGGGGCTTTTAATGCGGGTTTGGTAACTCTTTCTGAGCGGACAAAGGGGCGAGAGTTTCTTTTCGTTGCATTGGTGTGCATTGTTATGGCGCTTGGTGGAACGTCTTGCGGTCTTGAAGAGGAAGCGGTTGCATTTTATCCGATTCTTGTTCCGATATTCCTGACACTCGGATTTGACTCCATTGTGTGTGTTGGTGCGATTTTTTTAGCGGCTTCTATCGGTACTGCATTTTCGACAATTAATCCATTTAGCGTCGTTATAGCTTCAAATGCGGCCGGTATTTCCTTCACGGAAGGCATAGGTGTTCGTACTTTCGGTTTGATTGTTGGTATGGTGACCGTCATCGGTTATTTGTATTGGTATAGCAAAAAGATTAAAGCCGATCCCACCTTTTCTTATACTTATGAAGATCGTGACGAATTTAGAGAGCGTTTTCTTAAAAATCAGGACCTCAATAATAAAGTCCCATTTACCCTTCGTCGAAAAATCATACTGGCATTATTTGCGATCGCATTTCCTATGATGATCTGGGGAGTCTCGACACAGGGATGGTGGTTCGGCCAAATGGCGGCCTCGTTTCTTGCCATCGCTTTCGTAATCATCTTTATTTCAGGCTTAAGAGAGAAGGAAGCTGTTGAAGCCTTTACCCAAGGGGCATCTGAATTAGTTGCGGTATCTTTGATTATCGGTATGGCTCGCGGTGTTAATATTATTCTTGAGCAGGGCATGGTGTCGGATACCATTTTGGCTTGGGCTTCCGAGCTTGTGACTGGTATGCATGGTAGCGTATTTGCTGTTTCTCAGATGTTCATTTTCTTCTTGCTAGGACTTGTGGTGCCGTCGTCATCGGGGCTGGCGGTATTGTCGATGCCGATTATGGCACCATTGGCAGATACTGTAGGTATACCGAGAGATATTGTTGTGTCTGCCTATAACTGGGGTCAGTATGCAATGCTCTTTTTGGCACCAACAGGATTGGTACTTGTAACGTTACAAATGCTTGATATCCCATTTAATAAGTGGGTGAAATTCGTGTTCCCAATAGTTCTCTTCTTGCTCGGTTTTGGCTCTTTATTGCTTGTTGCACAGGTTATGATGTTATAGAGCATTGATCGTAGTTTTTATCGATACTTTCAGAAATCTATTTTAGGTTGATTGTTGTCTTTTGCCTCTGGCTATTAACGGCTGGGGGCTTTTTTATGTGTGGAAAAATTACAATGCTGAATGCCTTTGTGTAATGTTTTTACTCCAGTATTACATGTGCATAGAGCTCGTAACGGTAGTGAATAAGTGTCACAAAGTGTGCGAAATGGTATCTATCGGCCCCTTATCTCATCCTGTTTACCGGTCTAGCACTACAATAGAATAGAAATAGATGTCATCTGGTCTGGGTATTGAAAGGAGTAGCAAAATGCTCAAGAAAGTCAGTGAGGTGGCGTTTTTTAAGTTTTTTATCGCCATAGCTTTTCATATGCTGGTGTTCTATGGTCTGTATTATGCTGTAGTGAATTACGATCGCCACCCGTGGTTGATTTATACGCTTGTAGTGTGTTCGGTCGTTGTGAGTGGCAGGCTTGTTTTCCGTTTATATAAAGCCCGCAAACGCCGATTGTCCACTAGATAGAAGGAGTCGGTTGATAGGCCTTGTCTCTCTGTGCAAACTGTGTGATCGTTCCTTGTTAAGACTTGGTATCACGTATTACGGTGCTGTAGTAGCGTGGTTTTAGATTCAGTGGTTGTGATACCGAAAGTATGTTTGCATTAAGGGTTGATATGAACAAGGTACATCCCAAATCACTTTATGGTAGTAAGTGGACCAAAGTGAACGCGGAGGGGCGTGAGCGGCACTTTATGATTATTGACGTAGAATATGATGATGATCAGAAAGTTACCCGATGTGTTATTCAGGCTGTGATTAATCATCGTATGTATGAGCTGAACTGGCGAGAGTTGAAAGACAGTTCGCAGTGGTCAATGGGATGGAAGTAGAAAAATCCCGCTCGGCTGAGCGGGATTTTTTTATTGAAGGTAGTTGCTAGGCGGATCGAAAACGCTTGGTGATAAAGTTAAAGCCAAAGACGTTGATAAGTGCCCCTGTGACTATCAGCCCGCCGCCAAGGTAGGTTTCCATTGCTGGATACTCTTGGAATACAACGATGCCAAGAATGACCGAGAAGATGATCTGGACGTAGGAATAAGCCGACGCCTTGCTCGCATCCTGGGTTTGCATCGCCTTGGTGAGGCCGAGTTGGCCAATTTGGGTGAATATGCCGACGAGGATCAGCAATCCGGTGAGATACAGGTTTGGTATGACGAAGTCATCACCAATAAGCAGGAGTGACGTCGGCAGGGCGATCAGCGGGAAGTAGAAGATGATCACTGAGCTGTCTTCTGTTGTGCTGAGTTTCTTGACGATGACATAGGCGACAGCACTCGCCATTGCTCCCATGATGGCAATCATCACGCTGAACATCGGGAGATCGGTCGTGTTGTTGACATTGAGGGTAGGTTCAACCATCACAAACAGCCCCAACATACACATGGCAATACAGATGAAAGTTGAGAATTGAATCCGCTCTTTTAAGAACAAAACAGCGAGTAGGGCTGTGAACACCGGATGGACATACTGCAAGATAGTGGCCTCGGCCAAGGGAAGGGTGGTCACGGCATAGTAGACGCACATTAATGCAGAGGTTCCCACCGCGCCGCGCAGGCACAGTAATTTGCGGTTGTTACCCCATACCGATAGCCGCTTGCGCTTTACATCCAAATAGCTAATCACCAAAGAGACAAACGCTCGGGCGGCAACAATTTCGAAAACTGGGATACCGTGGGTGCTGACCAGTTTTACGCAGGCTGTCATCAGTGCAAAGCCCAGTGCCGAAAGCACCATGAAGCGAACACCGATAGGAAAGTGTTGGTCTAAAGTCGTTATCATGACAGCAAAAAATTTATCCAGAAGGGAGGAAGAATGAACGACTGATTATCCTCTAGTTGCGACGGGATTCAAGTAATATACCCAAGCCACTCCGATAAAACTCATCCTTTGAAATTTGCGATATCGGAGTAACCTCGGTATATGTCTATTGGGTATGTTTTTGATGGGATGTCATGATCATCCACATGGTAACAATGCTAACTGCTTGTAAAATATCAGGGTTATTTGTTGATGAAATCGTAACTCACATCAGACGTATTACGCTTCCCGATGTATTTGTCTTCAAACTTAGGAGACCAAATAGCGGAGGCATTTTGGTTTTGGTTCCAATCGAATGCGGTCAGGCGGTAGGTCATTTTCCATTCACCGTTGCGTTTTTCAAAACGGTATTGGTGGCGCCCGCCAAGAATGCCTTCTTTATCGATCCCGTCTTCTTCATGAACGTGGTATGCCCAGACGTAGCTTTCAGCGGTGGCTTGGTCTCCATCAAGCTCAATCAATATGTTGCTGATGCGGTGTTGGGTGATTTTAAGCGCTTTGAAGCCTTCCATTGCTGGCTCAACGAAAGCATGGGCATTATCGTTGTAGAAGAATAAATCAGGGAAAATAGGATCTTGGTGGTCTTCAATGGCATCCTCCCAATAGGTTGACTTCATCAGTGCGCCATCCATCCGGTCTAGGGAGCGGGCATGGCGGTAGATCACCTCGGTAATTGCTTGTTTATCGAGTAAGTTTTGTAGTTGTTGCTGCATATCCATAATCTATACCTCGGTTTCGTGAATTTGTGGGCTCTAGCGGCTGTGGCTATTGGCTTGGTTGGTATTCTATTGCCTAACAAAATCGACTGAAACTGTGTTATCTTGACTAGTATCTATTCGATTTTGGAATGCATAGTTATGGATCAGCTAGGTGCCATGCGGGCGTTTGTCCGTGTAGTACAGACGGGAAGTTTTTCTGCGACCGGTCGCGAGATGAATACGACCCAAACGACAATTAGTAAAAAAGTTGCGGCACTTGAGAGTAAGCTTGGGGTTAAGTTGCTTACACGTACCAGCAGGGAGCTGGCTTTGACCCCGGTCGGGGCCGAGTACTATGAAAAATGCGTCATGATCCTCGGCGAGGTTGACGAGGCTGAGGCACAGGCGAGAACGGAAATAGCCACGCCACGCGGTGTGTTGCGCATTGCGGCTCCCGTTGCGTTGGGGCGCTTGGTTATCGCACCGTTGATGGCGGAATTTTTCTCGTTGTACCCAGAGATCAAAGTGAATTTGTCGCTCAACGACCGCCATGTCGATTTGATTGGCGAGGGAATGGATGTGGCGATTCGGGCCCGCAAACTAGAGGACTCGTCGCTGGTGGCACGTCATTTGATTGACAATCCTATGTATCTCCTAGCTTCGCCAGAGTATCTTGCCAAGTTCGGAGTGCCTCAATGCCCAGACGATTTACATAGCCATAATTGCCTCGTCTATTCGATGCTGAAATCCATCAATATTTGGCATTTCAGCCGTGATGGCCAAGAGTATAGCGTGCCCGTTAGCGGGAACTTCCAAAGTGACAACGGGGATGTTTTGCTCGAAGTGGCGTTGCGAGGGTTGGGGCTGGTGCAATTGCCGCTGTGGATGGTCGCGGATGATGTGTCTGCCGGTAGGCTAAAAATCGTATTGCCGGAGTACAGCGGGCAGACATTGCCGATTAATGCTATTTACCCGCAAAACCGTTATGTGCCGCTTAAAGTGCGTTGTTTTATCGATTTTCTTAAGCACAAGCTATCGACTAATCCTGTATACCAGTGATCGTCAAGTCGTTTGCGTTCAAACATATGGCGGAAGTAACGGGACGATTGTTATAACTCGCAGAGAGAATAAAAACGCTCAAGGTTGAGGCCCTGAGCGTTTTTATTTGGCAGGGCGCAATAGCGGCAAGGTGACTAAAGAATACTGACCGCATAATCTCGCCATCTATTTCAGATAACGCGACACCGGCAACAATTGAAGTATTTACAGGGATCATCTTTATATCCTATGTGATGGAAATATCCATATAGCTTGGTGATAAGTGGGGACCTACCGTTTAGGCTCTGGCAGTACAGCCGGGGTATTGTCCATATAGGTAAGGAAGTTTGCCCAGAGATCATGAGTACGTTGCTGAAGAGTTTCAATTTGGCAGGATATGCCCATTACACCCCTGATTGTTCCATCCCGCCATAGGGTATATACCGATTTACAGTGTGAATCCGCATATTGCTCCCAGTCTTGCTGGGCTTGTTTGATGGCCTCAATCAGCTCGGGATCGTGGGCGTTGTGTGCCAAACTGGCATTAAGATAACGTTCCATTTCCACTCGTGCAGCGTCGCGTTCAATGGCGGCACAACGGTTCATATCGATCGTGGTAAATGCATTCTCACAGTCAAGAGGATCTTCTGTAGCCGATGCCGACAGGGAGATAACGGTTAACATGATAGGAAGCAGCTTTTTCATTATTATCAATGCTTTATTTTTAAGTATTTGTTGTTGGACTATTTGAAAATATGAGATGTTTCTTTTGTTACGCTTGCCGCTAATGGCGGGGCAAGCCTGATTAACAAGCGGTTAATGAATGATGCTGATCCGCCCTGACAAAAACTAGAACTGCCGTCGAGGAGGAGTTCCCCTGCATTTTTGCCGAATTGGAGATCAAAGGTATAGCATTGGCCTGTTCCCCAAAGTTTACCGTGCTGACCGGTGATGTATAACTGGTCTAGTTGGTAGGAGGGCGCCCATTGGATGTTGCTATCCTTGTTGGTTCGGCTTAAGTCTTTGATGTATAAAACCTCTAAACGGGCGATCGAATTCATCCCCTCACTTTGGAATTTTCGTCCGTCACGGTCGTTTGCGACAACATTCTTGCTGTTTTCGACAAAACCCAGACATGCTGTTTCGAAGTAGATCTCATCCTGTTCGCGCCAACTTGTCGGTATGGCGTAAAGGTGTTCAAACCCTGTGATCGGGCAAGCCCTAGCTTTAGTGTAGTTTTCTGCCAGTGCCTGACGGCATTGCGATAGGTTGCTCTGGAGTGCTTTTTCAACTTTCTTGCTGTGTCTTGTGGGATCGCTCACTAACCAGGTGTTATAAACATCGTCACCCAGTGCAAGGCAATCCAACGGATTGCTGTTTTTTTGGCGGTAAAACATCAAGTCACTGATCAGCCATAAGCCGCGTTGGAATACGGGATCGGATTGGTTGGCCATATCGTAAAAGCCACAGTGTGAATAGTACTGGCTCAGTTGTTGCTCCGCCTCTGAGGACCGATTGCTCTGGTAGGCCGACAACGCATTGGAGCGTGCGGCATCAATACCGGAAAGCGAACAATTTGCCCAACTCGGAGAGGCGAGCAGGACACTGCTCATGAGCAAAGAGGTGAGGAGCGGGAGATGTCTCATAGGAAGCGCCAGTGAAGTTGTACAACGTAGGGGTAGCGTAGCGAGCTATTACCCAACAGAAAAAGTGTTTGGTCAGTATCCACGGCCCTGAAAGTAAAAGCAATATATTGATTTAAATTAGAATTTAATACCTTTTGGATTGAGGTGTTAAATTCCGTTCGTATGATTCCCGCCAGACTATTCTCTGCGTATTTTCTATGGCACTTCGGTTACATCTGCACCGAAAGGATTTTATTGGCTTGGTCGAAAATTAACCGGTTGTGGGCTATACCTTTAAATTCAACCGTATATTTACCATTCGATAAAAACAACCGACAGGGGTTTATATGGCAGGGAAATACCGTGTTGTACGGCTGGCAGCAATGGCACTAACCATTGGCTTTGCAACAGTTGGAAATTTTGCCGCAGCAGAGGAAGAAGGTAAGCCTAATATATTAGTTATCTGGGGAGATGATATTGGGCAGTCAAACCTGAGTGCCTACACCTTTGGTTTGATGGGTTACAAGACCCCTAATATAGACAGCATTGCCAAAGAAGGCATGATGTTCACCGATTATTACGGCGAGCAATCTTGTACGGCCGGTCGTTCAACGTTTATCACCGGGCAAAGTGTGTTGCGTACCGGTTTGAGTAAGGTCGGACTGCCGGGAGCCGATTTGGGCCTTCAGCCTGAGGATGTGACGATTGCCGAGTTGCTCAAACCACTGGGTTATGTGACAGGGCAGTTCGGTAAGAACCATTTGGGCGACAAAGATGAACATCTTCCGACCAACCACGGCTTCGATGAGTTCTTCGGCAACCTCTATCACCTTAATGCAGAGGAAGAGCCTGAGAATGTCGATTATCCGAAAGATCCGAAGTTTCGTAAGAAGTTTGGCCCTCGTGGCGTTATCCACTCTTATGCCGACGGCAAGATAGAAGATACCGGGCCGCTGACCCGCAAGCGGATGGAGACTATCGATGACGAAACCGTCGATGCGGCAATGGCCTTCATGGAAAAAGCAGTTAAATCCGACAAGCCTTTCTTTATCTGGTGGAATGCTACCCGAATGCATTTCCGTACCCATGTTAAACCTGAACTGCAAGGCAAGACGGGGATCAGCACCTATGCCGATGGCATGGTTGAGCATGATACCCATGTCGGTTTGCTGTTGAAAAAAGTGGATGATCTGGGGATTAAAGACAACACCATTGTTTTCTATTCTACCGATAACGGTCCACATATGAATACTTGGCCGGATGCGGGGTTGACACCGTTCCGTGGTGAGAAAAACACCAACTGGGAAGGAGCCTACCGTGTGCCAGCGATGGTACGTTGGCCGGGCAAAATCGAACCGGGAACGGTCTCGAATGAGATCATGCACCATATGGATTGGATGCCGACATTTTTGGCTGCAACCGGTGATGACAGCATCAAAGAGGCGCTGAAGAAAGGGACCAAGGTAGGGGATACGGAATACAAGGTTTACTTAGATGGCTATAACTTCTTGCCGTATCTCACCGGCAAAGAGGAGAAAGCACCACGTAAAGAGATCTTCTACTTCACTGATGATGGTGATCTCTCTGCACTTCGTTACAACAAGTGGAAAATCGTATTTTTGGAGCAGCGCGCCAAAGGAACGCTACGTATCTGGGCGGAACCATTTACGCCACTGCGCGTACCAAAAATCTTCAACTTGAGGATGGACCCTTACGAGGTCGCAGATATCACCTCTAATACTTATTACGACTGGATGTTGGATCGAGCCTATATGCTAGTGCCGGCCCAGGCTTATGTGGCGCAGTATTTGGAAACCTTCAAGGAATTTCCGCCTCGCCAAAAAGCTGCCAGCTTCAGTTTGGATCAGGTGATGGAGAAGCTGAAGGAGCCGCAGAATAAGTAAGAGGGATGATGGGAAGCGGAACCCGTATGGGGCCGCTTCTTTTTTATCTGCTGTCGTTACCAGAAAAGCGAATAATAACAAAGGTAGGAAACGTGCCAAGGAATGCGCAAAGTGGAGCAAGAAGGAAAGTAGACAGTAGCTGGCTTTTAGGACTTGATGGCTGGCTGCGATGGCGGTTTATCATGGCGTTTATACTTCTAGGCGTGGGAATAACGGCTAACGCGGAGCCCAATTATGTCGGAAGTCAAACTTGTGCAGGGTGTCATCAGGAGCAGATGGCGGCATGGCAAGGATCGCACCATGATAAGGCGATGCAGCACGCGACCGTAGATAGCGTGTTGGGCAATTTCAATAATCAGGCATTGCGATTTAACGGCAGCGAAAACCGTTTTTTTCGTAAAGGTGAAGAATATTGGGTGCATATTGCCGACAGTGATGGGCACTATCGTGACTATCAAATTAGCTATACCTTTGGTTACTACCCACTTCAACAATACATGGTGGCATTCCCCGATGGTCGTATTCAGCTGATCCCGTTTGCTTGGGATACCCGGCCTGAGTCCGAAGGCGGGCAGCGTTGGTTCAATTTGTATCCGGATCAAACCGTTACCGATCGTTTTTATTGGACCAATACCGGACAGAATTGGAACCACATGTGCGCCGATTGCCATTCAACCAATGTCCAAAAAAATTACGATGCAAAGGGCAATCGCTACGCGACATCCTTTTCGGAAATCAATGTTGGTTGCGAAGCCTGCCACGGACCTGCGAGCTTGCATATAGACTGGGCCAAGCAAGTTGCCGACATGCCTCGCGACACACCCACTATTCAACAATCGGAATCGGGGAAAGGTTTGGCGAATCGTTCGCCCGATGGCGCTTTTCAGAACGAAGGGCTACACGATGGGCGAGATAGAGAGGATGCATATCAAGCCATGCAGATTGGGCTAACTCGAGATCTGAAACAAGCCGTGAGTCAATGGGTGCATCAAGAGGGGAATAAGACACTCCAGCCAAAGGCGATCGGTCAAACTGATCAGATAATGGCGTGTGCCCAGTGCCATAGTCGCCGCACCCAACTGAATGAATCGCCTCATCGCTTACGGCAACCGTTTTCAGACTCATCCAAATCACCCGCAGACATACAGAATGGCGGCTCTTTGGCGGCGAGAGAGCAGGGAGCCAATGCGTTTTTGAACAAGTACCGCATGAGTTTGATTACTGAGGAATTGTATTATCCTGATGGTCAAATTTACGATGAGAACTACGTATATGGCTCTTTTTTGCAGTCGAAGATGGCCAAAAAAGGCGTGACATGTACCAACTGCCATGATCCCCATACAGCCAAGTTAACAATGCCAGAGCCTGCGTTGTGCCAGCAATGCCATAACGCCAGTGCGTACTCACCCCAGAATCATACTTTTCACCCTCCCGGATCTGAAGCGTCGAAATGTACCTCTTGCCATATGACCGAAACGGTATATATGTCCGTTGATCCTAGACGTGATCACAGCTGGCAAATACCGCGGCCTGATCTGAGCCAGCATACGGGTGCGCCCAATGCCTGCACTCAGTGTCATCAGGATCGTGATGATAAGTGGGCGGCACAGCAACTTGCCAAGTGGTTTCCTCATTCAAAATATCAGGATGCTCGGCACTTTTCGGTGGCTTTCTATGCCGAATCGATAGGCCATAGAGATGCTATCGATGCGCTGGCCTACATCGCTCAGGATGCCAGCGAAAGTGAGATTATTCGGGCATCGGCGCTGGAGCGGTTAGCCGGTCATGCCGGAGATCCCCGTTCACTGAGTGCCCGCCAGCAAAATAGGGTGGTGGCACTGGGGCGGGCAGTAAAGCATGACAGCGCGATGATCCGGCTAGGGGCAATTACCGGTTCGCAGGGTTTTGGTCTGGTAGAGCGTTGGCAGATATTGAGCCCGCTGCTGGTTGATCCGGTTCTGTCGGTACGAACAGAAGCCGCTGGTGCGTTGGTGGAGGGATGGTCGACGCTGTCACCGGCGCAGCAGCAACAGCTAATCCCCCCTCTTGCCGAGTATATGGAGATTCAGCAGTACAACGCCGATAGGGGATTTGGCCGCACCAATATGGGGAATGTCTATCGGGCTCAGGGCGAGATAGACAAAGCGATCGCCGCCTATCAGGGAGCTATTGCCATTGAGCCTTATTTTGATAATAGCTACGTAAACCTTGCTGATTTGTACCGAGAGCAGGGTAACGAGCAGTTGGCATTACAGACGCTTATCTCGGGGATGAAGGCCCAGCCGAAATCGGCGGCATTGCCATTTAGTACTGGGTTGGCATTGCTACGTAGAGGAGATAAAACCGGGGCTGTCGAGTATCTCAAGCTGGCGGCTGAACTGGCGGCATCCAATTCTCGTTATTGGTATGTATATGGTTTGGCTCTGGAGCAGCAGGATGTGATAGCGGCCAGCCAATCGCTGGAAAAGGCGTTTGCCTTGAGCGGCAACCCGCAGCACTTGTATGCCCAGTGTGAGGTTCTGGCGAGGAATCCTCAGGACGCTGCGGTTGCGATGGCGCTGAGCCGTTGTCTGAAGCAGTTGAGCCAATATGTTCCGCCCGAAGCGATTAACAGCTTGAAAGCGCAGTCACAGCATAATCGATAGTTATTAATACAAGGGCATGGCATTGAAAAACATGACTGGGGGCATCCATGAATCAAAATCAAACCGAAATTAATGAACTTATTGCGCTGACTGAGCGAAGTGTCATTGGACAAAGCCATGTGGTGCGGGCATTGGTGATCGGTTTGCTGACCAATGGCCATGTGTTGCTGGAGGGCTTGCCGGGCACGGCGAAAACACGGTCGGTGAAATCCTTGGCCAATTTGCTTGATACCCGATTTGGCCGTATTCAGTTTACTCCGGATTTATTGCCGTCTGACGTAACGGGTACCGAGGTCTATCAAGAGGTTAACGGCAAACCCCTGCTGCACTTTCAGCCTGGCCCGATTTTCAACAATATCGTCTTGGCTGATGAGGTAAACCGCGCGCCGGCCAAGGTTCAGGCGGCATTGTTGGAAGCGATGGCGGAGGGGACGATCACCGTGGGTAACGAAACCCATGAGCTGCCACCGTTGTTTATGGTACTTGCTACTCAAAATCCGGTGGAGCAGGAGGGAACCTATCCGTTGCCAGAAGCGCAGATGGATCGCTTCATCATGAAAGTGACGGTGGATTACCCGGATGACAGTGCCGAGCGGGATATCGTGCGGCTTGTTCGCAATGAAGAACGCATTGAAGAGCACCATGACGAATGCAATGGCGAGCGCGAAGAAAAGGCCATACAGAGTGAGGATCAAAGCGCGGGAGAAAGTGATATAGCGCAGCGTGATGAAAGCCGTTATATCGATCCCGAAGTGGTATTTGCTGCCCGCCGTGCGCTGCCGGACATTGCGGTGTCTGATTTGGTCGAAAATTACATTGTGGCCTTGGTGATGGCGACTCGCCATCCGGATCGTTATCCCGAGACTGATTTGTCCCGCTGGATTGAAATAGGCGCAAGCCCTCGTGCCTCGATTGCGCTGGATAAATGTGCCCGTGCCTATGCATGGCTGCAAGGGCGGGACCATGTTCTGCCGGATGATGTGCGTGCTATGGCATCCATGGTGCTCGGTCACCGCATCAGTCTCTCTTATGACGCTTTGGCTGAAGGTATCACCCATCAGATGGTAGTGAATGCGCTGCTTGACCATGTGCAGATAGGCTAGGGGTAGATATGGCCAGACCGACGATTGTTCCGCGCTCTCAAGATCTCGACCCGCGCCTGTATTGTGATTATGCCCAGTTGGTGCGTCTGCAATCACAGGCGATGTCGTTCAGTTTGCTGCCTCATCTTAAAGCTGGCAGCGTCTTGTCTGGGCGCCATCACTCATTGTTTCGCGGTCGTGGTTTGAACTTTGAAGAGTTACGGCACTACCAGCGAGGGGATGATATTCGCAATTTGGACTGGAAAGTGACCCTGCGTACCGGCAAACCCCATGTACGTACCTATACCGAGGAAAAGGATCGTAACGTGATGCTTTGCGTTGATCAGCGTAGCTCCATGTTCTTTTCCTCAACTTCGGTGATGAAATCTGTGGTGGCTGCGGAAATTGCGGCGATGTGTGCCTGGCGGATCCTAAAAGACGGTGATCGAGTGGGCTTTTTGATTGCCGATAGCCAGCATCTTCATATCAGCAAGTCCCAGCGTTCCCAGCATGGGGTGTTACGCCAGCTGCGCCTGCTTAGTCAGGTAAATCAATCGCTGAGCGTGGCATCGCAAGATGGCGATCAAGTGGGGTTTTCCCGTTGGTTGTATCAGCTAGGCCGGATGCGCCTGAAACAGTCGACTCTGGTGATCATCAGTGACTGGCATGATTGCGACGAATCCATGCTGGAGCAGCTCAAACAGTGGCAGCAGCATAACGATGTACTGGCCGTTCAAGTGAGTGATCCGTTCGAGCAAGCTCTGCCCCCTGAACTTGCCGGGGCCAATTGGGTAATAGGTGATGGAACCTATCAGATGAATCTTGATTCGCACGTCAAGATCGAGCAGGCAAGCCGTTATTTGCATGCCCAATCTGGCCGTCAGCGTGATGCTTTGAGGCGTTTGATGGCAATCAAACGGTTGCCACATATCGAACTGGATACAAGGGGCGGGCATCTGGGCTGTTTCCGGCAAGCAGTAGGAGAGCGAGGATGACTGCCACTGAAAAGATGGTATCACAGGGCGTAGCGGAACATGCCCCGCCGAGCAGTTATATGTTGCGTAATCTGCATGATGTTCCGGTGCCGGATGGGGTCAGTTGGTGGCCGCAGACATTGGGATGGACAATTCTCGGTGCGGCTTTGGTGCTGTTACTGATGTACTGGGTTTACCGGCAGGTGTGGGAATGGTGGCAAAACCGCTACCGTACAGAAGCCCTTGCCGCGATCGACAGGATCAACAAGGATCCTGCTATGAGTGCGATCCAGCGCGGGCAGGCGCTATTTCAGGTACTCAAAGTGGTGATGGTGTATTTGGATAGTCGTCATTCCGCGCTATTTGGCCAGCCATTTTTGCAGCAGCTTGATCGCTATTGCTCTGCTGATCTGTCAGGGCTTGCTTCGGAACGTGGTTTCGATAATGCATTGGGTGCGCGCTGGATGCAGTCATTGGTCAATCCTCATATTGGGTTAGCAGTGTCAGATTGGCAGGTATTGCATGCCAATAGTTGTGAATGGCTGAAAACGCATTCGCCCCGGCGTGGTCGGTCTGATTTGCAATCAGCCGAAGGTGCAGGGGAATAAGGATGAACGTTTGGTTGTCGTTGGCGTCGCTTCAGTTCGAGTTTGCTCATCCGTGGTGGTTTGTGATTCTGCCGTTGCCGCTGGTTGTTTATTTTCTTGTGCCGGCTTACCGCACTAGGCAGTTGGCCACCAAAGTACCGTTTTTTCGCCAACTATCAGAAGCGTTGGATGCCAAGCCCACACGGGGGGCCAGCCAGCTCTCTCCTCGCTGGTGGCAGAGGGCGACCTTGGTTTTGTCTTGGATCTTAGTGGTCGTTGCTTTGGCCAAGCCGATGGTGCTGGGAGAGCCGCAGACAAGAGAGCGGATGGGAAGGGATCTGATGGTGGTGGTGGATTTGTCCGGCTCAATGGCTGAGCAGGATTTCAGCTCGGATAACGGAGCCCAGATCTCTCGCTTGGAGGCCGCCAAGCAAGTGCTTTCCGATTTTTCCAAAACGCGAAAAGGAGATCGTTTAGGGCTTATTTTGTTTGGGGATGCCGCGTTTGTCCAAACGCCTTTTACGGCGGATCAGGCGGTTTGGCTGGCATTGCTGCAGCAGACGGACGTCGCGATGGCAGGGCAAAGTACCCATTTGGGTGATGCAATGGGCTTGGCTATCAAGGTGTTTGAACAAAGTGCGCAATCTCGCTTGGCGGCTGGGGAGAGTGGATCCCGAGAGCAAGTGGCCATTGTGCTAACAGACGGTAACGATACCGGCAGTTTTGTTGAGCCGGTTGAAGCAGCCAAGGTTGCTGCCGCCAAATCAGTGCGTATTTATATGATTGCGATGGGAGACCCGCGTACGGTGGGCGAGAGTGCGTTGGATATGGATACCATCAATCAGGTTGCGAGGTTGTCAGGGGGAAAGGCGTTCTCGGCCTTGAACCGTGACGAATTGGAGCAGGCCTATGCACAGGTGGGTAAATTGGAGCCCCAGCTCTATGAGAGCATGACCTATCGGCCCAAGCAGAGTGTGCATCATTATCTGATCGCCTTGGTTATCGTGATGTACTTGGTTGCATTTGGTATTGCGAGTTTTCAGCGTTATGTTGGAAAGCAGGCTCGCGAGAATAAACAAAGGGCCAAGCAGCAAGGAGCCCGGCATGTTCGATAGTCAGGGCATACAGGCTTTTATCAGCCAGTTTCATTTTATTCGACCGTATTGGTTATTGGCGCTGTTGCCGATGTACGCGGTGTTTTATTGGCGTTGGCGCGAAGAAAGTCAGCCGAGTTGGCAGGATGTGTTGCCGGCCCATTTGCGCAGGGCCTTGACCTTGGGAGAGCAAGGTTGGCGTAAGCAATTACCATTGAAAGTGTTGGCGTTGATCATGACATTGGCGATTGTGCTCTGCGCCGGGCCGACATGGCAACGAGAAGCCTCGCCATTTGGAGAGGACAAAGCCGCTATGTTGGTAGTGCTGGATAACAGCGAAAGTATGCTCCAGACCGATTTGGCTCCCAGTCGACTTGAAAGGAGCAAACAGAAAATCCGCGATTTATTGGCGTTGCGTGATGGCGGGAAAGCAGGTCTGGTGGTTTATGCAGGGACGGCCCATATGGCGATGCCTGTAACGCAGGACAGCCGGGTATTTGCTCCGTTTCTGGCCGCGATTACACCGGAGATAATGCCGGTAGAAGGCAAATCGGCAGAGCAGGCATTGCCGCTTGTTGCGGAACAATTGCAGGGGACGCCGGGCTCAACAGTGCTATTGGTGAGTGATGGTGCTAATCAAAGCACAATTGATGCTTATCGAGAATATTTTGCGAATAATCCCTACCAGTTGTTGACTTTGGCAGCGGGCAACCCCGATGTTACCAGTTCAGATCCTATCAATATGAAGGCGCTTGGCGATCTTGCCAGTGCCAGTGATGGCCGATTGGTGACAATGACTGTGGATGGCTCGGATGTCGAGGCGTTGAATCGCTATATTGAGCGAAATATGCAACTTAATGGAGAATCTGCTATGCCGTGGAGGGACATGGGATATAGCCTGTTGATTCCTATTGCGGTGATTTTGCTGTTGTGGTTTCGCAGAGGGTGGCTAGTGCAGTGGAGTTGGGTGGCGATGGTGTCACTGTCGTTGCTGTTGTCTGCCATGTTTAGTGCATCGATCTTGTATGCCCCCGCAGTGAATGCCCAACCGGTAGAGATGAAAGCCAAACAAACCGACCCTGTTGAGACGCTGACAGCGTTAGATAAAGCGACGCAGTGGTGGTGGGACTTATGGCTCACGCCGGATCAGCAAGGACAGTGGTTGTTTAATAAAAGCGAGTATTTGGCGGCAGGGCAGCATTTTGATGATCCGCTTCGTAAAGGTATCGCCTATTATTACGCGGGGGAATTTAAACTGGCACACACCGCTTTTATTCAGGCCGATTCGGATCGAGGCCAATATTACGCCGCCAGTGCTTTGGCTCGTCAGCGTGAATATTTGGCGGCGCGTGATTTGCTCAAATCTATGCTGGATAAACCAGGATTGGCTCCGGAATTAAAAAGAGATGTCGCCCATAACTACCGGGTGCTCAGCGGTATTGTGGATGACATCAATCAATTCAGCGAAAGTCAGGCGGGCTCGAGTGATGGCCCAGAGCAGTCGTTTGAATTGGGAGATGAGCCTCGTACGGCAGATGGCGCTGACGAGAAGACCTCTGCCGAGTTGATGGTGAAAGAGCACTTGAGTGCCAGTGAATTGCTGGGCAGTGATGACTTGGCGGATAAATGGCTCAAACGGGTAGAGGCGGATCCCAAGTATTTCCTTAAAGCGAAATTCCAGTTACAGCTCCGCGATAGACACCAGCAAGACAATCAAAGTACGGATGCAGATCATTCCGACAACGAGGGAGATCTGCAATGACGCAATATCGTGTGGTGCACAATAGGAAGATGAAAAGAAGTGACGCGGTTGCTTGGCGTTGGGTGATGTGGGTGTTTGCGATCGTGTTAATGAGCACAAGTGCTCTGGCTACACCAGATATCGAAAAAGAGACCGAAATAAGAGCCGATAAAACCGGTGTGCGGGTGAAGGCTTGGGTGGGCGACGAAGGAGGAAAACCGGTTTTTAGTGTGAACGAGCAGGTGATCCTCTCCATTGATGTTTCCACATCGCGCTGGTTTACGGGGGGGACTCGAATTGGTCGGGTTGATATTCCCAATGTGATCGCCAAACAACGCAATCAATTAGCCACCAATTACACGACACGAGAGCAAGGCCAGACATGGTCACATCAACGGTGGGAAATTACCCTGTACCCGCAGCAGTCTGGCCGGTTTACCATCCCGCCTATTTCGGTGAATGTGCAGGTATCAGGAGAGGATGGCCAGAATGTGCGAGGCACGGTGCAAACATCCCCCGTGCGTTTTGAAGCCCGGTTACCGTCAGGTTTGCTCACCCAAGAGAGCGTTTGGTTTACCGCTAGTAAGGCGGATGTCCGTCAGGTATGGCAGTCGTCGACGGATACACTCCATGTCGGGGACGCCGTAACCCGTACCATCACGATTACGGCACAAGATAGCTTGTCGGTGTTATTGCCAGATTTGATGGCGACAGAGACCAGTGGCGCGAACGCGGCATCATCTCTGCGTGGTTATCAGGCGTATGCCCAGCCGCACCAACTAAGCGATACCCAGTCGCGGGGGGATTATCAGTCCAGTCGTACCGAGCAGACGGTGTATATCCTGCAAATGGGCGGGGATATTCAGTTTCCGGACTATACCTTTTTCTGGTGGGATACTCAGCGTCAAATTTTGCAGACGGTGACGGTTGCCGGTAAGTCATTCCATATCGCACACACGTGGCGTTCGTGGCTGGCCTATTACTGGCCCATTTTGGCAAGCGTGATCATCAGCCTGTTGGTGCTAATGGGGGGATTGTGGGCGCTTCGCCGATATTTTCAGACTCATCCTAAGCCGGAGCGGTGGCAATTATGGCAATTGCTACGAAAAGGCCAATGGGCGCAGGCACGGGTATTGATTTACCGTCGTTTGCGATTAAACGGGGGGGAGCTGGAGATCTCTCAGGCCAGAGTGGGTCGACATTTCCCTTCTTGGGGCCATGACAGTGTGTCCTTCCAGCAAGAAGAGTCTGCCAGCCTTGCTCTGTATCACCGACTCTGGCGGCAGGTCGCAAAACGTGTTGGTCATCACCGAAGGCTGTGGCTATTGCCGAAAGCGTTGCCCACACTTGAAAATTTACCACAGCCGCTATCAAACAAAGGACGTGCGAAGTAGCGCGTCATAGAGTGCAAGGGCGGCCGGCCCGGTGTTAGCACCTTTGGGCAAGGTAAGGTGGAGGGGAACCTGATAGCAACTCGCATGTTCGACATTGATGATGGCAATGCCTGTGCTTTTCCCGCTATGTATCAAGTGTTCGGGTAATCGGCAATAACCACAGCCTTGCTCGACAGCCTGCATGGCATGGTCAAAATTGTCCACGGTGATCCGCTGCGAGGATTTCAGCCATCCCACATCCTGTGTTTTTCTCCCATCATTGTCAGATTGATTAGCCGTGTTTGCACCTCCCAAGTCTCGTACGACAATCTGGCAGATCGCCGATAGTTCTGTAAGAGAAATGCTGCTGGCTGTCGCGAGCGGATGATGACAGCTAATGACTGGGAGCATTTTTGTCATGCCGAAGGCTTGTGCCGGAAAATTGGTGACGGGCAAATTGATGATGGCAACATCGGCTTTAGCTTGTTTGACCATCTCTTGGGTTTTGCTCAATGACGTTTCGATAACTTGTACCGACGTGGTGCTGTTATCGGCCGCAAAATGTGCTATCGCCTGATAAAGAAGTCGGGGATCGCATAGGTGGTCAACGGCCACGGTAATCTCCGATTCTATTCCACGGCTAAGCTGGTGGCTGATTATTTCCAGTTCGTGTGCTTGCTCTAACATTGCACTAGCGCGGCGTAGCAATAATTGTCCAGTTGCATTTAGAACGCTTTTTCTTCCTTGAATATTCAGCAGTGTGACTCCCAGTTGTTCCTCCAGTTTTTTGACACTGTATATCAAGGTGGTATGGCTTTTGTTCAGCAAAGTAGCAGCGGCCTGAATGCTACCCGCACGGTGGATAGCGTCTAGTGTTTGCCATTGGTCGAGGGTGGTCTTGAGTTTCATTGGTCTAATTTATCTACCATTAGTGGCAATATTATGAACTTTAATGTCAATTTATTATAGATAAAAATGGCGGTATAGATTACGGCACAGTGCTCGTAGCAAGACAACAATAGAGGCAATACCATGAAATTACTGCAGGTGGATTTTCCGTTTAATGGCCCGTTTGGTGAAGAGATGGCGGCAGTATTGACGGGGTTGGCTGAATCAATCAACCAAGAGCCGGGGTTCGTGTGGAAAATTTGGACGGAAAGTGAACAGAACAAACTGGGGGGTGGCATTTATCTGTTTGTTGACCAAGCCAGCGCCGAGCGTTATTTGGCAATGCACACCGCTCGCCTGCAACAGATGGGTATTGATGGTATCCGAGGCCGGATTTTCGATGTTAATCCAACGCTTACTACGGTGAATCATGGCCCCGTGGCGTAATGGCTTAATCGTGTTTAGAGAGCAAGATATGAATAACAAAACTTTCTTTACCCTTCACGGTGTTATTTATAGTGTTTTTGCAGTGGCGTTGTTTGCTTTACCTGCTCAAATGTGGCCAATGTACGGTGTGCAGATTAACGATCAGTATGCGCTGTTTCTTTCTCAGCACACCAGTATTTTCCTTGGTGGTATTGCTGCTATCAGTTTGTTGCTGCGTGATATCGAATCAGGTCGGGTAGCGACCAAGTTGCTGGTGGCGTTGGTGATCACCAATGGCTTGGGTGTGCTGATAACCGGTTATGCTGCCGTTATGGGGATTTTTACCGGTCTTGGCTGGAGTGATCCGCTATTCTTTTTGTTGCTTGTGATATTGGGCCTGTGGCAGGTTAGAAAGCAATAGCAAATAAAACTGTATAAGAACAAAGCCACCTCGAAGGTGGCTTTGTTGCTTATACTTTCTGTACGCTATCAACCTCAATTTTGGATGAAGACCATTCGGAATCAATCTCTCCTCGGATTGTCACTTTATCTTTTGGCGTGACGTCTTGCCCCATCCAGTCTTCAAAATCAATGTCGACTTTTATTTCACCGGTATTGTCTTTGAATAGGTAAATCTCATTGCCTAGAGACTGCACGATATGGCCAGTTAATACGACATGAGTATCATCGGGAGCATTTTTTATTTCCGAAATGGTATTGATAATAGGTTGTATTTGAGAGCCATTAAATGCTGCAAGGACAGAGTTTGATGCCAATAGGAGTAGTGAGGTGGCTACGATCTTTTTCATTGTAATTTTAGTCTGTACTTATAGGAGGTTTAAATTATTCAGAATATGCAAAGAGTATGCATTGATGTAGGTGAAGAGATCGTGAAGAAAAATGCATTCTTCCTAAAAAATGTTCATAACAGAGAGCGTGTCTTGACGGTTTATTGATATGTTATTCAATACTTAACGTTGAGTGTTAATCCTGAAACGGTCTGCACTATCAATGGTTTCTTGCAATTTTGATATGGGCGTGCACATCAGGTTTTGTCGGTATTCAGCCTTTAAAATTTTATTGGCGGTTTTGGTTAACCAGATACTCTGTGGGCTTACACTGACCAGTCGGTGCATATAAGAGACAAAATCACCAATAGGCAGTAAATATTTTTCATGTACAGATTTTGAAATCTTTCGGTTATAGCGATAGTCAATAGGATCATAAATCTGTCGCAATGCATCATATTGTGGTTGGAAGGTTTCATTTTTCCAGAGGGCAAAGTCTTTGTCGCTGGCTGATCCCTGCCATAGCTCAATGGCTTTTGTAAAAAGCGGAGACGTGTCTTTTATCATTTGTTCAGCCAGTTTACAGTCACTCAGTTCACGGTATCTCTGTTCTCCGCCATTGAGGTCTATCTCCAGCCATGATTTCAAGGTGTGGAGTTTTTCTTTGGGAATAATAAGTGCATTGATCCTTAGCGTGACATAATCATCCTTCCCCGTAGGTTGGGCCGCAGGACTGACTAACTTACCATCAATGCTCAGGGTCATTTGCTCAAGGGTGATGTCACGGGTATTGAGTATGATGCGGGTATCGTGATTAGAGAGTCGATATTGTTTCGCGGCTAGTTCCGCCGAAAATTCTATAGCGGGATTGTCATTATTTAGTCGTTTAAGGGGCTGCATATTCATTAAATCTAAAAATGAAGAGCGGTTCAACGTAATAAAATAACACTGTGATGGTGTTTGTTGTGCGCATAGGCTGATCGTTACCGCGATTTCCTGTTGATGAATAAAGCCCCCATAAATCTCAGTAACATGGTAAGTCGGTTCTTCAGGTGAGATGGGTTGTGCGTTAACTAGATGTATTTTCGAGATGAACAGAATAGCCACGATCTTCAGGATGGTTATCATTTTCATTATTCTTTCAATAATCAGTAGTGAAGAGTGTTGATAAGATGGTTATTGGCTATTTTTATATAAAAAATAAAAGCCTTCGTTGAAAACGAAGGCTGGTAGGGATCACCACATTAGGTCATCTGGTACGACAAAGTCGGCGTACGGATCGTCTTCGGCAATGACGTCAGATTCAGGTTCTTTCTGCTCGATAATCACTTGAGCGTCGCGTTGGGCAATTTTATTGGCCACGCTGCTCGGAATGACAACGTAGGAGTCTTCGTAGCGGGCGATAGCCAGAATACCTTTGATAAGCTGATCACGAACAAGGGATTCAACATACAACGATTTCACGATGGTGCCATCGGTAAAGTTGTACTTGATATCGCTATCTTTTAAATTAAGTTTGTTCATTTCGATGAGTTGCTTAATTTGATGTTGAATCTCTTGAGTTAGGCGCTGCTCCTGCTGCTGCTCGCTCAGTGCTTTGTCACGCTCTTGCTGTAGTCGCTTGTTCTCTTCAACGGCCGCTTTAACTTCTCTTGCCTGTACACGGTTCTTTTTTGAGCCTTTCTTTGCTTTTTTAAGCTTCTTTTCATTGACCAAGCCAGCTTTAAGCATTTGCTCTTGAAGTGTTAGTTTCGCCATGTTGTTCTCGGTTAGTTCGTTGTTTGGGATATTTTACTGAGTCCCTAAACGCAAATAAAGGTTAGTTGTTACTGAATGGCAAGGTTACGTTCTTAAATTGAGTCTGGCCGTAATGGGTTTTCAATGAAACATTTTTTTATAGCTATAAAAAACCGCAGTTTGGGCTGCGGTTTGAGGGTGATAATAGCAGTAATTAGCGAAACAGGTAGCTAGGAGAGCAAGTTTTTAACGCTGTCTCGTTCGACCAAGGTGGGTTCTAGTTGAATCACCGTGTGGCCTTCGCGCTGATGGTTGATTTTTTCAAGCAATACATCAACCGCCTGCTGGCCCAAACGGTGCTTGGGTTGGTGAATTGTTGTGAGCGACGGTGTGACATACTTGGCCAGCTTGATGTCATCATAGCCGACGATGGAGAGATCGTCTGGCACCTTAATACCTCGTTTGCTAGCGGTATTAATGACTCCCATCGCCATCATGTCATTACAGATGAAAAAGGCTGTAGGCAGTTTGCCGTGTGCGTATACCTCATTGAATGCGATCTCGCCGCCTTCGCACTCGAAATTGCCAGAGGCGATCCACTGCTTGTTGATGCCAAGCCCTGCTTCTTCCATTGCCTGAATATAGCCCGATAAACGTTGTTGAGCGGTGAGCTTATCCAGTGGTCCGGTCAGGCAACCAATAGCGGTGTGGCCTTGTTCAATCAAGTGGCGGGTCGCTAAATAACCGCCATGATGCGAGTTATCCTGAATTTTGTCACTCGGGAAGTCGATTGGGCCCCAGTCCATCACCACCGTGGGGACGGGTTGGTGACGGGCGAACAGATCGAATGCTTGCCCGTCGACTTCGCTGCACATCAGCAGCAAGCCGTCGACGCGTTTTTGCAATAGGGTGTCGAGGTTGGCTCGCATACGTTCGAGATCCCCTTCGGTATTGCATAGAATGAGGTTATAGCCCTGCTCGTAGCAGCGCCGTTCGACACCTTTGACGACTTCGCCGAAAAAAGGGTTGGTTGAGGTGGTGACCAGCATCCCGAAGGTGCGGGTATGGTTGACTTTGAGGCTGCGTGCGAGTGCAGAAGGAGCGTAGTTGAGCGTTTCGACGGCTGCTATTACACGCACGGAGATGTCTTCACTGACAAAGCGGGTTTTGTTGAGTACGTGGCTGACCGTCGACGTTGATACGCCAGCATGTTTTGCCACATCTTTTATTGTCGCCATGGTTTCTCCCTAAGCCGCGCCCGAATGGGTGGGCGCGGCAAATCATAAAATCAATGTTCCATCAGGAAGCGCTCGACCTCACGTAGGTGCGGGATAGAGGTTTGCGCCCCGATTCGGGTCACTGAAATGGCTGCTGCTGCATGGGCAAAGCGGATGGCCTCTTCCATTGAACGACCGTCCTGAAGCCCGGTGAGCAGCGCACCGTTGAAGGTATCACCAGCTGCAGTGGTGTCTTTGGCGTCTACACGGAAGCCCGGTACCTGTTCACCTTTGCCGTTCTCACTGACCCAAACCCCTTGGCTGCCAAGTGTGATCAGAACCTGTGAAATGCCTTTGGCGTGCAGTACGTCTGCTGCTTGTTGTGCCGTCGCCATATCAACCACTTTCACGCCGGTAAGCAGTTCTGCTTCTGTTTCGTTTGGCGTAATCATATCAATATGTTGCAATAAGTCATCCGATAACGGCTGGGCTGGAGCCGGATTCAGCACCACTTGGGTTCTGGCCTGTTTGGCGATGCGAGCTGCGGCCTCGATGGTGGCCATTGGTGTTTCTAGCTGCATCAGCAGGGTATCGGCACTTTTGATCAGGTTGTGGTGCGGTTCGAGGCGCTCGGGAGTCAGGCAGCCATTGGCTTCGGCCGAAATAGCAATGCTGTTCTCGCCGGTGGCGGCAACTTGAATCATTGCAATACCGGTTGGCATGCCTGCTTCAATCATAACGGCGTCGTTGTTCATGCCGTCTTTGGCAAACTCCTCACGGATCTGGTGACCGAAGGCATCATCGCCGACACAGGCAATGAAAGCGATATCCGCACCCAGGCGGGCGGCGGCAACGGCTTGGTTGGCACCTTTGCCACCTGGGATCACATTGTAGCTATGGCCGTGCAGTGTCTCGCCCGGACGAGGGAAAGAGGCAACTTGAAGGACATGGTCGGCGTTCACACTGCCAAGAACGACTAATTTATTCATATCGGGACCTTTTTGATTCTATCTGGCCAAAATGTATGGGTTAGCAGCAGAAGGAGACACGGCTGCTAAACGATAGGTTTTGGCGACAGGGCCGAGGTTACCCCGGCCCTGTATAATCGAGTGGCAGATTACTCAGAAATGACTTTCAGTGGAACTGGAATATTGGCTTCCACTTTTTCGCCCTTCAGCATCTTGTCGGCGGTTTCGATACCTAGCGCACCGATAAGGTCAGGCTGCTGAGCAATGGTTGCACCTAGCTTGCCGCGCTTAACGGCGGCGATGCCGTCTTCAGTGCCATCGAAACCAACGATAAGCACGTCTTTGCCTGAGGCTTGTACTGCACGCAGGGCACCCAGTGCCATTTCATCGTTCTGGGCAAATACCGCTTGTACATCAGGGTTTGCAGCCAGCATGTTTTCCATAACATTCAGGCCCTTAGTACGGTCAAAGTCTGCTGGCTGGCTAGCCAGAAGCTCCATCTCGCTGCCGTCAACCGCTTGCATGAAGCCTTGGCCGCGCTCTCGGGCTGCCGATGTACCTGCAATGCCTTCTAGCTGGATCACACGCGCTTTCTCGCCCACTTTTTCCATGATGAACTTACCGGCCATTTCACCACCGGCTACGTTGTCCGACGCGATATGGCTGACAACTTCGCCACGGCTTGCGCCACGGTCAAGGGTCAGTACTGGGATCTTGGAGCGGTTGGCCATGCGGATGGCATTGGAGACGGCATCGGAATCGGTTGGGTTGATCAGAATAGCTTTCACACCGCGAACCGTTAGGTCTTCGATGTTCGACAGCTCCTTGCTTGGGTCATTTTGCGAATCAAGAACAATCAGGTTATAGCCCAGCTCTTTGGCTTTGGCTTCTGCGCCATCTTTCATGGTGACGAAGAATGGGTTGTTCAGGGTGGAAACCACCATGGCCAAGGTCTCTTGTGCAGCCGCAGTAGTGCTGAAAGAGGCAGAAATTACAGCGGCCGAGATCAGGGTTGCTAACTTTTTCATTCCGTTTTCCTTTCTACGATATGTCGGGTGTGTGGAGGCGGGCAGGGGGGATAACTGCCCGCACCATCGTTCAGAGGTTGTTGTTACTTGTTTTTGTTATCGACCAGTACTGCCAGCAGAATGACCACTGCTTTGGCAATCATCTGGTAGTACGAGGAGACATCCAGCAGGTTCAGGGCGTTGTTCAGGAAGCCGATGATCAAGGCACCGATTAGGGTTCCCATGATACGGCCCTTGCCGCCTGCCAGGCTGGTGCCGCCCAGTACAACTGCCGCAATCGCATCCAGCTCGTATCCCATACCTGCAGTAGGCTGAGCCGATGAAAGACGAGAGGTTACGATTAAGCCTGCTAGTGCTGCCAATAGGCCGCAGATTGCGTAGACGCCAATCTTGACGCGATCTACGTTGATACCAGACAGGCGTGCTGCAGATTCGTTGCCGCCCATCGCGTAGATGTAACGACCAAAGCGAGTGTGGTTAAGCATGTACCAGACCGCGGCGAACACAATCACCATCAGCCAGATTGGCACAGGGATGCCCATTGCATAGCCTGTACCGAACCAAGCAAAGCTGTCGGCTACGTCGGTAAAGCCGGTAGAAATTGGGCGGCCTTCGGTATAGACCATGGTGACACCGCGCAAGAGGGTCATGGTGACCAGAGTGGCAATGAAGGCCTGCACTTTGCCCTTGGCGATAATCACGCCGCTGATGGCGCCGAGAGCGGCACCGGCTAACAGGGCGGTAGGCACGGCCACCATGACCGGTACTTCCATTGCGATCAGCGAGGCAGCAAAGGCACCGCACAAGGCCAATACCGAACCTACGCTCAGGTCGATACCGGCAGTCAGGATGACCAAAGTCATACCTACGGCGATGATGGCATTAACCGAGGTCTGGCGCAGAATGTTGAGAATATTGTCGACAGTAAAAAAGTTCGGGTTAAGGAACGAGACCACCATAATCAAGAAAATCAGGGCGATCAGCGATTTTTGCTCAATCAGCCACTCTTTGCTAAATAGCTTGTTGCTACCTGCGGTTTGTTGTTTGGTCATAGCGTTGGTGCTCATGCTGCTACCTCGTTGATGTGTTTACCTACTGCGCAGGCAAGTAGTTTTTCTTGGTTGGCTTCGTTGGCCATGAATTCCCCGCTGATTTTGCCTTCGTGCATCACCAGGATACGGTCGCTCATGCCCAGTACTTCCGGCATTTCAGATGACACCAAGATGATGCTCATGCCTTCAGCTTTGAATTGGTTGATAAGCTGGTAGATTTCTTTTTTTGCACCCACATCGACACCGCGGGTTGGTTCGTCGAGGATCAGCACCTTAGGTCGAGTCATCAGCCCTTTGGCGATGGCAACTTTTTGTTGGTTGCCGCCGGAGAGGTTACCGATGATTTGGTCACGACTTGGTGTTTTGATATTGAATAGGCGGATAAAGTCTTCAACGGCGGTGACTTCTTCGTAATGGTTGAGCTGGATGCCTTTGGAAAGCTGCGCCAGTGAGCAGATAGACATATTTTCTTTAACAGAAAGCCCTAGGATCAGGCCGTCACCTTTACGGTCTTCTGAAATATACGCGATACCGTTGGCAAGGCCATCTTGTGGGTTGATTGGGTTGATCACTTTGCCGTCAAGAATGATATCACCGGATTCTCGAGTCTGTGCGCCGTAGATGACTTTCATCAACTCGGTACGCCCCGCGCCCATTAGACCCGAAATACCGAGAATTTCGCCACGGTCAAGGGTAAAGCTGACATTGTTCACCCCGGCTCCGCAGAGGTTTTTGACTTCGAGGCAGGTGGTGCCGTGCTTAACGTCAATACGAGGGTATTGCTCATCAAGGCGACGGCCAACCATCATTTCGATCATGCCGTCTTCATCGATGTCGGCGACCCGGCGCTGGCCGATGAACTTACCGTCGCGTAGAACAGTGATATCGTCGCAGATCTCGAAAATTTCCTTGAGGCGGTGCGAGATATAAACAATCCCGGTACCTTCTTCGCGAAGTTCGTTGATGACCTTGAACAGGGATTCTGTTTCTGTATCTGTCAGTGCGTCTGTCGGCTCATCCATAATAATGACCTGAGATTTGAACGACAGGGCCTTGGCGATTTCGACCATCTGCTGCTCACCCAGACTCAAGGCACCCAGCAGGGTTTTAGAGCTGTGCTTGACGTTCAGGCGTTGGAGTAGGGCATCGGCCTCGCGGTACATCTCGTTCCATTTGATACCGCCAAAAGCATTGGTACGCTCGCGGCCGAGGAAGATGTTTTCGGCAATGGTGAGCTCAGGGATAAGGTTGAGCTCCTGATGGATAATGCTGATGCCGGCTTCTTGGGAGTGGCGAGGGCCGTTGAATTTAACGTTTTGGCCCTGATAGCGTAGTTCTCCGGCATCCATCGTGTAGATTCCGGTCAGTACCTTCATAAGGGTCGATTTGCCGGCGCCGTTTTCTCCCATTAAGGCCATTACCTTGCCTGGGTAGACATTCAGGCTGGCTTTGTCCAGCGCTTTTACACCGGGGAAGGCCTTTTCGATGTCTTTGAGTTCTAGAATTGGCTGAGTCATGTGAAGTCCTTGCAACTGGGTTGCGTTTAAAACACTACGCCGGCTTGGAAAATAACATTGGCATAAGGGGTGCATTCACCGGTACGAATCACCGCTTTGCTGTTTTGGGTATGAACCTTGAATGCCTCGTGCGGTACATAAGCGATATTGAAGGTTTTCCCGCAGGCGGCTTCTTCTTCACGTAATAAACCAATCAGGGCGCTATGGTGTTCAGGGCTGACTTGCTTGAACTCTTCAGCCATGATCACGCCTTCAATTTGCATTTCACCCAGTAGAGCTTTCACCGTTTCGATAAAAGTAGGTACACCGGGGATCAGCGCAAGGTCGATACGCTGGGTTTCGTCGGGAATCGGCAAACCCGCGTCGCACACGGTGACTTCGTCTGTGTGGCCCAGAGTGGCAACCAAGTAGGAGAGTTCAGAGTTGATAAGCGCGCTTTTCTTCATGTTGCACCTTTTTGATTTATACGGATGATGCTTATGTTCTGCGGCAGAGTGTAGAAAGGCTCATGCCGTAAATTTCCATCGAAACGTTTACGCAAACGTTTCGTTGGCGCTAAATGTAGAGCGAAACGTTTCGATATGCACGGCGATATTGGATGAAATGTGATATTGTTCAGATAATTTATACTCAGAGTGAATGTTCTGTGCGCTAGTAGATATTTTTATCAATAGCAAAGTAAGACAGAATGTGAATGTTATGTCAGAGTTTGTAAAAAACGGCTTCTATCTTTGAACTGAGGTATGCTTAGGGCGTATTATGTGAGTGTTTTTTTTATCGGCTTTACGGTAGGGATCTACTTTAAGGTAAAGCGTGGGATAGGATCATTCAGTGTTAGATTTTCAACCGCTCTTTTTAGGTTTGGCTCCGTTGTCTGTGGGAACTTTGCTTTATGCGTTAAATTCCCGGAAAAAATGGCTGGCTAGGGTGGCACTGGTTGGCATGTTAGTGTCAATGCTGATTATCATGGTGTTCCAGTACCTTGATTATAAGCATTTGGAAGACTGTCTGCTGAAAGGTGAAGTGTATACGCCATTATCGCAGCATTGTATAAAGCTTCGAGAGTGATTTTCTTGGCTGTTGTTCTAGTTAATGGTTTTTTTCTGCTCGGTTAAAGTTGCAACGATAACCTGAGAAGAAGGAAAACAGGCATAAGCTGTCATCCCTACATTCAGTTGTTCGTTAGTTGCAATTTCTTCGGTGACGAGTGCATTGAGCTCGTTTCCTTCGCCTATCTCAAGACAAACTTCGACCATTTTGCTGTCGCGCTCGATACGGCGGATTATGCCCCGAATTTGGTTTTCCTCTTTGTTAACTGGATCCAGTAGGGTTCTGATTGTGATGGCGGGTCCTTTGATCAGCGCTACTGCATCTTTATTGGGGGAAAGCCCGAGTCGCAGGGTACTGCCGTGAGTAATTGTGGCGATGATTGTGCACTGCGCTGTGATTTGGAGCGTGATTAAATCATAGAGAGCATGGTTCTCGATATTCTTGATGGTTGCGAATAATTGGTTGCGAGCACTGGTTTGCAGTGACAGTTTGCTCATTACGCCAAGTAAACTGTGCAGCGGAACTGAGTCATCTTTAAGGGCATTGAGTCCCATTTCCTGAATTTGTTCCAATAAATCATACATCTGGACCAACCGTTTACCCTGTTCGGTGAGTGAGGCGCCGCCACCACCTTTGCCGCCTTTTTCACAGCTGACAAGTTGTGTGTCCCCTAATTGGTTCATTTCTTTGATCGCGTCAAAGGCGGTTTTGTAACTGATACCCACCTGTTTGGCTCCCTGGCTGATTGAGCCCGTGGTAGCAATGGATTTGAGCAGAGCGATACGCTTTGGGTTGGCAAGCATTTTGCCATTTTGTGAAAGCGTCAGCAGAGCATCAAATTCCATATTTGGGTTTTCCTTTGGTCAATTCATCAGTTAGAACGAGATTATATCTCAAGATACAGGATTTAGTGTGCTCTCTAAGCATTCAAATTATGAAATATATCTGAATAGAGGTGAAGGGGGGCGAGAAAACAGCTTACATTGCAGTAGTCATCAGCAAAATTGAGACTGATGTGGTTATTTGTGATGAGGGTTTGTGTGCTAAATCGCAAGTTGGTCATGTTTATATTTTAAATATATTTATTAGACGTAAATAATGGTGCTTAATCTATGTAAGAGGCAACACATATTCTTGTGTGGATAAAAATTATTAATATTGCTTGAATAAATATACAAAATAAAAATGTGGCTAGACTATGCAGGATGTAATGTGCCAAGTGAAAAGTGTTTTTTTTCATCATGCTTTAGATTCTATAAAATTTGAAAAATCGTGGGTTGGCATAGCAAGAAAAGCATTAATAAGCGCGAAGTATTATGTTGATGATTGTCAATCCCCCCGTTTGTACCTCATCATTAATAATGATTCAGAAGCTATTGTTTTTGGTGAATGTACTGATAGCAGAGTGATGAAATGTCTTGTTAACTTACTTCAATATCATCAAATCATGATAATCATGGCTGATGAAACTATGACAGAAAAATTATCTGCAGCATCATCTTTTTCCTTACTGAGGCGACATTGTTTTGAATTAGTTAAATATGACCCTGATATGGGATTGAAGTTACCGAATGGATTTACAGTAGAGCCGATTGGGTTGGCGTTAGCACAGCGTATATCAAGTGAGATTGATCCTGATTTTTCGCTCTATTGGCCTATACCAAAGGACTTTGTAGACGCAGACGGTGATGGGTACTGCTTGATGCGGGGTAATACGATTATTAGTTGTGTGTGGTCATGTTACCCATATCATCAATATACAGACATGATGGTTGCAACTAGACGTGATGAAAGAAATAAAGGCTTTGCTACCTATTTGAGTCAGTATTTTATACTATCAATGCTCTTTGAAAAAAGGATTCCATGCTGGAGTTGTTATGATAATAATGACGCTGCAATTTATCTTTCTTATAAACTTGGGTTTAAAAAGACACAAAGTTACTATTTTTTATTTCCAGTGTAGCTGTTAATTTAATATATTCTTCTAAATTTATAAAATATGTAACTACATAATAGTGATTAAAAAGGTATGCACTGATCTTACAGTGTCGACTGTTTGGAGTGTATAATGTTGTAAGTTGTTGTATATGCGGTTTTTTTGTATGTGGATGTACTAACTTTTACAGTTATTGATCATTTTATCAAATACTGTGCTAGTATGAGTTTGTGGTCAGATTATTTTGTTGTGTTATTTTAATGACAAAATATGTGGTTCTTTATTTTTCATGAGGCGTATCTCGCATAATTTATGCGTGCATTTTACATGGCAGAATAATTTACATTTCTCTGTCATTTAACTGTCCATATCGTGATTGAATATCTTAGGTGGTTGTTTTTATTATTGATTAAATCGATGACCAAGGAGAAGGTATGAAGGATCATAAGCATATTCGTGCTATCGTAAAGCAGAATTCAATGCGTTTAATTGCCAAAACAAAGCGTAAGCATCTGAGAAATATGACACCTGTTTCGGTTGTACATCCACAATAATCAGAATGTATTGCAACAGGAAAAGTAAGTTTATTTGGCACAAAATATAAGTATTTTGTTTTGATAAAGAATTCATCTGTCACATTTTTTGTCTGACAAATACCGTAGGATATCTCTCCCTAATTTACCTCAAGCCGTCGGATTCAGAGAGTACGAAAACGAGTACTTTGATAGTGCTTGGGGATACATTTTGCTCGATGGGATAATGCTACCAATGAACAACAACACACAGACACTTTTATTCATTCTTAATGATGCCCCTTATGGCTCTGAGCGCTCCTTTAACGGCTTGCGCCTCGCAATCAATCTCAATGAGCAGGATGAGGCCAAAACAGAAATTAAGATATTCTTAATGTCGGATGCGGTGGGCTGTGCTTTGCAGAAGCAAAATCCCAGTGAGGGGTACCATATTCAGCAGATGCTGGAAATTTTGTTGGCCCAGGGGGCGGAAGTCGTGTTGTGTAAGACCTGCTGCCATGCAAGGGGTTTAAGTGACTTGCCATTAGTGGATGGGGTGCAGATTGGTACGTTGGACGATCTGTCACGATGGACGTTGCAGGCTGATAAGGTTGTGACATTTTAGGCCTGGCCGATAATTTTTGAATTATTCACTGATAAAGAGGAGCACTGGCTCCTTTTTTATTTTTACATTCAGTGATCTGCGATGCTTCTTATGGTTTTTCTGACAGAACGTATTAACATAGAAAAGCATATTTTACATGGCTATTACCTGCGTCATTGAGTAGAAATCACCCGCATATCCGTAATAAAAGCCCCGAGGGGCTTTGGGGTAATATAATTAATAGACACATAGTTCAATTCTGAGGCTTGGAAAAAGGCACTATTTCTTTTGTCAATGCCTCATAGTTATGCTTTGTTTGCCAAATATCATTGGCATTTTGGATGTTAAGCCAAAACTCAGCCGTGTTATTAAATGCAGCTGATAGCTTGGCGGCCAACTCCGGCGTCAGTGCCGTTTTGTTGTTAAGTAGGTTGCTAATAGTGTTGCGGTGAACACCGAGTCTATCAGCCAATTCACCGTTCTTGATTCCCATAGGCTCTAAGAATTCAATTCTGAGGATTTCACCTACAGACTGTGGCTTACGTTTCGTGGTTCTCATGATTCGAACTCTTTAATAGTGATGTACATGTGCAGTTCAACGTCGTGCATCTGATCCAGCAATATCGACCTCGTTGTACAGCATCATTATTGTTATTGTCCTAATAGGAGGAGTGGGGGATATTCCAGCTACCAGCATAAAAACAGAGCCACTTTTTATCAAAGATGGCTCTGTACATATTGCACGATTTACTCTGGCAATAATCCCATAATTTCGTCAGTAATTTCCCGTAATGCCTTATTGCTGACATTGTGCTGTTTCATTATCTGCGGTAATACAAATTGTAGCATGTAACGTGCGGCTTTCTTTGGTAGCTTCTGCCTTCCATCCTGCCATTCATTTACACGGCTGTTAGTGTACTTTGCACCAAGAGTTTCATTCATGGCTCTAATGCCGTCAGCAAGAGAGCCATGGCTTTCAATCTCTACTCGCCATATTTTTACGAGTGATTCACTCATGCTTTTACCTTTATGTTGATGAATGGTCGCCATAATGGAAACTGATATGCGAAACGTACGTTCTCGCCAGGTTTCATGTTCTTAGGAACACCAATGGTAACCTCCACATTGTCGTTAATGCGTATATAGGTGTTACTCATAACAATGATGATACCAACGGCCAATGCTGCCAACTTCAGCCAATCCAATATACTTATTTCCAATTATTATCACCTCAACGGTTCCCTTCCTTTGCGGGAGGGGGGCTGTTAGTTTTAGCTAATTTCTATTTCGAGTTTTTCTCATGGCTGTATCGAACTCTAATTTTAACTTTGAGTGCGAGGAATAAACCGACTAAAACCCAAACGGAATCGACTTTGCCACTACAGTTTAAACCACCAGTAAAAAACAGAGCTACCTATATAGAAGGAGGCTTTGTTTATTAACATGTCGAACCGATAGTCAAAGGAGATCTGCAAGCAAAACACCCGCTCCAACGCTAATGATTACAGCGGCGATATCGACACCTATTGTATGATCTGCAATATACTAGAACATATTCAGCCTGTTTCCTTAGTCAATTAACTGATCAACACTAACATCCAATGCTTTTGCTGCTTTTTTTAGCATTTCACGCTGTGGATTTGAGTCAATATTTTCCATTTGGCTAACGGCTGCTTGTGAAATCCCCATGCGCTGCGCTAACTCTTTCTGACTAATATTGAGGTGTTTACGCCATGCTGTAATGTAGCTGACATCATTAACTAACATAATTTCAGCTACTTCGTGTGGTAGGTACGTTTTGCTATCTGCATCCGCTTCTTGTTTCACCAGCTTTATGTATTCGTGGTATGGGATAACAGCAAAGACAGGCTGCCCGTCTTGGTGAATGATGCGCACGTTTCGCTTGTCTGTTTTCATTCGCTTTCTCTATCTATCAATCAGATGGCACTATCAAGTGGTAAAGCATGCCTAGATAAATTCTTATCACCGCGGATATGGGCAATTTCAATGATACCATCCGGATTAGCTGCTTTTGGCGTAATATTTTTAATGATAAAGCACTTTGTATTCAAGGCCTTTTGTTCCCTCTCTCACAAAGGTGAGAGAATTTTTATCCATCGAAAAAAGAATCCTGCCATCACATTTTTGCGGCTTAGTTAGGCATACAATTGAATCTACCATTAGATAACTTAGGTTGTTAGGCCATAAGTTTAACGCAATATACCCAAATAACTTCAAGCCACTTACCAATATTGAACCCTGCACCTTGAAGTAAGGTGGGCATATAAAAAAGAGAATGATGTAGACCAATAACAAGACTGGAGGAAATGATGACAATAGGGAAATATTTGCGCTGGAAAGATGAACACGGCAATGAATTTCGGCCTGTATCATTAACAGGCACAGAACTGTTAAATGATCGGACCCTCAATAAAAGTACAGCGTTTTCATACGAAGAGCGAAAAGCATTTCTGCTAGATGGACTGCTGCCTCCTCGCGTACAGACGTTCGAAGATCAGTTAAATCGGGTATATGACGGTTTTAAAAGTGCTTCGACAGACATTGAAAAATATCTTTTCCTAAGGGCACTGCAAGATCGTAACGAGACGTTATTTTACGCATTGTTATCACGTCATATCGAAGAAATGACCCCGATTATCTATACCCCGACAGTCGGCAAAGCATGTCAGGAATTCAGCCATCGCTATCAAAAGGCAAGGGGGCTGTATATCACAGCTGACAATGTTAAGAAAATGGGGCAATTGGCGCAGCATTTCACCGGCAAAGATATCAAAATTATTGTGGTGACTGATAGCCAAGGTATTTTGGGTATCGGTGACCAAGGCGTAGGCGGGATGGGGATCCCGATCGGTAAGCTGTCACTTTATACGCTCGGAGCGGGTATTCACCCTGCCCATTGTTTGCCTATTGCGTTAGATGTTGGTACGGATAACCAAGATCTGCTTGATGACCCAATGTATTTGGGTGTACCACGTCGCAGAATGCGCGGCGAGGAATACAAGGCATTTATCGGTAAATTTGTCCGTCAGGTTAAGCGTCATTTCCCTAATGCGGTATTGCAATGGGAAGATTTCAGTAAATCTAATGCCTTCGATAACCTGACAGATTATGAGGACACCTTGCCATCATTCAATGATGACATTCAAGGTACAGGCTCTGTTGTGTTGGCGGGTATTTTGGGTGCTTGTAAGATCAAAGGCGAGTCGTTGGCTGATCAGACTTACGTGGTATACGGCGCTGGCGCCGGTGGGGTGGGTGTCGCCGATCAAATTTATGCTGGCTTGCTCAAAGAAGGGGCTTCGCACGCCGCGGCTCGAGATCGTATATTCATCCTCGACTCACAGGGGTTGGTATTTGATGACCGTCCTGAACTGGACGAATACAAAAAGCGCTATGCTAAGCCTCGTGCGTTGGCCGAAGGCTGGAGTGTTGCGCAGGAAGGTAAGGTGTCGCTGGCTGAGTTAATTGATAATCATCCAGTTACCGTGCTGCTGGGCACTAGTGGGGTCGGTGGGGCGTTCAATGAGAAGCATGTCCAGAAGATGATGGAATATACCTCGCGGCCAATGGTGTTCCCGTTGTCTAATCCGACGGCGAATTGCGAGGCCGTACCGGAAGATATCTATCGCTGGAGTGATGGCATGGCGATTGTTGCAACAGGCAGCCCATTTGCCAATGTTGAATACAATGGTTATGAGTATCGTGTCGGGCAGGGGAATAACGTGTTTATTTTCCCTGGTGTTGGTCTAGCGGCGATTGTGTCGCGGGTGCCGAAAATTAGTTTGGATATGTTTACAACGGCTTCTTATGCGCTGGCGGATATGGTAAGCGAAGAAGATCTGGCTAATGGTTGTATCTATCCGAAAATCAGTGAGCTAAAGACGGTTTCTATTGCTGTTGCGCGGCGTATCTTGGAGATGATTCAAGCAACTGAGCCGCATAGCCACCTTGTCAACAAAGATATCAATAAAGAGTTGGCTGAGCATATTTGGGAGCCTGTTTACCTGCCTTACCGTCGAGTGTGACGGCCTTATAAATTAGCCCGGCATGTCCGGGCTTTTTTCTCTTCAGAATATGCGCTGGATCCTTACTTATTCAGTGTTTGATTGTTAAAGTATTCCTATACCCAACTAACCTTAAGGTGTTGGATACAGAACGATTTCTGTATATTTAACACATGGTGAATTTCTGACGCGATGGCTCTTTTTCAAGGATTATTGGCCACGAAGCGAGGGCGCTAAATCGCTTTGTTGCACAAAACGTTGCAATAAGTATTGGTAGAGGCTTGGGTATCATGGTTATCGGAACATTTTGAACAACTGACAGCCCAAATAGGAGGCCGGTTATGCTGATGTCCACTTTGTTAGCCAAAATAAAGCAACTCTTGGTGTTTTCGCTGTTTGCCATTTGTGGTGTTACGTTATGGCTTGCCATGATGTACCACATCTTCCATCGGGCCGCGTAATTGGGAGAGATAGTGGGGTATGCACTGAACTATTTTGAAAAAGCCTGAGTATAAGTTTCAGTGCTATTACGATTGATAATGGTGAAGTATGCCCCACAGTAAAACTTACCTGCCGCGAAAGGTCTGTGAGGTATGCTCACGTCCTTTTACATGGCGTAAAAAGTGGAAAAATTGCTGGGACGAGGTGAAATACTGCTCCCAGCGTTGCCGACGATCCCGTCGCGGTAGTAGTTGACAGGGATAGATGTCTCTTTATGCTGTCGTGACTCTATCGAAAAGTAAGTACAGCATGTTAGTCATATCCAACAACGTTACTCTCAGTGATTGGGAAATCGAATTGACCCCTATCCGTGCCCAAGGGGCCGGGGGGCAAAATGTCAATAAAGTCTCTTCCGCTATCCATCTCCGGTTTGATATCGGGCGATCTACCTTGCCTGCTTTTTACAAGGAGCGCTTGTTGGTGCTCAAGGACAGCCGGATCACCAAAGACGGGGTAGTGATAATCAAAGCTCAGCAATATCGAACTCAAGAACAAAACAGGGAGGATGCCCTTGAGCGTCTGGCCGAGTTGATTCGATCTGTTGCACAGGTACAAAAAAAGCGAGTGGCAACTAAACCTACTCGTGGTTCGCAGCAGCGAAGAATGGAGAAGAAAAGCCAGCGCGGGCAAACTAAAGCGATGCGTGGAAAGGTGAGTTGGTAGCTAGAGAATGAAGGTTTTGACCGAGTTAACATTCTGCTAAGTCTTCACTGAGTCTTCATCGAAACTGGCGGTAAAGTAAGGGTTTTGGTAAATCTAGTTGGATGAAAAGGATGTCGGACAAAAAAGCCAAGCAACTTCTGCAATTGTATTACCGTGAATCAGAACGGGTGCGTTTGCTCCCGCTTGATGCCTTGCCAGAGCCAGATAAGAATGAGCAGGCTGACTTTGATGTTTGGCTTGGTATGAAGCGTTCTTTCAATCGCGCTGAAGTGACAGCGCAAGTGTGGATCAAATCGTGCAGTGCCGGGCATGTTACGGAGTTATATTTGTATCCTGATGGTAGGTTGGAAGAATACACGTTGTTTAAGCGGATACGAACCATTGGCCGGTGGGCGTTGGTGCAAGGGATGATAGCTTTGGATATCCAGAGTGGGGATGATCGTTACCAAAGTTGGATTGTCGCCAACCGAAATAGCCGTATTCATTCTGCCATAGAGTACAAGAATGGCGAGTTATATGCCTATCTAAAAGTGGCACAAACCCATCCGATATAATTGTTATGCAAAATTTCTGGAAAAATAAGCAGCAAGCTGGTATCTGTTTGGGTATCTACCACAATAGAGTGAGCCCAAGCTGTGATTACAAGGACGAATAAGATCAAGACTGTTGCCATTGTGGGGGGAACCCACGGTAATGAATTTAGTGGAATTTATTTGCTACGCAAGTGGCAGCAGTCATCGGCATCGATTATTAGGGATAGCTTTGCAACAGAAACGGTATTTGCTAATCCTAAAGCCTATCAAGAGAACAAGCGTTACCTTGACAGTGATATGAACCGCCAGTTTAGCCATACCGATTTGACAGACCCGCTACTGACAAATTACGAGCAGAGTAGGGCAAAGGTACTCAACGCCCAACTTGGGCCAAAAGGCGACGCCCGAACCGATTTCATTATCGATCTTCATAATACGACCAGTAATATGGGACCGTCGCTGATCTTGCTGCAATCTGACGCCTTCAACCGAAAACTTGCCGCATATGTTGTTTCAAAAATGCCAGATGCCGTGATTGTGTTGGAAGACCAAATATCGGTTGCCGAGCATTATTTCCTGAGTTCTATTGCCCCGCAGGGGGTAATTGTAGAGGTGGGCCCTCAGCCGCAATCGGTGATCCGCCAAGATATTCTTGAGTGGATGGAAGAAATGACTGGCCATATTCTTGATTATATTGATTTGTATAACCGAGATGAGTTGCCTGTGCTGCCGTCGAGTTTTGAGGCTTATAAATACCACGAAACCTTGAAGTTGCCTGAAAATGAGCAAGGGGAGCGCATCGGTATGGTCCATCGCAATGTGCAGGATGCTGATTTCAAGCCCCTGCATAATGGGGATCCGATTTTTACCCTGTTTGATGGTTCGATAATTTGTTGGGAGGGAGAGTATGAAGCCTACCCGCATTTTATCAATGAAGCGGCGTATTACGATAATAACCTAGCCATGTCGCTGGCGAAAAAGGTGGTCGTTGAGGTTTAGCATAACACTGCCGTGACAAGGTGAATGATAAAACGCACCCGAAGGTGCGTTTTTTTGTGGCAGGCAAGTAAGCCGCTCAAGCGTAATGCATTAAGCGTAAGATGAGCGGTAGAGTGACAATTCGCTACGCATGCCAAGTACAAGGCTGACACACATTGCCAATAAGATGAGAGTAAATGGCAAAGCGGTGGAAATAGTACCCGCCTGAAGAGCCTGTATGGCTTCCGTACCGCCTACCCAGAGAAGAACGGCCGCAATAGCGCCTTCGATAGTCGCCCAGAATACACGTTGCGGGATGGGAGCATCGATTTTCCCGCCTGCTGTAATACTATCGATAACGAGCGATGCAGAGTCGGATGAAGTGATGAAGAACACCATGATCAGCACAATTGAAATGACAGACAAAAATGTGCTCATCGGCAGTGCATCGTACAGATGAAACAGCGACAGTGTGACATCGGTGAGCCCGTTAGTGCCCAATTCCCCCACTTTGTTGATGATCTGATCTATCGCAATGCCACCGAAGGCAGACATCCATACCAGTGTAATGAAGGTCGGTATGAGGATAACGGCACTCACGAATTGGCGTACCGTACGCCCTTTGGAAACACGCGCGATAAACATGCCGACACATGGTGACCATGAGATCCACCATGCCCAGTAGAAGACGGTCCAGCCGTGCATCCATGTTTGATCATCCCGGCCGTACGGGTTACTCAATGGCAAAATATTTTCCACATAGCCGATGATCGTTTTGGGTAGGGTTGCCAAGAATGTGGAAAATCCTACGATGATGACAAAGAGCAACAGTGCACAGGCAACCAGAAGATTGGTATTGCTGAGCACTTTTACTCCGCCGTCGATACCACGTACAACTGAAAAAATGGCCAGTGTCGTGACAAAGCCGATCACGATAAGTTGTAGGCCGATGCCTGTTTCGAACCCCAAAACATGGCTGAGCCCGCTTGCTGCTTGTTGGGCACCTAATCCCAGAGATGTGGCTAAACCAAAAAGGGTTGCGAGCACGGCGAGAACGTCAATTACATGGCCAAACCAACCCCATGTACGATCTCCTAGAAGTGGGTAGAAAACCGAACGGATAGACAGAGGGAGCCCTTTGTTAAAGGCAAAAAATGCCATTGCTAATGCAACAACAGCGTACATCGCCCACGGATGTAATCCCCAATGAAACATGGTTGCCCCCAAGGCAACGGTTAGTGCTTCGTCGCTATTGGCGGTGACACCGAGGGGAGTCTCGTACCATCCGGTAAAGTAGGCTACGGGCTCCGCAACACCCCAGAACATCAGTCCGATCCCCATGCCAGCGGCAAAGAGCATGGCTATCCATGAGAGGTTGGAGTGTTCTGGTTTGGCATCTGCCCCGCCGATGCGTATTTTCCCGAAAGGCGAGAGCACAAGCGCGATACAGAAAACGAGGAATAGATTTCCGGACCACATGAACAGGTTGTCAAATGAGTTGATGATTTGCCATTTGATGCCATCAAGCATTGCTTTGGCGGAGGTTGGGTCGCTGAGTAGAAGGGTGATTAAAAATAGAATGATGAGTGCGGCGCTGGTGCCAAAGACTGGGTTATGAACATCAAATCCCCATTTCTGAATGTTGTCCTGACCGACGGTATAGTCGGTACTTTCTATACTGTACTTATCCTTAGTAGCAGTCATTTTTCCTCTCTAGATGTTTAGAGTTCAAATTAATTGTCGGCCGCAATCCTAGCAAAAATAATTATAAATGCCAAATAACTGGTTAATTTTCCGCTTAATGTCTTTTGGTGGGATTTTAATTCACATTGCCTATGCTATGTGTTCAAACTAAATATTGTGGCTGCTTTTATTTCTCGGTTTGATGGGGATATATTGCTATGGAATAGTGCATCAATGTGGTATACCCAAGCTACTTTAAGGTACTCGTTTCAGCGTTCCGATCTTGGTATCAAATACCAGTGATATCTCTTTTTAGGGGCGATTAGGGGCTGACGCAGTGATTTCACGGGAGCAAGTATCTTTAGGTCATTCGGGTACACAATAAAATACAGAGTAAAAGGGAGTTATGCATGTCGCTCGTGATACCAATGGTGATTTTCATGCAGCAGCGTTTGGCCGATGCAGGAAAGGCTGAAGACGCCAAGGCAATGCAAGCCTATATGAAAACCACGCAGCCGTTTTATGGTGTAAAAGCCCCAGAGCGAAAGGCGATCTTCAAGCAGGCTCGTTTGCACACTAAAATTAACACGTTTATTGAATATAAGCGGTTGGTGCTGTGGCTGTGGTCAGGCGAGAACCGTGAAGAGCAGTATCTTGCGATGGATGTCGCCGAGTATTATCGGCATTTTCGAACTCTAGATGCCTTCCCCGTTTATGAAGAAATGCTTGGTGAAGCGAGCCATTGGGATACCTTGGACAAGATTGCCTCGAATTTGATCGGCCCGTTGGTGGCCGAGCACCGTGAGTTGGAAGAAAAGGTGCGCCAGTGGCGGTTGTCGGAAAATATGTGGCTGCGCCGAGCGTCTTTGCTGGTGCATTTGAAACACAAGCAAGCGACAAATTTACCTTTGCTGGAAGAAACCATTTTGATGCTGGCCGATGAACGTGAATTTTTTATCCGAAAAGCCATTGGCTGGGTACTGCGTGAATATGCCAAGACAGATCGTGACTATGTAGTTTCTTTTGTGGCTACTCATAAAGATTTGCTCTCTGCGCTAACTTGCAAAGAAGCATTGAAAGGCTGTAGGGATTATAATGGCATTCTTCTTGGGAATGCTACCTCGAAAATAGGGGATGATTGCTAAATGTTATTGAAAGAAAAGTCTCTGTTGAGGACATCAGTTTGTCTGTTCTTGGCTCTCTCTTGTGGTTCTGTCGCGGCAAAAGAATATTCGTCATCAGATATGTCCGGGACATCGACCAAAGCTATCTTTAAGCCTAATTTGACATTAGAAGGCCAGTTAGGACCACAGCGCGTGTGTTATTACAATGGGCAGGCATATTCGCTGGGTTCGGTGCTGGCTGTAGAGGGCATTGTATTAGAATGTACGCCCGAGAAGACGTTTGAGACCAATGGTAAGTTGAAATGGTCGAGAATAGAGAAAACGTCGTCTAACTAACGTGTTGGTTAAAAATATAAAATGCAGCCATTGGCTGCATTTTTTACAGGCGAAGAATAGCATGATGCGTTAGCGAACGAGCCTGCCCGAATCAGCACCAAGTTTCCCTGTGCCTCCTTCGTGGTGGTCTCTTTTCGCCCCCATTTCTTGCATCAAGAATTCACGCATAGCTGCAGATTCGCGATCGTTAGACGGCTTCCAATTTGAAATCACGCGCGCTTTGTTGCTTTGCATAGAACGGTTCCTTTTCAGTTCATGGCACATTGTGTGCCTTGTGATTCATATCATGGTATTAGTTTTATACAAAATACGCTTAATTTCTAGTCCAAATTAGAATAATGGAGATGCTTTGTGTGCATTGTCTTGTTGTGTGCAGGAAATCCGTGTGTATGTATGGCGATATAGCCGGACTTCTTATGGGAAGGTATTTGTTTGCGGGTAAAAAAAACCAGCGAATCTTATTCGCTGGTTTCATAGGCAATGGACGAATTGTGGTTAAATGACAATTCGTACCATAGGAAATGAGTTAGCTCATCAGAGAACGTGTTTTCAGTTCGTAGATCAGCTTTTCTGCGCTGCATTCGAACTGGATACGAGCAGTCAACTCTGTGCTTTCTTCTGATAGCGGAGAGATTTCATGTTTGAAGTTTGCATTGACTTCTTTCGCTAGGGCAAGGTATTTATCCAACTCGCTTTCTAGGGCTGCTTTGTTGCCACCGAAGATTTTTACTTCAGCAACATCATCACCTTCTTTGATGATGAAGCCCATCTCTGCAGATACACCACATGCTTCGCAAGTTTGATATTCTTGGGTTTCGTTTGTCATGGCTTTAACTCTTTCTCCATTTATATTCTGCAGATATTCTAAAACGTTGTGACCAAGATCGCTATGGCTAATTGGCATTGGGCTCGTAAAGGGGCGACTTGTAGTGATATCGGTTATGGCATCAGCGACGGATAGAGCTTACAGATACGCTGATGGGTCGATTGGAACGGAATGTGCTCCATCTGGCCGAACCCGCTCATTTGACGGGCTTTGATTTGAACATGGATAGGCATGGCCATGCCGCACAGAAAACGGGTGATTGCTTTGGTACTCGGAGTAACCTGATTCGCAGCGATAAAAGGATCGCACCATGCTTTTAGCATGTTGTCTGATACCTCTACTGGAATTGGCAACTCGGGAAGCGTGGCGGGTTGCCCTTGGCATACAGAGCAGTGGCCGCATTGGACCGGGGCTTTATCATCGGCAAAATACTGCGCTAGCCGATTGCTGAGGCATGTTTGGCTTTCGAAAAATTGCAGCATGTTGCCGAGGCGTTCGATTTCACTCTGCTCTTTGTTTGTGAATAGCGCATGGATATAGCTCGCCCGTTCTTGTAGGTCAAAATGGCTCTGTTTTACCCGGAAGACATCCGTCATTTGTTTGCTTTCAAGGCTGATCCAACCTTTTTCGCTAAAGTAATCGATGGCTGCCACAACACGTTTTCGTTCGGCGCGGCAGGTATGCCACAGTGCATCGAAGTCGACGGTGTGCCATGTGCGGGCTTTGGCTGAACAAGCAAAGATGTTTTGGACAAATGCTTGCCGTTCGCCCTGAAATTGGTTGGTGATATAGTTTTCATCAGCGAGCAGTTTGAAGCGGTAGTCGGCGAAGTAGCTGTACATCGGCTCGATGATGCCGGCAATTTCCAAATAAACCAGCAGGGTTTTGAGCGGCAGCATTCGGATGTTGCTCTCTTTCGAGAGCTTGTTGAGAATGACCTCCCATTGCGGCGAATTGGCTTGGATCTGCTGAAGAACCGCTGTTATGGCCTCGAGATCCGGAGTGTCACCATAAACAAAATTCTCAAGCACCGTGACCCCTGATTTTCCGGCGAGGAAAATGCAATCGGATGCGTGTCCGTCTCTGCCTGCTCGTCCAATTTCTTGGCTGTAGTTTTCAATCGACTTTGGCAAATCAAAGTGGATCACCCTGCGAATATCTGATTTGTCGATGCCCATGCCAAAGGCGATGGTGGCCACAATACAATGTTGCTGCCCGGTCATGAAATCATGTTGGATACGAGTGCGCAGTTCGTTGTCCATTCCCGCATGATAGGCCAGGGCGGGGTACCCCTGATTGGTTAGCCAAGCAGCCAATTGTTCGGCGGATTGCTGCAAAGTGACATAGATAATGGTTGGGGAATTGGCCGATTGGTTAAGAGTATCCAACAGGGCCTGCTGGCGGTCCTTGTCTGGTTGTGGCCGAACCTCAAGGTTGAGGTTCGGACGGTAGAATCCCGTTACAACGATGTTTTCTTCTGGGAGTGCAAACTTAGTGCCCATATCGGCTATAACCGCTGGCGTCGCGGTGGCCGTCAGTAGAAGTACCTGTGGGATATTTAGTAGTTGCTTGTATTGGGGGAGCTTTAAGTAGTCGGGCCGGAAGTTGTGTCCCCATTCAGAAATACAGTGGGCCTCGTCAACCACCAATAATGAAATCGGTACTTGGCTGATAAACTGGCGAAAACGTTCGTTGTTTAGTCGCTCAACGGAAATCATCAGTATTTTGGTCTGCCCCTGTCGGATCCGCTGCATGACGGATTGGCTTTCCTCCCAGCTCTGTGTTGAATCGATGGTTGCAGCATCAATGCCTTTGCTGTGCAAAAAAGCAATCTGATCCTTCATCAGGGCAAGCAAGGGAGAGATGACCAATGTGAGGTTCGGCAACGATAGCGCAGGTAATTGGTAGCAAAGAGATTTGCCCGAGCCTGTCGGGAAAATAGCGGCGGCTGACTCGCCGGCAATAACTTTATCGATGACTTGCGCCTGGCCGGGGCGGAGGCTGTCAAAGCCAAAATATTGTTGAAGGTGTTGTTGGTACATGCTGCTATACGCTGAAGGAAATGATGCAGTAATAGTACGTTGAAATTGAAATGGGGAACAGGCGGGTTTTGTCACATTTGTGCTGAATGCGGATAAAACGCTTTCGCAGCAAATTCACAGCACAAGGAGGAAATCTGCATACCCGTTGCAGGGAATGGCACTCAGGTATGCAGCAAGATGGATGCCGAGTATTTAGCGCTATTTGCTGAAGCGGTCAGCGAGTTGGTAGAAGTCGTTGACGTGGGCTTTGAGCACGGTGCTGCTGTGTTCGACGTTGGCAACCTCGGCAAGGTTAGTCTCTGAAACTTGAGCGATTGCATTGACATGCTGGCTAGTCTGTTGAGATTGCTGTTCTTGTTGGGTTGCAGCATCCGCCATTTGCTTTGTTAGGTGGTTGATTGCCTCCATATGATGCTCGATGGTTGCGATGGCCCGAGCTCCTTCGCCAGCCAGTTCGACGCAAGCCTGGGTATCATCACGGTTGGCCTCGATAAGTTGCTGCCATTGCCCAATTGTTGTCTGTATATGGCCGATACTTAGTTGGATTTGCTCGGTAGCTTTTTGGGTGCGGGTTGAGAGTGCCCTCACTTCATCAGCAACGACGGCAAACCCTCGGCCATGATCGCCTGCTCGGGCGGCTTCGATAGCTGCATTAAGGGCGAGCAGGTTGGTCTGTTCGGCTATGCCACGGATCTCGACCATGACATCATTAACTTTGTCAGCTTCCTGCCCAAGTTGATGAGTGGCTTCGGTGGCTTGTTCTGCTTGCTGTGCCAACTGAATGAGTTGTGACTCTGTTGCGCTTAGTTGCTGGTGGGTGTGGCTGCATTGTGTTTTGGTTTGCACGAGTCGGCCTTGGCTTTCCGCAACGTGGTTAGAGACATCTCGCGCGGCCTGTGACATGGCATCCATAGCGGTCGCTATATGCTGGATGTTTTCATTTTGGTCGATAATGGCTTGGTTGACCCGGCCAGCCGCGTTGTTCAGTTCATCGGCGAGGTGGTATAACGGCGTTGCGGAATCGGTCATTCGTCCCAATACCGTGCGCATTTTTGCCGATGCCATCTGCTGGTGGTAATCGGCAACAGAAAAGCTATCCGAGCCGGAGAATACAACCCTGCTGACACTGTCATACTGTTGTTGCCATTGCTTGATGCGTGCCGGTATGGAAAACAGTTCATCTCGAAAACAAAGAGCGAGTGCCGCAATGGGAGCGAGGCTGGCTAAATATGCCGACATTGGGCTGAAGGCGAAGTAATGGCTGGCTACCGGCATACAACCACTCACAGCTAGCAGGCTGTACTTCAATGAGGGGGGGCAGACCCACTGATAGTTCCGTCCTTTTTGTTCTGCGTTGAGCAGCGAGTGGTATATGTTCGCCGCTTTATTTATCAGTGCTGTTTTGGGTTTAACCCGTACTGATTGGTAACCCGTGATTTGGCCATTTTCGTAAATGGGGGTAACAAACGCATCAACCCAGTAAAATCCGCCACATTTGGCTTTGTTTTTTACAATTCCCCGCCAAGCTTTTCCTTCCTTTAGTCGTGCCCAAAGATCGCCGAACGCCCCTTTGGGCATATCAGGATGGCGGATAATGTTGTGATTTTGGCCAAGTAACTCGTGTTCTTGGTAGCCTGCGACACGGCAAAAAGCCGGATTACAGTACGTAATTACACCGGTGAGATCCGTAGTTGAGACTAATTGTTCGCCGTCAGGGAACACAATTTCATGTGCAGCATCGCTTCCGACAGTGTTGAGCGTTGTTGATGTAATGGCCACGATGACTCTCTAATGATTTGATTATTATTTTGACTGCATAATAAAGCATGAAGTTAACAATTATTTCAATATGTTAGTATTTAATTTCTGCTTTTTTGATAGGGCACGCAGTAAAATTTCACGGGTCTATTTTGATTTGGGTGTGATTGTACATTTTTTTTTTCGTGAAATAGCCATGCATTTTGTTGGGTTATTTGTGACTCAATGGTGTGATGTGCGTGGGTGTAATTTGTTCGTAGTGGCTATTTTTTATCAATACGCATCAAGTTTATTAAAAGGTATTTGTTAATTGTTCGAACTATCAAATAAGTTATGGGGCAACGCTTTTGAGCTTGGCGGTCGGTGGAAAATGTTTTTTGGAAACGAATGATCTTGAGGGTTGTTTTTCTTCTCTAATGGGTATTGTGCAATATCACTGAGATGAATTTAAAATCTTTGGATAATTCTTGAGAGTTATTTTAAGTTGTTGCTTTGGAATAACTTTTAATTTCTTCCCGTCACTGCCAGTTAGACGGTTTGGCTATGCTTTTCGCATTTAGGCAATCGACCTTTGAATTAATAAAAAGTAGAGGATGCTGGATGTTGTGGTTCCATAATTTGAGTTTGAAATGGAAGTTTGTTGCCCCATCATTATTAATTGTCATTATTTTTTCATGCCTTTCAGGTTTAGTGATCAAAGTATTTTCGGAGCAGGCTCGCATAGACAAAGTATTGAACCAGCAGTTAGAGCCAGTTCAGGAAAAAATCGCTGAAGGTTACCGTGATCTTTACCAGATCATTACCGCTGGGCAGGGAGTGTTACTTAGTCAGGATTACAGTGAGCAACAGGCTCAGTATATTGCGTTATATCATGATGATGAATCCAAAGCGTTAGGGAGACTGACATCGGTAAGTGTTTTGCTTGATGATGGGGTGATCGCAAGGCAGCATCAGTCTATTTTGGATGAGATTAGGCAGAGCTATCAGCGTTGGGTTGAGCACTATGCATATATTGTTGCAAATCCTGTCTCTGCCGAAACGTATTTTGTGAATAACAAAACTCGAATTGACCAAGATTTTTCGGCATTGACTAGTGCGCTCGTTGAGATGCGACAAGTGTTGGCGGACAAAGAAATTGCGCTGCAAGAAGAAGTTAATCAGCAGGTATCGGTGGTTACGCTTATTCTCGAGGTGGGTGTTCTGCTTGTGGCTATTACTTCTTTCGTCTTGGCATGGTTGTTGGCTGGGATCATATTACGTCCGCTCAATCAGCTGTCTAACTCGATGGAAGAGCTTTCTAAAGGTGAAGGGGATCTTACCCAGAGAATTGATATCACCGTGAATGATGAGGTGGGGCAATTGGGTAAATCGTTCAATGGTTTTGTTTCAACTATTCATCGAACAATTCTTGAGGTTAGCAATACGTTGGAAAGCGTTGTGGCCGCGACAAAACGCATTGAAGCGGAGTCGGAAGATGTCATAGCGAAAGTGGTTGATCAGCAAGAAGAGAGCGCGTTGGCAGCTACTGCTGTGAATGAAATGAGCGTGACCAGTGATAATGTGAGCAGTCATGCCAATGCGGCTGCCGAAGCAAGTTTGAGTGCAAGTGCTGAATCATCGCAGGCTAAACATCAGCTTAAGGATGCTGTGTCATCAATGAGTCAACTGGCCAAGGATATTGATGCGTCCAGCCGCGTAATTGGTGATTTGGAACGTGATGTCGATAATATTGCGTCCATTTTGGATGTGATTCGCGGTATCGCGGATCAAACTAACCTATTGGCGCTAAATGCTGCGATTGAAGCTGCACGAGCAGGAGAGCAAGGTCGGGGCTTTGCTGTGGTTGCCGATGAGGTGCGTTCGCTCGCCAGTAAGACTCAAGCAAGTACCGGCGAAATTCAGTCGATGATCGAGCGCTTGCAACATGGTTCAAGGGAAGCCGTATTGGCGATGGCGAGCAGCCGCGATAGTGGTGATCACACAATGGTACTGGCAGAAACCGCCAATGGTTCACTGGATGCCATCAGCGATGCAATTTCGGTGATCAATGACATGAACCTACAGATTGCAACGGCGGCGACTCAACAGAGCCAAGTTAGTGATGAAATCAATCAAAATGTCCAGCATATAGCGAGTAATAGCGAGCAAGTTGTCGGGCAGGTATCGCAGATGGGGACGGCATTCAGTACGTTGATGGGTCAATGCCAGCAGCTACAGCGTCAGTTAGGACGGTTTAAAGTTTAGTAACATCCGTTGAGATGATGGATCTCATTTTAGTAAAAGCCAGCCGTGGGAGGCTGGCTTATTTTTTATGGCCTACGATTGATGTGGATATCAACGAAAATAGGAGGCCATTGTGAATAGTTTGTTGAAAGGGCTTGGTGGACTTGTATTGTTGTTATTGGTTGGCTGTGAGCCGGTTTCTCGGGGCAATACGGCTTCATTCACATTACCTCCCGGTGATGCCAAGCGGGGGGAGGCATTGTTTTTAAAGTATCAGTGTCTAAGCTGCCACAGTTTAGAAGGGTTTGAACGTCCGGTGAAGTCGATGAGTCAGGCGTTGATGTCGCCCTCGGAGGGCGGGTACCTAAACTGAAAACGTATCAGGAATTGGTTGTTTCGGTAATTAACCCCTCGCATCGGATAGCTAAAGGTTATGACGAGGAAATGGTGAGGCGGTCGGGTGAATCAATTATGCCCAGTTATAATGATGTTATGACAGTGACTGACCTGATCGATTTGATCACGTTCCTTGAAAGTAAGTATGAATTGGAGCCGTACCAATATACGGAATACAGTATTTATCACTGACGCACGGTGGTCGTACTTGGGTTAGCCATAAAGAAACGGCTGAGATAACCCTCAGCCGTCTGGCGTGGCCGTGGAAGCTATACTTAGAACTTCTGTGGGGCGTAGCCTGTTACTTCAGTTAGACCCATGCTGCGGCCAAGTGCAGTCATAGGGTGAACAACCACCAAACCTTTGACAGACTTCTTCAGTTTGCCCATATCAGCCTGTTCTTGTTTAGTTAGTACACGGTGGAAAGCCATCGACTTTACATCTTTGCTTTCATTGCTAACTTTGGTTGAGCGGCGGTGTTTAACGTTCTGAATCTTTTTATGAAGCTTCTCGATTTCTTCCCTAAACTGCTTGACGATAAGGTCATCATTGCGATTCATGGCGGCGGTCAATTTGCGCTGGCATGTATCCATGCGGTTGTTTAGGTTTTGAAGCTCTTTGTTTAAACTCATTCGATTACCTTTTGCTTGGAATGCTACCTGTTCTATAGAGCCAGATAGAATCTTCATAGTATATCCCAACTTTGAGAGGTATATAACAAGTTGCTGAGTTCTGAGTAAAAGAATCGTACTGAAAAATCTGTGATGAGGTTTTGATTTTTTAGTTGTGATTGGGTAGAAAGGAATACTCATCCGATTTTCTCGGGTTGCACGTGAAGCGATTCGGGAAGATCACATGTTTCAGGGCGTGAAGCGTAAGGTGATGAGAGTAAAGGCGTTTGCCTTTTGGACTTTACTTAGACATGGAAGTAGCTATGCAACCTTATATGCAGTGCCCGGCACACTTATCCCAAGAGTCGGAATTACGCGTTCGTTATAATGATGCCACCCGTGGTGTTTATTTTATCGGCACCACGCCTCCCAAAACCAGTACCGCCCTTGCTGATGTTGCGGGGATAGCCGACAAGCTTGTTGAGCGCATTCAGGATCTTGCTTTTGACGGCCTGATTGTTTACGACATTCAAGACGAAGGTTCGCGTACGAGCAAGCCAAGGCCTTTCCCGTTCAAGACGACACATGATCCGCGCTACTATTCGTCCTTGCTCAATCAGAAAACGGGCAGGCCAGTGATCACTTACAAGAGTGTGGTGCAATCAGATGTTGGTGAGTTTGATCATTGGCTCTGTGAAGCGTGGGAGCAATATAACGTTAGAGATATTGTTTTAGTTGGTAGCCCTTCAACTCAGAACCAGATCTCATTGCCGTTGAATCAAGCCTACCAAGCATTGCTCGACAATACCCATCCGTTTTTTACCGGTGGGATTATGATTGCTGAGCGGCATGCCAAAAAAGGCAATGAGCATGAGCGCCTGATAGATAAGTATCAGAAAGGGTGTAATTTTTTCATTTCCCAAGCTATTTATGACACTCAGGCAACAATTGATATCTTGACCCGTTATGCGCTTGAATGCCAGTCTCAGGGCATTAAGCCCCAGCGGATTATTTTGACTTTTTCACCTTGCGGCAGCGCCAAGACACTGGAGTTTATTGAATGGCTTGGTGTAAGCGTACCTGAGGCAACCAGTTTACGTATTTTGAATGCGGAAAACCCGCTGCATGAGTCTATTCGCATGTGCTGTGCCAGCCTTAATCAGATTTTGGAGGCTGTGATTGAATATGATTTGCCGCTTGGTTTGAATATCGAAAGCCTAACGAACCGCCGAGAGGAAATTGAAGGTTCTATCTTGCTCTATAAGCTGCTGCGTTCGACGATGGATATGTATCTTGCTCAGCATGAGTTTCGTAAGTTGCAGGGCGTCGATAAGGTTTTTTGATAGAAGGCCAGAGCAAGCTAAGGCCTGCTCTGGCTTGATCATCAAGGAAAAGCCAGCGGGTCGCAATCACTAACGAGCGCTTTGATTGTCTCTCGTAGCCAAATGGATTTGGGATTATGCTTATTACGCTTGTGCCACATTAGGGTGAAGGGGATCGCAAGCTGGTTTTGTGCCTCTTCATTTAGGGGAAGCGGAAGAGCGACCAGTTCAGGATAGTGGTGCCGGGTAAAATGGCGACAGTAACTGGGTGCTGTGGTCATGAATATGTGTTCACTTTTTGCTGCCATAAAAAGAGATTGCTCAAATGTTGATACAGTGAGAGCAATACTTCTACTACAACCCATGCTGGCTAGTACTTCATCAAGGGCCCAGCTCTCTCTTTGTTCCCATACGATCCCGATATGCCTATAGGCGAGAAAAGTATCGATATTCCATGTTTGCGTCAATGCCGGATGGCTATGGTGCATAAATACCATAGGTTGATCGGTGAACAGGATTTCATAATCAATGTAGTAAGGAAGCAAATCCAATGTTTCTTGTGAACGAGGATGGCTTTCCCTGCCGCTGAAACCAATATCGGCATTGCCATTTATTATCGCTTCAATGGAGTCATAGTCCCAATTGCGAATACCGACGGTTGCATCTTGGTATTGCTGGTGGATGCGTTGCGACAGCTTTTCGAGTGTGACCATATGCAGTGGGGACTCCATCATCAATTGAAAATGGATTCCTTTGGGTGTATCTGAACTGCGTTTTGCTAAGATCTGCGTTGCAACTTGGAACCATTCCGATAGCTCCTTCTCCATACTTAAAGCAAGTGGAGTGGGTTGCAGTCCCTGCGGAGTTCGCACGAAAAGAGGATCATCAAACCACTCCCTTAGCTTATAAAGTGACTTACTCACGGCCGAAGGCGTAACCGACAGTTTTTTTGCTGTCTTGGTGACGCTGCGTTCATGAAGTAGAAGCTGCAAGGTGAGCAGTAGGTTTAGATCTAGGCGATGCAGGGGTCTGCTCATACTTATTGGTTCTCTAGTGTCACGGGCTGGTGGCAAGTCGCGGCATTGATCTCACCAGCGCTGGGGGCTTTTATGGCGATGATCAGTCCGATATTAATCATTCCAGCCGTTACCAACAAGACAATTTGCATACTGGTGGCACTGAGGCCTAGAAGGCTGCTTAGCCAGATGAAAAGTGCTGAAAAGCTGACTTGGCATACCCCAAGAATAGAGCTGGCAAGGCCTGCCCGCGAAGAGTAAAGACTCAAGCCTTGGCTCATCATTGTACCAAACCCCATTGAAAATCCAGCGCAGATAGCGGCGATTGCAAAAAGATAGCCATGCTGGCCGTATGCATCCAGCTCAGCTCCAATAAATATGACGGCTGCACATAAGAGCAGGCCTTGAGAGAGCAGGGCGACATTGCGCTGCCCCAGTTTTTCAAGCAAGAGAGGCGTTGTGAAGGATGTCGCCATACTGACCCCTGCCATACCTGCCATTGCAGTAGAGTATTGACCGGTTGTGAAGCCAAGCTGCCCCATAATCAATATTGGCGATGTATTGACATAGGTCAGGATAGCGGAAGCACACAGTGAGGTCATGACAACCCGACTGATAAAATAGGGTTGATTAAAGGACTCTTTCGAGAGGTGTGGCGTTGATTGCTGCGTAGTGCTTGTATGTGGTGGTCGGGTTTCTTTTAGGCCAAATAGGCAAAGTAGGGCGATTAGCACGGCAATAATCAACATTGTGTAGAAAAGGCTCGGCCAGGTAAAGCCTAGTAAGATTAGGTACCCGATTCCCGGGGCTAAGACGGGCACAATGCATGTAATACCGTTGATCATTGAAAGTACTTTGGCTCTGCGCTGCTCGCTGAGGATGTCGCGCAAGATCGCAAAGGCCACGACATAGCAAAAGCCGGCCCCAATGCCCTGCAAGAAACGGGCTATAAAAAAGATTGTCGTTGTCATGCTGATTGCTGCTAGCCAGCAGCCGACGATAAAAATGCCACATCCCAATAGCGTGATGGGTTTGCGGCCGATTTTGTCAGCGCTATAGCCGCCTGCAAGCATAGTGGAAGCCATGCCAAACAGATATATTGAAAAAGCAAGGTGCAAGGCCTGCTCGTTGGCGTTAAGGCTCTGGGCTATTTCGGGTAATCCCACAAGGTAAAGATCAATTCCTAAAGGGTAAAACAGAACGAGCGAGAAGCAGCAGATAAGAACGAAGGGCATGTGAAAACCTGTAAGTCATGAGATTGCGTGACTTTACGGTGTGGTAGGGGATTTAACGAGTTTCCATTTGGACAACAGTCATTTCCTAGTAGGAAACTAGGGGGGACTTGTTTATTGTATTGAACGGGTAGGTGATAAATTGACGAAAGTAGATAAATCACAAAGTATATAATGATTATTATTTATAATTGATTTTCTGGTGTTAATCTATTCATTCATAATCTCATTATACTCAATACAATAAAATATCAATAAAATATCAATAAATAGATAAATTTAAGAATGCCTTAGGTTGTCGATGATAATTTTAATGCCATTAAACCAACGAGCGTATTATACGCTCGTTGGCCGGGGGAATTAAGGCATTAACTTAATTTTGGGTTCGCACCAAATCGGTTACTATCCTGAGTGCCGGATAGGAAACCACATTCAATTATTAGCCAAAAAGAGCCAATCAAAGGAATTAACCCTACCAACATCCACCAACCACTTTTGTTACGGTCATGGAAGCGTTTTACATACAAAGCAGTACCTTGCCATATAGCAAGAATGAACATGACTGCTGTAATTGCAAGGCTTGCTGTGGTCGGGGTATAGGTTTCTGTATTAAAAGTTATCGCCATTAGAGCAAAAAGAATCGCGAACTCAACCATCATTGCTAATGTGCCAAGCCAAAATTGTTTTCTGCTGATTCGACCTTTGAATGAAAACAAAACATGTTTCATGAAATATACCTAGCTATCTTATTGTTGATTTTGAAGTTGCGGATTATAGATGATTATTTTGCTATTGGTCTACTTGTTTATTGTTTTAATTATATTTAAGTATCTTATTATGGTTGCATTTTTTGGTTTTTAAGTTTCTAAAAATAACAACTTAATATATTAATCAGTATCTTTGAATAATTATTTGCATCAAGGCGTAATCAGAAAATGGTAAAATATACCTATTAAATATAAATAAAAGGGTGGATCTTGAGGTGTATACACTCAGGGTGGGGTTGCTTTTGTTGTCTATGTGATAGTGGTATTTTTAAATATAAAGGCAGAGTATCCACTTCCACGTAATGCATCGATATAGCAGTTATAACGAGTTTGCCCAAAAGGAAAGGAATGAGGGCTCAGGCCGTCTGATACCGCAAGGTGGTTGATATTGGTGATTGCGGTTTGAACTGGCTTTTCCCACAGTCCATCAGGGCTGGATGCCAAACAACAACGAAATAATATTTCACTACGATGGACATGGATGGAGGCACTAACCAGTGTTAAGACGGTGATATTGTGTCTGCTGACGATGTGGAGGGAGTAGCGGGCATTGTCGATGGTATTAGTCGCTTGATCTTCTTTTATGATTCGTTGTGGATCTATTCCTTGTTCTATCAGCCAAGCCTTCATTTGCATGGCTTCTGTCTTACCGTTTACTGCCATTCCCCCGCTGACAATGAGCATGCTTTGGGGATGATTATTCGCGAGCGATAATGCGGTAGCCAGCCTTTGTTCGAGCATCGGGGAGATATTTCCCGTTGGTAGGAGCTTATGCCCGAGTATGACGATAGCGTGCTGTGAGGGGGGAATAGTATTGGGTACAGAAGGGGTTTGATAGTTAATAGGTGTATGGATAACCCGTTCGATAGTTGTGATTAATTGATGTGTTCTTGAGGCTTGTAGGGGGAAATCACGTTCTAAGGCATTTAAATATGTGGTGGTGGCTAGATTGTCGTTATTGGCGTGATGCCAGACGGCTAAATAGTTTAGGAGCAATGCGCGTTTGGGATGATTGTCGGGCAAGAAGGTGAGTTGTGTTTGGTATTGTGTGAGTGCGCCTTTGATATCACCTGTGAATGTCATCAGGTTGGCCAAGGTGATGTTGATATCAAGTTGTTCCTCTGGGCTTGTATAGCGATGCGCAGCCTTGAGGTAAAACCGAGCCGCTTCGAGATTGCTAACGTATCTGCCTTGCAGCGGATAGTGCGTGCGTTGTGGGCTGTTATAGGCTTTGATGGCTTGGCTGATGAGGGGGGCTGCGGTCGTATCCTTGACCATGAGTTGTCTCCTTATGAGGATGGATATAGCTCAAGGTAACGTATTCATTTGAATATGGGTAGAGTTATAAAAAAACGCCGGTGCAATACCGGCGTTTTGTTTATTTGATACAGCGTAGCATGTAGTCGATGATCGGGTCGTGATTGTCCTTCATCGCCAAGGCTTTTGGCATGTAACCTGGCTTGTTGAGGATTTCGCGGGCGATCAACTCATCAAGTAATGGCTTGAATTCAAAGCCTGTTTTACCGATGAACAGCGAAGTAAGATCTTCGTTGGCATAGGCATGCAGGGCATCTTTCAGTCCTTTCAGGTACAAATAGTCCTTGGTGAAACCACCCCCACGATACGCTCGCGCAGTGATCGTGAAGGCCAGATCATTGTCCAGTCCGTAGTCATGCTTCAGAACATGGAATGTTTCGTTGAAGCTTTCGCCACGAACCATCATGTCTACCGCAATCACACGCAGGGCCAGTGTCTTCAGGCGATGCAGCGGGAAGCTACCTGACAAGTGCTCACACAAGATAGCCAAGCCTTCTTGGGTATGCGTATTGCCTGGCAGGCCAAGCTGAAGCACTTTCAGTGGCTGCATTTCTGCGTTGGCGCTGGTAACTAGGTGGACACCAAGTTCGTGGTGGATCAGAGCATTTAGATCCATCTGGTTGAACTTAGCACCTAGGTTCACCTTGATATTTCGGCCACTGACCATTGCTCGGGCGATAAGCTGCTTCGAACCGGCAATTTTACATTTTACGCCATAGTCTTCAGCCGCTACTTTGAATGCCTGAATAGCCTGCTGCGCAGTGATGGTCTCTTCTTCCGGTGCATCGTATTCACATGCATGCAGAATGAAGTTGGCATTGGCAATATCTTGCTGATCCGGCTGGCCGTAGTAACGCAGAGAGTTATACAGGAACTCATCAGTACCGATGCTGGTTAGCAGGTCGATACGAACAGCTAGCTGATCAATAACCCGGCGGTACATCTGCTGGATATCGGCGTCACGGATTTCCTCTACCGGCAGGCGGTAGAGTTGCTCGCGGAACTTGTACGGGTCCAGATCCAGCTGGCGATACGTGAACGACGGCTGGTAATCATGCGGACGGTGCAAGAAGCGACGCTTTTCCTGCTTGATATTCAGTGGGTTGATATAGCTAAGCGTATTCACACCACGGGCAATCTTGTACAGCTGGCGGTCAAGCTTGAGTACTTCACGAGGAAGCTTGGAACTCAGAATGTCGCTGCTGGTCAGTTTCTTGACCTTGGTTCGGCGCAAAATGGTTTCTGCAGCATGTTCGCTCAATACGGTCTTCATTTCCGCTTTCATCTTTTCGATAACTAGCGGGTAGCTCTCACCACGGAGCTCATCCATGTAGACCTTTTTGATTTCCAGCGGCATGATTAGGGTATTGGCAAAGTTGTTTTTAACAAACGTTGCCTGATAACCCATACCTTGGAAAATATCATTGACCTTGGCTGTCACATCGATGTTTGGTAGCTCGATATTGGACAATTTATCCATCAGGCTATCGATTTCTTTGCGCCAGCGGCGGGTATTCACCTGCTTGGTGCCAAGGTTGAACACTGGTACTTCGCGTTCGTGGCGCTGGTGGTTGTACGAATGCATATCGTACATCAAACACAGACCGAAGCGGCTTTCTAAACTATCGATAAGACAGCCAAGAATGCGGTAGTAGGTGTTGTGTTTTTCCAGCGAAACGGCACGTTCATCTTCGGTAAGGGCTTCTGTCCAAACCGGTTTGCCCCAAGCTTCATCGTAGATACAGTTATCCGGCCCACGGTTGAGATCATACTCATAGCGTGAGTCTTCGCCCTGCAGAACGATAGGCAGAGAAGAAATGAAATCACCGGTAAACGGATCTTCCTCGAAGTAGCGCTCTTCTTCTGTCAGCAGACATTTCGGCATCAGGTCACCGCGTAGGCGGTGACCATGATGGATTGCCGTGGCAATGAACGGCTGAAATTCGCTGATGCGAATTGTCAGGCTGCCGTCATTGAGCTGAGCTTCAAACGGGATCCCTTCGCGGATATTCTCCAGGATCTGCTGTTCAGATAGCTGTAGCATCGGCAATTACCTGACGGAATTCATTTTTACGTGCGATGCTAACTTCTTTTGCTTTAACAACAGTTTCTGCGAAGTCAATCACTTGTGCCTGTAGCTTAGTGCGGTTCAGGCGGTTGATACGGGTAATGCCGCCAGGGCTTAGTACGTTAACTTCAACCAGTTTGCCGTTGATTACGTCTAGACCTACGAAGTACAGACCGTCGCGTACAAGCTTAGGACCAATGTGCTTACATAGACGTAGCTCTTGCTTAGTCAAAGTGTGCTTAACTTCTTTACCGCCAGCGTGGATGTTTGAGCGAACGTCACCCTGTGCTGGTACGCGGCGCATTGCACCGATAGGCTCACCGTTTAGCATCATGATGCGAACGTCACCTTCTTCGGCACCTTCGATGTAGTCCTGAAGGATTACATAGTTCTGGTTGTCGCCGATGTAGAAATCAAGTAGTGACTTAACGCTTGATTTTGCGCTCTTCTCGATCAGGATAACGCCTTTGCCGCCGTAGCCGTTTAGTGGCTTCAGGATCATGCGGTCGTTGGTACTTTCTTCCAGAACGCGCTCTAGGTAATCACGGTTTTTAGAAACGTGAGTCACCGGGATGAATTCGTTATTTGGATCAGGCAGCGATGTTGTGTATAGCTTGTTGTTTGCTACGCGTAGGCCATCGATATCGTTCATGATGAAAGTTTGATCACGAACAGAATCAAGGAAGTTCAGCGCCATAGTGTCTAGCGGCGGGTTGGCACGCATAAAGATCACGTCGAAACCAGCTAGTGGTAGTTGAGCGGTGTTGAACTCTGCCTTGCGGTAGAAGCTAGGGATGTTTTGTGATACTTCGCCTTGTTTCAGTACGTGACAGAATGCGATAGCTGTGCTGTGGCGCATAGTCAGGTTGTTTGGCGTTGTAATTGCAACCGTGTGACCACGACTTGCTGCTTCGTGGATCATGCGTAGGGTTGAGTCGTTCTCTGGCTCAACTTTGTCCCACGGATACATAACAAAACAAATTTTCATATTTACTGTGCCCAATAGCTGTCATTTTGACAGGGTGAAAAGAAGTAAGCCATCACACTCTCGTGGATGGCTTACTGGGTATGGTTTATTTTTTTGGCTGCATCGCAGCACTTTTTTGTTTTTAGATATCCAGATCCGGATCGGAATCTGAATCATCATCTTCGTCATAGCTGCCGCCTGCTTTGCGTTGAGATACGCAAAGGGTGTAGCTACGAACTTTGTTCGAGGTTTTATGGATGTATTTCATCCAACATTTGGCGTAATTGGACTGAAGTTCCGTATCGCCCTTTACTTCGGCAACGAATTCTTGCTCTGCTGGTGTCTCTGGAGACAGAGAACCCTCAGCAAGTCCACGCATTGTGCGGCCATAGTTTTCTAGCAGTTGAGCTTCATTGACGGTGAAGACACCTGAACGGTTGAAGCCTCGCGGGAAATTTTTATCGTCGTAAAATTTGCCTACACTTCTCATTTAATATGCTTCCGTATGAGATTTGCGCTGATATTCTTTCACAGATGCAGAGATGTAAAATGAATTATTTTTCTTTATACGATAAAAATAATTGATTAAGTGATCTTTAATAAGGAATGTATTATCGTTGCTTTACCTCCCCCCAAACTTGTTGAGAGTTAATGTGGATACTGAACTACTCAAAACCTTTCTTGAAGTAACAAAAACTCGCCATTTTGGCCGTGCTGCAGACAACCTTTTTCTGACTCAGTCTGCGGTCAGTTTCCGGATCCGACAGTTAGAGACGCAACTTGGTAATGACCTATTTTCACGACAGCGTGGCAATGTTCATTTGACGCCAGCCGGTGAGCGCCTTCAGCCATACGCTGAAGCCATTTTGCAAACGTGGGGACGAGCAAAACAGGATGTTGCTTTAACTGAGGCTCTGAATCAGCAGGTGACAATAGGTGCATCAGCGCTGATTTGGGAGTTCGATGGGATTGCCGATTGGATCAGTCGTATTTACCAGAGTGTAGATGGGCTGGCCTTGCGTCTTGAATCAATGCCTCGGCAGAGTTTGGTTAAACAGCTGTTTGATAAAACGATTGATGTGGCAATTACGAGTGAGCCGCCGAAGATTGAAAGCCTGCATGTTGCAAAGGTGCGTGATTATCAGCTTCAACTAGTTACTCGTGAACAAGGCTGTGGGTTGGAAGACCTGAAGAATAAGCCGCTTGTGTATCTTGATTGGGGCACGCGTTTCTCAATGGAGCAAAGCCGGATCAGTGAATTGCAAAAAACACCGATCATGCATACGCACTCTAGCAAGATGGCACTTGAATTTTTGATCAACCATGACAGCACAGGCTTTTTGCCAGCACCTGTGGTTGCGCAAAGTGTGGTTGAGGGAGTGCTATACACGGTGGATAATGCCCCTGTGATCGAGCAGTCGCTGTACATGGTTTGGCGAGAAGATAGCGAGAAGTATGAGATGCTAGAATCGCTTTTGGCTGTGCCATTTAATCAGGTTGTGGAAAGCATCTAAAAGTAGAGTAATTTTCATCGTAACAAACAAGATTACTTGATTGACAAGGTGTTCAGGTATTCATATTCTCGGCCTATCCCTAGTGTCAGGGATAGGTTTGAGAAAGGCTTGATACCCATCACAAAGTAGTATTTTACTTAGTTGATTGTAAGAATTTTCTTGCTTTTTTATTGGTGGTTGGTATTACTGCTGTATGCAACTAGTTTGCTAAAATTTCTAATTGGTGATGTTCTGGTCGTTGATGTACAAGATTATCACCGGTGTTCAACCAAATTGTACTTATTACATACTCTGGAATAGTTTCAGGAAACAATCATGGCTAAATTAGATCAAAAATTCGCAAAAGGGTCTAAGTCAAAATTTAAATCTGATTTCGAAGACGATTTGCATGACTTCAATCAGGGTTCAAGGAAGAAAAAACGTCGTGTTGCCCGCCAACGTGATGCATACCCGGAGTATGAAGATAGCTTTTAAGACAAAGTAGAAATTCTGTGAGAGGGTGCCTGATGGCACCCTTTTTTTATTCATCTTAACGTTACATTTATCCTATTTTGTATATTTAGTCGCCTATCGAGTGGCGGTAAGCCAATATCTATCCAAAACGCTCTTAAGTATTGTTTTCTGAATTAAATACTGATGAAAAGTATCAGGTGTTTCTCATGCTCGAAGATACGATGTGCATATTGAGCTCAACATGGTGACGCAATATAAAAATTCACGGTGATCATCAATCGGGCACAGTTGCGGCATCGAGCTTATTCTTTAGGAAGGGGATTGCCATCGTTTAGGTTGGAGACTTAGGAGGCGTTAGATGAATCCACTGTCTATGAAAAACATCCAGAAGCTGATCGGTGAAGAAGTTCAGTTATTTGATAGGGATGGGAGGCGCGGTGCATTTACGGTTGCCTCTGTCGAGGCATTAGAGCGCCATGGTTATGATGATCTAGGTCGGTTTGTGGAGCATTTTTCCATTAAGTTCGATGGCGATGGTTCGACTCATTTCCCTGACGGCCATTATCACTTCAAGCACCCAAAACTGGGTGAAATAGAGCTCTTTGTCTTTCATAAGCATGGTCATGAGTATGAAGTGTTGGTGGATAGTCAACCCGTTGGATAGTTTGATGTTTAACTTGAATGGGAATGATAGGTGGCGACTATCTGCATACTGAAGCGAGCATTTTGAGTTGGCTTGGGTATAATGTCGTTTTGGTTAAATTTGATGAGAACGTTTAATGCTTGATAACCTGACCATTCCTGATGATATTGAAAAAGAACCAGAATTGGCGATTCCTTCATTGGAAGAGCAACAGCGCATTGTTGCAGAGCTGAAGCGCTTGGAAGAGGCTGGTGAGCTGACCCCTGAACTACTAGAGGCATACCTGACTGGTAAGCACTCAAGTGTTGCAACAACCACTGAGTAAGTGTGGCTGCAGATTGAATAGGGCATAAGGCTCCGTATGGTGCCTTATGTCCAATCGATGATAGGTTGCGTGTAATTAGAGCTGGATCACCTTGTATCATAGGTTGTTTGCTTTTTCTTAAAGAATCTTGCTGTTTTGGATCGCAAAATTCGGGTGAAATTTTTACCTAAATATTTATGCGTTATTTTTTCAGTGTTATTGTCATTTCAATCTAATTATCAACCTATGGATAGTTACGATGAAATTGCATCTAAATTTCTCTACACGTAGATATCGCTATAAAATTTCAAAAGAAAACTCCAAATATTATTTATACAAAAGATATTATTTTTGTTTATGGATCAGTGACGGCCGTTATTACGATACAAAGCTCGAAGCCATGAGTACTATCCCTTATACAAACGTTATGAACTGACTTGTTAGACTTTAAGTTATTGTTTATATACAAATTTCATTTGTTATAGCTCGATTGCCCCATCATCTCCTGTCTTATTAGCTATACTCAAGAGTATGGTTATTGAGTCGGGAGTTTGTCGTTTTTAAACGCCGTGTTGGTATATGATGGAGTAATATTAATGGTTGACGAAATTCTATTTTATGAACCTAATAATAAATATGGTTTTTTATCTAACTTCGCGTTATCTCCTATTACTATTGGTGGTTTTAGATGGAAAACCAGTGAGCATTATTATCAGGCGCAAAAATTTACTGATATTGCTATCCAACAATTGATTATGGAAGCAGAGACTCCGGATGAGGCATTTTTACTAAGCAGGCAATATGAGGCTTTTGTCAAACGTGACTGGGAGGACGTTAAAAATGCTGTTATGCGTTACGTCGTGTTTGAAAAATTTAGGCAAAATGTACGCTTTACCCATTTGCTTGTCAGTACGGGTAAGAAAACGCTGAGAGAGCATTCTCATAGAGATGCATATTGGGGCGATGGTGGTGATGGTAGTGGCCGCAATGAGCTCGGTAAAATACTGATGGATGTACGCGATTATTTTTCGGGGCAATCACCATTTAAATGGGTGAAGTTTGTAGACAGTGCTAAGCTGCCGACCCGGTGGGGAATGTTTAAGATGTATGGTTTTACTGAGACGGCAACGGGAAAAGAGCATCTGGCGCTTGTGTATGGTGAACTTGACTCTGCTACTCCTTCCCTGATTCGCCTGCATTCGGAATGTCTGACAGGTGATGCCTTGTTTAGTGATCGTTGTGATTGTGGCTATCAGTTAGCCAGAGCAATGGAAAATATTGTTAAAGAAGGGAGTGGTGTGCTGTTTTATTTGCGCCAAGAAGGACGAGGGATTGGTCTTATTAATAAAATACGTGCTTATCATCTTCAGGATGATGGTGCTGATACCGTTGAGGCAAATGAAGCACTAGGTTTTTCAGCTGATATGCGAGATTACTCATTCTGTATAGGTATGTTGAGTTTTCTTGGTATTTCTCGAGTCAGACTTATGACAAATAACCCTCGTAAAATTGAGTCTTTAAAACAAATTGGAATTAATGTGATTGAACGAGTTCCGCTGCAGGAGGGAAATAGTCCTTATAATTCGAATTATCTTAAGATAAAGGCAAAAAAAATGGGGCATATGTTTGATGAATCATTCATAAAGTGATAAGAGATGAATAAAGCCGCTTTGCGGCTTATTTTTTAAATGGAAATGGTTATTAACGATATTTATCCAGGATTTTATTTATTTGACCGTTGTCTTTGATTTTCGTTAGTTTTTTATTGATGAACATTTGTAGGTCATGATCCATGTTTGGTGAAAAGGCAAGATAGATAGGATAGTTTGGGATCACATTGCTAAATGATTGTATGTTATATTGTGATTTTTTCTGATTGGATTTTTTTAGATTGTAGTTAATACGCGATTCCATTTCGACGAATGCTGTATCTTCTGGAAGTTTTTGGAGTACACGAAATGCGGCATCATAGTCTTTAACGCGAAGTTCTTCGATTTTACCCTGATTAAGATAAGGGGCAAGTTGTGGATAATCGAAGCCATGTAACAAAATGATAATTTTATTCTCTATATCTTCAATATGATTAAATTCGAAGGTTGAGTTTGAATGACTGACTAGAACATGATTGACGGTGTATATTGGTATGTCGGAAAGATTTTCAGCCTGAGGTCCCCCCCATCCAGGGCTCCCATAGGTGATCCAATTTGTATCGTTATCATTTTCTAAAATACTGATCATACGATTGAATGGATAAGTATGGTACTGCAATTTATAGTTCGAGTCTTCGAATATGGCTTGGATGATATCAGTAACAATACCACTATGTAGGTTATCCGTTTCTATCTGAAAGGGGGCTGCTTGTTTTGCGATCACATAATAGTTGACGTTATTGTCATTAGCTGCGAATGCACTTGAAATGAGAAATACTGATGTGGTTAAGTGTGCGATTTTTAACATTTTAAGCCTTCCCTAATATCTTCCCTTATTTAGCTACTATTATGATAGTAGAGATAATCGAAAAAATGAGTTTAGGGATGATAAAATCATTAGATAAACATAGGAATAATAAAAGATTTAGCCTTACTAAGCAGTTGGTACTGGTGATTACAGCTGTAAGTGTTGTGTTTACCTTATTGACGACTGCTATTGGGTTATATTTAGATTATCGGCAAGAGCTATCAATGCTTGACGGGGACTTCCAACAAATAGAAGAGAGTTACTTGTCTAGCCTTACAGCAAGCCTGTGGGTTGAAGATCGTGACCAATTAAAAACACAAGCATTAGGAATAATGAATTTGCCTCACTTGTCCTATTTGTCAATTTCTGACAAAAGTGGGGAGCTTATCAAATTGGGGGCACCACTTGAATCACACAGGATCGAGAAAACATGGCGTTTAGTTTATGAATTATCTGGAAAGCAATTTGAACTTGGACATCTGATTATTCAAGCTGATTTAGATACAGTACACAAAAATATTCAGGATAAATTTATTGTATTGTTAGCAGGTCAATCACTGCAGATATTCATCATTGCAATTGTCATTCTAATTTTTGCGTTTAGATTGATAGTCAAACCATTAACTATTATGGCTGAAAGAGTAACTCAGTTCGATAGTAAAAAAGTCCCTAAACAGATAGTTCTGCCAACAAGAGTATTTGATGATGAAATTACGATATTGGTGAACCAGTATAATGAAACAGTTGACCATATAAGAGCAAATTATTTGTCGCTAGAGCAGGCTCGTAAACAAGCAGAAGAGGCAAGTCTAAAGAAAAGCGAGTTTTTGGCCAATATGAGTCATGAGATTCGAACGCCAATGAATGGCATTATTGGTTTATCTGGATTAATGAGAGATATGGATATGAAGGCAGAGCATAAAGAATATGTAAATATGCTTCATACTTCTTCATTATCACTACTTGATCTGATTAATGATATTCTTGACTTTTCAAAGATTGAAGCAGGCCGGCTTGAGTTGGAAGTTATGCCGCTTAATGTCTTTGAGTTAAGTAAAGAAGTTGAATCGCTATTTATGGTGCGTGCTGCGGAACAAGGGTTGTCATTAAGGTGTACCGTGGATGGGAAAATCAGTCCTATGTTATTGGGGGATGCAACGAAGGTACGTCAGATATTAGTGAATCTTGTTAGTAATGCATTGAAGTTTACTGAACGGGGATATGTCCATTTACATCTACAGTGCATGGAGGACTTGCCTGAATCGGTTGTTGTTGAGTTTGCTGTTACTGATAGTGGTATCGGTGTTGAGTTTGATAAACAAGATGCGATATTTGATAAATTTCAGCAAGCGGATGGCAGTACGACGCGGAAGTATGGCGGTACCGGATTGGGATTGGCTATATGCCGAGAAATGGTTGCATTAATGGGTGGGAAATTAAAGCTCACGAGTCAGATTGGTAAGGGGAGCCGTTTTTATTTTTCTTTGCAGTTGGATAAAGATGTTATGCACATTGCTGCCCGTGAACAATTGTCGTTGCAGGGATTAAATGTTCTGTTGGTTGATGACAGTATGTTGAACATGCGTATTACAAGTTCGCAGTTGAATGCGCTTGGTGCGACGGCAACTCAATGTGACACCCCGTCAGCAGTACTGTCTCAGATAGAGAAAGCAGAATTGATGGGGCAGCCGTTTGATATTGTGATCGTTGATAAAGTCATGCCGGAAATTGATGGATTTCAGCTTGCTAGCCATTTGCAGCAGCTTGGTTCAAGTTGCCCGAAAATTATGATGATATCTGCTGCCCCGGATGTAGGGGATGCGGAAAAAGCACAAGCATTAGGCATTGTTAGCCTGATCACCAGACCCTATAAAGACAGTACCTTGATAAGAGCGATTGCAAAATGTACCACGGCTCAGCAACCCTGTAGGGTATTGAATGAGAGAGGGGCTGAATTTCAGTATGACCCGGTTGGGGAGGAACGACCTATGGTTGTTGGTTCCGAGTGTCGAACCAACCCTGAGCGGGGATCAAACGAAATTGACGCTGCGGTTCACCAAGGTGAACAATATGAAAATTCAATGATGGACAAGCAGGACAAGCAGGACGAGCATGTTCAAGAATCAAAAGCGCTGAATATTTTGGTCGTAGAGGATACGTTGATCAACCAAAAAGTATCGAAAATGATGCTGGAAAAACAAGGTGCGACTGTCATGATTGCTGAAAATGGCCAGATAGCTGTTGATCTATTTAGCCAGTATCATTTTGATATGATTTTTATGGATTGCCAGATGCCTGTTTTGGATGGCTTTGAGGCTACTCGGGCGATAAGGTCGCTTGAAGCGAAAAGCGAAAAAGGGGGGCATATCCCCATTATTGCATTGACGGCAAATGTCGTTAAAGAGGAGAGGGACAAATGCTATGCTGCGGGAATGGATGATTTTGTCTCTAAGCCTGTATCTTTGCAGATTTTACGTGAAAAGGTGCAGAAATACAGGCGTACATTTTCTGATGCCTAGACACTGAAGCGCATGTCAAGTGATGGTTGGCGATATAGGCTCACAATAATTGTTAATGTGTTATTGAGGGTGTTTTCATTCATATCTTGAATAACATAATAATCAGACATCTTGTTCTTGAGCGAACGGTAGACAAGCTGTGATGGGCTGGCATTAATATCACCGGTAATTTCAATTTTTTCGACAAACATATAATTTCCGCATGAAAGCTCTCCCTCAGTTAAATATGATGGAGATGCCTTTGCTTGGCTTACGGATAATAGTGTTAAAGTGAATAGCAGGAAATATAAAGAATGTTTGTTCATGATAGGTGAGTGCGCCAGTTTCCAATAACATTAAGATCTCACGATTATTTGCTTTTAATGTCAGCGAAAGGTAAAAAGCCCCCAGACCAAGTTCAAGGGGCGAATAAAACATCATTTCTTATTAATTTTATCAATGTCTGCTTTGCCGGTTACGGCACATTGGTGAGTTTGCTTCAAATGTTGTGTTTTTGGGATTGGTTTTCCTGCTGCATTTAGGCAAACAGCAACGGTCATGAATGGCGTTGTTGGGATCGGCACGCCTCCAAGTCCATCAGCATGCAGTGTTGAACTAAGTCCTAGCAATACGACGATCAGTATCGTTTTCATCGGTGACCTCACTCTTCGTTCGGATAGCGACTCAGGCTATCTTTAGTTAGATCAATTATTGGTGATGATTGCTAGGTTTTCTAGGTTGCGTGTTGTCGCCGCGAGAGAGCAAGCAGAAGCCTGTGAGCGAGGTAGTTAGTAATCACCCATAAGATCAGTTCCCTGTGTGAGGGACTGATACTATGGGTGGGAGAGGTTAGCGCAAAGAGAGTTTAGGCTGAGGCTTTTAGTGAACGTTTTTTTTCTGCACCGCGAAGCATGGCATGAATAAGCTCATTGGCCTCAAACTTTGTTAGTGCTTCATTCGCACCGACTTGATGAGCTTGAGAGACGCTAATTTCACTCGACAATGATGTGTGAAGAATAATATAGGCATCTCGGAGTTTAATGTTGTTCTGCACTTCGAAGGCTAATTCGTAGCCATCCAGTCCCGGCATTTCGATGTCGCTGACGAGAATATCAAAGGGTGATTTAGCATCGGCGGCATGGGTCAGCATATCGAGGGCATCTTGCCCATTGGTGGCAATAAAGTATGGGATTGAGATGCTATCGAGTGCTTGCGATAACTGTTTGCGCGCAACGGCTGAATCATCAACAAGCAATATCTTCAGTGGTCGCAACGTCTCACGTTGGATATCCGTGAGTATAGGTTGCAGGCTGCTTGGATCGTCAGGGAATACTTTTGAGAGTAGTAATTCTACATCAAGCAGTTGGATCAGTTGGTTCTCGACGGTGGTGACACCGGTGACAAAAATATTTTGGCCCAGAGTGCGAGGTGGTGCCTCAATATTGTGCCAATTACATTCGATGATCTTATCGATTCCCCGAACCAAAAAGCCAACAAGCATACGGCGGCAGTCAGTGACCACAATAAAACATTGTTCCAATTCACTGGCAGTCAATGGTGGGTAACCGACGGCTTTAGCCATATCGATAACCGGGATGGTATTTCCGCGTAAGCTAGTGGCACCCAATACCGTTGGGTGAGAGTGAGGAATAGCGGTGAGCGAGGTATAAGGAACGATCTCTTTAACTTTGAGTGTGCCTATCGCAAACCGTTGCAGAGCTGTGAGCCGAAAAAGCAGCATCCCTTGTGATTGGTTCGTCGCATTTTTTAACATCAAGTCTATCCGTATTGCGAAGTCATAGCGCGTAGTTTATCTATATATGGCGGCGGTGCGAAGCCTTACCCGTAATATTTGGTAATTTATTGATCTTGTGCAGGAAATAATTAGATTCCACATTATCGGCATCGCTATATTTCTCACAGTTTAAGGGATGAATAATTAACGTTTATCCTCTTTGTCGAAAGTTATCAAAAATAAAGGATTGGCTAAAGGAAAAAGGTCATAAATGGGCCATATTTTTTTATGCGTCATTTCGGTTAATCCTTGCTGATGAGGGAGAATTTTGAACCGAGAGCTAATTCCGCTGGATTTTTCACACCGTTGTTACATCCCTTTTTTGCACCGTTTTCAAAAATGGTCACGCTCTCTTCGCGAAACAAAAAAACTTGGCTAACACTAGGTGTGCTCGAGTGAGCTAACAACTAGTAAGCATCATTCTTATCGACATTATTTCAACCATTACGTGGAGTAAAAAATGCATAAGGGATTACATCTTAGCAAGATAGCAGCCGCTATGGCTGTTACGCTGATGGCAGGGATGTCTACACAGACAATTGCTGCACCAACCCATGACAAGCAAGTTATCGGTTACATTACCCAGTGGGAAGCATGGAAAGGCACCGACGCGGGTTTCAGTGTGAAAGGTGAAGCAACTCACCTGAACGTAGATATGGATATTTACTCGATCCTAAACTTCTCGTTCTTCGGCGTTGCAAAAGATGGTTCGTTACACAGTGGCGATTTGCGTAACAAAAATATCTACCAGCCTAACTCTGTTCAGGAGCCTGGTCCGCTTCTTCACCCAGATGTTTACTCTAGCTGGGATCTACACATTCTATGGGGTGAACTAGAGTACGTTCATGAGTACCCAGGAAACGAACCGTGGCAAGCAGACTTGCTGGCAAAAGTTCAGGCACAAGGTTTTGTTAAAGATGGCCGTGGTTGGAAACATGAACCAACAGGCGTAACTGGCCAGATGCCTATTCCGCTTAAGAAAGAAGGCGGTGCACCTGGTTTGATCGACCTTGCTGATCAGAAAGGCGTTAAGGTGATGGCATCTATCGGTGGTTGGAGTATGTCCAAGCACTTCCCAGAAATGGCTGCCGATCCGGTTAAGAAAGAGCGCTTCCTGAAAGATGTAGACCGTTTGATGGCGTTGGGTTTCCACGGTATCGATATTGACTGGGAATACCCAGGTTCAGGCGGTATGAACTTCTCCGGTACTGACGCTGACTATGCAAACTTTGAGCAGTTGATGGATGATATCCGTAAGCGTATTGGTCCAGACAAGCTACTAACGGCTGCATTCAAGGCTGTTCCAGCGGCACTTGAAGGCTTCAACTGGGAGCGTCTGTCTAAGTCGATGGACTACTTCAACATGATGACTTACGACCTGAATGGTGGTTGGTCTAATGTTGCGGGTCACAACTCACCGTTGTACCCATATCCAGAAGAAGAGTTTGAAGGTTTGAACCTTGATACACTGAAGAACTGGATGGTTAATGTTCGTGGTATCCCTGCGCATCAGATCAACTTTGGTGCTGCATTCTACGGCCGTGGTGTTCAGACTACAGAGTCAACTGCTTATCTTGGTGCGCCAACAGACAAGCGTAACGTGAACTTCTCAGTTGATGGTCCGACACTTTCAGCGGTTGACTTGGACAACTGGAAAGCATTCGAAGGCCAGCCTAACTACAACTACCTGAAGAAGCAGACTGGCTGGGAGCACATGTGGGACGCTAACGCAGAAGTTCCTTATGCTGTTAAAGGCAAGTACTTCTTGAGCTATGACGATCCTGCGTCAATCCGCAAGAAAGCTGAGTACATCCGCGACAATAACCTAGGTGGTATTATTGTTTGGCAGGTACACGGTGATATCGAGTGTAAAGGTCAATTCATCAACCACGGCACCAAGCTTAAAGAGTGTACAAACCTAAGCTCGCCATTGGCTGAAGAGATCGACAAGGCATTCAGTGCTAACACTGGCCCTGTAAACCAAGCACCAGTTCTGACTGTTCCTGCTGCACAGACTGTAGAAGCAAGCAAAGTGATCAGCTTTGAGGTTTCAGCAACGGATGCAGAAGGCGATGCTCTGAGCTTCACCGTGTCTAACAATGCAACTATTACCGATAATGGTAATGGCAAGGCGACCGTAACGTTCAAGGCTCCAGCTACTGATGTCGATCTGCAAGAAACAATTACTGTAACTGTTTCTGATGGCAAGAAGAAAGCGACGAAGACAGTTGTTGTGAATGTTAAAGCTGTTGCAGGCCCAGGGCCAAACCCTGGTGATAACACTGCGCCAGTCCTGACTGCACCAGCAACTGCAACTGTTGATAGCGGTAAGACTGTTGTTATTTCTGTATCTGCTAAAGATGCAGAAGGTGACAAGCTAACTTATTCTGCTTCTGCAGGTACGGTAGCCGCTACAGCAAACGGCGCTGAAATCACATTTACAGCACCGACTGTAACTGCTGATGAAGTGGTTAACGTTGTTGTGACAGTAACTGATGGCAAGCTAACTGACGAAGCAACTGTTGCTGTAACAGTGAAAGCTTCGGAAGTGGGTGGCAATACATGGGATCCAAACAAGGTTTACCATGCTGGTGATACCGTTGTATTTGATGGCGTAACTTATACGGCTAAGTGGTGGACTAAGGGCGAACAGCCTGGAACCAGCGCTGTATGGGAAGCTAAAGATGGCGGCACTGGCCCAGGTACTGGTCCTGGCGAAGGTGGCGGTACAGGTAGTGACTGGTCAGCAGATAGCGTTTACAACAGCGGCGACGAAGTTGTATTTAACGGTGAAAAGTACCGTGCTAAATGGTGGAACCAAGGTGAACAACCTGGACAGCAGTGGGGTGCTTGGGAAAAGATCTAATCCCAAGTTCTGACTGATATCCTTCGAAGCCCGGTGATATTCACCGGGCTTTTTTCATCTTTGTGAGATGGCGCTATAGTTATATAGACGCTAAGTCAGTAACTGGGTAGGTAGACGGATATGGAACTACGTAATAAAACAGGTGAAGTTGCTAAATTAGCTGACAACCTGACATTGAAAGAGGTCGTTGATATGGGGTTCTCAATCGATATCTGCGATGAAGCTTACGATCCAAAAGAACACTGGCAGGTGAGTGGGAAAGGAGCGAAGCAAAAAGCTGGAGAGTATCCTGAAAATTAAAGCGAGCTATTACTAACCCCAAGCAATGTCAATCCGTTCGCTATCTGAATTTTGTACATTGAGGTTGCTTGGGTATCCGAGCCTTTGAATGATTCCTGCCTTTCTTCTTAATTGTAAATCTCCCTTTTCGGAACAAATTCCACCAAAATAATTGTTAATATTTTGCTCTGGTTTTGATCGTTAATTGTAGGTTTGGTGTATACGTTATTATGCGCCCGTGTGCCTATAATTAATGAAAAAGGGAGGAAGAGTGATGAGAAAGTGGATACTGATCTTGACGCTGTTACTTTCTGGCTGTGCTAACAGTCTGTTCTTTTCTCCGGCAATTATCACGGAACCGCCACCCTCATTCTCTATGCTTTCTTCTCGCTCTGGCAACAACATAGCCTACCAGTGGTTGCCTAGCCAAACCCGTGACGTAAAAGGTGCTGTTATTCATTTTCATGGCAACAGTGGCCATATGGGGAAAACCCAGGAAAAAGTTGATTGGCTTACCGAGCATGGTTTCCATGTGATGGTATTTGATTATTCTGGGTTTGGTGCGTCTTCAGGGGGGGCGACGGATCAAGCCGTTTATTACGATGCCATAACGGTGTTGGAGTATGCTCGAACAGTAAAAATGACAAACGATATTCCGATTTATGTTGTGGCAACATCAACTGGCGGGAACATATTTTTACGTGCATTGGTCGATGCTCCTGATTCCGTTGACGGCATTGTGATCGATTCTTCATTTACGAGTTATATTGACACGGCTGAGTATGTGGTCGAGCAGGGGGTACTTGGTCGGTGGTACAGTTGGATAGCCGGTGTTGTGATGCGAGATACCTACTCGTCTAATCAGGTTATCGAAGAGCTTGTCGTCGAGGTACCTACGTTAGTGATGCATTGTGAGCAAGATGCCGTCGTTCCCATTACTGCTGGGAGAGAGCTATTTTCGCAGCTCCAGGCAAAAGACAAGGTTTTCTGGCAACTTAAGGATTGTGCGCATGCCAGAGGGATGACGAAAGCGTACCCTGAAAATCAGCGTAATATCCTTACTTGGTTGGGAGAGGGAGCCACCTCGATAGGTGAGGTGGCAGCCAATATGCGGTTTTGAGGAGGCGTGATTACGCTGCACGTAGCTCTAGTAAGGTATGACCAAGACCAATGTCATCAGTGCGGGTCGCGACTTCGAAGCCTGCTGCTGCAACAATTTCAAGGAAGTCTTCACTGCGGTAAAAACGGCTGTTGCCATTTGCTAGGCAAGTAAAGTAGAGAGATGTTGCATTTAAGCTGAATGCTGCTGCGTCATAGCGTTGGGCATCCCAAAATAGTTCCAGTACGTACACTCGAGCATCATCACTCATGGCGGCGCGAACGCGTTTGAGGATGCTGAGAATTTCCATTGGCGAGAAACAATCTAGGAACTGGCTCATCCACCAGATGTCAGCTCCTTGTGGTAATGGCTGGTTTTGGTCAAGCATATTGGCAGGGTAGCCGTTGATGCGGTCCGCAAAACCATTGGCTTGTGCATTTGCCATCGCCATTTCAATTTGCTGTGGCAAATCGATGATTGTCATTTCAACATCATTGTCGTACTGACAGCATTGAAGCGACCATTTACCCGTGTTGCCGCCGATATCAAAGATTTTTTTAGGTTTAGACTGGAAGATACGCTCAAGCAGAATAGGGAAGGAGCGATCTGAGTAGAAATGGTCGAATTCAAACCAGCTCTGCTTGGCTTTTTCCGGCAATTGGGATAGGCCTTCATAGATAGTTGGCCATGGACCAAGCTCTTTCAGACCAGCAGGCGTACCTTCCTTGATGGCTTCTGTCAGGTGCATCATCGCTGCGTAACAGACATCAGCAGTGAAATCGAGATTGGCGCGTGTCATGCCATCATTGTTCAAGAAATACCCCAAGTTGGCCAACACATAATTAGGGTTGTGCCAAATGACGATATGTGCGCTTAAGGCCATATCAAGCAGGACTTTGACGCCGTATTCCGATACGCCGGTTTTTTCTGCAATTTCACTCGCTGCCAAACCGATTTTTCCTGCGTCATCAAGTACCGACAGTATTCCTAAATCACGTAAAGTACGTGCTGTATGGAAGACGATTGGGGCAAATGCGATTTTTTGCGCTTCGGTTTTTGCTTCTAGAGCATTGAATGGATCGGTTTGATATGATGTCACAAGAAATTCCAACTTTTGAGTGGATAGATCATTAGAAATGATCCTCGTTTGTTTGGAGCCTATTCTGTATAAAACCCTAAGGTGTTTCAAGTAAAGAAGGGATTTGTTTAGTCTTTCATGTGGCTAGAAGAGGGATAATCTAAAAATAGATGTAAAACTTCTTTATAAGCAGTAACTTTGCTAAATAATAGAATATGGAAATATATAAAACATTAGGCGAGATTTATATTTCTCAGGTATATATTGTATCAAGTAAAGGTATACGACTGTTTGTATATTTCATGTCTTCATCAAATATGTTATTGGTGAATTATATAAGTAACAACTCAGCGATCAATCTGTACACTGTTCTGTTTGTGTTTTGGCAGGGAGTTGAAAATAATATATTTTCTGAATTGATATTAGCACCAAAGTCGAAACTTACCCGCTGTGCCCTTTGATATCAATGCGTTATGTGGTTGGCTTATTTGATGGAAATCAGGGTAAGGTTGATGCTAAGTATTTGTTGTTTGGAAAGTAAACGCCAAAATGTGAAGTTTGTTGAAAAATTAGTCTAATTGAACTCGAGTTTTAATATTTGATACCAAAAGTCTAAAATTAATATTATCCTAGCCCGATTGGATAGAAGCGAGATGCTGGGAATATGTCAGGTAGTCATCAGTTAACGACTAAACGAATGAATAAAATAAGATTCAATATTGACTGCTGGCAAGCATTATCGCCAGGTCTGTTGACGAAAAGTGACTGGCAGGTATGGGCAGCAAATAATCACGTTTGGCCCCAGCAACTTGATGGCACACCTGCAAATCATATTCCACCGATGCAGCGAAGAAGAATGAGCTCGCTAAGCAAGTTAGCGATTCAGACTGCGATTGAGTTGGTTAACGGTAGCCAAATAGATTTCATTATTTTCTCTAGTCGCCATGGAGAGTTGCAACGCACGGTTAGCTTGTTGAGCGATATTCTTAGTGGCGAAGACGCATCGCCAACGGCTTTTTCGCAATCAGTGCATAATACGGCTGCGGGGCTCTATACCATAGTGACCAAGCAGGCAGTACCGGTGACATCCTTGGGGAGCGGCGATCAAACATTGCATTCAGCATTGATTGAAGCTGCCGCTTATCTATCTGAAAACCCTGAACATCGTATATTAGTTGTGGATTTTGACGAGCCGCTTCCTGCGCCTTATTGCCAATTTGAAACCGGGCTGTATCAGCCTTATGCGTTGGGACTGGTGCTTTCAAGCGGAGACAATTGTCAGATTTCGTGGAGTAAGTCAGAAACTGACGTTGTGGTAGATATGCCGCACGCCTTTGAGGTCGTGAGTAATTTTGTGAGCAAACAGTCTGCCTGGACAGTGGTCGGGAAGCGAACCCAGTGGCAGTGGGAATGTGAGTGAATGGAACAGCGAGCTGTGAGCCGAATGAGTCTGTGGCGGCAAGGAGTTCGCCAATTAGATAAATGCTGGCGCGTTTTCGCAACGGGTTTGTGTTTTAGTATTTTTGGGGCTGGTGCGCTGGGATTGACCTTCGTGGCTATTCCGCTTATCGGCTTGCAATCGAAACAAGAAAGAGAAAGGGAAAAGGCTGTACAACACGCAATACAACGCGCTTTTAATTGGTTTTGTCAGATGATGCGCTTTTCCGGCGCGATTGACTATAAAATCGTTGGTGCGGAAACCCTCCGTTCAGATCGTGCCTGCCTGATAGTCGCCAATCACCCAAGCCTTATTGATTATGTATTGATTGGGTCGTGTCTGCCGCATTGTGACTGTCTGGTGAAAGCGGCTATTTGGCATAATCCATTTATGAAAGGGGTTGTCAAAGCTGCGGGGTATATCCCTAATACCGATCCTGAAAGCCTGCTTGAAAATTGTAGTCACCGGTTAAATGATGGCAATGTATTGCTGGTTTTCCCTGAAGGGACACGCACAACGCCGGGGGTGGAGCCTACGTTACAGCGTGGTGCTGCGCAAATCGCGGTACGTACCGGGATGGATGTGCGTGTAGTACATATCACGGTAAGCCCTGATTTCTTGACCAAACAGAAAAAATGGTATCAGGTTCCGGATACAAAGCCTTTTTTCCTTGTCGAGGTTAAAGATAAAATCGACATTAACGGTTTTATTGCGAATTCTGATTCACTATCGGCTGCAGCAAGGCAGCTTAATCAACATTTGGCAGACGTGATATTTCCGGCCAAAGAACATTAAAATTTAATCCAAATAAGAAGGTTACCGTGAAATCATTACAAGACGAAATCAAAACACTGATCATCGATGCGCTGAACCTAGAAGATATCACCATTGATGATATCGAAACGGATGCGCCATTATTTGGCGACGGGTTGGGTCTGGACTCCATTGACGCACTGGAGTTGGGTTTGGCAGTCAAAAAACAATACAATGTCGTCATTGACGCTGATGATGCCAAGGCTCGAGAGCATTTTGCTTCAGTAGCTAGCCTTGCGGCATTTATCTCTAGTAACAAAGCATAACACTGGATAATTGAATAATGAGTGACGTAAAACGCAGTGACGTTTTTGAGCAGGTAAAGTCTGTTTTGGTTGAGTTGTTTGAGTTGAACCCTGACGATGTCACCGCTGATGCTAATCTGTACCAAGACCTTGATTTGGATAGTATTGATGCGGTTGATCTAGTTGTTCACCTTCAAAACGAAACGGGACAAAAAATCAAGCCAGAAGAGTTCAAAGCCGTACGCACTGTTGATGATGTGGTAGATGCGGTAGTCACTCTATTGCAACAAGCATAAATGAATCGGTTTCTCGCCGTTCTTTCCGCGACTGCGCTGCTTGCATACCCATTTGCGGTGTATTTTGGTTTACACCGCTGGGGGATCGGCTCAGTCGCCATTTTTTTGGCAGTATTATTCGCACTTCGGGTATTTGTAAGCCGGCAGACTCAGTTGCGAGAACTGCGTAATGTCGCCCTGATCACCGGGGGGGCTGGTATCTTTTTGGCCGTGCTAGGCAGTGTTTTTAAAGAGCACGGTTGGTTGACGTTTTATCCGGTAATTGTGAACGCGACAATGCTGGTGGTTTTTGCTTCGAGTCTGACGCAAGAACAAACCTTGGTAGAACGCTTGGCCAGGCTACAGGATCCTGATTTGCCGCCCAGTGGCGTACGCTATACGCGTAAGGTCACGATTGTCTGGTGTGTCTTTTTTATTGTCAACGGCTTGATAGCTCTTGGAACCTGCTTCGCGCCACTGACTGTGTGGACATGGTACAACGGCATGATTAGCTATTTGCTGGCTGGTTCGTTGTTTGCCGTAGAATGGTTAGTTCGGCAGAGGGTACAGAGAAAACAAATCAACCAATAAGCGGAGTGCAGTGTTGAATCCAAAACCATACAGTCTGGAATATTCACAACGGTTACCGGAACCTACGCTTGATAATGACGAGTTTGTGTCTCTGTCGAGCTTGCTTTTGGCGAACCGTAGCGGGCAGGCTATTGTAGCTGGTCTGGATAATGATAGTGTTTCTTGGTCCTGCTTCCAGCGTGATGTTCTGGGTCTTGCGGCAACGTTAAAAACGTCTTCTTACATGAAGTGGGCGTTGTGTTTTGACGATAGCTACTATTTCGCCGTTGCTCTTTTCGCTGCCGCCCATGCCGGTAAAGAGATTGTTTTACCCGGTAATCATCAGCCATCGGCACTGGATGAACTGCAAGCGCATTTCGATGCTCTGCTGCATGACAGGCAAGAGCTACTTGGTTTTACCTGCCCCCAGTTGGCGTTGCCACATGACGCGCAACAGCACGCCCCATCATTTCAGTTGGCCCCGTTACAGCCCGGCATGGTTAAGATAACCTTGTTTACGTCTGGCTCGAGTGGCAAGGCCAAAGCCATTGCAAAAACCTTGGTCCAATTGGAAGCAGAGATCGCCCAGCTTGAAGCTAACTGGGGGAGCCAGCTTAAGGCCAGCCAGGTAGTTAGCACGGTTTCCCATCAGCATATTTATGGTTTGTTGTTTCGAGTGTTGTGGCCGCTGTGCAGCGGGAGGGTCTTTGCTCGACGTGATTTGATTTATCCTGAGCAGGTTACAGCAAAAGCCGCTTTGGATATCGCATTGATTACCAGTCCGGCGCTTTTGAAGCGATTGGCGGGGGAGGAGACGGGGGATAGCTATCGTGCGGTCTTCTCTTCTGGTGGACCGTTGTCTGAATCGGCAGCCCACGATGCTTTGAAGATACTCGGGCACTTGCCTATCGAGGTGTTTGGTAGCACGGAAACAGGCGGGATAGCATTTCGCCAGCAAGTTGCCGCGACCACGCCGTGGGCATTGTTTGACGTTATTGATGCATCGCTTAACGCTGAAGGGTGTCTAAAAGTTCGTTCGCCGTTTGTTGATCAGGAAAATGACTATCAAACCACTGATCAATGCCAGTTTGTCGGGGAGCGCGACTTTATACTGCTGGGACGCACCGATCGCGTAGTTAAAATTGAAGAAAAACGTATATCGCTAACTGAAATTGAACGGCGATTGTGCCAGCTTACATGGATTGAAGAAGCCGCAGTATTGACCCTTGAGCAGGGGGGGCGGATCGTCATATCGGCGGTTGTGACCTTGACTGATGATGGCGATCGACATTTACAAATCTGCGGAAAAGGCAAGTTCTGGATTGAGCTAAGGCAGCAGCTCCGCCGCTGGATTGAACCAGTGGGTATTCCTAGGCGCTTTCGGTTTGTCGATGAGATACCGTTAAATAGCCAGGGGAAACGGCTGGTTAGGGAGCTGGAAGCTCTTTTCGCACAAGATTGAACAGTAATACACAAGCAGAAAAGAACATGATAACAACTAAACGCAAGCCGACAATATTACGTCAGGAAGTTGATGAAAACCATGCTGTTCTCAGCCTGATGGTCGACGCTGATATCGTTGATTTTAAAGGGCACTTTACGTCTTATCCTTTGCTTCCCGGGGTAACGCAAATTCATTGGGCTGTAGAGTTCGGTATCGCACTGCTTGATATCCCTGCGCAATTTGGTGGGATGGAAGTGATCAAGTTTCAGGCTCCGATTCTGCCGGGCGTTGAGATTGAGCTGGAACTTGAATGGAACGTCGAGAAAGAAAAGCTACATTTTTGCTACCGCTCAGTAGATAGCGACGGGGAACAAACAGCGGTACATTCTTTGGGTCGTATCAAGTTGGATATGGCTCAATGAGCACCTTCTTTCCCTGTTTCTTGATCCCTTGCTACAACCACGGCAGTACGATAAGTGCGGTATTGGATTCTCTGCAACCTTATCCCTACCCTGTGATTATCGTTGACGATGGCAGTGATGCGAATACCAAAGCGATATTGGCAGAGCAAAGTCGCCGCAATAATGTCACCTTGGTTACGCTTGATAAGAACCAGGGGAAGGGTGGGGCGATGATCGTTGGGATGCAAGAGGCATTTCGCCAAAGCTATACCCACGCCATCCAGATTGATGCCGATGGCCAGCATGACATCAAAGCCTTGCCTAAATTGATCGCGACATCGGCCGAGCATTTGACATCTTTGGTGTCGGGGCAGCCGGTGTATGATGAATCCGTGCCAAAGTCGCGTCTATACGGCCGCTATGCCACCCATATCTGGGTCTGGATCGAAACGTTGTCGTTTGCTATCAAGGACAGCATGTGTGGTTTCCGTGCTTATCCGGTTGCCCGCGTTATTAAAGTACTGGATCGCAATCCGAGGATCGGCCGTCGGATGGACTTTGATACTGAAATCATGGTTCGGATGTATTGGGACGGCTGTGATGTCCGTTTTGTCGATACTCGCGTGATTTATCCTGAAGGTGGTATCTCCCATTTCGATGCACTGTGGGACAACGTAAAAATCAGTGCCATGCATACCAAATTATTTTTGGGTATGTTACCGCGTATACCTGCGCTGCTAAAACGTAAGAACCCTGAGGCTGCGCATTGGTCCTCGCACCGTGAGCGCGGCACGATCCTGGGTATTAAGTGCCTTCTTGCCGTTTACTCTTTGCTTGGTGCGAAGGCGTTTCGTGCTTTACTGAAGTTGGTGATGGCTTACTACCACCGTACCGGCACTACGGCTCGCGATGCTTCAGAGCTGTATTTGACCCAACTTAAGCATTATGCCGACAGCAATAATATAACGCTGCCCGTTGAGGCGTCCTCCCTGACCAGCTACCAACACATGTATTCATTCGGTCTTACGATGCTCGACAAGCTGGCGGCTTGGCGTGGTGATTTTAGTTTTAAAGACTTGACGATTCATGGCCAGGAGCACGTCGATGCGGTATTGGCCAAGCAACGTGGGATCGTTATTCTAGGTTCGCATCTGGGTAATCTGGAGCTGTGCCGAGCCCTGAGCAGTCATTATAAAAATGTGAAAATCAATGCTCTGGTTTTTACCGAACATGCCGAGCGCTTCAATAATGTGATGAAGGCGGTGAACCCCGATTCTGCGCTTAATCTTATTCAGGTTGCTGATATCGGGCCTGAAACGGCAATTCTCCTCGAGCAAAAGCTTGAACAAGGTGAATGGGTGGTGATTGTCGGTGATCGTACTTCCGTGACCAAGCAAGAACGTGCAGTTTGGGCGGATTTTCTCGGCAAATCAGCGCCGTTCCCCCAAGGCCCGTTTATGTTGGGGGCGATATTGAAAGCGCCCGTCTACCTATTGTTTGGCCTGCGTGATGAGAGTCAGCAAAAGGTGCGGTTTAACGTATATTTCGAACCATTCTCCGAACAAATCAAACTGCCGAGAGGGCAACGACAAGAGGCACTCAATGCAGTTGTTGCCCGCTATGCCCAGCGTTTGGAAGCCTACACGCTAAAGGCTCCTCTGCAATGGTACAACTTCTTCAATTTCTGGCGATTGAGTGAAAAAAGTGATGCAAAATAACCAAGAACAAACTGTATTATTCGGTGCAGGGCGACTGACTATCGAAGATGTTGTCGCTATCGCAAACGGTGCTTCGGCTGAAATTAATAGCAGCCCAGAGTATCAGGCAAAAATCGATCGTGGGGTTGCGTTTCTAGAACGCCTACTTAAAGAAGAAGGCGTGATCTATGGGGTTACAACGGGTTATGGTGATTCGTGCACCGTTGCAATTCCGACAAACTTGGTTGACGAGTTGCCGCTCCACCTGACGCGTTTCCACGGTTGCGGCTTGGGTGAAAACCTTGATCACCAGCAGTCCCGTGCCGTTCTCGCAACCCGCTTGTGTTCATTGGCTCAAGGTGTCTCAGGTGTTTCACATGATTTGCTTAACCAGATCATTGCCTTGATCAATCATGATATTTCACCGCGAATCCCGCAAGAAGGGTCAGTAGGGGCAAGTGGCGATTTGACACCGCTATCCTACTTGGCTGCCGCATTGATTGGTGAGCGTGAGGTACTTTACAAAGGGGAGTTACGCCCAACCCTAGAGGTGTTTGCCGAGTGCAATATCACCCCAATCAAGCTCAAGCCCAAAGAAGGTTTGGCGCTGATGAATGGTACTGCGGTCATGACAGCGTTGGCTTGTCTGGCCTATAAGCGAGCAGAGTATCTGGCGCAGCTTTCCACGCGGATCACCGCGATGGTATCTGTTGCGATGAAGGGCAATGATTTCCACTTTGACGAGGCGTTGTTTGCGGTGAAGCCGCATCCAGGTCAACAGCAGATTGCTGGTTGGTTGCGCGCTGATCTGCAAGCTGATCAGCCGCCAAGCAATAGCGACCGCCTTCAGGACCGCTATTCGCTACGTTGTGCCCCGCATGTGATTGGGGTGCTGCAAGACAGCCTGCCTTGGCTGCGTCAGCTGATTGAGAACGAGCTCAACAGCGCCAACGACAACCCGATTATTGACGGTGATAACGAGCGCGTACTGCATGGCGGTCACTTCTATGGCGGCCATATCGCGATGGCGATGGATACCCTGAAGACGGCCGTTGCCAATATCGCGGATTTGTTGGATCGCCAAATGGCACAGTTGATGGACTATAAGTTCAACAACGGGCTGCCTTTCAACCTGACTGGGGCTCAGGGCGAGCGGATGCAGATTAACCACGGTTTCAAAGCGGTACAGATCGGTATCTCCGCATGGACGGCTGAAGCTCTTAAACATACCATGCCTGCGAGTGTTTTCTCTCGCTCGACCGAATGTCATAACCAAGACAAAGTCAGTATGGGGACGATTGCTTCGCGCGATTGCCTACGGGTGCTGGAGTTAACCGAACAGGTTACGGCTGCATCACTGTTGGCTGCGACACAGGCGATAGAGCTTCGCCGCCGTCAGGAAGAGCTTGATGACAGGCAGATGAGCTTTGCATTGAAGACGATGAACGAAATGGTACTGAGCGAGTTCCGCTTTGTTGAGGAAGATCGTCCACTAGAGCCGGATCTACGTCATTTTGTATCACGGATCCAGCAGCAGTACTGGACACTGTATTAAGTTGTAAAAGGCACACCATGTTAGATAACAAGACATTATTGAGCGCCGAGGTGACCATGGTCACCGCATTTCAGGATGCGGACCCGATGGGGGTGGTTTACCACGGGAACTATTTCCGATTTTTCGAGGAAGCCCGGCGGGTGATGATGGACAAAATTGGCTACGGTTACCGCGAAATGCAAGCATCGGGGTATGTGTGGCCGATTATTGACACCCGGGTTAAGTACGTTAAACCGATCCCGTTTAACCATGAAATCAGAGTGGTTGCTACCTTGACGGAGTGGGAAAACCGGTTGCGGGTGGATTATGTTATCTATGATGCAGAAACGGGAGGGCGAATGACTAAAGCTCATACCATGCAGGTGGCTGTGACTATCGATGGCGGTGAGATGTGTTTTGTCTCACCGACTGCTTTTACCCGTAAACTAGAGGCATGGTATGACAGCCAAGCGTAATCGCTGGCGCGTTATAGCACGCGCCTATATGAACCAGCTAGGCTGTGCTGCAGCTTTGCTGGTTGGTTCATGCATGATGCCTGCTCATGCCGTAACACTTGATGATATCCAACAGCAGTTAGCTGAGCATCCGGTGGTGAGAGGGGATTTCGAGCAAGAGCGTAAGATGGAGATGTTCAGTGCCCCCTTGGTGTCATCGGGGCATTTTGTTTTGGCCAAAGAGTACGGTTTACACTGGCAGCAGACCCAGCCGTTTCCCGTATCTCTGGTACTGACCCAAGACAAGCTCAGTCAATCCTTTGGTGGCGCTGCGCCAGAGGTCATGGCTGCCGAGCAAAATCCGATGGTGTTTTATTTTAGTCATCTGTTCCTCGATCTTTTCCGTGGGGAAACCGCTCAGTTGAGCGAGCAGTTTGAACTGACATTCAAAGGTTCTGCTGAGAGCGCCGTGACAGAGAGCGTTGGCAAACAGCAGTGGCATTTGGTCTTGACGCCCAAAACTGCACCGTTAAATGCGGTATTTACCTCGATTGAGCTCGAAGGGCATGATTTCATTGATCGTTTGGTCCTAACCGAAAAGCGCGGTGATATTACCGTATTGAGTTTTACCAACCAGTCTGCCCTGCCGAATACATTGACCAAAGACGAACAACGTGCTTTTGATTTCTAAACGTGCGGTCTGCTGGCTGATCATCATGCTGGCGACCTTACTGCTTTTGGGTAAGCAGTTCCTCTCTGATCGGCCGCTGCCGATTGAAACTAATATCCTTGCGCTGCTGCCTGCCAATCAGCAGCAACCCTTAGCTGATGCGGCGTTTAAGCAAATTGCCGGTAGCTTGAGCGACAAGGTTATATTTGTAGTTGGCAGTAACGACAAGTCACACTTGTTTGAGGCTGGTCGTGAATTTTCACAGCAAATCGCTTCCATTGGCTTGTTTAAGCAAGTGACCTCGACGGTCAGTGAATCTCAACAGCAGGCTTGGGGGAAACTGTACTTCCCGCATCGTGCGCAGTTGTTGACGACAGAGCAGAGAAACCAGCTGGAAAATACGCCCGAACAGCGTGTGCAGGCAGTCTTGCAGGCGCTTTACAATCCGTTCTCCGGGGTGACGGGGCAGGAGCTGGCCTCCGATCCGTTTTTGCTGTTTCGCGGTTATCTTGGTGAGTTGGGCAAGCGAAGTGGCAATGTGCGGATAGAACAGGGATTTCTGACGACAGATTACCAAGGTAAGCATTATCTGTTGATCACGGCAGATCTATCAGGATCCGCCTATAGCCCAGAGTTGCAGGCCAAGCTTCCGGAATTGGCTGCCATCGAGCATTCCATTGAAAGCCAGTTCGAGGTGAGCCTGCTGCATACCGGCGTTATCTACTATGCCGCCCATGGCACTAACAGCGCCAAGTCAGAAATCAGTACTATCGGGGTGGGCTCGCTCATCGGAGTGGTACTGTTGCTGGTGGTTGTCTTTCGCAGCCCGTTGCCATTGGTCTTGTCTTTGTTATCGATAGGCTGTGGCTTGTTGGTCGCCTTGGCGACGACGGTTGCCATCTTTGGTAAGATCCATTTGTTCAGTTTGGTGTTCGGTGCCAGTCTGATCGGGGTTTCGATCGACTATTCGCTGCATTTTCTTACCGAGCGACTGGCTGCTGGCAAACAGTGGCAGGCGAATAAGGGATTGTCCCAAATTTTTGTCGCCATCACGCTGGGTATGCTGATGAGCCTTGTCGGCTATTTGTGCATGATGGCAGCGCCATTTCCCGGCTTGCAGCAGCTATCCCTCTTTTCTGCGGTGGGTTTGGTCGCAGCTTATGCAACGGTAGTTTGTTGGTATCCTATCCTTGCCGCCAAGTCTGGTGGTGACAGGTTGCTGCCACTTCGTGGGGCGATGGCGGCATGGCTGGCTATCTGGCAACGACCAAGCGTGCGTATCGCACTGCCTGTTTTTTGTGTAGCGATATCAGTGCTAGGGACATTTCGGGCCGGTTATGATGATGATATCCGCCAGTTGCAGGCGCTGCCTGCCGATCTGAAGCAGCAGGAGCAATCGGTCAAGGCCATCACTGGCATGGATGGCGGCCAGCAGATGTTGTTGGTGACAGGCAATAAGCCAGAGCAACTTTTGCAGGCGCTTGAGCGGGTAGGCCAATCGCTTGATGGTATGGTGCGGGATAAGCATCCAGCATTAGCGGGTTATCAGAGCCTTGCCCAGTATGTGCCGTCGGCAAAATGGCAGGAAGAAAATTATCAGTTGGTCAGCAACCTCTACCAGCAGTATGGATCTCAGCTTGCCAACAGTCTGGGACTGCAGAAAACCGTGGAGTTCAAAGCAGATTTTAAACCGCTTACGATGGATGATTTTTTACGTTCACCGGCTTCGGCTCCCCTGCGTTTTTTGTGGCTGGGTAAGCAGGGTGATCTGTTTGCCTCGGTGATTTTGCTCAAGGGCGTTACTCAGCCAGACGTGATTATCAGTTATGCGGCTTCCCAACCGAATGTCCTATATCTGGATAAAGCGCGAGAGGTGTCGTCGCTATTTGGGATCTACCGGCAACATGTCACAGAGCTATTTGCTTTGGCGGCGTTGGGGATCCTGCTGATCCTTTTTTGGCGTTATGGTGTCGTCAAGGGGATCCGTGTGATTTCAGCGCCGGCAATTGCATGTGTTGTTGGGGTGGGAATTGCGGGATTTACCGGTGTGCCGCTTAATCTATTCAACTTGCTGGGGCTGTTTTTGATCCTAGGGATTGGCATTGACTATTCGCTGTTCTTTGCCGAGCGCTCGCAGGGGCAGACAACCTTGCTGGCGATTACCTTGTCTGCGGTAACGACAATATTGTCTTTTGGGTTGTTGTCTCTCAGCGCAACGCAGGCGATACACAGTTTTGGGGTGACGGTGCTGACAGGGATACTAACCGCATGGTTATTGGCACCACTCGCCCGGGATCGCGTGGTCGGCGAAGATACGGCGGGAGCAACAGCCGTGATGGAGAAAGTATGAACAAGCACAGCGTGTTGAAGGCAATCATTATTGGTTTGCCACTGTGGCTATCAGGGTGCGGTTTGTTATCATCAGAAACGGTGTCGGAGCTGGAAACCGATACGGCCGTGGTCGCCAATAAGGTGGAAGTGGTTGCGGGCAAGTCCGTTGTTTTGCCGCAGCCCTTTCAGTATGGTGCCAATTTGACGGCCAGCCAATTGATCACGGCGACTTGGCAGGAAGAAACGCATCAGCTGCCAGTACAGCTGGAAGTGACACCTGAAAAAATCGTCTTGGCTGGGTTTTCATCTTGGGGAACGAGGCTGTTTAGCCTGGCCTACCAAGATCATCGGTTTGACAGTTATATAATGCCGGGACTCGCGGCAAGCCTGCCGCAACCCGAACAGGTGCTATTTAATATCATGCTGACACTGTGGCCGGTAGAAGCGTGGCAGCCGTTACTGGCTGTACAGGGGATGTCCTTGGTTGATACGCAGGGACGTCGCCAGTTGCTTGATAGCAACCAGCAGGTTGTGATTGATATCCAATATCGGGCAGTACCGCACCTTGACGGTGAAATTATTTTTAAGAACATGCAGTTGGGATATGTTATTTCTATAAAAACATTAACTTACAGTCAGAATAACGTAGAACAAGGTAATGACTGAGACTATGAATACTAAATATCCATCACCTGTGTACATACATGGATGCGGGTTTAACTCGGCGCTAGGTATCGATGTGCATACCATTCATCACCGCCTTGGCCTAGGTTGTTCACCTGATATGCACCTTGTCTCAAATCGTCTGAATAATGGGGGAGAGACGGTGATTGGCGAGGTGACATCGTCGCTGCCATCAATGCCGGAGAGGCTGAAACAATATGACACTCGCAATAATCGCTTGGCGATGAGTGCGTTGGCGCAAATCGAAGAGAATGTCACCCGTGCGGTCGCCAAGTATGGCGCAGATCGTGTAGCGGTCGTGGTCGGTACCAGCACATCGGGTATTGCCGATGGTGAATTGGCATTGTCGGAGCAGCTCAAGAGCGGCGAGTTTCCCAATCATTACCATTATCAGGTTCAGGAAGTGGGGAATCTCGGTGAGTTTATTGCTGACTATTTTGGCTTAGAGGGGCCGGCGTATACGGTTTCAACCGCCTGCTCGTCGAGCGGTCGGGTTTTTCTCTCTGCGCGTCGTTTGCTGAAAGCCGGGCTGGCTGACGCGGTGATTGTGGGTGGTGCAGACTCGATTTGCCAGCTGACTCTAAATGGTTTTAATGGTCTGGAAGCGCTTTCTTCTTCGTTGTGTAACCCTTTTAGCGCAAACCGCAATGGCATCAATATCGGCGAGGCGGCGGCATTTATGTTGCTTTCTTTGGCGGCAGAAGACTCTGAAGAGCAAGGCCCACGAATCGCCTTGTTAGGTGCCGGAGACAGCTCCGATGCTCACCATATTTCAGCGCCCCATCCTGAAGGTAAGGGGGCGGTGGAAGCGATGCAAAAAGCCCTTGCCGATGCTGGCATGACAGCAGATGACATTGGTTATATCAATGCCCACGGTACAGCCACCCCCTTAAATGATGCAATGGAATCCAAGGCGATCTGCCAAGTATTTGCTGATAGGGTGCCGGTAAGCTCAACCAAACCGATGACCGGGCATACTCTTGGGGCTGCCAGCGCCGTTGAGGCGGCAATTTGCTGGCATATCCTGCGCTATGGGCTGCTGTTACCGGTTCAGACCAATGATGGCGAGGTTGATCCTGAATTGGCACCTATCCAGCTAGTGGCAGAAGGTACGGTGTTAGCGAAAAATGCCATCCTCAGTAATTCATTCGCGTTCGGCGGTAATAATATCAGTTTAATTTTTGGGTACGCCAATGACTAACATTCCACACCTTCACCAGTTAATCCCCCATGAGCAACCGATGATTTTGGTTGACGAGCTCGTGGCTGTGGATGAGCTGACAGTTCATTGTCGAGTGACGCCAAGCCGTACCGACTTGTTTTTCGACGAGGCAAAAAATGGCGTTCCCGGTTATGTTGGGATCGAATATATGGCTCAGACAATCGGGGGCTGGTCTGGCTATCATGCGTGGCTCAAAGGCGAGGTGTCACCGATAGGCTTTTTATTGGGTAGCCGACGTTATCAAGCCCATTGCCACCAGTTTGACTGTGATGTAATGCTTGATGTTTATGGCGAGAAAGTAATGGAAAACAATGGGATGGCGGTATTTAGTTGTCGAATTGAGCAAAATGGTACGCTTTTGGCAACCAGTCAGTTGAACGTTTTTGTACCCTCCCAAGACAAATTAGACGAAATGCTTAAGTAGGAACAGCGATGATGCGACAGGTACTAGTGACAGGGGCAAGCAAAGGCATTGGCCGTGCGATTGCCAAACAACTTGCTGCAGATGGGTTTACTATCGCGGTCCACTACATGAGTGATGCGGCAGGGGCGCAGGCAACCCTGAATGACATTGAAAGCATTGGCGGCCAAGGCCGCTTGATTCAATTTGATATTAGCGATCGGGCGCAGTGCCGCGAGGTGCTAGAAGCTGATATTGCCGAGCATGGCGCTTATTACGGTGTCGTGAGCAATGCTGGCATCACCCGTGACACGGCATTTCCTGCTATGACCGAGGAAGAGTGGGATGGCGTGATCCATACCAATCTCGATAGTTTTTACAACGTGTTGCACCCATGCGTCATGCCGATGGTAAAACTGCGCAAAGGGGGACGCATTGTGACCCTTGCATCGGTATCCGGCATGATGGGGAACCGAGGCCAGACTAATTACAGTGCAGCAAAGGCCGGGGTTATTGGTGCCACCAAGGCACTGGCTCTTGAGTTGGCCAAGCGTAAAATTACCGTTAACTGTGTTGCACCGGGCTTGATTGATACCGGAATGGTTGATGAGCATGTCAAAGAGCATGCGTTGCCGCAGGTGCCGCTTCGCCGTATGGGTGAGCCGGAAGAGGTAGCGGGTTTGGTAAGCTACTTGATGTCGGATATTGCAGGTTATGTTACCCGTCAGGTTATTTCTGTTAATGGAGGTTTGATATGAGTCGTCGTGTTGTTGTTACTGGAATGTCAGGTGTGACAGCGTTCGGTAATGATTGGCAAACGGTCGAACCGAAGTTGCGTGCGTGTGAAAACGCGATCCAGTATATGCAGAGCTATGAAGAATTCAATGGCCTCAATACTAAGCTGGCATCCCCGATAGAGAACTTCGAGCTGCCTTCGCACTATACCCGCAAGCAGGTTCGGGGCATGGGGCGTGTCTCCCGGCTGTCGACAGTGGCTACGGAAAATGCGTTGGCCCAAAGTGGCTTATTGGGTAGTGAAGTGCTGAACGATGGTTCAACGGGTATTGCATACGGCTCATCAACGGGAAGTACCCCGGCAATTGGTGCATTTGGCGTGATGCTCAATGAAAAAGATACTAGAGCCATTACTGCGACGACTTATGTTCAGATGATGCCGCATACAACGGCGGTTAACGTTGGCCTGTTCTTTGGCTTGCGTGGGCGGGTGATTCCAACCAGCAGTGCATGTACATCAGGCAGTCAGGCAATTGGTTATGCGTATGAGGCGATCAAGCACGGCTATCAGGCGGTGATGGTTGCTGGTGGCGCAGAAGAGCTTTGCCCGACAGAATCGGCGGTGTTCGATACCCTTTTTGCAACCAGTTTGAAAAATGACACCCCGAAGGCCACGCCGCGTCCGTTCGATAGTGATCGTGATGGCTTGGTGATCGGTGAAGGGGCGGCAACCTTGGTGCTTGAGGATTACGAGCATGCGGTTGCACGAGGTGCTAAAATCTACGCGGAAATTGTTGGCTTTGCCAGCAACTGCGATGCTAGCCATGTTACCCAGCCGACAATGGAAACCATGCAGCGGTGTATGGAAATGGCGCTTAGGGATGCCAATTTGCCAGCGCAAGCCATTGACTATATTTCTGCCCACGGTACAGCGACAGAAAAAGGGGATATCGCCGAAACTAACGCTACTGCCAATATCTTCGGTGATAATGCGCCAATTAGCTCGCTGAAGAGCTATTTCGGCCATACTTTGGGCGCGTGTGGTGCTATCGAAGCATGGCTGGGCCTAGAGATGATGCATGCTGGTTGGTTTAACCCGACATTGAATCTGGACGAGATCGATGATCGTTGCGGTAACTTGGACTATATCCGGGGTGAAGGCCGTGAGATTGATTGCCAGTATATGATGAGCAACAATTTCGCATTCGGTGGGATTAATACCTCGATTATTTTCAAACGCTGGCAAGAATAAGCGTTATTATTGAAACAGTAAAAAAGCCCCTAATGGGGCTTTTTTTCGCGGTATTACCAGTTATAAATAACCGTTCCTATAATATTTTGTTGCGGAACAAATCCCCAGTAACGGCTATCTGCACTGTTGTCTCGGTTATCTCCCATCACAAAGAAGTGGCCATCAGGTACTGTCCATCCTTCATGTTGTGGGGTGTTTGGTGCAAAGTAGCGATTAGTCAGATCTCTTCGGGAGCTATTTAATAGGATCTGGTACTGCTCCGAACCGTTATTTTCAATATACAGCGAGTTTATATCATCGATTTGTTGTGATTTCTCTTTGGGTAATAGTTCGAAATCAGAACACTCTGCTGAGTTGTTATGACACGCCTTTTTTAAGTAAATGTTTTTATCTCTATAGACGATGGTATCGCCTGGCAGGCCGATGATACGTTTTAGGTAAGTGATTTCAGGTTTTGGCGGATATGAGAATACGATGATCTCTCCTCTTTTGAGAGTTGCTGCCGTGTTCTCTGGGGAGAGTTTGTATCCCCACTTGTTAACCATAACATGGTTGCCAGGGTTTAGAGTGGGAAACATTGAACTGGCTGGTATTTGGAAAAAATCAAAGAAAAAAGTTCTGAAAGATAGAATTAATGCAGAGGTGAAGACGGCACATAATAATGTTCTCCACCCATTGGCATACCACATTCTTTTTTTGTTGGTATTATATTTTCGTGCTAACCAAAATGCATGCGCCGGACAAACGAACACTAAAATGAGAAGAAGCGGTGCATGAGTAATCGCTATCCCGACAAAGAGGAAAAAGTAAATAGTAAAAAATAAAATATTGTTTACATATAAAAACGCAAATGGCTGCAAAAATAGCCCAAAGAGAATAGCAATCCACCCTTTAGGTTTCCAAGTATTGTTCAAGAGAGCTCCTTAATGATATTTTATCATTAAGTATTATAAATAAATTTGTAATTTATGAATATGATTAATTTGGCCGTTATACCCCAGTTACTTTTTTGTTCTGAACACCAATAAGCTGTAACTGGGGAAATGACGATTAGATGTCGAGTTTATCCCTCATAACATCGGCATCGGTATAGCCGCCAAAGTAGTCATTGATGATTTCTCCACGAACGTTGGTTACCGCGAAATAGGGCACCCCTTTTAGTTTCGCTTTGCGGTAAAAGCGCCCATCATGATCTGTGAGTACATCGAAAGGGTATTTTTTCGCATAAGACTCTACTTCATTGATGCTATCTTTGCCGACGACAACATTTACGCTGATCCCTTCGGATTCCAATTGGTTTACCAAAGAGATGATCATTGGATTGAGCGCATGGCAAGTTGAACACCAAGGGGCGACATATACCGTTAGGCATTTTTCCCCCAAGCAAGGGCCGCCGACGATCTTTTTCCCGTCATTGAACGGTTGTTCGCTATAGACATTCAAGTATTCCGTCGGCATTTTATCTGGCCGGTTTGCCAAAAAGACAACGACCACTAAAGCGACTAATAATAAAAGTTTACCCATAATATCCCCAAGCTACCCTAAGTTAATTCGTTCTGTGTGAGTGATTCTTCACTCTCGTTGATTGGCTCAATTTCTGCTGATTCACTTTCTTGCAGCGTAGTTAAAGGTGCATCCAGATCTTTCAGGGCGATGAGTGCATGGGCTTGTAGCGGGTTATCAAACCAAGCGGCAAGGCGATCGCCATCGGTATGGATGGCTTTGCCAGTCAGAAGGCGACCGCTGATAGTGGCGTTGGTATCTTCAAGCCTGTCGCTGCCCAGTATTTTCTTGTCGGTTAGTTCAAAACCGCTTTTTTGCCGGGTTAGGTGGCTGTATTGCCCCTCATAGGCCGAAATGAAATGCTGCTCGTAATTGTTAGCTTTAGCTAACCACTCGCGCATTAACTGGCCAAGGAGATAAAGCTCGCTGTTACATACCCGAAGGTGCTTATTGAAATCAGCCGTTTGCGATTCGTAGCTACGGTTGAGCTGTGCCTCTGCATCAGCCACATCAGAGCTGCGGATTTTCTCGATGTCGGGCAACAGGGCAGAGAGCATGGATTTCCACTTAGCTTGCACGATATTGCCTTTGGCATCTTCCAAAGAGTGTTCCAATGATTTGTTGATGGTTTTGATATGAGTGGCAATTTTGTGGAGCTTTTGTGCAGTGGATTGGCGTTTGCGCCGTAGTTTTTCACGAAGACCAAGTGCCAATAGCACACCGAATACACCAGCCGTTCCGAGCTCTGTCGAATAGCCAAAACCAATTCCCATCGCAACGATTGATGCAATGCTTACCACGTTGCCCTGTGTGAGGCGGCGGCAGGCAAGATTACCTTGTGTCTTGGCATGGCTGAATTCTTGGAATTGCTCTTTGCGTACCTTCAGGCAGGCGAGCGCTTCGCTCAATGTTGCCGTCTGCAGGTTGTAGTCTTTGTCATGGCGTTCTTTGTCGGCATTAACCTCGGCCTGCCGCTTGCTATATTGGTGAAAGCGGGTTTCTAGCTGGGATGATGCCATCCGCAGTGTGCGATAGTTTTGCCAAATGTAGTGCGATGCGACATAGCTTCGCTGCAATAGCGTGACGTCATGGGATAACGGCGGTAAGGCGGGTAAAGCTAGCCCAAGGTGCTGCTTTGACCAAGATTGATTATCCGCGAGTACCATATAGGCGCGGTGATGAAAGCTATCTATTTTGAGCGTTATTTCATGGTTTACCTGACTAAAGGCTTTGGGATATTTATCAATGAAGCGTTCGGCGGTAAGTACGTAATGGGATAGCCTGAGTTGTAACAGTGAGGTTAGGGTGTCGACCGCTTTTTCTCGCCACTCATTATTATGGCCACTCTCGCCTTGCATCAAATAGGCTTCGGCAAGGTATTCGAGTGATTCGTATGTTTGATATGTTGCTATTGCCTGGTGAAAACACGCCTCGGCATTGCCATAGTCCTGCTGGAAACTGTATGCACGGCCGAGATGGGTTAAGTTCAACGACAAAAGAAGAGAGGCTTCTTCGGGAAGTCTCTTTTTCAACAACTCGGCATGCTGTTGGCTGCTTTGCCAGTGCTCTGTCCGTGTCCCGTAAAGGGCAAAGAGCCGGCTAAGCCAAAAGCAACTGAATAAATCAGAGCCAAACTCGTTGTTTGCCTTTTGAAGGTTTTTGATTGCCTGATCTTGGTGGCCATAGGCAAGGCTTTGGTATGCCCACCGTTTGCGTTGGGCAAGGTTTGCTGCATCTGGACTATGAGCAGTACGGGGATCCCCAGGTTGGTAGATAAGGGTAAGTTGTTTACGGATCTCCGTTGGCAGCAGTTTGAGTTGATGGCGTGGAAAACCCGGTATATGGAGCAGATCCAAGGTATGGGAGAGTTGACCTTTTTCTCCCAGAGTCTGCCATATATCATCCTCAATCTTATGGGCAATATGCTGGGCGATGGCATCATGATCCACGGAGGTGACAGTTTCAAAACTTATACAGTTGGGGTGATACTTATAGAGCTGTTCAAGTTCAGCAGGCAAAGGCGAGTCATCATCGCTCTGTGAGCCAATGATGAACACAAAGATATCCGCGCCGGCTTCAAGAGCCGATTCAATCTTATGAATCATGCGGAGATCGTTTTTGTTGGCCTTGCTATTTATCTCTTGCCCGAACAGGCACACCAGATAACGGCAATACTCTGCATCGTGTTCGCGTTTTTCTGTTTTTGGGGATGCAAAAGCAACGTGTCGTGCCGTGAGCCCGCATTGCTGAAGCGTTGCTGATTGATTCAAGCATTGGGTGATATGTTCGGCAAGTGGGGCGAATTCAGAGAAGGAAAAGCAAAGAGAGATGTTATCCATAACGAGTAGAGATTCCCTTGCGGCAAGGTTATGGTTTGTCTTTCTTTTTCTGGGCAACCTTGCTGATGAATTATCGGAATATATCAGCAACCTTTTCCAACCAAGTCAACGCAATGCCGACCGTCTTCGCTACGGATAGCGTGTTTCGCGAGTGTGTTGTCACTCTGGTATGAAGTAAATGCGAGTTGTTGCCGAACTATTGAACCTGTACGGTAGCTTGGGGTGGGGCGGCAGCTTGGGTATAAGGTGCTTTCTAAGGTATCGTTGACGGATATTCGATATCGCCTCACTCGGCGAATAAAAAGCAAGAACATCAAGATAGAGACAATGGCACTGATAGATGAAAGAACCCCGTTCAATGTCGATATGCTAGCCGCAGACGTAATCGGTATTGCGGCGCGGGTTGGTCGGCATGATTCAGGGATGCACCAGCATCAAAAGGCGCAGCTGCTTTATGCTCCCCAAGGGTGCATGACTATTACGCTAGATGGCATGCGGTGCGTATTGCCCCCGACGCGGGCGGCATGGATCCCCGCCGCCGTGGAACACTGTGCTGAGATGCGACAGGTTGTTGAATATCGCTCTCTCTATTTTGCACCTCACCTGACTGCGCATCTCGAGAACCGGGTAAAAATCATCGAGGTAACGCCTTTGCTTCAGGCGCTGATTGAGCGGATGTCATTTTGGTGCTGGGATAAACCGAATGCAGAAATGCAAAATACCCATGCGCTATTTTTCGAAGAGCTGGCCTTGGCCCGCGAAAAGCGGCTTGTTCTTTCTATGCCGACAGACCGGCGCTTGACCACTTGGTTGGCGTCATTGGTAGAGGGAGAGGGGATAGCACCGCTTCTCAACGTATTGAGTGAGCAGGTTGGGGCCAGCAGCAAAACCATCAGCCGTATTTTTATTAAAGAGACGGGCATGTCATATCAAGATTGGCGTCAGCAATGGCGTTTGCAACAAGCGATCTTACGCCTTGCTGGTGGCTCGCAGGTTAACGACGTGGCATATCAACTGGGTTTTTCGAGCGATAGTGCCTTTATTGCGTTTTTCAAACAGCAGACAGGCAAGACGCCCCGGCAATATTGCCATGCTGGTGGGTGAACCCTGACGAGGGTTCACCCTATCGGATTGTTACAGAATTCAGATATAAAAAAGCCGACAGTTAAGTCGGCTTTCTTGAATGTGGCAGAGCTGGGGTCGCACACGACTAGGGATTTACTGTTCGCAGGCTCGCGCCCTTCGGGCTATTGCCTTTTCGCGCCTTCGGCACGGGCAATGTGCTTTTGCTTCGCCTAAATGACATTACAGAGGTTGAACCCTGTCTAGGGTTCTGCACCCTATCTGATTGTCACAAAATTCAGATATAAAAAAGCCGACAGTTAAGTCGGCTTTCTTGAATGTGGCGGAGAGATAGGGATTTGAACCCTAGATACGCTATAAACGTATGCCGGTTTTCAAGACCGGTGCTTTCAACCACTCAGCCATCTCTCCATGCGGCGTATAGTATGGTTTCAGCTCTGAACTGTAAAGGGAAAATCTGAAACACAAGCATCAGTTGCACAATATAAGAACAAGATGGGTTGTACGATATCGCTTTGGTTGTGCTTTGATCTTTGTGGCGGTTGATTTCTGCGCGCTCTGTTGGTTGTTATGTGTGGGGGATTCGGTAAGTCGCGAGATTGAGCTAAGGCGTCTTTGCCCCTTTTTCGTGTTGGAAAAAGCTAATGTCATCAGACTCTCGCCAAGAGTTTTCGATAGATAATCTAATGCCCATCGGTGAGGTGTGTAGAAATACTTTAAGCGAGCAATTTCACTGATAAATCGGCACTTTAGTCATAATCTACACACCAAAAAAGCAAACTACCAAAGTGTCGACATAATTTTGCCTCGGCGTTAAGCAGTTTGGTGACTGGAAATGACTACTTGATAGTTATTAGTAATTTACACGTCTTTTAGTGGTACTAAATGCATATGAACTGTACAATACACGGCTCATATGTCTAGATGTTGAGATAAAAATGGAAATCTTTGCTACCCCACTTTTCGTAGCTATCGCTTGGATCTGTACTGTTGTTAGCTGTGTTTATGCTTTTGTTCAAAAAAGCAACGTGACTAAAATTACGCAGAAATTCGATAATCTAAGCATTCATCACAAAGAACTAAAGGTCGAAAACAGTACGCTACAACAAAAGTTCGAATCGTTGGAAGTTTCATACAATGCATTACAAGTTCAAAACACTACTCTAGAACAGAAGATCGTCGAACTCGAAAAGAACGATATCCACGATAACTATCAAGAAGTGCATCAGAACGGCCAGACCAACTTTAACCAAGGTGTAATCAAAGGCGACTTTGTTTACAACAAATAAGAGTTCTAGGCTTGTCTATGTGTGAAACAAGATTTGATATTCAAAACATTGAAGGGGACTTCTACAACGTAGAGTCTCCAGAAAATAACGTTGACTCTATTATTAACATTATCATTGGTGATATTGCATCTGCCAACGTGAGAATCGATCGAACTGATCGGTCGTTTCCCGCAAATGTTATTACGAAGATAAACCACAACATGCTCAAGACTAAGCGTCGTATTGTCTTGCAGTACAAATCGTATTCATCCCATATTGAAAAAGCCTACACTCTTGCAGAACAAAACATAATCAATGGAAAACAAACAGCAATGGAATTGCTTAATGAAATGTACTGTAATTCATTAGATAAGTATGACATTGACTCTTTTGAACCCGACATAGAGCAAGTACGGCAGCACGCAGACGACATCATAAGCGATGTTATCAAGCAACTCAGAAAGTTTGTGTATAGCTCAGCTAATGTAACTCAATACAAAGAACAAGTAGAAATTGGGCTAAACGTAGTTGTTGCACATGGTTTTGTTGAATGCTGCGTACTGGAGAATCCTAACAATGCTACCAACTAAAGGCTCTCACCCAGAGATGAATGTGCTCTACATAGGTGGCTTTATCTTGAAAAAGCTTCATGAGCGCAAAAGAAAGCGTATGACGATCACACAGCTAATGAAAGTCGGCACTAAAGAGCTTTCTGTGTCCGTAGACCACATAATTCTAGCGTTGGATTGGCTGTATATCATTTCTGCTATTGGCTACGATAGCAAAGAGGTTTTTATCAATGAAGCTACTTAGATTTCTCTTAGAGATCGACGGTGTAGAAACACGAGAGATACCGTTTTTAGACAACTTAAACATCATCACGAGTAAAAAGAACTCTGACGCACCTGGTAACAGCGTTGGTAAGTCGACTTTAGGTCGAATTCTCGACTACTTGTTTGATAGCTCAATTAGTCCAATCTACATTGATGATGAGTTTCAAACACCAAAGCAAGAGATTGAACAGCTTTTCACAAACAGTGAAGTATACGTATCGCTTGAGTACCTTGGTCTAAACAATCAGTACAGTGTTATTAAGCGCAGACTATCTACTGATACTGCACTGCAAAACTACATTTTGAATGGACAAGAAGTAACAAGCAAAGAATACATCGCGCATATTATGGGCAGTATTTTCAACGTCTACTCAGCTAAACCAACAATCAGAAAGCTTGCTCCGAAGTTCTTCAGAACAACACAACACCGTATGACAAAGACTGTTAACTTTGACAACGGTAGGAACGTTAGTAAATCCGATATCAATACGGTTTTTCTGTATCTGTTTAACTTTGATGACACTGAGATACTCAGTAAAGTCCACAGACTAAAGACCACCATCAAGGGTTATAATAAAAACCTAAAGGCCTTTAATAGTGTCATTTCACAAGACAAGATCGTCGGCTCGGTCTCTAAAATAAAAAAAGAAATAGCTAAATTAGAAAAGTCTTTATCATCGTCAGAAAAAGGCATTGATAAGCTAGAAATCGTATCAAAAATCAACACGATAGATGACAAGCAGAACTTAATTTCTGACCAGATTCTTTCTTTAGATTTAAAAATCAAGAACATTATTAAGACCAATGAAATACTAAAGACTAGTGAGCAGCATCATTTGCTCGATGAACTACGTACTATCTACGAGTATGCTTCTGTAAAGATTGAATCTACTCTTGAAGATTATCAGCAAGCACTCGATTTTCATGACCATCTGTTGAGCACGAAACGAGAGTTTGTGTCGCATGGACTAGATAAATTGCAAGAGCAACATGAAAAAGCTACTATCAAATTCGGCCAATTAAAAATTCAGAAGCAGAGCCTATTCGATGAACTAAAATCGAAAAAGAAAATGGAAGAGATATCTGACACGATGAAGGAAATTGGTAAGCTTGATAAAGAGTTAGCCAAACTAATAGCCATAATCGACAAAAAGGATGATATCGACTCAAAGCTAATACTTGAGAGACAAAGCTTAACTGAATTAGCTGGTGAGCTTGAAACTGAGCTAAACAACGTAACCTCTTTTGAAGAAAAGTATATTGAAAACTTCAAAGACTACACTCGCGATTTCTACGGAGTTGAGTACAACTTCAGTCTTCATTTAGACCAAGAAAAGGGAGAATGCTCGCCACATGTCGACGACGTAGAATCAAACAACGAGGGTGGATTAAAAAGACTGGAAGTTGTTACATTTGATTTAGCATACATCAAGACTGTTTGTGACCAACAAGCATTAAGACCTAACTTTGTCTTACATGATTCGATTGATGAAATCGACATACAGCATGTTCGTAAAATGTTTGATGTGTCAATTCAACTATCAGGACAACACATTGTTTCTATGTTATCTGATAAGCTTGTTGAGCAAGATTACACAAAATACAAGGATTTCATCATCCTTGAACTGTCTCAGGACAACAAATTCTTCAAGATATAAACACAAAATCTACTTATGCTTAGAGGGATAAAGTAGGTTCTTAACCCTCTAAGCTTTAGTGAAAAATTTAAAGCCATATGTTGGTGCTAGCAATCACAGTTGGATGATTTAATTTCTAGATTTATATTTTGTTTAGTACATCTAGTAGCTTTCTTGAAGCTTCGTTTAAATATGTGATATTTTTATATGGATAAATGTTTGTGTGTGGGTATAGGTAAGTAAAATAATGGGTTGGATGCCAGGAAACACTAAGCAGGGGACGTTTACCATAGTAATTTTTATCCTGCTACTTGTATGTATCCAAGTTGGGTTCTATATTAATATTCCTTTCGATTATTTCTCGGGAAACCTCCTTCCAGAGCTAACAGGAATGTTGATTGAACTATGTATTATATTATTCATTGTTGACCGTTGGCAGGAGCAAAACCGAATACAGCTTTTAATTGTCAAAGAAAAGCGTTTACGCGAGTACCTAATATTCTTTTTACGACACGGGTTTAAAAATTTGCCACGTAAGTATCGTGTGGGTAATTTTTATGGTGAAGAGCATCATGATAATATTGAGTATTTAGATAATTTGTTCGACTTTATCAAAGAAAATGGCTTAGCTACTCAAGAGATTGACGCAATCCGTTCTCAATGCGACATTGATTTAAACACTTTTGGTAACTTGCTACCAGTAGCATCTGAATTAACGGATGGTCACTTCAAAGCATGGTCTCGGATCGTGTACTTTATGGTTCGGATATCCAAAGGTTTAGGTGACGACGAAGAAAGTATAAAGTACATAATAACAAACATTAAACGTTACGAATGCGCATCCCATGCCAGTGGTATATATGTAGGTTCAAAAAACGTATAACAGATATGTCCTATTTGGGGTTAATAGACCATAGTATTCTTTTTGGCTGCATCAGCAGCCAATACTCTCGAACAACAAAGCCGTCTACTTCATTTTCCCCAAACTAAAGTTATCCGATGCAGGCGACTGCGGGCACGGGTGACAACTCATTTCTGTCCAGTTATGAGTTATGCTGCCAGCAGACCGACTGTACGATCTAGTCGTGACTTACCAGTGAATATGTAAGATCGTGTATGAGCCACTACAAATGATGAACGACCACACCGTGCGTTAAATGATCTGACTCCATGGGAATACCTGGCTAAGTCAGAACACTTGGAAAACTCTAATTTAGGGTGCCACTAAAAATGGGGTGATTACATTGGGTCTTTCATGCGGTTGATGAGGTTTTTCACATTTATATTCATGTACTTAACCATTACATGGCGATTGTTGTATAGAGTGGTTTCGGCGTATAAATGAAAGTATCACCGTTAAAAAATAAGCAATGCAATGGCACCGGCAATCATGGTTAGCCACCATAGCAGCAGATTTTCTATTCTTTCAAGTAATGTGAAATACACAAAAGCGATAACCGATGAAATGGTTAACGGCAAGAATAATGCAGCGGTGAATGAATACTGCATGCTACTCAGTGCCAGTAGGGCCAAGAACCAAAAAACAGTACAGCGCAGAGCATTTTGGCTTTGGGTGTGGTAGTAAAGAAGCATAATGAGCAATGGGATTTTAAATAACAACGTCTAGTCCTTTTTATTGCAGCCTTTGATATCTCGATGACGAGTATGCCGAGGTCGGTGATCGAAAGCAATTAGGGGGCTGAAAGAAATGTGATAAGTGCTTCTAACGATGGCGAGATAAGGTATTAATATCGTCAAGTAGGCTGATATATTCCCTATAAATTCGTATTTTTGACGTAATGAAAGAGATAAAACGGAGCACAAGAGGTACTCCGTTTTCAGTCATCACTACAACGTGATTTTTTTCACCATTCCGGCTTCCGCATGGCCGGGAATATTGCAGGCAAATTCAACATTCTTGTCACCGTGAAAGTGCCAAAGCAGCTGTTTGGCCTTGCCCGGTTTTACCGTTACCGTGCTGCCACTGTCATGGTTATGGTGATCTTTCATGGTTCGCATCATCTCGCGGTGTTCGAGTTGCTCCGTTGCCGATCCGATTGAAAATTCATGATCGATGTTGCCCGTGTTCATTATTACGAACTGAACGATATCGTTGGGTTTTATATCAACATGTTTTTTGAAACGGATTTTCATGTCGTCACTTAAAAGCACATGAACCACCTTGTCTGGTTTGGCACCGGGGGCTGGCATGCCTACCGCTGACATGTTCATCATGTTGCTGTGATCCATTTTCGAATGATCCATTTGGCTGTGATCCATGCTTTTGTGGTTCATCGCGCTGTGGTCCATGTGCGAGTGATCCATATTGCCGTCAGCCATAGCAAGCGACGATGATAGCGTGAAGGTTAGGGCGATTAGGGATTTTTTCATTCTACAGTCCTTATTATCTTATCTGTTTATGTTCAGTGCCGCCCCTCAGTGAGGATGAGGGACGGTCTGGCTGGTGTCGGTTAGATATGGGTGAATGCTTTGATTTCTTTGCGCTTCCATAACTTGAAGATGGCCGGAAGCACGAGCAGCGTTAGCAGCAGGGCAGAGGCCATACCGCCAATCATTGGTGCAGCGATGCGCTGCATGACCTCAGAGCCCGTTCCCTCGCCATACATAATGGGGATCAGGCCGATAATCACGGTGAGTACGGTCATCATGACCGGGCGTACGCGAAGTCCGGCCCCTTCGTGAATAGCGTCGGTGAGCTCATCGTTGCCGAGCGATAATGTGCCCGCGATGGCTTGGCGTTTTTTCTCGTCCCATGCTTGGTTGAGGTAGACCAGCATAATGACCCCGATCTCTACCGCGACCCCGGCAAGGGCGATGAAGCCAACCCCGACGGCGATGGAGAAGTTGTAGCCAAGGCCATGCATCAGCCACAGCCCGCCGACCATCGCAAGAGGCAGGGTGCCCATAATAATCAGCACTTCACCGATCCGGCGGAAGCTGAGATAGAGCAGCAGCATGATGATCGACAGGGTGATAGGGACAACCACATTCAGCCGAGCCTTGGCCCGTTCCATGTATTCATATTGGCCTGACCATGCCAGTGAATAGCCAGCCGGGAGCTGGAGCTGTTTTGCAACGACTTGTTTTGCGTCGACAACGTACGAGCCCAGATCGCGGCCATCGATATCAACGAAGACCCAGCCGTTAGGACGGGCATTTTCGGTTTTGATCATCGGCGGGCCGTCTTCGTAGCGGATATCGGCGACATCACCAAGAGCGATTCTGGCGCCATTGGGGGTGACCAGTGGCAGGCCCTGCAATTTTTCCACCGAGTCGCGGTATGCTTGCGGGTAGCGGACATTGATCGGATAGCGCTCCAAGCCTTCGATGGTTTCACCGACGTTCATCCCGCCGACGGCGGTGGAGATCACCTGCTGGATATCCTTGATGTTGAGGCCATAGCGGGCAGCGGCACGGCGTTTTATATCAATGGTGACATAGCGGCCGCCGGCAACCCGCTCGGCATAGACCGATGTTGTGCCGTGAACCGTATTGAGGATAGGTTCGAGCTGGGCGCCGATATTTTCAATAACCTTGAGATCAGGCCCTGCGATCTTGATCCCGATTGGGGTTTTAATCCCCGTGGCCAGCATGTCAATGCGGGTTTTGATTGGCATTACCCAGGCATTGGTCAATCCCGGAAACTGGATCAGCGCGTCAAATTCCTTGCGCAGCGATTCGGTTGTTACGCCTTTTCGCCATTGCTCGCGAGGCTTGAGCTGGATAACCGTTTCAATCATGGTCAGCGGTGCCGGATCGGTGGCAGTTTCCGCTCGACCGATCTTGCCCCAAACGGTTTCGACTTCCGGTACGGTTTTGATCAGCTTGTCGGTCTGCTGCAATAGCTCGCGCGCCTTGCCGATGGAGATCCCCGGATAGGTGGTTGGCATGTACATCAGATCCCCCTCATCCAAAGGTGGAATGAACTCGCTGCCCAGCTTGCTGGTAGGGTAGTAGGCCGATACCATGAGCACGATAGCCAGCCCGATCATGGTTTTGGGAAATTTGAGGCTTAATCCCAGCAATGGGCGGTAGAGTGCGACCAAGCCACGGTTGATTGGGTTTTTATGTTCGGGCATGACGTTGCCACGGATGAAATACCCCATCAGTACCGGAACGAGTGTGATAGCTAATCCGGCGGCGGCAGCCATGGCATAGGTCTTGGTGAAAGCCAGCGGCGAGAACATCTTGCCTTCCTGTCCTTCCAGCGCAAAAACCGGCACGAAGCTCAAGGTAATGATCAGCAGCGAGAAGAACAGCGGAGCCCCGACTTCCTCGGCGGCTTTGCCGATTACCTGCCAGCGGTTTTCGTCCGTGAGCGGGGTGCGTTCGATATGCTTGTGGACGTTTTCTATCATCACGATAGCCCCGTCGACCATCGCGCCAATGGCGATGGCGATACCGCCCAGCGACATGATATTGGCATTGATCCCCTGCCAGTGCATGACAATGAACGCGCTCAGGATGCCAATCGGCAAGCTGATTGCGATCACCAGCGACGAGCGGATGTGGAACAGGAACAGGGCGCAAACAAGGGCAACCACAATGAACTCTTCGGCGAGTTTGTGCCAAAGGTTATCAACCGCATTGTCGATCAAGGTTGAGCGGTCGTAGGTGGCGACGATGTCGACGCCGTCAGGCAGGCCGCGCTGTAATTCGGCCAGTTTGGTTTTGACGCGCTCTATCACCGCGCTGGCATTCTCGCCATAGCGCATGACGATGACCCCGCCGACCGCTTCCCCTTCGCCATTGAATTCGGAGATCCCACGGCGCATCTGCGGGCCGATATTGATATCGGCAATATCCCCCAGCAGTAAAGGAGTACCCTTGTCAGTGACTTTGAGAGGCAGTGACTGGATGTCTTCGATACTGGTGAGGTAGCCCGTTGTGCGCACCATGTGCTCGGCCTCAGCAACCTCAATCACCGACGCGCCGGTTTCCTGATTGCCGTTTTGGATTGCCATATTGACCTGTTGTAGTGTCAGATCGTAGGCACGCAGTTTGGCCGGGTCGATTTGCACCTGATACTGCTTGACCATACCGCCGACGGTCGCGACTTCGGAGACCCCAGCCACGGTTTGCAGTTCATATTTCAAAAACCAGTCTTGCAAACTGCGCAGTTCGGCCAAGTCATGCTTGCCGGTTTTGTCTTGCAGAACGTAGCTGTATACCCAGCCCACGCCCGTTGCATCGGGGCCGAGGGTCGGTTTGGCACTCGGTGGCAGCTTTGGAGCAACTTGACTGAGGTATTCCAGCACCCGTGAACGAGCCCAGTACATGTCGGTATCATCGTTGAAAATGATATAGACGTATGAGTCCCCGAAGAACGAGTAGCCCCGCACCGTTTCGGCTCCCGGTACGGCAAGCATCGCGGTGGTCAATGGGTAGGTCACCTGATCTTCTACCACTTGCGGGGCTTGTCCCGGATAACTGGTTTTGATAATAACCTGAACGTCCGAGAGATCCGGGATGGCATCAACCGGTGTGTTCTTTACGCTGTAGAGGCCGCCAAGGGTTAGCACCAAGGTGGCAACCAGTACCAAAAAGCGGTTGCTGATAGACCAGCGGATAATCGCCCCGATCATTGTTGGCCTCCAGTCTGTGCGTTGGTTGCTCTTGGGGTATTGGCAGCTTTGGGTATATCGACGGCTTGGATCTGTCTGAGGACATAATCGCTACCGTTTTTGCTAATCAGCACCCGTACTGCTTGCCCTTCGGCAAAGGGGGCGAGGTCAACACCGTCTGCGGCGGAGAAATTCATCTCGCCGGCCTGCCACTGCCAGTCACCAACGGCCTGATGGCTGATAGTCACCATGCCGAAATCGGCCATCAGCAGCGTGATCTTTCCGTCTATCCAGATCTCTGGCGCTTCGCTGCTGTTGGGGGTTTTAGAACCCAAGCGGTAATCGATGATTTCGTATTGGCCGCTTGCGCCTTTTTGCATTTCAAATTCAATCGGCTGGCCTTTTTTCAGCGTCGCCCAGTCGGTGTCTGTCAGTTGAAGATCCTTGCTCAGGGTAAAATTCATGACCATGCCCGGCCAGTTCCATGCAGGAACAGGTTGGTGGTTGATGGTCAGCATTCGATGTCCTTGCATGACATCGGTAATTTCACCGCTGGCCCATTGGATATCAGGCTGGATTAGGGGTTCAATACCGTTGATCCGCGAGAGGTCGGCACTCTGGCTTGATTCTGAGTCAATCATGAATTGGGCCGAGGTCACGATACGATCCGTCTCGCTGAGCCCTTGGAGGACTTCGATACGTTCACCGGCTTCACGGCCGACTTCAATACGTGCTGAACGGTATTTCCCGTTGCCTTCGGCCAGCACAACGCGGGTCATCCCGCCGGAGCGGATCACCGATGAGCGCGGAACAGTGAGTACCGTATGGTCCGTGGTGGGCTGAAGGGCAATATTGGCGAACATGTTTGGTTTGAGGTCACCGTTGGGGTTGGCGAATTTCAGCCGTACCCGCAATGTGCGGGTTTTGGGATCAAGGATCGGGTAGACATAGTCAATCTGCCCCTGCCAGGTTTTGTTCGGAATAGCATCTAGGGTCATGCTGGCCGGGCTGCCGGCTTTCATCCATTGGCCTTGGCGCTCGAAAACTTCGGCATCGACCCAGACATGATCCAGCGGACTTGCGCTGATCACTGCCTGTGCCGGTGACAAATAGCCGCCTTCGCGGATGTTGAGGCTGGCAATGACACCATCGGAGATAGCTTTGATAGCGATTGACTGAGAAGCCCGGCCGCGTTTGAGGATCTGCTTGATTTGATGGCGGTCAACGCCCAGTGTGACCAGTCTTTCGGTTGCCCCTTTGGTCAGCCCGGTGCGTCCGGTCCGGTAGGCATTGAGCAGTTCTTCCTGCGCCTTGATAAGCTCCGGTGAGTAGAGGGTAAACAGTACATCGCCTTTTTTGACACTCTCGCCGACGGCATTGATGAAGAGTTTTTCAACCCAGCCCGCTACCCGGACGTTGGTTTGCCATAGCTGGCTTTCGTCAAAGGCGACATAGCCTACGGTGTCGATGCGCGGGGAAAGCGTTTGCCGTTTTACGGTCTCGGTTTTAACGCCGAGATTATTTTCGACGGCCGGATCGATAGTGACAGTGCCCGGTTTGTCGCTATTTCCCGCGGAGTCCTCGGCGTAGACCGGGATCAGATCCATCCCCATTGGTGATTTCCCCGGTTTGTCCCGCTTGTAGTTAGGAACCATCGGAGCAACCCAGTACAAAGGCTCATGGGTATTCGATGCCTGTGAGTTGTTGGCTGTGGTCAGATCGGCATCTTGGCGGCTGGTGAGATAGTAATGGGAGCCAAACCCGATGGCGGCGCCAACGAACAGGGCTACTGCTGTTATCTGTACGTTTTTCATAGTGTTTCTGCCTTGTTCATTAGTGTTGGGTATGGGGTTGGGTATCAGGGCGCAAAGTCGGTGCTGCGGCTTGGTAGCCAAAGCGGTTTAGCAAAGCAGCAAGGTTGCTCTTTACAATGCTGAGATCGGTCACTAGCCGTTGCTGTTCTAGAATCAGGTTTAGCTCGTCACTGGTGGCGGAAATCACGTCATTGAATTGGGCGGTATTGTTCTGGTAGCCCCGCTCGACAGCTTGGGTCCTCGCCTTGGCTTGGCTGAGCAAGGTGTCCTGATAGCGGGCGAGTCGAAGTTCGAGGTTTTGTTTGTCCACCAGCAAGGCGTTGACCTTGGCGTTCATTTGCGCCAGCAGCAGGTCTTTTTGTGATTTTGCCGCACCGACCTGATATTGGGCGGCCGCCTTGTTTTTGTCTTGGCGGTTGTCGGTGAACAGCGGGATGTCCATGGTCAGGTAGGCACTGACCAAATCAGAGGCTGGCTCACCACGCATATTGTTTGCCTGACGGTAGCCATACATCACCTCCACGCCGAATTGTGGCAGGTAGGCTTGCTCGGCTAGCTCTACTTGGGTTTGGCCAACGGCAATGCTGGTGTCGGCCATTTTCACCATTGGGTGCTGGGCGAGCAGTGTATAGTGTTGGTTGCCACTGGACTTGGATTGACTGGCGAGAGCGGCATTCAAACGTGGCCAAAGCAGTCGGTTGCTGGTGGTCAGGGATTGATGGGTGTTCAGCCAGTCAGAGCCGAGCCATTCGGAGAGCTGCGACAGCAGTCGACGTTGGATTTGGGTGTTGGCCTGCAGTTTCTCATCGAGTTTGCTGACTTGCAGCTGGGCATTGAGCAGATCCTGAGCTTCGCTTTTGCCGAGGCTGTAGTTGGTGGCAATGAAGCGTTCCATCTCTATCATCAGGCGCTGGTTTTCCCGCAGAATGCCAGCAGCAACCTGCTGGTAGCCAAGCTCCAACCATATTTTGGTTATCCGGTTGGCAACATCCAGTTCGCGGGCGGCAATTTGCAGCGCGCTGCCGTCTGCCTGCAAGTTGTTTTTCTTTTGTTGCAGGCTAAGGGTGTCACCCCGCTCAAATTGTTGCATGAGGCCAATCGAGATGTTGGTCATGGGATCATCATCGAACTTGAAGCTGTCAACGGGCAGGCCGCCGATACCGACTTTGAGCTTGGGATCCATAAGGGTAGCGCTGGCAATGGCGGTTTCTCGCATGGCCTGCGACTGGGCAAAGTATTGCTGGCGGTTGGCATCGGTTGCCAGTGCTTGTTCAATCAGGGCATTGAGCTGCTGTGAGGCGGCGGCAAGCTGCGGTTGATCGACCCCATAATGTTGGGGTGCCGACATAGCAGGCATGGCTACCAGCGTGGCTGCACTGATATTCAGTGCCCACAGGCGAGTGTTGTTCATATCAAACTAAATCCATTCTGTGCGCCTGTTTGGCGCGTCATTCAATCACCCAGCGTCACAAACGTCGGGTGTCATCAGGCAGAGTAGGATTTAGGCAATGGGAGGCCGGTAGAGGGACTGCGGGTGAGCCGGTACCATCGCGATCACATCAGGCGTAAAAGGCACTAATTGGGCTTGGCGCACGATAGATTGTTTTAGGCGTGGCAGAAAAGCAAACACGCTAATGCAGGCTGCGCTGCAGCAGTTGTGAGGCATGTCTTGGCTGTCGTTACAGTTGGCCATGGCATGCTGGGCGTTGCTTGCGGTGTTACTTGAGCTGGCTGCTGGATGGGCTGGGACTGACGGCGACTCAGCGTGGTGTGTTGCCATCATGGCTGCGCTGCAAGGCGCTTCATGGTGGTGATCGGTTGAGCGGTGATTAGGCTCGCGGTCGTCTTGGCCTGTAACAGCTTCGAGTGTTGGGATCGCACCATCACTGAGCATTTGGAATGTCATGAGCGGTGCACTCGAGACAATACTGGACATCAGCATCGTAAAGATACTGAAAAGGGCAATCCAGAATATTCGGTGAGATGTAAAACGCATCATAGACATTGTTAGGGAAAATCCGTGTAACTGTAAAGCCTCCCCTTAGGGGAAGGTCAAGAATTTACTAGTTTAGTGGTTATTTTTTCTTTGTCGTGTCTTAAAAAAGAGCCTAGATGAAACTTAAAAAAGTGACAGCACGGTTACCCACAAGGGTGGGTGTTTGGCGGGAATCAATGATGTATTCAAAAAACGAATAGATGGTATGCAGAAACACAGTCTTATCATTTTTTATGGAATGGATATGATGCAAACCACAAATACATAAGGACTCGCCCATGTACCCTGTTTTTAAGATCTTGCTCTCGGCTTTTTTCCTGTTTGCCAGCTCTATCAAGCTATTGGGATGGCAGAAATATATTTTTCAAACTCAGTTGGCGTTTTTCCACAAATACGGCTTGAATCGCCGTCATATGTTCGCTGTAGGGGTCATTGAATGTGCATCAGCCGTGGCCTTGTGGTTGCCTATCAAGTATGTCCCGTTCTTGGGGGCTGGAGCATTGGCGTTAACCTCGATTGGGGCGATGTTTTTCCATTTTCGTTTTGACCGTTTTCAGGATGCCATTCCTTCAATTGTCACCTTGGTGATTTCAATATTAGTGGGACAGCACTTGTTTGATGTTACTTGGCTGTCTTAGAAATGGGCCGTCCAGCCTAAGAGAAAGCCCTGTGATGCCGTGTTGTAGGCAAAATTGTCTTGGTTATCGTAATCCACCCAGGTCGATTTATAGGCAATATTGATGTCTGACCAATGGTTTATTCGATAACGGACACCGGTCTGGATGGCGCTGGTGAAGTCGGTATCACTACCTAGCCCGGCATCTACACTGACATGGAACAGCCAGTGCTTATTGATAGCGTTGATCCAGCGAACACCGACAACGTAGTCGACCCAATTTTCGTCCAAGCTGAATTTGTCGAAAATACGTTGGTTGTCGCGGCGGAAAAACTCGGCACTGATATCATTGTCCCACCAGCGAAGCCCTATCATGTAGTCCAGCGTACCGAATGGATAGTGGTAGCGTTTGAACCCCTTGGCTTCCAATACCCCCTGGCGAATATCAATGTCGCTTTTTAGAACCAGATTTTCGGTACTGCTCAGTAAATTGTCGGTCTCGCCGCTGAGTTCCATGAAGCTGTAGTCAAGATAGAATCCCCATTGCTGGTGGTAGATTGATTCCCAGCGAGCCATTGCCCCGATGTCGAGATTATCCATGATGAACTTGGGGTCGACATCAAGATCCAAGGTGCGATTGCGTATGGTGGAGTCCCCTCGGATATTCAGTCCCATAAAATACAGCTCTAGGCTGTGTTGCCAATGGGGTGTGGCAGTTTGTGGACTGGCAGCGGCTGGCATGGTAAGCAAAATGCTCGCCAATCCTAAGGGGCAGAGGGCAACGATACGTTTTGTCATGGGGTGAATTAACCTTGTCTGCTGCAAAAATGTGCCACTTATTAAGCTAGGAGAGCTTGTCTATTTTTGCCAGTGCCAGTGCCAGTGCCAGTGCCAGTGCCAGTGCCAGTGCCAGAGGGGAAGTTGCCGTCAGCCGTATTACGAGCGCAATTTCCGGCGGTACTGCCTCGTGCTGTTCTATGGTTAAGGAGATAAGTGGGCAAGCTGAAAGGTGAAAGGAGTGGAAAAATCAGGTTATCAGATCCGTGTAATGAGCAAGGAGGATTTGTCCCTTGCCGTGGAATGGGCGGCAGAAGAAGGCTGGAATCCCGGCCTGCATGATGCGGCGTCATTTTTTGCGGCTGACCCAAACGGCTTTCTGATGGGGTATTTGAATGGTGAGCCGATCTCCTCGATTTCGGTGGTGAAATACAGCAATGGCTTTGGTTTTCTCGGGTTTTATATTGTGAAACCCGAATACCGAGGCAAGGGGTACGGGCTGGCGATCTGGCAGGCTGGGCTTGAATACCTTGCGGGTTGCAATATCGGCTTGGACGGTGTGGTTGATCAGCAAGCCAATTACCGCCGTTCGGGGTTCAGTCTCGCCTATGGCAATATTCGTTTTGAAGGCTTGGGGGGCGGAGTCGCACCGGAACAGGCTGACATTATCCCTATTGATGAGGCCCATTTTAACGAGGTTCTGTGTTACGACAGTGCGTTTTTTCCGGCAAGCCGAGATGTGTTTTTGCGTCATTGGCTGAACCAGCGAGAGTCGGTGGCTCTGGCGATCCGCCGTGGTGGCAAATTGGCCGGTTATGGCGTGATTCGGCCATGCCGAGAGGGGTATAAAATCGGCCCGCTGTTCGCTGATGATGTCGCACTGGCAGAAGACTTATTCTTGGCCTTGCGAGCCAAGGCCAGTGCTTATGATCCTGTATATTTGGATGTGCCCGAGTCGAACCATGCTGGTGTTGCATTGGCGGGTAAATATGAAATGGAGCCTGTTTTCACAACCGCTCGGATGTATACCGGTGAGTTTCCAGATATTTCGGTAGAAAGGACATTTGGCGTCACGACGTTTGAGCTTGGTTAGCCCCTCTCGTTCTCCCCCTTAAAAAAGGGGAAGAACGAAGAGTTTAAAGTTTAATGACATTATTTCATGGGAGTGGCTAGCAACAGTTGTTTTTTGGCGGTATCGACATAAACCACATACGGCACATTGCCGACTCGGAACCCATATGGCACTAATGCGGCATCTATCGGAATAACACGCTCAACACGGCGGCTGAGCAAATCGACTCGCCAAATGCATGCCTTGGCAGATGTGTTGTCGTAATACATTTCATCAGTGTCACCACCCCAAGAAAGATTAGAGATAATCCATTGATTGTCCCAGAAGTTATTAATCACCGTGCTCTTGTAGTAGGGGCTTTCGATGCTCAAATCACCGTCATTGGTATTAATTTCACTTTGCCTGTCCATTGATACAAGCGGTTCGTTCCATATATCGCCTTTTTTATGTGGCGGTGGCGCATAAGAAACAGCCTGAGGTGACGGCCTATCCATTGCTAGATCAAGCTCGAAGGTGTCACCTTGCTCATTGGTGATGTATAGCAATCTTTCTTGAATACTGAATACATGAACGGCTTCAGTCGCGGTGTAAACGATTTTTTTCTCACCGGTCAATAAGTTCAGTTTCTTAATCTCATTGCCCAAATTGTAAATAAGCTCGAGGCGATCGTTATATTGAGCGACCAGAAAATCTTTCTGATCCGTCATTTCGGTAGTGTTGAGCAATGGTTTATGGCCCCACCAATCAGACGGGTCAACGGTAAAACTAGCCGCTACGGCTTGGCCGAATGCAGCCCGTTGTTCAGCCGTGTACTCATTGTCGGTCACACTTTGCACCATGCCCTTATTGAGCTTTGCAATTTGTTGCTGCGTTAATTCATTGTTCTGATACGGGCGTAATGAATAATATTCGGTACGTTCGTTGGCGGCTGGCGGTAGCAGTGTGCCTTTGGTGTTGAACACTTTGGCCACCATCATCGGGCGTTCATTGCCAAGGAAGAGAATACGGTTTTTATCATCATTGGGAATGATGTTTTTTAGGGGAATACGGCTTGTCTGATTGTCTGTGCCTTTTTTGATAACGGTTAATGTGGTATCCGGCGTTAATGTTTTTGGGCCGATACACAGAACGTCTTCATGGTTGGCGACCTTGTTCTGCCATGAGTCTGGTAATGCGAGGAAATGGTTATCAAGCGCACAGGTTGCTCTATTTAAGGGGGTATCAAGTTGTGATTCAGTTTGTTTTAGTGAGCACAGACTAAGATTTGTTTGTATTGCTTGGGAAATACGAGGATGCTGCTGCAAGACACTTGCATCAATAAGGGATGAGATACTTTCGCAAGCGTTTATATTATTGGTTCGTGATGCAGCAAGAGAATAGTCACTCAATAGCCATAGTGTTTCAGATGATGGGGTCTGTGTTGAAAATAAGCCGGGACAGCTGTCAGCATAAAGATAAGTTGCATAATAGGCAGCGGTATAATCTTTCTTTTTATAATGTTTTAAAAATAGATTACGCGCATGTGCTGTGGCATTATCGCTACAAGTTTCAATTGGTTGAGCTTGAATGGTGTTTGAAAGGGTAACTGCACCAATTATTGCGAATGCTAGAATGTTCTTTTTCATTGACCGTTAGTAATAATATTATTGGTGAGCATAGAGTATCATACTTTCTTTAGTTAAATACTTAAGTTTATCATTACTAATTCAGTTGAAAATCATCAGGAATATTGTATTAGCACTGTTTTGTGGGGATAAGTAACGATATACATATGGCTAATAGCCTCCAAATAAACCCTGTGACCGTTATGTTGGTGTTTTCTTTTTTGGGGCAGTTATGAATCCCCTAAGTAAGATTAAAATGCAGAGTTATGCATATGATCTATACGCTTAAATTAAGGACAAATATGAGACTCTTTAAATCGTTTCCTGGTTTTTTGGTTATCGTCAGTTTGATGGCGTCACCATGTCAGGCGGGAACGGAAAAAATATTGACGTTGAATGAGGAGCAAACAAGAGTCATCACTGTTGATGTCGGGCAGTTAAGAACGCTGACTCTCGATGATGTCACGTTCCATGCTAGCACGGGGACTATCGTTGAATATCGTTCAGAGTATAAAAATATTATCATCCCGGACACCTTAAATAATGTCCCGGTTAAACGAATTAGCCGGAAAGCTTTTTTTAATAGTGGGCTAACAGGCCTGATATTACCTGACTCACTCGTGAGCATAGGTGCTTATGCATTTGCTGAAAATGATTTGATGGATCTGGTGATTCCCACATCCGTTACTGAACTTGGTAAGTTTAGTTTCTCTGATAACTATTTAACCCGTCTTTCACTGCCTGATTCGCTTACGGAAATTGGCTATGGGGTATTCGACAACAATGCATTGTCAAGTGTAGTGATACCAAACTCAGTGAAAAAAATTGGTCGTCGTGCGTTTTCTCAGAATGGTTTAGAGCAATTGCATATTCCTGATTCGGTGGTAACCATTGGAGAGGAGGCGTTTAGGGCCAATGAACTTGTGAGCGTTAAGCTACCGCATTTTGTTACAGACATTGGTAAAAAGGCTTTTGCAGAGAATGAGTTGACGGAAGTGGTGTTGCCGAATAGTTTGACGTTGATTAAAAGTCGTATTTTCATGGATAACCCGCTTGAGCATGTGGTGCTTCCGAATGCTGTTACAGAGATTGACGATGCAGCATTCCATGGCAATAAACTTGTCAGTATCACAATTCCAAATACGGTTACTCGTATTGGTAATTATGCTTTCGCCGCGAATAAACTTACTCAGGTCATTATTCCTGATTCCGTAACTCGCTTGGGAGTGAGTGTTTTTTCCTATAACAAGTTATCTTTGGTTTCATTGCCCAAAACACTGTCAGCGATCCCTGAAGAGGCGTTTAGGCATAACGTGATTACTAAGATAACATTGCCTGATTCCATCACAACGATTGGTGAACGGGCCTTTGCAGAGAATAAGTTAGCGGAGATCAACCTTCCACGCTTAGTGACGTCTATCGGTGAAGAGGCATTTGCCCATAATGCGCTAGCGGGTGTGACTATTCCAGCGTTAATAACGGTCATTCGTAGGGGGGCATTTGCCGATAATGCTTTGGCTTCGGTATCGATTCCAAACACTGTCACCACGATTGAGCACGAGGCGTTTATTAATAATGAGCTAACCACCTTGGTTCTTCCCAATTCGATTAAAGAATTAGGGAGTTATGCATTTGCTAAGAACAAACTAAAGAGCGTGACATTGCCTGATGATTTGCGTGAAATTCCGAATAATTTGTTTTTTCGCAACCAGTTGACGCAGGTGGTGATCCCTGAAACGGTGAAGGAAATTCACCATGGTGCATTTTTAGAAAATGCGTTAACCGCGATAGAGATTCCAGACTCGGTGACCGAAATCGGCTCTTCTGCATTTAGAGGGAATGCGCTTACGAGCGTAGAGATCCCAAGCTCGATCTCGGAAGTTGAAACGCAGGTGTTTTCCAAGAACAAGCTCAAGCGAGTGATATTGCCTAATTCCTTGAAAACGATCGGACAGAGCGCTTTCTCTTATAATGAATTAACAGAAATATCCATTCCAGACTCTGTGATTACCATTAAGCAAGAGGCCTTTAGGAATAATGCGCTAGCCAGTATCACCATTCCTGATGCGGTAGAGACCATTGGTCGTGGGGCGTTTAGAGGGAACAAGTTAACCACGGTAGCTATCCCTGCTTCAGTGACTAATATGAATGATTATGCCTTTGATCGTAATGTTGCGGTCAGTAAGCAGTAACATGATTCCAACAGTAGAAGCGGGATGATCATATCCCGCTTTTGTGTGTTTTCGTACTTTGAATCGTGGATCTTGTGGTGTGTGGGCGCTAAATGACGTGATATTTAGGCGTCTGCACCATCAAGAATGACACAATCTGGAAATGCATCGCGAAAATCTTGCGGTACAGTCACAAGGTCATACTTGGTTTGGTAGTCACCGAAAATGTCGGGCTGACTTGCACGTCTAAAGTCGAGCTTTTTCAGTGACTTCAATTTGTATAATATCGCCGGAAACTCATAGAAGTGATTGTAAGATAAATCAAGCTCTTCAAGTTTGGTCAGTTTTTTTAGGCTGGCGGGCAATTCCGACAGGTGATTGAAACGCAGGCTTAATCGAGTAATGTCAGTATAATGCTCGAACCCTTTTGGCAAGGCCCCCAGATTACAGTTCTCAAGGTTAAGTTCGCGAATAGTGCGTTCTTTAGGTAACCATGTTGGTAATACCGTTTTTAGATCTGTCACATAGCCATCAGTTAAATAATATTGTGGCCCTTGGTGACAATCTTGCCGTTGTTTCTCATTGGCATTTGCGAGCACGAGGTGAAAACCGCATCCTCGATGCCAATTGAGCGTCTCGCCCTCAACTAAATCATTAATCGCATCGACACGTATTGGCGATTCTTCGTTACGAGGCAATTCTTTACGAGATAAAAGGTATAACAAACCATCACCATGATGATGGAAATATTCGCGAGAAAATGCCAAGCATAGATCTTCACCCCAATGTTTCACCCGTCGAGACAACCGCTTATAAAATTCCCCCTCACCAGCAGGCATGCCTACATCGTTCAAGTCACGTACGTCATGGAACATCACTTTGTCGTGAACGGCCTTCTGGAACATCCCGCAGCCTTTGCCTTTGAGTAACTCACGCATTTTATTGCGAAAGGCTTTATCTGCACTGGTTTTTAGCACATAAAACATCGGCATTAACATCTCATCGGTAACACCACCTTGCTCGAGCATCGCAATAGCTACCAGATGGGCGCTCTGATCCGGTGAGCGCAGCATGGCGATAATATTATCGATCATGCCTTGCTCGCTTGATTCAGGCTGTTGCATAAACTTGGGGGCTTGGTGCTCAAACCACTCATTCAATGCCGTGTCATCAATGAGGGTATGAATAGCGTGATCAATTTGAGCGGTGGCGACAGGATCCTTACCGATCACTACATGGGTTACTTGATCGTCGAGCTGCTTGGCAAGGGTGAATTGGTATTCTTTGGCTTTTTTATTGAGTTCTGCCTGCTTAAGGTAGCTCTTGCCACAGATAAACAGTCGGCTATTGGCATCCAATGGCTTTGCTTGCAGGTTGCGTTTTGCCTGTTCACCAAGCCATTTCATTGTACCGGCATGCAGGGGTTTATAGCCTGCTTCCAAGAAGGTTAGATGCAATAGCGGATCGTCACAGACTAGCTGTGCAAGATTGGTTGTGTTGTAAAGCAGGGTGAATAAACGCGATTTGGTTGCATCTGGTAAATCGCTTTGCTGGAGAATACGGCTTTCATCAACTAGCTGTGCACCCCTGCGTGCCATTTTAGCCCGTTTAAGGGTAATGTTGTGTGCGTATAATCGTCCGTGTAAGTGCCTTAACATTTCAATCGGTTGCGATTGTGGGTGCGGTTCTAGTTTGACGGATTTTAAATCGGATACGGTGAGCAATTCATTAAACGTCATCTCTTTCGCAGCATTCGATTTTGCGTCCATAAAAATATAGGCGTACTTGAGATCGCTCATGGATGAGAGATCCCCCAAGCCAGAAAGGGCACAGTTGGTTAATGTTAAGTAGCATACGTTTTGGTGTGCTCGCAATCCGGCTGGAAGTTCAGTACCCACAGCTTTGTCGATAGATAGCGAAACGAGCGATTGCATCTGAGGCCAAATGTCGCTATTCATCGCCTGGCCTGTTATTTCTAAGTTTCTAAGCTGGGGGGCTGCGGTAAGTGCGCCAATGTTGGCCAAACTAAGCGTTGGCGCAATAAGTTTTTCAAGATCTGTGCATCGAGTGAGCAGAGGATGTAACGTCGTATAAGCGACGTCTTGCATCAGAGTCAGTTCGTACTTGATTGTCTCGATGCCTGACAAAAACGCAGGGGGGATTTCGCCAGCCATACCCGGAAGAGACAACGAAAGATAATTTATATGCTTAAGATCCGGATATAGATTTTCGGGTATGACTTTTCCGGCTAAGTGAAAGTTGAATTTGTCGCATTCAACCAGCCCATTGATTTGAATCTCGCAGCCTTTTTGGAGCGACTTAATGCCGAAATCCAGACGTTTCATCTTTTTGGGTGATTCAATCTTCGTTTCGCCAAGTTTGTGGACTTGCAGTAACAAACTGTCAAATTGGCGAGGCATTTTGTATGTTAATGAAAGTGGTGCTTTGCTTTTGGGTTGATTGATATTGAGGTGTTTCAGGCGATCACATAGTGAGAAATCAAGATTGACGTTGTCTACATCCACTAAATTCAATGACAGTTGATGTATTCGAGGTATTTCTTCTTTGGGGATGGCAATATCACCAGACAATACCGTTACCGAAAGTACTTTGTCTTGGTATCGGCTTAAAAATAACCCTAGATCTGCGCCATTATTTAAAATGGCATCTCCAAGCATATTGGTAATGAGGGGCATTTCGTCCGTATTAAGCCCCGTCAGGTCAAGTGCTGCATCTGTCGCTAGTTCATTTAAGTTAGGGAAGGCACGGAAAAAATCAGCATTGAGAGTGCGAGGCGCACACGTCACGCGGTCTAAAATCTCCCTGACATTCGGGAATGCAGCGCCAATGTCGCTCCACACAGGTTGCTCTGCTGTACCAAAATATTCAATGGTTTTGATTTTTGGGTTGCAGACGAGGCCATCAGCTATGAGTGCATCAGTGAGTTTTATTTTAGTCATTTTGTACCGTGCAGTTATTATAAAATTTAAGTGGTAGATGTAAGTTTTATTACTCTCATAATTACATGTCGGTAACAAAATAAATATTGAGACAATAAAGCAATCGAGGAACATTATAAATAATATAAATATTTATTGGGATAGACCATCAACGTAAAGTTGTTCTATCGTGATGGCGGTGGATATTGAATTCTTGCGTTATCTTGGATTCTATATGAAATAGATTAGCTAATAGGTTCGTATTATGAGTAAGTCAGTCCAGCAACAAATCGGTAATGTTGCGCTTGTTGTTGAAAATTATGATGATGCCATTGATTTTTACACAAAAAAGCTACAATTCACGCTGATTGAGGATACCGATTTAGGTGGAGGGAAGCGGTGGGTACAGGTATCACCGCCAAATTCAAACGGGACGAATTTGCTATTGGCCCAAGCGAGTACAGAAGAGCAATTGAAGTCAGTAGGTAATCAAAGCGGTGGCCGTGTCTTTTTATTCTTGCAGACGAATGATTTTTGGCGAGATTACGAACACATGAAAGCAAATGGGGTGGTATTTAACGAAGAGCCGCGTGTCGAGGAATATGGCACTGTTGTGGTATTCCAAGATCTCTATGGCAATAAGTGGGATTTGCTGCAACTCAAGTCTCGTTGATTTTGGTTCGAAATATTCCCCCTCCAACTCCCCCTTGATCTTGAAAAGAAGGGAGAGTCAGAGTCGATTTTCTAGGGAATCAGTCGCCTGTTATTTCTGCGCTTGTTCGATGGCTACAGCAACGGCTACAGTCGCACCGACCATCGGGTTGTTGCCCATGCCGATCAGTCCCATCATTTCAACGTGGGCTGGTACGGATGAAGATCCGGCAAACTGGGCGTCGGAGTGCATCCGCCCCATAGTGTCTGTCATACCGTATGAGGCTGGGCCCGCAGCAACGTTGTCTGGGTGTAGGGTACGGCCTGTACCGCCACCAGAGGCAACAGAGAAGTAGGCTTTGCCCGTTTCGAGGCGTTCTTTTTTGTAGGTACCTGCTACTGGGTGCTGGAAGCGGGTCGGGTTGGTGGAGTTGCCGGTAATTGAGATGTCGACATTTTCCCGGTGCATGATCGCAACGCCCTCGCTCACATCATCAGCTCCGTAGCAGTTGATCTCGCCGCGTGGGCCTTGGGAGAAGCGACGTTCTTCGACAACGCGCAATTCGCCGGTGTCATAGTCATACTGGGTTTGTACGTAGTTGAAGCCGTTGATACGGGAGATCAGGTAGGCGGCATCTTTGCCTAGGCCATTGAGGATCACGCGCAGCGGCTGTTGGCGTACTTTGTTGGCATTAAGGGCGATTTTGATTGCCCCTTCGGCGGCCGCATAGGATTCATGACCGGCAAGGAAACAGAAGCATTGGGTTTCTTCGCTGAGCAGGCGTGCGCTCAAGCGGCCGTGGCCAAGGCCGACTTTGCGTTGGTCTGCAACGGATCCCGGAATACAAAAAGCCTGCAGGCCTTCACCGAGATAGTCTGCGGCTTGGGCGGCTGTTGTCGCGCCTTCTTTTAGGGCAATTGCCGCACCCAGGACATAGGCCCAAGACGCATTTTCAAATGCAATCGGCTGGGTTTCCTTGACGATCTGGTATGGGTCTACGCCTTGCTCCTTGCAGTATGCCTGAGCCTCTTCGAGTGATTGGAAACCGTACTTTTCCAGTACTGGGGTGATTTGGTTAATGCGGCGGTCGTAGCTTTCAAATAGTGCTGCCATGATGATGTCCTCGATAAATCGTTGTCGTTAGCTGGCTTGGTGACGGTGTCACAGTCAATGATGCAGGTTGCACATCTCACTCATGGCGCGGGTCGATAGTGCGAACCGCTTCGTCGAATCGGCCGTATTGGCCCGTAGCCAGTTCCATTGCTTGCTCGGCGGGCGTACCTTTACCGATGGATTCCATCATTTTCCCAAGATTGACAAAGCGGTAGCCGATGATTTCGTCGTTTTCATCGAGGGCCAGTTTGGTGATATAGCCTTCCGCCATTTCCATGTAACGTGGCCCTTTGGCGCGTGTACCGTAGTGGGTGCCGATTTGGCTGCGTAGGCCCTTGCCTAAGTCTTCCAGCCCGGCGCCAATTGGCAAGCCGTCCAGTGAGAAGGCGGTCTGGGTACGGCCATAGACGTACTGAAGGAAAATTTCACGCATTGCAACGTTGATGGCATCGCACACCAAGTCGGTGTTGAGTGCTTCGAGGATAGTTTTGCCGGTGATGAGTTCAGAGGCCATTGCTGCCGAGTGGGTCATGCCTGAACAGCCGATTGTTTCGATAAGGGCTTCTTCGATAATGCCGTTTTTCACGTTCAAGGTCAGTTTGGCTGCGCCTTGTTGCGGGGCACATGTGCCAACACCGTGGCTGACACCGGAAATGGCAATTACATCTTTCGGGCTCACCCAGCGGCCTTCGACAGGGATAGGGGCTGACGCATGTTGTGGGCCACGTTGGATCGGACACATATTTTGAATTTCAGTGGAATATTGCATTGCTCTTGCTCTCAGTGTCAGCTTGAAATAGTGAGCAAAGAATGGGGGAGGATATACGAACGCTAACAACATTCCGCTTTGTTGATGAGAACAAAGACAGATCCCCGGCCATTCAGTGCCGTGTTGCTAGACGTCATTATCCTTTTTGAGCAAATGGCACAAGGCCGATCAAGAAAGGCGGTTAAAGGAGGAACATCATCTCCCGCCAAGCGGTAGGGCGCTTGGCATGGTTGTGGGTATTGCCGCAACCGATGGATAAACTATACGCCAAATTATGAAAAATGAACGTGTAATAATGGCAATACTAGATTGCATTATTGAGTGACGGATACGGAAGTGCTGCATAACGAGGGGCGAGTTAATCAACCTGCGACGAAATAAAATTTGCCAAATCCTGACGTAGTTTTACATTAGCCGAACATTGTTTTTAATTTGGGGAGCTATCCTGAGCCCAATTGTTTAGGAGAGACCCTATGAAAAAATTTGCTATCGTCCATTCTGCCTCCCCTCAGAGCGTTCCTGCCACATCAGCAAGAAAGCCGAAGCGGGCGGTGGCAATGATTGTTGCGGCGCTGGTGATGTCGCTTGGGATGCCGGGCATAGCTGAGGCGGGTGGCCGTCATCATCATAAACACCACAAGCACAAGCATAAACACCATCATCACCACCACCATCATCACCATTACAAGAAGAAGGTTGTGGTCGTGCACAAAGAGCCGAGGCACCACCATTATCATCGAAGCCGTTTGCCGGAGATCGCGACATTTGCCATTATCGCCGGTGCAACATATGCCATTATTGACAATCACTACTACAAAAAACGTGGTGATAGCTATGAATATGTCGCCAAACCCCGCTAATACCGCTTTGCCATTGCCACCTTTGGGGGTGGCAATGAGAAAGTTACCAAACGAAGCATTTGAAGATAAGCAGGATCACGGTAACGGTGATCAGCCCTAGCCATCCCAATGTTTTGGTGACTGTTTCAGGTGAGTGTGAATTGAAGTGAGGGAATAAAATCGCCCCGAAGCTGATCATCGGAAGAAAACCGTACAGCTGGCCGAAATGGCTTGAGGTTCCTATGGGAAAGGGAGGGACAAGTGTATGAATGACAATGTAAATGCCATAGACTGCCATCGCCCAATAGGCTTCCCTGCGGGATGGATTGTCCTCGCCTGACCAGAAATAAAATCCGCTTAACACGAAAAGTGTAATAAAACTCAGCAACTCATCGCTCCATCTTATCAATGGCTGTTCGCGGTATAGGTTGAATAGTAGATATCAACCTTTATCGGCAAAAGCGCATTGATACCCCCAAGTTTTTCTACCACGGATGCAAACGCACCCTGTTGGCCGAAGTGCTGGCAGAGTTGCTCATAGCGGGTAGATGAAGAAAATAAGATATGTGCGAGCTGCTGTGCATTGACATCCAGCGTTAATTGGCTGGTTATGATCTGACGTTCAACAAGTGTTTTGTAATCACTCAGGTTGATGGCGTGATCATAGTTGGATGGGGTTGCTGCAGTCTCGATGCCTAGCAGAGACATATATTCGCAGAGCAAAACCTCGAAATCGTACACAATGACGGTGGCATTGGCGGCGCAGACCCGCTCAAGCTCCGTCACTAAGGCATCGGACTTGGCATAAGAGAGCGAACCGGCGAAGGTGACGACATCGGCACAATGGTCGGGTAATGGTAGGTGTTCCCCTGAGCCCTGTGAGTAATGGATGCCATCTGCGGGCTTAGTTTGATCCAGCATATCTTGGCTTGGATCGACACCGTAAACGTTTTGGCAGTAGTGGCTAAGCGCAACGGTTGAAATGCCCGTTCCACAGCCAATATCAACGCCGCAGGCAAGGTGCTGTCCGGCCAGGATCTCGTTGAGGATCATCTGGTGGAGCGGTGGCCGATAGGCGGCATAATGCTGTGAAATTTCGCTGTTGTATTGTTCGCTCATGGGCTTCCGTCCTTGTGATCTGCTTAATTAGCGGTTTGGTTTTATCTGCATGATTTTAAGTCTGAAAATCACCAAGTCAAACGGTTAGCCATCAGGTATTTCGAGCCAAGGAGCAAGTGGCTTGTGTGCATTGCTTATGGGTAAAGTGCTGGGACTTTGCCAAGGGAGAATAAAGATATTCGTATAAGAAGTCTTGAGAGCTGTGAGTTGCGTAAATATGGTTATAAAACCACCAAACACGGTACATTTTGATGCTTGCGGCAGTAAACATCGTTTAAGTCACTAAAAAATAATAACAAGCTGGTTACACTGGTGATAAGTACCTGTTTATGGAGGGAGCCATATGAGTATTACATCGCTAGGCAGTGACAAACTGTATCGCGCTTCTGAGTTGAATGGCTTGCCCGAAGACTGCAAGTCAACCAAAAATCTAACCCCGCTTGATGAGATCGTCGGTCAGGAACGTGCCCAGAAGGCCGTTGAGTTTGCCATGTCGATCAAGGAGAAGGGTTACAATATCTATGCCATCGGCCGTAATGGTTTGGGTAAGCGAACCATGGTATTGCGCTACCTGAACCGCCATGATCCTAACGGTAATGGTCACCCCCTTTATGATTGGTGTTACGTGGCCAACTTTGACGAGCCTCGCAGCCCTCGTATTCTGACGTTGCCAGCTGGGCATGGTCAGGCATTTAAAAAAGATATCGAAAAGTTGATGACCCGTCTGGTCAAGGCGCTGCCAATGGCTTTCGATAACGAAATGTATTTCAGTCGTTCGGAAACGCTGAAAAATCAGTTGGCGGAAAAGCAGCAAGGGGCATTGCTGTCGTTGACCAAGGAAGCACAGGAAAAAAGTGTGAGTCTGTCGGTAACGCCAGCAGGTGATTACCAGCTAGTGGCGCTTAACGGAGAGCAGCCGCATACCGAGGAGTCGTTTGCCCAACTGACCGCCGAGCAGCAGAAGGCGTTTGAAACAGTCATCAATGACTTGGAATACAAGCTGCGTGGCATTGTTCGTGAGCTAACAGAGTACGAAGAAGAATTCTCTGACAAAATTCAGAAGCTCAACGAAGAAGTTGCGCTGGATGTAGTTACCCACTTTATCAAGCCGCTGCTTGAGAAATACAAGCCGTTGCCGGATGTGAAGAAGTACCTCAAGGCGATGCAGGCTGACATTCTTGATAATCTTGAAATCTTTCTTGAAGAAAGCGAAGAGCAGGTGGCACTGGCCTATGCTGCCCTCGATAAGAAGATGCCTCGGCGCTACCAGATCAATGTGTTGGTCAATCAGGGCGAAGAGCAGTTTCCTATCGTGGTGGAGGAAAGCCCCAACTACCACTCTATTTTTGGTTATGTCGAAAATGCGACCTTCAAAGGCACGGTGTTTACCGACTTCTCTTTGATTCGAGCGGGCAGCCTGCATCGTGCCAACGGTGGGGTCTTGCTGATGGATGCGGTGAAGGTGCTTGAGCGGCCGTATGTTTGGGATGGCCTTAAGCGTGCGCTGCGTTCGCGCAAGCTCAGCGTCAGCTCGCTGGAGAAGGAAGTGACCCTGTCCGGGACGATTTCTCTCGATCCTGAGCCGATCCCGCTTAATGTGAAGATCATTTTGTTCGGTGACTACCAGACTTACCAGTTGTTGCAACACTATGATCCTGAATTTAGCGAGCTGTTCCGGGTGACTGCAGATTTTGAGGATGAGATGCAGCGCACTGATGAGTCGGAGGCGCAGTACGCCAAGTTTATCTCCAGCATCGTAAATGATAACAATATGTTGCACTGTGATCGCAAGGCGATCGCCAGGATCATCGAATACAGTTCGCGCCAGGCCGATGATCAAAACAAATTGTCGTTGCATTCGGCCGATATCGCCAATCTGCTGCGCGAATCCAATTACGTTGCTAAATCCTCCAATGCAACCATGATCCGGGCGACCCATGTTGAGCAGGCGTTGCAGAGCCAAGAGAAGCGGGTCAGTCGGCTTAAAGATCATGTCATGCAAACCTTCACTAATGGTACGACGCTGATTGACACTTACGGTGAAGTCGTCGGGCAGATCAATGGCCTGTCGGTGATTTCAACGTCCGATTATCAGTTCGGTGCTCCGAACCGGATCACGGCAACCACGGCGTATGGGGCTGGTGGGGTATTTGATATCGAGCGCAGCGTTGATTTGGGCGGGCGTATTCACTCGAAAGGGGTGATGATTCTATCGGCATACCTTGCGTCGATGTTCGGCCGTGAGAACCGGATCCCGCTGACGACGCATATCACGTTCGAGCAGTCCTACGGGGGCGTTGATGGTGATAGTGCTTCAATGGCCGAGCTGTGTGCGATTGTTTCTGCCTTTTCACAGGTTCCTCTACGTCAAGGCGTGGCCATTACCGGCTCGATGAACCAGTTTGGTGCCGCCCAGCCAATTGGTGGGGTGAACCAGAAAATTGAGGGATTCTTTGATGTGTGCAGCATCAAGGGGCGTGAGTCTGGTCAAGGGGTGATTATTCCGGCCTCCAACGTACATAACCTGATGCTGCGCAAAGACATTGTGGAAGCGGTTGAGCGCGGTGAGTTCCATATCTGGGCCATTAGCCACGTCAAGGAGGCCATCTCGATTTTGACGGGCCAGCCAGCCGGTGAAATGGCACTGGACGGCAGCTATCCTGTAGATAGCGTATTGGGACAGGCTCAGCTTAAGCTCAATGCGCTAAGGCGTTAGTGGCTGGCGTATCGATCGCACTGGCTGAATATTATTGATAGAAAATCCCGGCATTGTCCGGGATTTTCTTATTTTTATCCGTCCTGTTTTGTTTTCAACATACTGAAAATAAAGGGCTCGGTTGGCGTTTTAAAAGAGTGAACAGAATATGAATATCAGCCTCAAGAAAGGTTAATACACCGTATCGTATCGTTGAGGGTAACAAAGCACAGAACACTGGGAGAAGCTCATGATTAGTGTCGTAATTATTACCCTGAATGAAGAAAAGCGTATTGGCCGTTTGTTGGAGGATTTGTCTAACCAGACGTACCGTGATTTTGAAGTGGTTGTAGTCGATTCCAACTCCGAGGACAAAACCTGCGAGGTTGCCCGTGGGTTTGGAAAGGCTTTTCAAAACTTGATTGTTCACCGTATGGATGGCCGTGGTACATCGCTCGGCCGTAATACGGGGGCGGAACTGGCAACCCATGAGCGCTTGTTGTTTCTTGATGCCGATGTGCGGTTGGCGCCGGATTTCCTCGCTAAGGCCATGCATCAGTTCAAGAAGAAACCGCTGGAAGTGGCAGGTGTCTATATGAATGGTGATGAGCTGGCATTGGGTTACCGCTTGGGTTACGGCCTGTTCAATGCGGGTTTGTTGGCAACATCGTTCTTTTTCCCGACAGCGGTAGGTGCGTGCATCTTTTCAACCAAGCATGCCCACCAGAGAATCGGTGGTTTTGACGAGAAAATAGTGCTTTGCGAAGACTGCGATTATGTTAGACGCGCTTCCCAGACGTTCAAATTCCGGATGCTGCCGCTGACATTCAGTTTTGATCCGCGCCGCTTGGAGCAAGAAGGTTTTTTCAGCATGGGGCTGACATACTTCAAGGCCAATGTCCGCCGCTTCTTCTTTGGTGAAATGCGCAACAACGAAATGGATTACAAATTCGGCCATTATGAGGATCAGACCAAGAGCACAGCGGAACAGCAAGGCGGAGCGGCGTAATGCTGTCTTGGTGGGTACTGTTTGGCGGCGCCCTGTTGGACGCCGTCATCGGTGCGAATTTTTTTGTCCACGGCGAACCGTTTTTTGTGGGCGCTGGATACCTGCTTAGTACCGGGGTCTACTATGGGGTACCGGCGGTGTTGATCGGAGGCTTTCTGGGCGATCAGATCAGCTACATGATTGGGCGAAAGTACGGCATGCAGGGGCGGCGTTACGTTACGGCAAAGTTTCCCAAATCTCGGCGCGCTTTTGCCAGGGCAAAGCTGGAGCTCAACAAACGCGGGGTATTGGTGATTGCAATGGCAAGATTGCTGGGAGCCGTGGCATGGGTGATGCCGTTCTTGGTGGGATCCTACCGAGTATCTTGGGCCAAATTTACCTTGTGGTCGAGCATCGGGCTGGTAGTGGGCATCGGCCAGTTCATTGCGTTGGGCTACGTTGGCAGCAAGGGGATATCGTTTTTGCCGCCTTGGTCTGATATTCAGCTGGTTCTTCAGGAAAACGCCATATTACTGTTCGGTGTGGTGGTGGCTGTCATTTTCAGTGTGGTGTGTTACCGCCGTTTTCGCCGCCATAAGGCGAAGTTCGGGGCGATTGTTGCCAGCTGGCTATTGGTAATGCTTGGGGTGAATTATATCCACTTTTTCAACTCATCTGCCTACCAGTTTGATGAGCCGCTGGAGCCTCATACTCAAGTGGTGAGCTCGTTGGGGCAGCTCGACTACCATGTTTACTCTGGCCTGTCGGCGGTTTATGACGACTCACAGCCCATGAATATCGTATTAATTGGCGCATCGCCTCAACAGCTGATGAAGGAGCTGGGCTGGATTCAGAACAAGACCTTTTCGCGTGACGAGATCAGCTTCAGCGTGTACTTGGACTTGCTGCGTCGTCAAGAGCCCCCGATATCCGATCTTTATTGGAACAAACAGCCGCAGCGGTTGGCTTATCAGGAAAAAGGGGATTTAGTTAAACGCAACCATATGCGCTGGTGGTTCGCTGGGGTAGATGCTGTAACGCAGCAAGATATCTGGCTGGGAGCGGTGAGTTACGATAACCGTCTGGAGCTGTCTTTCTACAAAGGGATATTAACGGTGCTACACGGTATTGACCCGTATGTGGATGTCGAACGGGACAGGCTGGCCGAACGGGCGCAGGCGCAGGGATGGCAGGTTTCCACCTACAAGGTGAGTGAGCCGATTAACTTTACGCAGGATCACGAATTTTATACTGACGGTCATGTTGTAGTGATAAAAAATAGTGCTTGAGTGATTGTCACTACCGTGGGACTCATGGGAAGATGGATACGCCCAAGTTACCTTGCTTGGGGATCTCTTTTTTAAGCGCGGCTTGTCTGCCGTCGTCCCATTTTAGGAACTATTGATATGATGCAGGCAGAACGCCGTGCTGACCTCATTTTGCTCGCGACCACCGTACTGGCTGCCGCAGGATGGATTTTTTCGAAGGAAGCGATTGCCGGATTGCCGCCGTTTGGCTTTATCGGGTTGAGATTTTTTATTGCCTCTTTGTGTCTGCTACCCTTTTGCTGGCGCTCGTTTCGACATGTGAGTCGCTCGGACATCGCGAAAGCCATGGGGGTGGGGTGTTTGCTAGGTACCGCGCTCTTGATGTGGATTTATGCGATTTCAGCCAGTGATACGCTGGGGGAAGGGGCATTTATCATGAGTTTGTCGATGCTGTTTGTGCCTTTGGTAGGCTGGCCGCTGTTCAAGCAGGCACCGCCAAGAATCTTCTGGCTAGCGTTGCCTATCGCCGTGATGGGACTATTGATGCTCTCGTTAGGGGGCGGTAATGGTTGGCAGTTCTCCTTGAGCCAGAGCTATTTTATGGCGGCGGCCGTGATGATTGCCGTGCATTTCAATTTCAACAGCAAGTATGCCCGTCGCCTGTCGACATTGGTGCTAACCAGCTTGCAGTTGTTTGTTACCGGTTGCCTTGGTTTGTTGGCCTCACTGTTTTTTGAATCTGCACCTGTGAGTGTCAGCGCGGAGATCTGGGGTTGGTTCTTGCTAAGTACCTTGGTGGCAACCAGCCTGCGCTATGTGATGATGACCGCCGGGCAGAAAGACAGCAGCCCGGTTAATGCGGCGATTATTATGATTTTGGAACCGGTTTGGACGGTGGTTCTGAGTGTGGTGTGGTATGCCGAAGCCATGCCGGATTATAAGCTGATGGGCTGCGCATTAATCTTGACGGCCTTGTTCACCTACCGTGGTGCGCCGCTGATTTGGCGATATCTAAAACAACGCCGAGTTGTCCAGCAGCAAGAGCGTGAAACCCAGCAGGCATAATGAATAATGGGACAATCTGTTAATGCCATTATTGGCAGATTGTTCCTATCGTGTAACGACTGATTCTGCAAAACCAACCCTATTAAAATCACCTTGTTTCTAAAGAACCTTTCCTTGTCGGTTTTAGCGACATCCCTCAAGCCTCGTAGCAATAAACTGTATATAAGCACCGTTAGAATGTTCTATCCCGAAATATACAAAATTGATTCTCTATTAACGAGCCCCCACTGGCTCACTTTTGCCCTTGCTCTTTATTTAAAATTCTGATTTATATTAGTTTATTTTGTTGTCTTGTGTGTATATGAGATCTCGTTAAATCCGAGTTCTTACTTTGCGTGGGGCTAAAAAACGCTTCATGAGAATATGCATCAATGTTAAGTTGCTGAATATAAAGGATTGGATTGGCTGTGAGTTCTGTGGAAGAGCGTGTTTAAGCCGTGGTTTAAACGAGAATTCAGGGTAATAAGCTGTTAACCGTATGACTAAGAAGACTCGATTATCAATTCAAGATGATAGCGGCAATCATATCTTAACCTCCTATGTGGCGGTGCCTGGTTGTGACTATGAGGGTGCCGATTTATCAGGTTTATCTTTCATTGGGCAGAAAGGCTTACGTGGCCGATGCTTCAGGCATTCGATTCTTTACTGGGCTAATTTGTCGAATTCAGATTTTAGCGGATGTGATTTTCGTAATTGTGATTTGAGAGGTGCTATTTTGTCCGGTGCATTATTGACGAATTGTGACTTCAGAGGCGCGAAGCTGGGAAAAGACAATTTAAGTGGTGAAACCGAAGTTGATGGTGCGAACTTTGAAGGCTCACTATATGACAAAAATAGTGAGTTTCCTGAAGGGTTTAGTCCGAAATATGCAGGAATGCACTATCAAGTAAACGGTTAACAAACGACTATGGCGTCAATAGCTAATTTCTGGCGATGTTTTCGTTCCACATGACTCCATCTCGAATCATCGCATTTAAGATCACAACCATCTTCTTTATACACGCAATAATGGCGACTTTTGTCGGTTTCCCTGCATCGCAGACATCATAGTCATGTAGAGAGCACGGTGCGTACATGTGCTCGTCCCCCTGAATGACTCGCTTGCCTTTATAGCGTCCATTCTCTCGATTGATGGGGGCAATACCAATGAGTGCAGCGGCTTGTTTGTTACTAATAAGCCCATAAATAAACAAGACACCCATAGTTTTGTAATTGGAACTGCCGCAGGCTTCCATTCCGATAATGGCTGGCGGCAAGTTAGCAAAAATGTGAGTACCTTTGCTCGAGATATTGTTTTGTGGATCAGGGGGTTGCCATTGGCATCCTCGCCGTGGATACTGAAGTGTGGTTTAAAGAAAAGCAGGCTTAAAGTTGATATCGCAGATGGAGAAGAATAAGGGATAATGGCTTTCTAACGTTTTCTAGTGTAGTTGAGTCTGGCTGAGGGGTTTATGCCATTTGTTATACACGCATGATAATTTAATTTGAGGGAATAAAAGTGAGGCGTTGGAATGTATTTGGTTTCTTGTTATTGCTGGTATTATTAGTAAGTTTTTGCATATCAGGTATTTCAATTTTTAAGACACAGCAGTATATCGAGTTATTAACGAATAAAGAGCAAGCATTTTCTCTCTATGATAAAGCTAGAAATAATCCTAAAGCTTCACCTCAGGACTTGACTCGAGCGACTAAATTGATCTCAGCTGAACTATATCTTCTTGGTGTTGATAAGGTTTATTACATAGATCTACTAGGGAATGAGATTTTGTTTGAACCAACGGAAGCAGATGAAAAACAGAGAAAATTAAGGCTTGTTGAAAAAAATAAGGCAAGACATTATATAAAACGTCATCTTTGGCAAAATGCTTTATTTATGACGTTATTATTCGTTTATTTCTTGTTTTATAAACGTCGTAAAAATGCGTATAACAGATAAGGATGTGTGTAGTGCAGCCAATATCTGCATGAAGGGGCTGGTAGTAAAGTTGGCTACGATAGAAGAAAGTGAGCACTTTTGCCCGGGATATTGTTTTGTGAATCAGGGGAGAGGCGTTTGGTATCTTTGCCGTGGATACTAAAGGAATGATTTGGCTAAATCAATCCCATAGATAGAAAGTGACATGGTGGCCTCTGAACGTTTTTTTATTCAGACTCACTAGGTGTGGCAGAGTCTGGATGAGGGGGAGTCCATGTCATGCGTTATCTTTCTATTAACTATCGAGAAGTAAACAAAAGGCTAATCTAATAATGTCAAAGAGTTTTCTTATTGTTTTCACATCAAGTGTTCAAAAAGAGTTAATAAATGAGTTTGAAATAGATGAAGGATTAATCGCTTTACATAGAGAAGGAAGTTCAGTCTCGCCTTCCATTCGATTAATACCTACAGATAGAAACATCAACAAAGATATTGCACAAGATATCGTTGAAGGATTTCTAACGGATCAATTTAGTGTTATTGAATCAAAAATCATGGAAGATAAATATCATTATCATATGGAAGTTATTTTTCAGTTTATTTTTGAAGATTTTGTTCAAGTTACGCTATCAGGCTCAAATCTCTTCTATAAAGAAGGAGATGTGGAATATTTCTATAGTATTGAAGGTTGCTTCTGCAAGGCATTTGCTCATTCACTCACACAAAATATCAATACAGGCTTCCCTATATCTATTACTTGTGAAAAACCGACAAAAATTAGTTGACTTAAAATATCACTTTAAAGTGCAGAAATGTAGCAGGTAAGTAAATATAACAACACGCCCTGAAAGGCGCTGCATATTAGGATACCATGATCAGCAGTGTGGCCGAGCTTGATTAACTCCCGCACCCAGTAATGAGAACTGCCGCTGGCTTCCATCCCGACAATGGTAGGCGGTAAATTGACAAAGAACCAAGATGGCATGGAAAAAAGACTTTCTGTGCTGGAAAATGGTTAGAATAGATAAAATTATTCAGTTGGTTGGTAAGTTATGATTGCTGTTATTTTTGAAGTACAAGTTGCAGAAGGTAAAACTTCAGAATATCTGGATATTGCAAGTGAAATTAGGCCACTGCTTTCAGAAATTGAAGGCTTTATTTCAATAGAACGTTTCCAGAGTCTTACAAACAATGGCAAAGTACTGTCGCTATCTTTTTGGAAAGACGAAGCATCTATTCAGGAATGGCGTCGTTTAGAGGCCCATCGGTTTGCGCAAGTCAAAGGGCGAAGTGGAATATTCGAAAGTTATAGACTGAGAGTGGCGGGTGTTATTCGCGACTACAGTATGGACGAACGTACTGAGGTACCGACAGACAGTGTCAGAGTGCATGGATAGAGACTAAACATCATTGATGAAGTGGAGCCGTTTATGGGTGACTATGAGACGTTATTTGAATGTACAAGGCCAGAATTTATTTCTGAGTTAACAGTGAGCCGAGTAAAAGAACAGGGCATGATAAAGGTTCGTCTTCAGAGCGAAAACACTGTCCTTGAGCTGTTTGGTTTTGAGGATTTGGCTGATTCTATTAGTACTATGCTATCGGCAGAGAGAGTAGTCATTTCAGAAGAGCTCAATACTGGCAACAAAGAGTTTGGCACGATTAGAATCGAATGTTGGGCGGATGAAAGTTACTCAGAGTATTGGTGTGATAGTGCAAAACTAAATCCAATATAACGTTAAATTTTGGTGTAAGTAGCGTTGTTCGTAATTCCGCACCAGCCGTAATCTATTGGGCAATATATGCTGCACTATGAACCACAGGCATTTCACCATCGGCAAGGTGCGGATTTTCATTGTTTGTGTTTGGCTGTTATGGTCGCGAAAAGCGACCAGCCCATTTCTATACGATTGCTGTTTTAGCGTGATGCTCAAATAACCGCTAGCGTATTGTGCAGTACATCGGTAAGTCGTCTTACCGCTTCTTGTAATTCCTCGGCAGTTGCGTTGGTAAAGTTCAGTCGCAGGGCTGCCTGGGCTGGGTGTGCTTCGGGATAGAAGACAGGGCTGGGGACAACGGCAACACCATTGGCAAGCAGGGTTTTGGCGAGTGCAAATGTGTCACATTCTGGCAGGGTCACCCAAATAAACATACCTCCCTCTACGCTGTTCATCCCGCAAGTAACGGGTAGTTGCTGTTGCAGCGCGTCAAATAATACTTGGTAGCGGGTTTTGTACAGCGCACGGATCTTGTCGATATGTAAGCCAAAGTTATCATGTTGGAGCAAGCCGAGCAGCAGTGCCTGCATCGGTACGCTTGAATGGAGATCGGCCCCTTGTTTGACTTTGATCAGTGGGTCAAGGAAGGCAATCTTTCCGCTGACCGCACCAAGACGCAGCCCCGGTGAGGCGATTTTGGAAAAGGATCGCAGGACGATAGAATGTTCAGGGCAAAAATCAGAAACTAGCGGAATCGGGTTACCGGAAAAGCGCAGTTCGCGATAAGGCGCATCTTCAATAAAGGCCACATTGTATTTGATGCAAAGCGCTGCGACTTGCTGGCGGGTTTCTAGCGACCAGCATACCCCCGTTGGGTTGTGGAAGTCGGGTACCGCATAGAACATCTTTGGGGATTGCTGTTCGAAGCACTGTTCCAATTGCACAAGATCCGGCCCGTGGGCGTTTTGTGCAACGGTAACGATATTGGCGCTAACCAAGCCAAATACCTGCATCGCTCCAAGATAGCTAGGGGCTTCCATTACCACGGTGTCACCGGGGTTGATATAGGCGCGAGCGATAAGATCCAGCCCTTGTTGGGAGCCGGTACACATCATGACTTTATGGCTATCAGGCAGCGCGAAATGGTGCTGGAGGAAGTCAAGAAGCGGGCCATAGCCAGCAGTAGCCCCATATTGGAATACATTGGGCATCTCGGCCAGTTGTGTCAGCGTGGGTCTCATCAGGTCAATCGGGAAGGCTTGTTCGTCCGGCAGTCCGCCAGCGAGTGAAATAACGTTCTTGTTGCATGCCGCACTCAGGATCTCTCTGATATACGATGATTGGATTTGTTGTAGTGACTGCGCTATTTCCATGATGATTCCTGTGTTTGCATAATTATTTTACGAATAAGTATGAAACGATAGTACTCGTGATTGCGCGGAAATAAGTTGTCCGTTTATGCTGTAAAACATGTCCATTTATGCGATTTTGAAGTATGAGCAGGGAAAGCCAGTCACGACAGCATCAATCTCGGATCAACGATGTCCTTTTTTATATTCATCAGGATATAAGTAGGGCGCTGCCCGCCAGAGAGTTGGCGGATATAGCGGCCTATTCCGAGCAACATTTCCACCGTATATTCAAGCAAGTGGTGGGGGAGTCTATCCATCAGTATATTCGCCGTACCAGAATGGAGTATGCCGCTAATCAGCTGATGTTTGATCCCAAGTCTTCGGTTGCCGATATTGCCAATGACTGCGGATTTAACTCTGTATCATCGTTTAACCGTGCGTTCAAGGCGACGTTTACGATGTCTCCGGGAGAGTGGCGTAAATACGATTTGCAGTTGGCCGACAAGCCCTACCAGAAAGATCCGGACGTTGCCGCGGGCTATCTCCGAATGGCACACACGCCATTACCAGAGCCTAAAATTATGGAGGTACCGCCACGGTTAGCCGCTTATGTTCGCCACGTCGGCTACAATCGCTCCATCCGTTATGCCTGGTTGGTACTCAAGGCGTGGGCTGCCGAGGAAAAGCGATGTTTTTCTACCCAGTTTGGCTTGCATCATTCAAATCCGGCTTGGGTTGATTTGGACAAAAGTCGCTATGTGGCTTGCATTGAAATCGATCGCCCGCTTAAGTTGCGGGGTGTCGTTAATCAAATGGTTATCCCCGGTGGTTTGCATGCTGTATTTCGGTTAGAAGGGAGATACGGTGATTTATTGCCGCAAATTAGCAAGGTGATGGCGCAGTGGCTGCCTAAATCGGGGTTCAAGTTACGATCAACGCCCGCCTATGTCCATTATTTGCAAAACCACTTTATCCATGAAAGTGAAGTATTCGTTTTGGATTATTATGTACCTATTAGTTTTAGCGTGAACTCAGGTTCTGCTTACCATAGGAAAAAAGTACTATAATCGCTCGTATTTGCGCCACTTTGATAGGTGTGCTGATAGATTATGGAACAAAAGTTCCAAAGTAATTGGGTGCTGTGAGCCTTTTTCTGGGGGATGGATTTCGCCATGATAGCGCTATTGAAATAGACAACATCCCAAGGTTTACAGGAGTGCTTGCAATGACTGAAGCGACTAAAACAAACGATCTTCAAAAGCAAATTATCGACGCCTTCAACTTCCGTCATGCGACCAAGGTGTTCAACCCTGACCGCAAGATCAGTGACGATGAATTTAACACTATTTTGGAAGCGGCCCGTCTATCACCTAGCTCGTTTGGTTTTGAACCGTGGCAGATACTGGTTGTGCAGTCACCTGAAAAGCGTGAGCTGTTCCGTGACTTTAGCTGGGGTGCAAACGGTGCATTCAATGGAACGGCGGGCCAGTTGGGCACTGCGAGCCATTTTGTGATCTTCCTTGCGCATACTGACGCAACCATGAAGCACAACTCCGAATACCAACAGCAGTTCATGAAGGAAGTGAAGCAACTGCCGGATGACGTCATTGGCTTCATGAATCAGGCATTCCAGAAATTCCAAGAGCACGACTTCCATATCGAAGGCGAGCGACAGATCACCGATTGGTCAGGCAAGCAGGCTTATATTGCGATGGGTAATATGATGAGTGTTGCGGCTATGCTGGGTATCGACTCATGCCCAATCGAAGGTTTTGAAGTGGATAAGGCTACCGAGGTATTGGAGACACACTTTGGTGTTGATCCTAAGCTTTACCGCCCGGCGGTCATGGTTGCTTTTGGGTACCGTGCTGGTGAGCCAGCTTACGACAAAACGCGCCGTACAACTGAGCAGATGGTTAAGTGGTTCTAATCGACTAATATAAATACCCCCAGAAAAGGTCGGCTACGATGTAGTCGGCCTTTTCTTGTTTATGGCCTGCTATCTCGTCTTTGAGATCCTTGGTATGAGGCCCTGTTTGGGGATATTAAGGGAGTTGGCGTATTATGGAGAGCAAAAGCCAGTATCGACTGGATGATAGAATGTGTGGAGGATAGTGTTTGTCTTTAACTCAGCAGTTAGCCCTGTTTTTGGATGTTGTACAACAAGGTTCATTCAGTAAGGCCGCCGTAAAGAATGAGATGGATAACTCTTCGCTATCCAAGCAGATAAAAAAGCTAGAAACAGAATTGGGTGTGAGGCTGCTCAACCGTTCGACCCGGTCATTCTCCTTGACGCCTGCCGGAGAAGAGATTTTGGCCCAGACCTATACCTTGGTCGATACGTTGGGGCAAATCCGAAGTATTGCCGATTCTTACCAGTCGATGCCGAAAGGAATGCTTCGTATTACATCACCGGTGTTTTTCGGCCAGCAGTACCTCCAACCGGTTATTAGCCGATTTATGAAGATATATCCGGAAGTTCGGATCAACTTATGGTTGGATGATAAGAAAAACGACATTATTGCCGATCATTTTGATTTGGCATTTCGGATTGGCAAAATGGCTGATTCGAACTTAGTGGCAAAGAAAATCGTTGATGCCCATTATGCCTTGGTGGCCTCGAATGAATTTGTAGAGCGCTACGGGATGCCAGATAGCCCCGAAGCCCTCTCCCAACTTCCGGCTGTGATATATAGCAACGGCATTTTCAATCTGGATCAAATGGGCTTCATTGATGCAAGTCATGCCGAGGGAATTAAGCGCTATACCATGCAGGGTAACTACAAGGTCAGTGATTTGCGGGTATTAATGGACGCAGTCAGAGATGGTCTTGGCTACGGTATAATTGATGTGTTTTTCCTAGAGCGGACGCTCAAGGAGATGGGGCTGGTTCCTTTACTCACGGACTACCCGTTATCGAACATGGACAGCGGGATCTATGCCGTTTACCCCCATCGCAAACAAACGATGTTAGTTACCGAGTTTATTAAAGCCGTGCAGGCTTATATTGGTACACCGCCATTTTGGTTGGATTATATTGAAGAATATGGGCAATTGTACCCAAGCTCCTAGATAGGTGGCGTCACGGCCGAAGAAGCCTGGGCATCATTTTGGTTAACGCATGCAGTCAACCTACAAAGCTGGGTTGTTAGTTAATTAATGAGTCCAACTTTGCTTCTATGGCACTGACCACTTCCAATGCCTTGCGATCATCCAGAGCATCAGCATGGGGATCGCCAAATTGACCGATGTCGTTGTCAAAGTATTTGCCACCGGCATCGGCAAACTCGTCTGAAAGTGCGGCTCTAACTAGAATGTCCGCACCATCCTTGATATCCCCGCCTGTAATGCCAAAGGCATCTTTGACCATTTTGCTGCCCAGCAATGATTTAGGATTAACGGCAACGACCATCGGCCCATGTTGTTTTAGAGCCTCACCCATGAGTCGAGACCACATTGTTAATGCCAGTTTGCTTTGAGCGTAGGCATCGCCGTCAGCCATTGGTTGAAAATGGCTCAGAGCCTTCAGATCGACACTGGCTTGTGCGGCAGAAGAAAGGTTGATAACTCTGCCGCCTTCGCCGAGTAAGGGTAACAGTTCACGGGTTAGCAAAAATGGGGCGTAGGTATTAACAGCAAAGCGGCTATCCAAGCCGTCATCGGTACGGGGGGCGGGGATATTGAACACACCAGCATTATTGATTAGAACATCAATTGTCCCGAAGCGTTGGGTTATCTCCTTGATCATGTTATTGACATCTTGTAACTGGGAGAGATCTGCGACAATGGTTTCAATCTGGCTGCTATTGCCTATGGCTGATAACGCTTTTTCGACGTCGGCAAGCTTCGTTGGATTACGGCCATGCAGAATAACCAGATGCCCATCGCTGACAAGTTGCTTTGCTGTTTCGAGTCCGATGCCATCTGTAGCACCTGTGATAAGAATAGTTTTGGGCATGATATGTTCCTTAGTGGTTTTCTGTCATCGCTCTGTTGCGCATAGGTATTAGTCTAGGCAAAAGCTAGCCATATCTGTCTCTATTTCCCCGCAATGAATTATTAATTCTCAGTATATTAAGTTCATATGGGGAGAAGGTCGAAGAGAAACTGTTTCAATGAAACCTTGAGAATTGAAAGAGGCGGACGTTATGTATGGCTCGGGGATGACTTGAACAGTGGCAAAGCGCCGTCCACACTCATAGATTGATATCTTGTTAGGTGATCATTATGAGGGAGTGATTATGGCAATCTCAGCAAAGTTAAAAGCGGGTGACAGTTTCCCAACCATTGAGGCGACTTTGCTTGATGGTAATAAGGTGAGATTAGGCCAACCGCAAGGGGAGGCGACATGGCAGGCAGTTTTTGTTTACCGAGGGAAGCATTGTCCGCTTTGTACAGCGTATCTTAATGAACTGGAAGGTTACAGGCAGGCATTTTCTGATGCAGGGGTTGATATCTTGGCGGTTTCAGGTGATGCCAAAGAGCAACTGGAAGTACATCTAGAAAACTTGAACATTTCATTTCCTATCGCTTATGGATTGACAGAATCACAAATGAAAAGTTTGGGGCTGTATATTTCCTTGCCACGTTCTGAGCAAGAAACGGATCATAATTTTTCTGAGCCGGGATTGTTTGTGGTCAATGAGCATGGAAATTTACATGTGGTGGATATTTCGAATAATCCTTTTGTCCGCCCAGAGCTTGGAGCGCTGTCCAGAGGATTGGTCTGGATTCGCAATCCGGATAATAATTATCCTATTCGCGGTACGCTTGATTATTAATGAGTGTATTTTACCCGGTTGTTTAGTACCTATTACGATTAGTGATAGGTACACTTAGTTGTGAAAACTGCATAGTTAAACGTTTTTATGATCTTTGGATAAATGGATATTTGACGCATATGAGTAAAGTTGGCAATGAAATATTTATTTCATCGCCAATTTATAGGAAAAATTCTTATTTTATCCAATCTGCCGTGTCGTTTTTGACTCAAAATACTGTAATGAGAGCAATCGAGTGAAACATTTTGATACAAATTGGTATTATCTTGAAAAAACAATGCTATTATCGATAGGTTAATCACAAGATTTTTGCTTGAAAAATAATCAGCAATCTTAGTGAGAAAGCGTTTATTGCATTTTAATAATATGACTTCTTCTGCCAAGCCATATTTAAACGGAGCTTGATTCATGCGTTTTAATAACCTTTCTGTTGGTAAAAAGATAGGTGTCGGGTTTGCGATTGTCTTTTTTTCTGTTGTCGCTATGGGCATTTTTCTTGTTTCTGAAGTTACAAAGTTGAAAGAGAGTATATTGGTTTTTACTGATGCAACTTTGCCAAGCATTGTATTGGTAAAAGATATGCAGTTGGACTCCGAACATATACGCCGGCAACAGTTTTTTCTGGTCTCTAACGTAAATAATTCAAATATTGATCAGTCATTGAATGATTACGCGGAACAACTGGGAGATATGGCCAAGAAAGTCAAAGAATACCAAGATAGTGTTTGGGAAGAAGAGGATCGTCGTTTTTCTTCTGCTGTGACGAAAGCATGGCAAAATTATTCGTCAGATCAAAGTGAGTTCATAACGGCGATAAAGAATAAAAATATAACGAAAGCAAATGCGATGGTTGTTAATAGCCTTGATAGTTTTAATAGCTTAATTAAATCGCTGGATAGTTTGCTTGAATTAAATCAGTCTTATGTTCACTCGGATCGTAAATTGGTTCTAGAGCAGGTTTATCAAACCTATATGCTGACGATCGGAGGTATTGTCGCCATTATGCTCTTTACGATTTTTATTACGACACGAATTACCCGTCAGATTTGTATTCCTCTTAATAAAGCGAAGGATATGGCTGAGCGTATTGCGATGGGGGATTTGACATCTGAGTTGGATCGCAGCTTGCTAGGTCGTGATGAACTGGGACAGCTCTCATTGGCATGTATTGGGATGCAAGATAAGTTAAGGGACTTGTTGCACGAAATTTCAAGTGCTGCAACTCAGTTAGGGGCTGCAATTGAAGAGGTAAGTGCGGTTTCCGAGCAAACGTCACAAGGTATGAAGCAGCAGCAAGATGATATTATTACCATTGCTACTGCGATGAATCAGATGCAGGCAACCGTGAATGATGTTGCAGCTAATACAGAAGAAGCATCGAATTCAGCTAGCGCAGTGACGGATAGTGCAGTTCAGGGCGGTAATAATATTCGCCAGAATATTGATAGCATCCAAACTGTGGCTAAGGTGGTTGCTGATACAGAGAGTATTGTGACTTTGCTGGAGAAAGATTCAGCGAGTATCGGGATGGTCGTGGATGTGATTAATAGCATTGCAGAGCAGACGAACCTGTTGGCATTGAATGCGGCTATTGAAGCAGCCCGAGCTGGTGAGCAAGGCCGAGGTTTTGCCGTTGTTGCTGATGAGGTAAGAACTTTAGCGGGTAGAACACAGGCATCAACAACAGAAATAACATCGATTATTGAGCAGCTTCAGGCGCGTGCAGTAAAAGCTGGCGATGCAACAAGGCATAGTAGCCAGTTGATTAATGACTGCGTCTGTCAGTCAGAAGAAACCGGCAAGAATATTACTGAAATTGAAGAAGAAGTTCGTCAGATGGCGTCGATGAACATTCAAATTGCCAGTGCATGTAGTGAACAAAACTCTGTTACTGAGGACTTAGGCAGGAATGTTGAAAATATTAGCCTAGCATCTTCACAGATAGCATCAGGAGCAGATCAAACCGCTCAGGCTTGTGTCGAATTAAGTCAATTGGCGACAAATTTACAGGATAATGTTGGTCGATTCCGTTTGGTTTAAGTTTACTGATTGAAAATGAATGGACACCAGCTTCGAAAGAGGCTGGTGTTTTTTATGGGAACTTAAATTTCATTTTCAGTATCACTTTAATGTTTTGTTATTTATATCTATATGGTTTTCATATGACTGTTACATGCTAACGGCAGCCGAGATAGATAGAAAATTGAATAAAAAGTGAAGAAATACCCGATATAACCTAAAAATTATTCATGGAGGAATAATTTACACATGGTTATTTTAAATATGAAAAAAAGAATTCTTAAATAGGATTATAAAAAGTAGGAATATTTCCAATAAGATTGAGATTGCGTCATGATTATCTCAAAATGCGTGTTTTTATCTAAAATTGAGAACGTAAAGCGACACGTTATTGAATTTTCTTAAATGGGTAATTTGATTATTGCTACCTACATCACGAATGGGATGTTTGATAATTGAACAAGTACAAGCAAAAAATAGCATATGGCTCATTTTCTAGAATCTGACTGAAACAAAGTCATTGATTAACGGAGTTGAACTGATGCTTTTTAAGAACCTTTCGGTCGGTAAGAAGATCGGCACCGGGTTCGCGATTATCTTTATCGCAGTGATTGTCTTGGGTGCATTTTTGATATCAGAAGTAACAATGTTTAAAAATAGTGCGCTCGCACTCACCGATAAAACGCTGCCAAGTATCTTTCTGGTGAAGGACATGCAAAAAGACTCGGAGCATATCCGACGAGAGCAGTTTTTTCTTGTTGCCAACATTGATAATAAAAGTGTCGATAAGGTACTGAGTAATTATGAAGTTATGCTTCAGGAAATGGAGCATAAATTAGCAAGGTACAAAGATAGCCTGTGGGACGAAGAAGATGGAAGGTTGTTTGCTGATGTGAATACCGCATGGCAAATGTACTTGGCCTCTCAGAATGATTTCATCTCGGCGGTGAGGGCGAAAAATAGTGTCGAGGCGAACTCATTGGCGATGGGGAGCTACCGCGGTTTTAAAATGCTGAATGACTCGTTAGAGAAATTATTAAAATTGAATGAGTCGCAGACGCAAGCCGATCGCCAATCGGTGCTGGATCGTGTTGCTCAGGCTTACCTTCTGACGAGTAGTGGCGTTATCGTTATTATGATCTTTATTATTGTCATGACAGTCTTTTTGACCCGTCAGATTTGTACCCCCCTTCGGGCAACGATCAATATGGCAGAACGCATTGCCAAAGGGGATTTGACCTCTGAGTTGGATCACAGCTCCCTTGGGCATGATGAGCTAGGGCAGCTTTCTCTTGCCTGCGCCGGTATGCAGGATAGATTGCGAACGCTACTGCAGGAAATATCCGGAGCCGTCACCCAATTGAGTGCTGCGATTGAAGAGATGAGCTCAGTTTCAGAGCAGACGTCGCAGGGAATGAGGCAGCAGCAAGACGACATTACCATGATAGCTACTGCGATGAATCAGATGCAGTCAACGGTCAATGATGTCGCGGCCAATACCGAGCATGCATCCCATTCGGCCAATGCCGTAACGGAGAGTGCGGCTAAGGGGGGCGGTAATATTCGCCATAATATCGAGAATATCCAAAGTGTGGCTAAGGTGGTTTCTGATACCGAAACAATCGTGGCACTGCTTGAGAAAGACTCGGCCAGTATTGGTATGGTGGTGGATGTGATTAACAGCATTGCCGAGCAAACAAATTTGTTGGCACTGAACGCGGCAATAGAGGCGGCGCGTGCTGGGGAGCAAGGTCGCGGATTTGCCGTAGTTGCCGATGAAGTCAGAACGCTGGCAGGTCGAACACAGGCTTCAACAACGGAAATCACCACGATTATAGAGCAGCTGCAAACTCGAGCAGGGAAAGCGGGTGAGGCGACAAGGCAGAGCAGCCAGCTGATTAATGCGTGCGTTGGTCAATCTCAGGAAACTGGGCAAAATATCGCTGAAATTGAAGAAGAAGTGCGACAGATGGCGTCGATGAACATTCAGATTGCCAGCGCTTGTAGCGAACAGAACTCGGTGACCGAAGAGCTGGGACGAAATGTTGAAAATATCAGTCTTTCGTCGTCACAAGTTGCGTCAGGTGCTGAGCAGGCTGCGCGTGCTTGCGTGGAGCTGAGTCAGTTGGCCGCAAATCTACAGGACAACGTAGCTCATTTCCGCTTGGCATGATTGCGCATTAGGCTTCCCCTATAACACTGTTCTTTTTAGGCTGGTGTTATAGGGGGAGATGCGAGACTGTACCTGAAATACTAGTTAATTGGGGTCATTTCATTGACGACAAAGCTCTCGACTGCACCGTCGGTGGCTTGCAGATACTCAGCCAGATGCTGATTGTTCATGTGAGCCTGCCAGAGTTCGCGTGAGGCCCAGTTTTCGTAAAATAGGAAGTGTGCTGGGTTTTCGTTGTCTTGATGGAGGTCGTAGTTGATGCAACCGGCTTCTGCACGGGTGAATTCGATAAGTTTGAGGAGTTCGCTTTTGACGAGCTCGATACTGTCAGTTTTTGCGATAATGTTGGCGACAATGGTCAATTGGGTCATGGTATTTTCCTTTAAGTAAATACAGAATAAGTACCTTGAAGTCAGAGTTCTTCGTTGTTGGATGATTGCACTTGGATATAACCCAGTGTAGATGACTATGGTTGATGATCCTGAAAAAACCACCCGAGGCCATTATGGCCTCGGGTAGGTTTATTGATATTAGAGCGATAGTTAGAATGAAGCTGCTTGGTTGCCTAATTGGCGTTGCTGTATACGGTCGAGCCTTCCGCTAAAGCCGGTTAGTCCAAGGGCAATGAGTACCACAACGGCTCCGACCCAAGGGGTTTGCATCACTCCGGCTTCGGCGACGATGTGACCACCACCCCATGATCCCAGAGCGATGCCAACGTTGAAGGCTGCGATATTAAGCCCCGAAGCGACATCAATAGCATCCGGGGTATATTTCTCCGCTAGGCTGACCACATATACCTGTAGCCCAGGCACGTTGCCGAATGCAAAAGCACCCCATACCAAGATCGTCAGCACAGCTGTTATCGGATTGTGTGCCGTTACCGTAAAGGCGAGTAGAACCATCGCCAATCCGGAAAAAATGATTTTCAGTGCTTTGACTGACCCCATTTTGTCGGCCATCTTTCCTCCCCAGATATTGCCGACGGCAACAGACACACCATATACCAGCATAATGAGGCCGATGGCATTGGCGCTAAACCCTGATATATCTTGCAAAATAGGTGCAAGGAAGGTGAAGGCAGTAAACGTGCCACCATAACCCAATGCGGTTATTGCATACACCAGCAGGAGTCGGGGCTGGGTGAGCACCTTAAGCTGTGCCGACAGTTTCGTTGCTGGTGGCTGTTGTAGATTTTTCGGCACGAGGAAGGCACTACCAATCAAGGCAATGAGCCCCAGTAGCGCGACAACCAAGAAGGTGGCTTGCCAGCCAAATGTTTGGCCGATGTATGTTCCAAGAGGCACGCCTGTCACCAATGCTACGGTTAAGCCGGTGAACATAATCGCAATGGCGCTTGCAGCCTTGTCTTTGGCGACGAGTCCAGTGGCGATGGTTGCCCCGATGGAAAAGAAGACACCGTGTGCCAGTCCGGTCAGGATCCGCGCCGCGATCAATGTGCTGTAGTCTGGCGCCTGCCAGGCCAAAAGGTTACCCGCGACAAACAGAGCCATTACGGCCAGTAGGACATTTTTTCGTTTCCAGTTCCCAGTTAATGCCGTCAGTACCGGAGCCCCGATGGCGACACCTAGAGCGTAGAGGCTGACAAGCAAGCCTGCGGATGGTAGCGATACGTTTAGATCCGCTGCCATGGTGGGTATGAGCCCGACAATGACAAATTCTGTCGTGCCGATGGCAAAGGCACTGAGTGTCAGAGCGAGTAGTGCTAGTGGCATAGTTTTAAGCCCTCAAGATAATGAGTGCAGGGCATATAGCCGAGTAAGGCGCCCTGCGGAATGGGCGCATTATTGGAGATATTGCTTTTGCGAAAAACAGCGTTATTGGCAAATGACTTTTGTCAAAAATGACAGTTAAGCGCGTGTGGGGCAGTTACTAGGAAAGAGTGCATGCGTTGTTTGGTTGTTAGTGATGACGATCAGTAAGTGTCTTATTACTATGCTGAGATGTCTGAACATTTGTCATACGGGGCAAACTGACAGCTGCTGCTAACGAGAGCGCCGCGATACAAGAGAGGGTATGGTATAGGCCGATGAAGTGTCCGGTTGTCTGATAGGTTTGAGCAATTAGCCAGTAAGCGATAGGGCCAGTACTAAAGCTCAGAGTGTATTTCAGGGCATAGAGCCTTGCTCGCCATGATGAATGTGCATATCGGCCGATGAGCCAGTCGTTGACAGGGATTTGCGCGTAGACGAAGAATAAGAAACCGGCGAGTGATAACGTCAGTGACCATTCAGATGACTGTGCTGCCATTAGCAAAAATAGGCATTGACCTGCAGTTATGACCGTGAGGAGTATTCTGGTTGAAACCTTACCGATGAGTTCACCAATACCAATTTGGGCAATGGCTGCCACGAGAAAAATAACCGTACTCAGGGTACCGGTTTGATTCAAATTGGCATTGAAGGTGACGTTTAATATTTTCGGTAAGGCGGTTGTAGTGCTTTGGAATAAAAGACCGCCAGCCGCCGCAATAATGGCAATGATGGTGAACAATCTTAATGGCTGTGTAACCGTAGATGTATTTTGTTCCATTTCTGTATTGGTATTGGCTTTCCCTGACAGTCGCTGTGATGTCCATGCATAGACACCTCCCAAGAAGCAAGACAGCATACCCGGGACAAGAAAAGCATACTGCCAACCATAATGCGAGGTTAATAGCGCTGTTGTTATAGATGCACAGGCGAGACCGATATTGCCTGCCACTCCATTGACAGCGACTGCTCGTCCTTTGTTTCGGACAATCTGAAACAGTAATGCCATGCCGACAGGATGGTAGATAGAGGAAAAGAGGCCAATGGCAACAATGCCGAGTGCGAGCTGTTGGGGGGTATGTGCCAACGTCGTTAGAATGGCAGAGATCCCTGTTCCAAAGAAAAACAGTACCATCATTTTTTGATGGCCCCATCGATCGCCAAGCCAGCCTGCAGGTAAAGCGCCGAGGCCGTAAGCCAGCATGCCCCAGCTACCGAGCTGAAGAAGGTCTGCATAGTGAGTCTGCCATGCCTCGCTAATAGCAATGATTACGGTTGGGAAAATAAGAATGATGTAGTGATTGAGTGCATGGCCTAAGTTAAGCAAGGGCTGGTGGTAGTTGCGCATAGTGGTATCTCGATAATAGCGTGGATACGAGACAGTTTAATTGCGGCAAATTTGGCGTATAGTCACAATTAAGACAACTCTTTGCTCAAATGAGCCAATATGGAAAAACGAGATTTTGCGGTTGGCCGTCCCGATAAAGCTGTAGTGATAGCGAAATCTTATCCGGATGGTTACTTGATAGACTGGCATTATCATGATTTCTCGCAGCTTGTGTATGCCTGCCGAGGGGTGATGACGGTAGAGACGCAACGTGATTTATGGGTGATCCCTCCCCAGCGGGCGGTGTGGATACCTGCCGGGGTGAGGCACAAAGTCGTCATGCACGGGTGTGCGGAGATGCGTAATTTTTATGTGCGTCCCGATCTATATCCGCAGCTACCCAATGAAAGTACAGTGATATCGGTAACAGCTTTGCTGCGAGAGTTGCTTTTGCATTTGGCCTCGCCACAGGCCAAGACCTTATCTTCTGATGTACTGGACCGGCTGATAGAGGTGACACTGGATCAGTTTCTTGTGGCCCGTCATGTATCATTCAACTTGCCGGTTGCTTCTGATCCGCGGCTGAGAAAAGTGTGTGAGGCGATTGCAGAGAATCCTAACCATCAGGACTCCTTACTGCAGTGGGCGGAGAGAGCGAATGTGAGTAGTCGGACATTAAGCCGATTGTTCAGAGCTGAAATAGGGCTTTCATTTGTTGAATATCGCCAGCAAGCGAGGCTGTTTGCAGCGCTTATTTTATTGGCGCAAGGAATGCCTGTAACTCGGGTTGCCTTGGAGGTGGGGTTTACCAGTGTAAGTGCATTTAATCGCCTTTTTAAGCAGAGTTTTGCCGTCACGCCGGGGGCTTTTATGCAGATCGAATTATCTGAGGATCGTTGATCACACCTAAGTTGTTTTAAGTTTCAAGATTTAGACAACATGAGGGAATATATAACTATAAGTCGAAATAGCACTGAAGCGGAAAAAGGATGTTTCCATGTTGATATTCAATTGCACGAAAGCGGCGGCGGAATTTTTTAGCAAGATGCGCAAAGGCGTTAAAACGGGCCCCATTCAGCCAACCCCTGATGAACCATTGATAGGGCGTGTCGGTTGCCTTGACTCTGCCTGGTTGGTTCATGTTGTGCGCGTCTACAGTAAGCCAACTGTCATTGCGATGCATATAGAGACCCGTTACTGCATGTTTTTTAACTGCGTGCGAAAAGGAGACTCAGATGCATTCATCAATATGCTTCTAGAGAGGCTGATTAATAATATGCAGCGCCTTGGTGAGGCTGTGTCTGTGATGGATGACTCGACGCTTAATCCGATGGCTGACACATTCTTGCAATCTCACCGGGAGTGTCATTTTTATCTTCGTGGTGATCGGCGTACTCAAGGCAACCTTAACGAGGCGGTTTGGATGTACAAGTATCATTTGATGGAGATGGGCGATATTCCTCAAGGCGGCGAGCATGCGGCAATGCTCGATACCTTGATCAACCATCAATTACGTAAAGCATATCTGGGCAAAGACTATATTTTTCCAGATGAAGAGATGGTTGTGAGGTGGCTAGGTGACTATTGTCGGGTATCGGAGACGATGCAGAGTCAAGTTAGGCAGCGTTTTCGTTACTTGCGCAGAGAGGCTTATGATGAACAAGTTATGCATTGATTGATGGGTAGATATGGTTGGTTGCTTGAAGGGGTCAAAGTATGTTGACTCGATCTGATGATTTGTCGATTTTGCTGACGGTGGTTGATACTGGCGGTTTTTCTGCGGCCGCGCATGCTCTGGACATTCAGGTGGCCAAGGTTTCGCGGGCGGTAAGTCGAGTTGAGGCCCAATTGGGGGTGTCAATTTTAAATCGGACAACTCGACGGGTTGGATTAACGGAAGAGGGGCGTCAGTTTGTCGATGCCGTGCGGGATGGCCTGGCGCTTATTGAGAAGGCAGAAGAAGATCTGACATCCCACGGTGAGCGACCCAAAGGGCGTTTACGGGTGGATGCGGCAAGTCCGTTTGTTCTGCACCAGTTGGTTCCGTTGGTTCAGCCTTTTAAAGCGGCTTATCCGGATATTGAGCTGGAATTGACCTCGAATGAAGGCTTTGTGGATTTGTTGGAGAAAAGAACCGATGTGGCTATTCGTATCGGGCGGTTAACAGATTCGACCTTGCATGCTCGTCCGCTAGGTAAAAGTCAGCTCTATATTGTGGCGTCACCTGATTATTTGGCCAAGAACGGCTTTCCCGCTCTACCCGTTGATTTGAACCAACATCAGCTGGTGGGATTTACGGAACCCAAGATCCTCAATGACTGGCCATTGCAGGGAATGGGAACGATAACTCCAGCGTTGGTATCGAGCAATGGCGAAACGGTACGGCAATTGGTTCTCGCCGGAAATGGTATTGCTTGTTTGTCTGGTTTTATGGTGAAGCGGGATATTGAAGCTGGGCGTTTAGTGGCGCTGTTCGAATCGGAGAAACAAACTGATACTGGGCGTGAACTGGTTAATGCCGTTTATTATAAATCATCGGCAGTATCTAGGCGGATATCTGCTTTTATCGATTTTGCACAATCCAGACTGACGTTGTAGCGGTTGCCTAAGTAACCTCCGTTGCTGGTAGAACGACATATATTGAGGGACACACCCTAGTCGCTATAGCGCTTTCGGTTATACCAAGGATGGAAGGGGTTATTATTATGGATTATCAGGCATAAATCTTTGGATGGTTTTGCCAAAAATATCCGTTTGTGCCTTTGCTAATATGATGCAACATTTGGGTCGAGCCACGCCGACAGGCAATCACGAGAAGGATGATCAATATGGGTAGTGAATATGTACCGCCAAGTGTTTGGACGATGAACCCTGATATGGGTGGAGCATGGGCTAGCATCAACCGGCCCGAAGCCGGGGCGCGTTATGAAAAGGCATTGCCTGTGGGGCAACACCCGTTGCAGTTGTATTCGATGGGAACGCCAAATGGCCAAAAAGTCACAATTATGCTTGAGGAATTGTTGGCGCTGGGCGTGAGCGAGGCTGAATACGACGCCCATCTGATTCAGATTGGCGAGGGTGATCAGTTTTCATCTGGCTTCGTCGCGATTAACCCGAACTCAAAGATCCCGGCATTGGTCGATAACTCCCAGAGTGAACCGATTAATGTTTTTGAGTCTGGGGCTATATTGCTCTACCTGGCGGAAAAATTCGGACACTTCTTGCCTGCTGATAGCGAGCAGAAAACGATGGTGTTGAACTGGCTGTTTTGGTTGCAGGGAGCTGCGCCGTATCTTGGTGGTGGTTTTGGTCATTTCTATGCTTATGCCCCGGAAAAACTTGAATACCCGATAAACCGTTTTACGATGGAAGCTAAACGTCAGCTTGATTTGCTGGACAAGCAACTAGCACAACATACTTATATTGCCGGGGAGTCCTATACGATAGCGGATATGGCTATCTGGCCGTGGTATGGGAATTTAGTGTTAGGCCGCTTGTATGATGCCGCTGAGTTTTTGGATGTGGCAAGTTATCCGAATGTTCAACGATGGGCACAGGCGATTTCCCAGCGTCCTGCCGTTCTGCGTGGCAGGATTGTAAACCGCAGTTGGGGAGAGGAGTGGGAGCAGCTTCCTGAACGTCATAGTGCACAGGATATTGATGAGGTTTTGAGTCGTCAGCCTGACTAAGTGTGGAATGCGGGTATTTGATCGTTAGGGATGGAAGAAGCAGAGCGTAGGACGTGAAGGCTTTGCTTCTCACTTTTTTTAAATCTATTTGTTTGTTACATAAAGATTTGTGAGCAAATCACTGGCGAAGCGTATAACAAATCGCCACAAGGGCAAGACTTTCGATCTGACATAAAAAAAAACTTTACAATACCCGATACTGAGGTATTATCGACTTGCTCTGTTGTTCAGGGTTATTAATGAACCATCAAGTACAAGTAAACCCTCAGTATTCTTCACTAGTGTTGTTATTCTTTGTGTTTCCCTTAGCTTTATCGTCGCATTCAATAATTCAAGCCATCAGTGCATCGCATTATGCGATTACTTCATGAACTTAAATATATAAGGGACATCACATGTCTAACAAAACAACTGGTATCGTAAAGTGGTTTAACGAAGAGAAAGGTTTCGGTTTCATCACTCAAGACAACGGCGGCGCTGACGTATTCGTTCACTTCCGTGCAATCGCTTCTGAAGGCTTCAAGACTCTAGCTGAAGGCCAGAAAGTATCTTTCGAAGTTGAGCAAGGCCAAAAAGGCCCACAAGCTGCTAACGTAGTTAAGCTTTAATTTCGAGTTGGCGTAACTGGCTCTATGCCGGTTACGCCGATTTTCGTTTTTACCTTTCATCCTATCCTACCTACTTGTAAACACCTCATTTATTGCCGCATTTCTTCTGTTCTGTCCGATATTGTTTTTCCGTCTCCTTTGTCATCGTATTTCCAGTGTTTTTTGCAACATAATACGCCCGTTGTTATCACAAGTGATTGTTAGTCGGATGAATACATATTCGTTGATTGTGTAATTATAAGCGTATTTTTGAGGCTAACATTCGTATAAATCAAGCTGTTGATAGACAATGTGTATGCTTTTGAGGGAAAATGTAGAAATAGAATATTCATCTATCGCATTTTAACCTTGGCTAACCGTGATAACGATACTACTACTCATTGCTGTGATCTTTCCAACTTGGCTTTCTGCCCAAGAAATTCAAATGTGGAGCGGGATCGAATATTCGACGGTCGCTGAAATCAAGCGTCAGTTTGAATCTGAGACTGACAACACGTTGGTGATCCGTGAGTTTGACGTTAACAACATACGGTCAGAGTTATTGCTCGCCAAGCAGACAGGGATCACTGTACCTGATGTGATTTGGGTACCATCAGATTTTTTGGGGCTGCATAGTTATTTTGATCTGTCTTCTATCCCATCTAGCTGGATCGAGAAGAAAGAGATGGAGCACAAGGCGCTCGAGTTGGTGACAGTAGACGGTGCGATTTATGGTGTGCCGTTGGGGTTGGGTAACCATCTAGTTCTTTATGTTAATACTCAATTGACGCATAACGAACAGCCAACATGGGAGAGGTTGTTGGCCGCCGCCAAACAGGGGAAAACGGAGCTTGCGATGCAGCATCCGAACATGTATTTCCTGATGGCGTTTATCTCGATGTTTTGTGAGCATCCAGAGCACTACGAGCATTTAGTTACCGATATTGATAATCATGCCTTGGCTAAGGCTCTGACGTTTTATGGTTCGTTGGTTGATAATCATGTGGTGACGAAAGATAACACCCAAGATCAAGCGCGTCAGCAGTTTATCCGTGGCGAAGTACCATACTTGATTGATGGTGACTGGGCTCTAGGGGAGCTGAAACAACATTTTGGCGATGAGCTGAAGATCCGTGCATTGCCTACCTATAACAACCATACCATGCATTCTTTAAGTGGTGGCAAGGTTCTCGCCTTCACCAACGAGGCGATGGCGGATCCAGAAAAAAGACAGGCATTGAAAACGCTGACAGAGATTGTACAGCAACCTACGTTTATCAAAAATGTCATTATTAATCAGAATCTTATTTCCACTAACCACACAGTTAACTGGTTGTCATATGCTCAGTCGGCGACCTATTATGGTGCACTCTATAAAGAGCTGAAGCCGACATATACCATGCCAAGTACCGTGACGATGGCAGTGACATGGGAAGCGCTTATTCGGGGGTATAAACGTTACCGGGCCGGTATGCCTGCAGACAAAGCCGCGGTTTTTGTCACGCAATTTATCAAAAAACATACTGTTCAGATCGATAAGCGAAGAAATAACAAACCATGATGAGTTTGCGTAATATCTTGACCCTAATTGTCGTCTTGGGCTCCTTGTTACCAGCCTATTGGATGGGAATAAGTATGATTGAGAAACACCAGCATGATTTGCTGGTGGAAAAAGAGCTTAAGCTTGCCAATTCAACCAAGGGTATCCGAGATACGGTAGAGAAAGAGCTGCTGTTCAATGCCAATCTTACCCAATGGTATTCGAAAGATCGCTTGATGGTACAGGGGATGCATAATGTCCTCTATTCAAGCGTTGTTCGCCCTAAGATCGAGGATTTTGACGAACTTTCATCCAGCATTAGTGCCGCCTATATTATTGATAGAGATTGGCAGCCAATGTACGAAATTAACGGCTCTATGTATCATCTTGAAAAGAGCAAACTACTTGCCACTGTTCGGGGGGCTCAGGATCTTTATGAAAAAGGGCTGACGTTTCATACCTCATACAATGATGAGAATCTAGTTCTAGACGGTGGTCCGAGTGGTATTGTGTTTGTCAGCCCACTATTGCCTTACACTCTAGTGCCAGAGGCTTATTATGAGCCCCAAGGGTATATTATGGTGCTGGTGTCGTATGAAGATTTGGCAAAGCTTTCCCGTCCGTTTCTCTACCAGCAAGAGTCGGTGAGTTTTCAGTATGGGAAATTGAACAAACTCGGTTATAACGCCAATCGTTTCGTGACGTATTTGACCCTGAACAAAGAGGGTTTTGCTTCGCCAGTGGAACTGACCATCATTCACCGAATCTCTGACGTTGAGCGTAATAAAGAGCTGGCCCAGTCGAAAGAGCAGATGATCCGTATCATTATCGTGGCATTGTGTGTCACGTTGATTCTGGCGATTTTGGTTACGCGTTGGCTTATCCAGCCGATTAAGGAAATTGAGAAGGTGGTACGAAGTTTCAGACGGCAGATTCGCCCTGAAATTAACCCTCATAAATATCAATTTTCTGAATTTAAGCAATTGGTTAGTTTGATTGATTCATTATGGCAGCGGGTAACCAAGCAGATGGATCAGCTGGAAATCCGCAATACCGCGCTGCGCGAGGCAAATCAACAAGTACAGGATACTAACTTACAGCTGGCTGATTTTAATCAGCGTTTGGAAAACACTGTCGCAGAGCAGACCGCTGAACTCAGGGCGTCGCTTGCGCGGGAAGAGCAATACCAGTCTCGCTTGATGACATTGATTCATTTTTCCGCCGCACATACAGGGGTGAGCTACCACGATATTCCCAATGTCATTAACTCGGGCTTGGAAACATTGTTCCCGAATTATGGTATTCGATTCGGTTTTGCCAAACCTGATAGCCAAACGGTCATAACCCTGACGTCCAGTGAGGGTAATGAGCTGGGTTATTTTGATTGTGATGTACTTGCGCTGTCGTGTGACGATACGATTTTATTCGAATTGCTGAAGAAATTGCTGCATGCATGGCTTGAGCTAGAAGATTTTGCCCGCAGGGACAAGTTGTCAACCTGCCTCAACCGAACCGCTTTCGATAGTGATTTTGAACATGCGAAAGCAGAAATGCAGAACAAGAGCAGTGATTTTCTTGCTGTATTGATTGTTGATATCAATGGATTGAAAACACTGAATGACAACTATGGTCACGACCGTGGGGATACGCTTATTGTGAAGAGTGCCCAGTTGATCCGGTCTGCCTTGTCAGATCGCCAATATCTGTATCGAATTGGTGGTGATGAGTTCGCCATTGTTGCCCGGGAGTGTAATCAAGCCCAGCTTCGGCAACTGATGGCAGACTTGGCTCGTGTTCAAAATGGGCAGTGGATTGATTTGAATGATGATGAGCAATATCCACTGACGTTTTCGGTGGGCGGGGCGTCAAGCGAAACGGAGTCTCTCTCTCAGTTGATTTCCATGGCTGATAGTGACATGTATCGGAACAAACGAAAGTATTACGATATATCAGATGCCGCTATCCTATAAAAAATCCTCCCTTTTGATGGGGAGGATTTTTTATGCGGGATTGATTATACCAACTCGTCTTCTAGGATTTCGCATTCGGGGAATGCATCGCGGAAGGCCTGTGGAGCGCGGAGCGTTTCATAACCATGTTGGGTACTATAGCCGTGACGATATTCAGGGCGGCTACCTCGGCGCAGATCCAGTCGTTTGAGTTGTTTTAGCTTGAACAATACCTCTGGTAATTCATCGAAATGACAATAAGAGAGATCAAGCTCCTGCAAATGGTTCAGTTTGGCCAATGAGGCGGGTAGTGCCCGTAAAGGGTTGAAGCTGAGGTTCAGTCGCGTTACATGTGTATATTGCTCAATGTTTGTCGGTAACTTGTACAGCAGGCAGTTGTGTAAATTCAGCTCGGTGATCGCTTGTTGTTTGGGTAGCTCAGCAGGTAACCGAGTGTGCAGGCTGCTCAATTCACTGCTGGACAGATAAATTTCCGGTGCCCAATGACACTCTGTGCGTTCATTTTCACTACGGGCATTTAGCATGCGGGCAAAGCCACAGCCTTTGTGCCAATTGAGGCATTCCCCTTCAATCAGCTGCGCTATTGCCTTGTCTCGGATATCAGAATCTTCCTTATGGCTGAGTAGCCATAGCAGTCCATCACCAAAGCGGTTGAAGTACAGCAGGGAAAACGCATCGCACAGTGTTTTGCCCCAGCGTTTTTTCAACCCTTTGAGCTTTTTGAGCACCGGCCCTTCGCCGATTAGTTCGCCGTAGGTATCCGTACCACGCATTTTTCCATCGAAGAATACTTTGTCCTGTACCGCCAGTTGGAACTCGTTATTGCCAAAACCTGCAAGCAAGGCCTGAATCTGCTTGCGCAGCGATTTGTTGTCGGTTGTTTTTAGGATCAGGAATAGCGGCATTAGCATTTCATCGGTCACGCCGCCTTGTTCGAGTAGCTGAAGCGCAACCAAATGACTTGCTTCGTCAGGGGAACTCAGCATCTCCAGCATGTTTTCTTGCATAGGAGCAGCGGTGTCTTGCTGCAAGAATTTAGGGGCAGCATTGCTGAACCACTGGCTGAGGGCGCTATCGTCAATAATACAGTGCGTGTCTACATCGATAGTGGCTGTCTGTTTCGGGTTGTTCCCCAGCAGGATATGGGTGACTTTAGCATCCAGTTTCTTACTGATGCTAAAGCCCAGTTCAGCAGACTTCTCCTTTAACTCTGAAGCCTTGAAGCCGCTTTTGCCACAAAGAAATAACACCGAGTTGGCAGTCAAAGGCTGGCGGGCTATATCCGCGAGGGCGCGCTGACGTAGCCATTCTTGCGCCAGGGCCTTGAGCGGTGTGTATTTGGCTTCCATGAATGTGAGGTGGAAGCGTGCATCCAAGTCATCATTGGAGAGGTTTTTGGGCTTGTCGATGGCCATCAGCAGGTGCCAGTAGTGGCGTTTTTCCGCATTGCTCAATTCGGCGTTTTTCAGAATACCCCGCAATTTTTGCAGTTGATCGCCCCGGCTGATGTTGTTGAATATCCCCATTGTGAGTTCGATATGCTCAGGGAGGTTAATGAGATCCACAAGATTACTAACATCCTGAGGTTTGGCACTTAGCTCTATTTTCAAGGTCGTCAGTGCTGGCGCATTGGCCAGGCCACCTAGCTTGGGAGCTTTGAAAGGATTGCTCCTATCATAGGTGTGTAATTCCAATTCAAGGTGATTGAGGCTGGTGAGTTTGTCTATTTCACCCAGATCCGCAAGATTTGGGCTAAAGAGTGAGAGTCTTGTTAATTCTGGTAGCTCGGCGAGCCAATGTGGCAAGGTGTCTCCGACAAAATAGTTAAGCGTGAGCCAGTTAAGCTGCTTGCTGTATTGCAGGGCGTCAGGAAGACAGCCAGAAAGCACGGCGTAACCAAGGTTAGGTAGCGGTGAATCTAGCGTTACATTGGCGTGTAAGTGCAAATTAAGAGAGGTTACCGATGGTGGTAGTGATATGAATAGATCTCGCCCGTTACCCTCTTGTGGTCGGTAAAGGTCAAAATGGGTGAGGGCCTCACTTGGGTTGATGACCAGATGGGTTAAGTGTGCCTCTGGGCGTATCCTCAGGGATGTCAGTGATTGGCTGCGGGCTGTGGATAATGTGCAGTCTTTGCCGCAATAGCATATATCCAGCTTTCGGATAGCGGGTAGGCCGGTGAGTACCTCAAAGCTTGTTGCATCAAGAATATTGGCATTGTTGACTTCTTCCAAAGCCATCAAGTGAGGGATTTGCTCGGGCGTCAATATGAGAGGCAGCCTGGAGCACGAGAGCTGTTTTAGCTTGGGAAAGCAGGAAAACAGACCGGCATCAGGCCGGCGAGCATTTTCCTCCTCGCAATAGTAATTGAGATTTAGCTCTTCTAGGTTGGGGTACTTGCATGCCAATTCCTCCCATGCTGGGTGGCTATGGGTAAGGCGGTAGTACAGCGTAGTAACGTTAGGCTGTATGCCGCTATTCAGCGGCCAGTTTTCATCTTCAAGATAGTCGGTGATTGAGTTATTCATTATTGTGTTCATTACTGGTCTTGTAGGATTTCACATTCAGGGAAGGCATCGCGGAAAGCCTGCGGTACTGCCACAATGTGATAGTTGGCATCGTAACCGGTATTGAGATCAGGACTAGTGGCACGTCGGAAATCGAGTCGTTTGAGGTTCGTTAGCTTAAAGAGTACCTCTGGGAAGTGACGGAAATGGTTGAACGACAGATCCAGCTCTTCCAACTCACTAAAGGCGGCGACGCTCTCTGGCAGAGCCTTGAAAACATTACCGGATAGGCTCAGGCTACGAATATGACGGTAGTGTTCGATGCCTTTCGGCAGGTCACTCAGCAGGCAGTTCCCCAAATCCAAACGGGTGATATCGCTCCGTCCGGTTAGCTCTGCTGGCAGCTCAAATTTGGCGGCTCCAAGTTTGCCAAAGCGGTTGGCATAGTGTGTTGGATGCCAATGGTAGTTTGCCGGTTCTTTGTCGTGCCAGTATTGCATGATGGTATCAAAACCCGCGCCGCGCCGAAGGTCGAAAGTCCCGTTTTGGATCAGCGACTCCCAGATCGCCAGTAGCTGCGGGGTAGGTTTTTTCTGCATGAGTACATACATCAACCCCTCGCCATAACGGTCGAAGTAGCTCTTGGCAAACGCGTTACAGAGTGTTTCGCCCCATTTTTTGCGCTGTGCCTTGAGTTTCTCTACGAATTGCCCTTGCCCGTAGAAGTTGTTGTAGTCATCTCTTCCTCGAACTGAATGGAAGAGGATCCTGTCGTTGACAGCCAACTGGAATGCCTCATCGCCGTGGCCAGCAAGCAGTTGTTTGATCTGTTTGCGTAGGTTGTTGTCGGCGGTTGTTTTGAGGATCAAGAATAGCGGTAAGTGCAATTCATCGGTAATACCGCCTTGTTCGAGGAGTTGAACCGCGACTTGGTGGGTGGCTTCTTCCGGCGAGGCAAGCATAGCGAGAATGGAATCGCCCATTGTTTCATTGCCTTGCTGCTGAAGGAACTTCGGAGCCTGGGTGGTGAAATAATTCTGTAGGCTGGTGTCGTCAATGAGCGTATGGCGCTCGAGATCCAGTAATGAAATGTCTTTGGGCGCAGTGCCAATCAATACGTGGGTTACGTTGCCATCGAGCTTTTTGCTAACGCTAAAGCCTAGCTCAGTGGCTTTTGACTTGATTTCACCCGCTTTGATCCCGCTGCGGCCACAGATGAACAGTACGCTATTGGCATTGAGCGGCTTCAGCTCTTCATTGCTTTCCGCGAGCTGTCGCAGCCAGTTTTTATGCTGGGCTTTGAAGCGGTTGTATTTGGCTGCCATCAAGGTCAAATGGAACTCGGCTGGCATTTCCGGTAGTTCTCCCGGTTTATTGATGCCAAGCAGAGTATTTAGCCATTCTAGGCACTGCGTAGGGGGAAGCCCGCTGTCGCGCAGAATGGCCATTTCACTGACAATATGCGAGTGATGGATTGAAATCTCGACCTCTGGCGGCAATGCCAGCCATACCGGTTCGACATGCTTGGGGGTGATATCCAGTCTTAGCGCCTTGAGGCGTGGCAGGTGTTCCAAACCGTGCAGAGACGGGAGGTTGCAATATTCGTGTTCCCAAGGTTCGATCCAGATTGACTCCAATGAAGACATTTGGCTGATATCACCCAAGTCTGCCTTGTGACAGGCGAGCAGATTGAGCGTTTGGAGTGTTTGGTGGGTCGTGATTGCCGCTGGTAGCGAATTGCCGGCAAGCCCTCGCAGAGTTAGCTTTTTCAGTTGAGGAAGAGTAGGAAGTGCGCTGGCATCACCAATAGCGATATTCAAGTCGTTTAATTCTTGGCAGCCTGCGAGCCATTCAGGTAATCCGATTGCGTTTATATTGCCCATCCACAATTGTTTGAGCTTTGGCAGGTGCAGGTTCGCCAACGGGGCAAGATCCGTCTGTTCGCCATAGACAAACAATTCAGCAAGGGGCAGACCCAGTGGTAGCAGTGGGGCTTCGAGTTCGATATTGTCGAGCTTTAGCTGAAGTTTATGCATCTGTTTGAGATTGGCAAATAGCGCACTGGGTATGGGTGCACTCAAATTTTTGAGTTCGAATTTGCAGTGGGTGATATTGCTGATGTTAGCCAGCAACGAAGGGGCCAGATACCCGCCATGCTGCTCGATGGTTAATGACTCAAGCTGTACGTTAGTGGTCAGCATATCTGCAGGTAGTGCTTTATCCGTACTGATAGAGACTTGAAGTGCATTCAGGCTAGCCGGAAGACGAAGCGTTTTTATATCTGTAATGTTTGGTAGTTCGAACCTATATCCGTGCCCGCCGATATTCATCGAGAGTATTGCGGTGGCGGTAAGGTCGATATCTAGGGTTCGGCAGAGTGGGCTTAGGCTGATCTTTACTGTTTCGAGGCCTGAGTTGGCATCTGCATAGAAGGCAACGTCAACCGTGTCCAGAGTGATGTCCAATTGCTTTAATTGTGGCAATTGCCCAAGCAATGAGATGTTCTGGTTTGAGCATCGCTCAAGTTCCAGTGAGTATAATGCGTGAAGCATTGATGGGGTGACATCGGTGAAATCAGTATCCAGACCTTCGTCGGTATCGGTGATAAGGCATTCAAGTGAAGGGAATGCGTTGAAAAAGTCTGCATCAATGACCTGTTTGCCATTTGCACTGTCAAATTCTGCTATTTTGATTTTTTTGACATTAGGGTAAGCGGTGGCGATGGTTTGCCAGCTACCCAGAGGCTCATCCGTATCAATAACCAGATAATCGGTAGCGGGATGTACTTGGCTGAGAGCTTCGTCAACGCGAAAAGAGAGACGGGATTTTCCCATAGCGGTAAATGCCTTGTAGTTATAGTTAGCACAGGGGCGGAAACAATGATTGATGAATCTAACATTATATGGGTAATTATTTGAAAATTATACGCTTGTGAAATATGCCCGGTCTCTTGCTCCCGTCGGGGGATGGGAGTAGAAAGCGTATTCTGTACTACTAGTGAGGGGAAAAAAGTGCTCGCGTGGACGGTAATGGAATGAAAGATTGCATTATTAGTTCATGTTATTCGTTGTTGGTATTGTGATCTGGATCTAATATTTGTGAAAACAATAATATATTCAATCACGAGCGCTGAACGTTAGCGCGTCAGCCCCAAATGGCAACCAACTGGTTATAATAATGAGTGAAAATTCAACGCCTTCCCATTTTGTACGTAATTTAGCTGTTACATCCTTTGTGTTAATTATTCTGGCAGTACTGAGTTATTTCTACATTGAGCATCAAAAGAACTACCCAAGTACCGATGATGCCTATGTGCATGCCAACATTATCTACATTGCCCCGCAAGTCAGCGGAAAGGTGCTAACTACAAATATTGTCGATTACCAAAAAGTCAGCAAAGGTGATTTGTTGATACAGATCGATCCGGCCCCGTTTCAGGCTCAGTTAGACGAGGCACGCGCCGCCTATGAGATGGCCTTGCAGAATAATGCAGCGACTGATGATGCGATCTTGGCGGCGAGCGCCAATGTGAAAAGTGCTGTCGCACAGCTTTCTGATGCGCAGGCAACCTACCATCGCATTAAGGATCTGGTTACTAAACAATTGCTGCCTGCACAGCAACTTGATGACGTTCAGGCTAAGCTCTCTTCTGCGGAAGAAAATGTGATTGCGGCACGCGCTAAGATGTCGCAGTTGATCAAATCGCAAGGGGCTAAAGGCACTGAGGCTCCGGAAGTTAAGAAAGCCGCATCAGCGCTTAGCCAAGCAACATTGTCACTGTCATACACCAATATTTTCGCTCCTCGCAGTGGCAGCCTTGGTAAGTTGAGTGCGCATGCCGGTAGTGTGGTTTCACCGGGCCAGGCATTGGTACCGTTAGTTGAAGACAATACGTTCTGGGTACAGGCAAACTTCAAAGAAACTCAATTGGAGCGTATTACAAGCGGTATGCCGGCCAGTATTGAATTGGATCTGTATCCAAAAGCTGAATACCACGGCACTATTGAAGCCATTTCGCCGGCCAGTGGTTCTTCTTTTTCACTGCTACCACCGGAAAACGCGACAGGTAACTGGGTTAAAGTTCCGCAGCGATTCCCGGTACTTATCCGCCTGAGCAATGAGGCTGAACACCCTGATTTTCCTTTGCGTGTCGGGGCGAGTGCAACGGTAACGGTCGATACCGTTTCAAACCCTCAAGAGCAGTAAACATATGGCTGAAATTCCACACACTGCGAGTAACAATGATGACTCGCAGGTAATGAGTGAAGGCAGCCGTACCTTAGTGACATTGGCAGTGATGCTATCGGCAATCATGGTGTTGCTGGATATGACGATTGCCAATGTTGCCTTGCCGCATATGATGGGGGCTCTGGGTGTCACTTCGGATCAAATCACTTGGGTACTGACGTCCTACTCGATGGCCGAGGCAATATTTATCCCACTGGCCAGTTTCTTGGCTCTCAAGTTCGGGGTGCGTAAGCTCCTGCTGATGTCGGTTGTCGGTTTCGTCGTTACTTCGGCATTGTGCGGACAAGCGGATTCTATCGCCGAAATGGTAGTCTTCCGGGTGATGCAAGGGGCATTCGGTGCCTCGGTCATTCCGTTATCTCAATCCATTATGGTGCAGATATACCCGGCTAATCAGCGCGGTAAGGCGATGGCATTGTTCAGTGTCGGGGTACTTCTAGGGCCGATCCTTGGTCCGACATTGGGTGGGGTGATCACCGAGAATATGGATTGGCGTTGGATTTTCTACGTCAACTTGCCTATCGGTGCTATCTGTCTCGCGTTGATTTATTTCTTTGTCAAACTCGACGGCCGAGGTAAAACCAGCATTGACTGGCCGCTGGTGGTTGCCATGACAATAGGGATTGGCTTGCTGCAGATGGTGCTTGACCGAGGTAACGAGGACTCATGGTTTGAATCTAATATGATCCTGTTCTCGGCCATTATCAGTGCGATAGCTATTGTGTTTTTCGTGGCCCGATCCATTGTCACCAAGGGGGACATCGCGCCCGTTTGGTTGCTGCGGGACCGCAACCTTGCCATGTCGTGTATCGTGATGGCGGGTTTCTCAATGGGGATGTTCGGTATCACTCAGCTGCAGCCCATGATGCTTGAGCAGTTGCTGAACTACCCGGTTGAAACCACGGGTTTTGTGATGGCGCCTCGAGGCTTATCGTCGGCGATTGTCTTGCTATTGATAGCGAGATTTATCGATAGGTTAGATGCCCGGGTTCTGATTGTGATTGGACTTTCCTTGAATGCCCTGGGTACTTACTTGATGACCCAGTATTCATTGGAAATCAATATCTACTGGATTTTGTTGCCGAGTATCATTCAAGGCGCGGGCATGGGGTTGGTATTTGCACCGTTGAGCCAGTTGGCCTATGCGACATTGGCGCCGAAAGATACTGTGGGCGGGGCGGTGATCTATAACTTGTGCCGGACAATCGGCGGCTCTTTTGGTATCTCTATTGTGAATACCTACTTCTCGCGCACTCAGCAGCAGGAGTGGCATGCGTTAGGCGGGGCGTTGTCGCCAACTAACCCGGCGTTGCAACAGGCCGCTCAGGCTCAAGGTACAACCATTACCGATCCGGCGTTTTTGGTTCAAATCCAAAATATGTTGCACCAGCAATCTACGCTGACGGCCTTTGTCTACACGTTTGGCTTTTTGCTGATCTCATATTTGTGCCTGATCCCATTGCTGGCTCTGTTTAAGCCTAAGCCTAAAGTGGCATCATAGCGAGATCGCCAGCAAGGCAATAAATGGCCCTATGGTTTTTCTGTAGGGCCTATTTTTTTACCGAGTGCCGACGGGATGCTAACCCATAGTGTCCTAGATGGAAGAGTATCCTCAGGTATCTTGAGATAGCTTGGTTTTCACCTTGTTTATTGGGATTGGTTGTTTATTTGGATTGGGTCCAGCCTTTTAAGGCCCAAACCAGAGCTTTGGAAAGGAGTGAAAGCAAGGGCATGATCAGGAACGGTGATAAAATAGTCAGAATTACCGCAGGGATAAAATAAGGCCCATGATAATGAGTGAGCTTATAGCCGAAATAGCTCCATGACGCTAGGCAAACCGCGCCCATTAGCATACTGACATCGAGTACCCGCGCTATTTTCATTGCGATACCGCCGCCAATTAATACGCCGCAAACGGCCATAGCCAAATCGGCAAATTTCATTGTTAAAAGCATCATTGATAATTGTCACTATTATAATTGGATGATTGGTTGCTTAACCCATCGGGTATAAGTCCTTTATATCAGCGTCTTAGTATCTATGGTGATGCGTAGAAAGGCAATATATTGATTGAAATAACAATATACCTAAGTCACATCAAGATGACGCCTTCAGCGTGCGCAGAATGACATCCAGAAGGAGAGTTGGCACAGTCATCCTTGCCATGGGCGGGACTTGTTTTGCTGCGCCTTTTGAATTCGAAGTGGCTTTGGTAGAATGCCAAACCTAATCTGGCAGCCCTTGCCAGACAATGCAGATCAGAGAAACGCGACATGAAAGATACCCGCATAACCATAGGATTACTTAACCCGAAAAGCCCCGAGAATGTAGGAGCAGTGATGCGGGCTGCAGGGTGCTATCAGGCTGACGAAGTGAAATATACCGGCCAACGTTATGATCGGGCGATGAAGTTTATTACAGACACCAAAAGTGTCAGTCACACGATTCCTCTTTCAGGCGGGGACTCACTGCTGGATGATCTACCGGCGGATACGGAGATTGTATGCGTTGAATTGGCATTGGGGGCGACGCCGCTTCCTCAGTTCCAACATCCTAAGAAAGCCATTTATATTTTTGGCCCAGAAGATGGCAGCATTTCACAAGATATTACCGACAGGGCGGATCATGTTGTTTATGTGCCGACGGTTGGTTGCATGAATTTGGCCGCATCGGTCAATGTATTACTGTATGACCGTTTGGCTAAGTCTGAAAATATGGCACAAGGTGACGAATTGATTCGCAGCAGCCGTGATAACCGCAATAAACTTCGAGTGAAGAAGGTTGAACAACCCGCGTAATGAATGGATACCCAAGCTGATAAAATAAGCTTGGGTATTTTTTTATTATTATGCTGAAGGCTTTATTTTGATCGTGATTGGGAAAGCAATCAAGGTGAAAATGAAAGCATAGAAAATAGGCAGCAAGGCAACGCTGCAGCCCGCCAATACCGCATCCAGATCGATTGGATAGTGGCCAAAGATTCGAATGAGCCCGTATACCGTCGTTAATCCAGCGCTGATCCAGCAGATATACATGCAGCGCGTTGAGGTTATTGCGGCAGATTCTGATGGGCGAATGAAAAAAGCACAGAACGTCGGTAGAAACGTAGTGATGATTGATTGGCTATCATAAAACTGTTGCCATTCGGCCATATTAAGAAGATAGCCGATGGAAAAAATGCACCCGATCCAATAGAAAAGTAAACCAAGAAGTTTCAAAATTCACACCTGTTTTTATACAACCGTCATTAATAACGGCTTATTCGACGGAATTATATACCTAGGTTGTATTTGAATGCAGTATTTAGCGCGGAGGACTCAAATATTATCGGTAACATGCTTTATGAAAGCTTTGCTTAATGGGGTCTCATGGCGGTGCGGAGGTTTGACAATATGCCAGTAGGTGGTAATTGGAAATGATTTAACAGATAGCAGCTCAAATTGATTATCGATGCTCTCTTTGAGGGCGTATTCCGAAAGGATCGCTAACCCCATTCCCGCCATGACGCAATGCTTGATCGCTTCGTTGCTTTCGATAACCAGCTGCGGGTTAAACGTGATGTTGAGGGTCTTAAAATGCTGGTCAATAGCATGGCGTGTTCCAGATCCTAGCTCACGGGATAGCCATGGGTATTGGAGTAAAGATTTGGGTGAAATCTCTTTTTGCAAAGTCAGAGGATGGCCAGTGGGGGCGATGGGATATAAGCGATTGGGCAAGAAACGAGTGGCGAATGGTGGCATGTCTGGTTCAAGGTGACTAAATAGGTAGAGGTCATCGCGACCTTGCTGGTATCGGCTCAGGATTTTTTCACGGTTGGCAACTTTGAGGTCAATATCTACCAGCGGGTAGCATTGGCAAAAACTGCCTAGCAGGTGGGGGATGAAATATTTGGCTGAAGTAACGACGGCTACTTTCAATGTGCCAGCTTTGAGTTGCTTCAGGTCTGCAAGATCAATCTCCAGTCTGTCTAGGGTGTTGAAGAGTTCCTCACTGTATTTGGCTAGTATGTCGGCTGCCTGTGTAAAGACAATGCGCTTGCCGACTATTTGGTAGAGCGGCATATCAATTAAATCAGAAAGCTGTCGTAATTGGATAGAGACGGTTGGCTGGGTTAAATTTAATTGGTTGGCAGCCTTGGTAATCGATCCCGTTTCGTAGACCGTTAAAAAAACACGTAAGCTTCTGAAATTAGAGAGGCGTCGACGAAGATGCTGAGTCATAACCAGAGGTATAGATTTTTCTCAATACATACTATTTAAAGAATTAATTATACTTTAGACAGGTAATTTTGCATGGTTGCTTTAACCTTTTAGTCACATTGAACAGTGTAAGGAGGCAACATGAGTTTCAGTCCTATCCTTGTTCCTATCGCGCCTGAGCAGGCGCTCAATGATTCGTTCCATCAAGCGTTTAGATTTGCCAATCAGTGCGCAGCACAGGTAACGTTGCTGAGCGTGATAGAAGATCTTGCCGAGTTAAAAGAAATATCTCGTTATTCATGTACGACCCTTGATCTACTGGATAAGGCCACCAAGATATATCACGATGCACTCAAGGAGCACGTCCATGTGCTCAAGAAGCAATATCCAAACATCTGTTTCAATATCAAAATACGAATAGGCGTACCATTTATCGAAATTGTCAAGGAAGCGAATGCCAGTCATTCATCCTTGGTGATCATCGACTCCCACCGTGCCAACAAAACCGATGCATGCAAGCGTGGTAGTAATACTCTTCATTTGATGCGTAAATCCGCCGTGCCCATTTGGTCGATAAGTACCCATTCGCAACCTGTTAAGCAGGTTGTGGCGGCGATAGATTTGGCTAATCAGGACTATCAGGAATTTAATGCCAAAATAGTTGATTTGGCAGTGGAATTTTGTTCGGTAACTGGGGCTGAATTAACCCTTGTCCATGCATGGCGGCTTGAGTCTGAGGGTTTCCTTAGGAAGTGGAGCGGTTATGAGGACCTAGATATCGCCTTGCTGTCACAACAGATGCGCAGCGAGCGGCTTGAGCGTTTGAAGTCATTGCTGATCCCTTATGAAAATTCACCGATTGTGAAGCATATCAAGTTGCTCGAAGGTGAAACCCGTGAGGTGCTGCCCCGATATGTCGCCACAAGCGATACCGATTTGGTCATCCTTGGTTCATTGTCACGGACTGGAATTGCCGGCTTCTTGATGGGCAATACGGCTGAATCCATGCTCAATACCATGAGTTGTTCGGTGATCACATTGAAGCCAGATAGTTTCGTTTCGCCCGTGGTGGGGGAATAGGTGGATGAAGGTACGGGGAGGGGGTTGTTATGGAAATCGACAACAACGATCTATTGTCAAAGAAGTTGCAGGTGGTTATTCATCTCGCCGTACGTTCGTTATCTATTCTGATGGTTTTCGTCATTGTAATGGGCGTATTGGATGTCGCGTGGACACTATATCAACGATTGATTACGCCCCCTGTTTATATTTTGACTATCTCAGACATGCTGGCGACCTTCGGGGCGTTTATGGCGGTACTGATAGCCATAGAGATATTCATCAATATTACGATTTACCTTCGGGAGAGTGTCATTCATGTAAAGATAGTAATGGCGACGGCGTTAATGGCGATTGCCCGGAAAGTGATCATTATTGATGTGGAGCAGATGGATGCTACGTATCTATATGGTATTGCTGCGGTGGTCCTGAGTATGAGTGTCGGCTACTGGCTTATTCATTTGCTCCCCAGAAAGAGTCACCTTGAGGAATAATGGTGTGGTGCAGGTCTGTACGTGATTGAAACAATGACACGAACAAATGGCCTGCATCCCGTATTTTAATTGACCTAAACGGCAGGGGGCGCTTGGAAAAGGAGTTTGGACCTCGTTTTATTGCAGAAATAAGCACATATGGATGCAATGCTTATCTCGCGGTGTTTTCAGATAGCGTTATATACCTTACTATATATCGGCTTGAAAGGTATGAGGACAAAGCAATGAAATGTGGTTATGTAGGCAAGGTATTATGTGTGCTTGGGTTGGGATTGGCTTCTATGGTGACTCAGGCCGCCGAGACCGTTACTGTATTTGCTGCATCATCGTTGACTAACGCGCTAAATGAAGTGGCTGCGTTGTACGAGAAGCAGGCAGGGGTAAAAGCACGTATATCGTATGCATCATCGTCTACGCTGGCGCGGCAAATTGCTCAGGGGGCACCGGCAGATATCTATCTATCAGCCAACGAGCGCTGGATGGATTACCTGCAAGAGATCGATACAATCCAGCCTAAGACCCGTCAGTTACTGCTTGAAAACCACTTGGTCGTGGTTGCGCCAAATGACTATCCGAAAGATCATATTGAGGTGACAGCCGATTGGGATCTTGACCAAGCACTTGAGGGCACCCGACTCGCCGTGGGTGATCCGAACCATGTACCGGCAGGTCTGTATACTAAGGAATCGTTTGAATCCCTAGGGCTATGGCAGCAAGCGCTTCCGCTGTTGGCTCAGGCCAATAATGTTCGCTCTGCGCTACTGCTGGTGGAACGTAAAGAGGCGATGTTGGGTGTGGTTTATAAAACCGATGCCATGATTTCCCAAAAGGTAAAAATTGTCAGTGAATTGCCGGATAACAGTCATAGCCCAATTTCTTATCCTGTTGCTATTGTAAAAGATCGGGATATCGATACAGTACTCGGCTTTTATCACTTTATGCTGTCAAAACAAGCAGCAGAGGTGTTCGCCCGTTACGGGTTTGGAGAAGCGCATTAGTGTTAACGGATTATGAATTACAGGCATTGCTGTTAAGCCTGAAAATATCCGGTGTTTCGGTCTTGGTGAGTTTACCCTTGGGTATCGTCTGCGCTTGGTTGTTGGCTCGTTGCCAGTTTGTCGGCAAGTCGGTGCTTGATGGCTTGATCCATTTGCCCTTGGTGCTTCCGCCTGTGGTGATTGGCTACCTGTTGTTGGTTGTCATGGGACGCCAAGGTGTGTTGGGTAAGCTTTTTTATGAGTGGTTTGGTATTACCTTCAGTTTTAGCTGGCGAGGAGCGGTTATTGCCGTTGCCGTGGTTTCATTTCCTTTGATGGTTAGGGCGATACGCCTCGCTTTGGAGGGGGTGGATCGTAAATTGGAGCAGGCCGCTCGTACCTTGGGGGCAAGCCCGCTGAAAGTGTTTTTGACGATCACTCTGCCCTTGACGATGCCGGGGATCGTAACGGGCTCTATTCTTGCCTTTGCCCGTGCGTTGGGTGAGTTCGGGGCGACGATTACCTTTGTGTCCAACATTCCTGGTGAAACTCAAACAATCCCACTGGCGATGTACTCGTTTATCGAAACGCCTGGAGCCGAGGATCAAGCCGCCAGACTTTGTGTGATTGCCATTATCATTGCGCTGACATCGCTGTTGGTTTCTGAATGGTTATCGCGAATGGCCCGTCGTCGGCTGGAGGCTTAATGATCACGATTGATGTGAAAAAGGCACTGGGTGATTTGGATCTGGATGTTTCGCTGTCGTTGCCTATGCATGGGATCACGGCCATATTTGGTCGCTCTGGGGCTGGTAAAACCTCATTAATTAATATTATTAGTGGGTTAAGTACACCTGACAGCGGGGTGATCACGATTGGCTCGCATGTGCTTTTTGATAGCGAGCAGCAGGTCAATCTACCGCCTGAAAAACGTAAGATTGGCTATGTGTTTCAAGATGCCCGCTTGTTTCCGCATTATACGGTGAGCGGCAATTTGCGCTATGGCTGTAGCCAGCCCGATCCTGCCCAATGGGATAGTGTGGTTAACTTGTTGGGGATTGAACATCTTCTTAATCGTTATCCCGCATCATTGTCCGGAGGGGAGAAACAACGGGTGGCGATTGGCCGAGCCTTGTTGTCAAATCCGGATATGTTGCTGATGGATGAGCCTCTTGCCTCATTGGACTTGCCCAGAAAGCAAGAACTTATGCCGTATTTGGAGCGCTTGGCGAAAGAAGTCAAAATTCCAATCGTCTATGTTACCCATAGTCTGGATGAAATATTACGTCTTGCAGATCATATGGCGATGCTGAATCAAGGAAAGGTTTTAGTTTCAGGCCATGTGAACAGCGTATGGGGTTCACCGGAGATGCGACCTTGGCTTCCACCGAGGGAGCAGAGTTCATTGCTCAGTGCCAGGGTGAATTACCAACATCCCCATTATGCGCTAACTCAGGTGATGCTCAATCATGATGCGTATTTATGGGTTAAGGAACTGAAACGCCAGCGTGGTGAATGGGTGAGGGTAAGGATCCATTCTAACGATGTCTCTATTACCAAAGTTCGTCCTGAGCAAACCAGTATCCGTAATGTTCTGTCGGCACGGGTTGATAAGATCCACCCGGTCGATGATCAGCAGCAGGTGGAAGTGCGGCTTCGAGTGGGTGAGACGAATTTGTGGGCCAACATTACTTTATGGGCAGCTGATGAGTTGCGGCTACAGGTCGGCGATAAGGTATTTGCTCAAATAAAAGGGGTCAGCGTGACTCAAGATGATTTGGCTGCATTGTAAATTGGGAATAATAAATTTCTGCTAAATATATCCGTAATAATCCATATCCCAAGTCTTCAATATTATAAGAGTCGTATTATGCGGCTCTTTTATTTTTATGGTGGCAGTCCGTATTGACTATGTATACAGCCATTAGGGTTTGTGAACATCGACATAAATCAATGCAGAGTGATAATCTGTAATAGTCTTTATAAATCATGTTCTTATTGGTTTTATATTAGAGCTATGCCCTTTCGAATATGTCAGTATCGTGTCAGTTTGATTAAAAAACACCCGTTGCATATTGAAGCGTTCAGCCGGTAGTCAGTATAGTGTGCCCGCAAACATGACTGTATTACTATTATATATTACCCAGAGGAATGCCACTGCGATGACAGTGCGGGGCTTATTTTGCCTTTTATTCCCATCGGATAAACATCAACGGCTGGTTATATTATGAAACTCATTCCTATCACTGTACTGTTTTCTGCATTGGTTCTTGCGGGTTGTGGCGGAGGCGGTGGCTCTGATTCATCGTCTACGAACTCCACGGGCGGAAACAAGACGCCAACACCAACAACGCCGGATAACAGTGGTTCTGTAGATAGCGGTTCAGTAGATAACGGCAGTACTGATACCGGTAATACAGGTGATAACACCAATACTAACAATGGTGATGATGAGGTATTAGTTCCGGGCGAAACATTTGCCGAGAAAATGCTTTTTGCTGTTAACCAAGCGCGTAAGCAACAGCAAAATTGTGGTGGTGAAATCATGCCAGCCGTACCGGCGTTGACATGGAATACCCAGCTTGAAGATGCTGCTCAGTTGCATTCCATTGATATGGCCAATACGCAGAACATGAGCCATACAGGGAGTGACGGCAGTGATGCGGGTGAACGTATTTCTCGTACTGGCTACCAATATTCATCATGGGCAGAAAATGTTGCCTATGGTCAGGCTGACATTGATGCGGTAATGACGGCTTGGATGAATAGTCCGGGTCACTGTAAAAATATTATGAGCAGCAGCGTAACAGAGATGGGGGCAGGAATGGATATGGGGAACAACAACCGTAATTACTGGACTCAGGTATTTGCTAGACCACGCTAATGATTATAAAGGGACTCTGATGAGTCCCTTTTGTTTATATGCCCTGAAGATACTGGATCTTTAAACGAGAAAGCGTATCGAGGTCATTTTTTGAGGGCACGGTCTTTAATGAGTCTGGCTGAATCTTTTGGCCGCTTCTAGCTGGTAGGTTTGGATGTCATGTACCCATTGCGGTTTATTGATGACTTTAGCAAGTAGAATAGAGGGCATGACACAGCACAATAGCGGAATAGCGGTTTGGAAGTATGTTGTGGCGTAAGATACCTCGTTGGACAAATAATTAAACAGCCCAAGTATGCTGAAGATCACTCCGAGCATAACCATAATGCTTGAAATGACGAGGCCAAGGCCAAGAATATCTCTGACATATAATTTTGATGCGTTCATAATTCGATGTTCCAACAAGATTAATTGTCTGAAATATACGCCTTAATATTGAACTTTAAGTGACTCATATCACATATGAACAGGGTTGACTCGATAACTGGCGTTTTATTGATACAAGGCAAAATTGTATCAATTACAAGCATTAATGGATAATAGCGGGCATTAATTATGCTTTTAGTGCCCATTGAAACGCACGGTGAAGCACTTGTTTACCATTGGTTGGGATGTTCTTCCCATGAGCAAGGATAATTCGGTCGAAGGGCCAGGTTAGAATTTCCTGCAATGATTGTCGTAATCGTGTCTTGTTATGGAAGGTGATACGCCAGTACAGAGGCATTGATGGTTGGTAGTAGCAACCGTTCAGTACACCTAGTAATAGGGTCAGTGGGTGGCGGCTTTGGTGAAACCAAGCAAGGGTGTCGCCAACTATTAGGGTCTCCGAAATGGGATCACAAAAGATAACCTCTTCCATCCGGTCGCTCCCGCGAAGCAACGTTTGAAAAAGCTGATTGCGCCATTGGGGAGGGCAGTGGCTGCCGAGTGCATCGTCGAATGCGAGATCGGTGCGCTTTTGCTGAAGGCCGGGTGGGGCATAGAAATAGGCGTTGGGGTAGGCAAGCCACCATTCTGACAAGAATAGATGATGGTTCATATTCGGGCTGACAATGGCCGAAACTTTCCCTAGTTTGGTCAGCTCAAGTTGTATTTGGGTGGTAAGCTCAATGGGTGAATGGATCAACAATTGTTCGTTGTCGAGCTTTATCACAGTCATGCGTGTACCGACAGGAATGCCGCTCATTGTGAGCGGCATATCTTGGTACCAAAGGCGATCTTTGCACCATTCAATCATAGGTTATCCTTAACCTGATGGGCTCTTTCCTAGAATCCCATGAGTTTCAACAATTTTTCTGCTGTTTCAATGGCCTGTTGTCGGTTTGCAATATTAAGCTTCTGATATAAATTTCGGATATGGGTTTTGATGGTTGTTGAAGCCACATCCAACTCCGAGGCAATTTGCTCGTTGCTGTAACCGGTATAGATTAAACCAAGGACTTGCCATTCTCGCTGGGTAAGCGGACTGGTACGGATAAGCTCTGGTATATCCGGCAGGTTCAGCAGTTTCTCGACAAAACTCTCATCAAAGTGCACCGAGCGATTACGCTCCTTGCTCGTCATTTCCCTGAGTAGCTGACGGGCGCGGTGAAGTTCAAATTCATTAAGTGCTTTCGAGTCAACGAGCTCTTGCAGCAAATCGCAAATTTGGCTGCCGTCACACAGGAAGATGCCAATCATACCTGTACTGTTGGTTAGCGAGATTGCTTCTTTGAGCTGCGCTAGGGAACGTTCACGTTGTCCTTGCAACTTGCTCAAGATTGCTTGTATCACAAGGTTGCGATTTTTATCTGTGATCAGATTATGTTTCTTGCAACTTTCTTCAAGCATCGCAAATATTTTTTCTGCGCGTTCAAACTCTCCGAGATTGACACAGGCCCGGCCGATATTGCGCCATTGTAGTTGCTGAAAGTGGTTGCAGGCTCCGTCAGGTTGCTCGGCTTTTACTAGCCAGTTACGGATACTTTCCATGTTGTCGGTAAGTTGCCAGTAAAGCAGGTTGGCTAGATCGGTGTTGGCTCGCCAGTCGATATGATAGCAGGAACGATCCATCATGCTGTTACAGAGGTCAAGGTAACGAGCGGCCTTGTCTTGTTCGCCCCGGGTAATGGCGATGCGTGCCAGCATGGCATAGGCATGAAGCGATTTGGTTTCGTCGTAGGGCGCAAGTACTTCAAGACTTTTGTGGGCGGCTTCTTCCGCTTCATCCAAGCGGTTCCAGCACCATAGGATCTGTGCCCGTAAACGAAGGAGAAATTCATGGAGCGGCACTTGCTGGAGGTGCTGTTCGCGTACCAGTTTGAAGGCTTGGTCCAATAGTTCAAAAGCAGCTTGGGCATAGCCCTGTGCCAATAGAATTTCTGATTGTTGCAACAACGCCCATAGCGCCTGATGATAGACGTGGTATTGGCGTGCCATTTTTTCGGTCTGCTGCATCATTGGTAGGGCTCGGCTTAGATTGCCGAGGCAGTGGTGCACTTCTCCGACGACCGAGGTAGCGACAATGCGGCTGCGGTAGGTTGTTGACGGTAATTGCCCTAGCGCCTGCTCAGAAAGGGTCAGCGCTAGCTCCGGTTTGCTTTGGTTAATAGCGACTTGGGCTCGAAGTGCATTGAATTCACCAAGAATCGCATCATCCAGCGTTATATTACGCTTTTGTAACTCGGCTTCAGATTCGGTGATCATATCACCGACATCGTTATAGCGGTGCTGACTCTGTACGAGCCACATTCTCAATAGGCACAGGCGCGGGTTAGTGTAGAGTTCATCGTGACTGATGGCAGAGATGGCATCTTCGAGTAACTTCATTTCGCCGTGGTGGAACATTTCCCAGCCATAGTCGCAAAGAATATCGATGACGAGTAACGTATCTTCGCATTTTCGGGCATGAAGCAGTGCTTGCTGCGGTGAATTTTGTTTGAGCCAGGCTCGGGCTGCTTGGGCGTGTAGCTCCGCGCGCTGCTGTGGAATTTGGGCGTAGCGCTGGTGGCGGAGGAATTCGGCAAATAGGTTATGGAAGCGATACCAATTATTGTCGCCTTCAAGGGTATTGAGGAACAGGCCGAAGCGGTTTAAGGATTCCAGCATCGCCAATGCATCGCTACGGCCAGTAAGATCACTGACGAGCTGTGCATTGAACATATCCAGTACCGAGCAATGCAGTAAAAACTGCTGAGTCTCGTGATCGAGCTGATCGAACACTTCTTCGGCAAGATAGTCCCAGAGGTGGCCACGGTTGAAGCTGGCCATCGATTCAGCCGATGCCACAAGGTTGTTCGGGTTCTGCTGGGCATGGAGGGCGATGAGCTGCAAGGCGGATGGCCAACCTTCTACTTGGCGGTGCAGGGTACGAAGTACGGTTTCTTCGATATTGTCGCCGATTCGTTTGCTAAAGAAGCGTTCGGTTTCTTCCTCGTCAAAGGCCAGCAAATCGTTGTCGACCTCAATAAGGAGATCACGAATGCGCAGGTTGGCGGTTCCCAGCGGAGGCAGCGTTCGGCTGGTGACGACGAGGGTAAGGTTATCCGGCATGTTCTTGAGGAAGAAGCGGAGGCCATCGTGGATTTCGTCATTATGGATAACATGATAGTCGTCCAACACCAGATAAGTTTGTTCGCGGTAGTCGCTCAGTTCTCCGAATAACTCACTGAAGAGGGTGCTCAAGCAGGCAAATTGGCGGCGCTCGGCCATGGCTTGGGTACGTTGACAGCTGTTGTTAGTCGCTTTGTTGATTGCTTGCATAAGGTAATTGGCAAAGCGAAATGCATCGTTGTCGTTTTCATCTATGTTGAACCAACCGGTATGCGGGTGTTCATTAAGCCATTGGGCGGCCATGGTTGTCTTGCCAAAACCGGCTGGGGAGCGAAAAAGCACAAGGTGATAGAACGGTGCTTGCTCCAGCGTTTTTAACAAACGCGGGCGAAGAATGGCATTGTGAAGGCGAGCCGGTCGGGTCAGTTTAGAAGGTATCCACATAGTCTTAGCTATCTTACCTGTAAGGTTTCAGTTCCATTGTGCCCTACTACCTCAGGGATGAGTGTAGGAAAATCGTCATATACCCAAGCTACATCTAACGCGTTGTTTCCGTAAGAGTATATCTGTCTCTCATCAGGGCTCGGATTTGCAGACATAGCGATTCACTGCCGTTTGAATCCTATACCTTGAGGTAGCTTGGGTATATGACTAAGAGCGGAGAATATCTTGCATGAAAAGAATCTCACAACTTTTGATCTGGCCCATAACTTTACATTGGGCTTGAGTTAATTCAGCAAATCTCCGCATCTCACCCTTAGATTTATGAACTAAATCACACTTATTGGATCTTTCTAAAATAAATACTCACTCCATTGCACATAGAAATATACTCATTTTATATGCAGTGATTTGCATTTAAATGGTGATGATTTGCCTTCTACCCCCTGAAAACTTGCAGGTTGTCACAGAAAGTGAGGGGGTCTGGTAACTACGCCCCTGATACTCATCCCTCATCCTCCTTTTTCCGGGAGGATGTTTCGGATGATTAATGAAGGCAACATTAAACACAATTGGAAATCATCCTAGAGCGAGATTGAGCCATGTCTAAAAATGGTCAGACACAACAATTTGACAAGGCCGCTTTTCAAGCTGCCGTTGAGAAGCACCTTACGACAACCTATGCCGCAACAGTAGAGAATGCCACACCACGTAATTGGTATATGGCAATGGGCAAAGCACTGGCTGAAATCAGCACCGGCAATCTACTGGCGACCGAACAGCAATTGGCGTCAGAGAAAGCACGCAGTGTGAACTACCTGTCGTTAGAATTTTTGATTGGCCGCCTGACAGGCAACAACCTGATCAGCATGGGCTTGTATGAAGATGTGGCTGCGGCCATGGAAGAGTTGGGCCAGAACCTGACTGACTTGCTAGAAGAAGAGCGAGACCCTGCTTTGGGTAATGGTGGCCTGGGCCGTCTTGCTGCTTGTTTTATGGATTCGTTGGCTGCGCAGGAGTACCCTGCTGTAGGTTACGGTCTGCACTACGAGTACGGTCTTTTCCGTCAGTCATTTGTAGATGGTCGCCAAGTAGAAGCGCCAGATGCGTGGCGTGGTATTGAAGGCTACCCGTGGGAGGTCGTTCGTCCTGAACTGACTCAGCATGTAAGCCTTTACGGCCACGTTGAAGCCTATGTTGATGATGCGGGCAATAACTGCCGCCGTTGGGTTCCGGGTATGACCGTTGAAGGTATTGCGTGGGATTTGCCAATTGTCGGCTACGGCAACAACAGCGTTTACCCGCTGCGTCTTTGGGAGTGCCGTTCTTCTGCGCCGTTCAACCTGTCACGATTCAACGATGGTGACTATGTGGGTGCGCAATACCCAGCTTTGGAAGCGGGCAACGTAACCAAAGTGCTTTATCCAAATGACAATCACGATCAAGGCAAGGCACTGCGTCTGATGCAGCAGTATTTCCACTGCGCGTGTTCAGTTGCCGATATTCTTCGCCGCCACCTTGCGGCAGGCAACAAGATTGAAGATCTTGCAGCGCTGGAAACTATTCAGCTGAACGATACTCACCCAACGATTGCTATTCCTGAACTGATGCGTGTGCTTATCGATGATTTTAAGATGAGCTGGGATCAGGCTTGGGAAATCTGTTCGCACACGTTCGCGTACACCAACCATACTTTGTTGCCAGAAGCACTGGAAACATGGAGTGAGGCATTGATTCAGCAGATGTTGCCTCGCCATATGGAGATCATCTTCGAGATTAACCACCGCTTTATGTTGCAGGTTGAAAAAACATGGCCGGGTAACAATGAAGTGAAGCGTAAGCTGTCCATTATTCAGGAAGGCCCACAGCGAATGGTGCGGATGGCAAACCTTTGTGTGGTAAGTACATACGCGGTTAATGGTGTAGCAGCATTGCACTCAGAGCTTGTTAAGCGTGACTTGTTCCCTGAATTCAATGAGCTGTTCCCTGGACGTTTGACCAACGTGACCAACGGTGTGACACCGCGTCGCTGGATTAAGTACTGTAACCCAGGGTTGTCGGCACTAATCAGTGAGAAAGTTGGCGACGATTGGCCTGCACACCTTGAGAAGATCGCGGGCCTAGAGAAATTTGCTGATGACGAAGCGTTCCAGCAGCGCTATATGGCGGTTAAAAAAGAGAACAAACAGCGTTTGGCTGATTGGATCAATGAAAACATGGGTATCGAACTAGATACTAATGCGATTTTTGATATCCAAATTAAACGACTTCATGAATACAAGCGTCAGCATTTGAATTTGCTGCATATTCTGTCGCTATATCACCGTCTTCTGAATGATCCGACGTTCGATATGCATCCTCGCGTGTTTATCTTTGGTGCCAAAGCGGCTCCAGGCTATGCGCTGGCGAAAGATATTATTTTTGCCATCAATAAAGTGGCAGAAAAAGTAAACAACGATGAGCGCCTTGGCGGCAAGTTGAAGGTGGTATTTATCCCTGACTACCGTGTTAGCCTTGCGGAAATTCTATTCCCAGCGGCAGATGTCTCTGAGCAAATTTCAACCGCAGGCAAGGAAGCATCGGGTACCGGCAACATGAAGTTTGCGATGAACGGTGCACTGACCATCGGTACGATGGATGGCGCTAACGTTGAAATGCGCGAAGAAGTTGGCGATGACAACATTTTCATCTTCGGCTTGCTGGTGGACGAAGTACAAAAATTGAAGAACGAGGGTTATGACCCTTACCGTTATTACCATGCTGATAGCTTACTGCGTGCAGCTCTGGAGTTATTGAATACTGATGAATTCACACCAGGCCATCCTGGCCAGCTAGCGGCGATTCGCCAAAACTTGCTGGATGGTGGAGACCCATACCTGGTACTGGCTGACTTTGCCGATTACGTGAAGACTCACGAAGAAATCGATGCACAATACCGTGATCAGAAAACATGGGCCCGCAAGGCTATTTTGAACACGGCATTGATGAGCAAGTTCAGCTCAGACCGTAGTATTCGAGACTACGCCAATAACATCTGGAAACTTGAGCCAGTAAAACGCTAAACCACACTGTGGCAACAGTGTCTGAATTGATATCAGCAAAACCCTAACATCGTAGCGGCCGAAAGGCCGCTAACGGAGAGAACGATGAAAGACAATCAAGTACTAAAACAAGTTGCTGACCAAGTTGGTATTGCCGATAGCTATATCAGCGCTTGGGGAGATGAAGCGCGCGTCGATAACGAAACAATCGTTCGTTTGCTGGCGTCGCTAGGCTACGACACAAGTTCGGATGAAGCACTGCTGGAGTCTGCGAACAAGCATCTGCGCCCAGATGTTATGGCGCCGGTGAAGGTGATCCGCAGTGGCGAGCCTATGCATATTGAAATGCATCTGGGCCAGAGTGCTCGGATTAGCGATTTCAGCTGGCGTTTGGAAACCGAACAAGGTGACGTGCTGGAAGGCTGGTTGCAGTCTCAGTTGGTACAAGATGACCGTGCTGAAGGCGGGCTGTTGGTGTTTGCCCTGCCTGATAATCTGGCTTGGGGCTACCATAAACTGGAAGTGTACCGTAAGCGCCGTAAATCTCCGTTTGAAATGACCTTGATTGTCACTCCAACCTCTTGTTACAAGCAAGAAGCCTTGCTTAACGATAAGAAACTCTGGGGTACCAGTGTTCAGCTGTATTCAATTCGCACTAACCATAACTGGGGTATCGGTGATTTCGGCGATCTGAAACAGCTCGTTGCTGATGTTGCTGCCCGTGGTGGTGACTTTGTTGGCCTAAACCCGATTCACTCTCTATTTCCAGCGAACCCAGAAGGTGCGAGCCCATACAGCCCGTCTTCACGTCGCTGGCTGAACCTGATGTACATTGACGTGAGCTCGGTAAGTGAGTTTGCCCAATGTGATGAAGCACAACAATTAGTGGGAAGCGCTGAGTTCCAGAAGCGTTTGAACGCTGCTCGTGATGCCAATTGGGTAAATTACAGTGAGGTTTCTTGCCTGAAAATGGCGGTGTTGCCTTTGTTGTTCGCAACATTCCGTGAGCGCCATCTCGACAAGAATACGGCTCGTGCGCAGCAGTTTTTGGCATTTGTCGAAAAAGGCGGTGAGAGCCTGTTGCACCAAGCGGCATTCGATGCGCTTCATGCCGAGTTGAAGAAAGACGACGAGTCAACGTGGGGCTGGCCGGTATTCCCTGAGCAGTATCGTCACTTTGATAACCCTGCGGTTCAGAGCTTTATTAAAACGCATAACGAGCAAGTACAGCTATACATGTACCTGCAGTGGCTTGCTGATACCCAGTTGGCTGAAGTTAATGAATTGGCTCAGGAAAAGGGCATGGTTATCGGTCTGTACCGTGACTTGGCGGTAGGGGTTTGTGACTCCGGCTCTGAGACATGGGCGGATCACGGTGCACTTTGCCAAGATGTCAGCATTGGTGCGCCACCAGATATCCTTGGTCCTCTAGGCCAGAACTGGGGCCTTCCACCGCTTAACCCTGAGGTGCTACAACAGCGTGCCTACCAGCCGTATGTCGATCTATTGCGCGCCAATATGCGTAGCTGTGGTGCATTGCGTATTGACCATGTACTTGGTTTGCTGCGTCTTTGGTGGATCCCTAAAGGCGAGAACGCAACCAAAGGTGCATACATGTATTATCCGGTAGAAGACATGATGGCCATTTTGGCACTAGAGAGCCATCGCTACCAGTGTACGGTTATCGGTGAAGACTTGGGTACGGTACCGGATGAAATTGTAGACAAGCTGGCAACAGCAGGTATCCACTCGTATAAAGTTTTCTTCTTCGAGACAGCAGAAGATGGTGGCTTCTATTCGCCTTCGCATTACACCCAACAGTCAATGGCTGCTTTGTGTACTCATGATATGCCTACCTTGCGTGGTTTCTGGCACTGTGATGATTTGAAAATGGGCGAGGAGTTGGGCTTGTATCCCAATAAGGAACAGCTACAGGGCTTGTTTGATTCCCGTGCGGAAAGCAAACAAAAAATCCTTGATAGTTTGGCATGGCATGGTTATCTTCCTGAAGGTGTTGGGCATAATGCTGCATATGTACCTATGGACAGGAACCTTAGTGAATCGATGCAACTTCATCTGGCATCGGGCGCAAGTGCATTGCTGAGTTTGCAGCTTGAAGATTGGCTAGAAATGGATAAGCCGGTCAATATCCCTGGTACGGTTGATGAATATCCGAACTGGCGCCGTAAGCTATCGGCTTCTTTGGATGATATTTTCACCCGCCAGAACATTGTTGATTTGACTCGTCGCCTGACAGAAACACGAGAAAAAGCATCACACAATCAGTAATCAGGAGTAATGCGTTGGACACATTGAACGTGACACGCAGTGAGAAGGAATACGTGCAGCTCGAAAGGGCTGCATTTTCAGACCCATTTTCATTTTTAGGCCCACAGTACAACTCTCTAGATATCGCTTTGCGCGTATTTTTGCCGGGGGCAGAAAGCGTTGCGGTGCTGACTGGTAGCGGCGAGCGCCTGTCTCTGGAACGAGAAGGTGACAGCGGATTTGTACTGCATGGCGAGCGTGATTTTACCTCAGAGCTTTATCAATTAGTTATCTGCTGGCCGGAAGGTGAGCAGACTTTGTATGATCCCTATCAGTTCCACCGTTTGATCCCATCCTATTCTGTTGTGCAGGCGCCTGATCAAATGCATAGCGAGATGGGGGCTCAGCTAATCACTCTGAACCGAGCTGGGAAACCCGTATCGGGGGTACGCTTTTTGGTGTTTGCACCGAATGCTTCTGCAGTGAGCGTGGTGGGTGACTTCAATGGCTGGGACGGCCGCCGCCATCCGCTGCAGCGGCTGGACGATGGCCTTTGGGGACTGTTTGTTCCTGACTTGGAAGCCGATACCCGCTATAAGTTCGAGATTAAGGACAGTGCAGGCAATAGCCTGCCGCACAAGGCCGATCCATGGGGTTACCATTCTGAGCAATACCCATCTTTTGCTTCCAAGGTGTACGACCAGTCCAAGTATCAGTGGCATGATGGTGCGTGGCAGGGACGAGAGGTTACACCGAAGCATCAGCAACCGTTGTCTTTCTATGAATTGCATGCGGGCTCTTGGCGAACCAATGAGCAAGGCGAGTTCCTGAATTATCGCGAGCTTGCAGAGGTGTTGATCCCGTATTTGACGGAGATGGGTTATACCCATGTTGAGCTAATGCCGGTATCAGAGCACCCGTTTTATGGCTCATGGGGTTATCAGCCGATTGGCCTGTTTGCGCCAACTAGCCGTTACGGTACACCGGACGATTTCAAGTATTTTGTCGATCAATGCCATCAGGCCAATATCGGGGTTGTACTTGATTGGGTGCCAGCACATTTCCCGTCAGACGGGCATGGCTTGGCGAATTTCGATGGTACGGCACTGTTTAATGATCCTGACCCACGCCGTGGTTGGCATCAAGATTGGCAAAGCTACATTTATGACTACGGACGCGATCACGTTCGTCGTTTCCTTGTTGCCAACGCCTTGTTTTGGTTTGAGCACTACCATATTGATGGTCTGCGGGTCGATGCGGTCGCATCCATGCTCTACTTGGATTATTCGCGTGAGCATGATCAGTGGATCCCTAACCACGAAGGCGGTAACGTTAATTTCGATGCTGTTAGTTTGTTACGTTGGGTGAACGAGGAAGTTTATCGCCTCTACCCGAATGCGATGACTATTGCTGAAGAGTCGACGGCTTTTCCGGGAGTGACCAAGCCAACTAGCATGGGCGGATTGGGGTTTGGCTTTAAGTGGAATATGGGGTGGATGCACGATAGCCTCTCTTATATCAAAGAAGAGCCAGTGCACCGTAAATACCACCATAATACCGTGACCTTCCCGATGGTCTATGCCTTTAGCGAGAATTATGTACTGTCACTGTCTCATGACGAGGTGGTGTATGGAAAAGGATCGCTGCTCAACAAGATGCCGGGTGATGAATGGCAGCAGACGGCTAACTTACGCGCCTATATGGGATACATGTATGGCCAGCCAGGGAAGAAATTGAACTTTATGGGGGCAGAGATCGCCCAAAGTGCGGAATGGGCGCATGAAGGGCAGCTGGAGTGGCATTGGCTTCAGTATCCACGCCATAATGGTATGCAGGCGCTGGTTCGAGATTTGAACCATCTCTACACATCATTACCAGCCCTGTATGAGCAAGATTGTGATCCTGCCGGTTTTGAGTGGCGGATGCAGGATGATGCCGATAACAGTATTCTGGCTCATGAGCGATTCGCACTCAATGGTGACAAGGTACTGGTGGTAACTAACTTTACACCTGTGCCGCGATCAGGTTACAGATTGGGCGTGCCTGTTCCCGGCTGTTATGAATTGGTTCTGAATACTGACGATAGTAAGTATTGGGGGAGCAACGCGACAGTTTGCCTGACTTTGCCAACAGAAGAAGTAGAGAGCCACGGTTTGCCACAGTCAATTGCAATTGATTTGCCACCGTTGGCGACTGTTTTCTATCGTTTTGCCGGCTAATAGCCAGAAAATAAATATGAAAAGCCCGCGATATAATGCGGGCTTTTTTTATGACGGTCTCTGCAGAAAAGGATGTGGGGGAATATGATGTGCGAGATCTCTTACAAGTCGGTAGGAATATGGCGGTTTAATCATGGTGGAATAGCCATTAATTGAAATTAAAATCGTATTTTTTCAATGGCTTAACTTGGTGTTATATATGGTGGGATTATTGTGGTTGAAAAATGTGATCTTTGTCGATTGCCGAAAAATGTCAATCCTTTAATCTTACCCTTATCAGATGGAGCTGATGAATTGGAATAGAACAGCAGCCAAGGAGTGAGGCACCCTCAGGAAGAGGTCGGTAAATCAGGATGATTTGTCGAGCAGGGAGTGTAAAGGGAACATCGGATGGATCCGATAAAGTAAGTAGGATACTTGCTGGTAAGGATGACATATAGGGATCGCTTCAGGATGAGGCAACGGACACCTCCAGGATGGAGATGGGAGTCGTAACGGGATGTTGCGACGGGTCAAGGCGAGACCAATGGACTTATCCAGGACGGATATGCAAAGGAAGACGCTGAAGGACGCAGCTTGATCACGGAATGATGCAGGGAGCACCATAGTAGCGGGAATGCTGCATTAAAGACCAAGGGCGCGACGAAAGTCGCGCCCGTTCTTTTTTTGTATTCAACCCCTCACTCAGCCAACGATCATTTTTCTCCTTTTCTCCTTTTCTCCTTTTCTCCTTTTCTCTTGTTCTCCTTTTCGTATTAAGAGGTCGGATGTAGGTTGGTCTGAGCTTGTATAGAGTGGCGAAAAAAAGGCGGTATACCATAGGTATACCGCCTTTTTGTGTATCTAGTGGGTGATTTAGTGAGCCACGGCAGCCGGTTTGGTTTTCAAGCTGACAAGTAGCATATAAAGCGACGTAGCAAGTAGGATTCCGAAGAAGTAAGCCATAAGGCCTTGTTCTTGTCCCATGTAGAAATCAGCAGCAACAGGGCCCAAGGCTGATCCCACACTGTAGCAAAACAGCATGACTTGCGTTGCCGAAACAATGGACTGTGAGGGGATACCGTCACAGGCCAGGGTGATTGCGATAGGGTAGAGTGCAAATGCAGACATACCTAAGAGTGCCAGCGCAACAATTTGAGTCACGTAGCTTTGATCGACTAAGTACAAGCCCATCGCAAACACGCCTAGTAAGCACATGAGTGCCAGCAGGACAGTTTTTGACATGCGGCAGGAAAGTTTACCGACGATGGGTTGAATAACCATACCACCAAGTACTGTTGCGGCCATGAGCACACTGATTTTATCGTTACCACTGACTTCAGCTTTAAGGGCCAGAGGTAATAGCCCATAAATTGAGCCCATAACAATCCCTGAGACGATACAGCCAACAAAAGCAGGTTTGCTCAAGCCTAGGATTTGGCGCAGCGAGAGGCTGATGTGCTGTTCCACATTGGGCTTTGCACCTTTGGCGGCAATGGCTGGCAACATAGCAGCTAGCAATAGCCCAAGAACAACGGCAAAGGGGATCATTCCAGCTGTACCGAAAATACCAATGCCGAACTGCCCCAAGGTTGTGCCACCGTAAAGCGACGTCATGTATAGGCCAAGGTTTTTAGCGCGTTCTTCTTTGCTGTCACCAATCAGTAGCCATGACTCGATGACGACAAAAATCCCCGCGACCGCAATACCTGCGATAAAACGGCTGCCTAGCCATAGGTTGAGATCACCATTGACTGACATTAGCAAGACTGTTGCTGCAAGCAAGGTCAAAAAGGTCACAAAGGCCATGCGGTGACCGATGCGCTTAATCACCGGCTCAATCATCAAGGAGCCGATTAGTAAACCGATATAATAGGCACTTGCAAGCCAACTGGCTGCTTGTGTTGGCAGATTGTTATGGCCCAGTGCCAATGGCAAAAGGCTCATTAAATAGCCGGACGCAATTGCAAAAATGCTAAGTCCAGTAACCGGCACCCAGATACTAGAGCGCGCAGGGGTTGTAGCGACTTGATTCACTACCCAATCTCCAACAGAAATGTTTTTTAAGAATAAAGACGCGGCAGAAGAGCGCGCCCGCATAGGCAATAGCCGTATCCCAAACTATGGTGAGTTTGCTTGATAGCGAGAAGTACCAATATTTGGGGTGGAAAAATTGCATCGGCAAGCAGGATGAGAACCTGCCCGAAATGGGAATATGAGGCCAAAATCACAGTAGGTAAAATGAGAAAATTTTATGCGACAGAAAAGGTTAATTTATCTTTCTCTGGTGAGACAGAAATACCTTATGAAGGCTAAACAAATCTCGAGGCATTTACCAATGGTGGTTGATTTTATATTGCTGATATTAATTGATTTTTATGGCCTTTTTGATGTTCCTTATGTTTTGTGATGGTGATCATGTTTCGTGGGCTAAATGAAAAAAAACACAATTAAAGTGAGGTTGTTGTTCGTCATGATAAAAATAATTTTCCATTTGCGTAAAAAACAATCGCTTTGGTCTGATTTTAAAGGGCAGCACGCGCTGCTATTGTGCAAATATTCACCAACTTAGGGCGTGTGTAGTGGTATTTGCATCATTTCTTTAAAGTATCAATTGCTTATAACTGGTACATGTTATGCATTAGCCTATGAGGATACAGAAGGAGTGATGCCTAGATATGAGTTTGTGATGCGGTAAGAAAGAAAAAGCGGTTTGGTTCAGCGCTACACCTTGCTTGAATTCTGGAGTCAATCTTCAGTAGCGGGAAGATTGACTCTAGCATTCACAGTAGCAGGTGTAGTGCTTTTTTTTGCAGTATTAGTTAGTTATTCGTGCAAATCGGGATAGGTAGCGACCATCTCGAGAGAAGAAGATGATCTCTTCGGCAATTTCGTTTTGATTTCGTTTAATCCGGATCATATTGTCAATGCCATGGGCGACAACTCGGTTTTTATTTTCGATTGTTAATGGAATAGAAAATTGGTTCACTTTTGCCTGCAACACGTTATCTTGGAAAACGATCTGTAGCGGTATCCCATTACTGTCAAGGTAGTTTCCAACCACTTCTATTCTATGTTGCCAGCCATTTTTATCTTCTTTCGGTAGCTTCAATTTATGGTTTGGCGTTTTGTCTTTCATAATACGGACAATATCAGCAGCAAGCATTTCCAAGTTTGTGTTGAAAACGTTGCTCATTGCGATATAAACCGTATTTGTTTTGGGATGCTGCATTAGTAGCGCTTTGTAGCCATCGATCTTACCCTGATTGACGTAGTAAAACTCACCTTCGATCTCCTGCATGGTGAGACCTAGTTTTTGTTCATACATCATTTGCAGTGTATCGTGGCTTATGATTTGACCTCGACTGAGTGCTTGGTTCCACAGATAGAGATCGCGGGCGGTGGTTATTAGCTCTCCTGCGGAACCTGCACAGCCAACAGGGGTAATCTGTGCATCAATTAAGCCTGAGAGCTCGTAGGATTTCGCAAGTTGGACAGAAAGGGTTAGTTTTAGACTTGAGTCTTTAAGCCCGGCTGGTCGTATGATTTCTTTGGTTACATAGTCGCTATAGTTTTGCCGTGTGACTTTCTCAATAATCCCACCAAGTAAGTAGTAATTGGCGTGACTATAGTTGTACATCAGGCTCGGTGTGTAAACTTTTGAGTTTGCAACAATCTCATTGATGATGCTGTTTGATCGGCAACTTGATTTGTATTCACGCCAGTCAGTATCACGGTAAAGGCCAGATGTGTGATCCAGCAGCATTTTGATGGTGATATCACGGCCTTTATTTAGTTGTGGATAATATTTGGAAACGGGATCATTCAGATCAAGTTTCTTTTCTTCATAGAGTTTCAGGATAGCAACGGCTGTGAACTGCTTGGTGATTGATCCAACTTTAAATTGGTTTTGCGGATTTAACTCGCGCTTGTGCTTGACGTCGGCAAAACCAAAAGATTCTTCATATAAAATATTGCTGTCTTTCGCAATTAATACGTTGCCATTAAACCAACCGTATTGACGCTGGTGATTGAAATAGTCGTCAAGGTTAGTTTGTAGAGAATCGCTCGCCCATGTAGGCGTTGTGGTGCTGGCGAGAAGAGCAACAAGGCCCGCTATGGTTGTGCGTTTGAGTTTGATCATAAAGTTCAATGTGAGAATTCATTTTCCATATATATAGCAACAAAATTACCACTGGTTTCGCAACGACATAGTGTTAGATCGCAACTTGCGGGTAGTTGTGTTTAATTACTCGAGTCACTTAATGTTTTTTATAATATGCAATTACGGTTGCAATAATAAGTGAGAGGCGGTGCGGTTATCATTCGTTATCTTATTGTTATAAAATAATTTATTGATTTATCGGTTGGTAAGACGGTGGGTGAGGGCATAGATCTATTTTGTCTCTGGGATGAGGTTCTGAATCTATAGATCAATGGTAGGAAAAACGCCGAACAGAGGGTGTCCGGCGTTTTGTTGGTTTAACTCAGGTTATCTTCCCACTGAACAAGTTTATCTTTAGGCCAATGGGAACCTATATCGTGATATTTTTTCTCAAGCACGTGTCGTTTGATTTTCAATGTTGGAGTTAGAATGCCATTTTCGACACTCCAAGGATCCTCAATCATTAAGACCCCTTTGATTTTTGCGTGTGATTCGAGTTCCTTATTGATGGTGTCGATAACGCGTTTAGCGGTTTTCTCGTATCGCTCACGGTCAAAGTTTTGGAATTGGTGAGGAATCGCCAGCAAAATGGGGGCAGGTAGGCCCGAGCCGATGACACACATTAACTCAATATTGGCGAGCTCAAAAATACGTTTCTCAATAGGAACCGGCGATACGAATTTGCCTTTGGCTGTTTTGAATGTGTCGTTGATACGGCCTTGAATGGTCAGATAGCCTTCATCGTCAATAGAACCGATATCTCCAGTATGAAGCCATCCGTCACTGTCGAACATTTTCGCCGTGGCTTCTTCATTCTTGTAGTAACCAGAAAAGAGCCCCATGCCTCGGACAAGGATTTCTTCGTTGTCGGAAACCTTCACTTCTATGCCGGGCCCAGCATTACCAACAGTACCGATTTTATCGCTGCGGAATGGGTGATTGAGTGTGCTGTAAGCAAAAGACTCGGTCATCCCCCATGCTTCGGTGATCTTGAGACCGACATTCTCGTACCAGCGTAGTAAAGCCGGTGAGATAGGCGCTGAACCACAGCCAAGTACCCTTGCTTTGTTTAAGCCAAGCCCATCTGCCAATTTGCGTTTAATAACACCTGAGACAAACGGGATTTTGAGCAGGATATTGAGTTTTCCTTGGGGGAGTTTTTCAAGGATGCGCTGTTGGAACAGAGTCCATAGGCGAGGTACGGAAATAAACAGGGTTGGACGATGCATTTTGACATCATCAATAAAGGTATCGAGTGATTCTGGAAAGGCGACTTGCATTCCTGCGATAACAGAAGAGCCAAAGATATAGACTCGCTCTGTGATGTGGGCCAGAGGCAAATAGGAAAATAGGCGTTCACCGTCTTGCATACCGATGTGATCAACAAGGCGTTGAACTGACCATGAAAACGCGCCGTAACTCAGCATAGCCCCCTTGGGAAGGCCAGATGTACCGGATGTGTAGACGATAGACATAATGTCATTCGGCTGGTGGTTTGGACGTTCCTCACTTGGCTTATATTTGGCGATAAACTCGTTAAAGCCGTACTGGCATTTTGGTGCAGAAGGGTAATCAAAATTGACAGTAAAGAGGTCTGGCATGCCAGCCAGAACGGTATTGATGGCTTTACTGTCGTCAAGTTTACCAATAAGCAGGGCTTTGGATTCACTGTGAGTAAGACAATGCTCAACGGTTTCAGGGCCAGCGGTTGGGAAGATTGGCACGCTGATGTAACTGCCGAGCATTAATGCAAGATCGGTGATGAACCATTCGGCACAGTTTTTTGACATCAGCGCAATACGATCCCCTGGCTGGAAACCTTGGGCGCGGAGAGCACTGACGAGTCGCAGAGCTTTGTCTGCTACCTCGGCATAGGTGAAGTCGACAAATTGACGATTGATGATTTGGCGAAGGTAGACTTCGTTACTGCGTTCTTTTGCCCATTTCAAAATACAATCAGTCGGCAGTTGTTGAGTCATAAGGGAATCCTTAATGCGATCCGTTTGCAAAGGTAGAGTCATACAGCGATCCTTCCATGTTATCGTTTTGTTAAAATAATAGCTTTTGCACTGATTGGTCAAGCAGATTTATGACTGAATGTGCATAATCACTTTGTAATTACAGCAAAAAAAGCAATGGTCATACCTGTCAGTAACTAAGGTAGAACAAAATTTAAACAACTGCGTAGATTTCGTGTTTGTAACGTTTTAGTGCGGTGGATAACGATGTGTAACTGTTGCGAAATTCACCCATGGGATCGAATGAAGGGATTTATTGCGAGATTTGTCCTCATGTTTTGCATGGATGTGGATTTTATGTAAGATTATGCCTTGATAAAAAAGTGTTTTTGATAATAATTATCTAACAGGACGATATCCTGTATTTTGGTAGTGGTGGTGCAAATTTAGGCAGCTTGCCGTATTTGTGTATTACGAAATGAGAGCTAATTTGTCATCTTGTCTGTAAGAGCGTAACCTGCAGGCAGATACAATGAATAAGATAATAGAGTCAATTTTTTATGCCGAAGCGTAGTAAAGAAGATACCGAAATTACCATTCAGACAATCATGGATGCCGTGGTCGACCAAATTCTGACGTTGGGCTACGATAAGATGTCTTACACGACGTTGAGTAAGCAGACGGGGATTTCACGAACAGGGATCAGCCATCACTTTCCTAAGAAACAGGACTTTGCTAACGCGTTAGATGGTCGAATTTTCCGCCTGTTTGTCGAGCGTCTAGACCTAGATAATGGACTGAATACATTCAGTGAAAGCTGGATTGCCGCGTTGGATGATGAAAAATTTCGTGCAACGCTGCGACTGTTATTCCACCATATTGCATCAGCTGAAACGACCAGTGATTTTGCCAAGCGTGGTATAGAGCGGTTGTATGAACTGTGTGAAGAGCGTTTTGGTTCTGAAAGCCAAAAAGAATTAGAATGGCTTCTTGGTAAATCATTGATTAGCCTTGTTAAATAAAAATCTCTTGCAATATGTGTTCTTAATAATGCTTGTGTTTTCGTACCAGAAAGAAGGGCATGCTCTGTGTTGAAATATATCGTAATCGCTTTGGTTGGTCTTGGTGTTTATATCGGCATGACTTATAAGGATGATATTGAGGACTTGATGGATTCTCGTTCATTAGAAGAGGTCCATGATGTGTTCGAAGATATGTCAGACAAAGCGTCGGATAGCGCAGATTCGCTTTCTGAGGCCGCTGATAAGTTGAGTTCTAAGTTTGAAGAGCTAACAAACTGATTGTTAGTCATTGTACCAGATAAAAAAGCACCCACAGGGTGCTTTTTTTGTCACGAAGCCAAAGAGGTTATCGTTTAGTTTGGCATTAGTTTGCATTGTGGGTGCGGTGTGCTGGTATTGGGCAGTTTGGCTATTTCGGCTTTTAGATCATCGATACGTGTATCATGTGATGGGTGAGTTGATAGCAATTCTGGTGGCTGTTGGCCGCCTGAGGCTTTGGCCATATTTTTCCAAAGAGTAATGCTTTCTTGTGGATTGAAGCCTGCTTGTGCCATCAGACGCAGTCCCATAATGTCCGACTCAGATTCTTGGGCTCGGCCGTAGGGCATCAAAACCCCGTATTGGACACCTAGTCCCAGTCCTGCCATAGCGGCATCATGGTATTGTGTACCGCTGATGGCGATGCTCGATATTTGCATGCCGACATTGGCCAATTGGCTTCTTGATAGCCTTTCGTTGCTGTGTTGCGCGAGAACATGGGCAATTTCGTGGCCAATCACGGTTGCCAGCTGATCTTGGTTGTTTGCGACGTTGAGTAGGCCAGTGTAAACACCGATTTTTCCACCAGGAAGGGCGAAGGCATTAATTTGCTTGCTGTCAAAAACGACGACTTCCCACTGTCCTGGTGTTTGAGGGCCGGAAAGGGTTGCGGTGAGCGCATCAGTGACACATTGTACGTAGTGCTGGGTCGCTTTATTCGTGCTGATTTTTTCTTTTTCTTTTAATTGCTCGAATGATTGAGCGCCAAGCTGTGACATATCTTGTTCTGAATACAGCAACATTTGCTGGCGTCCAGTTGGAGAGCTGCTGCAGGCGGTTAGCGTCAATGCTAATGCACCGCAGAGGGATGCGCTGATTAGGGGAAACTTACATCGCATTATTGCGTCCTTTCATGGTTGGTACTTGTTCTTGCTATCATACAGCAAAGCGTTGATTGGAGCAGTTTAGCTATACAATTTGGCTCGTATATTTGATGAAAATTCTTGAGGATCTCTATCGTAATGAGTATTTGGAAAAAAGCGTTTACTTTGGCTTCGCTTAATCAGACATCGAAGAATACGCTGGTTGAGCATCTGGGCATTGAATATACCGCGTTTGATGAAAATAGCCTGACGGCAGTAATGCCAGTGGAACCTCGGACTCACCAGCCCCTTGGTATGCTACACGGAGGTGCATCGGTGGTGCTGGCTGAAACGCTGGGTTCTATTGCGGCAAACATGTGTGTAGATATGGATAAGTATTGTGTTGGCCTTGATATTAATGCCAACCATATTCGGGCTATGCGCAGTGGTCACGTGATCGGTAGAACAATGCCTCTTCACTTGGGAGCGACGACCCAAGTCTGGCAAATTGAAATCACCGATGAGCGAGGACGCTTGGTGTGTACCAGTCGCTTAACAATGGCTGTAATGAAGCATAAGAAGAAAGAACTATGACAATCGTATTTTCACAAGGGCGAATTATTGCCAACCAACATGAAATTGTTATTCGACTCGATGGTTCGTCTCGGGTGACATTGCAGGCATCGGTTGATGATTGTCGTTTGATAGGCAAGGGAGCGAATGTGGTGACTGCTGTCGGTTCTGGGATCAATTGGTCAGTGAAACTTGATGATGAAAATCAATTGCAGCAGCTTGCGGCAGATGTGGGGATGGCAATTGATGGCTAATCTCCCCCTTATGAGCTAGTTTGGGGATAAAAAGCGCCGGTGAAGGCGCTTTTTTTGTATCCGTATCACAGGGTTGAGAGTAAAGCTAGGTCATAAAATGGTTAAAAAGCGGGAAAAATTAGGCTCATTATAAGGTTTACAGTAGCCATGAGGTCGGTGAAAAGGGTATGGTATAGCAAGAGTAAAGTACAGATTAATTCTAATAAAATCACAGGCTTGCATTATTCCGCTAAGGGATAATATACCTTGATAATATTGTGGTGAGAGGCGCCGATGCACAAAGAAAGATTAAAGCAGATTGCAGAGTTTGCTTATAAAACGATTTTTCGGCAAGCAGCCACGTTGAGCAAGATAGAACAGACTTTCTATGGCTGGGTGGTATTTCTAGGTTCAGGAAAATCCCGGGTTGTGGTTAAATTTTCCCGTGAAGTAGGGCGATTGGTGTTAGAGCTCGATGGATTGCAGCGCTTACGTAAGAGCGTGTCGTGCAAGGTTCCTGAAGTATTATTTTTTGGCCGTGAGGATGGGCATGATTACCTGATGCTGGAGTGGGTTGATGGCATGCCGGCTCACAAACTTCCAGCAACCCCGATGGCTATATCGGCCTTCAGAGATAGTTATGTAGATGTTTTGCTAGAAATGCATGAGCATAGCGCAGAAGGATATGAGATCCCTAAGCAAGGCTTTACGGATTCATTCGACTCTGCATTTGAGCATTGGATGTCGCCGGTTTACCGTTATGTAATGAGTGAGTATTCCCCTTTTACGCCGCATTTGCGTGAAATATATGGCCAGTTGTGGGAGTCTCGTGCTGACATTTTGTCTGAACTAAAAGGGGCTCCATCCTTGATTCATGACGATTGCCATATTGGCAATGTGTTATTTGATCCAAAGACATTCAAGGTCTCTGCTGTGCTAGACCCTTGTGATGTCGGGTTTCGTCACCGGGAAATGGATCTTTTTCATTTGTATGATGTTCGCCCAGAACTGGGTTTGGTCGAGCATTATTGTAAGCATGTAACCTTGGATGACGGCTTCGAGTTGCGGCGCTGGTTTTTCAGTTTGTGGGACGATGCAAAGCATAGTCGTAATATGGGCTGGTTTGACGCGCAATGGCTTGAAGGAAAGGTGGCAAAGATGCATCAATACCGCCCTTTTAGTCAGTGATGTCCATATGATTATGTATTTGGGCTAGTATGGGTATAAACGGTTGTAAATACATAAGGATATTGAGGGGGCCTTGCGATGAGAATAACGTTGCTATTAGCGGGAGTGGTATTGCTGGGAGGTTGTGCCCAGCAATCGGCCCAAAAGACAGACTCCCTGCCTGATGTGAATGAACCCGTACAGCCGGAGGTTGTTGTTAAACAACCTCCTGTTGATCCCCCAGCTGTAGAACCTGTGCCTGAACTCAAGCCTGAGCCGAAACCCGAACCCAAGTCGGAAGCAAAACCTAAGCCGCAACCTATCGTTACTAAAACTCAGGATGGTAAATTAATTCTAGGGCGTGAGGAATGGGTTGTTTTAGCGTCAACCAAAAAGCCAGTCAAGGCGACGGTGGATAATAGTCGTTCGTTGTCGTCTATTGGGGTTGCTGATGTACAACCTTTTGAGCGTGATGGAAAAGACTGGGTTAAGTTCAAAGCGGCAGGGCAAAACCTTGAGCTTCCCGTTGAAAGATGGAGCAAGGAAAAAGGCAGTGACGAACGCCAACCTGTGGTTAAGTTGAGAGCACGTCTTGGGGATCTCAATGAACTAACAGAGTTTGCCCTGACGGCCGGGAAAGGTATTGTTCTAGGCGTTAATTTTATCCGCGACGTGGCTGTGTTTGATAGTAACCGGCGTTATGTACAGCCTAAAATAAAGTAGTATCCAGTGGGCTGTTTACATGACGATAAACAGCCCTTTATATCAATGGGTCATATCGTTATTCGTGTTCAGCCATAATTTCATAGCTGGTGAATTTACGAATATTGATGACTCCTGTGTCAAAGATCAGATATTGGCCCTTAATACCCAAGAGAGTGCCTTCGACGACAGGATCTTTATCAAAATTGTGCGAGCTAATCTTTGTCGGGTAGTTATCTACCGGATAGTGAATATCGACAACGGATTCATCTAGCCGCTCAATGGCGTCATTGCCAAACTCTTCGATAAGTTGTGCAAGCCTGGTTTCGATTTGTGGCATCAGGCTATTAGCCTCGTGTTTTAAATCGAGTGGTGTTGCACTTCCTTTCAGCATCGCCCGCCAGTTGGTTTTATCTGCGACTAATTCGGCAAGAGCAATTTCCACCAGGCCAGATAGCTGGCGAGTTTTTACCTTGAGAATAGGTAATGCCTGTGTGGCACCTTGGTCAATCCAGCGAGTAGGGAGCTGGGTGTGACGGGTGATACCGACTTTGAGGCCCGAGGTGTTAGAGAGGTACACATAGTGCGGTACCATGCAGTTGTTATCTCCCCATTCTGGTTCTCGGCAGGTGCCTTTGGCATAGTGGCATGTTTCTGGTTTCATAATGCACATATCACAGCGTGCTAGTTTTTTCATGCACGGGAAACAGTGCCCTTGCGAATAACTTTTCTTGGTTTTCTTACCGCATGCATCACAATATATGTTGCCAGTAAAGGTGAGTCGGAGGTGTTTGCCGATGAGTGGGTTTAGAGATAGTTCCTGCTCACCTACAGGCAGGGCGTAGTTAACGACATCGCTTAATGACGAGGTCATCTTACGGAGAGTTCCTTGCATGACTTTGCTCTATATTGTTTTAGGTATTGATATATCTTAACAGCCTTGGGCTGCACCTGCCCACGGTTAAGAGGTGGTTGAGTAAAAAGCCCATTAAACAATGGGCTTTGTCGTATCGAGGTTAGCGGTTCTCTAGACGGTTATAATCTAGCAATCCAGCCTCAATCGGAAAGTTCTGCTGGTATAGCTGGTTTAGCTTGTCGCTGAATGACCAAAAATCAGGGTCTGTGCGTCGAACAGCATAGCGATCCATAAATTTGGTATAGTCGGCCTCGGTATATACCATTTTGATCTCGCGGGCCAGAGCAGGTAAGTCGCCTTCGTCAACCAACCAGAATGCCCCGGGGTAACTACCAAGGATGCCTTTTACTAATGTGACATTATCTTGGTCGTAGAGCCTGTTAGCCTCTTCGCTAAACAGGCTCGAGATATTTTTGTGGGCACTGTTCCGAACCAAGGTAAACAGCTGGGGAGCCGATGCTGGGTTGCTTGGCATGACCATGATGTAGCTAAGTTCCGGGAACAGCGTCGCTTGCCTGCCTTTTAGTTGGTCGATGTTATTCAGTGCATTGATGGCGTTGTTACCAAGCTCAGCCTGACGGTAGTCATAACGCGTGGAATTAACCGGTTTCAGTTTCTGTTCCAGCATCTCGAAGAGTTCTTGCTTAGGGTGTCCGGTAGTAAATTGGATGCCCGTCGGCTGGTCAAACGCATTGATGTCACCTTGTAGAAATTGAGTCAGGTGTTGATCTGCACCAAGATACCAGTCGGCCAGCTCGCTACGACGCGTGCTCGATGGCAGCAAAGACAGGAAGTTTGATTCGCCTTCCATTCGCAGGAAGTCCATATACATACGGGTGACAAGCTGGTGACCGAAGTTGCCGTACACATCGAAGCCTGCAACCAGAAGATAGTGGATGCGCTCAAGGAGTGAGTAATCGAGGATCCAAGCTGTTTTGGGTGGTTTGCCGACTAGCCCTTTGGTTACCGTTGCACTGTCGAAATGGCGTAGGACGGTCAATGTCGCATTATCGTTGTAGCCATCACCATCCCAGACAAGGTCGGTTGTCAGGTGCTCACCGTTTTTGAATGTGTCAGCCATGAAAGCATTTTTGGCTCGTAGGAATCGACCTTGCTGCTTGGCATAGCTCATCCAATGGGTGAGCGGCAGGGTATTGCTCTCATGTTCGGCTGGCATTCTCAGGTTCTTGGCCTGATCTTGATAAAATGCGTCGACGCGCGGCGTATCGGCCATTGCTGGGTCAACAAAGAAAACCCAAAAACGGTCGTTGATGACATTAAGAGCCAGTTGACCTCGGCATACCGGCCCTTTGATAAAGCCCATAATTGTATTTTGTGCATTGTCGATCATAAAGCGATAGCGACTATCTACCGGCAATTGACGGAATGCTTCCATCGGGTTGGCAGCGAGTTCCGGTTCATATCCCGGAAGGGCTGCAACGGTATAGCTTGGCTTGAAGAAGAGTGTCTCGATCCGGGCCATTTTGGTCGGATTGAGGGCGTAAGGCATATGGGTCTTGTCGACAATTGTCTCGCGTACTTGCTGGAAGCGGTAATACACCCGCTCGACACCGGGATCATCGAAAGGACGCCGGGTCGCGATAATATCAATAGGTTTTCCTGGTGCCGTACGTGAACGAACCAGATTGAAAAAGACCGGAGTCTCCTCGTCGCTGAAATAAAGGTGAGCGACAAAGAGGTGCTCGTAAATGTAGCGGCTGACAAGCTGCTGTTTGAAACTGTCTCCATTGAGGAATTTTTCCCACTTGGACACTTTCGCCTGCGTTGATAGGGATGGTGGGGCAACGGCAGCCATCGGGGAGCCAGCACTGAGCCAATCCATCAATACCTTATTATCGGCATCACTGATTTTCGGCAGGCCGTATGGCATTCCCCACTGCGGGTAGTCATGTTCGTACTGGGCCATTTCTTCAATGGTCGGGCACTGTTGATTGCGATCAAGCGAAAAATCCCACTCATCGGCCGTGAGTACGGTTTGTTCAGGGAGAGGATGCGCCTGTTTTAGTTGCAGCATGCGTGCCATAACACCGGCTTGGGTGTTGGCCTCGGGAGACTGCTCGCGTTCATTGAGTACGGCATTGAATCCCTTGTCACGCCATTGTGCCGTTGATTGGGCATCAATGAACATTCGGGTGGTATTTGCCGCAATCAGGCGAGTGCCTTCGTACACTTTTTCTTTGTTGCTTCCTCGATCAATCCCTTCCGCTGAAGACAGTTTTAACTGGCAGGGGGCATCGTAGCAGGCATGGCAGACGACGCAGCGGTTCTCGATAATGGGTTTGACTTCAGTGAGGTAGTTGTTGGCCTGAAGCGTGTTTGCCGGGGCAATACGCTGCTGTGGCTCTGCTCTGCCGAATTGCTGGTCGAAATTAAAACCGGCATAGACGGCACAGCCAGAAAACAGCACGGTGAGCAATAGTATAAAAATACGCTTACAGTGTTTTATTGACATGTTTTATTCGTTATTTAAGGTAGAAAGACTAATTTGATCATGTTCAATTGTATACCGAAATGGAGAAAAATAGCTTGTATCGGTGCTGAATCTACCCGTTTTATGGGAAATGAGTCAGTAACGACTAATTATCGAAATTCAATTGGCGGTGATTCTCTTTACCCAACAGGAAAGATAAAAAAAGCCTGCCGAAGCAAGCTTTTGTTTTTGATTGAAAGAATCCTGCGTATTACGCGAAGATTGCTAGGAATTCACGCTTCATTGGTGGGTTGCGGCGTGCTTTCTTAAGTTGCTTACACATGTCTTTAACGCAGCTGTGCAGTACTTTGTCTAGCATTACGGCTTTGTATTCAGCAAACTCGTCGTCGCTCATATCAGCCGGTTTTTCTGTTTCTTGCATTTCGCCAAGGAAATCAACACCAGAGTAGCTTTGGCTTAGAGAAACAAGAGCGTGGAACTGCTCGAAGTTGTCCAATACGTTTTGTGCGCTGGCTGGAAGTTGATCCCAAGCTTCACGAGTTGATGGCTCAGACACTTTGTAAACATTGATCAGCATGTCGTGCAGTTCAGCAGGAACTTGCTCGAATTCAACCAGTTTGCGTAGTTCAGGAGAACAGTCGGCAAGAGAAAGTGTTACTTCTTCAACGTGAGTATTTTCGGTGTTTGTCATATCAGACATCGCTATATTCCTGTAGCGTAGATGAAAATTAAGGGGGTGAATGCTATAGCCCTGCCGGGAAATGTCAATAATAAGCTTATCATCGATTTTTTATCATTTGTCTCATCTTAGGTGAATAGGCGATAACAATATCTTCGTTGTCTCTATCACACTGTATTGATCATAGTAGTAAAGATTAGTAGGCACTGTTAATTGCTGTGCTATAACTATGTTAAACAATTTAAATCAATAGGATGCAGCAATGGAAGCGATGCGGATTTTACTGGTTGATGATGTCCATCTCGAGAGGATGCAATTGGCAATGCGCTTGCAACGTCTAGGCCATATTGTTGAGGCAGTAGCATCGGGGCATGAAGCCATCGCTCGCTACCCCGTATTTGACCCAGATCTGGTATTACTGGATGTGAGTATGCCGGATATGAGTGGTACAGAAGTTGCGCAGCAGTTGCGTATTAAGCATCCTGATTGGATTCCTATCATTTTTCTAAGTGGGCATGATGAGCCTGAGATGATCGACAAGGCAATTGATATGGGGGGCGATGATTATATCGTTAAGCCCGTTAACAAGATTGTATTGGCGGCAAAGCTAAAGGCAATGCAGCGTATCGCACATATGCGTCATCAGTTGAAGAAAGCCTCAGAAGAGTTGGAGCAAGCTAATGATCGGCTGTCACAGCAAGCCAATGAGGATGGCTTGACTCACCTAGCCAATCGCCGGATGTTGGATGCCAAGCTAAATGAGTTTATATCTTGGCATGGGCGCAGTAATTTGCCGATGACCGTCATTATGATAGATGTCGATCACTTCAAGCTTTACAATGACCACTATGGCCACTTGGAAGGCGACCGTTGTCTTAAGGAGGTTGCAAAGGCCTTGAAGAAGACCTTTAGTCGAGCTGGTGAGCTGGCTGCCCGTTATGGTGGGGAGGAATTTGTTATTGTCATCAGCCACTGCGATAAAACCCGAGCGGTACGAGAATGTGAACGTTTGAAGTCTTGCATTCAGGCGCTTGAAATTCCGCACTTGAAATCTAAAACCGCAGACATTGTTACCGTTAGCCAAGGCATGGTCTCGTGGGTACCTACAGGGCTTGAGACGGCCGAAAATATGTATCAAATCGTAGATAAAGTCCTTTATAAAGCCAAAGAGCAGGGGCGAAATCGATTTGTTGCCGCTGAGTTTACTTAACCCCATATTTTCCTAATCCGTTAGAACGTGTTCGCATGTTCTCCATGCAAGCTACCTTATTATTTGAATAAATAGAGGTAGCTTGGATGGTGGTGACGGTTTTGTTGCCTCCTTCTTCCTTACTCCGCATTTCTTTGACTCCTTCTTTTGTTTTGCTCTTGACCCCGGTAGTTTGCGGCTAACTTGGCAATAGCTGATTGTTTTACCAGCAACTAACGCCTTTAACGCTTGTTGTATTGTGATGACGTGATAATCTCCTTGTGCATGTACGCAGTGTGTCTTCAAGTGGGGGGCAAGTGATAGCGTGGTTACTTGCTAAACTGAGTGAATCAGTACCCAGTTGAATTCATAATGTCAAAATAGGGGTGAGGGAAGATCATGGATATGTGCTTTTCACAGACAGAAGTTCGAGTATTAGGTTGCTTGCTTGAAAAAGAGGTAACTACTCCAGATCAATACCCATTAACATTGAATGCACTGACAACGGCCTGTAACCAGAAAAGCAATCGTGACCCTGTCACGTCGCTCACAGACGCCGAAGTGCAAGACACCGTTGAAACGTTAATTTCCAAGCGAGTAATTCAAGAAGTTACTGCTGGCTTCGGTAGTAGAGTGTCGAAATACCAGCATCGATTCTGCAATACTGAGTTCAGTACATACCAGTTTAGTGAGCAGGAAAAAGCGACAATTTGTGTGTTGCTGTTGCGCGGGCCTCAGACTGCGGGGGAAATCCGTACGCGAACTAACCGTTTGTGCAAGTTTTCTGATGTCAAAGAGACTGAATCCGTTTTGGCTTCGTTGGCGGAACATAGCAAAGGACCTTTTGTTGTTCGCTTGCCGGTAGAGCCAGGGAAACGCGATCCTCGCTATATGCACTTGTTCAGCGGTGAGGTTGATTTGGAAGCCCTACAGCAGCAAGTTGCAGCAAGTCGTTCTTCTGCTGTTGCAGGCGCATCAAGTGAACGTATCGAGGCATTGGAAGAAGAGGTTGCATCGTTACGCAGCGAAGTTGCTGAGTTGCGGCAGATGATAGACTCTCTGCTTGCATAGAATTGTTAACTAAGCCCAGCATCGCTGGGCTTAGTTTTTTATTACGTTATACCCAAACTGCTGGGTGTAAGTCATTTTGGGAACAGACATTCCATATGGCGAAAGTAGAGGCAATTTGGTCGGTCTATTTGATTAGGACGAAAGCAAATCAACTGTACTGTGGGGTAACTACAGACGTTGAGCGTCGTTTCCACGAGCATCAGTCATCCGCTAAAGGCGCTAAATATCTCAAAGGGAAGGGGCCGTTGACGCTGGCTTGGACATTAGCCGTGGGTGACAAGCGCAAAGCGATGCAGCTCGAGTATAGAATTAAGCAGTTAAATAAGCAGGCTAAAGAAAAATTGGTTGTCGGGGAGATCCAGCCTCCTTTGTCAGTTTAGATAATAACGGCGGTAGAGTCGTTGTATTCGGAGCGGAATCGGCTCCGGAATCATTTGCGTATAACCTATTATGGGTTGGTTTAGGAATAACGAATATGGCACTTAAAGCCACCATTTATAAAGCGAACATGAACGTGGCAGATATGGATCGTCACGTATATCTCGATCAGGCACACACATTGGCTTGCCATCCGTCTGAAACGCTGCAGCGTTTAATGTTACGGTTGGCGGTATGGGGCTTTAATGCCGATGAAGAATTGGTTTTTACCAAAGGGCTATGTGATGCCGATGAGCCGGTGTTGTGGAAGAAAAATTACACTGACGATATTGAGCTATGGGTTGATTTGGGTCTGCCGGATGAAAAGCGCATAAAGAAAGCGGCACACAAAGCGGATAAGGTACTGATTGCTGCCTATGGTGATAATGCAGCTCCGATTTGGTGGAAACAGAACAAGACCAAAATCGAACAGTATGGCAATATTTCCGTTGTATTCTTTGATGATGAGACGTTAGCGCAATTGGAGGCCATGGTTGAGCGTACCATGCAGCTACAGTTGACTATCGAGGGTGAGCAAGGCTGGCTGAGCTGTGGTGAGCACAATTGCACACTTGTTCCACAATGGTGGTTGCGTTAAAACATTATTTCTAGATTAGCTGCAGAAGGAGTTTGCTATGTCATCAACGGCGCATGCCTTAGCCCAGAAAGTGTGGGACTACCACCAGTTAAACCATACGCTCGTACCAAGTGACGGCTTATTCGTGCTGTGCAGCAATGATTTGCGTGTCGCCGAGTATGCTGCTGAGCTGTATTTACAAGGATATGCACCTTGGATAGCCTTTTCGGGTGGCGTAGGGGCACTAACAGAAGGCCTATTTGATTGTTCGGAAGCTGAGGCATTTGCTGCTGTGGCTCAGGATATGGGGGTTCCGAAAGAGGCGATCTATATCGAACCGGCATCGACAAATACGGGTGAGAATATTCGTTTTACCCGTACTTTGCTCGAAGATAAGGGGATCAGTGCTGAGCGACTTATTCTGGTTCAGAAACCTTTTATGGAACGTCGGGCCTATGCCACTTGCCAGCGTTTGTGGCCGGAGCAAGCCGTTATTGTGACATCGCCAAGGATTAGCCTAGACGATTATCCGAATGAATCTCTCACTTATGCTGAGGTCATTAATGTGATGGTTGGGGATTTGCAGCGAGTTATGGATTATCCCCAAAAAGGTTTTTCGGTTAAACAAGATGTCCCAATAGATGTTTTGAGCGCCTATGAAAAATTAGTGGGCTTAGGCTTTGATGGTCATCTGATACAGTCATAGAGATGTTCGAGAGGGTGATATTTAGATAAGCTGCTCTCATCATTGAATTTGGTGAATACTTATGAATAGCACGATGAAAATCGTGCTTTTTTTTGCAAATATTTCTGTCATGTCAGTTTTTAGCGTGCGTAATGTAACATGGAGTTTTTGGGGTTATTTTGACTCCAGTATAGCAATTGAACAATTTCAACATGTGCTGCATGCATGGTTTGGTTGAAATTTGAGCATATAAAATGCAAGATAAAATTACTTTTGACGCGTGTGTCAGAAAATTGTCAATAAATGCCAAATTGTAAACCATTTATAATCAGTTACTTATCTATTAAACAGGTCGCTGTACCATATTTTGATAAGTGTAATTTGTTGTTACGATTAATGATTTTGATTTTACTCTTGATTTCTGATTTGATTATATTGCAGCGAAAGCAAATTCATACCACTAACAATATAATAATGCCTGAGTTTTACGTGGCTTAAATTAATATTAGTTTGTTTGTGATGTCATAATATTTGTATCTATAAGTATTGATGATAATTTCTATTTATAGAACAGCCTTTATAAGGAAAACCCATGCTAACTTCTGTATATGCAAAAGTTGATGCTTTTTTGTCTGCTTACAAAAATGATGAGCGCGGTGTTACTGCAATTGAATATGGCCTAATTGGTGTTGCTATGGCTGTTGTACTAGGAACTATTTTTGCGAAAGATGGTTCAGTTATTACCAGCCTGACAGAAGCATTTACAAAAATTTCTGATACGCTGTCAGACGCAAGTAAATAACCAATTTTCTCTAATGCTATATTTAATAACATTAGGGATGTTTCTTGCTTATATCAGCATAAAAGATATCTTCTATCGGAAAATAAAAAATACTGATGTATTGATTGTTCTCGTCTTATCACTGCTTTTGTGTGTGACTCAGCAAAATACAATTCATTCATATAGTTTTTTGATGATAGCGACGCTAACCATTTTGCTCGTTGCAATACATGCATTCGCAGCAGGTGATAGCAAGTTGGCAACGGCGTTGTCCGTTGCCATCCCTTTCTCTGAATTGTCGCTGGCAATTTGGGTAACACTGGTAGTTGGCGGCATTCTGGCATTGTTTTACTGGGTAAAGTACCGACTATATCGTCGTGCTGCGCGCGGACAGGATCCTGGTATTCCTTACGGGGTTGCTATTTCCATCGGGTTCTATCTTTCTCTCCTTTCCTCTTACCTATGAACCTGAATTTATGAGTTCTAAAGTTATTTTCTTTATCGCTTTCCTTGCTGTAGTTACTGGGTTATATGGTGTTTATGATGCACTGACACCAGTGCATCAATCTGAGCAAGCTGCACCGATTCAAGAGCAACCACTGCAGTATGTAACAATTTGGCGCAGTAAAGATAATCTAAAAAAAGGCCAAGCAATAAAAGCTGATGAATTGGTAAGAGAACAGGTTTTGCTTGATGAAGCCATTAAGTTTGGTATTAATTCAGATATTGAATTAGACTTTGCTCCAACCACATTGCTTAATGTTGATGTTCCGAAGGGAGCGTTGGTTTTTTCAGAATATCAAACGAAAAAAAATCAAGTTGGCTATCTGGATTTATTGGTTAGAAATGGGAAGACATTATATCCATTGCATGTGTCTACTCGAAATCTAATTAATGGTTATATCCATCCTGGTGATTATATTGATATTCTTACAATTAGTTCGCCAAGTGAAAACCTATCTTCTCAAAATAATCTCGTATCATCATTTGATGGTCTAGAAGCAAGACTATTCCTTTCTCATCTTCGAGTGATGAATATCGGCGATGAGTCCAACGATGTTGTGACGGCGAAGGCGGCAATGGAAACGGATGGGATGACAACCATCATCATTGAAGTCGATCCGGATGATATCGCACGTTTGTCATTGGCTCAAAAAACAACCCAGATTGAAATATATCGCAGCCAACACTACCGCGGTGCGCTTGATGCCGTCGTAAGTGATGTTATTAACAACTATAGCGGCGTTGTGGAGTTGCGAGGCTCAACCAATACGTCGAATTTTGGGGGACTGGATTGATGCTGCTACGAATTGTGTTGCTCGTTATGTGTATTGTTGCGCCGTTGACGGTTCATGCCGGTGATCGCTATATCACGCTTAACGATGCCCAAGATATCCATCTTCAACAGGATATTGAAAAAGTATTTATTAGTGCGCCGACCGTAGCCGATTATCAGGTCATAGATAAGCATACCTTGGTTGTGTTTGCCAAAAGTGTGGGGCAGGCTCGTTTGATTGCCTATGGCAATGATGGTCAAGTGCTGTTGTCCCAGCGTATTTGGGTTGATCTTGATCTGACTCAGATTCGTCGTCAGCTCCAGCTGCATTTTCCCAATTTGGCGATCAAACTTGAGTCGGTGGGGGAGCAGGTTGCCGTGAGTGGTACGGTTTACTCTGAACAAGAACGCGATGATGTCTACCGCACGGTGGCGACGCTGTTAAAGCGAGCTAAAACCGAGAGGTATGAAAAAACAGATAAGCTCGAGTTCCAAGATTCGGGGATGGAAGAGCCCGAAAGTATGATCTTTGCCCGCAACAATACATGGGAAGGCATTATCGAGCAGCTTAAAGTTGCCAGCGTACAACAGGTCAACGTGAAGATTTCGGTGGCTCAAGTCTCAGAAACTTTTGCTAAAACGTTGGGTACGGATTGGAGCACGCTGGGTGCCAGTGTGGGTCAGTTTGCCTTTGCCCGTTTTAAGCCTGCTGATCTCAGTACGCTGATCACCGCCTTGGCTGACGATAGTATGGCGCAGATTCTGGCTGAGCCGAATTTAACCGTATTATCTGGTGAGTCAGCCAGCTTTTTGGTTGGCGGCGAGGTGCCGGTGATTGTGACCTCGAACAATAACGTTAATATCACGTTCAAAGAATTTGGCATCAAGCTAGATTTGACCGCCAAGGTTATGAGCAATGAGAAAATTCGGATGCAGCTCGCACCCGAAGTCAGTGACGTGACGAAATATATCAAAACGGCCGGCATGGAAGTGCCTCAATTAGCGACTCGCAAGGCAATGACAACCGTCGAATTGGCTGATGGCGAAAGTTTTGTGCTGGGCGGGCTAATGAGCAGCAATGATTTGGAGCAACTGCAGAAAGTGCCGTTGATCGGCGATCTACCTATTCTTGGTGCTGCATTTCGTAAGTCTGTTACCGAGCGCAAGAAAACAGAGTTGCTGATTGTTGCAACGGTTAATCTGGTTAAGCCGGTCTCACCTGAGGCAATTCAGTTGCCCTACATCAAGAAGACCTCAACCCTGTCTCGGTTGTTTAATGTACGTAATACCTCCAAGGGTGATCAAGCAGATGCCTTGGCTATTGATCTTCTGTCTCGAGGGGGATTCATCGAATGAAAAAGTGGATTGGGCTATTAACGGTATTGTTGTGCAGCGGTTGTTCTGACGCCTTGTATCGCGAGCAGGGGGCCGAAGCCTTGTATGTACCAGAGCAACATACCTATACGGTCTCTTTGGAACACTCCAAAACGGATATTGCCACTGAGTTGGAAGCCATTGTGAAGAACGCGATGAAGACCGATCGAGGTGTTGAGGTTCGTTATGCCTATCGTACCGCACGAGGTAAGGCTCTTGCGATGGCGCAAACAAAAGTGTTGGCAGCAATGGGATTGGCTCCCAGTCAGTTTGCGGTGGTTTATGATCCTGCATCGGCCGGTGATCTGACGGTCATCGTCTCATTGGCTAAGTTGGTGACCGAGACCTGTCCGCCGTTGGTGCTGGGGGGGCACAATGTTCGACGAGATTGTTTTGTCGAATCAATGAGAATGAAGCAAGTTGCTTATCCGAAGCATGTTTTGGGGCACTAACCGATGTTCGATTTAGCGAAAGCCATTAGCAAAAATGTTGCACCTCAGTTGCCGGTCGTGAATGGCCCCAAAAGCTGTACCTTGATTTACCAGTCACAGGCATGCCTAGCGTTGGTTCAGGAAGTTTTCGTATTCGAAGGCTGGAATCCGCCAATGGTAGAGAAAGAAGCCTTGCGTTCTTCAGAGTTTGATAATTCCGGGCTTAATGAAATCATTATTCTTGAGCTGAACGAATCGGCTAATGTCGTTGAAGATGCTAAGCGTTTTGCTAGCCAGATCCCGACCCACAAAGGGGTGATCATTTTTGGCAAGGAAGATGCAATTTCGACGCTGCGCGCGCTTAAAGACATGGGTTTCTACTATGTTTTCTGGCCTGTCACCAAGCAAGAGTTGGCTGATTTCCTGTCGCATGTGAGCAAGAACCTGCAGACATTTTCTGGGGTGAGTAACCTTCGAAAAGCCAAACGTGTTGCTGTGGTGGGGTCCAAAGGTGGGGTAGGGACGACAATGCTCTCTACAGAAATAGCGTCGGTACTGGCTTCTGATGGCACAGATACGGTCTTGGTCGACCACCAATATGAGGACAGTAATATTGATGTAATGCTCTCTATCAAAGGGCTGAAACGGCACAATATTACCGAAATGACGATGCCTCTGCATGAGCTTGATGATGAAAGCGCAATCAGCTTTTTGACGAAGGTTCGTGCGAATTTGCGGTTGCTAGCCTTGGATGGCGGTGAGTCGGATTACCAATTACTTGGTTTTAATCGGACGTTATGTCAATTACTTGGTCGTAATACCAACTACATTATTGAAGATTTTTCTGCTAGTACAGGGTTTAGAACCGATCCTCTGAGTTTGGTCGAACACAATGATGTTGTCGTTGTTGTGATTGAGCCTTCCGTCTCTTCTGTCCGTAATGCGCGTCGACTGATTGAGCGAATTGCCAACCTTCAAATATCAGATACAAAAAAATTACGCGTTTTGACGGTTTTGAACAGTCACCGTCCTGATTCTGCCTTTGTGCTGAGCAAAGAAGAAGTTGCGGAATACCTAACAGTGCCGATTGATGTCTATTTGCCGTTTAGCCGTTCTTTGGGGCGTTTGATTTTAGAAGGCAAGCGGGCACACAAGCATGACCGCCAGATGCAGCAGAGCCTTGATGAGCTAGTCAGGTTGATCAATGGGCAGCGCAACGAAACCAAGAGTCGAGTCAGCCAGCTACTAAGGATGTTTAAACGATGAGTGCCAATAAGCAGCTTTATTTAGCTTTTCGCCAGCAGATTTTTGATGCGCTTGATGCAGAAGCCGTCCAGCAGATGGGGCGTGACGAGCTAGAAAAGCAAATTCAGAATGCGGTAGAGATCCTGGCGCGAGGAACTAACCGTCCAATTACCGCAATGATGCGTGCAGGCTTGGTGAAAAGCCTGCTTGACGAATTGTTGGGGCTTGGCCCGCTGCAGCCACTTATCGAGGATCAGTCGATCACAGACATCATGGTTAACGGTCCGGACAATATTTTTTTCGAGCGTAACGGTAAGTTGCAACGCTCGGATATTACATTCGTTAACGAGCCTCAACTGTTGGAAATTGCCAAGCGCATTGCGGCGCGTGTTGGCCGACGGGTGGATGAAATGTCGCCGACAGTGGATGCTCGCCTTGAAGATGGCAGCCGGGTCAATATTGTTATCCCGCCCATCGCGCTTGATGGAACCGCGATCTCTATCCGTAAGTTCCGTGAACAGAAAATTGGATTGGAAGAGCTAATCAGCTTTGGTGCACTGTCTTATGAAATGGCGCGTGTGCTGATGATTGCTGCGCGTTGTCGTTTGAATATTTTAATCTCGGGTGGTACTGGTTCGGGTAAAACAACGTTGCTTAATGCATTGTCGCAATATATCGATAATGATGAGCGTGTTATCACCATTGAGGATGCGGCAGAACTTCGCTTGCAGCAGCCTCATGTTGTACGCCTAGAGACGCGTGCCGCCAGCATAGAGAATACCGGTGCGATCTATCAGCGTGATTTGGTGATTAATGCCCTGCGTATGCGCCCTGATCGAATTATTTTGGGCGAGTGCCGTGGTGCTGAGTCTTTTGAAATGCTCCAGGCGATGAATACTGGCCATGATGGTTCGATGTCAACCTTGCACGCCAACTCGCCGCGTGATGCCATTGCCCGTGTTGAGTCTATGGTGATGATGGCGAACTTGAATCAGCCGTTGGATGCTATTCGCCGTACTATTGTTAGCGCGGTGCAGTTGGTCATTCAGGTTAACCGTCTTCGTGATGGTTCGCGTAAGATCACTAGTATTTCTGAGATCGTGGGTCTTGAAGGAGATAATGTCGTAATGGAGGAGATTTTCCGTTTCCAGCCTGATGACACCCACTTTAGTGAGAAAGTACAGGGGCAGTTTGTTACTCAGGGCATTATGCAGCGTTCAGAACTGATGAAAAAAGCACAGTTCTTTGGTTTGCATAATGAGCTGATGGCTGCGTTTAGGCAGTAAGCGATGTTCTTTTCCTTATCTTTGATTTTGTTCGGTATCGCCCTATATCTTTGGTGGGGCGGTAAGCGTGCTCGAAAAGTTTCATATTTTGAAGATATTAGCCAAGATGTTCCCAAGCTCGAATTTCAAGCAATAAATGTTAAAAGCCTGAACAAAGGCGGTCGGTTTCAGAGAATCAAGGATGAGTGCAGTCCGATCCTCGCCATGCTGGGAGATCGCGCTACGGTCATCATTACGGTTTTTCTCAGTACTGTGGTTATGGTGGCTTGGTACATTAACTCGCAATTGCTGCATTTGCATTCGCAGTGGGTAACCTTGCTGTTTCCTGTGGTAATGATTTGGATGGGGTGGGGCTGGCTGATCAAGAAACGCCGTAATGATTTTGAACGTAGTTTTCCTGATGCATTGAATTTATTGATGAGTGCGGTTACGGCCGGTGATAGCTTGATGCAGGCCATCAGTTATGTGGGTGAAAGTCTAGATAACGGGATAGGGCGTGAGTTTAAAAATATGGGCGAACGTCTGAAAATGGGCGAAAGCCCTGATGTTGTTTTTCAGCGTGCCAGCAAAAATTACCCTTATCCGGCTTTTTTGTTTTTTGTTGTGACAATGCGGGCCAATATGGCCCGTGGCGGCCAGTTGAAAAGCGTATTGGCTCGCTTGATTCGTGTATTGGTCGATGCACGTACGCTTGAAAAGAAAAAGATGGCGATGACATCAGAGGCACGTATCTCTGCCAAAATTGTCGCAGCCATTCCAGTGCTATTCATGGTGTTGTTAAACTATATTAATCCGGCAAATGTGGATTTTATATTGAATGACCCTCAAGGCCGTTATGTTCTTTATTATGTACTAGGCAGTGAAGCGATTGGTTTAGGCATTGTTTGGCTGTTGGTTCGGAGTGTGAAGTAGTGGCTATTTTTATATCTATTATATTGTTTGCTGTTGTTTTCGCTATTTTGTTCACTCGACATTATAAAAGTAGGCGTGCTAAGGCTAATGCGCGAGTCTATTTTAATATGCATCGTGAAAGCATGATTGAACGATTGAATATTATGCTGGTGCGTTTTGGACAGAAATACAGGAAGGAACTCGAGCAAAAATTGATTGATGCTGGTATTTATAATACCAATTTTGCTAAATATTATTTTCCGATAAAAATGTCAGTTATTGGAATGGTTAGTATATCTATTGTCATGAGTGATTTCTCTAGTAGTAATAAACTTGTGATCGGTATGCTTTGCATGATTGCCATTATTGTAATTCCGGATATGGTATTAGCCGCACGTAAGGCGGCATTGATCCGAAAAACATCGCAGCAATTGCCTTATATGCTGGATATGATGTCGGTATGCGTACAGACCGGAATGACCATTGAGGCATCGCTGGTGTATCTTGGTGCTGAATTGGAATCGTTCGATAAGGACTTGTGCTTTCAAATACGTAAAACATCAGATTCGGCCCGATTATATGGGCTCGAAAAAGCCCTCAATGATTTAAGCGAGAGGATCCCGACCAGTGAAGTACGTAGTTTTGTTCTTACTTTAATCCAAAACTTACAATACGGTACATCGATTGCTAATGTATTGAGTGATTTATCGGAAGATATGCGAAAGATGGAAGTGCTGACGATTGAGGAAAAGATCGGAAAATTATCAGCGAAAATGAGTATTCCATTGATTTTATTTATCATGTTTCCAATTGTTATTTTGATTTTGGCTCCTGGAATCATGCAAATGTCACTAGATATCGGATAATCGGCTATGAAAAAAAATCAGTTTGTCATTGCGACTATGGTGGTAGCATTATTGAGTGCATGTTCGTCTACCGTAGTACCTACTACAACCGTAACTGATATGACTAAATTGGGTAACACTCAAGGTGTGATTGAATATTACAAACAGCAATTAGTTACCCATTCTGACGATGAGTCTATTATGATTAAATTGGCTGATGCGTATTTTAAATCTGGAGATGTAGAGTCAGCATCATTTTATGTCCATCATGTTCTTGAAAAAAATCCACGGATTGAAAATGCTCAACTTTATGTATTGTTAGGTGATATATATAGTCGGCAAATGCAATATCAGAAGGCACTTTCTGCATTTGATAGAGCCTATGTAAGTGGTGATGCTAGTGCTGATTTACATATTCGCCGCGGTATGGCTTATACCGAGTTGAAACAATATTCTGACGCAGAAGATGAATTTAATGCAGCACGCCTTAACGGCGGTGATGATCTGACAATAAAGAATAATCTTGCGGTACTGATGTTAGCACAAGGGCAATATAAATCAGCCGTTGAGATGCTTATGCCTGTTTATAGACAGAACCCTAATAATCAGACATTGAATGTTAACCTTGCAATTGCATTGATAAAAGCAGGCAATAAGGACACTGCAATTGACGTATTGAAGACGATGTATGGCCACGAAGATTTGAATAAACTTGTGTTGCAAGTACAGCAGATGGGGCAATAAGTCTTATGAGACTGGCAAGGCAGAAAGGTGCTGCTACCATCGAGTTTGCACTTGGCGGGATCCTGTTGATGCTGGTCTCGTTCGCAGTTATCGAGGTTTGTTTTCGCATTTATGTCGTCAATGTGACGGAATATGCCTTACGAGAAACGATCCGTGAGACGAAAACATATCAAGGTAAAAGTAACTACGATCGCTATCAGATGCAGTTTAATCGTTTTTTATCTCAAGAAGGGACTTTATGGCATTTTTTGGTAGCCAAAGATCAATTTACTCTGTCTGCAAAATATTATAAGTCATACCGTGATTTGGTTGATAATCGAGCCGCGAGTGCGAGTGATGTTTCACCTGAGTATGTATTGGCAGATATAACCCTTTCTTATTATTACCAGCCACCTTTATTGGCTTTAGCAGATAAAAAAGTCACGATTTCGCGATCGATGTTATTGAACTTAGAGCATGAAGGATGGCCCGGTGAAGATATTGGTCGGTAAGCAAAAACAGCACGGGGCAATGGTTGTTGAGTTTGCACTGGTGCTGTTTATGTTGTGTGCATTGTTTGTTTTTGTTTCTGATCTTAGCCATCAGTTATTGGTGCGCTCGCAGCTTGACCGAGCAAGTTTTTCATTGGTTAACATATTGAAAGAACGCACTCGTTATTATGGGTCAATGGTTGATGGCAAGCCAGTACCTAGATTTGAACTGTCGCAAAGAGATATTAGTGATATGCAGAGATTGGCAGGGCGCTTGCTTGATACTCCCGTTGATGATGTCGCCATTAGTATTGAAGCTATCGTTGATAATGATATTCAGCCCGCTTTTACGAGTGCCGCGTTTAGGCGTCTGGGATGTGTGCCAGTGTCGTCGATGGTGTCAAATCGGGACTTGGTTCCCGTGGAAAATGGTAAGGCATATCCGCTATATCGAGTGACCTTGTGTTCGCCCGTTTCTTCGTGGTTTGCACCATTTATGGGGATGAAACGTAAAAATCCCACGGTCGTTTCTAGCTCAATTATGCCAGGCCGTTAATATGAATGGGTCATTTTATCGAGCACAAAAAGGTGTTGCCGCAATATGGTTTGCGATGTTGCTGGTGCCGTTAATGGCGCTGATCTTTTTGGCAATTGAAGGAACGCGGTATATTCAGGAAAAAAGTCGGTTGGAAGATGCCACCGAAGCCGCTGCTTTGGCGATTACAATTGCCGACAATAGGAGTAAAGCCAAATCCATGGCTGAAGATTATGTTCGGGCATATGTACGAGATATTGATGCCATCAATATAAAAACGGTTCGTACATTTCAAGATAGCAAGCCTAACATTGGTCAGGAAGAATATGTGCAATACAGCGTTGATGCCAGAACGTGGCAGCATACGTGGTTTACGAGTTCCCTTATTCCTTCTTTTTCGCCCGAGCAAGATATTGCTGGTCATTCACTGGCTAAGAAATATCCTCAGTATCTTGGCGATAGGGATGTCGATATTGTTTTTGTTTCTGATTTTTCAGGTTCAATGAACAGAAGTTGGCAGGGACGTTCGCAGTTGTTTTGGTTGAAGAATGCCATCAATAGGATTTCATCTAATATTTTGGTACCTGATCCGGATGATCACATTATCAAAAACCGAGTGGCCTTTGTTCCGTTCAATATGCGGGTACAAGACAAAATCAACAATAGGCTGATTTGCAATACTCAGCTTCGATATAACAATTACCGAAGCTCGGTGAGTACGCTGGATTACGAAGAAGTTGATTGGTCTTTTTGGGCACCATACAGTCTCAATACTCTTAAGCAATGTCGCCTGAATTCTCGAGATTGTCCTGGCTATTCAAGAACTACCAAGCATCATCGGCGAGAGGAAGCCAGACGAATCTATGATGTATTGTCTACTAACTCATGGCGTTTGATTGACCACCCGTATTATGTTGATTATTCGCAGACAGTTGCTGATGCATTTGTAAATAAAGTGGACTATGAACAACTGCATTATGACAGTTCAGAGAACTATCTATATAGCCAAAAGTATAACTGTTCGCGTGGTTCTGACGCATTCTGGACGATAGGATTGTCATCGTCTCAATCGGCGCTATATAGGGTGCAGCAGATGGGGGCAAACGGCGCAACGGCGGCCTATCAAGGAATTTTGCGCGGAGCGCAGGTAATGGCTGAAGGGCGTCCAAAAAGCCATGATCCAAAGGTATTGAAAGCATATCGAGAGCGCTTGAAGATGATCTTGATATTGAGTGATGGCGAGGAATCTCCATATCGAAATGTTCTACCCGAGTTAGTTAACAGAGGGTTATGCGATAAGATTCGTGCTGGTTTTAGCGATAGCGAACAGCCGCTATATATCGGTGTTGTCGGCATTAATTTCAATGCTAGCCATCAGAGTGGTTTTCAACGCTGCGTGGTTAATCCCGATGAAGATATTATTGATGTCAACGATGTTGATGATCTGATAGATAAAATTGAAGAGTTAATTAAAAAAGGTGCCCGTTCAAGCGGTATTACAAAACTGTACGGATAATTAAAAATGTTGAAAAAGTTATTTCCACTCGTGTGTTTATTACCATTGAGCTGCGTTGCCGCTAGTGGTGATGATCTGGCGATTGAAAGTTATTGTAGTACTGGTCAGTATGCCGTTGTCCATCGGGTCGAAATTGGGCAGGTGCAGGGTATCGGTCAGCATCGGAATGGTTTTTTGCAAATATCGGTCCCCAGTGAGTCAAAAGCCTTGAAGAAGGCATTGTTGGATGCTGCGCAGCCTCTGGGGATATCGGCCCAGTGCATAGAGTATCTTGATGGCAAGCAACTGCTAGTAATGACAGGCGATAAGTCTCTTCAGTCGTCATTACTTGGACGGGTCTATTTTGACTTTGACAATGCCCAGTTAACCCCATTCTCTAAACAAATTTTGGATTATGTCGCTCGTCAGTTAGCAAAATCCGAACAGGTTGTCGCATTGCAGGGCAATACGGATAATCGTGGTAGCCAAAAATACAACTACCAACTAGGTATTAAGCGAGCTGAGCAAAGCGCAGATTATTTGCATGGAAAGGGGATTCGATCACAGCGTTTGCTTGTAGAAAGTAAAGGTGAGCAGGCCCCCATAGAAACCAACGATTCCGAATTTGGTCGTGAGAATAACCGTCGGGTAGATATTATCTTGCCGTAATGATTTTGGGTTGATAATTCGTACGCATGAAAAAGCCAGCCTTTTTAGGGCTGGCTTTTTTATTGTCTATGAAAAGCCGTTGGGTTGCTGTGCAATAGTAAATGCTCATCCGCAGATCGATGCTGAATGAGAAGGTTTGTCTAGCTTGGTTTACCGTTGAAGGCAAAGAAGTGATGGACCGGCCCATGCCCGGAACCAATCTTCAAATCGTCAGCGTGTCTGAGCGCGTCTGTAATATATTGCTTGGCAAATTTGACGGCGATTGGAAGGGGATAGCCCTGGGCAAGAAATGAGGCAATGGCAGCAGAGAGGGTACAACCCGTGCCGTGGGTATTGCGTGTGGCAATTCTGGGTGTTGAAAGACGAATGACCTCATTGGGCAAGATAAGGAGATCAGTACAGCTTGCAGCTTGTTCTAAATGTCCGCCTTTAAGCAAAACGGATTTTGCACCCAATAGGCGCAGCGCATCAATGAGGGTTTCCATTTCATCTTCAGAAGTGGGAATTGGGCAGCCTAGTAGGGCGGCGGCTTCAGGCAAATTGGGGGTGATGATATCAGCTAGCGGTATTAGCTCAGATTGCAGGGTGGAAATAGCCGTTTGTTCAAGCAGCAAATCACCGCTGGTTGCCACCATAACGGGATCGATAACAAGGAACTTAGGTTGGTATTGCTGCAATTTGTTTGCAACGGCTTTTATGATGCGACTATCGCTAAGCATGCCGATTTTGACTGCTTGAATATCGAGATCAGAGAATACAGCGTCTAATTGTTGTTCGACAAATGAAGGATCGATTCCTAAGATACCACTGACACCTTGGGTATTTTGTGCTGTAAGGGCGGTAATGACAGAGCAGGCATAGCTGCCCGTAGCGGAAATTGCCTTGATGTCTGCTTGAATACCGGCACCACCACCACTGTCCGAGCCAGCGATAGTCAGTGTGATGGGAGTCTTGGATGGATTGGCCATGTCTACCTCGTTATTCGGCGTGGGTAGCGTGGCTTTTCTATGGGGGTAGTTGGTTTACACCTATAGAGGGAACAAAGTCATGCTAGTTCCCTACGCCATTATTAAATGGATCAGGTTCAACGGGTCCCACTCTTTGCGCTTGGCGGTGGTGGTCTCAGCCTTTTGGCTCCCCGACTAACTCTGTTTATATTAACAGATATATTCTTGAAAATTCAATTTGAGATAGATTCTTAGCTTTTGATCCACGTTGAGGTATCAAACTCATCATATTCAAAGAATGGCAAATAAAATTTGATGGCGTCTATTATAAAAAAACCGCCATAAAGGCGGTTTTTTTGGAAAGAGTCAGGCTCTTATTTCTTACGGCAATATTCAGCAATGATGAACATTGTCTGACCGTTTACTTTGCCTTGAATGTGCTTAGGATCATCAGTCAGGTTAACACCACGAACAGCAGTACCCTGCTTGATTACCATGCTTGAACCTTTAACTGGCAGGTCTTTGATGATAGTAACATCATCGCCTTTTTTCAGTTCAACGCCGTTTACGTCGCGTGGTTTGTCTTCGTCGGCTAGTAGGCCTTTTTCTGCCCACTCAATTTTGTCTTCTTCTAGGTACAGCATGTCTAGTAGATCTTGAGCCCAAGTTTCAGAAGACAGACGCTTAAGCATACGGTATGCCATTACCTGTACAGCTGGTTCTTGGCTCCACATGCTGTCGTTCAGGCAGCGCCAGTGGTTTTGATCTAGTGTTTCAGCATCTTCGATTTCGCTACGGCACTTTTCACATACCAGCACACAACTTGCAGCAGTTGAGTCTGGAGAGGCTGGTACTTCATATACTTTTAGATCATCAGTAGAAGAACACAGTTCACATTGCTCGCCAGCGCGCTGTTTTACGATTGATTCAATACTCATAGTTATTATCCGTAGATGTGTAATGGTAGAAGTTACCCATACAGGTAATTGTTCTGTTTATTATGCCATTAAATATAAATAATGGAAGGAATCAAGATCAAGATCACATTAATTAGCTATATTGTGTTCAAAATTCCAGCAGTTAACATTGTGTTTGTAATGATAGTGTGATGCAGGTGTGAGTGAAATGAGTCTATAATCTGAATAAAAATATTACTACATGAGGGATTATATGAAAAAAACATGTGTTTTTTTGTCATTGATGGCGCTATTCGGTTGTAACGATGATGATATGGAGGCTGCATTAAAGGGAGACACTCGGGTTTTTGCAGTTGATGGGGCGAAGGTGGATACCGTGCTCGTGAGTAAATATTACACGCTTGATGAGGCGGAAGCGTTGATCGTTATTCCCGATGAACTGCCGCGAGGTGATCTTGCCGGTTTGCAAAATTTGGGGGTAAAAGAAGAGGTTCAGTGTGGCTACATTGATACGACAGATGAAATTTGTTTTACGCTAAATGATTCAGCCAGTTGTTTACCAAGCGAGGTAAAAATGCTCGGTGTTAAAATCTATACGATTGATATTGAGAATATTGATGAAGCGGTAGATTTTGGTTTTTATCCTACCATTACCTCTCAGTTAACGGGGGCATTTATTGATTTCGATATTGAAAGTGCCCCTTGTCCATTAACAGGCAATGAGGTCATTTAAGTTCACTGTTAACAATGGGTTATGGAACTCGCATAGCACTAAAATGATGCAATGATGTAAGTTAACTCGAATGTGGGGCGTAATGACTCGCATTTTGTCATTCTTCTATCTGTGGTTTCTATAAGGGCTTGTTATTCTGCTCAGATTGAATGGATTCTGGAGTAGTTAGGAATGAAAAAAGCCCTTCTGGCCTTGGCGACCTCTATGCTTTTACCATCGATGATGGCAGGAGCATCGAATGTTACCCCTTATGTCGTTGGTGGTGATCCTGTAACCGATATCAGCAATCACAGTTGGATGGCTTCGTTGCGTGTTCTTCCTATGGATAATGCTCATAACTGTGGTGCGTCAGTCATTAGTGAAAACTGGGCATTGACAGCTGCCCATTGTGTCGTGAGTTATGATTCGAACTCGAAAAAGCACTTTGTAATTCAGCCGCACCAACTAAATCTTGCGGTTGGCTCACCAACGCTTGAGTTGACCGATGTTGGTCACCTTTATTCAATATCGCATGTCGTTGTCCATCCTGACTATTCACCGGGGGCTTTGGTTGAAGGTGACTTTGATGGTTCGCAAGAAGTGGTTAAAACTGCATTGCAGAATGATATTGCTCTACTGCGGGTTAGCCGTCCATTCCCATCGGATTCGGTGACACCGATTACTTTAGCGGCCCCAGATGTTGCCAGTGAGATCGATACCCGTTTGGCTCAGGAGTGGGATCCGGCAAACCGTGTTAAAAATAATAGGCTATCTGGATGGGGATTTGTTGATCCAGGTGCCAGTATTCTTCCTAATGAGCTTCAAGAGGCTTATTTGACCCATGTTCCTATTGCTGATTGTTTTGCCCTTATTGAGCAAGGTAATGGGATGCACGGTATTATAGCCAGCCCGTTCGATCAGACTAAGATATGTACTATAGCACCTGAGATTCGAGATGATATTGTGATTGATCCTGATGATCTGACCAATGAAGGGGAAGAGGAAGAGGATCAAGAGGAAGTGTTGGATGGTGATTACGGTGCTGACTCCTGCAAGGGAGACAGCGGTGGTCCGCTTCGCGCACAAGATGAGTTAGGTAATTGGGTTCAGGTTGGTATTGTGAGTGGTGGTGTGACAGGTATACCGACATGTGGTTCGGTTAATCGTCCATCATTCTATACTCGTGTTGGCACTTATTATAATTGGGTGATGCGAGTGATCGCGAAAGTGCCTGAGAATCCAATTTCGCCACCAGCTTACATCATTGAGCAGGATAAAGAGGCCAGTGGTAATGGATGTAATCCTAATGCAGATGGCATTTCACCAACGAACTGTGAAATGGGCAAATATGTTGATTCAAGCGGTGGCTCTACCGGGTGGGCATGGTTGCTAACATTGGCGGGTCTCGGGTTTATTCGACGTAAGCGCTAACCATCCGAGTTGCTTTTAAAAGAAACGGACGCATTTCAGCGTCCGTTTTTGTTTTGTGTTAAGTCGACGATTTAGCGACGAAAGGTGACAGGCTCAGCATTCTCTCCGAGATGAATATGAGTAACCGCTGGCTGCGTTTCAGCAATAATCTTGCCTTGGCGAATTGAGTAGCGAACAGGGACTTGGCGGCGAACGGCGTCAAAGCCGTTTTCTGCTGGCAGAATCAAAAGGTTGCCTGGCTTGCCCTCTTCGATGCCGTAGCGATCTTGAATGTTCAGAGTTCGCGCTGAATGAGTGCTGATCAGATCTAGCCCATTGTTGATTTGCTCATAGCCCATAACCTGACAGACATGGAGCCCCATGTGAAGTACTTGCAACATGTTTGCTGTGCCTAGTGGATACCATGGGTCAAAGACATCATCATGACCAAAGCAGACATTAATATTGGATGCTAGCATCTCTTTGACGCGCGTAACGCCACGTCGTTTTGGATAGTCATCGAAGCGCCCTTGCAAGTGGATATTTACCAATGGATTGGCAACAAAGCTAATACCCGACATTTTGAGCAAGCGGAACAGACGGGATGCATACGCGCCATTGTATGAATGCATTGCAGTGGTGTGGCTTGCCGTGACTTTATCACCCATCTCATATTTGTGGGCGAGTGCTGCGAGAGTCTCTACAAAACGAGATTGCTCATCATCGATTTCATCACAGTGCACATCAATGAGGCGGTCGTATTTACGTGCTAACTCAAAGGCAAAATGCAGAGATTCAATACCGTACTCACGGGTGAATTCAAAGTGGGGAATTGCACCGACGACATCTGCGCCCATTTTAACGGCTTGTTCCATTAATTCTTTGCCGTTAGGGTAGGAGAGAATGCCCTCCTGAGGGAACGCTACGATTTGAATATCAACCCATTCCTTCATTTCTTCTTTGACTTCAAGCATTGCTTTAAGGGCAATGAGCGTAGGGTCAGAAACGTCGACATGGGTACGGACATGCTGGATACCGTTGGCAATTTGCCATTTCAGCGTTTGCTTTGCACGGCGTTTGACATCTTCCACAGAGAGCATTGATTTACGTTCTGCCCAGCGTTCGATACCTTCAAAAAGCGTTCCGGAAATGTTCCAGTTAGGCTCACCGGCCGTTTGCGTGGTATCAAGGTGAATATGCGGTTCACAAAACGGAGCGATTGCCATGCCGTTTTCGCCATCCAAAATGACACCATCGAAGTGGAAGGCATCATCCATAGTTTTGATCGCTGTAATAGTTCCCTCTTCGATGAGGATTTGATGCAGGCCTTCCTTGCCACGTAGTGTAATGTTTTGAATTAGCATGTTTGTGCTTTGCATCGAGAACGATCCTTATGCATTTGCCGTTTGTTGGTTAGGTTTGCGGTTCAGTAGCGGGTTAAGTACAAGGTAGCTTACCGCGCCGCCGATAACGGCGTTGATAGGTACGACACCTGGCAGGAAGTGACCTGCTGCAACACCTACCGCAACACCCATGATTGCCGCCCAGTTAACTGTGTTGAATTCTGCGTTAGCAAAGTCTTTGTAACGATGACGGTTTTTCAGAAAATCTGCAATGATAATTCCGCCGATAGGAGGAATCGCCGCCGACAAGAAGGTTAGCCAGCCAACGAAGTTGTTGTACAGCCAAAGCGCACACAGGGTACCGATAAGGCCGTTTGCCATCGATAGGTACTTGCTGGACAGGCCGGTAATGTTTGAGAAACCCAGACCTGAAGCGTATAGCGCGTTGTCATTGGTTGTCCAGATATTCAAGCCGAGTACGATGATAGCTGGAATCAATAAACCTTGTGCAATCATTACTTCTGAGATGTCAGATTGGCCAGTTGCCGCAGCACCCGCAGCGCCAAATATAAACATCAGCGAATTACCGATGAAGAAGGCGATCATCGTGACCAGTACAGCTCCCATTGGCTTTTTGCCAAAGCGGACAAAATCAGCTGTTAGTGAGCCAGCAGAAATAAATGATCCGACTACTAATGCTAACGCGGTAGAAAATTCAATAGGGTTTTCCGGTGTAATGGTTTTGAGGCCTTCGATGCCCCCTGCACTGCCAACGGCTTCGAATACAGAGTAGCCACCAAGAATTGCGATGGCAGGAACAGCGATGGCGGAAAGAATCATGAGGGCGGAAATGCCGAAGTAGACTGTGGCGGTCATGAGTAGGCCGGAGACTAAAATAAGAATGTTAGTGTCGATGCCAGTCGCTTTTTGAACGGGAATAGCGAACATTGCGACCCCCACACCAAACCAACCAACTTGTGTACCGCCGAGAAGAAGAGAGGGAAGCCAAGAGCCTTTGGAGCCGAAAGAGAAACGAGCGAGAAGATGGGTGGAAAGTCCAGTGGAAGCGCCGATGTAACCGAGGAAGGAAGTGTAGATACCGAGGATGAGATTGCCAATAAGAACTGCGAGAAAGAAATCATTGAAGGAGAGTCCCGTTCCCAATGTTCCTCCTGTCCACATACTGGCTGAAAAGAAGGTTAACCCTAACATTACCATGGTTAAGGAGAGAACACCTTTGCGTGCCGTGCTTGGTACTGGACCAAGGCTGTAGTTGTTGTCGCTTGCCATTCTTAAACCTCTACATCTCGCTATTATCGTTATAAATCGCCTACCTTTTAGGTAAACGGCGCGTATTTTATGTTTTGTTTGTTTTCTGTCAATTATAAATTGATGCTTTTTGTTTGTTTTGATCTTTTAATTTTTAAAATCAATTGCTTAAAAATAAGGTTTTTTTGTTATCTTACGAATAAGTGTTGTTATTTTACGTGTTTTGAGTTTGGTTTCTGGTTTTAATCTGCGGTTTGATTTGATAGCGGTCTGTGCTGTCTGTTTTTTCATTATTGATTTATAGAGCTCGAGAAGTAAACGGTTGCGATTTCGATTTCATCTTAAGTGCGTGTTTTTGTGATATTTATTCTCATTTAAATCATATTTTTCTTTGGTAAATTACAGTTATGCTCCATTTTTGGGTTGAGATTGCTATTTTTGTATGTTTTGCAGAGAGGGTTTTGAACATCAGTAGTGTGCAGAATACGTTTTGTGAATATATTATGCTTTTTCTTATTAGCCTGTGGATAAGTGATTTATCCACAAAAGCTGTGAGTAACTCTGTGGGAAAGGCGTAGGGGCTATGAACCATGCCGCTTTCAGTAAAGTCAATACTTTATGATGCTAAAAGTGATGTAATCGTTTACGGTATTTGTTCTGAAATCCGTCATAGTTGGTTGGCTAGATATGATGGATGAGTTCGCTATCAACTCGTGGTTGTGAGCTTCTATTACTACTTGCTTGTACGCTGAGAATACATAGAATTACTATTTTCAATTCCCATAATATGAGAGTGTTTTGTCAAAGATTCTTGTCGTAGATGATGACCAGCTGCTTTGTGAGTTACTAGAAGAAGTGCTCGTTGATGAAGGCTATGATGTTTGCTGTGTTCATTGTGGTGATTCAGCATTACGTTACTTAGAAGAGCGGGGTGTTGACCTTGTTTTGTTGGACGTTATGCTGCCAACTATTGATGGGATGCAGGTTGCAAGACGTATCTGTCAACGTTTTGCAATACCTATAATGATGTTGACAGCGTTGGCTGACGAATCTTCATTACTTGATGGATTAGACGCTGGTGCCGATCATTATTTAGCTAAGCCTTTCCATGTGCCGGAGTTACTTGCTCGGATTAAAGCAATGCTGCGCAGAGTGGGGTTAGAAAAACAGCGTATTCATATGGCTCCTTCTGCGACTCCGATTTATGCTGAGCTTGATCGTGTTCCTTTGACTGGTACTGAAAAAGAATTGCTTGAATATTTGGTCAGCCATAATGGTATTGTGGTCTCAAAAGCCGAATTGCAAAAAGAAGTACTAAAGAAAGAACTCAGCCCGTTTGACCGAAATTTAGATATGCATATTAGTAATATTCGTCGCAAAATGGTGATGTCAGGTTTGTCTAAGAAGCATATCAAAACGGTAAGGGGATTAGGCTATAGTTTTCTGGAAACAGCCGGATAACGGTGGGGATAAAAAAAGAGGCGCCGAAGCGCCACTTTTTTATTTTCTATAGGAACTTGCAATGTTGTCAATACGCTGATTGGCGCGCATTGCTTCTTGATATGCAGCGTCAGAGGCTGCGCGTGCGTCGTTAACTGCACCTGCTAGTTGATCCTGCTGACTTTGCAGCGCACCTACTTGATCAGAGAGCATATCGACTTTATTTGTGAGCTGCTGCATTTGATCGACTTCATCTGAGCTAGAGCAACCTACAAGTGTTGCACTCAGAAGAATGCCTGCAAGGATAGATAATGAACGGTTCATTTTTCTTTCTTCTCCTTTGTTTGCCACTACAGACCGAGCGTTAAATTATCAGTCGGCAGAATTAGTATGGCAGATGTTGATGCATTTGCTGCTCGAACATTAATTTATCTTATTATTTTTCTCTCAAATATGAGAAAACCCGACTGAGCGGGTTTTCGCTGTTTTGAGTGTAATAATTCTGATATTAAGCTTTGTTTGAGGATGTTTGGAGCACTCGTGAAATGGCATCGACAAGAATATCAGGGTTTAGAGTATGTTGTACCTTTTCTATTAGGTCGCCGTTTGGGGCAAGGAAATAGAAGTAGGAGTTGTGGTCAACAGCATAGTCAAGAGCAGAGTCTTTGAGCTCGGTTCGGATGTAGAGCACACCGTATTTTTCAGCAAGAGCTTTAGTCTGGGCTTGTGTTCCTGTCATACCGATAATATTTTTATGGAAATATTGTGCGTATTGAGCACTTTTTTCTGGCGTATCTCGGTCAGGATCGAGCGTAATGAAAATTGGCCATAGTTGTGACAGTTGCTGAGGTTTGATTTTCTGTAGCGCCGCGGAAAGAACCGCTAGAGACGTTGGGCATACATCTGGGCAGTGGGTATAGCCAAAGTAGATGACACGTATCCGAGGATCCTTGGGATCGTATAGATCAACCGCCTCATTAGCCGTTTCCAAAAAATTCAACGGGTATTCCGGTCCTGTTTTCTCAGGATTGCTTCGGTCAACGATAAGGCTTGTTATAAGGCCGGCAGCAAGAGCTAGGGCAAGGATAATCCATTGATATTTCACTTTTCCATCCTCAATGAGATAAATACAGGTTCAAACTCATGCTCATGGTTGGAAGGGGTAATCGTCCCTTTCCATGTCATAGCATCTGATGTACAAAACGGTAATATTATCTGGCCATTATACCTATTATCTTGATCGGTACGGCTTAGTTTTAACTTATATTGTCCCATCATCATCTCATGGCCTTCGAGTATGAATTCAAGATTTTCAACTGAGACAGGGAGGGATGGCCATACCACGTCCACTTCAGTGGCGATCATAGGTTTGACGATATCGTGTGATAACCGTATGTTGATTTGGTCATTTATACAGGGGGTACGGCTGAGTTGGCAGTATGTATCGCTCTGAGGGGACTTGGTTGTGAATAAAATGTAAGATAGCCCCAGTATGATAGCGCTACTGGTTGATAGCATCGGCCATTTCCTTTTTATGCTCATTTTCATCCTTACTAACGGATTGCGATACTCAGATTACCGATGGTGTTTTGATATCCTATCATCTTGCTGTAGTTCTATCTTCGTAGAGCCTTTCTTTTGTGACATTGTTGTAATCTTTATGCTGTTATGTCTGCATTGTTAAATTAAGGGGGCTTTTGTTTTTGGTGTTTCGTGCTGTGTGGCCTGATGTTAACGGGTTACATCGTGATGATGTATCTGCAAGCTAGATCAAATTTTCTCTGCTTCATTTAGTGACAAAAACCACAAAAATATTATGTGTTTCGCATATTATTCACCGTAATTAAAAAATATTAAGATATATATCCAATAGGTGAAAAATTATGAAAAAGAGTGCGATTTCAATTGGTCTGCTAACTGCTGGTCTATGTTTTAGCTCATTAGGCTTTGCAGGTGATCTACCGAATATCAAGATTCTGGCAACAGGCGGTACAATTGCTGGTGCTGGTCAGTCAGCGACAGATTCGAGCTACACGGCGGGTAAAGTTGGGGTAGACTCCCTAATTCATGCTGTACCGCAGATGACAAAAATTGCAAACATCAGCGGTGAGCAAGTTGTTAGCATCGGCTCTCAGGATATGAATGATGAGGTTTGGCTGAAGTTAGCTAACCGAGTAAATGCTCTGCTAGCAAAAGATGATGTGGATGGTGTTGTGATCACCCATGGTACGGATACTATGGAAGAAACGGCATACTTCCTTGATCTTACAGTAAAAAGTGATAAGCCTGTTGTATTGGTAGGGGCAATGCGACCTTCAACAGCCATGAGTGCTGATGGTCCGGTTAACCTTTATAATGCGGTAGTGACAGCTGTGGATGCAGAGTCAAAAGGCCGTGGTGTATTGGTTGCGATGAACGATACAGTTTTTGATGCCCGCGATGTCACAAAGACTAGCACAACCGCTGTAGATACGTTCCAGTCGCCTAACATGGGTCCTCTTGGTTACGTGCACAATAGTGATGTGAAATACCAGCGTAGCCCTGAGCGCCACCATACAACAGAAACAGTATTTGATGTATCGAAAGTAAAAGCGTTGCCTAAGGTCGGTATTGTTTATAACTACGCAAATGCGACAGATTTGCCGGTTAAAGCGATGGTTGATGCTGATTTTGACGGCATTGTAAGTGCTGGCGTGGGTAACGGTAACATGTACCATACGATTTTCGATGGGCTGGCAAAAGCGAGCAAAGACGGTGTGATGGTTGTGCGTAGTGCCCGTACGGGTTCAGGTTCCACAACACTGGATGCAGAAGTTGATGATGCTAAGTACGGTTTTGTTGCGTCAGGTACTTTGAATCCACAAAAGGCACGTATTCTTCTTATGCTTTCTCTGACTCAAACTCAGGATTACAAAGAAGTTCAGAAGATGTTCCAGTACTACTAAGCCTATTTTCTCTATAAAAAAAGCCGCCAAATTGGCGGCTTTTTTATTATCTCTTACCTGGGATGGTTGCTGAGGCGCTTATTTTTCGGAGAGGCGCTCTAGTCCCCACACAAGCGCAATACCAAGGAGCATTGCCATGATAGCGTAGCCGATGAAGGCTGGTTGGCCGGTGATTTGTTCGAAGTGGAACGGAGAGAGGTTCTGTTCAAGTAGCGGAACTTGCTCGCCGCTTGAGTTGGTTCGCCAAGTTAGCGTCTCTTTCCAAGGCCAGATTTTGCTAAGAGTACCAATCATCAGGCCCGTAAGGAATGTTAAGGCGATATCACGATAGTGGCGCAGCACCCAAGATAAAACATGAGAGAACGAAAGTAGGCCGATAACACAGCCACTGGCGAAAAGTCCCAATGTGATGATATCTAAAGATTTTGCAGCGCCTAGGATAGGGGCATACATACCTAGCAGAAGCAAAATAAAGCTACCGGAGATGCCCGGTAGGATCATGGCACAAATAGCAATGGAGCCTGACAGAATAATATTGAAATAAGTTGGCTCCAGCGTCAATGGGTGCAGTACGGTGATGCCGTAGGCAAATACGGTACCCGCAATAACGGCAATAACGCGGCTTGCTCCCCAGTTTGAAACCTGTTTGAACATATGGATCACCGAGATGATGATCAAGCCGAAGAAGAAGGACCACAATGGAATTGGATGAGTGTGCAGCATCCATGTAATGACCCGGGCCAGTGTGAAGATACTGGTTAAGATCCCTGATAGGAGCAAGATCAGAAAGGTGCCGTTAATGTGTTCAAATGCAGCCTTAAAGCCATTTTGGCGCCAAATACCAATTAAGGATGGATTGATACGGCGGATGCTTTCAAGCAGTGTGTCATAAATACCTGTAATAAAAGCAATGGTGCCGCCTGAAACGCCAGGAACGACATCTGCCGCACCCATCGCCATTCCTTTAAGAAATGTAAACACTTTACTCATGATTGTCCGTTAGCGTTGAATAATAAACGAATGTCATTATACCGCGTTATGGTAAAAAAAAAGTTTTTCTATCAAAGCGATTAATATGCATCCCAAAACTTGTTTTTTATCTATTGGTTAAATATTGGGTGCTTCGTCTGCTTTAAATGTAATGCAGGCGCAGCACCCACCGCCTGGGTTGTCACGATGCTCGAGTTTCCATCCATACTTGCGGCAAATATCATTGGCTATGAGTAACCCCAAGCCATATCCGTTCACGCCTTTGTGAGAAGTCCCCAGTCCCATTCCTGTATCGCAAACGGTAATTTGATGTTGTGAAACGCTAATTTCAACAGATCCTTTATCTGTGTATGCAAAGGCATTTTTGATGAGATTTCCCAATAGAATGTTGAGGGTGTTCTCTGGGATTTTGAGAGTTACACCTTTATCTACAAGCACTTGCCACTCTATGTGTTTGTCTGAAGAGATGAGGTGGGTGTGAGCGAGGGTGATCTGAGTAATTTCGGTCTTGGTAATAGGTCTCGCAGTTAGTGCGTCGAAATTTTCCTCTCGGGTTAATGAGAGTAAGGTCGTGACAAAGTCATTCATTTCATCACTGGCATGTTGTAGGCGTAATCGCTGCTTTTCGATGAATGTAGGCTCATGTGACTGGCCGAGCAGGGAGGTAGCCCCTTTTATTACCATTAATGGCGTTCGTAGTTCATGGCTTGCATAGCGATTGAATGCTCGCTCGCGGTTGAGCAGCTCATCAATGCGGGACATGTAGCGGTTAAAGCTATCGACGAGTTGTAGCAGCTCGCGTGATACCGTACCGCTTGGCACCTCAACGGGAGAAAGATCATTTGCACTGCGTTGCTCCAGGTTATCGGCCAGTTCTGATAACGGGTGAGTGAGTCGTCCTGATACTTTTAGTACGACAAGCATCGTGGCAGTTAAGAGGATAAATGAGATTGCGAGCTGTTTTAGTTGATTATCTAAGATCTGTTCTTCGCTAATTTCAAAAATATCATCGTAATAGAGAAGGTAGAGATCTTCATTATTCTTGTCGTTTGTGATGCGGTTGCGTTGAATAAAGTACTCGGTGTCATTGTATTCATCGCGCTCAACCTCAATTGTTTTGCCATACGGCAAATCATCCGGTATGGCGAGATGATCCGGTAAGGATGCTTTCCCAACGAAGGCTTTGGTAAAAGGTGGGATGGCAAATTGCTCAAGATGTTGTTCAGCCAAAACCTCCATAGCAACCTGACGAGCGTGTGTCAGACGGTTATTCGCATTGAGCTGCTCAAAATCATCCAGCGTTGAATCCATCAAGGTAAAATGCAGCGTTAGGATCGCAAATGCAATCGCCGCAAAGTAGGTAAAGGTAAGTTGCTTGGCACTCTTGGCCTTATTGACGCTGACAGTCACGACTAGTCCTCTTTAACCAGTTGATAACCGACTTTCGGTATGGTTCGGATATATGCTTGCTTGAAGGGCTTGTCGATAATACTTCGCAACTGATAGATATGGCTGCGTAATACATTGCCTTCGGGCTCTTCGTCATCCCAAAGCGAGGAAACGAGCTCTTCTTTAGTGACCACTTTGGGTGAGCGGGTAATAAGGAGTTTTAGTATTTTGAACAGCGTAGGGTTGAGGGTAAAGGTGCAACCTTCTCTTTGGGCTGTGTGCGTATTGAGATCAAGTGTGAGATCGCCAAAGTGTAACGACGTTTGGGCCGTCTCTCCACTACGACGGCGAGTCAGGGCTTTTATCCTTGCCTCTAGAATGTCAAGGTCGAACGGCTTGACAAGATAGTCATCAGCGCCGGTTGCGAAGCCTTCGAGCGTATCCTCTCGTGTATCGCGGGCAGTTAGCATGAGGATCGGGGTATCGTTCCCTTGTTCTCGGAGAAGTTTGCATACGGTGAAACCATCCATTTTGGGCAGCATGACATCAAGGATGATCAAATCATAATGATTGCTCGATGCCAATTCTAACCCATGTACGCCGTTGCTGGCATAATCGAGGGCATGCCCTTTAATTTCAAAGAAATCGAAGATAACTCCGGCTATATCCTGATGATCTTCGACCAATAATAGTTTCATTGCGAACTCCGACAGTCGGCTTGTTAGCCTTAGGTATTCCCCCTATTTTGCCATACTAGCGTGTGAAAAAAATGTCAGTGACATTTTTCTCACAAGGTTATGTTTAGCCTGTGGTTATTTTCAAAAACGAGAAAATAACCATGTCATCTATTGCTATGCTGCCCCGCCGTCCGGATGAGGCCTACATTGTTCAGCCTTTTCTTAGCGTCATTGTTCCGATGTACAACGAATCTGAAGTTCTGGCAACTTGCCATGAACGGTTGTGCGATGCATTGGATCAGCTACACAGGCCATGTGAAATTATTTATGTTGATGACGGAAGCGCTGATAGCTCTTGGTCTTTGGCTGCGGCATTTACTTCGCCACACCATACAGTCAGGGCGGTGCGTTTGAGCCGCAACTTTGGTAAGGAAGCCGCGATGAGTGCAGGGCTTGCACAAGCTGCGGGACAGGCGGTCATTATTATCGATGCCGATTTGCAAGACCCGCCAGAGCTGATTCCGGAGATGGTAAGTCAGTGGCAAGCTGGCTTTGATGTTGTCGATATGCAGCGGAGCAAGAGGCACGGAGAAGGTTGGTTCAAACGATTTACAGCAGCAGCATTTTATCGTGTGATTAATCATATTAGCGAGGTGGATTTGCCCGCTAACGTTGGTGATTTTCGTCTACTTGACCAGCGTGTTGTCCGTGAAATTAATCAGCTGCCTGAGCGTACCCGGTTTATGAAGGGGTTATTTGCTTGGCCAGGATTCAAGCGTACTACCTTACAGTTTGAACGGGACTCTCGCCAGGCCGGTGAGACGAAATGGAATTATCGCAAATTAATGCACCTCGCATTCGAAGGCATTACTTCATTTAGTACTCGACCTTTGCGTATGGCTACGGTGGCTGGAGCGATGATATCTGTTGCTGCCATAGTGTGGGCTTTTATTGTATGGAGCAAGACCCTCTTATGGGGGGATCCGGTCGCTGGCTACCCGTCCATGATGATTATGATGCTGCTGATGGGTGGGATTCAGTTATTGTCGATAGGGCTGATGGGAGAGTATATCGGCCGGCTATTTATCGAAGCCAAGCAGCGACCGTTGTACGTGGTGATGGATGAAAGCGTGTCGGTTGGTTACGAGCAGAGCAGGGAGACTGAAGATGGGGTATAAGCATTCAGTTTCCACACTTGCTCGTACGGGGGGGTATTTGCTCTTCGGTTCATTGATCGTTCGTCTGATGACGTTGGGTATTTACCCGCTCATGGATACCACTGAAGCACGTTACGGTGAAATGGCGCGGATCATGTACGAAACGGGCAATTGGATTACACCGATGTTTGACTATAACGTGCCTTTTTGGGGTAAACCGCCCCTATTTGCATGGTTAAGCGCAATGGGGTTTGAGGTCTTAGGCGTTAACGAGTTTGCAGCTAGGGTACCGCATTTAATGGTGGGGGTACTCATTCTTTATCTTGTCTGGTATGCCGCGAAACGGACGCTCGGAGAGAGTATGGCATGGTTAGCGACAGGAGTCTTGGCGACCACAACGGCTTTCATCGTTATTGTTGGTGCGGTTATGACCGATACAGCACTGACTCTTGCTGTAAGTTTGAGCATGGTGAGCTTTTGGTTGAATTGGCAAAATAAGTCATCGTGGCATGGGTACTTGTTTTTTACTGGTTTGGCTATTGGCATGTTAGCCAAAGGCCCACTTGCCTTGGTGCTGGTGGGTATTAGTTTGACGATGTGGTTGTTGCCTGATCATCGTTGGAAGCGAATTCCCAATCTTCTGCCATGGAAAGGAGGGATTATATTATTCCTGTCGCTCACCTTACCGTGGTACTTAATTGCCGAATGGAAAACACCGGGGTTTCTGAATTATTTTATTGTGGGCGAGCATATTATGCGTTTTGTGGTTTCCGGTTGGGAGGGGGACTTATACGGTACAGCTCATAATGAAGTTAGAGGAACGATTTGGCTATTCTGGTTGTTGGCGGCATTTCCATGGGCGCCTGTCTTGCTCTATCAGGTATGCCGAAAGTCAAATCCAGCGACATTGAACACCATCATACCTGATGGGTATATTGGTTATTTGTGGTGTTGGATGCTCGCCCCAATGCTATTGTTTACCTTTGCAGGAAATATCTTGCCCAGCTATGTATTACCGGGGCTGCCAGCATTGGCGTTACTGGTGTGTGCATATCAGAAGCAAAAGCCGTTGGCGACTTGTGTCTATCGGCTGGGGGAGATAACACCGATCATGATCGCCATCATTGCTATATTGCTTGCGTTTAATTTAGTTGGGAAAGAGGCGGAAAAAGGGCTACTGGCAACGTGGAAGAATGACCCAAGTAACGTGGCGAGTGATTTGGTTTATATAAATCAACGCCCGTTCTCCGCCCAATTTTATTCGCAGGGCAAAGCTGAGCAAAAGAATCTGCCGCTGGAGGCAATACTTAACGAACAGCAGCGGAGTAGTTATTATGTTATTGAAAAAAATAAAGTTCCTGAAGGTTTCATTTGGGATAAACAGCGCTGTGATTTGATCTCTGAAAACCAGAAGCGCCAGTTGGTACACTGTAACCCACCATCTTCGTATGTTCAGGCTGTTTCCCGTAGTCGCTCAGAGGCGGAGCAAGAAGAATTGTGAGCCATGTCAGTTGTTGCTTTTTTGAACTGTGACGGGGTGATAATGACCTTGCAAAAAGTATGTGATTATATAAGCCGTTAATTTTTTGGCTTGGAGCACGACTATGTTTAAGGAAAAACTGGGTATTCCCAAAGATCACAAGTTGATACGCACTGATATGAAGTGGGATGAGGGAAAAAAAGTGGATGTCGATACTTTTTGGTATGACGAGAGGGATGTCAGCGATGATATTGTCGCTAAATATATCATTAAAGTGACTAAGTATATTTATCCTCCTAAAAGATCAGATGTTACGTTTCAAAAATATACGGCTGATAGTTTGAACTTGTTGGCGACGGGTGATTTACCCGCGTAATATTGTTATTAACTACATGGCTTTTCATGAAAAGAGTGGTATTCGTATCACTCTTTTGCTTTTGTTACGAATAGTTTGTGATAGCAGTCATGAAATGCGCAGAGCGTATTATTTGTTCAGTTGTATATCTTAATCATGAAGACTAATATATTGAATTGAAACCATAAATGGAGTTTAAGTTCGAGATGATTCCTCAAGATTCAACGTTACGTGTCGTGCGACCTACAGATAATTTAAATAAAATCGCTTTAATGTACAGCAAGGCGTTAGGCTTTGAGATGTTAAAGCAATTTAAGGATTATGATGGTTTTAATGGTGTAGTTCTCGGACATAAAAAGCACGCTTATCATCTAGAGTTTGTTGAAAAAATTGGTGTTGAAGCGGGTAGAGCACCCTCTACTGAGCATTTGCTGGTTTTTTATGTTGATTGCAGCAGGGTGTGGGAACGTTCTTGCCGTAATATGATTGATGCTGGTTTCACCGTGGTTGAATCTAGCAATCCATATTGGGAACAAGTCGGTAAGACATTTGAAGATATCGATGGTTATCGGGTTGTTCTACAAAACCGAGATTGGTCACTATAAACACAGTAACGTTTAATTGTGATAAAAAAACCCAAGCATGCTTGGGTTTTATTTGTTTCCGTTTAGTTGGCTGAAATAAGCTGAGCGAAACAGCAATACAAAGCCTTCTTGCGTTAGGTCTTTAGCTGTTAGGTCGGCTTCATCTAAACGACGGTAGCATTCGTCAAGCGCTCTGATCACCGCTTCTTGTTCATTGGTTTTAAGTTGTTCTGCAAACACGATAGCCTCATTTGTAAAATGTTCAATCACTTTGTTAAATCTTATTTGTAATTTACATGAGCGATATTGAACGAAGTCTGAACAGTATTCCTACGTATTGCTAATTCGAAGTAAAGTATATTCATTATTGGCGAAGACTCTGTCAGCGTACTGTAATTCTTGAACGTATGAGTGTGAATTGCGATAGGGTGCAAAAAAAAGCTATTGTGTTATTTGTTGCACCCAGAATATTGCGGTTAAGATCGTATTATTTTATCTTTATGTATTAATTCTATATTGATAATCTCCATTAATATTTATCGGTGAGATTTTCTAGTTTTTTTATAAAATCTTGTATTTGTGCTTCGTTATTGTTGTGAAATTCTGCTTTGGTTTGGTTGATAACTGAGTCTGGGTCTTCATTCATAGTGTGGAAGTGATAGGCATTATGAAAGTGGATATCTAAGCTGACATGGTCATCCGATAAGCTCACAGAGTATCCGTCATGGCTTTCTGTACATTTGATGTCATCAAGTTGCTTACCAAACTCAATTTCCTGTCCCTGAGTTTTAATCTTCTCATAGGCTGTTAGCAACATTTTGATATCAACACTATTTTTCATCTCAACCTCCGACATGCTAAGACCAGCGTCAAATGCTAGGTGGTAACCAGCTTTAAATCACAAAACAGCTTAATAGTACGCGAGTTATTTATACCTATATTAACTGTAGGTGTTTAACCGCTACCTGCAAGTGAAGTTACACAATGGTTAATCTAGATCAAGAATTTAGCATCGCTACGACTGGGATGACAGCGTGAGTCAAGGTGCGGTTGCACAAGGAAGAAGACGATTAGCTCACAAATCTGATGACGTACAGAGATTGAAGTGATAGAAATAATAATCCCTAGTTAAACGGAATTTTGACATGTTTAAGCAACTTGCAGAGGCGCAACCCGATCCTATTTTATCTTTGGGTATTGCGTATCGTGATGATCCCCGCGACTGTAAAATGGATTTGGGCATAGGTGTATACCGCAATAGTGAGGGTGTAACGCCAATCATGCGAGCGGTACAACTTGCACAGCAGCGGGTTGTTACTCATCAGACGACAAAAGCCTATGTTGGTTTATCCGGAAATGAGCAATTTAACCAAGCTATGATGGATTTGTTGCTAACCGGTACATCAGCCCATGAGCGCGCTGCCGCGGTGCAAACTCCTGGTGCAAGTGGTGCCCTGAGAATGCTCGCTGATCTTATTTATCTGGCTAAGCCCGAAACGACGGTGTGGATTTCCAATCCTAGCTATGTGAATCACAAACCTGTTATGGAGGCCGCAGGACTCCAGGTTCGTTATTATCCGTATTTTGATCCTGAGACCAAGCAGGTTGATAGCCAAGCAATGCTAGAGGTATTGGCTGAAGCGGGAGATCAGGATGTGGTCTTGCTGCATGGTTGTTGCCATAATCCGACAGGTGCAGATATTTGCTTTGAAGATTGGCAGTCAATAACTGAGTTGGCAAAGAAAAACGGATTTATGCCTTTTGTTGATATCGCGTATCAGGGATTTGGTGATGGCCTTGAGCAAGATGCTGCTGGGCTGCGCTATATGGCTGATAACATCAATGAGATGGTGATAGCCGCCTCGTGTTCTAAGAATTTTGGTCTTTATCGAGAGCGAACAGGGGTTGCTATTGTTGTGGGTGAGTCGTTGGCCGAGGCACAGAAAGCCAAGGGACGGATCCTTAATATTGCACGGTCTACATATACCATGCCGCCTGATCATGGTGCAGCACTTGTTGCTGAGGTACTGGGTGACGCTGAGCTTACGGCTGAATGGAAGAAGGAGCTGCTGGAAATGAATCAGCGGTTAATCTGTCTACGTCAGGGGTTGGTTGATACCATTAGGGCAAAAGGATCTCATCAGTTTGATTTTATAGCAAAGCACAAAGGCATGTTTTCTATTACGGGATTGACGGCAGAGCAAGTCAAGAGATTACGTGATGAATTTGGTGTATATGCAGTTAATGACGGTCGTATCAATATTGCAGGGCTACAGGAGGAGCAGTTGGACTATTTTGCAGACGCTCTTCTTGCTGTCACCCAGTCGTGACACCATAGTTATCTGTAAATGATAAGGTAGTTTCGTTTGCTAGAGATGATATGGAGTGTAGTTAATCCTTGCTCCATTTTTCGAGTAATTCTCGTAACTCTTTGGTTTGATACGGCTTGCATAAAATATCATTCATGCCTGCAGCAAAACAATCGTCACGCTCAACTCGTGTGGTACCGGCGGTTAGAGCAATAATTGGCTTGTTATAGCCCGATTTACGTAGTCTTTCTGTGGCTGTGTAGCCATCCATTATTGGCATGCGGCAGTCCATAAGGATAATGTCGAATGTTTGGTGCTCAATATAGGATAGAGCTTCTTGCCCGTGGTTGGCGATAGTGGGCTTTATTCCAAATTTGCTAAGCATCAGATTGATAATCATCTGGTTTGTTTTCAGGTCTTCCACGACAAGGATATTGAGTTTGTCGATGGGGAGGGCTGTTAGGGCCTCTTTGTCATTAACTTTGGCTTCGTGTACGTGTTTAGCCAAAGGAATTGAAACAGAGAATGTTGAACCTATTCCCATTTTGCTTTCGACAGAGATGTTACCACCCATTTGTTCGGTCAGTCGCTTGCAAATCGCCAGTCCCAGTCCGGTTCCTTCATGATTGCGTTGGCTTGAGTTGTCAACTTGGGTAAAAGGTTCGAATAAACTTACGATTTTATCCTCGGGAATACCGCAACCAGTGTCGCTTACAATGAAGCATAGTTGGTTATCTTGCCATCGTATTTTGATTGATATGGCTCCTCTTTCAGTAAATTTGATAGCATTGCTGATTAGGTTGACAAAGATTTGCTTGATACGGTCTTCATCACCGATTATCCACCGAGGAGTCTCCTTGGTGATGTCCATATTGAGTTCAAGTTGCTTCTCGTTGGCTCGATGCTGAAAGATGTCATGTAGCATCATCATCATTGTGTGACTGTCGAAGGGTTTATTAGTGAGTTCAAGCATCCCGGCATTGATTTTACTATAGTCGAGTAAATCATTGATAATTGAACGAAGTAACTCTCCGGAGTGGTTGAGAGTTGATAGTAGTCGTTGCTGGTGGCTGTTTAGGTTCGTATCCGCCATGAGTTCGGCAGTACCGAGCAATCCGTTCAATGGCGTTCGAAGCTCATGGTTTATCATCGCGAGAAAGTCGCGAGTTGATTTTTCTGACGCTTCAGCCTGTTCTCTTGCTGTAATGGCTTCTTCAAGTTTAAGTTGGCGATCAATAGAGGATCTAATCATATCGCTAAACAGTAGCATTTGCTTTCTGATTGTTTCGAGCCAAGTACCTGATGCTTTGATTCTTGTGGCCAAATAACCATGGACGATGTCGTTTTTGTCTAGAGAAAGCCATAGTATCTTTTCGTTTTCATCCCAGATTTCGCCAAGGTTTTTTAGGTTTGGTGGACTTTGCCAAATCTGTTGGCGGCCTGAGGTATGGCATACGTTTAGGCTAGCTACACTTGGGCATTCAAGCCTGATACTACACGCCCGTACAAAGCGGCTATCTACAAGTGCATTGGTGAGTTCTTCAATGAGTTGATTGTTAGGTGAGTGTTTAATAAAACGTCTGCCAAATTCCAGTAGCAAATTATCGACCTTGGCTTGGTAGGTGAGTAGTTCTGAGTCGTTTTCAGCTTTGGCTTTGACTTTTTCAAGACTTTTTTCAATGACTTTATTTGCTTCAAAGAGCTCGAGGCTTTTCGCTTCTAATAGCTTTTCCGCATTGCGTCTTGCGTTGCGCTCACGGCTAATTTTCTTTTGCAACAGCTCAATTTGACGATTATCCATAATAATCCTCAGACTAGGTTAATAGTAAACCGAACATGTTTTTTATCTGGAGAAATAGCCGTCATTGTGATGTCGATGTTTTCGTCAAAATGTTTGGCGCAGCCTTTGATAAGACCGAAGCACACATGTGACATACAGCGAGCAGATTTATAATCCATGACCATTGATGTGGCGGTGTGGGATAGAAAATCAAATTTAGGTGGAGTTGCATCGGGATAGAGTTTTTTAACTTCAGTATGGATATGCTCTTCAACTCGCTTGATAAAGCCAAAGGTGTTGTCTGGGTTGTCGTTGATCTGGGGGAGGCTATTGAGAAGGCGTATAAAGACAGCTTCGCCGTATATTTCTTGCAGTGACTCGGCAGAAATATGGGTTATTTGGGAGAGGGCTACGATCAGTTTTACGAGATCTCGGTGATCATAGCTACCGACAGCGGTGTAACTCCCTTCGTCTGCGGTATCATCAAGCATTTGTTGGCAAACTTCCAGCCCAAAGTTATCTTCAATAATATCAAGAAACTCAGTAAATATGATTCCCTTCATTAGGTATCCCTATACATATTCAACAGTAAATAAAGTATGGGAAAAAAAATAAATATGGTCAAAAAAGGACACAGAACAAGATGTCACGAAGAAAAAGCTTGATGGCTTGAGCTTACAATAAGTAGCAGGACATCTGTGATGAAAAGAGAGGGGACAGGAAAACAAACTGGTAAGAGATGGTCACTTACCAGTTCTATAAAGATCTAACCGTGATGTGATTAGGCCGCGTTTTTTTCAATATAGACGCTGGAGTGATGGCAGCGGCTAATCAACGCCTGGTGCATATCTTCAATGAGTTGAGCTTGCTGGGCAATAGGCAGAGCGTATACATCTGCGATCAAATCACCATGTTGCTCATCGTGGAAAATCATACCACAGGCTGCGGGCTTGCCGTGGTAAAAGCCGACATACAATTCAGCAGGAGATTCAGGCTCAAACATGATTTGAGTGAGGTACTCAATCATTGCTTCCTTCTCAGTCTCATCTTGCCATTGGCTTGCCAGTACAATGGAATAACGAATGGTTAGCGGGTGGCAGTCAACCGGATAGATAGTAATGGCTGATTCAGATTGAGAGGGGTGAGCCTTGGAAGTATCGAGAGTGACACATTCACGGGGCTTGGATAAGTATATCGACAGGCCTGTTTGGCTTAACGGTGTTGGGAATTGTGCCTCAGTAATGTGGCTTGCCATCCAGTGATTTTTTTTGTCTACGATATTTTCCATCTGACCATACTATCTATCGTTGTTTCCCACACCATACCCCATTTTTCCGGTAGAAGGTATGGGAAAAACAGCAATTGGTTAATTAATGACTCATTATGACCTCATCGCTGGCAACGCGATGACGGTCGCTGTAAATTCCGTCGTCCGCTCGCTTGCCACAACTGATGATCATGGTTATTTCGGCATCTTTATGCAAGCCGAGTAGCGCTTTGGCCCGTTTTGAGTCGAAACCTTCCATCGGGCAGGTGTCATATCCTTCAGCTCTCATTGCTGTCATGAAAGTCATGGCTGCTAGTGAACTACTCTTATGCAGGCAGACGCGAAGATCACTTCTTCCAACTTCACGAACCATAGGCTTCTTTATACCAATGAAAAAGCTTAATAGTTTTCGGACGAGACCAAATAGCCCCAAACGATCGTTGTTATAAACGAAAGGGATCAGTTTTTCGTAGTATTTCAGTGCGCGCTTGGCGGTGGCATCTTCTCGGCCATCGAAAGCGTGACGAATTTGTGCAGCATTGAGTTTTGCGCGACCTCGCCATTTGTGAGGTGTTACCACGAAAGCCACAAGCTCATTGGCCGTTTTGGCGGCATTTTGTCCCATGCAAATGTCCGCTAGTTGCTCGCGTTTTTTGTCTGAGATTATCCGGTGGAACTCCCATAACTGCATGTTGGAACTGTTGGGCGAAAGGAGGGCGAGCTCGAGTGAGCGCTTTACGGCATCGTGATCGAACGTGGCTTCAGGGTCATATTTACGAACAGAACGACGTGAGTGGATCAGCTCGGAATAAGCGCAAGGATGTTGTGGCATGATTGGGTCTGGTTGGTGGCTGTTGCAATGTACTATACCGAGTTTGCCAGCCTGATGCGAATAGTTGCCAGACTGATTTGGATCACGGGAATAATTGTTTCTGCTCATGGGGTATAGGCTTGTATTTCAGTGAATAGTCACTAGTGATTCACGTCACTAACAGTACGAAAAATAGTCATGTTGATACACTTTGGTTTGGCAAGTTTAGTTGTAGTTCAAATTTTATGAAACTGAATGCTTACAGTTTGGCAGATTTGGTATAAGACAAGGGGGAGTGCGTATACCTTTTAGTGATAATTTTATTAAACCATGGCGGAATACTTTCATGATGGAATATGATTTCAAAACTCATCCGTTTGTTAAATTGACTGAGGCTGTACAGCCTGAGGAGATGGCGAAAAACATGCAGACGGTACTATTGGCCGGTAAGGCATTTGAGTCGATTGCAGTTTCAAATGCCAAATATGTGCTGGATAACAGTTATCAGCAGACAGTCAGAATACTGGAAGAACTTGATCAACAATGGTTTGATGGCACGCCAGTTGAATCGTTACGATTTCCGTTTGATTTGATGGATCAGGTTACTCGCAATGCCGCCTCTCAGTGGGGAAGGATGTCGAGTGATCCATCTGCGACTAATGAGGAATTGAACCAATTTAAGCAGACTGTACAAGAGTTGGAACAGACGGTCGGCTCCCTAGAGCAAGCTATTGCTATGGCTGAAATACAGCAGCAAGATGCCGAAGAGACAGCTGATAAAGCGCATAAAGCTAAATTGACAGCACAGCGCAACAGCAGGAAGTTAAAAGTAGAGATAGAAGAGCACCAAGCTGCTTTCGAGGCTCAGAAATCCCAGCTCCAAGAATTGGAGGCATATAGCCAGTTACAGGCAGAAGAGCTTGAAACACTGCAAAATAGCCATGACATGCTAAAAGCTCAATTGGAGCAAGTGCAGACCGAGTTTGATGAATTTAAACATCAGGCTCAGCAAAATTCATCTGCACCTTCAGGAGAAGCATCAGCGTAGTTCTACTAGCGTAGTTTCACTGAAGGCACAGTAAACAAAAAAGGGAAGCCGCAGGGTATATGGTTTCTCTTTTTTATGTGTGATAATGATATTTATATTCATTATCATTTGCAGGTTGTGGCATGAAACATTTAGTACTTTTTGGAGCAAGTCGAGGATTAGGATTCGCTATTGCAAAGCATTATCGTGAACTAGGTGGCTCGGTTACCGCAATGGTCAGACAGCCTGAGTCAGCAGAGGCTTTGCAGGCTTTGGGGGTAGATGTTGTTGCGGGTGATGCTTTGTCGATTTCTGAGATAGAGCATGTCTTGTCTACGGCAGAAAAGGATAGCTGGGTGATTTCGACGATGGGAAGCTTTGGTGCAGAGTATCCTGTCGACTATACAGGGCACCGTAACCTAATTGATTCTCTTGAGCATTTTGGGATATCCCGTTTTTTGATGGTTAGCTCTCTTGGTTGTGGTGATTCATGGGCTACATTATCTGAACGTGCCAGACAAGCATTTGGTCAGGCTGTGCGAGAAAAGAGTCTTGCCGAGTCGTGGTTACAGACCAGCCAGTTAGCATTTACTATTTTGCGCCCAGGTGGATTGAAAGACGGGTCATCGACAGGGCTGGGTGAGCTTAGCCAAGGCAAAGAAGTACATGGATTGATTACCCGTGGTGAGGTGGCTCGCTTGGCCATTGAGCTACTGAATCGTTCAGAAAGTGTTGGTCAAGTTTATGCGTGTGTGGATCCGCATTATGTATAGCTTCTGGCGATGACCTTGCTAAGCCAATTTAGGAATACGTAGAGTTGACTCGGCATCACGCCGAGTTTTTATCTATATTGACAGCAAACGTTTCCGTTATTATTCTTGGCTTACACGTGTAAGCTAAAGGTTGACAGGATGATGACCGAAAAACCACGTATTATTTGGCTAAATGTGGCCATATTCTCATTGACGTTCGCTGTAGCAATTATTGGTACGCCGTTGTACGCGTATTATATCGGTTTTGACTGGGTGCAGGTTTTGGGACTCGTCATAGCATTTTGTTGCTGCGGGTTATCCATCACCGCGGGTTATCATCGGTTGTGGTCGCACAAGACTTATGAGGCGAGTAAGCCACTTCGATGGGCTTTTGCAATAGGCGGAACTTTTGCTTTGCAAAACAGCATTTTGCATTGGTCATCGGATCACCGCATCCACCATCGCCATGTTGACGATAATGATAAAGACCCTTATTCAGCTAAGCGCGGTTTTTTTTATAGCCATATTGGCTGGATGCTGCGTGAATATCAAAAAAGTCGTTACCGTGATTACACCAATTGCCGTGACTTGCAAAAGGATCCCGTTGTAGCTTGGCAACACCGTTACTATGTTCCTTTAGCTATCGTGACCAATGTGGGAATCCCACTATTGTTTGGGCTAATACATGGTGATATTTGGGGGGCTTTGTTACTTGTTGGGGTTGTACGCTTGGTGCTGAGTCATCATACAACCTTTTTTATCAATTCCTTAGCGCACCTTTGGGGTAGCCAGCCATATACAGATAAGAACACCGCTCGTGATAATGGTTTGTTGGCTTTTTTGACGTTCGGCGAGGGGTATCATAATTATCATCATATTTTTGAAAATGATTACCGTAATGGAATTTATTGGTGGCAATTTGATCCAACCAAATGGCTGATAAAATCCTGCTCTTGGGTTGGATGGACGTATAAATTGCGAACGTGCCCTGAGGACAGAATCGAGAAGGCTAAAGCGGCAATGGTACACCAGCGCTTGCAGGTTAAATTAGCTGCAATGCCAGAAAGCCAGGCGAGTTTGGCAAGGTTGGATGCTGAGTACGAAGCGCTTATTGCTAAAATTGCTGATTATTATTCCGCCAAAAAGCGTCTGCTTGAGCTGAAGAAGAAGAAAGTGCTCAAGCATTGCGAAAGTTTTGAATTGATACAACAGTACGAAGATATGAAGCAAAGATTGGATTTGCAACGTAAGGCGTGGAAAGTGCTTATCGCAAAATATGCATGATGCAAGACAGGCGTGATATGGTGTGAAATTGCTCGGGCAACCTTAGTTAGGTCGCCCGAGCATTTTTTTAAGGCTTGCTAAGATTAACATTGACGTTATGCTGACTTAATATGCATGTTGGCCCGTTAGGATCAGCCGTCTTAACATTGAGAAACCTGACGGCCGACAATCGTCAATGATGTTATTTGCCATACTCGTGCAAAGAAGGTGGAGGCACTGTGTTTAAACGTATATTGCTCATGATGCTGGCCGGTTTGATGGCGTGCTCTGCGCAAGCAGTAGAGTACCAGCGACCGGGTCAAGGTAGTAAGCTCGTGGGTATAATGGAATATTATCAAGTGAACAAGGGTGATAGCCTGCTAGATATTGCTAATAAGTACAATGTTGGCTTGTTACACCTGATGGCTTCTAACCCCGGGGTCGATCCATTTCTTCCCACGCCTGGCTCGTTGCTGCAAATTCCCATGCAGTTGATTTTGCCTGATGCAAAGCAAGAAGGGATAGTGATCAATCTGGCTGAGCTGCGCTTGTACTACTTCCCCGAGCACAGTGACCGAGTGTATGTTTTCCCTATCGGTATTGGCCGTGTAGGCCGCGAAACACCGAAGATGACGACGCGAATAAGTCAGATGATTAAGAATCCGACATGGACACCAACGGCGAATATCCGTAAGGAGTACAGCGCTAAAGGGATTGAACTGCCCGCTGTTGTACCTGCCGGTCCGGAGAATCCATTGGGTGATTATGCGATGCGACTGGCCCAAGGGGGAGGGCAGTATCTAATACATGGAACAAACAAAGACTTCGGTATCGGGATGCGAGTCAGTTCCGGTTGTATTCGAATGAATCCGTGGGATGTTGAATGGCTCTTTAGCCAAGTTTCACGAGGAACAAAAGTCAGCATCATCAACCAAGCATTGAAACAGACTGTTGAACCGGATGGTTCCATGTATGTTGAGGTTCACGAGCCGTTGTCGCGGAATGAGTCTCAGCTCGGTCAGCATAAAGTTGTTGCAGCACCGAATTCGCTAGTATCTGAAGTTGCTGGTGATATGCAGGCAAGTGCAGTATTGGATCTGGCTCTGCTTGAGCAAAACGGCGTACCTGTAAAAGTGAAATAGGTGTGTGTGCCATACAGTATTGAAAAAACGGCAGTGTAGACTGCCGTTTTTTTATTCAATGATCGTCACGCTCTTTATTGGTGCTTGTAAGCCTTTGAGGTGTTGCGGGTTGAAGTCAAGGGCTGCTTGTTCAGGAAACCGGTTAGAGAATGCTTCCTGGTCTTGTTCTGTTGCTTGGTGGTAATCAAGCTGACCCAAACCCGAAGGATATTGGGTATTCCACAATGTACTTTTGGCAACAAGGCTGGATGTTACGAATTGGCCTAAGAATGTGACTTCATTTGGCTCAACGGTAAAGTTTACACCAAGCTCCGACTCAGAGCTGGAGTAGAGTGCTCTCACACCGTTGTTTGATTTGAAACTGACGCTATAGAGCTCATAGTTACCCGCAGGGAGAGGTACAGAAAAAAGTTGTCCGCGGATTTCTTCAGAGCTGTAATCAATACCGGATTGGGTACTGGTGATGGAGAATATATGCCTGCTGGCAGTGTGCCGAAAATTGAGTGTGGTTGCGATATTGTCAGCAGTGAATGGCCAGATTCGAGAACTGGCGAGATCACCGGATAGATAGCCAATGCCTTGTGGGTTTTCTATCAGTGTGTCTGGTTTGCTTATCGTGACCCCTGTACTGCTACAACCTTGCAGAATGAAGGTAAGAAAAGCGGGAACAACGTATTTCATGGTGCATCCTGCGGTATTATCTTTTGTTATTGAATATAAAATAGAGGCTGAAGATACAATAGCCTTGAAGTAAAAAAGTGCGATTAACCCAAAAATCAACCGGCAGGGTGTTAAAATAGGGTTGATTTTGAAAGATAAGCGACAGTAATGATAATAGTACAACAATTGAAAACGATGTTTGGTTTGGGCAATCGCGACGGACTTGCATTTAAATTATTTTCTTATTTTGCGGTGAGCTTGATTATCCTCTTTGCCCTTCAAAACATTGCCGAAGCTGTCTTGGTTAAAGTTCTGTTGCAGATCCCCCAGAATATACAAAATGAGATGCGGGAGTTGGCCTATCAAGCTGATGTGATGGTACAAGATGGCGATATGGATGAGTTAGCCGATTGGGAGCGAGGTCAACGCTATACTTTGTTTGTACTTGGCCCGGATAATCAAGCGATAAGTGGCCGCGAGCTGCATCCTCATTTCGCATTCAAACTCAAATATACGCGTGATATTGATACGGTTTTTGATAATGAAGTAAACCAACCACTTATTGGCATACCATTGTCATCGGGGTATCAACTGGTTATTCAGTTTCCGCACCAATATCATCCCGCCCATAGTTTTGCTTATTATGCTTTTTTTATTAAATTGCTAATTACAATACTCATCTTATCGGTGTTTTCATGGCTACTGGCACGCTATTTACAAGCGCCTCTAGCGACATTACAGGCAGCCAGCCACCGTTTGGCGGAAGGGGACTTTTCTGTAAGGGTCGGTGATGAAGTGGGTGATACAGCCTCGGAGTTTGCACAGCTCGCTGCTAGTTTTGATCACATGGCTCATCGAATTGATTTGTTGTCTGCGCAACAGAAGCGATTGATCCGTGATGTTTCCCATGAGCTAAAGACACCATTGGCCCGGCATGACCTGGCTCTGCATTTGCTCAAACGAAAATTGCCGCTAGAACAGCATGGTCTGGTGGTGAGGCTTGAAAATGAATCAGCAGCAATGAATACGCTGGTGAGTGAAATTTTAGAGTTTAGCCGGTTGGAAAATGCTCGGCATGATTTGTCTTTGGTTCCTGTCGATGTTGCTGCGTTATGTAGTCAGTATATGATAACAGCGCGTGAGCAGGCATTACCCGGACAGAGCATTCACCTACATATTCAAAATGACAATGTCTTTGCATTGGCAGATCAGCGTCTGTTACTGCGCTCATTGAAAAATTTGGTTGAAAACGCCTGTAAATATGCCGGCGAGCAAGCCGTGGTTGAGGTTTCAGTACTACGGGGCGGGGAGCATATCGAGTTGGTGATAGAAGATAATGGCGATGGGATCCCTGAGCATGGTCTTGGAACTGTATTCGATCCGTTTACCCGTTTACAGCCGGCAAGGGATAAGCTGTCGGGGGGGAATGGCTTAGGCATGGCCATAGTAAAAGAGTCAATGAGTATCATGAAAGGCAGAGTAGAGGCTGAGAACCGTAAGTCTGGAGGACTACGAGTTACCTTGTTTTTGCTGGCAGCCCGATAGTGTATCCTGACTATGTGTATATGGGTGTACATGGTTAAAATGAAAAAGCCTCTATTGTATATAGAGGCTTTTTATTTATTTGGATTGCTTTAGCTTTTCGACATCAATGACATTTTTGAACTTGCTTGCCTTTGAGAGGATGTAGTCCACATCTGGCGGGAAGTCTTTGTTGGACTTGGCATGCTTCATCATGTCGAAAACGGTAAATTCCGTCAGGACTGCATATTGGTATGGCTGGAAGTCACCCTGTGCCTGCAAAGTAGGGTCATAATACTTATCACCCTTGCGGATAATCGCGTGGTCAATGATGGTTTCTTCACAACGATACCCCAAGACGTAACGCTCACCTTTGCCATAGATAACATTCATATAGCTATTGTAGAAGCATTCGCCTTCGGTGGCGGTGCAGCTTTCCAGCATTTCTTCGTCCATCGCCTCGACGGTGACAAAGCGCATTTTATCGGCTTTGTAATTCAGCGCAGTCAGTTGCTGATGAACGCTTTCCTGGTTTACTTCTGTCACTTGCTCTTTACCGGATTAACATAAACCCGTGAATTATACCTACCTACAGGCAAAATAGCATCCAGAGTCTATCGTCAGGAGGCATTGACGATTCTTTACATTCCTTTACGAATGCAAAGAATGTAAATTAGACTGCAAATGCTAATAGTTATCAATTATATTCCGTGTCAGTTTTTTACTTGGGAATGCAGTACATACATTCCAGCCGTGCACTTACTTATAACAATTAGTCATTGAGTGTCGGTACATTTGTTTATTGGAGTAACGGAATATGTTTACCAAAAGCCAGCTGACTTTGATGATCGGTGCCATTCTGGCCGCACCTGTCGCCCTCGCCGAGACGGCTGTATCAACCACCGATGTTGACGAGCATATGGTTGTCACCGGCCGTGACTATGGGTACAAGGCAGATACCAACACAACTGCTATGCGCATTGAAGCAACCCAGCTTGAAACACCGGGACAGGTTGCAGTGATCGACGAGCAGGTGATTGATGAGCAGCGAGCGAGCACCTTGGGTGAAGTACTTAAGAATGATTCAAGTATTTCAGAAGGTGGCAAGGGACGTAACCGTGAAACATTTACACTGCGTGGCTTTGAGCTTAGCAGTGGCGAAAGTTTCCTGCGTGATGGCAAGCAGCATTGGTCTCATTACCGTCAGCCGATTGAATTGCTTGAGCGTGTTGAGGTATTGAAAGGACCTGCTGGCTTGCTGTACGGCAAATCGGCCCCGGGTGGCTTGGTAAACATGGTTTCTAAGAAACCGACATACGAGACGCAGGTAAACGTCAGCCAGGATATCGGTTCAAATAACCGTACCCGTACGATGGCAGATATTAGCGGTTCGCTAAATGCTGATCAGACATTGCGTGCCCGTGCCGTATTGGCGAAAGAAGATTATGATTCATGGCGTAGCTACACTGATGGCAGCACACCGTCGACGAATCGTTTTGTTGGTGGTCTGTTCGTTGATTACGATGTTACCGATAACGTAACCGTATCATTTCACTATGATCGTACCAATGACGACGGCAGCGTAGATACCGGTGCCTACATCGTTGATGGTGAACCGGTATTGGGCCGAGAGCATGTTTGGGATGCACAATGGTCGAACATTGAGAACGACGTTGAGAATATAGGTGTTGATGTTGTTGCACAGCTGTCGGATGTGTGGCGTGTTGCGGCAAGTTATAACCATCAAGATTTTGAACGTCGTGATATCGAAAGCTTTTCTAAACCAGAGACATACGATCCGACCACAGGTACCTTTACTTACAATGGTTATGATCGCTGGGACAACTGGAAATTCAATACCGCGAACGTAGATTTCGTCGGAGAGTTTGATGCGCTAGGTATGTCGCACCAAATGCTGGTGGGAGCTAACTGGTTAGGGTATTACTACAAAACTCAAAGTGAGTATTTGAAAGGCTATACGGCAACAGTCGGTCAGCCAATGATCAAGCCTAGCGAGTTGCATTATTCGAATGGTCGATACAGAGAACCTACCGAGCGAGACTCATACGGTATCTATCTGCAAGATATGGTAACCATTAATGATCAGTGGCAAGTATTGGCTGGCGTGCGCTTTGATCGTAACGAGACGGATGCAGGCAACTTCAACAATGTACTGCCAAAAGCAGCCGTGATCTTCCATCCTGCCGAGAATGGTTCAATCTACGCGACATACTCAGAGAGTTTTGAGCCAAAAGATCCAATCGATGACGCACAAGATGTTAACGATGGCATGGAATTAGACCCAGTGAAAGGTATCCTATATGAAGTGGGTACGAAGTGGGAACTATTTGACGGACAGGCACTGGTTTCTGCCGCTATCTTCGATATCACTCAGGAAAACAAAGTGGTCACCGAAGATGTCAGCAATGTGAGCGGCAAAGAAAGTATTACAACGCAGGTTGGTGAGCAGAAGCATCGTGGTGCAGAATTCTCGGCAACGGGTTATGTGACAGAGAAACTAGCACTAAACGGTAGCTTTACGTATCTTGACGCAGAGATTATTGATCCGACAAACGCCACAATTGATGGTAAGCGTCCAGCGGATGTGCCGGAGTATGCTGCAAGTATTTGGTCTCGCTACTCTGTAACAAACAATACTGATGTTAATCTTGGCTTGTTCTATCAAGGTTCTCGTTTTGGCGATAGTGCCAATACGTATAAGAAGGATGCCTACACTCGTGTGGATGCAGGTGTGGCCCATACGATCAATTATGATCAGAACCTCGATGTTATTATGCGTCTGAACGTTAATAATTTGTTCGATACTGATTACCTAGCAGGTGGTAGCCAGACTAAGACGATTATCGGCGAGGGTCGCAACTACATGGCAACGGTTGAGTTCCGTTACTAAGTACCTTGAAGGGGGGAGCATGTCTCCCCTTTTTCTGTATGTCTCTACTTTAAATGATTTTTGTTTGCATTTAATGTGCTCGCCTGCTTGTTAAGCAGGGTTTCTTTGTTTTTGTCTATCTCTTCATTGGGAAGCGATTTTTTCTATCAAATGTAAAAAGAATGAATGTTAAAAAAACCAGTTTAGCTTTATTACTGCTAGGTTCGATTTCCGGGGTACAGGCAACAACCCTTGGTGAAGCGCGTAGCGTTGAAAATGCAATGAATAGCTCATCGGCTAAGAGCCAGAATAGAATTGATGCCAGCGCAGAAGCGGCCTTGTCGATGCAGGCAGAAATGGAACAGTTGCAAGAAGAAGTGAAGAATCTGACGGTCTACCGCGATCACATGGCGAACTTGGTTGCCAATCAAGAGCAGGAAGCGAGCAGCCTTGCCGATCAGATTTCAGGCATCAAAGAGACCCGTCAAGGTGTCGTACCATTGATGTACCGTATGTTGGATGGCTTGGAGGTAATTGTTGAGAATGACAAACCGATCCGTCACTCTCAGCGATTGGCGCGTATCGCCAAGCTGCAAGCAATGATGACACAGGCCGATGTCAGTGACGCGGAAAAATACCGCCGTATTCTAGAAGCCTACCAAATTGAAATGGATTACGGCACCAAGATGGGGATTTACCAAGGCGAGGTACAGCTAGACGGCGATCGCATTGAAGCCGATCTGTTATATCTCGGCCGCATTTCGTTGGTTGCCCGGAGTCTTGATGGCCACCAATTCTGGGCGTGGAATGATATGTCATCCCATTGGCAGCCGCTCGATAGTAGCTACGCCAAAGATATCAACAAAGCGTTTGCTATCGCATCCAAACAAGCGGCTCCAAGCCTGATCACCCTGCCTGTATCTGTCGACATGGAGGCGAACTAAGATGAAACTCAAAGTGCTAGCTACGGCTCTTTGCCTTGCCTCGACTGTTTTGCTGCCAGTTCAGGTCCAAGCTGACACCGCTTTGCTTGATCAGACGCGCCAAGAGCAACGAGTGCAGAAGGCCCATGACGTCCAGCGCGAAAAGGGCTTTAAGCTGACAGAAGCGGAAATTCGTTCTCAGCGAGATGCATTGTTGCGCCAACGTGATCAGCTTCAGCGCGAAACGAATGTGCTGAGTAAAAGTTTCAGTGAAAATGAAAACAAACTTGCCCGTCTTGAAGAGCAGTTGCGCTTGGAGACCGGCAGCCTGGGTGAATTGTTTGGCGTTGTACGTCAGGCCGCCAAAGAATTAGAGAGTGAAATGGCGTTTTCGGTAACCAGTATTGACCGAAATAGCCACCAGCGTGTGGTTGATGAAATTGTCGCCGCCAAAACGCTGCCGTCCTTGAATCAACTTTCCGGCCTGTGGAAAGGTATGGAAGATCAGATTCTTGCAAGTCGCGAGATGCGTAAAGTTTCTGTGCCTTTCATTAATGGTCAAGGACACCAGTCTGAAGTAACGGCATACCGTCTTGGTAGCATGGGGTTGATAGGCGAGCAAGGTTACCTTGCATGGGATGGCGATCGCAATGCGGCTAAAATCTACCTAAAGCAGCCTGAAAACGGGCCTGTTTTGGCTTCAATGGCAGCATTGGCTCAAACGGGGGTGCAGCCAGCCGTTGTTGACCCGTCGCGTGGCATTATGCTTGAGCAACTTGCTAATTCACCGAGTTTATCAGAGCGCCTTGCCCAAGGCGGGGTAGTGGGGCAAATTATCCTTGGCCTGCTGGGTATTGGTTTGATTATCGCCCTGTTCCGCGGTGTGAAATTGGCTGTTTCGCGCCAGCAGATCAACAAGCAGCTTAAGAATCCGCAGCAACCAGGGAATAACCCGTTGGGGCGAGTCTTGAGCGTATACAGCAAAGAGCAGCAGCGTAGTGTTGAAGCGCTTGAATTGCGTCTTTTGGAAACCATAGTCGACGAGCAGCAAGGGCTTGAAAAGGGCCTATCTATGCTGAAGCTTTTGGCTGCATTGGCGCCGATGCTCGGCTTGTTGGGTACGGTGACGGGGATGATCGAAACCTTCCAAGTGATCACCCAGTTCGGTAACGGCGATCCGACAATCATGGCTGGTGGTATTTCAACGGCGCTTGTTACAACTGTATTGGGCCTTGTTGCGGCGATGCCATTGTTACTGGCGCATAATATTTTGAGCACCCAGTCTGAAAATATTCGCTGTATCCTCGAGAAACAAGGGATCAGCATGGTGGCAGAGCAGGCCGAGAAAGTAGGAAAAGCCGCGTAATGGAAAACAGTCTTTATAACATCCCGCTGTTGCATACATCGATGTTTGAAGCCTGGTGGTTCTCGTTAGAGCATTTTATGAACCAAGGTGGCCAGATCCTCTGGTGGCTGGCTGCTGTGGTTGTATTTAGTTGGCTATTGGTGCTTGAGCGGGTGCTGTATCTTGGCTTTACCTATCCAAAGCAGAAAAAACAGTGGTTGGCGCAGTGGCAGGCACGGAGCGATCAAACATCATGGTATGCGCATGCCGCCCGTGATGGCTGGCTTAATCAGGCCCATTTGGCGTTGAACCAGCACTTGAACCTGATCAAGGTGTTGGTGGCCATCTGCCCGATGCTTGGTTTGTTGGGTACGGTAACCGGGATGATCTCGGTCTTTGATGTGATGGCTACGCAAGGCAGTAGCCAACCGCGCCTGATGGCCTCGGGAATTTCATTGGCTACTCTGCCGACAATGGCCGGTATGGTGGCGGCGCTGACAGGAATGTTTGTTCATTCCCGTCTATCCAAGGCATGCCTGTTGCGTGAACTTAAACTAGAAAAATTGTTAAGGAGTCAGTGATGAGACTGAGTCGTCCGTCTTCTGCCCGTGAGGATGCCCAAGTAGATTTGACATCTATGTTGGATATCGTCTTTATCATGTTGATTTTCTTTATTGTTACTAGCTCATTTGTACGTGAATCCGGCGTAGAGGTTAACCGGCCGCAAGCCAGTAATGTCGTGAGCCAGAAAGACGCCGGTATTTTTGTCGCGATCACCTCGTCGAATGATATTTATATCGACAAGCGAGTCATCGATGCCGAGCGTGTACAGGCGACCTTGGAGCACCTGTTACTGGAGCAGCCGGAGGCATCATTAGTGATACAGGCCGATGAGCATGCCTATAACGGTACTGTAGTGAAGGTCATGGATGCAGCGAAAGGCGCAGGCGTGAAGAATATTGCGCTGGCTGCGGAGAAACGCTAATGCTGCGTTTTCTTATCGCGTTGCCACTGGCTATCGTCACGGCATTGGGTTTGTTTACTTTTATGGCGTGGATGGTCGATAACGGCCATCAGCGAGCACAGGAAGAAAAACAAGCCCTGTCGTTTGACATGGTCATGGTTGAACAGGAACAAGAGATCCAACGCCGCCAGCGAGCGGTACCTGAAAAACCCGAAACGCCTGAACCACCGCCGGAAGCGGTCCCGATGACATCGCAAGCATCGGCAACGGCAAGCGTAACCCCGACAATGCCAAGTTTGAGCCTGGACACGGCCATCAGTGGTATTGCGATTAATATGCCGACGTTTTCAGATTTCGGCTCGAATCAGCAAGCCATGCCGCTGTATCGTGTCGAGCCTAAATACCCAGCCCGTGCAATGAAGCAGGGCGCTGAAGGGTATGTGGTGATGTCGTTTACTATCGACTCGCAGGGGCGTCCGAGTGATATCAAAGTGCTTGAGGCAAAACCCCGCCGTCTGTTTGAGCGTGAGGCGATGCAGGCATTGCGTAAATGGAAATATCAGCCGAAAGTGGTTGATGGGAAGGCAATCGCTCAGATTGGCCAAACGGTAAGACTGGAGTTTAAACTTCAAAAATGATCAAAGCACTGACATTACTTCTCGCACTCGCGTTGCCGTTGACCGTCTTTAGCGAGGGCGCAAAAGCGGAGCTATCGCAGTTTACGGCCAATAAGGTTCAGCGGGCCAATACCCTGCAGCAAGATGAGCGTCTGCCTGAGGCAATTGTCTTGCTGGAGGGATTGGATCCGTCACGTGATTACGACAAGGCATTTGTCCAGCGTATGCTGGGGGTATTTTATTGGCAGCAAGGCAATCACGATAAGGCTGTACGTAATCTCAGCGCGGCGGTTGCCTCTGGACTGCTTCAGGATGAGCAGGCTTGGATAACCCAAAGGATGCTGGCTGATATTCTGCTCTCAGATGAAAAGTTCAAGCAGGCACTGCCACATTATTACGCGTTGACTAAGCATATACCTGCGACCCAGAAAGCCGACGAGCTATGGCTGCGAATTGCACAGGCTCATTATCAGATTGGTGAGTGGCAACCGGTTATAAAAGCGATTGCCCAGTACGATAGGTATGAACGCAAGGCAAAAGTCCAGCCACTGACATTGAAACTGGGTTCACAACTGCAGCTAAAACATTGGAAAGGGGCCATCCCGACCCTTGATACGCTGATCGGTTTGGAGCCGAATAAAGTGGTTTGGTGGCAGCAACTGGCAGGTATTCAGCTTCAGTTGGGGCGTAGCAAGGATGCGCTGGGTACGTTAGCAATGGCCAAGCGCAAAGGCGTATCGCTAACACAGCAAGATTTGAAAACATTGGCGCAGCTGTATGCGCAGCGTGGGATCCCCGAACGCGCTGCGGAAATTTATGCGGAGCTTGATGGCGCAGCGTCAGACCCCAAATTGGTTTCTACTCAGGCCTTATATTGGCAAATGGCAAAAGAGTGGGAAAAATCAATAACGGTATGGGAACGTGCCGCCAAGCTTGATAACCAGTATCGCTGGCAATTGGCACAGCTGCTATTGCAAGAAGGGCATTATCAGCAAGCGTTGGTTCAGCTAGATAAAGTCAGGGGGAGTAAGCATAAAGCCGATGTTGAGTTAGCAAAGGTCAGGGCTTATTACAAACTGGAAGATTTTGAGCAGGCCATTGTTCATGCCAAGCGAGCTGATAACCTTCAATCGAGCTCGGCGTCTAAGAGTTGGATCAAATACTTGAGCCAAATGCGTAAAATGGACAGCTAGCCTCAAGTATTGCCTTAGTGATATTGGGTCGAAAAGCCACTGTTGAGAAACCGGATGACGGGTATCACAACTGTGGCTTTTTCTTTAATTGTGCCCTGCATGATCCCTCCTCGTATGAAACTCATCACAGTAAATTCGCTATAAGTATCGCAGCATGGGTATATAACCTATTCTTAACATGCTGACACGCCCAAGCAGTAATGCGTGAACACTAGGTTGATGCCTATGACAGTTCCCATAAGAAAAATGACTTGGAAGACGAGATGGCGGGGTATCCCGCCAGCACGCTGTTTTTATCGTTTTCTAATCGTTAGCAAGGGGGCTGTATGCCAATCAATGTTATTCGCAATGTTGCGTTCGTTGGTCAAAGTGGAGTAGGGAAAACGACACTGATCGAACGTCTTCTTTTTACCGCTCAATCAACCACCCATTTAGGCAGTGTAAAATCTGGTGATACCATCACGGATTTTGATCCTCAGTCTATTCAATACCAACACAGTATCGAAGCTACCCCAGTGAATTTGGCTTGGCAAAATCGGCGGATGAATATTATTGATACGCCGGGATTGCCAGAGTTAGTTGGGCGTTGCTTGAGCGTATATCCTGCCGTTGAAACAACAGCATTGGTACTGGATGCCAATACGCCGATAAGCCAGCTATCCGATCGCCTTTTTGCTTACGCTTGTGAGCAAAGCAAATGCCAGATGATTATCATCAACAAGATTGATCTGAATCCAGAGAAAATCGCAGAGTTAATAGCCTTGGTAACCGAGCATTTTGGCAATGCCTGCTTGCCTATTAATTTGCCAAGCCCTGATGGGATCTCAGTAGCAGATTGTTATTTCGAGCCGGCATACGATGAAGTATCGGCAATCGATACGGTTACTGATGCTCATGAGCGGCTAGTCGATCAGGTCATTGAGCTTGATGAGGATTTAATGGCACTCTATCTTGAGCAGGGATCAGCGTTAACGCCAAAGCAGCTCCATACACCTTTTGAAGAAGCGCTGAGAACCGGTCATATCGTTCCGATCTGTTTTGTTTCGGCTGAAACTGGGGCGGGAATTGAATTGCTGCTACGCACGTTGGCCGAAATTATGCCGCGTCCTGATGAAGGCAACCCTCCGCATCTGGAACAGCAGGGTAATATTGTTCGGATCGATTGTGATCAAATGGATCATGCTGTTGCCCATGTTTTCAAAGTGAGTGTGGATCCGTATCTTGGAAAGCTTGCATATATCCGAGTATTTCAAGGTGAGATCAATACAGGAGCACAGCTTTTTGTCGGCAATAGCAACAAGCCGATAAAGGTTGGCCACCTGTATCAGCTACAAGGTAAAAAACGGATGGAAATCTCTCAGGCAAGGGCTGGGGATTTCTGTGTATTGGCAAAAGTGGATGATTTGGCTTTTGATGTTGTGCTCCATGACTCTCATGATGAAGATGGTGTGGTCATGAAGGATTTGGATTTTCCCGCCCCCATGTACAGCCTTGCGGTCAGTCCGGTTAAGCGGGGTGATGAGCAGAAGCTGTCCGAGGTTTTGGGCAAGATTGCAGCGGAAGATCCGACATTGCGGGTAGAGCACCGGGTCCGAACCAATGAAACAGTATTGAGTGGTCAGGGGGAGTTTCATCTTAAGATTGCACTGGAGAAGATGGCCTCGGTGTACAAACTTGAGGTCAGTACGGCCCAGCCAAGTATTGAGTACTTTGAGACGATCACCCAGCCTGCCGAAGGGCATTATCGCCATAAGAAACAGAGTGGCGGGGCGGGGCAGTTTGGTGAAGTGCAGCTGAGAGTGCGGCCATTAGAACGCGGGATGGGATTTAGTTTCGTGAACAAAGTGGTCGGTGGGGCAATTCCTACTGCATTGATCCCTGCAGTCGAGAAAGGGGTTCGTCAGGCGTTGTCGGAAGGCGCGATTTCGGGTAACCCGATCAGGGACATAGAAGTAACGGTCTATGACGGGAAATACCATTCGGTTGACTCCAAGGAGATTGCGTTTGTTATTGCCGGTAAAAAGGCATTTCTTAACGCTGTACGTGATGCCAGCCCGATCGTTCTTGAGCCGATTGTTGAATTGAACCTGACGGTGCCTGTGAGTGCGGTAGGGGATGTGACGGGGGATCTTGCTGCCAACCGGGGATTAATTCTGGATACGCGAGCAGGGGATAATCAGCTAACCCAGATCATGGCAAAAATCCCCCAAAATGAGCTTGAGGATTACGCGCAAAAGTTGCGGGCAATGACAGGAGGTGAGGGGAGCTTTACCTTAAATATGAGCCATTTTGAAGCGGCCCCGCCGATAATTCAAACAGAGGTTTGTAACACAGCAAATAATCATTAAATGTAAAATTAACCAGCCAGTTTCTGATTTTTATTTTTGGAATCTGGCTGGTTAATATTGTGTAGCGTTAAGTCTGAATATAAGAGCAATGGTTTGATGTATTTCATATCAATGTGATTGAAGTTTTATATTGGTAATATTTTTAGTGACAACCGTTAATATGTAACTGAAGTCATATTTCATCAGTTGTAATTGAAGCAAATGTACCAGTGTCTATGCATTCCAAATAGGAATAAATCTGGCTTGGCATGAGTGATTACTTTGTACATATGTCAGTATTATTCAAAATGCTCATCTCAATTTTTTGTTTATTATAGTTAGTTATAGAATTTTATAAATTTAGTCCTCATAATTATCATGTGAAAATGATATTGAGGTTATAAGTGAACATTCGTCATGCCACTGAAGGTGATTTTGATTTTCTGTTTGATTTGAAAAAGTATGCTGAATATGGACCTATTACCGCTAATTTTGGCTGGGATGAAGGAGTCCAACGTGCGATGCATGAGCAAGAGTGGGAGGAAGCGAGGCCTGAAATCATAGAGGTTGATGGAGAGCGTGTCGGGTGCTATTTGGTGCAAGACAAACGTGATCATTGGTATTTCGCTCGCTTTTTTATAATGCCACAAATGCAGGGGAAGGGATTAGGATCAAAGATTCTGTCTATGGTGCTGGCCAAGGCCGACAAGTTGTCAATGCCTGTTGCGTTGTGTTATCTGCGAGGGAATCGAGTCGGTGAACTCTATCGACGATTCGGTTTTGAGGTGACTCAAGAAACCGTCAACTTCATTTACATGTATCGAGGTTGCATTGAGGGGCGTGAGTCACCAATCATAGAAAGTAATTCATAGATATTAGGGGGGATAAACGCAAAGTGTATTCCCCTTGATAGTCAGTAAGATTTATTCTTTTGAGGTATTTTCTGGTTGGGTTTGTGCTCGTCTAGGACTAGGTGATATCGATTGTTTGTCGTAATTCCTATCTTAATTCAAAAAAAATGTATTTTGCATGTTGTATTGATGATGTTTTTTATGGCTAATGCATATTTTTAATCATTTGTTTATTTTATATCGATTGGATTATTTACATGTATAAGCTGTTAAATATAGATTATTTGTGCTGTTGTAAAAATTAATTATATCTGGCTAATAATTTCAGTAGTCGAAGGTTAATGATCGTTATACTGCTTTCATGAGAATGTAGTTGCCAGATTCATTGCTATTTAAATTTAATTGAGGTTATTCGTTATGTTTATAAAAAGCGTTGCTTTCTCTGCAATTGTACTCTCCACATCGGTTTTTGCTGATGCCATTCCTGCTACTCATTATGCTATTGATTATGAAGGTCGTGCAGTTAAAGATTATAATTCTGGCCATGTAGGATTTAACTGGCCGGGTACTCATGTAAAAACACAGTTTACCGGAACAAACTTCTCCGTTGATATGATCGGTAATGGTGACCATTTTGATGTGCTAATTAATGGTAAAGTTACTGAGAAGTTGATAACTAATTATGGTGGGGTCACGCAAACATTTAAGTTGTTTAATAGCTCAGAGCCAACAACAGTTACTATTGAACTTGTCAAACGAACTGAAAATTATGAAGCGATGACGAAAATCATTGCTTTTGATCATGACGGGCAGCTTGAAGGAATATGGGAAAACAAGCCTCATATTTTGTTTATTGGTGATTCCATCAGTGCGGGATTCGGTAGCGAGTCAGATAAACGTGATTGTACCTGGCAGGAAATTTACGATACCTCCAATGCCCGCGTGGCGTTTCCCTATCAAACCGGCGAGGAACTGGGGACGAGCATCACCCAGATTTCCTTTTCAGGGTTAGGGTTGATCCGTAATTGGAACGGTAACCAGCCATACCATGATTTGACCTATTATGCCGATAAAGCAGGGGCTATTTTTGGTAATAAGATGGATTTTGAAGATAAGTATCCGGATCTGATTGTAGTCGAAGTCGGTACCAATGACTTCAGTACGGATCCGCAACCCCATGAGCAATGGTCGGACATAGAGGAGGTTAAGGCCGCTTGGATTGATCGGATGGTCGAGTTTGTCGGCGAACTCAAGTACCGTTACAACGATGCCAATGTTGTTCTGATGCCGCGTCCTGCTTATCCTTATGATTACATTATCCCGGCAACAGTTGAAGCGATAGATTTGCTGGAAAAGCAAGGTAAATCAGGTGTGTACAGTCATGTCTTTGTTTCTCCGCTTGAAGGTTGCGGCTGGCACCCAACGCAAACCGAGCATGCTGATATTGCGAATAAATTGAGTCAATTCATTCGCGATAACAACTTGTTGTAACACTTCATCTCATTTGATGGGCGGTGCGGCTTTGTAGCCGCATTGTCATCGCTTCCTGTCCCTGATTTCTCTATTGCATCACTCTTATTCACATTCGTAAACTTTGTAAATTTGAATGCCAATGAAAACAATTATCATTATGATGCCTTCATCTTAGAGTGGTTAATACATTGTTTTCATGGTGCTTAAAAACAAAGCAGTACAACTTTGGGCGCGACGCCTACATATCTATGTTTCTATGGCGTTGCTGCTGGTTGTGTTGTTCTTCGCAGTTACCGGCATCACGCTCAATCGTCCGGAGCTATTTGTAAAATCCCAGCCAGATATTACCTCGCAGACGTTGTCCGTACCTGAAAGTATTTTTGTTTCTGGTAACGAAGCATTTGTGCCAGATCAAGCAGTGCTATTGGCTTATTTGGCAAAGCATGCGGATTTATCAGGCACGCCTTCAGCGATGGAAGTGTTCAAAGAGGTCGAAGACGGTGAGTTGATCGAGGGTGAAATCGCAATGGATTACAAAGGCCCAGGTTTTAACGCCACTGTGTTCATAGATTTGCCTAGTCGTACCGCTGAGATTGAAGCATCCCATTACGGTGTGGTTGCAGTGCTAAATGACCTTCACAAAGGACGTAACAGTGGTGAGGTCTGGAAATGGTTTATTGATATTACCGCGGTACTCATGGTGCTGTTTGTGATGACAGGGGTGTGCTTGTTGATCCCGAAGAAGAAAACGCTTCATACCTCGATGAAGTGGATGTTCGCTGGGTCACTGGTTACCTTGCTGGTTTATTTTGTTGCTGTGCCGTAAGTAACAGCGTGTTGTAAGTAGGAATGTTATGAACACTTTCGCTAAATCTATCGTCGGCATGGCCCTTGCGCTGCCTTTGTCTTTTGCCGTGCACGCCAAGCCGCTACCAGACAGTGCGCAAATGGATATTGAGTTTGCATTGCCGAAAATCGAAACGTCGATGTATGCCCGCCCTTATGTTGCTGTCTGGATTGAAGATGCGCAGCGTAAACCTGTACGGACGGTTCAGTTGTGGGTAGGCAAAGATGAATGGCTTAAGGATTTGCGTAGCTGGTGGCGCAAAGTAGGCCGTTATGACCGTGAGTTGGTCGATGCGGTAACGTCAGCCACTCGTCCCGCTGGCGACTATCGTTTTGTGTGGGATGGCTTGGATGATAACGGCAAGCGAGTAGCGCAGGGGGAATACACCTTTTATGTGGAAGTTGTTCGTGAACATGGCGGCCGAAACTACCTGCGCCAAAAACTGACTTTGGCTGAGACCTCTTTTAGTCATCATATAGCGCCGACCGAAGAAACGGGCGATATCAACCTGCATTATTCTGTGAAGTAATTTAAAGAGACATAGTTTATGAAAAAGAACACTTTCAAAGCCGCTTCACTGGCTTGTGTGATTGTCGCTGGCCTTGCGGTATCTGCCTCGGCGAATGCTCACCCGCGTTGGATTTTGCCCTCGCATTTTACCGTGTCTAAAGAAGGCGGTGATTGGTTGACCTTTGATGTAACCGCATCACACGGTACGTTTGTTTTTGATAAGCCAGCAGGCGCTGAGACCGGTGAGATCATCATGCCGGATGGACGAGTAGAGCGACCAACGTATGTGACCCGAGGTAAGCGTCGTTCAGTATTCGATTATCACTTTGTCGAAGAAGGCACGCACAAAGTACGTGTTAACAATGTTCCTTCTTACTACACCCAATACAAAGCGGGCCGCCGTGATACGGTGAAGTGGGTGAAGGCCCACAAAGCTGAGCGTGACGAAGTGCTGCCGAAGAAATCTCGTGACGTTGTGACGCAACTTAGCTTCACGCGTGCGGAGAGTTATATCACCGTAGGTAAACCGACGAAGGAAGCCTTCAAACTGGAAGGAAAGTATCTGGAAATGGTGCCAGTGACTCATCCGGCCGATATCGTGGAAGGTGAAGATGTTCAGTTCCAGTTCTATTTCAATGGCAAGCCTCAGCAAGGCGTGACGGCTGAAATTACCCGTGAAGGGACACTGTACCGTAACCACCAAGAACAAATTGATGTTGTTAGTGATGAAAACGGCATGGTGACATTTACCCCGAATCAGGCTGGTCGCTGGTTGATGAAAGCAAACTACAAGGGTGATTTGGTCAATAATCCGCTAGCTGATCGTGCCAGCGTTAACGTTCACCTGTCTTTTGAAGCCGTGCTTCAATAATTTCGTATTGGTTAATAACGTGGGAGGTTTGCTATGCAGGCCTCCGTGCTTGCGTTGAGGTTGTAATGAAAAAGCTGATTGTTACCTTGTCTACAGTGGTAGCCCTACTGGCACCGCTATCGGCTCAAGCCCATTTCCCTTTGATGAGTTGTTGGCTTGAATCTGAAAAAGTGGTTTGCCAAGCCGGATACAGTGATGGCAGTACGGCTGTCGATTATGCGGTAGATATGTTTGACTATGACGATAACCTGATCAGTCGAGTGCAGACAGACAAGCGTTCAATCGCAGAATTTAGCCACCCGGGAACCGATTTTTACCTTGTGTTCGATGCCGGGCATGAAAATCCTGTCGAAGTTGATGTTGTCGAGATCGAAGAGAAATGATCCGCGAAGCTGTGAAGCCGGAGAATGGCAGTCAGGAAGGCAAATGGGTCGGGTTGGCTATTGTGCTGATTTTACTGTTTGCTGCCGTGGCATTGCCGTTTCACCAGTCTGAAACCGAGTCTGTTGAATTGGCAGCCCATCAGGTTGCTATTTCTGACTTGGCTCAACCGGAGCTGGCAATGCTGGCTGATATTCGCTTGGCCCATGAAGAGATCCGTAATATCTATTTGGATAATTTGTCTGAGGCGATCACATCAGAATGGCCTGAGGTCAGCGAGCTTGAAGAAATGTGGCTAGCACCATTTGTTAAGGATAAGAGCTGGCAGCATAAAGGGGAACATCTGTGGTTTGCCAATAATGATGGTGGCTATTTAGGGGTTCGCCAAGCACAGCAAGGGTCGGCATCTGTCATATTGCTTTCCTCGGGAGATGAGCCGGAAGTCTGGTTTTCTTATGCTCCGGTGACAGAAGGCCGTGCGTTGCTGCTGGCGCCGGATCTGCGGCGTACCTTACAAGATAAAGGCTGGAAACAGCTGTCAGCTGCACAATCTCACCAACAACATTCTCATTAATATCTATGGGTTCGGTTTGCTTGCCGAACCTTGTTTCGCGCCTATTCCTACCTAAGGTAGAGCAACAATGATGAAAATACATTCACTTCGCCATATTTTTGCCTCGGCACTGCTTTGCGTCTCTTCGTTTGGCGTGCAGGCTCAGGAAAAACTGACCATTGGAATCACCTTACAGCCGTATTACAGCTATGTGAAGGCGGTGGTAGGGGATAAAGCTGACATATTGCCTCTGGTCGATGCCGGGTTCAATCCTCACAATTACCAGCCTCAGCCCAACGACTTGCGACGTCTTAATCAAATGGATGTTATTGTCGTTAACGGGATAGGCCATGATGATTTTGCCTTGAAAGTGATTGCCGCGGCTAATCGTTCGGATTTGGTGGTGATTGAAGCGAATAAGGATGTTCCACTGCTGCCTGCTATGGGGCAGTCTGTCGGTGCTGGCGCGGTGAATCCCCATACTTTTGTTGGCTTGTCGACAACGATCCAGAAGGTTTACACCATTGCCAATGAAATGGCGCGTCTCGATCCGGACAATGCTCGTACCTATCGTGCCAATGCCCGTAAATATGCGGCTTCTTTCCGTAAGCTCAAGCATGAGGCGATGACGACACTTGGTGATTTGGACACTAGCGGGATGATTGTTGCGACCACCCATAATGCCTATGGCTATTTGTTACAGGAGTTCGGCGTCGATGTCGCAGCTGTTATTGAGCCTGCTCACGGGGTCGAGCCAAGTGCCAGCCAATTGCAAGAAACTATCGAGAAAATCCGCAATTCAGGCATCGATGTACTTTTTTATGAGCTCAACATGCCTAACCGTTATGTAGACACCATCGAAAAAGCCACGGGCGTGCAGCTATATCGTTTTTCTCACATGACACACGGCCCTTACGAGGACAATAAAGTAGAAAAAGAGATGAAAGATAATTTGGACACCCTCATTGAGGCAATGCAGTTTGCTGCAGCCAATAAGGCAAAGGTGGGTTAATGCAAGGTCCAAGTATCATTCTGGATAATGTCGGTTTGCAATATGGCGATAACACGATTTTGCACGGCATTAATCATACCTTTGAGGCAGGTCAGTGCCATGTGGTGATGGGGCCAAATGGTGGTGGTAAAACATCCTTGTTGCGCTCTATTCTCGGGTTGACGCCGTTTGCCGGGAATATAGATATTTGCTGGGGAAGCAAAAAGGGCAAGGTCGGCTATGTGCCGCAGAAAGCCGTGTTTGAATCCAGCCTTCCACTGACAGTGATGGATTTCATCCTGTTGAACCAAAGCCGCACACCACTGTTTTGGTCGCGCTGGCGTAATTTGTCGAAACAGCAGGCGACGGCCCTCGAGCAGCTCGATCGTGTCGGGATGGCTGAGCGAGCCGAACGTCGGATGGGGCAGTTGTCTGGCGGTGAGCAGCAGCGTGTGCTGTTTGCACAGGCACTGTTGGATAATCCTGATTTGATTGTACTTGATGAACCAACGACAGGAATGGACGAGCAAGGTGTCCGCTATTTGGAAGCGTTGATTTTAGAGCTCGTAGCCGAAGGCAAGACCCTGCTGGCGGTTCACCATGATGTGAGTGCGGTACGCCGTTTGGATGCCAAAGTCCATGTGGTCAACCGTACTTTGATCGACAGTGGCAGTGTTGCCGACGTGTTGACGCCTGAAAAAGTTGAGCGCTTGTTTAATCATTACACGAGTCAGACTGAAGTGATGGGTGAGATCGCACGGGAGCAAGCCGCATGATGGAGATGATTCGCCATTGGGCATTGATGGGCGTTGAGGCGGGGTGGTTAAGTGAGAGTTTCTCCTATGCCTTTGTGGTCAATGCCGTTGTGGCCGCTTTGCTGGTGGGGCCGCTGCTAGGTGGTTTGGGGACATTGGTTATTGCCAAGCGCCTTGCCTTCTTCTCAGAGGCTGTTGGCCATGCGGCCCTGACGGGGATCGCTCTGGGGGTGCTGTTAGGTGAGCCGCCGGAGAACCCGATTATCGGCTTGTTCTGTTTTTGTATGGTTTTTGCTCTGCTATTGCACTTTGTTCGTAATCGTACCAACGTGCCTTACGATACATTGGTTGGGGTATTCTTGGCGTTAGCCTTGGCTGTTGGTGCCGCCCTGTTAATGTATGTTGCTCGCAAAATTAACATCCATATGCTTGAAAACGTGCTGTTTGGTTCAATTTTGACTGTAACGGATCAGGATATTCTTATCCTTGGAGTAAGCTGTTTATTAATAACGCTGGTATTAATCCCGACGTTTAACCGCATCTTATTGACTTGTATCAGTCCGGATATTGCCCGTGTACGTGGCCATGCGACGCATTTTTACGATTACCTGTTTGTAATGATGATAACTTTGGTCACTATCGCTTCGGTGAAAATTATCGGTGCAGTACTGGTTGGGGCACTGTTATTGATCCCTGGTGCTACCGCTCGACTGATGACTCACAAGATGGGTGATTTTGTTCTGGTATCGGCTTTGCTGGCAACGGTAAGCTGTTTGGTCGGTACGATTTTGCCAATGGAGCTTGAACTGCCTGTGCCTTCTGGGGCCGCGATCATTATCGTATCGGCGACGTTTTTCTTGCTGGCGACCTGCTATCGCATTGTTCGTAAATAGTTTTGGTGCGAAAGGATAAATATATGACATTAAACAACACACAACACATCTCGCGCCCGGCTAGAACGAAAGCTTTTGCGTTGTTGGCAACGATGGCGCTGGCGGTGCTAGCAACGCCAGCAATGGCCAAGGATATTCTGACCGCGACACCGGTTACCTATATGTTGGCAACAGAGTTGACGCGGGGTACTGCACTGGAAACCGAGTTTCTACCCCCTAAGCGCTATGGTATGAACCGCCTGCCGAACTGGTTTGCCAGCAAAGGGGCAGAGGCAACGGTGAAAGCAGCTCAAGGTGCTCAGGCGGTCATTACGCTGTCTGCGGTGTGGCCGGCGGACCCACTCTATGTTCATGCTCGTCAGGGTAATATCCGTATTGTTGAAATTGATGCATCGCAGGCCATCTCGCCTCGTGCACAAGGGGTCGCGGCCCTGCGTTTGGCTGACGGCTCTATTTCGCCATATAGCTGGCTAAATCCTGCAAATATTACCCGTATGGCTGCCATTGTCGGGCAGGATCTTCAGAAAATTTGGCCTGAGCATGCAGATCGAATCGCTGTTAACCAGCAGGCGCTGATGCTTGAAGTCCGCCAGTTGATCAATCAGCAACAACAGGCGTTATTTGAAGCCGAGGTTGATTCGGTGATTCTACTCTCGTCAGAGCTGGAAGATTTTGCGTCAGGTAACCAACTGTTTGTTGTGGAGCGCTATACTCGCCCTGAAATTGAGTGGAGTAAGGCAGACAAGCAGGCATTTGTCGAATTGCTAAATACCGATAAAACCCTATGGTTGCTCAGTGCCAAAAAGCTGTCAGCTTCGATGAAGGCGATGTTGCCGGAAAACGTGAAGGTCATGGTGATCGACAGTGTTGACCGCTGGGGACGTGAAGGTATTGATGCCAAAGAACCGTTGCAACGTTGGGAAATTCGTCTTTAAGCGTTAATTAGTTCGTTTTGAAGCCCGGTGTATCGATAGGATACACCGGGCTTTTTGTTATGGCCGCAGATGAAAAATAGGCATTACGTGAAATCGCTATTCGGTTTACTCCATTCTCTTTCGCTAGCTCTTTTTAGAGACAATAAGTGTTTCTTATTGGAACGCCATGAGTGGTTTTGGCAGCAAAATGTCTTTGCTAGTAGCGAGTAATTCATCGTCTATTCCTAGTGCGGATATTTGTGCTTGAGGGTATCAGGTTGATTAGGCGATCGTTTTCTGTTTTGCCAATGTCCTCACGGAAAATGTCCATTAATCATGTCTATGAGATCATCCCACTTTGCTTGTTGTGTTCTGTATTTATTTATAATCAATGGTTTAGGTTAAAATTGGGTGTGTTGTTGTGTAGGGGGCATGATGTTCTCTTGATACCTGACGGCGATAGGTTGATATTCATATAGGTTTCTATTGTTAGGGCGTGTCGGTGATCACGAAATTGGCCATACTCTTTATTTTTGTTTCAGAATGAAACGGATTTTGTGTCTGTACCATTTCATTGTGAAACGGAAAAAAATGCCATTGTCATGAGGGTAACTGGCTCTAGGATGGGGCAACACCTTAGCAAATAACGTGAACAAATACGCCGAAGAGCGAATTAAAACACAATCCGAATTATAAGAGAGGGATGGCATGAAAAAGTTAATCAATCGTGTAGAAGACGTTGTGAAAGAGCAAATGGAAGGCTTGGCCTTTTCTCGCCCTGAGCTGCTAGTGAGTTATGAACCGCGCTATATGTGGCACGAACCAAAACAAAAACAAGTTGCTTTAGTGTCTGGTGGCGGCAGTGGCCATGAGCCGCTTCATGCGGGCTTTATCGGTGAGGGTATGCTGACGGGAGCTTGCCCGGGGGAAGTTTTCACTTCACCAACACCAGATCAAATGTATGAGTGCGGTCAGAAGGTTAACAGTGGCGAAGGGGTGTTGTTTGTTATTAAGAACTATACCGGTGATGTACTGAACTTTGAAACAGCCGTTGAGCTGTTACATGCTGATGGTATTCCTGTAGGAGCCGTACTTACCGATGATGATGTTGCGGTAAAAGACAGCTTGTACACAGCTGGTCGTCGAGGTGTGGCTGGCACGGTATTGGTTGAGAAAATGGTAGGCGCAGCGGCTGCGAAAGGGTACAGCCTAGAGCAATGTGAAGTATTGGCTCGCCGTATCAACGATAACTGCCGTTCATTTGGCGTGGCATTGCGGGCTTGTGTGGTGCCGGCGGCGGGGCAGCTATCTTTTGTGCTGGAAGACAATGAAGTTGAATTCGGTGTTGGTATTCATGGTGAGCCGGGTATTGAGCGCCGAGCATACGAGAATGTCGATTCGTTGGTTGATCAGATGTTTGCCGAGATCATGGAAAACACAGGCTATAGCCGCACCTTGCGTATATGGAACCGTGGGAATGGCGATTGGGATGAGGTTGAAACCCCGATTGCGGATTTTGGCAAAGACAAAGATTACGTGGTTTTGGTCAATGGGTTGGGGGCGACCCCCGCGTCTGAATTGTACGGTGTATATCGCCGTCTGGCACAAAATTGCGAGAAAGCGGGTATCCGTATTGTGCGCAATCTTGTCGGTAATTACTGTACATCCATCAATATGGAAGGTATTTCCATCACTTTGCTTCAGGCTGATGAAGAAATGCTTGAGCTATACGATGCGCCAGTAAATACAGCTGCAATGACGTGGGGTAAGTAATAATGTCTATGCAAATTGAAAAGCAGCATATCGTGACATGGCTGAATCTGTGTGCTGATACTTTTGCGCGCAATCAGGATTTTCTGACTGATTTGGACCGCGATATCGGTGATGCTGACCACGGTCTAAATATGAATCGCGGTTTTAGCAAAGTGCGAGAGAACTTGCCGAAAGTTCAAGAGCAAAATATTTCGGCCATTTTGAAAAATACCGGTATGACGTTGCTATCGAGTATTGGTGGAGCCAGCGGCCCACTGTATGGCACCTTGTTTATTCGTACTGCGGCCTCTGTGGGGGCGCGTGAAGTCTTGAGCTTTGCTGAGTTTATCGATGATTTAAAGAGCGGCGTAGATGGTGTGGTATCTCGCGGCAAGGCGGAGCAGGGCGATAAGACCATGTGCGATGTCTGGCTGCCGGTGCTGCAACACGTAAAGACAGCTCTTGAGAAAGGGACTGATGGTGAGTATTTGCTCGATGAAATGGTTGAGAGTGCCGAGAAATGTGCCATATCCACTATCGAAATGCGGGCGAAAAAAGGTCGTGCTAGTTACCTTGGTGAGCGCAGTATCGGCCATCAGGATCCGGGCGCGACATCATCAATGTTGATGATTAAAGCACTGAAACAAGCAATGACAGGGTGCTAAATCATGGTTGGCATTGTAATTGTTTCGCACAGTCTTTTACTTGCCCAAGGGGTGGCCGAATTGGCCACCCAAATGACCCAAGGGCAAGCGAATATCGCTATTGCTGCAGGTGTTGATGATCCTGATAACCCAATTGGTACCGATGCCATCGCGGTCATGGGGGCTATCGAAGAGGTTTGTGATGATGACGGCGTTGTGGTGCTGATGGATCTGGGCAGTGCGCTGCTCAGTACCGAGATGGCGCTGGAGCTGATTGCTCCTGAGCTTGCTGAAAAAGTGTCGCTGCTTGATGCTCCTATTGTGGAAGGCACGATGGCGGCATCAGTAGCAGCTGCTGCGGGGCTGTCTCGTGAGGCGGTGATTGTCGAGGCACAAACGGCTTTGGATGTGAAAAAAGAACATCTGGGTAGCGGTAACCCCACAGATAATGAGAATAACTCGCTGGATGCCGAAGAATCGGATCAACCCGTTTTGAGTTTTATGTGGCAGGTACAAAACCCACATGGTATTCATGCTCGTCCTGCAGCCGCGATTGTCCGCGCAATGGCCCGTTTTGATGCCGATACCGTGTTACTCAAAGGGGATCAGCAAGCCAGCGCCAAAAGTCTTAATAGTATTGCCAAACTTGGGGTTCGTTGCGGTGATGATATCTGTGTGCGTTCCCGTGGGCCCAAGGCACAAGAGGCCATTGATGCCTTTGCTGCTATGGCTGCCGATCATTTTGGTGAGGCTGATTTGGTCGATGCTTTTTCTTTTTTCCAAGCAGATGAAAATGTATCAAACAGCGATGCTGATACCCACCTTGTACAAAGCGAGGCTCCGGAAGGGGCATTGGCGGGTATTCGGGTCAGTGATGGCGTGGCCATTGCACCGGCCGCTATTTTTACAGTAACGATGCCCGAGGTGCCGCAGCGGGAATTTGTTGGTGAGTCGAATGAAATGGCGTCTTTGCAGCGCGCCATTGGTGATGTTGTTCAAGAATTGCAGGTGCTGTCCATTGGTGAGCACGGTGCCATTTTTGATGCGCATGCATTGATGCTAGCAGACCCGGATATCCCGATGGCATTGCAGAAAGTGGTCGCGAAAGGCGAGATTGCCGAACGCGCATGGCTGTCTGTGATGGATGATTTGGCAGCCCAGTATGCCGCAGCTGATAGCCAATACATGCGAGAGCGTGAGGCGGATGTGCGTGATATTGCCCGTCGTGTGATGGTGGCGCTAACGGGGGATAAAGGCCCGGCGATGAGCTTGGCTGAACCGGTTGTTTTACTGGCACGCGATTTGATGCCATCGGATGTCGCTGGGCTGGATAAATCGAAAGTGTTGGCTGTTTGCCTGAGTGAGGGGGGGAAAACGTCACATAGCGCGATTTTAGCCCGTGCGATGGGGATCCCCGCATTGGTTAAGGCCAAGGGGTGTTTGGAGCAAGTGAAAGCGGGCGATACCGTTATTCTTGATGGTTTTGAGGGGCTGCTATGGTTTGCGCCGGGAAAAGATGTTGAACAAGGTTTAGTGGATAAACGTCAGCAATGGCGTAACGACATTGAAACCTGCGCCACTAAAGCTCTCGCTCCCGCTATTACACACGCAGGCAAAACAGTCAGCGTATTGGCTAATATTGGTGGACCTGATGATGTTGCTCTGGCTCAAGCGTGCGGAGCAGAGGGCGTCGGGTTGTTCCGGACAGAGTTTTTGTTCCAGCAACGGGATGTGTTGCCAAGTGAGGACGAGCAGTTCCAAGTCTATTGCCAAATTGCATCAGCATTTGGTGATAAGCCGGTAACGATTCGTAGCTTGGACGTTGGCGGGGATAAACCGTTAGCGGCTTATCCAATGCCCGCAGAAGACAATCCGTTTTTGGGTCAACGGGGGGTTCGCCTGTGTCTTGCCCATCCAGATCTCTTTGCGACACAATTGCGAGCTATTTTGCGCGCGTATCAGCAGCAGCCGAATATTCAATTAATGATCCCGATGGTCGCAACGGTTGATGAAGTCCGGCAGGTGAAAGCCTTGTTAGAGCAACAGCGTCAACAGCTTGAGCTTTGTGATTCGAGTTTGCCAGTTGGTATTATGATCGAAGTGCCGGCAGCGGTGCTGAATGCCGATGCGTTGGCACAAGAGGTGGATTTCTTCTCTATTGGTACCAATGACCTTACCCAGTATGTGATGGCTGCCGATAGGGGGAACAGTGCGGTTGCTGAACTGGTAGATTATTTCCAGCCTGCAGTTATGAGTGCGATAGCACGAACATGTGCGGCAGCCCACAAGGCGGGTATCAGCGTGAGTATGTGTGGTGAAATGGCCGGAGATGTCACGGCAACTGAAACCCTACTATCGATTGGTTTAGGTAAGTTCAGTGCCAGTGCAGCTTTGTTGCCAGCATTAAAAGAAGCCATTCGGCGTTGTTAGCCAATTGTCTTGTCTATCTATTTACCGAAAAGCCCTCATATGAGGGCTTTTATATTTTCCAGCTACTGCAATTTTTTTGGGGGAACAGCATTAGCGCATTTTGTCAGCTAACCCATACTTGTCGATTTTTCGCCAGAGCGTGGTGCGGCCTATCGCGAGTGCTTTTGCAATGTCGCACATTTTGCCATCGTATACTTTCCATGCATTGATAATTGCTTTTTTCTCCAATTCTTCGAGTGTTTGCATGGGAACACTATGCAATGGGCCGCTCTCAGAATTTTGCATGATATGGTCCGGAATATCTTTTAGCTGAACGTGGTTTGAGCTGCGATTGAGAAGTATGCGTTCCATCCTGCTCTTGAGTTCAGGATCGTTGCCGGGCCATTCAAAAGCGAGCAGGGTATCCATGACAATAGGATCAATATGAATCGTGACATGGTGGCGTTTTTCGTAATCGGTAACGATACGCTCAATATGCAGGGCAATATCATCCTTGCGCTCGCGCAGTGGTGGGATGGTAAGTTCGTGGTTTGCAATGGCGTAATAAAGTTGGCGGCTGAAAGAACCTTGTGCCACATAAGCGCTTAAATCGGATGACGTACTAGTAATTAATTGGAAATTAACAGGAATGAGCCGCTGGCTATCACTCCGGCTCATTAATCCTGTTTTTAGTATTTTAAGCAGGGCTGATTGGAGTTCTTGGCTGAGATACTCGACTTTTTCCAGTAACAAGGTACCCCCGTGGGCAAGCTCGAATTTGGAGGGGAGGCCGTTATCGGCATCATAGCCCAAAAGTTCGCGGTTCATATTTTCATCGTTTATCGCCCGGCAGTTAACGGTAATAAAAGGGCCGGTTTGAAATTCACATTCGTTATGAATTGCCATTGCCAGTGACGCTTTTCCCACCCCTTCTTCGCCACAGAGCAGTATGGGGGATTTGGATTTGACCGCGCGCTTGGCGACGGTTATCAAGTGTTTCATCGGCTTAGAGCGAGCCGCCAGCGTGGCAAAGGTATATTTTGCACTTCCCCCAATTTGCTGTTGTGCGAGTTGGCGAATTTTGTTGATGGGATGAATAAATAAAAGGGTTGAGCCATCTTGCAACTGGCTTACAGACAAAATAGCTTCGATAAATTCGCTATTAATCTCAACGGTCGTTAGCTTGTGGCAGATATTTTCGTTTTGCTCGAAGCTCGCCAAAATATTGGGCGCAAAGCGGATCGTATCGAAAATATTTTTATCTATAACATTGATGGCATTGAGCTGGAAAAGTACTTCGGCTTGCTGGCTTACCATGATGATACGCTGGTTGGCATCCCACGCAATTAGACCATCGTCCACATTGGCCATGGTAGCATTATGCATGGCGATCATCCGGTTCATATTCTCTTGTTCGAAATGTAATTGCAGTTGAAGTGAGATCTCTCTGGCACAAGACACCGCAATGACACAGTGTTCGCGACGGTATTCGGTGGCCATTTTTATTAATGCCATGGTACCCCGTAACTTGCCCAATGAATCAAAAATGGGGGCCGCACACACACCGAACGGATGTAAATGTTGATTGAAGTGTTGCGCTGCGAAGACCTCTGCGGGCTGGTGGCTGTCAATGCACAAGCTAACAGCGTTCGTCCCTATTTTTCCTTCAGAAAGAAATCCACCATCGGTAATACCTAGGCTATCGAGTTTTTCGATGAGTGTTGAATGGCCGGTGCGTTTGACGATACAGCCATTATCATCGGTAACCAGCAAGGCAATAGGGTCGTGATGAAGTAAGTCAAAAGTGTCTTCAACGACAGTGACCGCACAATCGATAAGCGTTTGGTTACGCTTGATGAGTGAGCTGAGAGTATGACCTGAGGCGATATGTGGGGGAGACCAGTGAATAGCGCTACATTGATTGGCACAGCGTTGCCATGAGGCATAGTATGGGGAGGTTTCAAACTCAGGGGAAACCCAACGGTGTTTTTGGAAGAAATCCCAACGATGTTGGCCAGAAGCGATACAGTAGGTAGATGACATAGATACAAACGGGTAGAAACAATAGGCTATTCTATCGTGAGGCTATGGGACTCGGTGTGACCGTGATCCCATATGCCCTGTACTAATCCGTTATTGTGAATTCGACATCCAGGAAAGGATAATGGTTGTAGAGTTCATCATGGATTGCATGTTTCAATGCAACCAGTGTACAAGTCTCGGTGGAACCGAGTTTGCTGGCGGATAGCGAGGCGATAGCCAGAAAGCTGCTGCCTGTCTTGGAAATGAAGATATCTTCGGCGCTAATGGCGTACTTTCTTAAATGTACTTCAATTGTTTGCTCGATTCGTGAGTAATCATCCCCTTGTGATAATCGTCCGCCAGCCATTTCAATAAAGGCTTGTTTCACAATGCCTAGCGGTTGTTTGATCATCAGGCAGGCGAGGAGGAGCACCATAATGGCATCACCAATGTAGAGCAAAAAGGAAAAAGGACCATCTGCTGATACATAACCAATAATGATCAATATACATCCGGTTCCTGCCGACATAACACCATCGACTAGCGATGCGCTCTTGTCTGTTTTTAGCATGGCGCTGATCCCGCCTGTTTTTTCGGCTTGTCGGTGGTAGAAGAAAGCAAGACCAAAGCAAATAGTTACCATCGCGATGGAATAGAGCAGAATAGGGCCGGTATTCAGTTGTGGTAAGTCATCGCCTGCAAGGTAGCTGCCTATTTTGGAAAGGTTGCTGGTAATGGCGGTAATAATCACCCCGGTGATCAGTAACCCTTTCGCCATTGAATACAAAGACTCGGCGGCAAACAGGCCAAACGGGAAAGTACTGGTGCGGGTGGCCTTGACGGCAGTGATGTTAATGGCGGCCAGTGATGATAGGAACAGGATAAATGAAAAATTCCCGTCGAGAAGGAGGGCTTCCGAACCCGAAAGGTGAAATGCGGCCCAGCCAGACAGAGCCATAAAAAGGTTTGCGGCAGCACCGACTTTCAGTGATTTTTTTTCAACGGTGAGCAATGTGTTGTTTGGCTGTATCATGGTCATATCACTCCTTGATGCATATCGTTTTATTTTGCATTCATCGGAGTACAAAGTATACCCATGTGATTTTAATCTAGGGGCTTATTTTCCACCCCGCCACTTTATTATTCCGCCTGTGTTTGTTTCTCAGCACAATATTGTTGTGCTTCCATAAGGTTAGGTCTAGGATCGGTCGTTGATCGTATTTATGAGTTAGTTACAAGCCCGCATGCAAATTAAACCTTACTCGACAGGTCGATTTTTCGCCCACTTGGATGCGCAGTCGGAAGATTTCAGTCGCGCGATTTTTCAATGCCGCAAGTTTACCCGCCATCTTCGAGCCGGTGACGATATTCTTACCCAAGGTCAGGAACTTGATTACTTGCATATAGTCCCAACGGGGCGCGTTTCCATGAATATTTCAGCGGTTAACGGCCGACGTTTCCAATTGGGCGAGGTTGAATGCGATTATCAGGTATTTGGCGAGATGGAATATTTCACAGGGACAGACTGCCAGTGGAGTGTGGTGGCTGAACAGCCGTTGGCTGTTGAGGCAATTTGCCTACAATCTCTGACTGAGTTGCTGACTCGGACTCCGGCATTTAGCTTGTTTTTTGCCAGTGCGTTAGCGGTGGATTACCAAGATTCATTGGATATTTATACTAACCGTTTACTGCATCCTATCACTTATAATATTGCCTATGATTTGCTGCGGCGATCCAAGGAAAAGTCCATGTTGGGGGCATTTGATAAAGCGGGTATGGAAGCTGAACGTTTTGGAACAACAAGCCGAGTCTACCGTAGGGCGGTGAAAGATTTGATCGATCGGGGTCTGATCACCAAACAAGGTAATGAAATTACGGTTGTTGACAGGGTAGGGCTTAAAGCCTTTGTCGAGCATTGTGATAACTAACCGATCAAGCCAATAATAGAATTTCATAAGTAAGGTATAGATCACACCTTTCCGGATAAAACGCTTGAAAAATGGGAGCGGGCTTTGAATCGTAGCTGTGGGATAGCTAGAATCTATGGCCTTTTGTAAATGGATGTGTCCGCAATTATGTCCCGAACCCCCGATTTCCCAGAATTCCACCCCGAGCAGTCGATTCTAGAGCGTAAAAATATCTCATTATCGTCAAGGGTCTATTTTGTCCACGCGATGAGTTTCATGGCATTGGGGCTATTTTCCTCGTTGCTTATCGGTTCTATCCTTAACACCATCGGGATAAAGTTCGGGATCACGTTGTTTACCGAAACATTGTGGCCGCTTGCCAAGCAGATGACAGGCCCGGCTATCGCCGTAGCGACGGCTTATGCGTTACAGGCTCCGCCGTTAGTATTGTTTTCTGTTACCACAGTCGGTGCCGCAGGGGCAGCGCTTGGGGGACCGGTTGGGGCATTTGTTGCAGCCTTGATAGCGACCGAGTGCGGTAAGCTGGTGGCTAATGAAACTAAGGTCGATATTTTGGTGACCCCCGCAGTGACTATTGGCGTGGGTGTTTGGATCGGCACTTTTATAGGTCCCTATATTGGCGAGATGATGTATTCGCTGGGTGATCTGATTATGTCGGCAACCCGTTTGCAACCCTTGTTGATGGGGGTGACGGTTTCCGTTTTGATGGGGATGGCGCTGACTCTGCCCATTAGTAGTGCTGCTATTGCAATTATGCTCAGTTTGAACGGTTTGGCTGCCGGTGCTGCTACTGTTGGTTGCTGTGTTCAAATGGTCGGGTTCGCGGTGATGAGTTTTCGCGAAAATCGCTGGGCTGGCTTGGTTGCCCAAGGACTTGGTACATCGATGCTACAAATGCCCAATATCGTCAGAAATTATCGGATTTGGATTCCGACGATTCTCACCTCTGCGATTCTAGGGCCGATTGCAATCATGGTGTTTGAGTTGAAAAACACGCCGTTGGGTGCCGGAATGGGGACATCGGGGTTAGTTGGGCAGATTCAGTCGATAGTAGCTTTGGAAGAAGCAGGTTGGCACAACAGCGAAATATACACGGTTATTTTGCTGATGCACTTTGTCCTGCCGGCTTTATTAACATTATGTTTTTCAGAGTTATTGCGTAAAATTGGCTGGATAAAACCAGGTGATTTGGCCCTGAATTTGCCGGATAGGTAACTTGGTAACAAAACAGATCCTAGATCATATTCAGACTAGGCTTAACCTGATATAAACCTGACAAAGTCATGTTAGAGTTAAGGTTGTTCCGGACTCTTATAAACCAAATGGATAGCTATGGTATTTTCTAAACACTCTTTCTTGGCTGGGATGGTATTGGGTGGTGTAGTGGCATCAGGTGTGTGGATTATGCTTCCTGGCCCAACACAGGCTGAGTACGATGCGCTTCAGCAAACATTGACAAACGTTCAGGCAGAGAATAATGCCCTAGCGACGCAATACCGCCAGTATGAAACGGATGCAGCTCAGCGTCACGAACTATTATTGGCACAATTGGCCTTGCAATCAGATGCGATAGCCGCTCAGAAGGAAGCGTTTGAAAAGCAGATAGCAGCCCTGCAAACCGAACAGAAGACATTGGTCGTCACCAAGAAAAAGTTGGATACTCAAGTTGAAAAACTAACAACGACGGCGGTGCAGCAGAAAAAAGTGCTGGATAACTCAAAAGAGTTGTATCAACAGCAATTGCTTTTGCAAAAGCAGCTTGCGCTTTCAGAAGCGGATGTCAAGAAGGCCCAGCGAACTGCTGAAGAGTTCAAGCAGGCGTGTGATGAGTTTAAATCTGGTACAAGCTGGAATTGGGTCTCGCAGGCAGATTGTGACAAATATGAAGCCAAGCTAAATAAAGTCAAAGAGGCGAAAAGCAAGCAGGTTGATTTGCAAACAGAGCTTGAAGCCCTTAATAAGAAAATCGATATTGAGCTACCTAGGCCAACTAGCTGATACACAGTAATCATAATCATTGTAACAGGCGGGAGATCATATCCCGCCTTTTTTGTGGAGAAGAAATGCCATGGGCAACATACTTGCCGATCTTCCTCAGTGTTTACCGAATGAATGTTTTGAAGATATTGTCACTGCTGGCCATGTTCGTATCGAACGGATCATTTCCAAGGGCCATACAACTGCGGAGGGTGATTGGTACGATCAAGAAGAGCATGAGTGGGTGATGGTGGTGAGAGGACGAGCGCGGATCCTTTTTGAAGAGGGACGAGAAGTGACTCTGGCTGAAGGGGATTATATTAATATACCAGCCCACCAACGGCATCGGGTCAGTTGGACTGATCCCGAGGCAGAAACAATTTGGCTGGCGGTCTTTTACCGTTAACAGTTCTATTCATGTCGCTATTATGCGTTGCACAGCTTGGCGGTTATTCATCCCGCCAAGCTCAGTGTTATACCAATCGATTATGATTTTGTGGGGAATGAGTAAGTGGCAGCGAGTGCTGTCGGATAGCCACGCAGAACAGCCAGCGCCTTTGCCTTTTCTTCAATGGCAAGTTCATCGAAGGATAATGCCACAGGGAACTGTTGCTCTCGTTCATTGCTATCAGCGCTATCCTCAATCCAGCCTTGGGCAACAAAATGGCGGATCAGCCCGTCGGCAGCAGAAAGTGCCGAGGAGCCCTTCACGATTTCGGTACGTGCATAGCCGTTACCGTCAAACGAAATATCCGCTGCACGGAGCGTGACGTCAGAGCCTGGAATTTGCTGGGCGCCAAATAGCGGCTCACCGCTTGGCATTGCACTTTGATAGGCCGGTACAAACTGCGACATATGCTCTATGGCACGTTGTGAGCGCATGTCTGCTTCTGTTTTTTGCCATCCGTGACGAAGTTTTTCGGTGAATGTCGTATCCAGCTCCGGTTGGGCGGAGAGCTTGCTACTGCTGACTAAACCGTTTTTAAACAGGGTTATGTCGTTTGTCATGCCGTGGAGTTGGAAATAGCCATCCGGGTAGGGGGTCAATTGTGCCATGCCTTGTGGAGTACTGCGTTCCCCGTGGAAAATTACTTCGGGCCAAACAGCGTTACAGTCGGGCCAGCGGGTAACATAAGCAGCTTTGAATTCGACCAGCCTCTGGCGCTGCAGATTGGCATAATTATCGATAGTACCTGTTTGGTAGCCGCAAGCATTGACGATGAAATCTACCGGCATTTCTTGGGTAATATGGTCTTGAGCCGTAGGATCATAATATTGGTAATGAATGTTCCAGCCACCATTGCCTGTCTGTTCTAAATTTGTCACCTTGGTGGATGTAAACACTTCACTGCTTGCCAGTTGCTCAAGGGCGAGCGAAGCGGAGGCTGCCAATCGGAAAATACTCCAGCCGTATTCTTGGACGAGGATCAGCGGGAATTTGAATTTATCCAGATCGATATGTTTCGCAACAGGGATCATCCAATCATCCAGTGTTGCTGGGGCAGACGGTATTTCTCGACGGGCAAGGTTGCAGAGTTTCTCTTTGCTATAAAGAGTGAAGTACTGCTCTGGCTCCCCGATCATCTTGTTGGCAATATTTTCATTGACCATTTGTTGATAGGTATTGCGCAATAACTCAAGGCGAGGGATCAGATCTGAAGGCTCGCCATGATCATGGCTTGGCACTGCGATAACCGTTGGTCGAACATTCACGGTATGCGGGAATACACGCAAGCTATCAATAGACTGTTTCAGCAGCGTGACGCATTGTTCATTTGAAATTTCGCGGTATAGATTACCGCCGGCATGGAGATGGCAGATTGGCGGTCCGTTGACCAGTGATGTTCCTTCTTCGAACAGGGCTACATTGATCCCTTGTTCAGCAAGGCGAAGAGCGATCGTCGAGCCAGCGATCCCCCCGCCAATGACACCCACTTTCAATCGTGATGGCGTGGTTGTAATCGGTAAACCATGATTTTTCATAAAGACCAATTTGTTATTCAATTCCAGCATCGTTATACGCCGATTTTACTTGGGTTGGTTCATATTGGAAACGAAAAAGGGAATGCTTTTTATGCACTCAATAGCCAGATGCCTAAGGCGCAATGTGCTGTTGGGTGAATATGTTTCAGTGCGATATTTTGCAAGACCGCAGGAGAATCAACTGATATTATCTATACCTAAGCCTTTCACAGGCATAAAAAATATAACAAGAAGCGAGAGAAAATGTCAGCATCGATTTTGATTTGTGATGACTCGGCGTTAGCTAGGAAGCAGATGGCAAGGGCGCTGCCATCCTCACTGGATGCCACGGTAACGTTTGCGGCAAACGGTGTTGAAGCAATGGCGTTACTTGAGAAGCAGAAGTTTGATCTGATGTTTCTTGATTTGACCATGCCAGAAATGGATGGTTACGAAACGCTTGCTGCGATCCGCGAGCGACAGATTGCGATTAAAGTTATTGTCGTTTCAGGGGATATTCAACCACAGGCTCAGGCTCGGGTTAAATCCCTTGGTGCTCTGGAGTTTTTGAAAAAACCAGTCGACAAGGCGGAGCTGAAAACCTGGCTTAATACCTATTTGGTTAGCCCGTCGAGTTTTAGTCTCGACACGGTTATCCAGCGAGTGGTAACACCAACCCTACGCCGTCGGGATATTTACTTAGAAGTTGCGAACGTTGCCATTGGTCGTGCCGCTGACTCTTTGGCCCGTCATTTCAATGTGTTCGTAAACCTGCCACTGCCAAATGTTAATGTATTTGAAGTCAGCGAACTGCATATGACAATGCGCCATCTGGCGAGCAATGGTTCGATGTCGGGAGTTTGTCAGGGTTTTAGCGGAGAAGGCATTGCCGGTGAAGCCTTGGTATTGCTCAGTGACTCGAGTGTTGCTGACTTGATGGGCTTGATGAAATACCCTGCTGTAGACGGTGTGGATATTGAGCTTGAATTGCTGATGGACGTCAGTAATATTTTGGTCGGTTCGTTCTTGAAAGGTTTGGGCCAGCAGGCTGAAGTAAAATTCTATCAAAGTCACCCAGTTGTGTTGGGTCAGCATAGCCCGATTGATCGTATGATAGATAAAACCGCAGGTAATTGGCGTCGTACGATGACATTCGAGGTAAGTTACGGTATCGAGGGGACTGGCATCAAGTGCGATATGCTGTTGATGTTCGTCGATGAGTCGCTGCCGTTGCTGGACAATAAATTAGCCTACTTGATGGATGAGGATTAAGTCATGCTGTCATTACCTGCTGAGTTTGAGCAGTTTCACTGGATGGTAGATATGGTCCAGCATGTGGATATGGGTCTGATCGTCCTTGACCGTGAATATACAATCCATGTTTGGAACGGGTTTATGACCCACCACAGTGGCAAGCAATCGCATGAAGTGTTGGGTAAGTGCTTCTTTGATGTATTTCCTGAGGTTCCAAGGCCTTGGTTTGAAGCGAAGTCTAAACCCGTTTTTAATCTTGGTTGCCGTAGCTTTCTGATTTGGCGTCAGCGGCCATACCTGTTTAAGTGTCGTAATGTCCGTCCTATTACCCAGCAGGCTCCGTTCATGTACCAGAACGTTACACTTAACCCGATGACATCACCTCGAGGAGATGTGGAATATATGTTCCTGTCGGTAGACGACGTAACCTCTGAAGCTATGCTGGAATTACACAAAGGTTAGTCTGTTTATGCCTTGCTGCATCTTGGCATAACAGGTTCGTATTTAAAAAAGCAGGAATAGCCGGTTATTCTTGCTTTTTATCATTCTCGATGCACATTTCCGTACTAGGTGGGTGTTGAATATCCCAAAGTCCCTCATATTTCCTATTTCGTTTGCCTTTTGTTATTGCCCATTGTTTTACTTTGAAAAAATAATTGTAATTATTTTGTATGACGTCTTAAATTTGTTCTAATACTTATGTGGGATGTTGTTATCATAAACTTGGTTTTAAAGTGGTAACGTACATTGTAAGTAGTGGCAAAAATAACAATAAGGGACGTAAATCATGACAAAATTACTCAAAGTGCTTCCATTGGCCTTGTTGGTGTCTGGTGCGGTTCAGGCTGCAACAGATAACCCGTGGTATGTTGGTGCTCGAGTCGGCGGAACAAGTTTCAGTAGCCTGGACGGGGTAATCGAGAATGTAGATGCGGAAAAAGATGACTGGGGGGGCGGTGCCTTTATTGGTTATAACTTTACCCCGTGGTTTGCCCTAGAAGGTGGCTATACGTATTTAGGCCAACTTGATTTCGCCAATGATGGCTATGAAGTTCAGGCATTGGATCTCGTTGGTAAGTTTACTTACGAGGTCTCAAAAGAGTTTGATATCTATGCCAAGTTGGGTGCTGCAGGGTTCGATGTTGATAATGGCGTGATCAACGAAGACGATACCGGGGTGTCTGGTACTGCTGGCGTCGGTCTTGAATACTACTTCAGCAACAATCTGTCAGCACGTCTTGAATATCAATACTACAACCAAGTTGGTGATACCCAGATCCCAGGCGAGACGGATGTACATTTCTATGGTGTCGGTCTGGTTTACCACTGGGGTGCTCCAGCGCCACTTCCTGTTGTTGAGCCGAAACCTGAGCCTGTTGTTGAGCCAGAGCCTGTGCCACAAATTGTGAAGGTTCCTTCGGTTGGTGCAATTTTGCCATTTGCGTTTGATAGTGATGCGCTAAGTCAGGCTGATATTGAGATGCTCCAGCCAGTTGCGCAGCAGTTGGTGAATTACCCGCAGACTAGCCTGTATGTAGTGGGCCACTCTGATAGCCGAGGCCGTGAAGCCTATAACCAGAAGCTTTCTGAAGAGCGTGCGCAAGCTGTAGCTGGTTATGTATCTAACCAGTTTGGTATTGATAAGAGCCGCATCGTTGTACAAGGCAAGGGCGAGTTAGAGCCTGTTGCGCCGAATGATACAGAGGAAGGTCGCGCGAAAAACCGTCGTGTAGAAGTGTTTGTTCCGGGTTTTGAAGTCGAGCAATAAGTATTTCGTAATCATCGACATATAAAAAAACAGGCCAATTGGCCTGTTTTTTTTATGCTGTTTTATTATGGATATTAATGTCGATCTTATGCAGCAGTATTTTGTTGGGCAGTTTGTGCTTTTGCTTCAGCGGCTTTGCATGCCGCAGCTGTAAAGATGACATCAGTTGAACTGTTAAGCGCCGTTTCGGCTGAGTCTTGGATGACACCGATAATGAAGCCAACTGCAACAACTTGCATCGCCACATCGTTCGGCACACCAAAGAGGCTACAGGCGAGAGGGATCAGTAGTAGCGAACCACCAGCAACGCCCGATGCACCACAAGCAGAAACCGCAGCGACAATACTCAGGAGTATGGCTGTTGCAAGGTCGACCTCAATTCCGAGAGTGTGTACGGCTGCCAGTGACAGAATAGTGATCGTGATAGCCGCGCCACCCATATTGATGGTTGCCCCTAGCGGGATAGACACTGAATAGGTGTCTTCATGAAGATCCAGCTTTTTGCACAGTTCCATGTTTACCGGGATATTTGCAGCTGAACTACGGGTAAAGAAGGCGGTGATGCCACTCTCACGTAGGCAGCGAAGTACCAGCGGGTATGGGTTCTCGCGAGTTTTGAAGAAAACGATCGCAGGGTTAACGACAAAGGCAAGAGTAAGCATACAGCCTAATAGTACAGCCAGTAAGTGACCGTAGCCGATCAGCGCATCGAAGCCAGTTTGGGCGAAGGTGTTGGCAACGAGGCCGAAAATACCAATTGGGGCCAGGCGAATAATGAAACGGACGATGAGCGTGATACCGTTGGATACGTCATGGAATATCTGCTTGGTTGCATCGCTGGCTTGGTGAAGTGATAGGCCCAGCGCAATAGCCCATGCCAAAATCCCGATGAAATTACCGGTCATTAGTGCATTTACTGGGTTGTCGACAACGTTCAGCAGTAGTGTATTGATGACTTCGGCGATGCCTTCAGGCGGGGTAGCCCCTTCCGCGCTCGTTACCAGAGTTAGAGTGGTTGGGAAAAGGAAACTCATGGTTACTGCGGTCAATGACGCCATTAATGTACCGAATAGGTAAAGCACAATAATGGGCTTCATATTGGTATGTGCGCCTTTTTTCTGGTTGGCAATAGATGATGCAACCAGAATGAAGACCAGTATCGGTGCAACAGCTTTTAATGCACTGACGAACAGGTTACCAAGGAATCCAACTTTGACAGCGGCTTCACTTGAGAAGAGTGCAAGCAGAACACCAGCAATAATACCAAAGAGTATTTGGATTACGAGGCTGCCGTTCGCGACTCGGGCTAGAAAGGGTTGTGTTTGATTCATATTACATCCTGCAGATTTTAATAGTTATTGACCGTCTCCAACATCAGCCTGTCCACAGGTGGCAAGAGACGGTGCGGGAAGAGTGAAATCTTGCCCGCGTCACATTTTGTAACAGGAATTTTGGCATAATTCCATACCATATCAATATAAACTTTTGTGCAACCATCATTTAACATTCCATTTCTCTAGAGATGGAAACGTTTGGCTTATGCTGAGAGCACAAAAAATCAGATGTTAACAATGGTAAAAAACAAGGATGTGGGGTTGTTAAAAAGCCCACATGAGTGGGCTTTCAGAGTGAGATAAAATTCAGTGATAGCGCCAAATAGTTAAATACTTTTTAAGTATCACTGCATTTTTATACATTTACAGTTCTAATTACTCTGGTTCAATGGGGGTCAGTGCTGGTTTCTTATCTGTTTGACTCCGTAGTGGCTCTTTCTCAATGGTTTCCAGTAGAGACAGCAGTGTTTTTTGAGCATCTTTAACACTTTCATCTTTTTTGCCGTTCTCTGTACTTTGCTTGGCTGCATAGGAGCTCGCCATGATTGCCGAGATGAGTTTACGAACCTGTTGTTCCTGCGGATGATTGGGTTGAGCCTGTTGCCACTTTTTCATGTGGTATTGCAGCTGGATGTTATCGTTAGCTTTGATAGCCTGACGCATTCCTGCCAGTGGTGATGGAATAGCCTTATCAGTGCCGGGGATCAACACTGTGGTACTAGCGATCAAAGCAAGGCGTTTGTTACGTTCATTGATGAACAGCCAGATGGTCAATAACCATAATCCTGCGAAAATACCCGTTGCCCAAATCCATACCGGGTTGTTGGCGGTTTCTGCCGTTTGCGGAGTTGGCGTAGGCTGCGGGTTCGCTGTGGTGTTTGGAGCAAGATTGACAGGTGCTGCTGTATTGTTATCGATAGTTGATGGGTTATCGCCCGGCATAACGGTGAGCGAGAGTCCATCAACCTTGCTGGTTTGTTGTTTGTCGTTGGCCGTATCCCACCAATTAATAGCCAGTGATGGTAGTGTTAAGGTGCCATCTTGGCGTGGAATGATGACCTGTTTTAGGGTCATTGTTGTATAACCTTGATCCGAACCGTAGACAGGTTTTTCACTGTAAACCCGAACCGATGATGGATAGGTCAGGTTTAGGTTCGGTAGACGGCTCTGTTCGATATTTTTTACCCTGAGGGTAAGGATTCGGGTGATAGGTTCGCCGACTTTGACGCTATTGGTTGTTGGTTGCCATTGCTGGGAAAGTTGGAGATCTTCGGTAGGTAGCCAAACACCTTGGTAACCGGCTGGTTTGTTTTTTACATGTAGCACTTCTTGTTCGGCTGCTTTGTTAAACGGCAAACGCAGGGTCGAGCCAAATCCTCGGCTACCTTTGATGATAGTACCGGAGAACTCCGCCCCGTGCAGGGTAATATTGCCTGCGCTGGTTGGTGTAATTTGGTATTTGCGAATAACAACAAGGTAACGCTTACCGTTAAGGACGGTCTCGACTTGGCGATCTTCCCCAAGTTGATGGACCTCTAATCCGTCACCGGATGGTGCCGTAAGCGAGGCTTGCCGTATTTGCTCTCCTAGTTGGACGCGTACCGTATATTCGGCGCTTTCACCAAGGTACAGGCTTGATTTATCAAGGTCTGCCATCACTTTTATATCAGGTGTTGCTGTATTTGTTTGCCCGTCACTGGCTGTTTTAAGTGATGTGATTGTAATTGGATCTGTGCTTGAAGCGCCAATACGAAAGCTCGGAATCGTAAATTCGCCAATTTCTTTGGTGGCTAATGCCACCGTCCATTCTGTGCTGCGACTTACCGTTCCGTTGATGATTTGGGTGCCGCTACTTGCTGATGGCGTACCGATGTTGAAATGCTCTTTTAATACCGAGAGATCGAGAGCATTGGTATTAACGTTGTCATCGATAGATACCTGTAATTGAAATACCTCATGGACGCCAACGACATTCTTGCTGACGGTGGCAACCGCTTGAGCTGCATAAGTGGCCGAGGTGAAAAATAAGCCCATGAAAGTGGCTAAACACAGCATAGCGTGCTTGAGCTGGAGGGGCATAATGGATGCAAAATTTCGGGTATTCATTATCACATTACCATGAGTTATCAGTTTGATTTGGTGCTCGTCTTTCTCGGGCTTGCAGAATCATCTGCGCACGGATAAGGGCACTGGTATCATCTGGGATTTGTTCCAGTTTTTTGAGTACGGGATTGCTAGCTTGAATCGCCTCATTCCCAGTCTTTGAATCAGAAGCCGCCAATGCTGATGCGGTATCATCCTCTTTGTTACCGGGACGGCCATTGTCCTTGGTGACAGTGGCGGTAGTGTTGTCGGACTTTTCGTCGCTTTGCTTAACCGCTCCCTGTTGCTGCTGGCCTTGCTGCGACTGACTATTGCTGTCTTGTTGCTGCTGGCCTTGCTGCGACTGATTATTGCTGTCTTGTTGCTGCTGGCCTTGCTGCGACTGACTGTTGCTGTCTTGTTGCTGCTGGCCTTGCTG